>CAZVLS010000002.1:221174-764513 GCA_964628295.1 uncultured Acidobacterium sp.
CGTCGAACGGTCGTCGAACGCTCCGTCGAACGGTCGTCGAACGCTCCGTCGAACGTTTGTAGTTCGGTCTTCCGAACGGTAGGATGGTCTGTGGCATTCGACGAGAAAGCGTATTTTCAGGACAAACCGGAGACGCGTCCGGCGAAGTACCCGTGTCCTAAGTGCAAACGCACCAACGAGTACAGCATCCGCTGGATGCGGCGCTCGAAGCGGAAGGATCGCCAGCCGCAAGGCGGTGAGGATCGCGCCAAGTACGACAAGCTGCGGGATCACCTGGTGCGCCTCGATGACGAGGTGACCTGCAAGACATGCGGCAAGAAGTTCGAAGTGCCGTCGCACCACTCGATGATGTTCACGGATCAGCTCGAGGGGCTGCCGAAGGACGAGGACGTCGACGAGGCCGAGGCGCAACAGCCGGCCGCGCCGATCGATCGCTCCAAGCTGCCGGCACGCTTCACCAAGCCCACCAAGGGCTGGCGCGGCTAGACGTTCGTCGAACGTCCGTCGAACGCTTGTCGAACGCTTGTCGAACGCCCGCTGAACGCTTGTCGACCGACCGTCGCACGATCGCCTTCTACATCTCGGGGCATGGCTTCGGCCACGCCTCGAGGTCCATCGAGATCATCAACGCGCTGCTCGATCGGCGGCGCGACCTGCGCGTCATTATCCGATCCTCGGTCGCATCGTGGCTCGTCGCGCGCACCGCTCGGCCTGGCGTCACGCTCTCCCCCGTTGAAGTTGACACCGGCGTCATACAACTCGACAGCCTGCACCTCGATGCCGCGGGTTCAATCGTCCGCGCCGAAGCGTTCATGTCGACCTTCGAACAACGAGTGGCTGCTGAAGTCGAGTTCCTCCGCGCGCACGGCGCGGTGATGACGATCTCGGATCTGCCGCCGCTTGGCATCGCCGCCGGCCACGCCGCCGGGCTGCCCGCATTCGCCACCGGCAACTTCACGTGGGACTGGATCTACGAGCACTACGACGGCGGCCAGGCCGTGGCCGATCGCATCGGCGAGATCTATCGCCTCACGACCAGGGCGCTCCGCATGCCGATGTGGGGAGGATTCGCCACCTTCCCGGCGATTGATGACCTGCCGTTCGTTGCAAGGCGGTCGAAGCGCGACCCGCTCGAAGTGCGACAGGCATTCGACCTTCCCCTCGACCAGCGCATTGTCCTCACATCATTCGGCGGATACGGGATCGATTCGCTGGAGGCCGATGCGCTGCAACGACTCGATGGATATCACGTCCTGACGCCGAGCACGTTCGACGACCAGCGGCTCTACGCGCGCGGCTTTCGATACGAAGACCTCGTAAAAGCGGTCGACATCGTCGTCACCAAGCCTGGCTACGGCATCATCTCCGAGTGCCTCGCTAATCAGACGGCGCTGCTCTACACCTCGCGTGGTGACTTTCGTGAGTATCAAGTCCTCGTGGACGCGATGCCACGGTTCCTGCGCTGCGGCTTCATCGGTCACGACGATCTCTTCAGCGGACGCTGGCAGCCGCACCTTGACGCCCTGCTCGCGCAGCCGGAGCCGCCCACGACGCCGGATACCAACGGCGCCGCTGTCGCTGCTGATATCCTGCTCGGCAGCATCCCATGACGACGCCCATCGCGCAGCCTGAACCCGGATGGGAACCGTGCGAGCCGTTTCCTTCACCTGAAGGCACGTTCCTCGCCGAGAGCAATCACGTGCGCCTCGCCTACTTCCGCAAGCCGGGCGAGCCGACGCTGTATGCCAAGGCGTGGTTCGGGCCAAAGACCATGGGACCGCCGGGGCACGTGCATGGCGGAGCCATGGCAGCCACGCTGGATGAGGCGATGGGCGCGGCGGCGTGGATGAACGACTACAAGAGCGTCGCGGCGACGATCACCATCTCGTTCATGGCGATGCTGCCGCTCGAAACCGAGACCACCGTCGAAGCGAGCATCGAGCGCGTCGACGGACGCAAGGTGCACGTGCGCAGTACGTTAAAAGACCCCTCAGGACGCGTGGTCGCCGAGGGGTCTGGATTATTTATCGTTCTCAGGAACGAACAGCTGAAAGCTTTAGAGCGACCTTAGGTCCGCCTAAAGGCGGACCCTCACCGGACATGCCTCACAAGATATTCCTGTGAGGGTCCGGCTTTAGCCGGACCGCTAGTCTTTCACCACCGTAATCAGCGTCCAGATCTTCGGGACGTTCACCTTCTCCAGCGACACCGGCGTCAGTTCCGCCTGCTGCAGGAAGCCCGGTAGATCCAGGTCCGCCTTGAAGCCGACGTGCACCGTCATCGGTGAAATGGCGGTTTCGATCTTCGCCATGATCGGGTTGGCGCTCTTGAAGTGGTTGAGGATCACGACGCGGCCGCCGGGGCGGCACACGCGATACATCTCGCGCGCGACGGCGACCGGATTCGGCACCACGCTGATGACGTAGGGAGCGTAGACCACGTCGAACATGTTGTCGGCGTAGGTCATCTTGGTCGCATCCATTTCCGCGACCGTGCAATTCTTCAGGCCCTTTTCGTCGATGCGCTTCTGCGCCTTGACGAGCATGCGGCTCGAGAGATCAATGCCAGTGATCTTGGCGGTGCGCGGGTACATGCCCAGGTTGATGCCGGTGCCAACACCGACTTCGAGTACTTCCGTGCCCGGGCGGATCCGCATCTTCTCGAGAGCTTCAATGCGACCGGGATGAAGCGTTGGGCCGTACGTGTAGTCGTAGACCTTCGCGATGTTCTGGTACACCAGGTGCATGAACTCAGTGCCGTAGTTGGTCACCGAGAGTGCCTTGGTAGCGGCGTTACCCGAACGCTGGGTTTCCTGCTCAAATAGGCCCATATTTTCTCACTCGCTAAGTCGGAACCGGACTATACCACGTCAAGCACATCAAGGGCGGCGTCCAACCGGCCCGATGGGGTTGAGATCTGGACTCCTGCGGCCATTCCCTTCACGGCCGTCACGATTTCCCGCGCGATCGCCACACCTTCGGCGACCGCCGCGTCGGCGTTGCCGGTCTTGCGCATTCGCTCGACCAGCGCATCAGGCACCGTCACACCCGGCACCTCGTTCGCCATGAACTCCGCGTTCAGGGCGCTTTCGAACGGCCAGATGCCAACGATGATCGGCAGGCCGAACGAATTGACGCGCGCGAGGAAGCGCTCGAACGCGGTCACATCAAACACGGGTCTCGTCACCGCGAACTCGGCGCCGGCTTCGACCTTGAATTCGAGCCGCCGCACTTCCTGGTCGAGATCGCGGGACGGGTTGACCATCACGCCGGCATGAAACGCCGCCGGATCGCCAATCGGCTGTCCGCCGATATCAAGACCGTGGTTCAACCGGTTGATCACGTTCGTGAGACCGATCGAGTCCACGTCGAACACTGCCGTGGCGTCCGGGATATCTCCCAGGTTCCGCACATCGCCGGTGATGCCGAGCACGTTGCGCACACCCATCGCGTGGGCGCCAAGCAGATCCGACTGGATGCCCAGCAGGTTGCGATCACGACACGAATACTGCAGCAGCGCTTCCACCGCGGCGTGCTGTTGCACCAGCACCGCCATCGATAACGCGCTCATGCGCGCGCCCGATCGCAGGCCGTCCGGGATGGTGACGACGTCCACCCCGCGGCTGGCCAGACGGGTGGCGTCCTTGAGCGCGCTCGCCGAGGTGTGGCCGCGAGGCGGCACCAGCTCGATCGCGCGCACGAATCCGCCATTCACCAGCTTCTTCGCCAGCGCCGACTTTTCTTCACGAGCCACGGGCGGCTTCGCGTGTGGCTGGCTGGCCACCGGCGTCTTCACCTCGACGCCACCAGCATGCCGCGCCAGGCCGGGAGCCATCGACTTTGCCGCCAGCGCGATCTGCCGGATATGTTCCGGCGTCGTGCCGCAGCAGCCACCGACGAGCCGCACACCGGAGGCGATAAAGCGGCGCGCATACGACGCCATGTACTCCGGCGAGCACAGGTAGAGGTTGCGGCCTTCGATGTCACGCGGCTTGCCGGCGTTGGGCTGCGCCGAGAGCCATACATCTACGATGTCGGAGATGCGCTCGACAGTTTCAAGCATCGGCGCGGGCCCCACACTGCAGTTAACGCCGACGACGTTAGCCCCGCGCTTGATCAACTCCGGCGCGAACTGTTCGGCGGGCGCACCGTCGAGGCTGGCGCCATCCTCTTCCGTGGTCATCTGCGCCACGATCGGAAGGTCGCAGATGCCGCGGACCGCCGCGATGGCCGCACCAATTTCGTTCAGGTCGCGGAAGGTCTCGAGGATGAACAGATCGACCTTGCCGTCGAGCAGCGCCTGGGCTTGTTCGCGGAACAGTTCTTCTGCTTCGTCGACGCCGGTCTTGCCCCATGGCTCGACGCGCACACCCAGCGGGCCAATCGCTCCCGCGACATACGCGTCGTCCGCCAACCCGGCTCTCTCGACCGCTTGGCGCGCGAGCTGGGCGCCGGCCAGGTTGATAGCGCGCACCTGGTCACCCAGGCCGAACGCGCGCAGCTTCATGCGGTTCGCACCGAAGGTGTTGGTCTCGATGACGTCGGCGCCGGCCTTCAAGTACTCGCCGTGCACGTCCACGACCAGGTCGGCGTGCGACTCGTTCAGCGACTCGAAGCAGCGGTTGATGAAGATGCCCCTTCCGTACAGCATCGTGCCCATGGCTCCGTCACACACGAGCACACGATCATCCAACGCTTGCAGGAAAGGCTTCTTCACTAGTTTCTTTTGGAACTCAGGAAACCGGTCTCACTAGTTACAGACGGCCGCACGGGCCGCGCGGTTCTTAACGCGCGGCGACGGGCGCCTTCTGATCGGCCGCGGCGGGGACCAGAAGTTCGGTCTTGTCCCACACGAAGTCGTCCTTGCTGTAGACGGCGAGCTCGTAGTCCTTGCCCATGAAGATCGCCGACACGGGACACGCTTCTTCGCAGTAGCCGCAGAAGATGCAGCGCGTCTTGTGAATCTGGTAGGTCGACGCGTAACGCGGTCCCGCCATCACGGTGCCGTCGTTTTCCGCCGCTTCAAGGTAGATCGCGTCGGCCGGGCAGGCCACGGCGCAGAGGCCGCACGCCACGCACTTTTCCAGGCCGTTCTCGTCGCGCATCAGGACCTGCTTGCCGCGGTAACGCGGAAACATCGGGACCTTCTGGTGCGGGTAGTTGACGGTAATGGGCTTGCGGAAAACGTGCTTGAACGTGAGCGCGAAGCCCTTGACGACGTCACTGAGCATATGTGTCTTCAGATGATAACATCCGGAGACCGGGATCCGGGAACCGGGATCCGTTAAAACGCACCATTAGAAGCGTTTACGGCTCCCGGCCCCCGGTTCACGGCATCCGGGACCGTGGAAGACCAGAAATTCCTCTCGGCGGGCCAGTTCCTGCTCACCACGCTGGTGGTCAAACTGGCCGCAATGGCCGCACTCGCGACCATGTTGGCGAGGTATCGCCGATTCCGGCACATCCTCATCTTTGAACAGCGGAGCTGGCCGGATCGGCTGGTCTTTGCCCTGGGACTGGCAATGCCGTTCAGCGCCGGGGTGGCCTCCCGCATCCTGCTGAACTACGACGCCGCCGACCTGACGCTGGAGGGCGCGCTGCTCGCGGGCCTCATCGCCGGTCCCTACACCGGCGCCATCGTCGGTCTGTTCATGTCGCTGCCGGCACTGGCTGTTGGCGAGTATGGCGCGCCGTTTTTTGCCGTGGGTTGCGGCTTTGCCGGAGGCGGCATTCGCGAGGCCTGTCCGAAGGAAGCGATCTGGGACTTCTCGCCGTTCGGGTTCTTCAGCTTCCCGCGATATCTTTGGGACTCGGCGCGGAGCATGAAGGTCAACTGGCAGATCGTGCTGATCCTCGTGCCGATCGGCCTGGAGACCGTGCGGCAGATCATCGGCGCGCGCTATCCCTCAGGCCTGTTCCGGCTCTCGGGACCGGAACCGTGGCACACCATCGCGGTCTACGTTGCCGCGGTCCTCACGGTGGCGACGCCGATCAAGATCTGGAACACCGCCCGCATCGAACACCGTCTACAGGAGCAGGAGAAGCGGTTGCTGACCGCAAAGGTGGAAGCGCTCAAGAGCCAGATCAATCCGCACTTCCTGTTCAACACGCTGGCGTCGGTCTCATCGCTGATCCGATCGCAGCCCGAAACGGCGCGCGCGACGATCCAGAAGCTGTCCGGCCTGCTGCGTCGGCTGATGCAGAACCAGCAGCAGTTCGTCACGCTGCGCGATGAACTCGCGGCGATCGACGAGTATCTCGACATCGAAATGATTCGTTTCGGCGCCCGGCTCTCCGTGAAGAAGTCGATCGCGCCGGATACACTGGACATCGTCGTGCCGAGCCTGTTGCTGCAGCCGCTGGTGGAGAACTGCATCAAGCATGGCTTCGCCCGCAAGGTCGGTCCCGGCACCATCACCATTCGCTGCCGCCGCGAACTTGATCTCGCGGTGATCGAGATCGCCGACGACGGCGTCGGCATTCCGCACGAGCGTAAGCCGCAGATGCTCTCCGGCGGGATTGGCCTCAACAACGTCCACGAACGCCTGCGCGTGTTGTACGGCAACGCCGGGCGATTCACGCTGGTGGGATCGCCTGACAAGGGCGCACTGGCGCGCGTTGAGATCCCCTACGCCGTGGCGGTCGAACAACGGATCACCGCATGACGAATCGATCCCTGACCGCACTGGTGGCCGATGACGAGGAACTGGCACGGGACGAGTTGTGCTTCCTGCTCGGGCAACTGGAAGGCATCGACGTGGTCGCCGAAGCGGCTAACGGCATGGAAGCGCTCGACGAGATTGCACGACACGACCCCGACGTCGCGTTCCTTGACGTGCAGATGCCCGGGCTCACCGGCTTCGAAGTCGCGCGCCAGGTGATGGAATCGGGAACCGGACCCAGTGTGATTTTCGTCACAGCCTACGACCAGCGCGCGATCGAGGCCTTTGAAGTCAACGCCGTCGACTACGTCCTGAAGCCGGTGGATTCATCCCGGCTCGAGACCGCCGTATCGCGCGCGCGGAAACGCCGGAGCGAAAGCCAGCCGTTTCAGGGGCAGCTGGACCGGCTCGTCCGCATGATGGAAGGCCAGAAAGACCGCCGGGATCAGGTGGCCGTCAAAGTGAATGGCAGGTTTGTACTCGTGCGGGCGGAGGAGATCATCCATGCCTCCCTCGTCGAGGATTCGATTAATATTGTTACGAACCAGGTATCGGGGACGTCGAACGACCGGACGCTGGAGGAGCTGCACGCGCGGCTTGATCCTGAAGTGTTCTGGCGCGTCCACCGCTCTCACCTGGTGAACATTAATAAGGTTAAGGAGATCGTTCCTTGGTTCAGCCGGAATTACATCCTCAGGATGACCGACCCGAAGGCGACGGAAATACCGGTCAGCCGCTCGCAGACCCGACGGCTGCGGGAGTACCTGAAGCTGTAGTTTTCGCCGATCCCGGCGACGAGAATCCGTTCGAGGCCACCAGCTTCCAGGCGACCACCGATCCGTTCGCGCGGCCCGCAACCACGCCGCTGCCGTTGCAGATCGACCACGACTCGCAGCAGATGATGCGCCGCCTCGAAGTGTGGCGCGATGAATTCTTCGCGTGGGTCCGCACGCTCGCCTCCGCCGCGGTCTACGCCACGCTGATCGTGACGTTCGGCTTCCAGGTGGCGCGCGTCGAAGGCCAGAGCATGGCGCCGACGCTGGCCGACCAGGATCGCCTGATCGTCAACAAGCTCCGCTATCGCCTGACGTCGCCGCAGCGCGGCGACATCGTGATGCTCTACTACCCGCTCAACCCGGACAAGTCGTTCGTCAAGCGCGTCATCGCCGAAGAAGGCGACACGGTGCGCGTGGTCGATGGCCGGGTGTACGTGAACGACGTGCCGATGCGCGATGACTTCGTGCCGGCGGAATATCGCAGCCATGACGACTGGGGCCCGCAGGTGATTCCCGAGGGCTACTACTTCGTGATGGGTGATCACCGGAACAACAGTTCCGACAGCCGCCACTGGGGCTTCGTGCCGAAGAAGTACATCATCGGCAAGGTCCAGGTGCGGTGGTGGCCCGTTCCGCACGCTCGCGTGTTCTAGCGAACTTCAGTGCGGGACCGTGCGACTGAAGTCTCGGCGGTCCTCTACCGGGTACTCGTCCTCAACCTGATCGTTGCCGTGGCCAAGATCGCTCTTGGCCTGGCAACCGGTGCCGTTTCGGTCCTGTCCGACGGTTATCACTCGCTCACCGATACCGCCTCCAACGTTGTCGGCATCATCGGCGTGCGCATCGCCGGTGCGCCGCCGGATGAAGATCACCCCTATGGTCATCGCAAGTTCGAGACCATGGCGTCGATCGGCATCCTCATCTTCCTGATCATCGTGTTGCGCGAGGTTCTGTCCGCCGCATGGGAGCGCTTCCAGAGCGGTGGCGAGCCGGTCATCAACGCGCTGACATTCGTGGTGATGGGCGGCACGTTCCTGGTGAATCTGGGCGTGGTGTTCTACGAGCGCAGCGCCGGCCGGAAGCTGGGCAGCGAGGTGTTGCTGGCCGATTCACACCACACGCTCAGCGACCTGCTGACATCGGCCACCGTGATCGTGGCGCTGATCGGCGTCAAGTTCGGCTATCTCTGGCTCGACCCTGCCGCCGCGCTCGTCGTGGCGGTGTTCATTGGTTACGCGTGCTGGGAGATCTTCCAGTCCACGACCGGGATCCTTGCCGATCGCTACGTGATTCCCGAGGAAGAGATCCTCGCGGTGGTCAAGAGCGTGCCCGAAGTGCTGGGCTCGCATCACATCCGCACGCGGGGTTCAGTGGACTTCGTATTTCTCGACCTGCACATCTGGATGCGCGCGGACATGAGCCTCGATCACGCGCATCACTTGTCGCACGTGGTCAAAGACAAGCTGATGGCGCGCTACCCGCAGATCAAGGACGCGATCATTCATATCGAGCCGCCGCCGAAGGAAGTGAGAAGTGAGAAGTAGGAAGTGAGAAGCTTCTCACTTCTCACTTCTCACTTCTCACTTCTCACTTCAATAGCCCAGCTCTGGTTCGACTCGGAATTTCAGCGGCTCGCCGCGCCTGAAGCGTTCCAGGTTCTCCGCAAACAAGTCGACGACTTCCTCCCAGTGCCCCTGGCGGAAGCCGGAAGTGTGGGGCGTGAGGATCACGTTCGGCGTCTTCCAGAGCCGGTGCTCGGGCGGCAGCGGCTCCGCGGGGAACACGTCGAGCGATGCGCCACCCAGGTGACCGGAATCAAGTGCGTCCATCAGCGCGTCCGTGTCGAGGATCTTCGCTCGACCGACGTTGACCACGAGTGCGCCCTTCGGCAGCTGCGCCAGCTGCGCGGCTCCGAGCAGTGAGTGCGTCTGCGGCGTCAGCGGCGCGGCGATCACCAGCACATGGCACTGCGACAGGAACGGATACAGCTGCTCGGGGCCAAACGCCCGTTCGATGCCCGGCACCGGCACGGTGGCGCGTCGTCGCATCGCGATCACCCGCATGCCGAACGCATTCGCGCGCGCCGCGATTTCGCTGCCAATGGTGCCGACGCCGATCACGCCCAGCGTCTTCCCTTTCAGCAACCACGGCAGGCGATCGCCCATGAACTGGTTCTGCGCCCACGACGCATTGCGCTGGTGCTCGAGCGCGAACGGCAATTGCTTTGCGAACGCCAGCACCATCGCCATCACGTGCTCGGCGATCGGCACGGACTGGACGCCGCGCGTGTTACTCACCACGATGCCGCGCGCGAACAGGTCCTGCAGGCAGATCGTTTCAACCGCAACCGCGGAGGTGTGAACCCACTTCAGGTGCGGCGCCGCTGCCGCTTCATCACCTTTGAGAATCCACGTGTAGGCCACGTCGCATGTCTTGAGGCCGTCAGCGCGCTGCTCCGCCGACGTGGCGTGGATGAATTCGACTTCTGGAAATCGCTGGCGGAGGGCGTCAACACCGCTGGCAGGAATCTGCCACTGGACGACGGGTTGTTGAATTGAAATCAGAACTCGCACTTGAACTCCGACTCTAACTTTCAACTCAACTTCAACTTCAACTTCAACTTCAACTTCAACTTCAACTCAACTTTAAACTTTAAACCTTAAACTTTTAACTTCCTGTAGTGTCCCGACCTGCCGCCCTTCTTCTCGACCAATTCAATGCCGCCGATGACCATCGTCTTGTCGACGGCCTTCACCATGTCATAGAGCGTCAGCGCCGCGACTGACACGGCGGTCAGCGCTTCCATCTCTACGCCGGTCTGCCCGGCAAGCCGCACACGGGCCTCGATGTCGTAGCCCTTTTTCGTCGGCGTGAGGTCCACGGAAATGTGTGACAGGTTCAGCGGGTGACACAGCGGAATCAGCTCGCTGGTCTTCTTGGCGGCCATGATCCCCGCGAGCCGCGCGGCCTGGATGGGATCGCCCTTCTTGTTGTTGCCGGATTGAATCAGCGTCCGCGCAACCTTCGACATCGTGATCGATCCGCGAGCCACGGCTTCGCGACCGGTGACGGGCTTGTCACCTACGTCGACCATGCGGATGCGGCCCTTCGAATCGACGTGGGTCAGACCCGCGTTCTCAGCCCGACCAGCCTTACCCGCCCTAGTTGCCATCATCCATGCCCTGCGCGAGATAGAACGACAGACTCTCCAGCGACACGGTGAGGTCGACGCCTTTCATCTTTACGTCAGCAGGCACTTTGAGGGCTCCCGGCGAAAAATTCAAGACCGCCTTGATCCCGGCGGCCACCACCTGGTCGAGGACGTGCTGGGCCGATTCGGCCGGCACGGCGATGACCGCGATGTCGATACGTTCCTTGCGGACGATCTTCTTCAGGTCCTTCAGGTCGTGGATCGGCACGCCACTCTTGGAGTCGCCGCCGATCTTCACCTCGGCCACGTCGAACATCGACACGATCTCGAAGCCTTCACGCTTGAAGCCGGGATAGTCAGCCAGGGCGAGGCCAAGGTTTCCAGCGCCCATCACGGCGACGCGCAGCTTGCGGTCGAGACCGAGGATTTGCCGGAGGTGGCGCTTCAGGTCCTTGACGTAATAGCCAACGCCGCGGACGCCGAATTCACCGAAGTAGGCGAGGTCCTTGCGAATCTGGGCGGCGTTGAGATGGAACTGCTCGGCCAGCGCCTGCGACGAAATGGTCTCCACACCGGCAGACTCGAGCTGGTTCAGGCACCGCAGGTACACGGACAGACGGTTTGTGGTGAGCTCGGAAACCGGCTCACTCGCCGTTTTCCGCTTGTTCTGTGAATTCACAAGCTGAATTTAGGATACCGCACTCCCCCTCCGCGTGGATAGAATTCCGGCTCGCGCGTGGCGTCCGATCTCCCCTCAACTCCGCCCAGATCCACGGCTTTTCCCATTGATGACCAGTGGCTGCTCGTCGGGGTGCTGGCACTTGGCGCGGTGCTGATCGATTCGTCCCTGCTGACAGTCGTCCGTTTTCCCTTCACGCTGGCGTCCTTCCTCATGGCGACGCCTGACACCTGGCTTCCGCTCGCCATCGTCATAGCCGCGCTGTTCGGCGCCCTTGGCCTCGAGGCCCTGGGCCGTCCGGCGCTGGCCGAACGCGTGGCGTGGCTCATCGGGGCCGGGATCTGTATCGCCGGAGTGGTGTGGTATTTCCGCGGCGGTGATGTGGATTGGTCGGCGACCCAGGATTGGGTAAAGGAGTGGAGCTACTACACGGCGCTCCGGGAGAGCCTTGGCCGAGGGACGTTGCCGTGGCTGTTGAAAGAACCCTTCCAGGGAACCACGTTGTTCTTTGCCAATGCAGAGACGCTGATCGCTCCGCACGCCGTCTTACTGCGATGGATGGAAGTGCCCACCTTCATCGTGTTGCAGGCTACCGGCCTTCTCGCCATCGGACTGATCGGCGCGTACTCCCTTGCTCGCGATTTGCGGCTCGGGCCGATCGCGTCGCTCGCGTTCCTGGCGATCTTCCTGATGAACGGCCACCTGATCGCACATCTCGAAACCGGCCATGGCCAGTGGGTGAGCTACTTCCTGTTGCCCTGCTTCTTCCTGTTTATCCATCGCGTCGCCCTTGGAGACACCAGCACTCGCACACAGTCCGGGCTTGCAGTGACGATGGCCGTGATCGCCCTCGCCGGTGGGTGGCACGTCTTCGTGTGGTGCGTGATCTTCGTCGCCGTCTTCGTTGCCGGCAGCCCGTCGAGGTGGCGATTCGGCCTGTCGGTCGCACTTCTGATCGCTGGTCTCGCCGCCGTTCGACTGTTGCCTGCGGCACTCCTCTACGACGCGGCTGATCGAGAGTTCGTCGGTAGCTACCAGAGCCTCGAAACACTGGCTGGCGCGTTCATCGGTGAGCCCCGACGAATGGTCGATGGTCTCAACTGGTGGGAATACAACACGTTCGTGGGCTGGATCGGCTTCATTGTCATCCTTGCCGGCATCACCGCCCCGTTGAGTCGGGTGTGGCAACACTCGATCGCCAGGCTCTGGGTGGCGAGCGTCGCGATGCTGGTGCTGAGCACCTTCAACATCTACAAGTGGACGCTCTTCACGCTCCCTGGCTTCGTGTCGCAACGCGTCGCCACACGGCTGCTGGTCGTCGGGGTTGTGGGCTTCTCCCTCATCGCGTGCGTGCAACTCAATGAGTGGCTCACCCGGCATGCGCGATCGCGCTGGCGAATAGCCGTGATCGGGCTCGCGGGTGTGCTGATGGCCGGGCAGCTGGTTGCACACCTCAACAGCCGGAGGCCGCGTCCCGATCGCGGCATCGGCCCACCCGCGGTGGACGTCGTCAGCCCACAGGAACCGAGCACCGCCTACCGCTGGGCGGTGGGTGGAGGGGCCACCGTCTCGCTCGTCGCCTTCGGCGTCGCCGGGACGATGTGGAGGCGGCGTCCGTAAACGCTTGTCGTCGGGTTCCGGCCGGCCTGCTAGAATCCGCGGCATGGCAGATACCTCGAAGGGCTTTCAACCGTACGTTCCAGCCTCGCAGAACATGGCGGAGTTCACCGCCAAGGCGATCGTGCTCGGTGTGTTGTTCGGCCTGCTGTTCGGCGCGTCCACGGTGTATCTCGGCCTGCGCGCGGGCCTGACGGTCAGCGCCTCGATCCCGATCGCCGTGCTCGCCATTTCGGTGCTCAAGAAGCTCGGCGGCTCGACGATTCTCGAAAACAACATCGTCCAGACGATCGGATCGGCCGGTGAGTCGGTGGCCGGCGGCGTGGTGTTTACGATTCCGGCGTTGATCTTCCTGTTGCCGGATGGCCCGGGATACTTCAACTACACACAGATCCTGCTGCTGTCCTTTGCGGGCGGCATCCTCGGCGTGTTGATGATGGTGCCGTTGCGTCGCGCGCTGATCGTCAAGGAGCACGGCACGCTGCCCTATCCCGAAGGCACCGCCTGCGCCGAGGTGCTGGTGGCCGGCGAGCGCGGCGGCCAGCTGGCATCACTGGTGTTCAGCGGACTCGGCATCGGCGCGCTGTGGAAGTCGCTGTCGTGGACGTTCAACATCTTCCGCCAGGAGATCGGCCACTCGCTCTCGCGCACGAGCCAGTTCCCCAACGCCACACTCAACGTCGACATCTCACCCGAATACATGGGTGTGGGTTACGTGATCGGCCCGCGGATCGCGGGCACCATGGTCGCCGGCGGCGTGTTGTCGTGGCTCGTCCTGCTGCCGCTCCTGTCGCTGCTCGGCGCGGCGATCACCACGCCGTTCCCGCCGATCCATCCGAACTTCGCGAACAATCCCGCTACCGGCCAGCCGTTCCTGATCTCGGAGATGAGCCCGGGCCAGATCTGGAGCGCCTACATTCGCTACATCGGCGCAGGCGCCGTGCTGGCGGCCGGATTGATCACGCTCGGACGCACGCTGCCGACGATCATTTCATCGGCCCGCGAAGGCTTGAAGGGCTTCGGCGGCGGTGGTGGCGGCACGCAGCTCCGCACCGAGCGAGACATTCCGATGATGGTGGTGCTCGTTGGCTCACTGTTGCTTGCCGTGTTCCTGGCCGCCACGCCCGGATTGCCGACGCAGGGCAACGTCCTCGTGTCCATCCTGATCGTCATCTTCGGTTTCTTCTTCGCGACGGTGTCGTCCCGCATCACGGGCTTGATCGGTTCCTCATCGAACCCGATCTCGGGCATGACCATCGCCACGCTGATCATCACGTGCTTGATCTTCGTGGCTCTCGGCTGGACCGGTGACATTTACGGACCGGTTGCGATCTCGGTCGGCGCGATCGTCTGCATTGCAGCCGCGAACGCCGGCAACACGTCGCAGGACTTGAAGACCGGCTACATCGTCGGCGCGACCCCGCTCTATCAGCAGCTCGGCCTCGCGATTGGCGTCATCACCTCGGCGTTCGCGATCGGCGCGACGATCCTGTATCTCCACAACGTGTTCACCATCGGATCCGCGGACGTCGCGGCGCCGCAGGCCACGTTGATGGCGACGCTGATCAAGGGCCTGCTCTCGCAGAACCTGCCGTGGGGCCTCGTGCTGGTCGGCGTGTTCATTGCGGTCACGCTCGAGCTGTGCGGCATTCACTCGTTGTCGTTTGCCGTGGGCGCCTATCTGCCGATTGCCACCACCGCGCCGATCTTCGCCGGCGGCCTGGTGCGCTGGTGGGTCGAGCGCAAGACCGGCGAGACCAGCGAGTCAGATCTCAGCGCCGGCACGCTCTTCAGCTCGGGCCTGATCGCGGGAGGTTCGCTGGCCGGTATTCTCTACGCGATCCTGTTCGGCGCCGAGTGGCTCGGTCCCTTCCAGGTGGTCGGCGACATGATGCCGGCGCTGCGTAGCGAAGAAGCGATCGGACAGATCGCCGGCGCGGCGTTGTTCTTCGCGCTGGCCGTGATCCTCGCGCGATTCGCGCAGAAGAAGATGTAAGGGCCGGGAACCGGGAGCCGGGAGCCGGGACCGGGAGCCGGGATCCATGCCCGCAGGTGCTAGCATGAACGTCTCATGCGGGCACGTCGCCTCTCGATCGCGCTCCTGATTGCTGCTGCTGCGGCCACGGTGGGCGCCCAGCCCACCGTGCGCCGGGCCACGACGATCACCGCTATCCGCGCCTATCCTGGCTTCTATCATCAGCAGACGGTGATGGTGCTTGGCGAGATCAAGGGCACCGGTGATCGCGTCACCATCGGCACCGAGGAAGGCGCCATCACGTTGATCGCGCGCGACGCGCCGCGCGAAGGCCGCGCCGAAGCGCGCGGCCAGCTGCTCGACATCGGCCGGATGTCGCAGGACGACCCGAGACTGATTCCCTTCAACTTGCTCGAGCGCGTGCGCGCCAGCTACCAGGATCGCTGGCCCAAGCCGGGTGAAGAACTGGTGCTGTTACTGTCGGGCACCGTTCCACCGCCCACCGCGGTCAACGCCACTGCGCCGCCGCTGCGCGCGGTCGCGATGGATCCGCTGCGCTTCGACGGCCAGCGCGTCACGATCACCGGGCAGTTTCGCGGCCGCAACCTGTTCGGCGATTCTCCCGAGGCGCCGGCACAGCATCGCTATCAGTTCGTGTTGCGCTCGGGCGACGCGGCATTGTGGGTCATGGGCGTGCAGCCGCGCGGCAAGGGATTCAACTTTGATGCAAGCCGGAGGCTCGACACGGGGCGCTGGGTACAGGTGCAGGGCACCGTCCGCAGCGCCAAAGGCGTGACGTGGCTCGATGGCACGAGCATCGAACTCGCACCGACGCCTGAAGAAACCACCGAAGTGGCGATCGATCTTCCGCCCCCGCCGCCGGTGGAGATCCTCTTCACCGCGCCAACCGAGGGCGAAGCCGACGTGCGCTCGACCGAGCGCATTCGCATGCAGTTGTCGAGGGACCTGAATACCGAGACGCTGAAGGGCCGCGTGAAACTGACCTACGCGGCGTCGCGAGACAACGCCGCCGCGCCGCCGCAGGACATTGAGTTCACGACCAACTACGTAAGGGAAAACCGCGCCCTGGAGATTCGGCCGGCAGCGCCGTTCGAACGATTCAGGGCCGTGCGGTTCGAGATCCTTGAAGGGGTGAAGGGCACCGACGGCGGCGCCATGGCGCCCTTCACGCTGACGTTTACGATCGGCCCGGCTTAGGGCACGATCCTGAAACCGTAGGTCACGACGTCGGGCTTGCCATTCCTGGTGAGCGTTAACTCCAGCACGTAATCACCAGCCGCCAGCGGCGCCAGCGTCAGGTCGGCGACGCCAAACAGCTGCCGGCTGCCCTCATCCGCTCGCGTCGTGAAGTTCACGATCAGCGGCATCGGTTGTCCTTCGCGCGTCAGCAGGCGTCCAGTTCCGGCAAACCCTTCACTGGCGAGTGGCACTTCGAAGCGGATTCGCTCGGTCCTCCGGAATCGAGGATCGGCGGTCGCGATGTACGCAAGACCAGTGCTCGGTCCTCGCCTCAACGCGAGCCCACCTGATGCGACTTCAGCGGAATCCGCCGGCACCGTCACAAACGTCGTGACCTGGATCGGCACCCGGCTGTTCCTCGGCTGCAGTTCTGCGCGAACCGAGTAGCGCCCAGGGGCCAACGGTTGTTGCGTGCCGTCAATGACAATGCTGCGCTGTCCGGGCTCAATCGCCACGGTCAGGGTTTGCGCCGCAGTGCCGGAGGCCTTGGCACCGGATGCAGGACGCTCGGGCTCGAACGTCAACTTCACCGATCCTCCAGCCACCCACTCGGGCTGCTTGGCCGTGACCGGATCGAGCTCCACGATCGCGCGAATGGTGTTGCGGCCGCCAATGGCCTGCAGGCGCGCCGGCAGGTTGCCGCGTGCGGGAGCGATCGCATCAAGCGCGCGTGTCACCGTCGGCGGCAGCGACGGCTTCGCGCCCGCCCTGTCGATCGACGCGCCGGCCGCACGTGCTTCAGATTCCGTCGGCGCCAGGTAGCCGTTGCGCGCGCGCACTGTGACATCCGGACGCTTCACCTCGACGCGTATCCGTCGAAAGCGCCCGTCGAGTTTCTGGTTTGTCGAGTAGTAGCCCAGCAGGTAGTAAGAGCCAATATCCGCGAACACCTTTCGCAACGCCCCCGCCGTGTCGTTGGTGCTGAGAATCGCGTAGCCGTCGGTCTGCGCCGCCATGTCGCGGAGGCCTTCGTAGCGATCAGTCAACCACGCGCGATCCACACCCGGCGGCACGCCCCACTCGATCGGAGTATCGAACGCCACCAGGCCTCGCCCGTCGATTGGATAGAAGCTGACGTTGGCGCGGTTGGCCTTCTGCAGCAGCTGGCGGAACTCGAACTCGTGATCGCTGTAGGCAAGACGCGTGGCTTCCCTGTTACAGGTCTCCATCGACATCACGCCGGTCGCGCTGTCGATTGAACCGGGCTTGCGCAATCCGCCCGTCCGCGGATCAGTACCCAGCGGATCCTGCACCGCCATCCCCGGAATCAACTCCAGCAATCCGGGTGCGGCCTTGCTCAGCGGCCACCCTTCGGTGAACACCAGCACGAACTTGCGCTCAGGGCGCATCGTGTCGAGGTAACCGACCAGGGAATCGAGCGACTGCAGCGTGTCTTCCACGCGCATTCGCGCGATGAACGGCCGCGCCTTCTCGACACCGTAGCAGGAGACAAACGCCTCCTCCTGCCGTGACTGGATGACCACGCTGTCGCGCTTCCCCCAGTCCCAGGTGTCGGTGACGATGCGTTCGATACCGGAGGTGCGCGGGCTGTAGGTCACCGACGAGGGCGACATCTGCGGTGTCATGACGCCAACCAGGTCGTCAGGCCCGATCACGCGATCGAGCATGTCCACGATCGGCTTCTGGGCGCGATACGAACCCGATACCGACACGCGCATGTTGTCGAAATACAACGTGAAGACGCGCTTGGCCTCCGTGAGCTGCTGTTGCATGTCACGGACGTTGGTGGGATCGACACGTTCGGTCTGCGGATTCGGGCGGCGTGCTTCGACCAGTTCGAAACTCTCGACCTGCTGCGGCCTGTCATCCTCGAACATGAGGAAGTCCTCGGCCTTCAAGTCGGTCAGCGCCAGGTCATCTTTGGACACGTAGGCGTCCACGCGCACAAGGTTCGCGCCGGCCCGGAATCGTGGCATCTCCTGGGGTTGCGCCGAGACGATCGCGGTCAGCAGCAGTGATGCGAGGACAAGTCGGTGCAGCATGGGGTTCACGGGACGATGCGGAAACCGTAGGCGACGACGCGGCGGTCTGCGCCGGCAGTGAATGTGAGTTCGAACACGTAATCTCCCGCCGCCAGGGGCGAGAGTATCACCTCTGCCTGCCCGAACGACCGGCCGGCCGCATCGTCGCGCCGCTGTTGATAGACGACGTTCAACGGCAGCGCCTGCCCCTCGCGCGTGAGCAGCCTGCCGACCGCGGTCACGCCGTCAGCACTGATGGGGACTTCAATCCGCAAGCGCTCGGTGCGCCGGAAGCGCGCATCGGCCGTCGGCACATACGCCAGGCCCGTGCTTGGTCCGCGGCGATACGCCAACGCGGCGCTTCCGATCGCGGCGTCGGCGGCCGCGACGTCGACCGGCGTCGACACTTGAATCGGCAGTCGCGATCCCCTCGCCGCGATCTCCGCGCGGACGACATACTTTCCGGCGCCGATCGCGCTGGCGGCATTCACGGTGATGCTGCGCTGGCCGGGCTCGATCGCCACCGTCAACGACTCCGGGATGCGGCCGCTCCGATCGTCAGGATCGAAAGATACGCGAGCCGTGCCGCCCATCATCCACTCCGGCTGTTTCAGCGTTGCGGGATCGAGTTCGATGATCGCGCCGATCGTTCCTGGTCCGCCCGTAGCCTGTATGCGCGCCGGCAGCGACCCTCGCGTCGGCGCCAGCGAATCAAGCGCCCGCGACACCGTTGGCGCCAGGTTGCTGGCCGGCGCGGTTGTCATCATGGCATTGGCCGCGCGAGCCTCCGCTTCGGTCGGCGCGAGATATCCGGGACGCGCGCGCACGTCGGCACCGCGCCGATTCACGTCGACGCGAATCCGGCGGAACCGTCCATCGAGCCGCGTATTCGTGGAGTAGTAACTCATCAGGTAATACGACCCGACATCGCGAAAGACTTTCTGTAATCCCGCGGCGACCTGCCCGGTATCCAGCACGGCGTAACCGTCGGTCTGATCGGCCATCTCCTTCAGGAAGCCGTGCCGGCGCCGGAGCATGGCCTGATCGTCCGAGGGCAGTGTGTCGAAGCTGGTCGGCCGGTCGAACACCAGCAGGCCCCGCGCGTCGACCGGATAGAAGCTGACGTTCGCGCGGTTGGCGCGCTGCAGCAGCCGCTGGAAGTCGCGCTCGTGATCGACCTGCGCGAGCTCGATCCGCAGTCGCTCGCACGATTCCCACGACCGTGCCTCTCCGTTGACAGGCTCCGGGCCACCTTGCGGGCGAAGGCGCCCGGTCCCCGGTTCGGTGCCCAGAGGATCCGGCAGCGGCCCCCGGCCTTCGAGCACTTTTGACAATGATTGATCGGGACCGTACAACGGCCACCCCTCGGTAAACACCATCACGAACTTGCGCTCTTGCCGGAGACCCTCCAGGTGAAGGATCAGCCCCTCGAGCGCGCGGAGCGTCTTCTGCTCCTTGAGCCGCTCGATCATCTTGCGCGCGATGCCGAAATTCTCCTTGTCCGTGGCCGGATAGCACGCGCCGATGCCGGCGAACTCATCATTCCGCACGTTGTCATTGGGGCTGCTGCCGGGAAGATTGAACGTCGGCCACCGCACGTCGCGCTGTCCCCACATCCAGTACTTCGTCACGAACCGCTCGATGCTCTCGGTTCGGCTGCTGTAGGTGATCGTTGACGGCGGCATGTCCGGGGTCATCGCGCCGACCATATCGTCGGGCCCGATCACCTTGTCGAACGTTTCCACCAGCGGCTTCTGGAGATAGTACGAGCCCGATGTGCTTGTGTAGAGCGGATCGAAGAACAGCGTGAACACGCGCGCCGCGTCGTTGACCGCCTGACGCATATCACGCGTGTTGTTGGTGTCGCGTCGTTCGTGCTGGGGAATGGGCCCGCGCGCGCGAATCAGCTCGAAGTTCTCGATGCGCTGCGGCCTGTCGTCTTCGTAGACCGTGAAGTCCTCGGCCTTGAGATCGGTAATCGCCGCGTCATCCTGCGAGACGTACGCATCGACACGAACGAGGTTGGCGCCGGCACGAAACCGCGGCGTCTCCTGGCCGAGCAGCAGGACCGGGACGAAGACGAAACCGAGCACCAGCACGCAATAGCGCATAGCGTTACGTTTGGTGACAGACGTTGGCACCGCCATCATAACGTTTGTCCCAGCCCTCGCGCTCGAAGTAAACCGATTCCAAAGTCGAACGGTATAGTTAGGCATTCATGTCCGGTGCAGGAGAAGCCGCGGTCGAACAGACTGATGTCGGCAGCTATTTCGTCGCCAACTACCCGCCGTTTTCAACGTGGACGGCTGCCGCAGTGGACGACGCCCGTGCAGCCTTGAACAGTGCCCCAACGGCGGAACGGCCATTGGGGCTGTATCTGCACATTCCCTTCTGCCGGAAGCGCTGCCATTTCTGCTACTTCAGGGTCTACACCGACAAGAACGCGCGCGAGGTCGAACAGTATCTCGACCTTCTGGCACGGGAGTGGGACCTTTACGCCGCCGCACCGGCCGTCAGCGGCCGGACATTCAACTTCATCTACTTCGGCGGCGGCACCCCGTCGTTCCTGTCCACGAAGCAGTTGCAAGGGCTCGTCAGCCGTCTGAACGCCAACGGATCGTGGAGCGCGGCCGACGAGATCACCTTTGAATGCGAACCCGGCACGCTCACCGAAGCGAAGCTGGCCGCGATTCGCGAGATGGGCGTCACGCGCCTGAGCCTCGGCGTCGAGAACTTCGACGACCGCATCCTCGAGCTGAATGGCCGCGCGCATCGCACGCCGGAGATCGGACGCGCCTACACCGCCGCGCGTCATCTCGGGTTCCCGCAGATCAACATCGACCTGATCGCGGGCATGCTCGGCGAGACCGAACAGAACTGGCGCGCGTGCATCGACCGCACGCTGGCGCTCGAGCCCGACAGCGTCACGATCTACCAGATGGAACTGCCCTACAACACCACCATCAGCGGTGACATGTTGAAGGGCACCGGTCAATTCGCCGAGACGGTGGCGAATTGGTCGACCAAGCGCCGATGGGTGCAGGAAGCCTTCGCCGCGCTGGAGCGTGCCGGCTATCACATTGGCAGCGCGTACACCGCGGTGAAGAATCCGGCAAAGACCAGGTTCGTCTATCGCGATCGGCTGTGGGAAGGCGCCGACCTGCTCGGTCTCGGCGTCGCATCGTTCGGGCACGTCAACGGTGTCCACGTCCAGAACCTCGACACCTGGCCAAAGTATCAGGCGGCCATCGAGGCCGGCGAGATCCCGCTTGGCCGCGCCTATCGTCCAACGGACGAAGAGCGCTTGATCCGCGAGTTCGTGCTGCAACTGAAGCGGGGCTCGAACAACCCGGTGTACTTTGCGAAGAAATACGGTGTCGATGTCCTGAACCGCTTCGCGGGCGCGATCAGCTCGCTGCGTGACGAAGGCCACCTGGCGGAGGCCTCCGCCGATCGCATCGCCCTGACGCGCGACGCGCTGATGCGCGTCGATGTGTTGCTGCCCCGCTTCTTCCTGCCGCAACACGCCGGCATCCGGTATACCTAACTTGCTGACCCGCTGGCCTCCTCACCTGCCGGCCTTTCCAGAATCTCATGTCGCACATCCAGCCTGAATACGACGTTGTTGTCATCGGCGGCGGCCCTGCGGGTTCGACGACCGCCACGATCCTCGCGCAGGGCGGATTGAAGGTCGGCCTCTTCGAACGAGAGACCTTCCCGCGCTTCCACATCGGCGAATCGCTGATCCCCGAGACCTATTGGGTATTGAAGCGGCTCAACATGCTGGAGAAGATGCAGCAGAGCCACTTCGTCAAGAAGCACAGCGTGCAGTTCATCAACTCCAACGGTAAGTTGTCCGCGCCCTTTTACTTCTGGGACAACAAGCCGCACGAGTGCTCGCAGACCTGGCAGGTGGTGCGCAGCGAGTTCGATCACATGCTGCTCAACAACGCCCGCGAGCACGGCGTCGACGCCCACGACGGCGTTCACGTCGTCGAAGTGCTGTTCACCGGCGACAGGGCGACAGGCGTCGCGATCAAGCTGGACGGCGAGCGACGTGAAATCCGCTCAACAGTTGTGGTCGACGCCAGCGGCCAGGCCGCGTTGCTGATGAATCGCATGAAGCTGCGTCTCTGGGATCCGGTCCTCAACAAGGGCGCGATCTGGACGTATTGGGAAGGTGCCTATCGCGACACCGGCCGCGATGAGGGCGCGACCATGGTCATCCAGACACCCGGCAAGGAAGGCTGGTTCTGGAACATCCCGCTCCACGACAACATCGTCTCGCTGGGCGTGGTGGCGCCGTTCGATTACCTGTTCAAGGGCCGCAAGGGCAACCATGAACAGACCTATCAGGAGGAAGTGGCGAACACGCCGGCCGTGCAGGAGCGCATCAAGAATGCGAAGCGCGTCACCGGCTACTTCGCCACCCGTGATTATTCGTATCGCTCGACCGAGTGCGCCGGCAACGGCTGGGTGCTGGTCGGCGATGCGTTCGGCTTCCTCGATCCGCTGTACTCGTCCGGCGTCCTGCTGGCGCTGAAGTCAGGTGAGCTGGCGGCGGATGCGATTGTCGATGGTCTCAAGAAGGGCGACACGTCAGCCGCGCAACTTGGCGCGTGGGGTCCCGATTTCAACCTCGGCGTCGACCGCATGCGTCGCCTGGTGTGCGAGTACTACGACGGCTTCAGCTTCGGCAAGTTCGTGAAGAACTTCCCCGAGCTGCGCAACACCGTCACCGACCTGTTGATCGGCGACCTGTTCACCGACAAGGTCGACAAGGTGTGGGGACCGATGGAGACGCTCTACGATCCGGACAAGCAGCGCCTGCAGACGTGGAAAGAAGGCGTGCGGCCGGATGAGGCACAACACAAGGCCAACGAGCTGGTGCTGCCGGACGGGCGCAGGCCGTAGCCATGACCTACAAGCGCCGCGTCGAGTTCGCCGAGACCGATGCCGCCGGGATGGTGCATTTCTCGATCTTCTTCCGTTACATGGAGGAAGCCGAGCACGCGATCTGGCGCCACGCCGGCATGGACATCTTCGCCAGCCGCGAGACCAACAGCTGGCCGCGCATCTCCGCCAAGTTCGACTTCAAGGCGCCGCTGCGTTTCCAGGATGAATTCGAAGTCCGCACGGAGATGGGCGCGGTCACGCGCAGCACGATCCAGTGGGCGCACGTCCTGATGCGCGGGAACGACGTCATCGGCAACGGCACGGTGACGGCTGTTTATGTGCAGAAGAACGCGGACGGGTCGATGAAGTCCGTCGCCGTCCCGGAAGAGATTCTCGGCAAGCTTCGCTCAGCGCTGGGATCATAAATCGCCACTGAGACACAGAGCCACAGAGACTTCCGCCGTTTACGTCGTTCGGCGGCGCTCCGCGCCGTGGCCGAGTGAATGACTGGCGCAAAATGAGTCGCATCTGATCTCAGGCGACTCATTTTCGCCGGTCATTCGCTCGGCCAGCGGCCGGCTGAAGGCCGGCGCCCGAACGAGCCAGCCGCGCTGTATTTCTCTGCGCCTCCGCGCCTCTGTGGCAAATCCTATTTTGTGACGGCGACCGGCTCGCGGGGGCGAAGCCAGCGCCAGATCGTCCGAGCCACTAGTGCCATCAGCAGCAGGATAACGGCGCTGATGCCAAGCGCGATCAGCGGAAATTTCAGCGTGATGAAGCTGAGGCCGATCACGAAGATATCCTCGGCGATGCTGAGGAACCAGTTACTGAACGGTTCCGGGCTCGTGTTCGCCGCGACGCGAGTGCCCGCCTTCGTCGCGTGACTGCTGGCGGATACCGCTCCACCGAGCAACGCAATGGCGGCCGTCATGGTCGGTGACGCATCGCCAAGCGAGGCCACGGCGATCGCTGCGCCGCCCACCGGGCGGATCAGGGTATGGATCGAATCCCAGATCGAATCCACCCACGGGACCTTGTCGGCGACAAACTCGACAACGTAAAGCATGCCGGCGGCGCCGATGATCCACGGATTGTCGAAGGCCTTGAATTGCTCCGGTAGCTGCACCCACTCGTAACGCGAGGCAAGCCCGAGGATCGCCACCGTGGCGTAGAGGTTCACGCCCGCCGCTAGCGAGAAGCCGAGGGTTCTCCCGAGTGTGGCTAACCACTCCATGTATGGAATATACGTGGTCTTGAAGCCTTAAGGTCTTGAGGTCTTGATTTCCGTGCGGAGGTCCTCGATGCGCGCTCGAACGATCTCGATGAGGTCGTCGCGCTGGTCCAGCGTCATGCCGGCCGTCTCGACCGGATCGCCGAGTACCACGTCAACCATCACCGGCCGCACGTACCAGCTGCCCTTCTGCATCGCGGTGCGGCCGCCAGAGACGGCCACCGGCACGATCGGCGCCTGCGCCTTGATCGCCATGATGAAGCCGCCCTTCTTGAACGGCAGCATTTCGTTGGTCTTGCTGCGCGTGCCTTCCGGGAAGATCAGGAACGAGTTGCCTTCACGGATCGACTGCGCCGCGCGTTCGATCGACGCCATCGACGCCTCGCGCTTGTCGCGCTCAACCGGCACGAATCCGCCGGCGACCATCACCGCGCCGAGGACAGGCAGCTTGGTCAGTTCGGCCTTGAACAGCACGTGCAGTTGCCGGTGCAGGGCCTGGAACAACACCGGCGGATCGACGTTGCTCTCGTGATTCGAGCAGAACACGACGGCGCGATCCGTCGGGATGCGCTCACGGCCGCGCACCCGGTAGCGGATGCCGGACAAGCCGAGCGCCAGCCAGACGCCAATGTGGCCAGGGATGTAGAGGGCGGGCTTGTATTTGAAGGGAACGCCGATCGCCAGCGCGATCGTTCCGGCAAACAGGACGTACACCGAAACGATGATGTAGGTCAGGAAGGAGCGAAGTGCGAAGTAAGAAGTGAGAAGTGAGAAGCCGCCTCTGTTCTTCTGACTTCTCACCTCTAACGTCCGACTTCGGCGTCCGCTAGGACGCCCGCGCCTGGCGCTGCTTCGGGGCGACCGCGGCCTTCGCCGGGGCAGCCTTCGTCGCGGCACGGGCCACGGCGCGCTGCGCGTTGCGGGCCTTGGTCATGAAGCACTTCTCGAGCTGCTCGTTGACGCGATCCTCGATGGCCTGCGCGGTGGTCTGCATCACTTCGGAGATCTCCGAGATGATCAGCGCCTTGGCGCGATCGAGCATGCGCTTCTCGCGGAAGGACAGGCTCTTGGACTTGGCCAGGAACGTCAGGCTCTTGAGCACATCGGCCATGTCATAGATGGAGCCGGTGCGCATCTTGTCGGAATTGTCCTTGAAGCGACCCTTCCAGTTCTGATGGTTGTCGATCTTGCCGTCGCCGAGCAGCTGAAACAGCCGTTCGACTTCTTCGTCCGTAATCGCGCGGCGGAGGCCGACGTTATCAACGTTCGCGACGGGAACGAGCACGGTCGTCTCGTTCGACAGAATTCGGAGGTGGAAAAAACCGCAAGTAGTGCCGAGAATGGTCTTCTCCTCGACCTTCTCGACGACCCCGAGTCCGTGATTCGGGTATATGACCTTGTCACCGATCTTAAATCCCACGTGCCCCTCGTTTCGATCTGGTGGTAATGGCGGGAGTGAATTGCTCTATCAGGTCCAGTCAGTATAGCCGAGAAAGGGGCAAAAATCAACGGATTTGGCCGGAAAACTGGCATTTTCGTGAATTCAGACCACCCGGCTTAGCTTGGATGTAACCCCTGATTCCGCGCACGGTTACACCGGATTTTGTATGCTCACCAACATGCTTCGACTCGCGATCGGATTGTCACTTTTTGCATCTTTGACCGTTTGTTCAATTTCGACCCTGGACGGACAAACCAAGCGGCCGGACGCGCCTCAGCTGGCCCCGTACGTTCCGACACCCCAGGACGTCGTTGACCGGATGCTGGCCCTGGCCGGGGTCACCAAGAGCGACTACGTCATCGACTTGGGCTGCGGTGATGGCCGGATTCCGGTGACCGCGGCGAAAAAATACGGCGCCAGGGGCTTCGGGGTGGATATTGACCCCGTCCGCATCGCCGAGGCCAATGCCAACGCCAAGGCGGCCGGCGTGGAACACCTGGTGACGTTCAAATTGCAGGATGCGATGAAGACCGACGTGTCCGAGGCCACGGTGGTGACGACGTTCCTGCTGTCGGCGTCGAATCTGCGATTGCGGCCGCTGCTGACCAAGCAGATGAAGCCCGGCTCCAGGATCATCGCGCACAACTTCAGCTTCGGTGACTGGGCACCGGCCAAGACCGACACGTTCAAGGACGCCGACGGCCGCACCCGCACGCTCTACCTGTATGTGAACGACGGTAAGGTGCGTCAGTGAAGGATTTCGAAAAGCTCGGCCTGTTCTATCTCGGGCGCGAGCTCGATCCGGCGACCAAAGCACGCACCGATGCGCCGTTGCTCTACGACTCGTCTGACCTCGTCACGCATGGCGTGATCGCCGGCATGACCGGCAGCGGCAAGACCGGTCTTGGCATCGGCGTGATCGAAGAGGCCGCGATCGACGGCATCCCGGTCATCGCCATCGACCCCAAAGGTGATCTCGGCAATCTGCTCCTGACCTTCCCCGCTCTCTCGTCGTCCGACTTCGCGCCGTGGGTCGATGCCGACGAGGCACGTCGCGCAGGCCACGCGCCAGACGCGTTTGCGGGCGCTGAGGCCGCGAAATGGGCGAAGGGGCTGGCCGAGTGGGGGCAGGACGGCGCGCGCATTCAACGACTGCGAGACGCGGCGGAATTCGCCATCTATACGCCGGGCAGTTCGTCCGGGCGGCCGCTGTCGATCGTCAAGTCGTTCGCCGCGCCGGAGCCCGCCATCCTGAACGACGCGGACCTCCTGCAGGATCGCGTCTCGACCGCGGCCACGAGCGTCCTGACACTGGCCGGCGTTGATGCCGAGCCGATGCGGAGCCGCGAACACACACTGCTCGCGACGCTGTTCGGCGAGAGCTGGCGCGCCGGCCGCGACCTCGATCTCGCCACGTTGATCACGCAGATCCAGTCGCCGCCGATTCAAAAGGTCGGCGTCGTCGATCTGGAATCCTTCTTTCCGTCAAAGGATCGATTCGCGCTGGCGATGCAGTTGAATCAGCTGCTCGCCGCGCCGGGCTTTGCGGCCTGGCTCGAGGGCGAAGCGCTCGATGTCGATCGGCTTCTCTACGGCGAGAGCGGTCGGCCGCGCGTCAGCATCATTTCAATCGCGCACCTCGACGACCAGGAGCGCATGTTCTTCGTGTCGCTGCTCCTCAACGAAATCGTCGGCTGGATGCGGAGCCAGCGCGGCACCTCGAGCCTGCGCGCCGTGATCTACTTCGACGAGATCTTCGGCTTCCTGCCGCCAGTGGCCAATCCGCCCTCAAAGGCGCCGCTCCTCACCATCCTCAAGCAGGCCCGTGCCTTCGGTATGGGTCTCGTCGTGGCAACACAGAATCCGGTCGATCTCGACTACAAGGCGCTCGCCAACGCCGGTACGTGGATGCTCGGGCGCCTGCAGACCGAGCGCGACAAGGCACGGGTCCTCGACGGACTCGAAGGCGCGGCGGCCGGCGCCTCGCTCGATCGCGCGCACATCGACAGCCTGCTGTCGGGTCTCGGTAAGCGCCAGTTCCTGCTGCACAACGTCCACGAAAAGGAACCGGTGGTCTTCGAGACCCGCTGGACGATGTCGTACCTGCGGGGGCCGTTAGGTCGCGACGAAATAAAGCGACTGTCAAATCTGACACCTGACCCCAAACATCGCACTGTCCTGTTGGCACCTGACCCCAAACGTCGCAGCGCTGTTTCGGGTCAGGTGCCAATTGTCGATCCGGCGATTACGCAGTTGTTTGTGCCGAGCGCAACTTCTTACGCGCCGATGCTGCTGGGGGTCGCAAAAGTCTCGTACTCGGACGCAAAGCTCGGCCTCGACGAAACCAAGACCATCGCCGTCGTCACCGCGATCACGGACGGTCCGGTCGCGGTGGATTGGGAGCGCGCCGAGATCGCGGACTTCACGGTCGACTACCTGCTGAAGTCGCCGCCCACCGGCGCAACCTTCAGCGATGTGCCGGCCCCCGCGGCGAAGGCGAAGAACTACGCGACGTGGGAGAAGGACTTCTCGCAGTGGGTGGGCCAGTCGCAGTCGATCGAACTGTTCAAGAGCAGCCAGGCCAGGCTGGTGTCGCATCCTGACGAATCCGAGCGCGAGTTCCGGATTCGCCTGAATGGCGAGGCCCGCGAGGCGCGTGATGCAGCGATCGCGAAGGTACGGGACAAGTACGCATCGAAGCTGACCACACTGCAGGATCGGATCCGGCGCGCCGAACAGGTCGTGCAGGTGCAGGCCGAACAGGCGTCGAGCGCCAAGATGGGCGCCGCCCTCTCGGCCGGCGCGGCGATCTTCGGCGCGCTGCTCGGCCGCAAGACAATCAGCGCCGCCAACATCAGCCGCGCTGGAAGCGCGGCCAGAGGCGTCAGCAAGATCGGCAAGGAGTCGCAGGACGTCAGCCGCGCCACCGAGAACGTCAACGCCTTGAAGGAGCAACTCGCGGAGCTCGAAGCGTCGATGCAGGCCGATGTGCAGTCGGTCACCGCCGAGTGGGAACTGGCCAACGAGCCATTCGATCGCGTACTGGTCAAGCCGAAGCGGGGCGGCATCTCGGTGCAGCTCGTCACGCTCGTCTGGGTGCCCGCGTGACGCCTGGTCGATGCGTCGTCGAGGCACTCCGGGGCGGCATTGTCGAATCGATCCACCGCGTCCACGTGGCGGTCGCGCACGCTGAACAGGGATTGATCGCCAGCGCCGGCAACCCGGCGCATCTGAGCTTCGTGCGTTCGTCGATCAAGATGTTCCAGGTCCTGCCGTTCGTCGAAGCCGGTGGCGTCGAGCGCTTTCAGTTGAGCGGCGAAGAGCTGGCGCTGTGCACCGCGTCGCACGGCGGCGAGCCGTTCCATGTCGCCGCCACCCGGTCGATCCTGGCCAAGGCACGGGTCACCGACGCCGCCCTCGCGTGCGGTGCCCACTTGCCGCTACACGAGCCCACGGCCAACGCGATGCTGTGCGCGAGCGAGGCGCCCGGACGGATTCACAACAACTGCTCGGGCAAGCACGCCGGTATGCTCGCGCACTGCGTCCAGCAGCAATGGGTGACCAACGGGTATCACAAAGCCACACACCCGATGCAGCAACGCGTCGTCTCGACCCTGGCGCGATGGATGCGCGTCGATGAAGGTGACATCGACAGCGGCGTCGACGGTTGCGGCTTGCCGACCTTCGTCATGCCGCTCGACGCGGTGGCTACCGGCTGCGCCAAGTTCGCCGCGGCCGTGGCTTCTGGTGACGCTGCACCGGCCAAGATCTTCAACGCAATGGTCGCGCATCCGGAGTTTGTGGCCGGCACCGATCGCCTCGACACGGACCTGATGCGCGTCACCGGATCGAAGCTGTTCGCGAAGGTCGGCGCTGAAGGCTTTTACACCGCCGCCATCCCCTCAATGCGCCTGGGCGTCGCGCTCAAGGTTGAAGATGGCTCAAAGCGGGCCGCCGAGCCGGCGCTGCTCGCAGTGTTGCACCACATCGGCGCCATCGACGCCAACAATGTCGCGTCGCTCTCGAAGCACTGGAATCCCCAGATCCTCAACACTCGCAACGAAGTGGTCGGGGCGCTCTCGGCAAGGTTGGAACTCTAAAGCCTCCGGTGATTCGCCGCTACGGTTCAGTCTCAGGATTGGTCGCGACGGCCGGCGAATAACGGGCATGATGCTTGCTGCTCCCCCACCATGGAGAGAACGTTGATCAAGCTTGCTTCCGCGCTCTTGCTACTGTCGATGACGTTGACGGCGTGCTCGGATTCCGACACGCCGACGAGTCCGACACCGCCTGCTCAAGCGAATTGCACCTTCACCATCTCGACCACCACCTTCAGCCTCGCCGGGGCGGGTGCGAGCGCAACCTTTTCGGTCACGACCGGCAGCACCTGCGCGTGGACCGTGCAGAACAACAGCCAGTCGTTCGTGACCGTGTCGGGCAACAGCAGCCAGACCGGCTCTGGAACGGTGAGCTTCACCGTCAGTGAAAACCTTGGTGATACGCGTACCGGCAGCCTCACCGTCGCCGGCCAGAACATCGTCATCACCCAGGCGGCGGGCGATCCGCTGTTTGGCAACTGGCGCGGCATGATCGCGAAGGGTTCGGGATGCCCTGCGGCGCTGCCGGCATCAGTCGAATGGACCGGCACCTTCCGTCGCACGTCGCTGTCGACTACCGAACTGGTGATCTCGATCCCGTCGCTGTTGGCCTTCAACCAGGTGATTCCGGTCACCTTCAACGGCAGCAACATCTCGCTCGGCGTGCAGATCGACACGCTGTATACGTTCGTCGCCACGCTGACCAGCGATCGCCGGTCGCTCTCGGGCACCTTTTCCGGGGGTGGATGCACGGGCACGTGGACGGGGGCCCGCCAATAGCGCAGGCATGGTAAGATCCTTACCAGTAAGAGTCTTACCATGCGCATCACCAGCAAGGGCCAGGTCACGATCCCCCAGGCAATCCGCGAGAAGCTGGGCTTGCATCCCGACACCGAGGTGGAGTTCTCCGTCGAACGAGGTGCCGCAGTAATCCGGCCCAAGGACGATCGCGGCAGCATCGGCGCCCGAACCGTCGCGCGCCTGAAGCAAGGCCCGAAGATGATCATGAGCAGCAAGCAGCTGCTGGCTCTGCTTCGAGACCCACCAGATGAGATCGACACTGATTGATTCGAATGTTCTGATCGATCTGCTCGACGACGAATCGGAATCGCGAGGTTGGTCGGACGCGATGGTGGCGAAGTGTCGTGATCGCGGCCCGATCTTGATCAACCCGATCGTGCTCGCTGAGGTCTCGACGGCGTTTGCATCGTTCGACGATGTCAACGCGCACCTCCCTGAGGACTTCATTCAGCGTGAGGCACTGCCGTGGGAGGCATCGTTCCTGGCAGCTCGGGCATTCCTGATTTACCGGCATCACGGCGGCGAACGCCGGTCTCCTCTTCCAGACTTCTACATCGGCGCGCACGCGGCGGTGGCCGGCCACACACTGCTGACACGCGATGCGCGGCGCTATCGGTATTACTTTCCGAAGCTACGGATCATTGCGCCATGAATCAACAACCTGAGTTGCTCGACGCGATCCTGGACTCCTGGGATCGCAACAACACGATCCTGATCAACCTGCTGCGGCTGGTCCCGGTGGATGCCATGGACCTCCGCGGCACGGACTCGAGCCACACGATCGGTGAGCTCTTCACGCACATGCACTATTGACGGCTGGTCTTCGTCTTCGAAGACGCGCCGGAGATCGTGCCGGTTGAGCCGAAAGGTGAATGGGCGGCGGAGCTCGATCGCGAGCGGCTGATTCGAAAGTTGAACGAGAGCGCCGCCGCGGTACGCGAGGCGGTGCGAACGCGCCACACCTCAGGGCGCGCGATGGATCGCCACTACGACCATCCGATCCTCATGCTGCAGCACTTCATCTGGCACGAGGGCTATCACCAGGGGCAGATCAAGCTGGTGTTGAAGCAGAACGGTCGCGCCATGCACGACGAAGAGATCGGCGACGTGACCTGGGATATCTGGATGGACAAAGCCGCCGACCGCGCGCGCATGAGCGCGGCGAGAAAAGCCGCTCGCGGACTCTAAGCGAGGGTTCCAGGGGTTCCAAAGGTTCCAAGGGTTTGGTTCTGACGGGGTTTTGAGTTCCCGGTGGTGTGAAGTATCCTGAATGACTCCGGCCGGAGTGGCGGAACTGGCAGACGCGCGGGACTCAAAATCCCGTTCTCCTTGCGAGAGTGTGGGTTCGACCCCCTCCTCCGGCACCAATCATTCAATCCATCGCTTGATGGACACCGCCAACGCCGCAGGCAGATCCCGAAACGCCGGATGCCCGAACGCAATCGCGGCGGACGCTCGCGCGACGGCGGACGTGGGTCGCAGCCACGGTGCCGGCTCGCCGACGGCATCGCCGTATGCGCTTGCCACCGCACAATACGCCGAGAGGCCGGCGGATAACCGCGCGGCACTGGCGGCCTCCCAGGGTTTCGGGCGTCCCAGCGCATGGACCACTGCAGGCAGTCCGTTGATGGCATGTCGCAGCCGGTGTGACACCGGGTACGTCGCGTAGGTCGACCACGCGGCGTGAAGAATGTCGCGCGGCGGCTCGAGCAGACCGACCGGAACATCAGCGAATCGCGCCGAGCCGATCAGGCCCGCCAACGCATCCTGATCACCCACAAGGTGTCGCGGCCGTTCCGCGATCGGCCGTGACTGCGCGTCGAGATACGACGGCTCGCTCAGCCGCTCTCGCCATGCGGCGAGTAGCGGCCGATGTGCTGGCGCCACGCGAACAACGGCGGAATTGATCGCGCGATCGAACCGGCGCCCCACCGATTCTCCAAGACCGAGCGTGCGTACCTCGCTGCCGTCGCCACCCTCGGGCCAGAGGGGCTCGCTGGCCACCAGGAGGTCCTGCGGCGAAAACCGCGACCAGGCTTCTTGCACATCACGCGTCAGAACGATGTCCGCGTCCATCCAGACCACCGAGTCGTAGCCCGCGTCCAGGCGGTCGAGCAACACATCCGGCTTGATGCTCCAAGACGTTCTCCATTCCGGCCGTGTCGCATGTAGCCGCACAGCGCGCTGCCCCTCCGCCCACCGGACAAAGGCAGTCGGAAAGGACGGCGCAAATGCATGGAGTTCGATGCCCGGACAATGCCGAGCCAGGCTGAGCGCCAGCACCTTCAGGCCGATCAGTGCCTCAGGGCGGTCCTCCGCCGTGCAGACCACCATCGAAGCGGCGCTCGTCTAGACGTTCGGAAGGCCCGACCGGCGATCGCCGAAGTCGTACTGCCCCTTGAAGTTGACGCGGTAATCACCGAACCCGGGCTCTGTGCCGTGCTCCCACTCCTCGTGGCTGAGGCCCATCTTCCGCATCAGTGTGATCAACAACTGGTTGTAGGGACGCCCGATGTCCGGCCCGCTGATGTCCTCGGTGCCGTCCTCCCACATGATCACCTTCTGGCCGGTCTTCTGGTAGTTGATGAAGCGGTTGGTCTTGATAATGCCGCCGCCACTGCCAAACAACATGACCTGCATGTCGTTGTTGTAGTGGGGACTGCCCTTGGCCAGGTTGTACACACCCGACTCGTTGCCCCAGAACACAATGGAGTTGTCGAGATAGGTGGCGCCGGTCTCGGTGTCTTCGACGACGTCGAGCTGCTCCAGGAATTGCGCGACGATGGAGGCGTACCACTGGTTGATTGCCGCAAGCGGCGCCACCATGGTGTGGTCGTGCGTCAGGTTATGGTGATTGGTCGCCGTCACGCCGGTCAGCCACGCAAACGAGCGTTGCTCCTGCGTGTGCGCCAGCTGGAAACCAAAGACGCGGCACAGATCGCAATGCAATGACGACGTGATCAGCCGGGCGTAATTGCGCAGCACCACGGCCGCGCTCTGCTCGTTCTTTTCGGCAATGCGATCCAGTTCCGGCCTGACGCAGGCGTTCGACGGCGAGACCTGCTTTTCAATTTCGCGCAGAAAGCTCAGATGGGAATCAAGCCGCTGCCGATCGTCCTTCGACAGCCGCTGGTTCCCGAGCAGCGCCTTCATCTCCGTCGAGACGTCGTCAATGATCGAGGTCTTGACGTCGTGATTGATCGGCGCGGGAAAGATCTTCTGGAACACCGCGGCCGGGTCGTCGAACGGGATGACCGGTGTCACCTTGTCGCCGTCGCGCACCGCCGAGAGCGGGAGGTACTTCATCTCGCTCTGGCCATCGGCCACGACGTTCAGCGATCGCATCCACGGTTCACGCTCGTAGACCGCCGGCGATCGCGCCATGACCTGATCGATCGTCGGAGACATCAGCGGTCGCGCCTGGCCGAAGCCGCTCATCATCTTGGTGGCGATGTGCGTGTTCTCGTACATCACCGGGCAATCGAGGCCGCGAATCAGGACCGCCTTCTTCCGGAACCGGTCGAACTGCGGACCGATCACCGTTGAGATCGGCCCGGGAATGTCGGTCAGCGCCATTTCGCGGATGTTCTTGCCGGTCTCCACCCATGGGAGCTGCTGGGTCGGATACCAGTAGGAGTCGTGCTGGCCGTTGGCGCTGAAGATGGCAATGAACCGGCGCGGGTACTTGATGCCCTGCGCAGCTTCCGCGCGGGTCACCAGCGACGGCAGGAACGGCAGCGCCAGGACCGCGCCGCCGGCGCCCTTCAGGAATCGCCGGCGTCCCGGGTTGAACGCCTGTCGAGGACTCATCGCGCCACGACCTGCTGGAGAACCACCTGGCTCATCACGGAGCGAAGGCTGGCGCCTTTGAGCATCTGATCGGTCAGGGGATGCAGCCTGGTCACCTCTTGCGCTGTCAGCGGCCGGCCGGCAACGAAGGTTGCCAGCTGCTTCACAAAACAACCGTTCGCTTTCGGGCTATGCGCGATCGCTTCGCTGAGCTCCACCGGACCGTCCACGGCCGGGGCCTTTGCGCTGTCCAGGAACGGCAGCACCGCCGCATCAATCTTCAGCTCGGTATAGGCCTGGGGCGATGAGTCTGGCACGGGTTGTTTCTGTGTCGTCCTGAAGCGCCCGATCCCGTCATAGACCTCGAGCGCAAATCCAAGCGGATTGATCTGCCGGTGGCAGCCCTGGCACATCGGCGGAGCGGTTCGCGCTTCCCAACGCTCGCGGGTGGTCATCTTGTGACTGGGTGGTGGAGGCACCAGCGAGCCAGGGGGAAGCGTCGACGGATCGGGAGAATTCAAGACGTCGCACAGCACCTGCCGGCGAATTCTCGCACCGCGCTTCACTGGCGACGCGTCGTCGTACCCCTCGATCTGCATCGCCGCGCGCGTCAGGACTCCGGCATAGCCCGGCCCCAACTGCTCCGTCTTCCCCGCGCGGCCATCCGGCAGGCCATAGATCCGGCGAACCGGCAGCGACGACGTGACGACGGTCTTCGACGTCATCAAGTCGGCGTATGTGCCATTGCCCTCCCACACCACCGTCTCGATAAAGCGATCGAGCTCCTCGGTCGCATCGTCGTGCAAGTGTTCGCGCCCGACGTTCGCCACGAAGCCCCACGAGTAGCTTTCCACCGGATAGTGTCCGTAGTGCAGCCACTGCCGGAAGAACGTGCGCATCCAGGCACGCGCCTTTCCGTCGCCAAGCATTCGATCGATCTCGGAACCGACCTTGCGGGGATTGAGCAGGATTCCATCCTTGGCCGCCGAGAAGAGGCGCACGTCGGGCATGGTGCCCCACAGGCTGAAGGCCAGCGTGGAGGCCAGGGCGAAGCTCGCATCGCTGCGCATCTCCTTGCAGGTCAGCGACGGGCGAGACGGCGGCACTTGTTTCAGCAGGAAGGCCGGGGAGACCAGGATGCGCGTGATCAACGACGACAAGGCCGTCGCAGGCGCTTTCGACCGGGCGTCCTCATGGAAATCCATGAGCGCGTCCCGTTCAGACCGTTCGAGCGGGCGCCGGTACGCACGAGCGCCGAACGACTCGACGAAGGATTCGACGCACTTTCGACTCGTGTTGGCGGCATCGCGCGCGCATGGCACCAACGAGGCACGCAACTGCGGCTGCCTGGCAATCTGCACGCCGACTTCGTTCGCGGCGTTGAGGTAGCCGGCCAGGTGGCTTTGCGTGAGCGTCCAGTTGATGTTGGCAAATCCGGTCGACCTGTCATCGTCGGGAATGGCGGCGATGATTCCGCCCAGCGCCGGCAACGCCGCGAATACATCCGGTCCAATCAGGTCGTGAAGAGTGCGCTCGTATTCGAGCCTGGACATGCGGGCAACAGGCCGCGCCTGATCCGCCTGCGCTTTGACCTCGGGGTCGCTACAGCTCACCGCCGGTGGCGAGAACGCGGCGAGCATTCCCCCGGAAAGCAACACCGCAGCTGTAGTCAATATTCGATGCTTCATGAGAGCCAGCAACAAGGCTGAGTTGGATTCTAGCTGACAAGGTCTTTTGCCCCAAATCCGGAACTCCCTTACAATCGCTGCACTCCCCCGCTCCCCGTTTGGAGCGGACTCGTGCTGACAAAAACTGTGCTCTACGCCACCCCCAGTGGCGACGTGAAATTGGTCGAAGTGCCCTTTAGCTGGCACCACGGTGAACCGTTGCCGGCGGATGCGCTCGAGCAGAAATTTGCCACCGTGGTCGAGGCGCTGTCGGCGCTCGCGGAACGCGGCCGCGCGCAGCAGCGCGTACACGTGCCACAACCCGAGCGAAAGCCGAAGAAAGACGCAGCTGAGAAGAGCTCGGCGCCGCCAGACTCAGACGAACCTGAAATAGTGCGCCGAACGCTTCCCCTCTGAGCCATCGAGCCGCGCCCCGCGGCACACAACATGAATATGTCCCCGCTCGATGGCGTTACGGTCGAGATTTGTGGGAATCGCGCTGCTTACTCTGATGAGCGCGCGTTGCGCGCACGGCGTTGTTGACGAGCTGCCTACCGCGCCAGATCCCCCACCTGTCACCGCAAGCAAGCTGACCATTACGCCCGTTGGCGGCGGCACGATGATCGCCGGCGGATCGTCGGAGATCACCAGCAGCGGACCATTCCCGTCCCGCGGTGCAACCCTCGGCGCGTTTGCACAGTTCACTGATGGCTCAGGACAGTACGTGCCCGCAACGTGGACCAGCAGCGATCCCAACGTGATCGCCGTTGTCGGCGAGCGACTCGTCGCGGCGGGACGCGGCACGGCCATCGTCACCGCGACGGCTCAGGGGTTGAGCGCTGCGGAAACCTTCAACGTCGAGCCGAACATGTCGGGCTCCTGGTCCGGCAGGTACATCGTCGATCAATGCTCCGCCGGCAGCGGATCCATGGACGAGTTGATTTGCAGCAAAGCTAGAGGGATCCTGCAGACCGGAACGGCCGGCCCCATGCGCTTCACCATCACCAAGAACGGGACCGACCTCTCGGCGGCAGCCACGTTTGGCGAGTTACGCGGCACGCTGAGCGGCAGCGATCGCGGCCAAAACTTACTGACCCTAAGGGGAGACTTGAAGGTGAATCAGACCACCGTGTCGGTGATCCATTGGGACACACGCGTGCGCACGGACTTGATGGAAGGATTTATCGGCTTCGAAATACGCATCGACGGGGTCACAAGCTTCGCCCGCGTGTCGGCGCATCTCGACGGCGTGACGCGCCAGTAATCAGGCCATCCGCAGGCGGCGCAACAGGCGCACCACCTTCGTGCGAAGCCGTTCGTCGGACCACTCATCCTGGTTGTCACGCTTGTCGGCCGGCTCTTCGCCGTCGGCAATGTGACCGAACATCAACAACCGGGTGGCCTCGAGCAATCCATCGGTGCCAAACGGCTTCTCGATGAACGACTCGCCCTCACCGAGCTCCGCCATGTCCTTGAAGAGCGTGTCAGCAAAGCCCGTGACGTAGAGCACGCGCGTGTTGGGGAACTTGCCGCGGACAATGGTCGCCAGCTCACGGCCGTTCATGCCGGGCATCAGCAGATCGGTGACCAGCAGGTCGATGCCGGGATAATCCGGCCGCGAGATCATCTGGGCCGCATCTTCACCGGAGTTTGCTGAGACGATTTCGTAGTTGTCGGTGGCGAGGATCCTGGTCACGAGCTTCAGGATCGGCAGTTCGTCGTCAACCACCATCAACCGCTTGCGCACCTCCAGCGGCGCGCGCCGCAGCGCCGCGCCGCTGACCTCACCCGGACGGTGGATGATCGGCACATTCGGCAAAGTTTGGGTATCCGGTCCCGACGACATGCGAGACACCTATCTTAACGTCCAGGACGATTAGGCAAACAGACAACAAGCGACGCGGAGGACATCTGCCTCTCGCGTCGCCTGTTTTTTGGCCCCGCGTGGAGCGCGGGGTTAGATTTGCGGCCTTCGACAAATCGGGAACCCGAGAATCACGGTTACCGTTTTGTCGACTCGTAGATCGTCGCCGCGCCGCCGCCGAGCGCCGCGCCGATCAGCGCGCCCTTCTTGCCGCCGATCAGTCCACCGATACCGGCGCCCCCACCCGCGGAGCCGCCGATGATCATCGCCGTCTTGCCCCAGGACCGATCCGACTCACGCTTCACCGTCTCGCGCGAGACGACGCGTTGGCGAGCCGGCTGCTGAACGGTCCTGACGACCGGGCGGGTCACGATCTGCTCCTGCTGGGCGTAGACCGGCGCATACGCAGGCTGGCTATACGCCGGCGCGCTGTTCATGCGCGTAATGCAGCTCACGTCCGTCACTTCGCGGCCATTCACGACGCCGCGACGCAAGACGGCTTCCTCGTAGGGCTGGCACTGCAGCGACGCGCCGTTATTGAGCGGCGCCGTGTTGGCCACGGTCATGGCATACGCGCCATTCGGATCCGCGTAGGCCGGAGCCGGTGACGGTTTCATCGCCGCGGCCGCGCCCAGAGCAACTGCGCCTGCGACGAGTCCACCAATTGCCGATCCCACTACTGTGTTCATCATGATCCGAATCCTCCGTATGCCCCTCCATACTCCAAGGCGCGTACCAGCCTTTTGGGGCTCGAATCGGACTGATTAATGGACGGTTCCGCCCCGCGAGCCTCTGCTGTTGGACGCGGGGAGGACAGCTCAGCGGCAAAACGGTGCGCAGGGTGCACGAGGTACGCAGGGTGCACGAGGTGCACAGGGTGCACCTTGTTTCTTAAGGCGCGATGGCCCACATGAAGGTCGCGCCGATCGAGAGTCTCCAGAACGAGAAGTTCTCGGGACGGCGGAGGTCGGGATGGTCGGCGGAGGAGAAAAAGTAGCGCGCATCGGCACGCACGCCGAACATCTCCGTCACGGCGACGTACGCGCCGCCTCCGGCGGTGAGGCCGAAATCATAGGTGCGCGCAGCGCGATTGCAGGGCGCATCGCAGCCGTTCACCTGCATCACGCCACCGCCGGCGATCGCGAACGGACGGAGGACGCCGCGCGGTTTGATCCATGAACCGTTGACCATGTAGGTACTGACGTCGAGCACCTGCGCGCCGGACCTGACATCCTGGCTGATGCCGAAGTCGAACTCCGCGCCCCACCCGTTGCCTTCCTGCACGGACACCGCCGCGCCGCCTGCCAGCTTGCGCTCCGACAGGTCCGGACCATCGAGCAGGCCCACGTGACCGGTCAGGTAGCCCTGGAACGAGCCCATCGACATCTGCGCGCGAGCGTCCACGGCACTGAGCGCCACTGCCGCCAGGGCGCATACGAAAATTCGCTTCATAATCAGGATTCGCCTCTACGGAATAATTCCTGCCCGTCAGTCAGCAGCCAGGTGCGCGCTTCCTTGAAGCGCGGACACGCTGCGGCCACGTGTTTCCAGAATCGTCTCGAATGATTCAGTTCGCGGCGGTGCATCAACTCGTGAATCATGACGTACTCGCGCACGAAATCCGGTACGAGGATCAACCGCCAGTTCAGGGTGATCGAACCGGTCGAGGAGCAGGCGCCCCAGCGCGACCGCTGATTGCGGACCGAGATCCGCGACACCGTGATGTCGTGCGCGGCCGCGAGGGCCAGCAATTGCGGCGGCAACTCTTTGACGGCGCGCTTGCGCAGGACCGGTTCATCCGGGTGCACGACCGCGGGACGTGCCCGTTGCTTGAGCAGTTGCTTGGCGATCCAGTCACTGCTGCGCTCCACGAACGCGAGCGCATCGCGCTTCGACCCCCATCGTGGCAGCGTCACCCGCACCCGCCCGTCATCCAGGACACGGAGGATGTAGCGCCGGGCCCAGCGATGCCGGACGAAGAGCATTTCAGCCTTCGGCGCAAACAGGTCCAATTGCATAGAACGACTCTACTGGAGCGTATCCACTAAATCGCTGCCGTTACCACCATTTCTCTCCGAAGTCCGTGGGGCCGTTCCGAAGGAACGGCCCGGCAGCGTCCTAGCTGGCAGGTACCGTTAACGATACCATTTGGCTATGAGCTTCGATGCGCTGACCGAGCTGCTGCGCGGCGCCACGTTCGACGACTTCCTGCTGCGCCCGCAGTACAGCGTCGTCGCGCGTCGCGACCCGGCGGTGATCGACCTGTCGTGCCGTTTCTCGACCCACATCACGCTCAAGCGGCCGCTGGTCTCGGCGAACATGGACACGGTGACGCGGGCACCGATGGCCATCGTCCAGGCTGAAGAAGGCGGCATCGGCATCATCGACCGCGGCTTCCGCAACGGCGACATCGAGCCGCAGGTGCGCGAGGTCGCGAAGGTGAAGCGGATGCAGCACATCATCATCCGCGACCCGTATGCCGTGACGCCCGAGACCACGCTCGTCGACGCCGCAGCGCTGATGCGTCGCCGCCGCGCCGGCACGCTGGTCGTGGTGGATGGCGATCGCAAGCTGAAGGGCCTGCTCACCGAGCGAGACGTCCGCTTCGTCAACACCCGCGAAGGCACCGTGGCGTCGCGCATGACGCCGGTGGCATCGCTGGTCACCGGCCTCGGCGAGCTGACGCTTCCGGCGGCCGAGCAGATCATGGTGCAGCGGAAGGTCAAGAAGCTGCCGCTCGTGGACGCGACGGGCACGCTGCTCGGCCTCATCACCGCCAAGGACATTCATCGCCAGGAGAAACTGCCCTTTGCCACGCGCGATGCGCACGGGCGGCTGCGCGTCGGCGCCGCCATCGGCGCGACCGGCGACTTCATCGAGCGCGCCGCTGAACTCGTCAAGGCACACGTGGACGTCATCGTGATCGACATCGCACACGGACACTCCGTGGTGATGGCGACGGCGATTGACGCGTTCAAGAAGCATTTCCCCGACGTGGAGCTGGTTGCCGGCAACGTCGCGACGGCGGAAGGCGTGCGGTTCCTGGCGAAGCGTGGCGTCAACGCGATCAAGGTCGGCATCGGTCCCGGCGGTGGATGCACGACGCGCATCACCACCAGCTTCGGTGTGCCGCAGCTGCAGGCGCTGTATGAGTGCGGCCTGGCCGGCACAGATGTGCCGCTGATCGCCGATGGCGGCATCAAGCGTCATGGCGCCATTCTCGAGGCGCTGCTCTTTGGCGGCGACACCGTGATGCTCGGCAGCATGTTCGCCGGCACCGAGGAGACGCCGGGCGAGGTAATCCAGAAGTCAGTCGTGCTGCCCGATCAGCAACGCTCCGTGAAGGTACCGTTCAAGGTGCTGCGCGGCATGGCGTCGATCCAGGCGATCCGCGATCGTCTTGATGTTGAGGATGACGAAGTGGTGGACCTGGAGTCGATCGGCGCGGAAGGCACCGAAGTCAGCGTGCCGGCACGTGGCTCGGTACGCCCGATCGTGCAGGACATCTTCAAGCACCTTTGCTCGTCGATCAGCTACGGCGGCGCCAGCAGCCTCGCAGAGCTCCGCCAGATGTTCAGGGCGGATCCGATGAAGTACCTGGTGAAGCTGTCGGCGTCTGCCAAGAAAGAAAGTTACGAGCGATAGGTCCGGCTAAAGCCGGACCCTCACAAGAATTCCAAACATCAATTCCTGTGAGGGTCCGCCTTCAGGCGGACCTGTCTAGTCCACCCGGCAATGACGACGTGGCTATTCACGCCGGGATTCGACCCCATCTGGTTGCCATTCGAGAAATGCTGGAAGCGGTAGCCGATCAACCAGGCCTTTCCGCCGCGAGGACGCAGGCGGATGCCGCCGCCCCAATGCGCGGTGAAGTTGCCGCGGCTCGTGTTCTCGGGTAGCGGCTCGCTCGACCACATCCCACCCATCGAGAGCTCGGCGTACGCGGACCAGTTGGGGCGCGGCGGAAAATTCCATCGCCACACGACCGGCGCGAGTCCCGCGCCGTACATCGTCGACGGATCGAACTGCGCGAACACCGGCATCGCCTCGACGCCCCACGCAAAACGCCCCCGAACACCGATGATATTGAGATCACCCGTCAGCTCGCGCGACCAACCAACTGTCTGCACGGCATAGGCGCGTCCCGCGGCTGATTGAAAAAGGCTGACGCTCTTCGCGACACCCGCAGCGACCTGCCATTCAGACTGGCGTTCGACGGGCGCTCGCGAATCGTTGGACGATTGTTTGAGGGGCGACGGCTCGGGCACGCCGCAGGTGACGACGGGTTGAAACGCCGCCACCTGCGCGATGAGCAAGAGCGTGCCGAAGGTCATTTCGCCGCGTCGACGCGCTCCGCAAACGTGATGATGTGGCCGTCCGGATCGGTGATCGCAAACTCACGCATGCCATAGAACTGCGTCTTGAGCGGCATGATCACGTTGGCGTTCGGAGCCACCCTGGCGTGATAGTCGTCGACACCGGAGATGACGAAGAACAGCGCGGCCGTGCCGCCTGGCGTCAACTTCGCCGCATCCGGGTAGTCGTGCGCCGCGGCATTGATGTCGTTCAGGAACACCGACACATCGTCGCGCTTCATCCACACGAACACGAACGGCGCCTGGTCCGGCACGGTCTCGCCTTTCGTGAAGCCGAGCACGTCGCGGTAAAACGCAAGGCTCTTTGCGACATCGCGGACCAGCAGATTGGGGGTGATTGAGGTGAAACGAGTCATTAGACACACTCCTAGCACGCTCGCGTCTCCTACGCCGCCGATCTGCGAGAAGGAATGGCGGGTAGGGGCGACTTAATCTCGACAAGTCTCGAGATTTGTCCCCCGCTAGGAACAGCCGAATTTTACCAGTTTTTCTGCTAAGGTCAGATCGTGGCCCGTGGGTTCGAGAGCAAGTCGGTGGAATCTCAGCAGGAGGAGGCGCAGCGCGCCAAGACCATGAAGCCTGCCCTGTCGCCCGAGGCTCTGGCACGCCACTCGCGCAAAGCTGGACTGGAACTCGCCCTGGCGCAGACCCAGGCCGAGATGACCGCGGCGTGCCGCCCGGCGCACCGGGAGATGCTCAAGCTCAAGCTTGAAGCCATCCAGGCCCAAATCCGGGACTTGTGACCCTCTTTCAGATTTGCTAAGCTTCGCCCACAGCGGATACTTACCATTCCTATTCCTACACCCCTTCGGGACTCCTTCAACATCCCACTTCCAGTAGCCGCTCAACGTTAGAGTTCAACCGTGCCACCAGTCAGATTGTTCGTGGGCAATTTGCCCTACCAAGCAACCGAAGAAGACCTGCGTACGCATTTCGCCCAGGTCGGCAAGCCAACCCAAATCGTCCGTCCGCTCGATCGTGAAACCGGTCGTGCCCGCGGCTTTGCGTTCGTCGAGTACGCCGAGCGCAGTGAAGCCGAAGCAGCCGTCAAGCAGTTCGACGGCCAGCTGTTCATGGGCCGTCCGCTCGCGGTCAGCGAGGCGCGCGCCCGTGAAGACCGCGGACCGGGTGGTCCACCGCGTCCAGGCGGTGGCTTCGGCGGTCCTCGCCCCGGCGGATTCAGCGGTGGCGGTGGCGGCTTCAGTGGCGGCGGTGGCTACGGTGGTCCTCGCCCCGGCGGCGGTGGATTCAGCGGCGGTGGTGGTGGCGGTTTCAGCGGTGGCGGTGGCGCAGGCCACGCGCGTCAGCAGAACTTCGGTCCGCCCGCGCCTCCGAAGGACAAGAAGAAGCCCTTCAAGAAGAACGAAGACAAGCCGCGCGGTCCGATCCCAACGAAGTTCACGGGCCGCACGTTCGACCTCGACGACACGGATGATGACGATTCCATCGACATCACCCCGGACTTCATGAAGCACGACGATCCTGACGTTGAGGCGCCGGACCCGGTCGATGAGACCGGAGCACCAGACGCCGGCAACGACGGCGACGACAAGGAATGAAGTAGCAGGTAGCAAGAAGCAAGAAGCAAGTAGCAAGAAGCAAGAAGGGGAACAGGTGGCCTGGCGATGAAACGCGAAGACGTCATCCTCTTCAGCGGCGGCGCGCTGGGCGCCGAAGAAGCCTTTGGCGCGTGCGCCGAGAGCTTCGGCATCGAAGAAGTCAATTTCTCCTTTGACGGTCACAAGCCCGCGCGCACGCGCGGGCTGCGCGTCCTCAATCACGAAGAACTGGCGGCCGGCGAAGTCAGCCTCGCCTACGTCTCGCGGCTGATGCACCGCCGCTATCCCGATACGCCCACCTTCCGGAAGATCCTGCAAAGCATCTGGTACCAGATCAACAACGGGCAGGAGATCTACGTGATCGGCACCATCCAGCAGGATCAGACCGTGCGCGGCGGCACGGGCTGGGGCGCGGAGTTCGCCAAGCTTTGCAACAAGCCGCTGTTCGTGTACGACCAGGATCACAACGGCTGGTATGAATGGGACGGCGACGCGTCACGGTGGGTCGAGCGGCTCGGCGCTGAGCTGCCGGTGATCAAGCACGTGCACTTCACCGGCACCGGCACGCGCATGCTCATGCCCGCCGCGCGCAAAGCGATCAACGAACTCTTCGCGCGATCCTTCTAGCGCGTGTCGTCTCGCTCCTCGGCCAGGACACCCGCAGGCACGGCATACACTTCAGGCGCCATGTCTCGCGACGCCGTCGCGGGCCTGACCACGTTCCTCACGATGGCTTACATCGTGGTGGTGAACCCGGCGATCCTCTCCACTCCTGGCACCGGTATTCCGTTCTCAGGCGCGCTCACGGCGACGGTCCTGGTGTGCTTCACCATGACGCTCCTGATGGGAGTCTACGCCAACCTGCCCTACGGCGTCGCGCCAGGGATGGGGATCAACGCGTTCTTCACCTACACCTTGATCATCAACGGCGGCGTGCCATGGCCGGTGGCGCTCGGCATCACCTTCTGGGCCGGCGTGATCTTTCTGCTGATCTCGGTCACGCCGTTGCGAGAACAGGTCGCACTCGCGATCCCGTTACCGCTCCGGTCGGCCACCGCGGCCGGCATCGGCTTGCTGCTCACGTTCATCGGGCTGCAGAACGCGGGCTTCATCGCGGCGAATCCGGCGACGATGGTTGGCGTGGGGCCGCTCGATCATCGCGCGGTGTTCACGCTGGTCGCGTTGATCGTCAGCGTGGCCTTGAGCCGCCGCGACAACCCGTTCGCCTTCCTCGCCGGGATCGTCCTCGTGACGGCGGGAGCGTGGATCGGCGGGTACGTCGCCCCTCCCGCCGCGTGGGTGAGCGCGCCGGATTTCTCGAGTGTGTTCTTGAAGCTGGATGTGTGGGGCGCGCTGCGCCTGTCACTGCTGCCGGCGATGATCACGGTGATGCTGACCGACCTGTTCGATTCGGTGTCGACCTTCATAGGGGTGTCGCAAGCGGCCCACCTCACCGACGAGCGCGGCGCGCCAAAGAATCTTCGACAGGGGTTGATAGTGGACTCGTTCGCGACGTTTGGCGCGGCGCTGTTCGGCAGCTCATCCGGCACCGCGTATGTGGAGAGCGTCGCCGGCATCCGCATGGGCGGACGCACGGGTCGGAGCGCCATCATCACCGCGTTCTGCTTCCTGCCCTGCCTCTTCATTGCGCCACTGGCGGCGGCGGTGCCGACCTACGCGACGTCGGCGGTCTTGATCCTGGTCGGGGTGGCGATGTTTCAATCGGTGACGAATGTGCCGTTCGAGCGGCTGGAAATTGCCGTGCCGGCATTTGCGACGCTGATCCTGATTCCCCTCACCTTTTCCATCACGCAGGGTATTCTCTGGGGGTTCATCCTCCATGCCGCCCTGCACGTGGTTGCGGGCCGGCCACGCGAGGTGACGGCCGCGGCCTGGGGGCTGGCGGCGGTATCCATCGGCTTGCTGATCATCGAACATGCCTAACGAATCTGCGTCGCCAATTTTGACGGTTGCGATCGAAGAGCTGCAGAAGACGAAGAAGCTCGCGGACAAGTCGATCGAGCAGCTCTCTGATGAGCAGCTGTACAAGACGATCGATGACGACGCCAACAGCGTCGCGGTGCTGATGCGCCACATGGCCGGCAACATGCGATCGCGCTGGATCGACTTCCTCAACTCCGACGGCGAGAAGCCGGATCGCCGGCGCGATGGCGAATTCGAAGACGCGAAGCAGTCGCGCGCGGAACTGCTGGCGGAGTGGGAGCATGGCTGGAAGTGCGTGTTCGACGCCCTCACGCCGCTCACGGATGCGGATCTGCAGCGCACCGTCTACATCCGCAGCGAGCCGCACTCGGTCTACAAGGCCATCTCGCGCCAGGTGGCGCATTACTCCGGCCACGCGTACCAGATCCTGCTGCTGGCCAAACACTTCCAGGGCGCGAACTGGAAGACCCTCTCGATTCCGCGCGGACAGTCCGAGGAGTTCAACCGCCGCATGCTCGCCAAGTTGAAGGCCGAGGCCTAATGGCCTGCCTGATGGCCTGTAGGCCTGTTAGCCTGTCGGCCTGAGATGCGTTGGGGCATTCTCGGGACGGCACGGATCAACCAACGCGTGATCCCGGCGATGCGGCTCGCGGCACGAAGCGAGCTGATCGCGGTGGCCAGCCGCGATCGCGCGAGGGCTGAGGCCTACGCGCGAGAGTGGACGATTCCACGCGGCGTTGCCGGCTATCAAACGCTGCTCGACAGCCCGGACATCGACGCCGTCTACATTCCTCTTCCCAACACCGATCACGTGCCGTGGACGCTCGCGGCCATTGCCGCCGGCAAGCACGTATTGTGCGAGAAGCCGATCGCGCTGACGCCGGTGGACATCGATCGCATCGCTGCCGCCGCACAAGCCGCCAGCGTGATCGTCGAAGAGGGGTTCATGTATCGCCATGAGCCGATGACCGCGCGCGTACAGGCATTGGTCAACGACGGCGCGATCGGGACCGTGCGCGCGATCGTGTCCGGCTTCACGTTCGCACTCGAAGGTGACACCAATATCCGGCTGCAGCCTGACCTGGGAGGCGGCTCGCTGTGGGATGTCGGCAGCTACCCCGTGACCTACGCGCAGATGCTGTGCGGACAGGAACCTCAGATGGTGTTCGGATCGGCGCATTGGCACGCGTCGGGCGTCGACGAGGAGTTCATGGGGCTCCTCCGCTTCCACGAAGGCCCAACCGCCAACATCTACGCAGGGTTCCGCGCCGCGTATCGGACCTGGCTCGAGATCCTCGGGAGCGACGGCGGGCTGACCGTGCCGAATCCGTTCCGGCCGGGCCCGCTCGAAATACTGGAACTCGAACGCAACGGCACCATTGAGCGGATCGAGGTCAAGGGGTCGCCGGAGATCTTCGTACGCCAGGTCGAAGACTTCATCGCCAGCGTCCTCGACGGCGCTCCGCAGGTCGTGACGCTCGCCGAAAGCCGCCGCACAGCGTCGACGCTCGTGGCGCTGCACGCGTCCGCGCGAGAATCTGCGCCCTCGTTTGCCCCCTAGTACGCAGGAATTGCAGCAAAAACCACGGTTGCGATGTCAGTCCCCGTTACATATCCTGAATACATGGAGGTGGCGGCGACGGTGTTGTGGCGATTGTTCAAACCCGCCACTCGCGACCGGACACGCGCCGTGATCCTGCCCGGCGGACCGCCATTCACGCTGGCCTTCTTCGCAAACGACGACATGGATCGCGTCGAGAACTACGAGACGATGGAACTTGCGGTGTTCCGGTCGGATGAGATCAAGCGATCGCTCGAGGGCGATGGCTGGAAGGACGATCAATAGGTTGCAAGGGTTACAAGGGTTACAAGGGTTACAAGGGTTACAAGGGTTACAAGGGTTGAAATGCTACAGCTAGGAAACCGCCATCGTACTGTCGGAGTCAAGGTCGGCAACGTCACCGTGGGTGGCGGCGCCCCCGTCGTCGTGCAGTCGATGACGATGACGGATACGGCGGATGCGAAGGGTACCGCGCAGCAGTGCATTGAGCTGTGGGAAGCCGGTTCGGAGATGGTGCGTGTCACCGTGAACCTGCCGGAAGCCGCGGCGGCCGTGCCCGAGATCAAGCAGCGCATGCTCGACGTGGGCTGCACGGCTCCCCTCATCGGCGACTTCCATTACAACGGTCACCTGCTGCTGACGCGGTATCCCGATTGCGCGAAGGCGCTCGACAAGTACCGCATCAATCCCGGCAACGTCGGCACCGGACAGCGTCGCGACGAGCAGTTCGCGACCATTTGCCGGGTGGCGATCGAACACGGCAAGCCCGTGCGCATCGGCGTCAACGGCGGCTCCCTGAACCAGGAGCTGGTGATGGCGAAGATGCAGGAGAACACCGACCGCAACCTCGGCAAGGACTCCGAAGACATCATCAGCGAGTGCATGGTGCTGTCGGCGATCCAGTCCACGGAACTCGCGATCGAAACCGGCCTGCGCAAGGACCAGATCATCATTTCGTGCAAGCTGTCGCGTCCGCGGCACCTGATCGACGTGTATCGCGCGCTCGCGAAGCAGACCGACCAACCACTGCATCTCGGGTTGACCGAAGCCGGCATGGGCACAAAGGGCCTGGTGTGGTCGGCGTCGGCGCTGGGCGTGCTGCTCAACGAAGGCATCGGCGACACGATCCGCGTCTCGCTCACGCCGCGTCCCGGCGGTGATCGCCGCGAGGAAGTCTACGCCGCGTGCGAGATCCTGCAGGCGATGGGCCTGCGCGCCTTCGCGCCCAGCGTGACGGCGTGCCCCGGGTGCGGCCGCACGACCAGCAGCACCTTCCAGGAACTCGCTGAAGCCGTGCAGGGCTACATCCGCGAGAAGATGCCGGAATGGAAACAGAAGTACGACGGCGTTGAAACCCTCACGCTCGCGGTAATGGGCTGCGTCGTCAACGGTCCCGGCGAATCGAAGGCCGCCAACATCGGCATCTCGCTGCCTGGCACAGGCGAAGCCCCGAACTGCCCCGTCTTCATCGACGGCGTGCACGCCACGACATTGAAGGGCACCTACGACGAACTCGCGGCAGCGTTCCAGCAGCTGCTCGACGATTACGTCGAGCGCAAGTACGAGAAGAAGACCGCGGTCCTGGCGTGAGCGTCACGATTCGGCCTGCCACCGCTGACGATCGCGACTTTGTGACGGGCCTGGCGGCCCGCCTCGTTGACGGATTCGATCAACCGTCGCATCGCACGAAAGCCGAGCTGATCGAAGGCGATCGGCGCGCGCTCGACGCGTTCTTCACCGATCGCCGGCCCGACGAGGATGTGTTCATCGCCGAACTCGACGGCAGGCCGGCTGGCTGCGCCTTCCTGGTCACGCTCGTCGACTACTTCAACGAACGCCCGCACGCGCATCTGTCGGTGCTCGCCGTCGAGAAGTGGGCCGAAGGCAAGGGCGTGGGGTCTGCCCTGCTCGATCGCTGCGAGGCATGGGCGCGAGAGAAGAAGTCTGATCGCCTGACGCTCAGCGCACTGGTGACCAACGCGCGGGCACGCGCGCTCTACGAGCGCCGCGGTTTCGGCGGCGAATACATTCGGTACGTCCTGCCGCTATAACGCAACCACGAAGCACGCGAAGCACACGAAGGCTGAGCCCAAATGGCTTCGTGGCCATCGTGCCCTTCGTGGTTGCATTAGAATGCGCGGATGCGCGCTCGCATTTTCCCGTTGGCACTTCTGGCACTGTTGGCACTCCTGGCACCGACAGGCGCCGCGCAACAACAGACTTTTGACATCCTGATCCGCGGCGGCCGAGTTCTTGATGGCACCGGCAATCCCTGGTATCGCGCCGACATCGGTATCCGCGGCGACCGGATCGCGGCGATGGGGGCGCTCGGCAATGCCACCGCCAGGACGATCATCGACGCGGGCGACAAGTACGTCACCCCTGGATTCATCGACGTCCACTCGCATGCCGGCGGCGGGCTGGCAACCGAGGAATTGAAGCACGGCCAGCCGCTGCTCGCGCAGGGACTGACGACGGTCTTTGTGAATCCGGACGGCGGCGGCCCGGTGGATCTCGCCGCACAGCGCGCCACCTACGAGAAACAACGCATCGGCACCAACGTCGCGCAGTTCATTCCTCATGGCTCGATCCGCCGTGAAGTGATGGACATGTCCGATCGCGATCCGAACGCCGGCGAGCTCGCGAAGATGGTCGAACTGTCTCGCAAAGGGATGATCGACGGAGGCTTCGGACTGTCGAGCGGCCTGTATTACGCCCCCGGCAGCTACTCGAAGACCGCCGAAGTGGTGGCAATGGCGAGGGCCACAGCGCCTTATGGCGGCGTCTACTCCAGCCACATTCGCGATGAAGCTGACTACACCATCGGCGTGGTGGCGGCGGTTCAGGAAGTGATCGACGTCGCCGAGCAGGGCGGCGTGATCGGCGTCGTATCGCACATGAAGGCGCTCGGCCCCGCAAGCTGGGGGCTGTCGAAGACGCTGATCGATCGCATCGAGGCGGCGCGCGCCAGAGGGGTGCAGGTGTTTGCCGATCAGTATCCCTACGAAGCCAGCGGCACCGGCATCGTCGGCGCCCTGATGCCGCGCTCCGCGCAAGTCGGCGGCCGCGAGGCGATGATGAAGCGGATCACCGGCGAGCTGCGACCGGAGATTCGCGAGCAGGTGAAGACCAATATCGCCCGTCGCGGTGGCGCCGATACGCTGATGATCAGCCGCTATTCGGCCAACCCGTCGTTCGAAGGCCAACGGCTCTCGACGCTCGCGGCCAAGGCGGGGGTGGCGCCTGAAGAGTACGCGCTGCAGATGCTCGAGAAGGGCGACGCGAGCCTGGTGTCCTTCAACATGTCGGAAAGCGACATCGAAGGCATCATGCAGCAGCCGTGGACCATGACCTGCACCGACGGCGATCTCGTGCGCATGGGTGAAGGCGTGCCACATCCGCGCGCGTACGGCGCCTTCGCACGCAAGATCAAGAAGTACGTGCGCGATCGCAAGGCCATCGACCTCGAAGCCGCCATTCGCTCAATGACAACGTTGCCGGCGGCGGTGTTTGGATTGAAGGACCGCGGCCAGCTGCGCGCGGGCGCGTTTGCGGATGTGCTGATCTTCGATGCCGCAAAAGTGAACGACGCGGCCACGTATGACAAACCGCACCAGCTCTCCGAAGGCTTCGACGACATCATCGTCAACGGCGAGCTGGCGCGGCGGAACGGCAAGTTCACGACCGCCCTGGCCGGACGCGTGCTCCGGCCAGAGCGGAAGTAATCATTTCTAGTTCCCGTCCGGAAGCTCGATTTCTGGATCTTCGTCGCTGCCAAGCGCGCTGACGGTGAACTTGAAGATTCCGGCCTCGACACTCCCGAACGCCTTGCGCAGATAACCACGGAGCGGAATGGGATCCTTGCCCCACGGCCCCGTCTCCGGCCACGAGATTGTCACCGGTACATCGTTGTCGCCGTCGATCAGATTGACGACCGTCCACGACACAAAGTCGCCAGGGTTGGCATAGAGCTTCTGTGGCGAGGTGCGAATAGTCGTGCCCTTCTCGGTCTTCGAAATGAAGATCGTTACGTGGAGCGTTCGACCTCTCTCAGTGGCGGCCGACGCCAACCGCGCCGTCGAACGCTTTGCCGGTGACTTCTTTGCCGCGCGCTTGACGACCTTCTTCGGCGCCTTCTTGGCGACCGCTTTGCCCTTCTTCTTGCTCATCGTTTCACCTCAGCTGGGGTTGAGATCAACGCCACGAAGCGCGGCATCGATCGAAGCATTGCAAAGTCTTCCTCTTCGGCAATCAATCGTCTGGAATACCCTTTCTCGATGGCACTCTGAATCGAATCAAGCGCAGGGCCTGAGCGACCGGCTAGCGCATGAACGACGGCCGCCCGCCAAAGTACTTCCTGGCTATCAGCTGTCAGGGCCTGCGCACGCTTGATGTTCCGCATTGCGGAATCGTGGTCGCCGATCTTCGCCTGATAAACTGCCAGGCGCGCCAACGCTCTCGCATTCGTCGGCCCAAGCGACACTTCAACCTGGCCCTGCTCAACGGCCTTCAGATATGCCCGTCTCCCGTCGTCCTTCCGCCCTAGGTGTGTATACGCATCTCCGAGGTTGCGATGCGTCAGTGCACTTTGCGGCCGAATGAGGATTGAACCTTCGTAAGCGGCTGCCGCCTTCGCATAATCGCCGAGGCTGTACTGGATGGTGCCGATGTTAGAGAACGTGTCAGCGCGCGGCTGAATCGAATTGGCCCGCTCGTAATACTCAAGCGCACGCTTGGTTTCTCCAAGTGCTTGCGCGGCAGCTCCGGCCTGACTCAAGGCGATTGCGGATGCGGGCGAAAGGACACTGGCCTTGTCGAACGCCTCAAGCGCTTCCTGGAAGCGAGACGCACGGAACAGCTCAATCCCCATGTCCGTGTAAACGGACACCGCATTGGGCCTGAGCGCCATTACTCGCCGGAACTCTGCGAGCCCGGCCTCGACATCTCCTCGCCTTGCCAGAACAGAGCCGTGTAACCGGATCGCGTCCTCGGAGGTCGGCTGAAGGTCAAGGGCTCGCTCAACTTGCGTCTGCCCCGTGGCGTAATCTCCAAGGCGAAAGGCCGTCAAGGCAGCCACGTACCTTACGCCCGGACGATCGGGCTCGAGATCGACTGCTGTTTTCGTGGACGCCACCGCACGCTCCGCCAGTGTCTTGTCGTTAGTCTGCTGGTACAACTGCCATAGTGCTTCGGCGAGACCAGCATGGGCTGAAGCAAACTTCGGATCCGCGGCGATCGCGCGCTCGAACTCTGCCAGCGCCGCGGTCCGGTTGCCGGTGATCTCACGGCGATCGAGGAGTGCGCGTCCTTTCCAGTAGGCGAGCTGGGCGGTCTCGTTGCTGGTGATTGGCGCGGCGGGCGCGGTGCGTTCGGCCGACGGCGTCTGATCAACGATCGCGTCGGCGAGCAGCGTTGCGAGCCGGGTCTGCAGCGCGAACAGATCACTGGCCGGCCCCTGAACGGTCTCGCCCCAGGCCACCGATGCATCCGGCCGCTCGAGGTTCAGCGTGACACGCAGTTGATCCGCAACCGCCTGCACGGAACCCGTGACGATGTAGCTGGCGTCGAGCGAGCGGACGAACGACGCGCGATCGGGATTCTGCTGCCGTGTTTCTTCAACGGCGCTGCGCGACAGCACCGTCACCTTTGGCACCGACGCGAGGCTGGTGATCAAACTCTCCGCGAGACCCGCGCCAAGGTAGTCGTTGCTCGCATCACCACTCGAATTGGTCAGCGGCAGCACGGCGACGACCGGCGCTTCGGGGCCAAGACGGCGCGGGTACATCTGCGTGTAGCCCACGAGGCCGATCACCACCGCGACCAGCGCCACCGCCGCGATCCTGGTGCTGAGCGGCATCTTGCGGCGAATGAGCACCGTGCGCCGGGCCAGCGGCGATGATTCCATGTCGCGCAGCGGGCTCAGCTCGACCAGCACTTCGTCGCCAGATGCCGGACGCTTGTCTGCGTCCTTCTCGAGCAGCCTCGAGACGAGCTTATCGAGCGGAGCGGGCACCCAGAGGCCCGTGCCCGACAGTTTCGGCGCCTCATCGCGCAGGACCGATGTCGCCAACGCGACGGCATCGCTGCCGGGGAAGGGACGGCGGCCGGCGATCATTTCAAACAGCATCACGCCGAGCGCATACAGGTCGGCGCGGCCGTCGACATTGCGCGACAGGTACTGCTCGGGCGCGGCGTAGCCGGGGGTGCCGACCAATCCCCCACCGATCGTGCCAGGCGCGGTGCCTGAGGGATCGGCGCCGATCGGCACCATGCGCGCGATACCGAAGTCGAGCACCTTGGCGCGCGACTCAGGACCGATGACGACGTTCGAGGGCTTCAGGTCGCGATGAATGACGCCCTGCGCGTGCGCGGCGGCCAGCGCATCGGCAAGCTGCCAGGCCACTTCGACGGCCTCGGCCACCCCAATGGCACCGCGCTGCAAGCGCGCCGACAGCGTCTCGCCTTCCACATACTCGAAGACGACAATGACCTTGCCGTCGACGTCGAGCACGTCGTGCACCGTCGCAATGTGCGGGTGATTCAGCGCCGCAGCGGCGCGCGCTTCGCGCATCAGGCGCTGGCGGCCTTCGGTCGTCTCCGCGTCGGAGCCCTTGACCATCTTCAGCGCGACTTTTCGATTGAGACGCGGATCCTCGGCCAGCCACACGACGCCCATCCCGCCGGCCCCGAGCTGGCGAAGAACGCGATATGGCCCGACCAATGCGCCGACGTACACGGAGCGACCCCCTACTGCGCCGCGAGGTACGCCTTGGAAGCCGCCTCGTCCTTCAAGGGGACGACCTTGTCGGGATCGACACGGATCATCAGGTAGGTGATGTGGTCATCGATCTTCGTGAACCAATGACCGGTGCCGGCGGGAATGATGATCGCATCGCCGGCCTTGAGCTGATGCGTCACCCCGCTGCGGATCGACGCGGCATTGCTGCCGGGACCATTCAAGAGGCGCACGTTCTCGTTCGTCGCCGGCCGACGCTGCGCATCGACCAGATCCGGGCCGGTGACCAGCGTCGCCGATCCGGAAATGATGTGGTACACCTCGCTCACGTGATCGTGTTCGGCGACCGACGCGGTCTGCGGCTTGTCGAGCCTGGTGCGATGCACCATGCCGACGGCCACACCGCTCTTGCCGATGTCCACAGAACGCACCTGCTGGTCGATCTGGTTGCGCGCGATGGCACGTTTCAGATACGCCTGCAGTTCGTCGTTCGAGATGTAGCTGGCAGGACAGCCTTTGCAGGTCGCCGTCGGCACGTTCTGCGCGTAGACGGCGCCCATGGTCGCGAGCAGGGCAAGGCCAGTCACCAGGGGCTTGAGCATAGGGAACTCCGCCCCACAGTCTAGCGGAAGTGAGAAGGGAGAAGGGAGAAGGGAGAAGTGAGAAGGGAGAAGTGAGAAGTGAGAAGTGAGAAGGGACTACGACGTGTTCCGCGTGATCAGCCTGACGCTGCGCTGGTACGTGAGATACGCGGCCGCCCATTGCAGCATGACCGACACCCGATTACGAAATCCGATCAGGAACAGGATGTGGACGAACAGCCACAACAGCCATCCGAGATATCCGGAGACACGCAGGAAGCCGAAGTCGGCGATCGCCGCGTTGCGGCCGATGGTGGCCATGTTGCCGGGATCGATATATCGAAACGGCGTGGTCGGCTTGCCGTCGATCAGCCGCGCGACATTCGCCGCCGCGTGACGGCCACCCTGCTTTGCCACCTGCGCCACGCCAGGCAACGGCGAGCCCGTCTGGTGCGTGAACGACGCCAGGTCGCCGGCCACGAACACGCCCGGATGATTCGGCACGGACAGGTCGGGGGCGACGATCACGCGTCCAGCACGATCGAGGCCGGGGCCCAGGTCTCGTGACAGCGGTGCGGCCGCCACGCCTGCGGCCCAGAGGATGGTGTGCGCCTCGATGCGCTCGTCGCCAATCCACACCGCTCCTTGCTCCACCTTCGTCACAGGTTGGCCAACCCGCACCACCACACCAAGCTTGATCAGCGATCGGCGCGCCGGTTCACGAAGCTCCTCGGGAAACGACGGCAGGATCGACGGGCCGGCTTCAATCAGCACGATCCTGGCGATCGCGGGATCGACCGCATCGAACTCGGTGCGCAGGACCTGGCGCGAAATTTCGCCAAGCGCGCCGGCCATTTCCACGCCGGTCGGACCACCGCCGATGATCACGAACGAGAGCAGCCGCCGTTGGTACACCGGATTCGGCTCGCGCTCCGCTTCCTCAAACGCCAGCAACAACTTCCGCCGGATCGCCAACGCGTCGTCCAGTGTCTTCAAGCCAGGCGCGGCGTCGGCCCACTCGTCGTGACCGAAACAGGAGTGCGTGGCACCGGCCGCGACGATCAGATAGTCGTACGGGACCCTGGTGCCACCATCCAACTCGATCTGCCTGGCCTGTGAATCAATTCGCTCGACGTTGGCCAACAGCACGCGCAAGCGCGGCTGGCTTCGCAGGATCCACCGGATCGGCGAGGCAATATCGCCAGGCGACAGCCCGGCCGTTGCGACTTGATACAACAGTGGTTGGAAGACGTGATGGTTGTGACGATCGATGATCGTCACCTCGCAATTGGTGTTGCGGAGACGCTTTGCGGCTGCCAATCCAGCAAAGCCACCGCCAACGATCACTACTTGGGGAAGACCTGCCATCTCCTCTATTCTAAAGGAGCGTATCCACTGGATCAGTCCCGTCAGCCTCTGGCTCATCGACCTGCCTGGGGCCGTTCCGTTGGAACGACCCGGTATCCAGTCAACGATTACAGGACAAGAGAGTCATGGCCAAGCCCGGCGTCGCCCCCACCGAATCGAATGTCACCACAGCATGCCCGCTCGACTGTCCGGATGCGTGCACGCTGAACGTGACCGTCAAGGGCGGGAAGGTCACCAAGATCGACGGTTCCAACGAAAACCACATCACGCAGGGCTACATCTGCGCCAAGGTGAGGCGCTTCCCCGAACGCGTCTACGGCGACGATCGGCTGCTCTACCCCGCTATCCGACGCGGCGCCAAGGGCTCAGGACTGTTCAAGCGCGTGACGTGGGACGATGCGCTGGATGCGATTGCGGAGAAGTTCCAGTCCGCGCGTGACAACGGCGGCGCGGAGACGATCCTGCCGCTCTGCTATGGCGGCTCCAACGGCTTCCTGACGCAGGACTACGCGGATGCGATCCTGTTCCGCCGCTTCGGCACCTCGCGTCTGCTGCGGACCGTGTGCGCCGCACCCACTGGCGCGGCCAATCTCGGCCTTTACGGCAAGATGCCCTCGGTCAGCTACGAGGACTATCCCGACGCCAGGATGATCATCGTCTGGGGCGTGAACCCCAGCGTGTCCGGCATTCACTTGATGCCGTACTTGAAGGAGGCGCGCGACAAGGGCGCGTTCATCGTGGTCGTGGATCCACGCGCCACTACCGTCGCGCGACAGGCCGATCTGCATCTCGCCGTGCGCCCAGGCACGGACCTGCCGGTCGCGCTATCGATCCACCGCTATCTCTTCGAAGAGGGGCACGCGTCGCAGGAATTTCTCGATCAGCACACCAACGGCGCCGCGTCGCTGCGCGAAAAAGCCAGGCCGTGGACGTTCGAGAAGGCGGCGGAAGTCAGCGGCGTTGACGCATCCGTGCTTCGCCAGATCGCCGAGCGCTATGTGAAGACCTCGCCGGCCCTGGTGAAGTGCGGCTGGGGCCTCGAACGCAACCGTAACGGCGGCAGCGCGGCCGCGGCCGTGCTCGCGCTCCCGGCAGTGGCCGGCAAGTTCGGCGTGCGGGGCGGCGGCTACTCGATGAGCAACTCCGCTTCGTGGAACATCGATCGCACGTGGATGACCGACGCCGAGCCGCAGACGCGCGCCATCAACATGAACAAGGTCGGACGCATGCTGACCGAGCCCGAAGGCTCGCCCGTCAACGTGCTGTTCGTCTACAACTGCAACCCGGTCGCGATCCTGCCGGATCAGCGGCGCGTCATTCGCGGTTTCGAACGCGAGAACCTGTTTACCGTCGTCTTCGACCAGGTGCTGACCGACACCGCGATGTATGCGGACGTCGTGCTGCCGGCGACGACGTTCCTCGAGCACTACGACTTCGCGAGAGGCTATGGGCCGATCACGCTGCAACTCGGCAAGCCGGTGATCGATTCAGTCGGTGAGTCGCGCTCGAACACCGACGTGTTCATGGACCTGGCGCGCCGTCTGGATCTCACGGTGGAAGGCGATCCCGAAGACGATCTCGATGCGATGCTGAAGGTCCTGAGCCACCTGCCCGACCAGGTCGGCGGGGACCTGCGCGAGTCGTGGACCGCGCGTCCCCCCCACGGTGGCAGGCCCATTCAGTTCGTCGACGTGTACCCGAAGACCGCAGACCAGAAAGTTGACCTGTTCCCCGCGGTGCTCGACAAACAGGCGCCGCAGGGACTTTACGGATACCAGGCGGATCCCGGCACAGCGGAATTTCCGCTGGCGCTGATCTCGCCATCGAGCGAACGGACAATCAGCTCAACGCTCGGTGAACTCTCACGTCCCGACGTGCGGCTGGACATGAACCCGGACGATGCGGAGGCGCGCGGGATTGATGACGGAGATAAGGTGCGGGTGTGGAACGCGCTGGGCGAGATGCATATCCAGGCGCGGCTGACGCCACTCGTGAAGCGTGGCATCGTGTCAATGCCGAAGGGCGTGTGGCGGCGCAACACCGCGAATGGCTACACGTCGAACACGCTGGTGCCGGATACGTTGACGGATTTGGGGGGAGGCGCGTGCTTCAACGATGCGCGCGTCGACGTGGCAAGACTTGAGAAGTGAGAAGTGAGAAGTGAGAAGTGAGAAGTGAGAGGCGAGAGGCGAGAGGCGAGAAGTGAGATGCGAGAAGTGGCAGGCGTCAGAAGGGGGTATCTTCTAACGTCTCACTTCTTACTTCTCACTTTTCGTCCTCGGCAGCCTTTACGCTACCGTCGGGAGCTTTCCCCGTCCGCCACGGCTCGCCTGACCGCCCTTGCGACCAGCGCGACGCGCTTCTTCTGCCGACCATTCGTGCGCGGTGCCCTTGGCGTGAGCGGCACGGCCGCCCTTGCTGGCAATTTCGCGCTGTTTCTCTGCTGACATCGAGGCAAAACCCCGGCGTGCCTTTCGAATCTCAAACACGGTGACCTCCCATTGGTCGAGTACGCCTATACCTGACCGAGCTACTAGCGAATCGCGTGCCAGATCAATGGAAGAGTCGGTTCTGTAAATGATTGATTTACAAGGAATTACCTGGTTACATTTGGTTACATTCGCATCAGGTAAAAGCTGGAGCGTATGAATACGCTACAGATGGGTCGCTGAGCGCCGACTATCAATACAATCGGTACTGAATTATGAAACGCGTTGCCCTGCTCCTGTTCCTCGTCGTTGCCTTCTATGGCATGGCGCAAAGCCCGCGCGCCGCCGAGATCAGGAAGCAGTTCGACACCAATCGCGCATGCTGCGACCTGTCGCTGTTCCAGGCGCTGTCGTTGACCTCCCAGGAAGCGATCGGCAGCACGCCGACCTTCCCGTCCGAGATCGGCCAGGACAAGTGGGTCGCTGTGAAGATGTTCCCCGGCGTCACCAATGGCTACTTCCTGGACGTCGGCTCAGGCCATGGCACGATCGGCTCGAACACCAAGGTGCTGGAGGAGCTGGGCTGGAAAGGAATCTGCGTCGACCCGTTCCCGACACACATGGAAGGCCGCACCTGCCTGATGGAAAAGGCCGTCGTCTCGGCGGCGCCCGGGCAGATCGTGAAATTCCACACGCATTCCGGTCTGGGCGGCATTGCCGACACACTCGGCAAGTGGAAGGAAGAAGCCGAGAAGAGCCCCGCCGTGGAACTCACCACGACGACGCTCGGCGAGATCCTGACGCGACTGGAGGCGCCGCCCTTCATTCACTTCATGAGCCTCGATATCGAGGGCGCCGAGCTCGATGCCCTGAAGGGCGTGCCGTTCGACAAGTACCGGTTCGGCTCGTTTGCAATCGAACACAACGAGGAAGAGCCGAAGCGCACCGAGCTGATCAAGTTCCTGGAGGAAAAGGGCTATCGGCGCGTCCACACCTACAAACAGGATGACTTCTTCGCGCCACGCTGAAGACAGATGACGCCCTGAGGCCGTCGATCTAGCCCCGCGGCTCAGCATCCTTCTGCCGCCGCTGCTTGAACACGTCGCAACCTTCGCAGTTACGCAGGTCGAATTCGTAGCGAACGACCGGCCAGTACATCGGGTGGGCGCAATAGACCAGCTCGCCGTCGATGATGGTGTGGGACCCGAGATCCTCGGGCAGGTCGGCGGTGCGGCGCGCATACCAGCAGTTCCGGTGGCGTTGTTCCGCGTCCACACGGCGATTCTAGCCGGGGAAGGTTACAATCCGTATATGGCAATGTGTGGCGGGCCGCCGGCCCCGAACGACCAACCAGCCGGCAACAAGAGCGGGCGCATGGTGAAGTGCATCAAGTTCCAGAAGGAACTGCCCGGACTGGATGCCGCGCCGTGGCCCGGCGAGATCGGCCAGCGAATCTACGAAAACGTCTCGGCGCAGGCGTGGAAGCTCTGGGAAGAGCGCCAGAAGATGATCCTCAACGAATACCGCTTGATGCCCTGGCAGAAGGAAGGCCAGGAGCTGATTCGCGCGCAGATGGAAGAGTTCTTCTTCGGGGAAGGATCAGCGCTACCGCCCGACTTCGTTCCCCAGCGTGCGAAGTAATGGATCGATTCTGAACTGCAGCCGCGCGTGTGCCTCGCGCACCGCGCGCTCGGCGGCGGCAGGCGTCTCCCCTCGCGCGAAGATAAACCCCAAATAGGTTGCACCCTCCGGTAAGGCCAGCAGCTGCTGGTCGGGCTTGGCCGTAATCTGCACGTCGTACACGCCTTCGACGGCCGACGCCTGGTCGACGCCTTCCACGCGTCGATAGACACCGCTCCGGGGAATCGGAATCATCATCACGGCCGACGCCTGCGTTTCGCGTCGCCAGTGATTCAGGTCCTCACCCAGCGCGTGGCGAAGGAGGAATTCCTCAAAGGGACCCTGTTCGAATCGCACGGCCTTGGCGCAGAGCCCGCCGATCGGGCGTGCGGCGACTTCCAGCATGTAGACGCCGTGATCGTTGACCCGGCATTCGGCATGGATCGGCCCGTGATAGAGCCGCAGCGCCTGCGCCACGTCGGCGACGGTTGCGGCAATGCGCTTCTGCGTGGCCTCGGTCGCGCGTGACGGCGTGACGTAGATCGACTCCTCGAAGAACGGGCCCTCCAGCGGGTCTGGCTTGTCGAAGATCGCCAGCACGCGCAGGGTGCCGTGTGTGAGCACCGCCTCGACGGCATACTCGGCGCCAGGGATGTACTCCTCGATCTGGATGACGTCGGCTTCCGGATCGCGAAGTTCGCGCACCTCGTTCGACATCAACAAGCGGCGCACGCGATCAAACGCCGTCGCAAAACTCAACGCGTCGTCAGCGCGAATCACGCCGCGGCTGCCGGACAGCACCGTCGGCTTGACGACAACCGGCAGCACGATGCGCCTCAGCAGCGTCGCGGCTTCGACGGTCGCGGGTACGGTGAAATGCGACGGCGCGGGCAGGCCGGCGGCCTTGAGCCGCTCACGCATCAACCGCTTGTCGCGCGCCGCGGCGGCAGATTCGGGCGAGTTGCCCGGTAGTCCCATCAGCCGCGACACGTACGCCGCCGTCACCGTCGGCCGGTCACCGACCGCGAGCAGGGCCTCCACGGGATTCCGCTCGACCGCTTTCAGGATCACGTCGGCCGATCGCCACTCTTCGTGAAAGCGGACCGCGATCGCCGAGTCACGCCACGGATCATCGAGCTGATCGCAGCGGTCGGTCGCGTAGACCAGCTCGACGCCCAGGCGCGCAGCCGCTTCCGCGAACATGCGCGTCTGGTAACCGGTGGTGGTCGCGAGGAGGAGGACCCGGGTCATAGCAAAGCAACCTGCTCTGCGGTGGGTTCCGCTCAACAGTACCAGGGTTCGTTCAGATACGGGATTGCGGATCGCGACGGTAGCAACACGTTGACCTGCGCCAGCTCGCAGATCGTGTCAAAGATGTCTTCGCGCGATCGATTGGCGCGCACGCCGGCAAGCGACATCACCTGGTGCTGCAGCGCGTCGACGCGCGGATCGGCGTGCCTCCACGGGAACGTCAGCGTCGTCGCGTCGAAGGGGCCGATGACCGAGCGAATGTCCGGCAACTCGAGAAGACGTGATTGCCATGTGACCAGCAGCCGGATACCCCACTGCACGGGCGCCACATTGGAGACCAGCCCGAGCTCAGCGACCACCCGCAGCAGGTCCACGTAACCGTCGATCGTGGTCCACGGGGTGAAGGCGACGAAAGTCGGCACCAGGGTGACGCCGGCCTCGCGGCAGAGCTGGGCCGCCGCAATGAAATCCGCGCGCGTATGCCCCTTCTCCAGCTTCGCCAGCACCTCATCGTCGACCGACTCGACCGCGCTGGTGACGAAGAGGCAACCGGTGGCAGCCAGTAGCGGCAGTAGATCGCGGTGCGCGATCAGGTGCTCGACCTTGATGATCACGTCGTAGGTCACGTGCGGATGATCTCGATGCAGCGCCTCGACGATCCTTCGCGCATGCGTGGGCCCGTTGAAAAAGTCCGGGTCGCCAAACGAGACATGCGTCGCGCCCTGCGCCACCTGCGCCCGGATATCGGCGAGCACCACATCCACCGGCACCACGCGGAACTGTCCGTCGTAAACCGGCACGATCGGGCAATGGCGGCAACGATGCTTGCACCCGCGGGTCGCGTCGGTCGAGGCCACGATCCGGGACGCGCCATCCGGCATCTGCAGCGACGCGTATCGATCGAGCGCGGGCAATCCAGTGCGGTCCGGTTGAATGAACTTGAGCCGTTGCAGAGGCAGGACCGACGTCTCGCTTCTGGCCGCAGGCGGGTCTGAAGACCCGCCTCTGCAAACCTCCACCAGATCGTCTTCAGCCTCTGGACCCAGCACGACCGAAACACCGCGCGCCCGCAGCAGGGCTTCGTTCAACGGCGCGTACAAGCCGTAGGCGACCAGCGCCGCGTCTGGATTGACGGCGCGGACGCGAGCGATCACCGGCAAGGCGAGCCGCGTTGCGGTGTGCATCGGCAGGTAGAACGCGATGACGCGGGCGCTTCGAACAGACGATTCACTGAGCTTGTCGCGCGAGAGGTCAACGGACACGACGGTGTGCCCGGCGCGACGCAGAAACGCCGCGGGCGAGGCCAGCCCGAATGGCTGGCGGCCAAGATCGTAGGTCGAGACGAGAACGATCACGGGACGCGGACCCGAAGAGCGATGACTATCGCGACGCCTGCGACGACAACGTGCGCCGCATCATCGGCGCCAGCAGCATCAGGATCACGCCCAGCACGATGCCGATCGTCGCGATGGTGCCGAACAGTGAAGGCAGCGCCATCGCTTCATACAGGCCCGAGACCCGGCCGCTGATGAAGTTGCCGACTGACGTCGCAAGAAACCACACGCCCATCATCAAGCCACCAATGCGTGGCGGCGCCAGCACGGTCATCGCGCTCAAGCCAACCGGGCTCAGCACCAGCTCGCCGATGGTGTGCAGGAAGTAGGTGGTGGTCAGCCACATCGGGCTGGCCAGCGCCGTCTCGTCCTGCGCAGGCAGCACGAGAATCGCGAAGCCAAGACCAGCAAGGATCAGGCCCCACGCAAACTTCATCGGCGTGGATGGCTCCTTGCCTGCCGCCGACAGCCTGATCCACACCCACGCCATCACCGGCGCAAAGATGATCAGGAACATCGAGTTCATCGACTGGAACCAGCTGCTCGGGAACTCAGCCCCCAGCACCGCATTGCGCGTGCGATCGCGAGCAAAGAGGTTCAGCGTGGAGCCCGCCTGCTCGAACAAGGACCAGAAGATCGAAGCCGCAAGGAACAGGACACCGATCAAGTAGAGGCGCTTGCGCTCATCGGCCGTCCACCCGCCCGACATGTAGAGCCAGCCGAAGAAGCCGACGATGATGGCGATCAGCATGACGCCCGCGGCGTCGGCCACCTGGGCAGCCGTCAGCGGCACCGCGCCGGTGTAGCCGCCGATGCCAACCACTGCCACGATCGCAAGAAACAACCCGCCCCAGATGGTGGCCTGTTGCCTCCACTGCGCGCGTTCCTCTGGCGTTGCCGATGACGGCTCTACGCCCGCATCACCCAGCGCGCCGCCGCCAAGCACGTACTGGATCACGCCAAGGACCATGCCGACGCCGGCCGCCGCGAAGCCGTAGTGCCACGCGATTTCCTGTCCGAGATAGCCGCAAATCAACGGCGCAATGAATGCGCCGAGATTGATGCCCATGTAGAAGATCGAGAACCCGGCGTCTCGCCGGTTATCACCCGTCGCGTACAGCTTGCCGACGATGACGCTGACATTGCCCTTGAGCAGGCCGGTCCCGATCACGATCAGGAAGAGCCCGAGGTAGAACATGGCCAGCGAAGTCAGCGCCATGCTGAAGTGGCCGGCGGCGATAAAGATGCCGCCGTACAGAACCGCGCGGCGCGGACCGATCAAGCGGTCGGCGATCCAGCCGCCTGGCAGCGTCGCCAGGTACACCATCGAGGTGTACAAACCGTAAATGGCGCCGCCTTGCGCGGTATCGAATCCGAGCCCGCCTGCCGCTACCGGCGCGGTCATATACAACAGCAGCAACGCGCGCATGCCGTAGTAGCTGAACCGTTCCCACATCTCCGTGAAGAACAGCGTGGACAACGCGCGCGGGTGACCGAAGAACGAACGGTCCTGGGCTGGGGTCGTGGCCATCGGCGGTATTGTATCCTTGCAAGGACCGTGGCCCTCGAGGACTACCGCAAGAAGCGGGACTTCAACAAAACGCCCGAACCGAGCGGCGATGCGCCAGTAAAGAAGCGCAAGAAGGGTGACGAGCTCTTTTTCTGCGTCCAGAAACACCTCGCCTCCCACCTCCACTACGACCTGCGGCTCGAGTTGAACGGTGTGCTGTTGTCGTGGGCGGTGCCGAAAGGCCCGTCGATCAATCCGGCCGACAAGCGGCTCGCGATGCAGACCGAGGATCATCCCTACGACTATGGGATGTTCGAAGGCGTCATCCCGGAAGGCTACGGCGCCGGCATCGTCATGCTGTGGGACTACGGCACGTGGGAGCCGGAACCAGAGAGCGAGGACATCGACGCCTCGCTGCGCAAGGGCGAGCTGAAGTTCCGACTGGATGGCTACAAGCTCAAGGGATCATGGGTCTTGATCAAGACACGCTACGGCGGCGCGCCGAATAGCTGGTTGCTGATCAAGCACCGCGACGACTGGTCGGGCCCCATCGACATCGCCGAGTTTGCGCCGCTGAGCGTCAAGACGCCCAACGCCGACTTCGCGGAGATCCTCTCGGGCAAGACGCCCGAGCTGTGGCACAGCAACGCCACGGCCAAGGGCGGCGACACCGGCGCGATGTTTCAAAAGATCATCGAGCGCGCAATGTCGATGAAAGCGCCTGTCAAAGGGAAGGCAACCACGAAGGTCACGAAGAGCACGAAGGCAAAGACTGCAAAGGCAAAGAAGGCTAAGAAGCGTGATTAGCGTCCGCCGTGAAGTCTCTCGTGTAGCTTCTGCCAAAACGTTTCTTCGCTGTCGGGCGGCGCGATCTGCCAGTCCTCGTGCAGTGAATCGGGAATCGCAAACCGGGCGGGCTGGCCGTCGAGTTCCACTTTCAGCATCCACCGCAACAACTCGATACTGAAGCGGCGCACGAGCGCGCTGCGTTGTGCTTCCCTGTTGACGAAGCGCTGCAACGGCCGCAGCGCCTCGTCGGCCAGACGAATCATCTCCTCCTCGAACCTGTGCGACGGCACGCCGAGAAAGGTCGCCACATTCGCGGGCAGGAACTCGCGCAGCAACGACGGCGGCATGGTCTTGAACGGATGCGGAGTGTTCGACTGCATCATGCCGAGCAGCGCCTGCATCATCTCGCGCCCCTGCGGTGACTCGGCCACCTGGCGGCGCTCGATCAACTCGGTGACGGCGCGCGCTTCGGTGACATTGCGCGGCATCAATCCAGGCTCCACGCCCATCAACTCACCCACCACCAGCCAGGCCGCAAGATACGATTGCTGCTCAACCGGTGTCAGTTGCATACCGAGCCTGGCCAGGCCGTCCAGGATCAACCAGGTAAACGTCATCAACGTGCCAAGCAGGTCTTCCTGGTTGATCGGCACGCCAAGATCCTGGGTCGGCCACGGGTCCTTCGTGTCCGTTTGAATGAGATGGCGGATCGCCGCGTGCATCAAGCGCACCTTCTGCGCGGTGCGGACGCCCCTGCCGCCGGGCCCGAGGCCGCCTGGCGACAGCACGTCGACAATGAATTGCGCGGTCTCAAACAGCCTGCGATTCGGGCGCTTGGCGAGATAGGCCGTGCGGTGCAGGACCTGTACTCCCTTCTTCGCCGCGTAGGACGAGGGGAGCGAATAGCAGCACAGCAGCATCATGATCTCGGGCCCGTGCTCCGAGAACAGCTGCTCGCCCGCGGCGCCCACCCCAGGCGCGCGGCCGATGATCGCCGCGGATTTCGCCAGGTATTCAAGCACCGGCGCCGGCAGATCTCGCGGCTGCTGGTCGTCGCGCATCAACTGCGAGACCAGCGTCGCCACCGCCGGCGTGTCGCCGGCCTTGAACACGTCAGCCACGGTCGCATCGGCAAGTGCATCGCCGCGCAAGCGCGCCGCATCGAGAATCGCGTCGGTCACCATAATGGATTTAGAATCTCTGCGTGCTGCCAACCACTGTAGACGGCGTCATCGCCGCCCTGGACGACATTGTCAACCAATCGATCACCGGCGCCTCACGCATCGGGTATTTTGCCGCGCTCTACAAGCGCATGACCATGGCGATCCGTGACGGCATCCGGACCGGCAAGTTCGAGGACAACGCCCGCATGGAGCGGCTCGATGTCGCGTTCGCGACGCGGTATCTGGTGACCCGCGATCAGTGGTTCAGCGGCGAACTGCACGGCCAGAGTTGGCTGCAAGCTTACAACGCCACCAACTCGAGTCAGTACACCGTGCTGCAGCAGCTGCTGATCGGCATCAATCCGCACATCATGATCGACCTGGGCGTCGCCGCCGCGCGCACCTGCCCCGGCGACCAGTTCGCGTCGCTCGAGCACGACTTCAACACCGTCAACGCCGTCATCCTGTCGCTGTTCCCGGTCATTGACGCGGAGCTCGACGAACTGTCACCGTTCGAGAACTTTGTCGATCACAGCTTCCTGGGCTACCTGAAAGACAAGGCGATCAACGTGGCGATTGATGCGGGCCGCAAGTCGTCGTGGGATTTCGCGACGTCACTCGCGTACCTGGATCTCCCGGCGCAGGCGGTCGCGATCGGCAAGCGCGACCTCGAAGCCCTGGTGCTGGGCGAATGCATCCTGAAGGATCCGATGGCGTCGATCGCGCGCAAACGGGAAAGCCAGGACGTCGCTCACAACATCCAGGTGCTCAACGCGCCTGCTGCGTCGCAAACTCCGCAAACCAGTTCTCAACCACGATAAGGCGCGGCCGCGTGGTGCCGCGATCGATATCGCGCACCACGAGAAACGACTGGCCGTCGGCGGCAACGGCATAACCGCTCGTCAGGTGGGCGCGCGACACCGACTCCGCGAACAATTCACGGGGCTTGCCGGACGGGCCGTTGTCGTTGACATCAAGGACCTGCAACCGCCCGCCGCCGTCCAGGTAGAACAACTCCCCGCCGACGGGATTCCATTCACCCTGGGCGGCCGACGTCGTCGATACCTGCCACCGGCGCTTCACTTGTGGATAGTCGGCGACGAACACATGCGGTTGCCCGGCCTCGGACGACGCGTAGGCGATCCATTTGCCGTCCGGCGAGATGCGCGGACCGAAATCGAACGCCGGCGTGCGCCGGATCAGGATCGGGGGCGTCGACTTGTCGAGCGGCGCCGCCCAAACATCCGTGCGTGTCTTCGGGTCGAGCAGGATATAAGTGAGCTGCTTGCCATCTGGCGACAAGTCCGGCTGGCTGGCGCCTGGCACGATCAGCTGCGGTTCGCCGGCCGCATCCGCCTGCACGCTGCAGATGCCACCGTCTTTGCCGGTCGCGCCGCAGCTATAGAGGATCTGCTTGCCGTCGTGATCCCATTCAGGATCGCCGCGCACCCCTGTAAACGTGAGACGCGTCGGCGATCCCGTCGCGATGTCCATCACGAACAGGTCGTCGCGCTCGCCCGTCGGCGCCAGGAACGCAATGCGATCGTTCTTCGGCGAGAGCGCCGGGTGCCGCATTGGCAGCCGCGGATCGCCAATATCGCGAATCACTTCGCCTTGGCGATTGACGATGCTCAAGCGCTGTTGTCCCCAGCTCTCGTCGGTGACATACACCAGCGTGCCGTCGGCCGCGACGCTCGGACGCAATCCACCGGAGGCGACCAGGAACGGCTCGCCACGAGGACGCAGGGTGCGCGGATCGACCGGCACGGCCCAGACGCCCGGGTTGGTGCCGACGCGCTGGTAGACGAGGTGTCCGCTCTTCGAATACGCGGCGTGGCGGATCACCTGCTGCACCGGCCCGAACAGTACCTGCCTGACGCCGTTCTCGATCGTGTCGATCGAGTGCTGCTGCGTGGTGTAGTGCGAGATCCACAGCGGCTTGCCGCCACCGATCGTCATGTCGTGGTAATCGAGGATGCCCTGGTCGACGTCGAGAATCGACTCAGGGTCGCCGCCATCCGAACCCACACGCCACAGCGGCCCATTGCCCATCGTGTAGAAGATCTGATTGTCCGGTGACCACCCTGCCCCGGCCGCTTCCACGAAGTTGCCGGACATGGTGGCAATCTGCACCGCGGGTCCGCCGTTGATCGGCGACTTGAGCAACTGGTTGCCGACGACGTAAATGACCCAGTTGCTGTCCGGCGACCAGGATGGCGCGACGGCCTTCGCCGTGCCATCGAGCTCGCGCGAGTCAAGCTGACTCAGTTCGCGCACCCACAGGCTGCCCTTCGCCGGATAGACGATGCGCCGTCCATCGGGGGAGATGACCACGCCGGCGCCTGGTCCGCTACCACCGGCAAACGTCGCCGGCTCGTCACCGAGACCATCGGCCTGGACTTCGAACTTGCGCAGCGTGCCGGTCGAGTCGCGATTGATGTCGATCATCCACACCGCGCCGGCAATCACCGCGATGATGGCGCCGATCGATGCCGCGTAAGACAACCCCCGCGTCAGGTTCCGGCGGCGGCGATGATGCTTCGCTGTCGCAATCGCGCCGACGAATGCCGGATTCGTCTTGCCATAGTCGAAGCTCGCGTCGCCGAGATCACGAAGGCGATGACGAATGTCCTTCTGAAGGCAGCGTTCCAGCAACGCCTTGAGACCCTCAGGGGTATCGGCGGGCAACGCATTCCAATCGGGCTCGCCGCTCAGCACCGCCACCACCGTGTCGGCGGGTGTGGGTCCAAAGAAGGCGCGCTTTCCCGTCAGCAACTCGAAGATCGTCGCGCCGAAGGACCAGATATCGGTGCGCCGATCCACTTCCTGCCCGCGCGCCTGTTCCGGACTCATGTACGGCGCCGTCCCCATGATCGATCCCGTCGTCGTTACCGACGGCGTGCTGAGGACCTGGTGGGTCGCGGTTTGCGTGACAGCCTTGGCCAGGCCGAAGTCGAGCACCTTCACCGTGCCATCCGGGCGAAGGTGGATGTTGGCGGGCTTCAGGTCGCGGTGCACGATCCCGCGGTCGTGGGCGGCGGTCAGCGCTTCCGAGATCTGTCGCGCAATACCGACGACCTGGTCGACAGGCAATGGCCCTTCAAACAGCTTCACCGCCGCGGTCTCGCCCTCGATCAGCTCCATCACGATCGCCGGCGAGCCCTCGTATTCCTCGACGCTGTAGATGGTGGCGATATTGGGATGGTTGAGCGACGCGAGCAATCGCGCTTCGCGCTCGATGCGGGCGCGAACCACGGCGTCTTCGGTCAGGCGATTGGCGAGCACCTTGATCGCCACGTCGCGGCCCAACCTGGTGTCGTGGGCGCGATAGACCTCACCCATGCCGCCGGAGCCGATCAGGGCGATGACTTCGTTGACGCCGATGCGCGTGCCGCGCGGGATCGCCATGTTCAGGACAGCAGCCGTTGTGACAACACCGACCACACGGCGTAGGACAGCCGTTGCCGGTCATGACGCGCAATCTCCGTCCGCCAGAAATCGCCGACGACCGCTTCGGTTCCGGGGTCGAGGGTGCCAATCTGCAGCGGATGCTTGTGCTCCGCGGCGTAACGATCGACAGCGTCCTTCGACGGCTGGCCCTGGTTGGCGATCAACACATCCACTTTTCGGCCAATGGTCTTGCTGACCCACGCAACTTCGTCAGCCGCGGTAAAGCCGCGCATGCCGTGGCCTTCGGTCAGCAGGTTGCTGACCACGACGATGGGGCCCTTGACCGAGGCGAGCACGTCAGCCACGCCATCGACCAGCAATGTGGGCATCAAGCTGGTAAAGAAACTGCCCGGGCCGATCACGACCGCATCGAAATTGATGATCGCCTTCTTGACGGCCGGGTGAATCGGCGCCGGCGGCTCGAGCCAGATGCGCGTAACGAGGTGTCCGCGCGCGTGGCCGGCATCCACTTCGACCTCGCCGCGGGTCACTTCACCATCAGCGTACTCGGCGCAGAGCGTCGCCTGCTCGACGCTGATGGGCCAGACGAAGCCGCGGCAACCGAGCAGTGCGCGGAGGCCATCGACCGCGGCGAGGAAGTCGCCGCTGTAGCGTTCCATCATGGACAGGAGCAGGTTGCCGCCGGTGTGGCCGCCCAGCCGGGTGTGCTCCAGAGTGGGCAGGCGTGCCAGGAGCACCCGCCGGGCCTCGCCTTCGTTGCGTGACAGGGCAAGGGCGCAGCGCAAGACATCGCCGGGCGGAAGCACCCCGAGCTCGTCTCGGAGCTGACCCGAACTGCCACCAGAGTCAAACATGGTCACAACCGCGTTCAATCGCAGCCAGGGGTTGCGTTTCAGGCCGCCAAGCAAGCTGGGCAGGCCTGTGCCACCACCGAAACATCCAAGATTGATCTCTCGAAGCTGCATATCGGGAACGCGCGGACCGGACGGTCGTATTCTATAAGAGATGGCTACCTCTGACGGCGGTCCTCTGACCGCCGCGCTGCATGATCTCCAGAACATCTTTAGCGACAGGCTGCTGGCGGTGGTCGCGTACGGCCAGCCCGGCGCGTCGCCGGCGCCAAGTCTCGCGCTGGTGCGCGCGATCTCTGCCGACGATCTCGATCGCTGCGCCGCGCACGCGGCCGCCTGGCATCGCGCCGGCTGCGCCACGCCGCTGCTGCTGACCCGCGACGAGTTCGCCGGATCGCTCGATGCGTTTCCGATCGAGTACGGCGAAATCCTCGAAACGCGGCGCTTGCTCTACGGCACCGATCCGTTCGCGGGGCTGTCGATCAGGACCGAAGATCTTCGCCGAGAGATCGAGACGCTGGTCAAGGGTCACCTGGTCCACCTGCGCGAGAACTACATCGACTGTCGCGGCCGGCAGGCCGATATCAGCGCGCTGGTGGCGGAGGGTGCGCCGGGCTTCGCGCTGATCCTGCGGCGGCTGGCGAAGTTTGATGGATTTCCTGCCAGCACCAACGCGGAACTGGGCGCATACGCGGTGAAGCGGCCGGGATTGGACGCTCGCATCGTCGGCGATCTCCTCGCGGTTGGCGCCCAACAGGGTTCCGGCGTGGATGGCCCGCGCATCTACCCCGCGTATCTTCACGCTGTTGAACAGCTGTGGAACTTCATCGACAGGTGGAAAGCAGAGTGACCCGATCCTGCGGCAGGCGCGTCGTCGCCTGCCTGATCGCCATCGCAGCACTCGTCGGACCTGCGCGAGCTCTCGCCCAGGAGCCGCCCGAGTTGACGGCGCCGGTCAATGACTTCGCCGGCGTGATCGATTCATCGTCTGCGCGCGCGCTCGATTCACTCGTGCGTCAACTCGAGAAGGCGACCGGCGACGTGATGGTGATCGCCACCGTCAAGACGTTCCAGCCGGAAGCCGACATGGCGTCGTACGCCGTGAAGATGTTCCAGAACCACGGCAAGGGCATCGGCACGAAGGGCAAGGACAACGGTGCGCTGATCGTGCTGGCGATTGACGATCGACAAGTGCGCATCGAGACCGGCTACGGACTCGAAGGCTTCATCACCGACGGCTATGCCGGCGAGACGAGCCGCGCGATGGCGCAGTTCTTCCGGAACGGCGACTACGGGCAGGGGTTGGTCGAAGGCGCGACACGAGTCGCGCAGCGGATCGCCGAGGGGCGCGGCGTGCAACTGAGCGGCACGCCGATTCAGACCGGCGAACGCCGGCGTCGCAACAACTTCCCGATCGGGTTCTGGGTGGTCTTGCTGATCATCATCCTCAACTCGTTCGGCCGGAGAAAACGGCGGCGGAGCCGCTGGATGAGCGGCGTCGGTCCGTTCGGCGGCGGCTTTGGCGGTGGCGGATTCGGTGGCGGTGGCTTTGGCGGCGGCTTCGGTGGTGGTGGATTCGGCGGGTTCGGCGGCGGCCGTTCCGGTGGCGGTGGTGGTGGCGCTGGCTGGTAGATAGGCGCGGCTAGAGGAATTTTCCTGTTGGCCCGTTTGCCTGTTGGCCTGTTCGCCTGTTAGAAAGGTAGCTATGAAGAGTCTGAAGCGTGTGCTTATGGTTGTGGTGCTGGTCGGCGCGGCCGTGGCCTCGTCCGGATGTTCCTACAACAAGTTTGTGAGCCAGGAAGAGGCGATCAAGACGCAGTGGGCGCAGGTCGAGAACCAGCTGCAGCGTCGCAACGATCTCATTCCCAACCTCGTGGAAACCACGAAGGGGTTCGCACAGCAGGAGCGCGATGTGTTCCAGGCGATCGCCGACTCACGCGCGAAGTTGGCCGGCGCCGGCACGCCTGATCAGAAGATGGCCGCGGCCAACGAACAGTCGTCCGCCCTGGCGCGCCTGCTGGTCGTGGTCGAGCAGTATCCGACGCTGAAGTCCGATGCGACGTTCGCCCGGTTGATGGACGAGCTTGCGGGCACGGAGAATCGGATCGCCGTGGAGCGCATGCGCTACAACGAGCAGGTCCAGGCGTACAACACGTCGCGCCGCCAGTTCCCGGCCAACATTACGGCCTCGATCTTCGGGTTCAGCGACCAGTACAAGCTGTTTGAGGCCCCGCCCGAGGCCAAAGTGGCCCCGAAAGTCGACTTCAACAGGCCGAAATCCTAGCAAATCGGCCTGATTTCCGCGGGAAAGGGGGCTCCCCCTTTCCCGTTCCAACCCTTCGCTACCCTTCTTCATCCAAACTAGTGCCGGTGGACGACGTTGTCCTTGCGACTCAGGGGGATACGGCGGCTTTCGAGCGGGTTTACCGGGCCCATATGCCGCGCATCTTCAATCTTGCGCGGCGAATGGCCGGCCCCGACGCAGCCGAAGAGCTGACGCAGGACGTGTTCGTCCGCGCGTGGCAGAAGCTCGCCCTTTTTCGTGGCGAGTCTTCCTTCGCCACATGGCTGCACCGGCTGGCCGTGAACGTGATCATCGAGCGGTTTCGAACGCTCGGCACGGCCCGCGAGAGGTTCCTGGCCGATGGAGAAGCGGTGCTCGAAGTCGCGCCGGCGGTCAGCACGAAACACCTGGACCTCAGCATGGATCTGCAGGCGGCCATAGAACAGCTGCCTGATGGCGCCCGGACCGTCTTCGTGCTGCACGACGTCGAAGGCTACCGGCACGAAGAGATCGGCGACATCCTCGGCGTCTCGTCGGGGACATCGAAGTCGCAGCTGCACCGCGCGCGACAGACGCTACGCGGACTGCTGAACAAGAAACGAGCTGATGGCCCGCTGGCCCGTTAGCCCGATGGCCTGAATTTATGAGCGAACAGAGACGATTCGGAGAATCCGATCACGGCCCGCTGAATGAGGATGACGTCCTCACACAAGCGATCGGCGAGTGGCGCGACGAAATGCCGACGCGCGACCTGTGGTCAGGCATTTCGGCGCGCATTGAGACCATGCCGGTGACGGCGACGGCGCCGGTCCAGAAGACCGGACGCATCTCGTTCACCTTGCCGCAGCTGGCCTTCGCCGCGTCCCTGTTGATCGCGGTCGCGTCCGGGTTGACGTGGATGGTGGCGCGGCCGCAGACCACTGCGCCCGGGGCCGCCGCCGATGAACCGGTGATCCAGGCCTACGGCGCTCCGGAAGACGAGACCGGCGGCCAGATCGTGCCCGCCAATTTTGCCGACGCGCAGTTCAACGCCGCGGTCACCGACCTCGAACAGATCCTGCGCAGTGATAGCGACCGCCTCGATCCGCGCACCGTGCTGATCATCGAGCGCAACTTGAAAGCCATTGACGCTGCAATCAACGAAGCCCGGATGGCCCTGAACGACGACCCCGCAAACTCGTACTTGAATTCACATTTGGCCGACGCGCGACGGCGCAAGCTGGATCTGCTGCGTCATGCCACAACGCTTGCCATGGCCGGAGAGTAATCAGATGAAGAGATTCCCCATGTTCGCGCCGATGATCGCGGTAGGCGCCTTCGCGCTCACCATGAGCGCCTCGGCGGATGCGCAGCCCCGCGACGGCTCCAACGACGTTCAGCAACCGATCCAGGCCCGGCCCGGTGGGCCGGAGACAGGTCCCGGTTCCGAGAAGACCGTCGACGTCACCAAGGGCACCCGTCTTGTGCTCAATAACCAGGCTGGTGAAGTCGTGGTCCGCTCGTGGGACCAGGATCGCGTCCGCATCCAGGCCAATCACGGATCGCGCGAGACGATCAGCGCCGAGATCACGGACAACACGCTGCGCATTCGCACACAGCGCACCGGCAGTAGCCGCGGCCCCGGGGGCCTCGTCGACTATCAGATCACCGTGCCGCGCTGGATGCCGGTCAACCTGTCTGGCACGTATCTCGACGCCACCATTGAAGGCACGCAGGCCGAAGTCACGGTGGAAACCGTGCACGGCAACGCGCGTGTGACCGGCGGCAACGGTTCGGTCTCGCTACGCTCGGTTGAGGGCGTCATCACGGTCGACAAGGCCAGCGGCCGCGTGCAGGCCAACACCGTGAACGAAGGCATCCGCATCACCAACTCGAGCGGTGAGATCAGCGCCGAAACCACCAACGGCGACGTGTTCATCGACAACGCGCAGACGTCGAACCTTGAAGTGTTCACGGTCAACGGCGAGGTCACCTTCAACGGCACCATTCGCGATAGCGGTGTCTACAAGCTCGGCACCCACAACGGCGACATTCGCGTCGGCCTCGGCGGCGCCAACAACGCCACGATCTTCGTCCGCACCTTCCAGGGTGACTTCGCGGCCGACTTCCCGGTGCAGTTGCCGGACGGCCAGAACGCGCGCAGCGGCAGCAAGCGCTTCAACTTCACGCTCGGCAGCGGCAGCGCCCGCATCGAGCTGCAATCATTCGGTGGCGACATCGCGGTCGCCCGCAAGGCCATCGTCAGCCGTGCCGAGGAACGTCAGCGCCGCCGGATGAATATGGCGCCTGCTCCACCGGCGCCGCCCACGCCGGGTGTAGTGCCCGCACCCGCGCCGCTGCCGACCCCGAAGCCGCCCAAGCCGCCAGGCGGCTTCGACGGCAAGTGGGACGCGGAATTCGAGCTCGACCTCGAACACGACTTCGAGTTCGACGCCGAAGAATTCGCCAAGGAGTGGGAGAAGAAGTTCGAGAAGGAATTCGGCAAGGACTTCGAAAAGAATTTCGAGAAGCACTTCGAGCGCTTCGGCCAGCAGATCGAGAAGTCGATCAACGGCCTGATCAAGAAGCAGTAATGCCTCAGAAGGCACGGATAACGCAGATAAAATGCGGCGATGCCGCTTATCGACTTGTTACTGCCTGAGTTCGACCGCGAGATGGGACTCACCCGCCGGGTGCTCGACCGGGTACCCGACGGGAAGTTCGACTTCAAGCCGCACCCCACCAGCCGCAGCCTGGGCCAGGTCGCCGAACATCTCACCGAGATGCCGTATTGGACGACCATGACGATGACGCAGGCCGGCATTGACGGCATGCAGAAGCCGGACGGCTACGAAGTCCCCACCACGCGCGCCGCGCTGCTCTCGCTGTTCGATGCGAACCTGAAGGCCGGCCGCGCCACGCTCGTGGGAAAGACCGACGGCGAGTTCAACGCGCCGTGGACGCTCAGGGCGGGCGGCAAGGAGATCTTCACGATGCCGAAGATCGCGGTGATTCGGAACTTCGTGCTCAATCACATGATTCATCACCGCGGCCAGGCCGTCGTGTATCTGCGCATGCTCGAAGTGAAGGTGCCGTCGATCTATGGACCGAGCGGGGATGAGCAGATCTGAAATGAGGATTGGGGGATTCCTTGATTGATGATTGATTGGGGATTGGCGAGTGACAATTGCCCAATTAATTGACAATTGGCCAATTAATCGACAATTGCCGACTTAATCCTCCACTCAAGCATCACCACAATCAATCGTCAATCAAGGAATCGCCCAATCATCAATTCAGAATCTCTTCGTATACACCGCCTTGGCCGCCGCCCGACGGTCGAGTGTGGTGAAGCGCGACGCTGGATCAACGGAGTCGATCCAGTTGTGCGTGTAGACGAAGAAGATGTCGTTGCCCGGCTTGATGATCCAGCGGAAACGTGACTGCCACCCGAGGATCTTGCTGACCGAGTCGTACTGCACGTTGTTCACCAGGTACATGAACGGGCTGAACTGGGTGTCGGCGATCACGCGGAACAGCTTGGTCTGGAACGCCCCTTCCTTCAGGTCGACGTCGTTGTATTCGTAGTTCAAGTTGAGCGTCACGCCCGGGCGCGGCCGGATGCCCATGCCCATCACCATCTCGCGGCGATGCCCTGACAGGAAGCTGCCCCACTCCACGCGCGGCTGGACCGACACGATGCGCTTGTTGGCGGTGTTGGCCGCGATCCGGAATCGCGTGAAGCGGTAATCCGCACCCGCCGGCAGCGTCACGCCTGAGGCGATATTGAAATCCGATTCGAGCCGTTCGTAGCTCGGCACAACGCTGAACTCCGCATTGTCGCCGCTGTGCAGTTCGACGCGAGCCGCCGTGAAGTCGAACTCCTGGGTGACGAGCTGGTTCCTCGTGTCGGTGTAGATGTCAATTTCTCCGCCGAAGCCGAAGCGACGAATGATCTTGTGCCCGGCGGGACGCGGGTTCCAGCGCAGCTGCGGCTGGTAACGGCGGAAGTCGACGCGATTGACGAAACCGACCGCCGGCGCGAGGTTCTTCGGCACTTCCATGAAGGCGAAGCTGCCTTCATAGATGTCGTTGGGGTAGCTGATGCGTCCACCGTACGCGACGTTGTCGCCGGATCGGCCTCCGTAGCTCGACGTCATCGAGATGAAGCCACCGCCCTCGAGGTTCTTGTTGCCGAGGAACGTCGACGTGGCGAGGCGGAAGTCCAGGCCGGCAGTGGAGCGCGTCGGAACGGCCGATTGATCGCGCGTCGCCCGGCCGGTGTAGATGCCACCGATGAAGGACTGGCGGAGGATCCGGCGTCGAACGCGGACCGCGGCGAAGTCCTCACCGAGTAACCCGTTCTCTTCGCCGGTGCGGACGTAGAGGCCGCCGACATCAAACCGCCCAACCTGGCCTGTCAGCTTGGTGCCGCCGACAATGCGCTGCGGCTGGCCGTCCGTTCCAAGGCCGATCCGGCGCGAGAAGAACGCCGGCACGTAGAAGTCAAAGAACGTCGCGCCGTCGAGAAAGAAGCCGCGCTTCTCCGGATACTGCAACGCAAAGCGCGTCAGGTTTACCCGGCGGGCGTCGACCTCGGTCTCGGCGAAATCCGTATTGATCGTCGCGACGGCACGAAGGCTGGGCGTGATGTTGTAGGCAACTTCGCCGCCAACGTCGAGATCGTTATGCCGGCTCGCCGTGTCGATCCGGCCCGGGTAGTCCGCGGTGAAGCCGGCCACGTACGGCTTCACTTCGAAGCCGTTGCCCTGCGTCACGTCCTTCAAACCCACCAGCAATCCCGCGTTCGACATGCGCCGGAACCCCTGGTTGCGCTGATGTCCCGTCCAGACGGTCTCTTCGTTCTTGCGGCGCACGGTGCGCTGGAAGTTGATGCCCCAGGCGGGTGCATTGGGATCGAACGCCAGCGAGCGGAACGGGAAATCGATCTCGATCACCCAGCCGATCTCGCTGCGCTTCACCCGCGCATTCCAGATGCCGTCCCACTCGCGGTTGTTGGTGCCGCCCGGCCCCATCAACGCATCCGCCATCAACCCGGACGGGTTCATCTCGAAGAAATACCCCGTCTGCTGATTCAGGAACGTATCCATCGTCCACATGAACCGGTCGTCGGCGCTGAGGAACTCGTCGCGCTTGCGCGTGTTGCCAAGGAGCTTGTCCGGCTCCGAGTCGTGGCACACGACCGCCATGTAGAGGTGGTCGTTGTTGAACGCGAAATGGATCTCGGTCCGCTCCGTCGGCGTGCCGCCGAGGATCGGGTCCTGCATGATGAAGTCGCCGCCAGGGACCGTGCGCTTCCACACCGGCTCGTCGAGGACGCCATCGAGCGTGATCCGCTCGTCATCGGCAAGGCGGACCGCCTGGATCCGCTTGCGGTCTGAGTTGATCAGTTCCGTCTGGGACTGTGTTTGCGCGTAAACCGGCGCGCCGAACGCGCACAACAATAGCGTGACCGCGAGAGGGAGAATGGGTTTCATTCGTGAAGCGGATAGCTTAGCATTGCCCCCGGAGGGTTCCATGTCAGCATCTGTCTCCAGACGCGACTTCGCCAGGCTGTTTGCGGTTGGCGGCTCGGCTGCACTGTTTGCCGATCCGGTGTGGGCGAAGGAGAACGCCCAGGCCGCCTATTCGCCGGCGATCTCGGGCACCGGCGAAGCGTTCTGGAAATCGGTTCGGGCGCAGTTCGTGATGCCGCCCGACCTCGGGGTGCTGAACGCGGCCAATCTCTGTCCCGCGTCCCGCCCGGTGCTCGAGGCGCTCAAGCGCGAGAGCGACAGCGTCGATCGCGACCCGTCAGGCCAGAACCGCGCGCGCTTGACCGGCGAGAAGGAGAACCTCCGCAAGACGCTCGCCTCGTTTCTTCGCGTCACGCCGGAAGAGATCGTCATCACGCGCAACACCAGTGAAGCCAACAACTTCGTCTCGAGCGGCCTCGACCTCAAGGCCGGCGACGAAGTGATCGTCTTTCACGACAACCATCCCAGCAATCTCACGGCGTGGAACGAGAAGGCCAAGCGCTTCGGCTTTACGGTGATCGAGATCCCGCAGGTCAACCCGCACCCCGGGATGGAGCATTACATCAACGCCTACAAGAAGGCGATCACGTCGAAGACGAAGATCCTGACCTTCACGCACCTGTCCAGCTCGGTGGGCGACCTCTTCCCCGCCAAGGAACTGTGCGCGCTGGCGCGCGAGCACGGCGTGATGTCGCTCGTTGATGGCGCGCAGTCGTTTGGCTTGCTGGACGTCAACCTCACCGATATCTCGCCGGACTTCTACACCGGCAGTGCGCACAAGTGGCCGTGCGGGGCCCGCGAATGCGGCGTGCTCTATATCAACACCCGCGCTCACAAGAACATCTGGCCGTCGATCTACAGCGCGTATCCCGGCGCCGTCGGCATCTCGCGCACCTTTGAAAGCTTCGGACAGCGTGATGAAGCGACGATGATCGCGTTCCGGGAAGCGCTCGAATTCCAGACCAAGGTCGGCCGCGCGGCGATCGAGAAGCGGTCGCGCGAACTGGCCAATCAGTTGATCGCTGGTTTGTCGAAGCTGCCCGAAGTCAAGGTGTGGACGTCACCCAATCCGGCTCTCAATGCCGCGGTGGTGTCGTTCCAGCCAGGATCACTCAATCCGCAGCGTCTCGGCCAGGCGTTGTACGAGAAGGACAAGATTGGCACCGCCGGGCGCGGCGGACAGGATCGCGGCGGGCTGCGCGCGTCGCCGCATTTCTACAACACGCCGGAGGAAGTCGAACGGCTGGTCAGCGCCGTCGGGAAGTATCTAAAGTCTGGCGTCTGAGAACTGACAATTGTGTGATCGAACGATTGGTAATTGTTGGGTGATTGCCGATTATCAATCGCCGATTAATTTGGCGATCGGCAATCAGCCAATCGCCAAACAATCCATCAATCTTCAATCACCCAATCAGTCAATTCCTATTGCTGTCTCACGGTCGGGTACTTGATCCCCAACTGATCCAGGTAGGTCGGGAACTTCGTCGGGTCGTAATAGAACTTCCGCATCTGTTCGCGGTACTTCTCGAGGATCGCCTTGTTCAGGTGCGTCGGCGGCGGCGTGTCCTTCGTGATGAACGGGATGTACTTCTCATCCTTCGTCTGCACGTCGTTGAAGTAGGCCCAGGCGTTCTTCACCAGTTCCGGCTTCGTCAGCAGGTCCAGCACCGTCATGGCCTGCACCTTGGCGCCGGCGACCACGCCCTTGTGGGCGATCGGGGTCGCGCTCGCGATACCGCTCGACCAGTTGTGGCCGGGCAGCCCGGGGATGTTCGCCGGGTAGCCAAGCGTCACCGTCGGCATGTTCCACGAGATGTCGCCGATGTCGTCGGAGCCGCCACCGTTGTTCTGCTCGAGCGGCTGCGGCTGGCCCATGTTGCCCAGCTTCACGGCCAGGCCCTCCTGGCGGGGGTTGCCGAGTTCCTTCTGCAGCGCCTTGGCGAGGGTCTGGTCGGCGTCGCTCCACGCCGGCAGGCCAACGGTCTTGATGTTCTCGTACATCGTCTCGGCGACGACCTTGTTGAAGTGACGCGGATAGGCCGTGCCCAGGATGCGGTACGTCATCTTGGTGTTGGTCATCAGCGCCGCGCCTTCGGCCATCTTGATGCCGGTGTCCATCAGCGCCTTGATGTTCGGCTGATCGATCTCGCGGAAGTAGAACCAGATGCTGGCGTTACGCGGGACCACGTTGGGCTGATCGCCGCCGTTGGTGATCACCGAGTGTGAGCGCTGCGACAGGCGCAGGTGTTCACGCCGGTACTGCCAGCCGATGCTCATCAGCTCGACGGCGTCGAGCGCGGAGCGGCCACGCCACGGCGCGCCGGCGCTGTGCGCCGTCTCGCCTTCGAACGTGAACTCGATCGACACCAGTCCGGTGCCACCCTGCTGGCCCCAGCCCACGTTGAGGTTGCCGCCGACGTGCGTGAACAGGTTGACGTCGACGTCCTTGAACATGCCGTCACGCACGAACCACGCCTTGGAGGCGACGAGCTCTTCGGCGACACCGGGCCACAGCATGATCGTGCCCGGCAGCTTGTCGCGTTCCATGATGCGCTTCACCGCAATGGCCGCGATGATGTTGAGCGGCATGCCGGTGTTGTGGCCTTCGCCATGTCCGGGCGCGCCTTCAACGATCGGATCGTGATACGCCACGCCGGGCTTCTGCGACGACTGCGGGATGCCGTCGATGTCCGAGCCCAGCGCGATCACCGGCTTGCCCGATCCGTAGGTCGCCACCCACGCCGTCGGCATACCCGACTGGCCGCGCGTCACCTTGAAGCCGAACTTCTCGAGCTGCGCGGTAAGGTAGCGCGAGGTCTCGACTTCCTGCATGCCAAGCTCGCCGAAACTGAAGACGGAATCGACCATCTCCTGCGCGAGCTTCGCCATTTCGTCGACGCCCTTGACGGCGTCGGCCTTCTGCGCCGCGAGCTTCGCACTATCCGCGGCGGCCGGCTGCTGCGCCGCCATTGGTGCCCCCGCCAGCATCAACACCATTCCAGTTGCAAGCAAACGCTTCATAGACGCTCCGTCCAATTCATTTAGCCTTCGTGCCCTTCGTGTTCTTCGTGGTTGCCTTACTGTTGCTGTGACGATCCGGTCCGCACGGTCGGGTACTTGATGCCGAGCTGCTCCAGGTACGTCTTGTACTTCGTCGGGTCGTAGTAATACTTCTTCATTTCCTCGCGATACTTGTCGAGGATTGTCTTGTTGAGGTGCGTCGCCGGCGGCGTGTCCTTCTTGAGAAACGGGACGTACTTCACGTCCTTGGTCTGGACATTGTTGAAGTAATCCCACGCCGCCTTGACCAGTTCGGGCCTGGTCATCAGGTCGAGAACCGTCATCGCCTGGACCTTGGCGCCGGCGACCACGCCCTTGTGCGCGATCGGCGTGGCGCTGGCAATGGCGCTGGACCAGTTGTGGCCGGGCAGTCCGGGAATGTTCGACGGGAAGCGCAGCGTCACCGTCGGGTAGTTCCACGACACGTCCCCGATGTCGTCGGAACCGCCACCGGTGTTCTCGCGTTCGGGATTCGGCTTGCCGAGCTCGCCCAGCTTGGTGGCAAGGCCCTCGATGCGCGCGTTGCCCAGTTCCTTCTGCAGCGCCTTGGCCAGCGTCTGATCCTCCTCGGTCCACGTCGGCAGGCCCACGGTCTTGATGTTTTCGTGCATCGCCTCGGCCACGGCCTTGTTCATGTGCTGCGGGTAGGCGGTGCCCAGGATGCGCGAGGTCATCTTCGTGTTGGTCATCAGGGCCGCGCCCTCGGCCATCTTGTTGCCGATGTCCCACAGCGCCTGGATGTTCGGCTGATCGGTCTCGCGGAAGTACCACCAGATGCTGGCGTTGCGCGGGACGACGTTCGGCTGGTCGCCGCCGTTGGTGATCACCGAGTGGGTGCGCTGCGAGAGGCGGAGGTGTTCGCGGCGGTACTGCATGCCGATGCTCATCAGCTCCACCGCGTCGAGCGCCGAGCGTCCGCGCCACGGCGCGCCGGCGCTGTGGGCGGTCTCACCTTCGAAGGTGTACTCGACCGAGACCATGCCGTTGCCGCCGCCCTCGCCCCACGACACGCCGAGGTTGTTGCCGACGTGCGTGAACAGGACCACGTCCACGTCCTTGAACATGCCGTCACGCACGAACCACGCCTTCGAGGCGAGTTGCTCCTCGGCGACGCCGGGCCACAGCATGATGGTGCCCGGCAGCTTGTCGCGCTCCATGATGCGCTTCACCGCAATGGCCGCCACGATGTTCAGCGGCATGCCGGTGTTGTGACCCTCACCGTGACCGGGCGCGCCGGCGATGATCGGATCGGGATACGCGACGCCGGGCTTCTGCGACGCCTGCGGGATGCCGTCGATGTCGGAGCCGAGCGCGATCACCGGCTTGCCCGAGCCCCACTTCGCGACCCACGCAGTCGGAATGCCGCCGAAGCCGCGCTGCACCGTGAAGCCGTACTTCTCGAGCTGCGCGGTGAGGTAGCGAGAGGTCTCGACCTCCTGCATGCCGAGCTCGCCGAAGCTGAAGACGGAATCGACCATCTCCTGCGCCAGCTTGGCCATCTCGTCAACGCCGCGCACGGCGTCCTTCTTGTAGTCACCCAGCTTCGCCGCTCCCGCCGCCGGTGCGGGCGCCTGCGCCTGCGCCGAGACGGTGGATGCCGCGATCAACGCCACGGCAACTAATCCAAGCACTCGTTTCATTTCGATCCTCCACTCCCGAATTGCCACGCCTGACAATGAATTTCAAAATTTCGGTGTTACACCAAGGTTGAACATGATGAACGCATAGATGTCCGCGGTCGCCTCGATCTGCTTGGTCACGTTGCTGGCGCCGTGGCCGGATTTCGTGTCGATGCGAATCAGCACCGGGTTCTCGGCACTCGCCGCCTTCTGCAGCGTCGCCGCATACTTGAACGAGTGCGCCGGCACCACGCGATCGTCATGATCGGCCGTCGTCACCAGCGTCGCCGGATACTTCCCGCCGGGCGTGATGTTGTGCAGCGGCGAATAGGCGCGCAGCGCCTTGAACTCTTCCGGGTTGTCGCTCGAGCCGTAGTCCGCGATCCAGTTCCAGCCGATCGTGAACTTGTGGAAGCGGAGCATGTCCATCACGCCGACCTGCGGGATCGCGACACGGAACAGGTCCGGCCGCTGATTGATCACCGCGCCAACGAGCAGGCCGCCGTTCGACCCGCCCTGGGCGGCGAGCTTTCCGGGGTTCGTGTACTTGTTGGCGACCAGCCATTCCGCAGCGGCGATGAAGTCATCGAACACATTCTGCTTCTTCAGCTTCGTGCCGGCATCGTGCCACGCCTCGCCGTATTCGCTGCCGCCGCGCATGTTGACGCTGGCGTAGACGAAACCCTGTTCGAGGAGGGCGATACGCAGCGAGTTGAATCCGGGCGTGGTGGCAATGTTGAAGCCGCCGTAGCCGTACATCAGGGTCGGGTTGTTGCCGTCGAGCACCAGGCCCTTCTTGTGCACCAGGAACATCGGCACCCTGGCGCCGTCCTTGCTGCTGAAAAACACCTGCCTGGTCTCGTACTGGGTGGTATCGAGTCCCGGGATGGTTGGCGCGCGGAACAACGCGCTTTTCTTTGCCGCCACGTCGTAGCGGAAGATCGATGTCGGGTAGTTGAACGACGTGTAGGTGTAGAACAGCGAGGTATCGTCCATGTTGCCGCCGAAGCCGCTGACGCTGCCGAGGCCGGGCAACTCGACTTCGTTCTCGAGCGCGCCCTCGAGGTTGTGCACGTAGGCCTTGGACGCGACGTCCTTCATGTAGGTGGCGATCACCTTCCCGCCGGCCACGGCGACCGAGTCAATGGTGTCGTTCTTCGGCGCGATGATCACCTTCCAGTTGGCGCGTTCCGGCTTCGCCGGATCGATGCGCAGCACGCGGCCGTTCGGCGCTTCGTTGTCCGTGAACACCAGCAGCTCTCCGCGCACCGCCTCGAGCACGTTGTAGCTGTCGTCGCCGATCTCGGGAATCAGCGGCGTGAACTTCGATCCAGCGGCTCCCTTCGTGAGCGACAGGTCCTGCACGAACACCGCGTTACCCTGCTTGCCGGTGCCACGGTCGGAAATATCGAGCAGCGCGAAGCGCTCATCTTCGGTCGTGGTCAGCGTATGAAAGCGCTGCGGGTGCTTCGGGTCGCTGTAGACCAGTTCATCGGCGGACTGCGGCGTGCCGATGCGGTGGTAATAGACCATGTGGTTCTCGTTGATCGACGAGCGCTCGGTGCCCTTCGCCGGCTGCGGGTAGCGGCTGTAGTAGAAGCCGTTGCCGCGCCAGGCGATGCTCGACACCTTCACCCACTCCACCTTGTCGCTTTGCACCCTCCGGGTGCTGAGGTCCAGCACGCGGTATTCGATCCAGTCCGACCCGCTGCGCGAGACGCCAAACACCGCCAGCTTGCCATCCTTCGACGGCGCGAACCCGGCCAGACGCTCGGTGCCATCTTCCGACCACTTGTTCGGGTCGATCAGCACCTCCGGCGTCCCATTCAGGCCCTTCTGGATGTAGAGGACGCTCTGGTTCTGCAGGCCATCGTTCTTGGAGAAGAAATAGTTTTCGCCGCGGCGCGACGGCGACGAGTACTTCGCATAGTTGAAGAGGGCGTTCAGGCGCTTGGTCAGCTGCGCGCGGTACGGAATCTTGTCCAGGTAGGCAAAGGTCACCTTATTCTGCGCTTCGACCCACGCCGCGGTCTCCGCCGACGCATCGTCTTCAAGCCAGCGGTAGGGGTCTGGGATCCGCACGCCGTGATAGGTATCGACGTGGTCGACCGTTCGCGTGGGCGGGTACTGAAGGCCCTGCGCGCCCACGCTCGCCGTCAGTGCCAGCAGTGCCAGAGGTGCCAAGGGTGCCAAGGGAAGTGCTCTGAATTTCATGAGCAGAGTGTAGCGCCTCCGGCTATCGATTGAATACGCCGATGGGATGAATGCCGTCGCTGATTGCTCGAGAAATCAAGTCGGCCGCTGGGAGTTCGTTAGTTCCGCGATGGCGGCGTCGAGGAGGCTCGAAGAAGCGTCGCGAGCCATCGCGAGCTGCAATTCGAGGCGGTCTGCAAGAGTCAATAGCGCATTGACCTTCGCGACTATCCGGCGCTGTTCGTCGAGCGGAGGTACTGGAACGGGAATGGCATTGAGCTCCATTTGATTGAGTTTTGGCATCGCCACTCGCGTGTCTGACTTGACCGCCTGACGCAAAAATGGCTCGGACAACATGTATCTATGTAGGAAGGCAGGCTCGATCAAAGCGTCGATTGGATACATGTCGGCACTACAGAGTCCCTCGAAATCCACCAGGGCGACCTTCGACAAATTCGGGCGGATCTTCGAATACACAATCTGGCCAGGATGGAAGCGGTGCTTGGCACTGGTCACCTTGTCGCCGCCGACTGTGTTACACGGCAACAAGACGCCGGTCCCCTTCTCGACATTGTCGGGCGCGAGGTGAATTGCTTCCTGGAAGGCCGCAGGATCCACGAGATCTGACGCAATCTTGGCCACGTCGCCGAACCTCGCCCATTTCCAGTTGCTCGGAATCTGGAACGGTATGCAGTCTTCATCAAGTTGGGGCAAGGATTCGGCGGGCCTCCTTCGCTTCCCGGACTCGACACTTTGGCTGATTCGCTTCAGCAAGTCCTTCGCTGGTTCGTCGGTCGGACTCTGGGAGACGAGGGCTCCTCTCACTGCCAGCGTCACGATCGTCCTCCGCAGGTCAGCCGGGGCGATCGAAAAAGACGAATGAAACAACAGCTGAAGATTCTCGGGCGTCGGCGCTTCGGTGGATCTGGTCAGAGCCGCTCGCGACAACGCCGCATGTCGCTCCTCTCGCTCCCGCTGCTGCGCCTCCAGCCGATCGCACAACGCCATCAACTCATCCACCTTCGCCACGATCCGCTTCTGCTCGGCGAGCGGTGGAAGCGATATGTGCATCGATAACCACTCAGGGAAATAGATCGTTTGGTGCACGGCTCCCTTGCTGAAACGGCTAAATGCCGACTTCTCTGCTGTAAACACTAGTCGGAGCCAAGCCGATGTCACTGCTGTCGACGGAACCCAGTTCACAAAATCCTGGCTGGTCGCCATCGGCCTTCCGAGAATCGTCACGTAACCGACAGACGCGGTGCGACTGACGCAAACGGTGCCTTCAGGCAGGAGTCTTGCCGCGGAGTTTGCCAATCCCGCTTCGTTGGTGTGCTGCAGCGTCCGAAAGATCGTCTTGCCGTTATGAAGCCGCGCGTCGACAACGCCCACCCACGGCACATCGCCTCCCCACCAGTCGGGCCGCGACCGGCTTGGCGTGTGCCCGCTCTCTAGTCGCGCGATTTGTACCAGAGGAACACATATCCAGCCGGGCGGGATGGCGCGATCAGTGGGGCCGACCGAGAGCGCTGAAATACCTTGAATGCTCGCGCTGCTCCGTTTGTCGAATCTGGCGGGTCGAGGCAGCGGCCGCAGAAGACGAACCATTTCCGCTGCGCTCTCATCGCCGGGGTCCTGCCGGACGAGCTTGCCTTGGACCGCGAGTTGGAGCACAAGCTCTCGCATTTTCGCCACTGCATCTGGTGCGTCGGCGAACTGGTCGAACTTCTCGAAGAATGTCTCGATCGTCACGCTTTCGCTTCTTCTGCACGCGCCCACTCGATCAGCTTCCGCTTCAGCAGTTCCTTAGACGGCAGATAGAGCTGGTACTCGCGGGCGTGGATGTTGGCGTCCTTGGGCAGGGTGAGCTTCACGACGGCGTCCTTCTTGTCCTTGCACAGCAACAAGCCGATCGTCGCGTTCTCCTCCGGCAGCTTCACATGGCGATCGTAGTGGTTCACGTACATCTGCATCTGGCCAAGATCCTGATGCGTCAGCTTGTCCAGCTTCAGGTCGATGATGACGTAGCAGCGCAACAGGCGGTTGTAGAACACCAGGTCGACAAAGAAGTGGTCCTCGTCAAAGGTGAAGCGACGCTGGCGTGACTCGAAGAGGAAGCCTTTGCCCAGTTCGAGGAGGAACCGTTCGATCTGGCTGATGATTGCGGACTCAAGGTCGGACTCGGAATAGCCCGCGCTCTCATCAAGTCCCAGAAATTCCAGAACGTACGGATCCTTCAGCACATCTTCCGGCTTCGTGACCACCTGCCCCTTCTCCGCGAGCCGTTTCACGCCCGCCCTATTGCGGCTAAGAGCGAGGCGTTCGTAGAGCGCGGACGCCTTCTGGCGCTTCAACTCGGAGAGCGACCAGCCTTCATTCGTGCTTTCAATCTCGTAAAAGCTGCGTTCATCCGCGTCCTTGACCGTCATCAACAGGACGTAGTGAGACCAACTCAAGCTGAAGGGCAATTTCCCAGACGGTGTCTGGGAAATCCGGGGGCCGAACTCCAGAAAGAACCTGCGCATGTATTCGAGATTGGAGCGCGAAAAACCTGCCCCGAACTCTTCGGTCAGGCGCGCTGACAGCTCAACCAACAGTTCGGCGCCGTAGGCTGCTCGCCTCTGGCCGCTCTGCTCGTGTTCAACGATCCGGCGGCCGATCTCGAAGTTCGTTGCCACCTGAAGCGCATTGACGACCCCAGCAGCGCCGCGACGGGCAGACTGGATCAGCCCGCGGATGTCCGCAACCAGCGGCGCGAGACTTCTGGCAGGCGTACTGAGAGACCCGCCTTTACGGGAGCGCGTCGCGGCCTTCTTCTTCATCGTGTCAAGGCGGCCATCAACTGCGCCTTCAACTTCTCGCGCGTCTCGGCAATCTGCTCAAGCAGCTTTTCATACTCAGGCAACAAGTGATCGACGTCGCCTGGGCCTGTATCCGGGTTGTGCGGGTTCTTCAGGTCAAGGTTGAAGCCGCCGGCTTTGATCGTGTCGATCGACACGCGCCAGGCCTGCTCGGTTTCAACGCGCGACTTGAAGCCGTCCTGTTCCGTCCCCCACCACGCGCGCTCTGCCTCGAATTCCTCGATGCGAATCGGCTTGCCCTTGTTGTAACTCTTAGCGCCGGGCGGATACCGATGTTCGTAGTACCACACGTGCGTGGTCGGCACGCCCTTGGTGAAGAAGAGGAGGTTCGTGCGGATGCCGGTGTAAGGATTGAACACGCCATTCGGCAAGCGAACGATGGTGTGAAGGTTGCACTCGGCGAGCAACGCTTCCTTGATCCGTGTCTTCACGCCTTCGCCGAACAGTGTGCCATCGGGAAGCACGAGGCCGGCGCGGCCGCCCGGCTTCAGAATCTTCATCAGCAGCACGAGGAAGAGATCAGCGGTTTCGCGGGTGCGGAACTCTGCCGGGTAGTTCGCTTCAATGCCGTCTTCTTCCATGCCGCCGAAGGGCGGATTCGTAACAACGACATCGACACGCTCTTTGGGACCCCAATCCCGCAGTGGTCTGGCAAGCGTATTGTCGTGGCGCACGTTCGACGGAACATCAATGCCATGCAGGAGCAGATTGGTCATGCACAACACGTGCGGCAGGTGCTTCTTCTCGATGCCGGCGAAGCAATCCTGAATCGTGCGCTCGTGCTTTTCCGTCTTTGCCTGCTTGCGCAGGTGCTCGATGGCGCAGACGAGGAAGCCGCCGGTGCCACAGGCAGGATCGAGAATGGTCTCACCAATGCGTGGGTTGACCTGTTCGACAATGAACTGGGTCACCGCTCGGGGCGTATAGAACTCGCCGGCGTTGCCCGCCGACTGCAGGTCCTTGAGCAGCTTCTCGTAGATGTCGCCAAACATGTGGCGATCATCGGACGCGTTGAAGTCGATGCCGTTGATCTTGTTGATCACCTGCCGCATCAACGTGCCGTTCTTCATGTAGTTGTTCGAATCCTCGAACACCATGCGAATCAGGCCGGCGATCTTGTCGCCACCGCCGCTCAGCGCCTTCAGCTTCGGCAGCAGCGTGTTGTTGACGAAATCGAGCAGCGCGTCGCCGGTAATGCCCTCCTCGTCAGCGGCCCACTTCGACCAGCGGAGGTGCTTCGGCAGCGGCGACTTGTAGTGGTCGAGCAGGACCGCCATCTCCTTCTCGCGGTCGTCGAAAATCTTCAGGAAGAACAGCCAGCCGAGCTGCTCGAGGCGCTGCGCGTCGCCGTAGGTGCCGGCGTCCTTGCGCATGATGTCCTGGATGGTCTTGACGATATTTGAAACGTTCGGCATGTCTGACGCGGCTTCTCTCTACGCCGCTTCCTTATAGAGCTGCACTTCAAGGTCGCGGATGGCCGCAAGGTAGTTCTCCTTGCCGCCAAACCAGTTGATGATCTCGACCGGCGTGCCAAGCGCCGTCAAAGGGTCCACCTTCAGAATCTCCAGGGACTCCACGCTCTTCGTTCCGCCATCGGCGTACTTCTGCAGCAGCATCTGGAGCACTTCGCGCGCCTTGTCGCCGTACTTCGCGAACACATCCCGCTTCTTCACGCGCTCGGCACGTTCGCGACGGGTCAACGGCGGCCGGTCAAAGGCCACGTGGCACACCAGGTCGAAGGAGTCGTAGTCCCGCCCGATCTGCTCCGCAAGCTCGTCGAAGAACACCCCCTGACTCATCAGCTCGTCGACGATGGCTTGTTTGCGTTCCGCGGCATCCCAGGCAGTCAGAAAGTCCGTCAGGGACGTGTAGGCTTTACGAACCGTGCGACGAGTGAAGTCGTTGAGCGACTCGGTAATCAGTTTGCCGTCGGCGTCGAGGTACTGCACCCGTTCCGTGACGATCTCCACTTCGACATCGTCCACGTAGTACTTGTTGGGGCGAGGGCCGGGCTCGGGTTCCGGCCCCGGGGATTGAACCGGCGGATCGCCGGGTTCGCCGACCGGTGGTTCGTCGGGCGGCACGGGGCTCTCATCTGGCCCCGGCTCGTAGATCTGCACCGGGTCCCCATCAAACGCCGGGTCGGCAAACAGCGCCGTCGCCCGCCTGAAATCCATGATCGTAAAGAAGAGTTTGTTGTAATCCTCGTTGATGCGCGTGCCGCGGCCGATGATCTGCTTGAACTCGGTCATCGACTTGATGTTCTTGTCGAGGACGATGAGATGACACGTCTGCGCGTCAACACCGGTGGACATCAGCTGTGATGTGGTCGCGATCACCGGATAGGGCTTCTCGGGATCAATGAAGTTGTCGAGCTGGGCCTTGCCCTCGTCGTTGTCACCGGTGATGCGCATGACGTACTTGCTGTTGGCGGCTGCGAGATCCGGATTGGCGTTCACCAGCGCCTTGCGCATGCGCTCAGCGTGGTCAACGTTCTCGCAGAACACGATGGTCTTGGCGTACCGGTCGGTGGCCTTGAGGAAGTCGGTGACCTTCGACGCCACGGCGGTTGTCCGCTTCTCCATGATCAGGTTGCGGTCGAAGTCGCGCTCGTTGTACTCGCGGTCTTCAATCTCCTGCCCATAGCGGTCGGTCTTCCCTTTCTCGGGACGCCAACCATCCAGGTCTTTATCGAGGCCAATCCGGACCACCTTGTACGGCGCCAGAAATCCGTCGGAAATGCCCTGCTTCAGGGAATAGGTGTAGAGCGGCTCGCCGAAATACTCGACGTTGGAGACATCCTTCGTCTCCTTGGGCGTGGCGGTCATGCCAATTTGCGTCGCCGACGAAAAGTATTCCAGCACCTTGCGCCACGACGCGTCGTCTGCGGCGCTGCCGCGGTGGCACTCGTCAACCACCACCAGATCGAAGAAGTCAGGCGAGAACTGCTTATAGATGTTTTGTTCTTCTTCGGTTCCAGTCACCGCTTGATAGAGCGACAGATAGATCTCGAACGCCTTGTCGGCATTGCGATTCGTGATCTTCGTCATCGCCTTGCCGAACGGCTTGAAGTCGTTGGTCTTGGTCTGGTCCGCGAGGATGTTGCGGTCCACGAGGAACAGGATTCGCTTTTTGGCGCCCGACTTCCACAGGCGCCAGATGATCTGGAATGCCGTGTAGGTCTTGCCCGTTCCGGTCGCCATTACAAGGAGAATGCGATCTTCGCCTCGCGCAATCGCGTCCACGGTCCGATTGATCGCAACTGTCTGGTAATACCGGGGCTCCCGGCCGGAGCCGTCGTCGTAGTAGTCCTGGGTCGCTACGGTTGCCTGAGCATCGTCGTAGCCTTTCGATGCGCGGTAGCGCTTCCACAGTTCCTCAGGTGACGGAAACTGGTCCAGCGGGATCTCCCGCTCAACAACTCCAGAAGACGCCGTCCGATCGTGTTCCAGGAACGCATCGCCATTCGAGGTGTATGCGAACGGCACATCCAGGCACTCGGCGTAGTCAATGGCCTGCGCCATGCCGGCACCCAGGGAATGGTTGTTGTCCTTGGCCTCGACCACCGCAATCGGCAGATTCGGCTTATAGAAGAGCAGGTAGTCGACCTTGCGCTTCTCACCTCGCGTCACGGTCTTGCCGCGCACGATCACGCGACCCTTGGTGAAGAAGACTTCCTCCCGCAACTGCGTCATCACGTTCCACTTGTTGCCGTCTGGGCCAATCAGGGCCGGCGTGATGAACTTCGTGCGGATATCCGCTTCCGTGAGTGCCTTCTTGTTCATGTGGGCGGTCGGGCAATTCTATAATCAGTCATCACTTCCTACACTCCTCACCCACGCTGGGCAGGCGGCCACAGGATGACGCTCTACGCCTGGGCTCGCAAGCGTGTGCTGCCGAGGCTTCCGGTCGCGGAGCCGCGCTTTTTTGACGTCGCCGACGACGCGCGCGTGCTGGCGCACTGTAACTGGCAGCCCGATCGGCTGGGGGCGCCGACCCTGCTCGCGTTGCACGGGCTCGAAGGCTCGAGCGAGGCGCACTACATGCGCGGCCTGGCCGACAAGGCGTTCGCGAGCGGATTCAACGTGATCCGCCTGAACCAGCGAAACTGCGGCGGCACCGAGCATCTGTCACGCGGCCTCTATCACTCGGGACTGACCGCCGATCCGCGCTTCGTGCTGAATGAACTCATCGAGCAGGATCGCCTGACGCGGTTCGCGGTCGCCGGCTACTCGCTCGGCGGTAACGTCACGATGAAGCTGGCCGGTGAACTCGGCGCGTCGGACGTTCCCGAGGTGAAGGCGTTCGCCGCGGTCTCGCCGGTGATAGATCTCGAACTCTGCATGCAGGCGATCGAACGCGTCGAGAACCGGATCTACGAGTGGAATTTCTGCCGAAACCTGCAGGGGCGCATGCGGCGGAAGTCAAAACACTTTCCCGGCGCGTTCACGATCGACGGCCTGTGGAAGCTGTGGTCAATTCGCGCGTTCGACAATCGCTACACCGCGCCAAACGCCGGCTACGCGAACGCGAACGAGTATTACCATCGCGCCAGCGCGACACGGATCATCGACAAGGTCGCGCGCCCATCGCTGATCCTCAGCGCGGCCGATGATCCCTTCGTGCCGCCCGGCATCTTTGATGTGCCGGAAGTGCGCAACAATCCGCACATTACGCCCGTCATCACACCCGGCGGGGGTCATTGCGCGTTCGTAGAGTCCAGCACCTCGAACGGCTATGATGGGTACTACGCGGAACAACTCGTCGTTGACTTCCTGAAGGAGAAGGCATGATCAGAGCGGCTCGTTTTGCACTTGGATTGCTTGCGGTTCTGGTGTTCGTCAATGCGGCCTACGCGCAGAAGCCCGGCGTCGGCACCTGGAACCTGACCACCGTGTCGCCCATCAGCGAGACCAAGTCGGTTCTCGAGATTCGCGAAGAAGGCGGGAAGATCGTCGCCGTCGGCAAGAGCGCGCAAGGCGAACGCAAGTACGACAGCGCCGTGATCGACGGCAGCTCCGTGACGCTGGTCATCACGATCGCGTACGAAGGAAATCCGATGGTGATTACCTACACCGGCAAGATCGACGGCGCGAAGATGGAAGGCGATGCCGATTTCGGCGGCCTGGCCACCGGCACGTGGTCGGCGACTGCGGCCCCCAAGTAAGTCGAGCTCTCCCACTCTAAGGCGCGAGCGTCGGTTTGTATTCCGGCGCTCGCCTCGCCTTGGTCGTCTGCTCGAGCGCGAAGGCAAAGCCAATCAATTCGCCCTCGGTGTAGGGCCGGCCCATGAACGTCACGCCGAGTGGCAGTCCGTTGGTGTCGCCGATCGGCACGGTGATGCTCGGCGTGCCTGCCACTGCGGCCATGCCATATCCGGCGCCGACAAAGTGATCACCAAGAACGTGATCGGTCGGCCAAGCCGGCGACAGGCTCGGCGCGATCAGGCCGTCGAGCTTTTCCCGATCGAGGGTCGCGAGTAAGCCGTCCTTGCCGGCCAGGCGGCGCGCGTTGTCTCGCGCCTTGACGTACTCGGGCTCCGTCAGCGGCCCCTTCACCTGCGCCTGCTCGAAGATCTCCTGCCCGAAGAACGGCATCGCCTTCGCGGCGTTGGCCTTGTTCCAGGCGATCAGCGCTTCGAGCGACGGGTGCGGTGACCTGGCTTTCGCGAGGTACGCGTTCAAGCCATCCTTGAACTCGTAAAGCAACACCGCGAACTCGGCGTCGTTCCAGTTGTTGTACGTGGCCACCCTGACGTCGATCACCTCAGCGCCTGCCGCCTTCATCGCGTCCACGGCCTTCAATGTCGAGGCATCCACATCGGGGTGATAGCCCATGGCCTGGCGCAACAGCCCGAAGCGCTTGCCCTTCAGTGCATCCGTCTTCAGGAACGTCGTGTAGTCAGCGGCGGCCTTGCCTTCAGCAGCGGGGCCTGACGGATCCGCGGGATCCACGCCCGCCATGGCACCGAGCAGCAACGCGACGTCCGCGACGGTGCGCGCCATGGGTCCCGCCGTGTCCTGCGATACGGAAATCGGAATGATGCCGGTGCGGCTCACGAGCCCAACGGTCGGCTTCAAACCGGCAAGACCATTCACCGACGCGGGACAGATGATGCTGCCGTCCGTCTCGGTGCCCACGCCGACCGCGGCGAGACTGGCCGCAATCGCCGAACCGGTACCGGAACTCGACCCGCACGGGTTGCGATCGAGCACGTACGGATTTTTTGTCTGGCCGCCGCGCGAACTCCAGCCGGATGACGAGCGCGTTGACCGGAAGTTGGCCCACTCACTGAGGTTGGTCTTGCCGAGGATCACCGCGCCGGCCTCGCGCAGCCGCTGCACCATGAACGCATCCGTGGCGGGGCGGTTCTCAGCCATCGCGAGCGAACCGGCTGAATTGACCATGCCGGCCACGTCAACGTTGTCCTTGATCAGCACCGGAATGCCATGCATCGGGCCGCGCACCCTGCCCGCCTTGCGCTCGGCATCGAGCGCCTGGGCATCGGCAATGGCCTTCGGATTGAGTTCAATGACCGAGCCGATTCGCGGACCGTCGTCGTCCACTTTCGCGATGCGATCGAGATACGCGCGCGTCAGGGCTTCCGATGTCACCGCACCCGACGCCATTCGGTCGCGCGCATCGATTGCGGACAACTCAACAACGTCAAGGGCTGGTGGGGCTGGTGGGGCTGGAGGGTTCGACGAGCAGGCAAAACCAGCAACCGCCAACAGTAGAATGGCCGACTTCTTCATGTGGTTTGTCCCAGGAGATTCATCATCTGTTGTCCGAAGGCGGCGCCTTTGCCCTCGTCTTCGTGCTTGAAATAGACGAACACGTCCTTCGCGGTCGAGCCGAGCTGCCTGGCGGTCTCCGTCCAGCGCGCGATGTCGCCTTCGCCGTACCCTTCATCTCGCAGACGCAGGTAGGCGTAGTCCGCCGTCGTGATGATCGGCGTTTCTCGCGTCTCGCTGTCGGCAATGCAGAGCGCGATGTTGCGGGCGCGCAGGGCGTCGTAGACCTCGTCATCCAGCCATGACGCATTGCGGAACTCGAACGCCGCCGTCGTCTTTGGCGGCAACAGCGCGAGGAACTCCTTCAGCAGCGGCAGGTCCTTCTTGAAGTTCGGCGGCAATTGGAACAACAGCGCCGCCAGCTGCGGGCCAAGCTCCGCCGCGGCGGTCATGAAGCCCTGGACGGAAGACGCCACTTCGCCGGCGCGCAGCCGCTTGTCGTGCGTGATCCGCTTGGGGGCCTTCAACGTGAACCGAAAGGTCTCGGGCACTTGGGCGCGCCAGCCGGCAATCAGCTTCGGCGTTGGCATGCGGTAGAAGGTGTAGTTGATTTCAACGGTCGGAAACTTGCCGGCGTAGTACGGCAGCATCTTGGCGGCCGACAAGTCAGCGGGATAGAAGCTGCCCTTCCATTCCGGATAGTTGTAGCCGCTGGTCCCGACAAGGATCATGTGGCGACAGTATAATTTCAGATTGAAAGATTGAGCGATTGATGACTGTTTGGCGATTGATGATTGTTGGATTGGGATTGGCGATTGCCGGTGTCGCGTGCTCCGGTGGTCCCAAGGTACCGACGTATGAATTGAAGGGCCAGATTCTCGTCGTCAAGCCTGAGACGAACGAACTGCTCGTCAAGCATGAGGACATCAAGGACTTCATGCCGGCGATGACCATGCCGTATACGGTCAAGGATGCGGCGCTGCTGAAAGACAAGGCGGCCGGCGACCTGATCACGGCGACGCTCAACGTGGCGCCGGAGGGCCCGTTCCTGTCGGCGATCGTCAAGACAGGGTCGGCACCGCTTCCTGAAGACGCGCGCAGCGATATTCCTCCTGCGGCGAATGTGACCTTGCTCAAGGCCGGCGATCCCGTCCCCACCACCCCGCTCGTCGATCAGGGCCGTTCGATCACGCTGGCGGACTTCAAGGGCTCGGCGCTCGCGGTGACTTTCATCTACACGCGCTGCCCGCTCGCCAACTTCTGTCCGCTGCTCGATCGGCGATTCGCGGAGGTGCAGAAGATCGCCGCCTCCGATCCCGCGCTGTCCGGCAAGATCCGCCTGCTCTCGATCAGCTTCGATCCGGCCAACGATCGCGATGCCGCCCTCAAGGCGCACGCCGACAAGCTTGGCGCCGACCCCAACGTGTGGCGCTTCGCGACTGCCGAGCAATCCGTCGTCGATCGCCTGGCCGCCGAGTTTGCGGTCAACGTGATTCGCGAGAAGGACGGCACGATCACGCACAACCTGCGGACGGCGATCATCGATCCCTCTGGACACATCGTCTCGATCCTGGACAACAACGCGTGGTCGGCCGACGAGCTGCTCAGCGGCCTCAAGAATGCCCTCGTATCCACGCGTTAACGCGAAGCGCGTTGTTCCGCCGCGGCTCGCCCTCACGAAGGCGGAGCGGGCGCTGATCAGAACGCTTGATACGCCGGCGAAGGTCCAGCGCTGGCTGAACACGTTGCCCTACAACACTGAGACGGGGGGCGAGACCCAGCGCAGCTTCCGGCCAGTCGCGCGATTAAGGAAGGCGCACTGCATGGAGGCCGCGCTCTTCGCGGCGGTGACGCTCGAGCAGCATGGGTATCCGCCGCTCGTGATGAGTCTTGAATCGCAGGACTGGCTCGATCACGTGATCTTCGTCTACAAGCACGACTCGGGCTGGGGATCCGTGGCGCGCTCGCGTGACCCCGGCCTCCACGGCCGCAAGCCGCGCTTCAAGACGCTGCGCGCACTGGCGAAGAGCTACTACGACCCCTACGTCGATTACACCGGGCGCGTAAAGGGATACGGCGTGGTGAATGTCACGGATGCCATGGGCCGTTACGACTGGCGGCTCACGACGAAGAATGTGTGGAACGTCGAGCAGATGCTCATCGATCTGCCGCATCGGAAGATCAAGACGTCGACCGCCCGCTATCGCGTCCTGCTGCGTAAGTACAAGGCGTACCGCGCGGCGAACAACGACCGGAAGCCGATCTACTACGCGGGCCGCGACAAGTGGGAACCCTTGCCGAAGGAATTCCTCTAGCGGCTAGTCGAAACCGATCTTCAGGTCGGCGACGAGCGGCAGATGATCGGACGCGATCAGCGCCATGCGGTCGCGCGGCATGCTCACCTTCATCACCTCGACCTTGCCCTCGTAGTAGATGTGATCGAGGTGCAGGACGGGGAAGAAACCGGGGTATGACCGCCCGCCACGCTTCAAGTGCTTGCTGAGATCGATGCTCTGCAGCCGCTCAGCGAGGATGTCCTTCGCGATGCCCCTCGCCCACTCGTTGAAGTCGCCCAGCACGATCTTCGGACCAACGACGCGGCGATCGTGCACGAATGATGCGCACTTGGCCGCCTGGTGCCGCCGCTCGAGCAGCGACGTTCCGAGGTGCACGTTGTAAAAGTGCAGCGTCTCATCGTCGAGCGCCAGGTCCACTCGCTGGACGCCGCGATGCTCGCAGGTCTTCCACGTCAGGTCGTGCTGCACGTGATGGCGGATCGGGAATCGGCTCAGCACGACGTTGCCGAAGAGCGCGGTGCGGAAGTGACGTGTCGGCGCCATCACCCAGCCCATGCCGAGCGCGGCCCCGAGTTCGGCGGCCTGCCCCGGCTTGAGCGGGCTGGCGCCAATCACCTCCTGGAGCGCGACGATGTCGGCATCCACCGACGCGAGGACGCTCGCGATGCGCTCGATCTTCGTGCGCCCGTCGAGGCCGCGGCCGCGATGGATGTTGTAGGTGGCGACGCGCACCTGGCGCGTGCGCTTCGACTCGCTAAGCATGAAAGGTCTGTGCCCTCTGCGCCTGCTGCGGCCTCAGTCGAGATCGAATCCGCGCAGCGGCTTGGTGACCGGTTCCTTCTTGGCTTCCCGCAGCGCTTCTTCAAAACGCTTGGCCAACGCATCGCCCTTGTTCTTCTCGTTCTGGAAGGATTGCTCGAACAGCGCGTCGCGCTTGGCCGCCTGCTCGGCAAGGATTCGCTGCGCGTGGTCGAGCTCGGGCCGGTCGGGGTTGGGCGGCGCCTGGTGGCTCACGATTCGCCCAAGGTTGAGGTCCACGGTCAGGACCGCGTTACAGCAGGGGCATGTGAGCTCGCGCTCGCTCGTGAGCTTCGCCATGACGACAGCTTAATCCACTTCCTAAGCGGAACCGTTTGACGTGGGATATCGTAGTGATATCATAACAATATCCCGCCGTCGCGCTGTGCGCCATGGCGGGCAGGCTTTCAGGAGGTCCCCGTCCCATGATTCGCGAACGTGCCTACAACGGTTTGCCCGGTCTACCCGTACTCCTCGTGCTTTTGCTCGCTGACGCCGCACTCGCCTGGATGCTCGTCATGAACATCCGCGAAGAAAACGCGCCGGAGATCGTCTTTGCGGCGCTGATGATCGCGCTCACCACCTTCCTGATGGCCGGCCTCTTCATGGTCAATCCGAACGAGGGCAAGGTCCTGCAGTTGTTCGGCGAGTACAAGGGCACCGCGAAGGTCCAGGGCCTGCGCTGGGCGAATCCGTTCCTGTCCGCGAAAAAAGTCTCGCTGCGAGTCCGTAACTTCGAAAGCTCGCACCTGAAGGTCAACGACATCGACGGCAACCCGATCGAGATCGCCGCCGTGGTGGTCTGGAAGGTGTTCGAGACCGCCGAAGCGGTGTTCGAAGTGGACGACTACGAGCATTACGTCAAGGTGCAGAGCGAAGCGGCGTTGCGCAACCTGGCGACGAGCTACGCCTACGACGCGCACGATGACGCGCAGGTCTCGCTGCGCGGACACACCGGCGCAGTGGCGGATCATCTCAAGCGTGAAATCCACGATCGCCTCGTGAAGGCGGGTGTGGAAGTGATCGAGGCGCGCCTCAGCCACCTGGCCTACGCGCCGGAAATTGCCCAGGCGATGCTGCAGCGCCAGCAGGCCGGCGCGATCATCGCCGCCCGCCAGCGCATTGTTGAAGGCGCGGTCGGCATGGTCGAAATGGCGCTCGACATGCTGTCGAAGAAGTCGATCATCCAGCTCGACGAGGAGCGCAAGGCGGCGATGGTCAGCAACCTGCTGGTGGTGCTGTGTGGTGACCGCAACACCCAGCCGGTCATCAACACGGGCACCATCTATCAATAACGGGAGCCGGGGGCCGGGACCCGGGAGCCGACGTGGCCGAACGTAAACCCTTCCTGCTTCGTGTCGATCCCGCATTGCTGGAGTCCGTCCAGCGCTGGGCGAACGACGATCTGCGCAGCCTCAATGCGCAGATCGAGTTCCTCCTGCGCCGCGCGCTCCAGGATGCGGGACGGCTGAAGGACGAAAAACCCAAGAAGTAACCGGCAGTTCACACGGGTGGCTCGCAGTGCGATAATGCGCCCTGCGTTATGAGTTCTGAACAGCAACTACAAAACGCCTTTCGGCCGCTCGAAGCCAGGGTGCTGCAAGCTTTATGGCAGCGCAATGGACCGGCCTCGGTTCGGGATCTGATGCCCGACCTGCCGGGCGTTGTCTATACGACGATCATGACAACGCTCGATCGGCTGTTCAGAAAAGGCGTCCTGTCCCGGCAGAAGTTTGGCCGGGCGTTTCTCTACTCTCCGAAACTGTCCCAGACCGAACAGCTCGCCAAGATCACGGCTGACAAGCTCGCCGTACTGCTGCCACCCGCCGGTGAGCGCGCCGCGTCACTCGTCGTCATGCGCGAGTTCGTAGCTACCCTGGGGGAACGGGATTCGGCCCTGCTCGACGAACTCGAGCACCTGGTCGCCATGCGGCGGGCTGCCGTCCGCCGCAAAGACGATGGGTGACGAAGCCAGATCGCGCTCGGGAAGCGCGAATTCGCCCTGACCCACAGAGCCCCCCTCTGCAAGGCTGCGTAAGCCCGCCGCACGGCTGGTGATTACGACCGTTCGATAATTTCAGGACGCCGCTCGGCTGAGTGTCGAAAACCTGGGATGCCGATCGACGTATCAGTAGTCGTGCGTCTCAATATTCAGGGAAATTGCATTTCGCTTTTTCTTCGCATAGTATCTTTGGCTTCATCCCGAGGTAACTGATCAGTGAGCAATATCGACGACCTCTCCGCCCTTCGCATCGAGCGTGAGCCGCTCAATACCAATAGCGGCCGCTGGGTGAAATGGGTGGTCCTGCTGGTAATCCTTGGCGCGGCCGGTGGCGGCGCCTGGTATTTCCTCAACCGCGAGCGCCCCATCGAAATCGAAGTCGCGGCCGTGACGGAACGGGCGGCGGGCACCTCGGCGTCCGTCCTGAACGCGTCGGGCTACGTGACCGCGCGCCGGCGGGCCACCGTCTCGTCGAAGGTGACCGGCAAGGTGATCGAGGTCAACGTCGAGGAAGGCATGGAGGTCCGCCAGGGCCAGGTGCTCGCCCGCCTCGATGACTCGACGCTGCAGGCGTCGCTGCGCCTGTATCGCGCGCAGCTCGAGGCCGCGCGCCGTCAGATTCCGGAAACCGAGGTTCGTCTCGAACAGGCCCGCGTGCAATTGCAGCGGCAGGAGCGGCTCCGCCGCGACGGCCTGAACACGCCGAACGACATCGACAACGCCAAGGCCGAAGTGGATTCGCTGCTGGCGCGCATCGCTTCCGCGCAGGAGCAGGTGAAGGTGGCCGAAAGCCAGATCAACGTGCAGCAGACGGCGATCGACGACACCATCATTCGCGCGCCGTTCAGCGGCGTCGCCATCTCGAAGGACGCGCAGGTCGGCGAAATGATCTCCCCGGTGTCGGCCGGCGGCGGCTTCACGCGCACCGGCATCTGCACGGTGGTCGACATGCGATCGCTCGAGATCGAAGTCGACGTCAACGAAAGCTACATCGGCCGCGTCCGCGCGAATCAGCCGGTGACGGCGGTGCTCGACGCGTACCCGGATTTCCAGATTCCGGCGAGCGTCATCGCCGTGGTGCCCACGGCGGATCGCCAGAAGGCCACCGTGCTGGTGCGCATCGGATTCAAGCAACTCGATCCGCGCATCCTCCCGGACATGGGCGTAAAGGTGACGTTCCTGCGTGAGGCCGAGACCACCGCAGCGCCGGTGGCTCAGGCCGTAACCCTCGTGCCCGCCGCCGCGGTAAAGACGGAGAACGGCTCGACCTTCGCGTTCGTCGTCAACGGTCCCACCGTTGAGCGCCGCGCCGTGAGGATCGGCGGCACGGATGGGGATCGCGTCGAAGTGCTCGCCGGCTTGAAGAGTGGCGACCGCGTGGTGATTGCTCCGCCGGCGGATCTTGCGCCGGGCAAGTTGATCGCAGTGAAGCAGTGAACGGGGAACGGGGAACGGGGAACGGGGAACGGGGAGCGAACAGACAATGAGTGCACTGGTCAAGATTAACGGCGTCCACAAGAACTTCACGCGCGGCAGCGAACGCATCGACGTCCTCAAGGGCGTCACGCTCGATATTCCGCAGGGCGATTTCCTCGCGTTGATGGGACCGTCAGGCTCCGGCAAGACTACCCTGCTCAACCTGCTCGGCGGTCTGGATCAGCCCTCGTCGGGCACCCTGGAGATCGCCGGCACGAACATCGGCGCGTTGAACGGCGGCCAGCTGTCGAAGTGGCGCTCGCACCACATCGGGTTCGTCTTCCAGCTCTATAACCTGCTGCCGGTGCTGACCGCCGAACGCAACGTCGAACTGCCGCTGCTGCTGACCAAGTTGTCGAAGGCGGAACGCATGAAGCGCGTAGCAATCGCCCTCAAGGTGGTGGGCCTCGCCGAACGCGCGAAGCACTATCCGCGGCAGCTGTCAGGCGGCCAGGAACAGCGCGTCGGCATTGCCCGCGCCATCGTGACGGATCCGACGCTGCTGCTCGCCGACGAACCGACCGGCGACCTCGATCGCAAGGCCGGCGACGAAATCCTCGACCTGCTGCAGGCGCTCAATCGCGATCACGGCAAGACGATCGTGATGGTGACGCACGATCCGCGCGCCGCCGAGCGCGCCAAGCGCACGCTGCACCTCGAGAAGGGCCAGCTGATGGAAGGAGTCCACGCATGAAGTTCCTGCCGCTGCTGTGGAGCAGCCTCTGGCGGAAAAAGATCCGCACGATCTTCACGCTGCTCTCCGTCTTCGTCGCGTTCCTGCTGTTCGGTTTGCTGATGACGATCCGCGGCGCGTTCAGCTTCGGCGTCGACATCGCCGGACTCGATCGCCTCGTGCTAATCCATAAAGTCGCCTTGATCATGCCGCTGCCCGTCTCCTACAAGGAACGGCTGGCCGCGACCGAGGGCGTCTCGATCGTGTCGCACCAGACGTGGTTTGGCGGCGTCTACCAGGATCCCGCGAACTTCTTCGCCCAGATGGTGGTCGAGCCGGAGCCGTTCATGAAGATCTATCCGGAGTTCGTGATTCCGGAGGAGCAGGTGAAGGCGTGGCTCGCCGATCGCCAGGGCGCCATCGTTGGCGTCGATCTCGCCAGGCGCTTCGGCTGGAAGGTCGGCGATCGCATTCCGATCACCGGCACGATCTGGCAGCCCAAGCAGGGCCAGACGTGGGAGTTCAACATCGTCGGGATGTACGACGGCGGGCAGGGCGTCGACAAGACGCAGTTCTTCTTCCGTTACGACTATCTCGACGAAAACCGCGCCGGCGGCCAGGGCCTGGTCGGCTGGTACGTGGTGAAGATCGCGGACCCGTCGCAGGCACAGCAGATGGGCGCGAAGTTTGACGCGATGTTCGCGAATTCGTCGGCGGAAACGAAGACCACGACCGAAAAGGGGTTCGTCGAGGGCTTTGCGAAGCAGGTCGGCGACATCGGCGCGATCATGGTCGCGATACTCGTCGCGGTGCTGTTCACGATGCTGCTCGTCGCGGCCAACACCATGGCGCAGTCGGTCCGTGAGCGCACCAGCGAAATGGGCGTGCTGAAGACGCTGGGCTTCTCGAACGCATCGATCCTGTCGCTGATCCTTGGCGAGTCCGTGTTGATATCGGTGCTCGGCGGATCGCTCGGGCTGGCGGCGGCCTGGGTGATCGTGCAGGGCGGCGACCCGACCAACGGCATGTTGCCGATCTTCATCCTGCCCACGCGCGACGTCGTGCTTGGCGGCGTGATGATCGTCCTGCTGGGCCTGATCGCCGGCGCACTGCCGGCCTTCAACGCCATGAACCTGAAGATCACCGACGCATTGAGGCGGTCATGAATTTCATCACCCAAACCCTTGCCGTCACCATGCTGAACCTGCGGACCATTCCGCACCGGCTCGGCTCGTCCGGCGTCGCCATCGTCGGCATTGCCGGCGTCGTGATTGTGCTCGTCTCGGTTCTCTCGATCGCCCAGGGCTTCGGCGCGGCGATGGAACAGTCCGGCTCCGACGTCCGTGCGCTGGTGATGCGCAGCGGCGCCGACAGTGAAATGACCAGCGGGCTCGGCCCGGCGGAAGTGGACATCATCAAGCAGGCGCCGGGGCTGCGCCGCGACGGACAGACGGCGGTCGCGAGCGCCGAGCTCTACGTGATCATCGACATCCCGAAGATCGGCACCAACTCACCGGCCAACGTGCCGGTGCGCGGCATCGAGCCGACGGCCACCGCCGTGCGCTCGGAGTTCTCGATCACGCAAGGCCGCATGCTGGAGTTCGGCACGACCGAAGTGGTCGTCGGACGTGGCGCCTCCGTCAATTTCCAGGGCCTCACGCTCGGCAGCACCATCGTGTCCGGACAGAACCGGTGGCAGGTGGTCGGCATCTTCGAGACCGACGGCAGCATTGCCGAGACCGAAATCTGGATTGATGCGCGCACGCTGCAAGGCGCGTATCGCCGCGGCAACTCGTTCCAGACGCTGCTGGCGCACCTCGATTCGAGCCAGTCCTTCGACACCTTCCGCGACTGGCTGATCGCGAATCCGCAGGTCAACGTGCAGGTGCGTCGCGAGGCCGAGTATTACGCGCAGCAATCGCGGGCGCTGACCAGTCTCATCCAGGGCATCGGCTTCGGCATTGCCGCACTGATGGGCATTGGTGCCGTGTTCGGCGCCATCCTGACCATGTATACGGCGGTGTCAACGCGTTCGCGTGAGATCGCAACGCTGCGCGCGCTCGGCTTCAATACCACGTCGGTCGTGATCTCGGTGTTGGCCGAGTCGCTGGCGCTTGCCGCGATCGGCGGCGCCATTGGCGGCGCTCTCGCCTACGTCGCCTTCAATGGCTACCAGACCTCGACCATGAACTTCTCGACGTTCTCGCAGGTCGCGTTCGCCTTCGCGGTCACGCCGCAATTGCTCGCCATGGGTATCACGTATGCGTTGTTGATGGGCCTGGTCGGCGGACTCTTCCCCGCCCTGCGGGCCGCACGCCTGCCGATCCCATCTGCGTTGCGCGAGTTATAAAGAGTCCGGCGCCACACCCAACTCGGGGCTTTTCCGGCCCAACTCTCCGGGCAAGGGTCTTGCAGCTTCACCAGTATGAAGCTGCGAGACCTCGGCCTTACCGGCGCGCTGACCCTCATGCTCATGCCGCATCCTGCCCAGGCACAGAGCGACGTCGTCAAGAATCGACTCAAAGATCTCATCGAGAAGTCCGGCGTCTACGTGTCGGCAACGACGCGCAGCGCGTTCGACGACGACGTGGTCATGGGGCCGAGCATCGGCATCGGCTACGGCACCGCGGGTTCAAAGCACACTGGCGTGAAGTTTCCATTCAGCCTTGCAGGCTATCGCGGTGATCTGCAGACCGCAGACGGCGCCGGCTTCGGCACGGTGAAGTCGCGGCAACTTCTGACCGGCATCGGCTATCAGTGGGTGCACGGCAAGATGGTCTACGGCGCGCAATTGAACGTCGGCTACGCGCTCAATGACGTGAGCATCGATCCGGCTGCGCCAGCCGTCTTCAACGGCGCCGCGCCGATCCGCATCGACGCCAGCAACTCGTTCGTCGTGCGGCCGCTCGTGAAAGCCGAATACTTCCTGCATCACAAAGTGAGCCTGCGCACGCAGCTCAGCTACACCTACTCCGATCCGAAGGTGGTGGTGACGACGACGCAGGGAGAGTTTGCGAATGAGTGGCGCCCGCACCATGTGCGAGCGAGCCTGGCGATGGGAGTGTTTCCGTTCCGGAAGAAGTGAGAAGTGAGAAGTGAGAAGTGAGAAGTGAGAGGTGAGAAGTGAGAGGTGGGAAGTCAGGCTTCTCACTTCTCACTTCCGACTTCTAACTTTCCTCTTCGAACTCTTCTTCTTCGGCGTGATTGAAGCGCGTTGACGGTCGCAGTGCTTCGCGATAGTCGTAGAGCGGCAACCCGGACACGTGGCGTGGGTTCATGCAACCGGTCGACTTCGTGTCGAGCACCACGAGCACGGGACTGCCCGCCGCAGTTTCTCTTACTGCATCACGAAACGTGAGGCGGCAACCGCAGGCCAGGTGAGCGTGCTCGAAACCTTTCAACATGATCTAGATACTATCAGTTCATCAGCGCGACGACTTCTTTTTCGAAGACAGCTTTGGGAGCGATTCCCATGTGCTTGCGGCACACCCTGCCATCTTTGCTGATGATGAATGACGCGGGAATGCCCCAGATCGGGCCGTAGGCATCCTGCACGTCCTCTTTGCCTTCGCCGAGGAGGATCGGGTAATTGATCTTGTATTCAGCGGCGTACTTTTTCGCCAGCTCCGGCGTGTCGTCCACCGAGTAACCGATGATCGTCAGCTTGTCTTTGTACTGCGCCTGCAGTTCGACGAAGCCGGGAATCTCCGCCTTGCATGGGCCACACCAGGTGGCCCAGAAGTTCAACAGCACAACCTTGCCTTGATCCTTGAACGAGGCGAGCGACACTTCGTTGCCGTCCATGTCCTTCAGCTTGAAGTCCCAGTTCGCAGGCTTGGCGTCGGCCATGCACGCGGCGGTTTCGGCCGAGGGCTCGTGCGACGCCGACGGCGTCAGCGTAGCGGCGCTCGGCGCGGGCTCCGTTTCCACGTCCGCCTGGAAGATGAAGGGGATGCTGATGCCGAGCAGCGCGATCGCGGTTGCGGCCACAGCGACCATTCTCAGCCGACCGTTCGAACGGTCGTTCGGCGGAGCGTTCGTCGGTTCGTGCGAACGGTCGTCTAAACGTACTTCTGAACCATTGTCGGAACGTCCTTCTGAACGGTTGTCTTCCATGCCGCTATTTTGCCTCATTCCGCAGATACGGCGCCACGCGCGCCAACTCATCCCGGAGTCCGGCACGTGCCACGAGCATGTAGGTCCTATCCCCTTCCGTCCAGACCATTTGATCGTGCCCAAACAGCGAGAGATCCGCGTCGGGACGCGCCAGGCCGGGGATGACAAACAAAGACACTGGCTCGCCGTCCAGGCGGTACATCAGATGTGCCGCGCGTCCATCGCCGTAAAGACAGCGGCGCACCGCCATCAAGTCGAGGCGATCGCCGGCGCGCGCATCGGGCACCACCACGTCCAGGCCGTATTCCTGCTTGAGCGCCGCTTCAGCCTGCGCCTTCGTGATCGGCTTGCCGTCGGCGTCGCCTTCAATGGTGAAGCACTTGAGATGATCGAGCGCCAGTTGCGCGGCAAGCAACGCGGTAGAACGAATGGTCGTCACCGGTAGCAACACTGCGCCGACGGTCAATACCAATATGGCGGCAGCTGCAAATGCTGAGAGGCGGCCGGTCCAGGCAAGGTCTTGCTTGTCCGCCGGAGCCTTGGCGAAGGCGGACGGCGTCGCGGTCCTAAGCCCCTGGGTTGCATTGGCGACAATGCGAGTTCTGAGTCCCGGTGGCGCAAGGGGGGCCAGTTCGCTGGCACGCGCGCGCAAGACGGCTCGAGCAACGCTCTGCGCATTTGCCGATGCGCTGCACGCCGCGCACGTCGCGAGGTGTTCGGCGATCGTCGCCGAGTCACTCAGCTGCTCGCCGTCGACGTACCGTGGGAGCTGTTCTTCGACCTGTTCACACTTCATCAGAACCTCAACACCCCAGGACCTTCCGCCTTCGCCGAAGCTACGGGGGACACGCTAAGACCTCTTCGTCAATGCGACGTAAAGCTGTTTCCGGCCACGCGACAGTCTCGACATCACGGTGCCGATGGGAATGTCGAGCACGTCGGCAATCTCCTGATACGACAGTTCATCGACGTCCCGGAGCCACACCACTTCGCGAAACATTTCCGCGAGCCCGTCGAGCGCCGCCTGCAGGTCGGCGTTCAAGGTCTCCCGCAACAGCAACGACTCTGGTGTGTCATCGAGGCGCCGTTCAACGAAGCTCTCGGAGCTGCGCTCGACCACATCGGAGTCAAAGTCGACGCGAGAACGGGCGCCATCCCGCTGGCGGTTCCTCCAGGTGTTGTGAAGGATGGTGTACAGCCATGCCTTGAGGTTGGTGCCGGCGGCAAACTGTCCACGCGCCCGGATCGCCTTCAAATACGTGTCCTGGACGAGGTCCTGCGCCCTGTCCGCGTTACGCGTCAATCGCAACGCCGCGCCGTAGAGAGAATCCAGGAATTCGAGCGTCTCGAACGAGAACTTCTCGTCTTCCGGCCGTTGCTCCACTGGTGGTATCCGCCCAGAAAACATGAAAATCAGGCGGTCTTGAGAACAAAACCCCTGGCAGGGCCACTTTATTCCCAGACGACCGCGGCTTGTCCGCCGTAGCCCTGGCGAAGGCGGAGCGTCATAAGTATAGGACGAACCCCCTCGGCGCGAATCTTGCTCTCCGGGCCACGGAAGGCACAGAAAGCGCAGATAAGTGGACGGTGGTCCGTGTGTGTCATCTGTGTCATCTGCGCCTTCTGTGGCCGGATTCAGTAAGATGCTCCAAGGAGTCACTATGCGTACGGCTGTTCTCTTGATGCTGGCTTTGGCGGGCGCCCCGGGACTCGTCCAGGCGCAAACCAGCTATATCCCCTACTTCGGCAAGAACCAGATCCGGTACGACAACTTCGACTGGCACACCTACCAGACCGAACATTTCGAGATCTATTACTACCCAGAGATCGAGCCGCATCTCGAACGCATCGCCGGCTACGCCGAGAGCGCGTATCAGCACGTCAGCTCCGAACTGAAGCACGACCTGTCGATGAAGCTGCCGCTGATCCTGTTCTCGACCGCGAGCGAGTTCTGGCAGCAGAACGTAGCGCCGGGAGCGGCGCAGGAAGGCGTCGGCGCGTTCGCCGAGCCGGGCCGCTACCGCATCGTCATGCCGATCGACGAGCCGCCCGACCTGCTCTACCGCCTGATCGTCCACGAGCTGACGCACCAGTTCCAGTTCGACATCATCCCGACCGGGTTGATCCGCCGCAACATGCCGCTGTGGGTGTTCGAAGGCATGTCGGACTACATGACCGGCTATTGGCGCCCGAACGACATCATGACGGTCCGCGACGCCGCGGTCACCGACATCGTGCCGAAGATGAGCGAGATGGAAGAGTACGGCGGGTTCAGCAACCCGCGCCTCATCTACAACCTTGGTCACGCCGCGTTCGAGTTCATGGAATCGAAGTGGGGCAAGGAAGGCGTGCGCGCCTACGTGTTCGCCCTGCGCCGCTCCGTTATTGGCGGCAGCGATGATGCCTACCAGGAAGCGTTCCAGATCACGCCCGAGGAATGGGACCAGCAGTTCGATCGCTACCTGAAGGAGCGCTTCAAGCCGTTCCGCGACAAGGAACGCCCGGCTGACTACGGCCGCGACCTCGCGCCGGATCCGCGCAAGGGGCGCTTCTCCAACGTGCTGTCGATCGAGCCGTCGCCGTCAGGTGATTTGATCGCCGGCATGACCGGCAACGGCCGCGACCGCGAATACGACATCGTCCTCATCTCCGCGAAGGACGGCGCGATCATCCGCAACCTCACGAGCGGCTTCGACCAGAGCATGGGCTTCGAGTACCTGGCCACGCCTGGCGGCCGCTGGAACTCGGTGCCATGGATGTCGTGGTCGCCGCAGGGCGACCGCCTCGCCTACTTCGTGCGCACGGAAAAGGATCGCTCGCTGATCGTCCAGAACGTGGTGTCGAAGAAGATCGAAGTGCGCATCGAGCTGAAGACCATCGACGCCCCCGAATCGCCGGACTTCTCTCCGGACGGCAAGCTGGTCGCCTTCTCGGGCCTGCGCGGCAGCGACGCGGACATCTTCACGGTCAATCTCGAGACCAAGGAGATCGTGAACCTGACGAAGGACAAGTTCGCCGCCTACGCGCCGACGTGGGCGCCCGACGGCAAGTCCCTGGTCTATCTCGTTCGCGTCAGCGGCAACGAAAAGTTGTTCCGCATGAACGCCGACGGTTCGAACCCGGTGCAGCTCACCTTCGGCACGCACGACGAAGGCGGCGCGCAGTTCCTCGATGCCAACACGCTGGTGTTTGCGTCCACGGCCGTCAATCCCGCCGAACCGATCGAGCCGGACGTCGCGAAGAACGGACAGATCTACAACATCTGGACGCTCGACCTGAAGACCAACGAACTGAAGCAGTACACCGACGCGCTGTCGGGCAACGTGTCGCCCGTGGTGCTGAAGGACGCGCCGCAAAGCAAGCTGGCGTTTGTCACTTACTTCAAGGGCGAGTACGGCCTGCACGTCCTCGAGCGCAAGGAAGAGATCACCAAGGTCGCCACAGCCGACTTCGGATCGCCCGGCCCCATCGTCGACTTCCAGGCGCCGCTGATGCACACGCTGGTGCCGGACAACAAGAAGAAGAAAGGCAAATTCGAGAAGCTGTTCCTCGAAGGCCGTCCGCCGGTCAGCCTCGGCGTCACCAGCGGTGGCGACGTGTTCGGCGGCACGCAGGTGACGTTCACCGACGTGCTCGGCGACCAGCAGTTCAGCCTGCTGGTGGCGTCGGTGTCGCAGTACCGCACCATGTCGTTCACGTGGCAGAACATGGAGCGGCGCCTGCAGTGGGCGATCCAGGGCTACAACCAGACGCAGTTCTTCTACGGCCAGTTGTCGAACGTCTTCTACGATCCGGCCTACAGCGGGCTGATCGATCGTGACTACGCCGTTGCGACACGCACCACCCAGGGCGGCACGGCGTTCGGCATTTATCCGTTCAACCGGTATCGCCGGATTGAAGTCTTCGGCGGTTTCAGCCGCTACCAGGAGCGCTATAACGATCCGGGGCTTGAAGCGGAGTCGACCCAGTACCAGCAGCAGCAGTTCGGACGGCAGTTGTTCAACAACGGCAACATGCTGCCGGTGGGCCTCGCCTTCGTGCAGGAGACCACGGTGTTCCGCGAATTCGGTCCGCTCTCGGGCAGCACGATGCGCCTGTCGTACGAATTCGCGCCGAAGATCGGCAGCATGCTGTCACGCCAGACGTTCGATGGTGACGCGCGAAAGTACTTCCGGCTCGGTGCCAACGGGCTGCTGGCGCTGCGCGCGCGCGGCTTCAAGAGCATCGGCAACAACCCCGACTTCACCTACTTCGGCGGCAACTCCGAACTGCGCGGCTACGAGTACCTCTCGTTCATCGGCCAGAACGCGGCGTTCGCCAACGCGGAACTGCGCTTCCCGCTGATCGACGCAATGGCAACGCCGATCGGCGTCCTCGGGGGCGTGCGCGCCACGCTGTTTGCCGGCATCGGCGGCGCCTACTTCGACGGCCAGCCGTACAAGTTCTTCCGCAAGGACACGACGTTCGAGCGGGCGATCCTCAGCACCGATCCGCTGACGGGCACGGTGCAGTACAGCGACGCGGTGCCCATCAGCGGCTTCCGTCTCGCGGACAGCCGCGCATCCTACGGCATCAGCCTGTCCACCTTCGCCCTCGGCTTCCCGGTCCACTTCGACTGGTCCTGGCGCACGCTGATGAATCGCGAGTGGGAAGACGTGCTGTTCTACCAGAACGCGATCGCCGACGGCATGTCGAGCGGCAGCGCCTGGTTGCGCAAGCCGAAGTTTTCGATGTGGATTGGCTACGACTGGTAAATCGATTTCAGAACTCGGATTTCGGATTTCGGATTTTCAAATCCGAATTCCGAGATCCGAGATCCGAAATCGCTAAGTCCCGCTTTTTCTTTTCAGGCGCTCGTCTCTTCGAGCGTGCGCGTCGCGGCTGAGTTGTTCGTCTTCAGGCGTTTCGATCTTCAGCGGCGCCACCTTCGTCGGCTTCCCCGCATCATCCAGCGATACAAACGTCAGGAACGCGCGGCTCGTCAGTCGTCGCTCACCGGTCTTGATCGCCTCTGAGAACACTTCAACTTCGACTTCCAGCGACGTGGTGAACGTGCACGTGACGCGCGACTTCAGGATGATCAAGTCGCCCATCTTGATGGGGTGAATGAAGTCAAGCGAATCCACGCTCGCCGTCACCGCCAGGTGATTGGTGTGCCGATGACAGGCAATGGCGCCGGTGATGTCGATCAAGTGCATCACCGTGCCGCCGAGGATGAAGCCGAGTGGATTGGTGTCGTTAGGAAGGACGACCTGAACGGTCTCTGCGACCGAGTCTTGCCAGCGCTTGGGAGTGAGGTTTGGGACCACGTCGCGATTGTAGCCCCATCCCCTCTCGTGCTGCAGGCCCGTAGGCCGGTTCGCCCGTAGGCCCGCCCTAGTTCCCCGACTTCGACATTCGCAGCTCGCTGCGATCGAGATCGAGCGAGACGCGGTACGGGCTCAGGAACTTGTGGCCGACGATGCCGCCGACCTGGAAGCCGAGCAGGACGCTGGGCGCCTGCAGGTTGAGCACGACCACGGCGAAGTTCTTGTAGTTGATCTCATTGAACTTCAGGTCGACGCCGGGCATCAGGAACGCGTCGCGATCCCAACCCGAGGTGCCATACACGCGCAGCGCGATCTTGCGCGGGATGTCGTGATCGAGCTCCTCGGCCGTCGTGGTGCTGATCGAAATGACTTCGCCGCCGGTATCGACCACGAAGTAGGTCGGGCGCTTCTCGTTGAGCATGCCGCGCACCATCGACAGGCGGTGGTGACGCATCGGCAGCTTGAACTCGGCCGGTTCATCCGGCAGCTTGCGGCCGATCGTGAGCTTGTGCGTCGAGTAGTCGATGGTCATCGACAGGCCCAGGCCCAGCGGCGAGAAGCTCTCCGTCTCGCGCTTTGGAATGCCGCGCAAGGCGGGCGCCTTGATCAGCGCCGGCACGTTGCTCAACTTGAGCGTCCCGATCTCGAGCGTGTCGAGACGACCCAGCTGCAGGCCGCGCAGGCCGACTTCTCCGACACCCGCGCTCAGCGTGTAGGTGATGGGCCGCACGACGCCGGCCGACGCGGTCTGGCGAGAGATCGTCGTCAGTTCCGAACCGGTGTCGAGGACAAAATCCTGCGGTCGGCCGCCGTTGACGCGCGCCTTGACGATCACCTTGTCGTCGACGACGCGGAAATCCACGGTGTGCAGGCTCTCCGACGTCCCGTCTTCCATCGCGATCGGCTCACGCTCGCCGAACGAGCGCAGGAAGCGGATCTGCGACCGCGACCACGCCGCCTTGTCGCTGCGGTCCTTGTTCGGCAGCAGGTTGACGTAGTTGCCGTACGCGGCCGCCGCCTGTTCGTAGCGGCGCATGCGTTCGAAGATCGAGCCGACGGTGTGATGGATTTCCTCGTCGCGCGGCGAGTGCTTCAGCGCGACCTGCGCTTCGTTGAGCGCCTCATCGAGCTTGTTCTGCGACGCGAGCGCGCGGGCCAGGCCGTGATGGCCGCGCGACAGGTCCGGCTCCATCGCGAGCGCATCCTTGAATTCCTGGTGCGCCTCGTCGAACAGGCCGGCCGACCACAACGCGTCGGCGTGAATGGAGAGGACTTCGGCGCTGCGCGGTTCCATCTGCTTGAGCGTGGCGGCTTCGCGCTGCGCTTCGATGAACTCGCCGAGCCGGAGCGCGGTTTTCACCACACCGACACGCGCCTGGACAGAAAGGGTCTTGTTGTCGGTGTTGACCGCTTTGCGGAACGCGTCGAGCGCCTCGCGGTAGCGGGTCTCCTCGAACAACAGCGTGCCGAGCTGGAATTGCAAGCTCGCATCCTGCTGGTCGCGCCCATGCACACCTGAAACGAGGGCCAAGACTACGGCCGCTGCCACCACCGCTAACCGAGGTCGCTTCATAGATTTCCCTTCCAGAACAGGGGGCCCGGGGGCGCGTCCGAACCACCCTGAAGACAAGTTATCGGCCGGATTCTACTTCCGAGTCCGGCCGCTGGATACGACTATTTCTGGAAGTGCTTGGCGTTGATGTCGATGTAGTTCTTCCACTTTTCCGGCACCTCATCGAGGGCGAAAATCGCCTCGACCGGGCACGCCGGGACGCAGGCCCCGCAATCGATGCATTCGTCGGGGTGGATAAACAGCTGCGTGGCCCCTTCGAAATCAGCCTCGTCCTTGCGCGGGTGGATGCAGTCCACCGGGCACACGTCGACGCACGCTGAATCCTTCGTTCCGATGCACGGTTCCGTAATGATGTAAGCCAAGCTAATCCTCGTCTCTAATGTTAGTTCTTCAAGTCCTTACGACCTCAAGACCTTAAGACCTCACGCAGTGCTTTCCAACGCGCTGGCCGGAACGTGGCCCAGCCGCATGGAAATGCGGCGCGCGAGATCCCACGCGCCGCGGTGGTGCTCCGTCAATATTGGCCCGTCGTCCACGCCGTGTCCGAACACCCCGACGCGTGCCACTTCCTGTCCCGTGTAGTCGCGCACCGGCGCGCACACGCAGAACAGCCGCTGCAGCGCGTCGGGCTCCATCGGCGGCGGGCCCAGCCGCACGACGGTTGATTCCGGCCGGCTCAACTCGCCCGGCGTTGCGAGCTTCAAGCAGCTCAACCGCCGCGTGGCCTGCCTCGGCTTCCCCACGCTCGCGTCCGCGGCGGCGGGCGAGAAATAGATCGAGCAGTGCCCGGGCATCTGCTTGCCGTACACCGTGCGCATGGCCACTTCGTCGGGCCCGGTGCTCCACACGTAGGTCACCTCGCCGCTCGACGGGATCGCAATAAAGCCGCGGTACGGCGTGCGCAATACGTACTCGCGCATGATCGGGTACGCGTGCAGCCGCAGCTCCGACTGCCCAAGCGATCGGAAGCTGAGGTCCAACATCTTCAATGTCAGGCCATAGCGCTGCGTTTCATCGTCCTGGCGCACATAGCCGCGCTTCTTCAGCACCGCGAGGAGGCGGTGCACCGTGGAGGCCGGTTGCCGCAGCGCGCGCGCCAGGTCAGACAAGCTCATCCCACGGGGCATTCCGCTGAGAACCTCGCAGACCTCCAGCGCCTTGTCGACAGATGTCATCGCACCAGCGGCTCGAGCGTTTTCCATTATGCGGAATGCTGTTTCAAAGTACTGACTTTACCAGCGGAACCGCTGGCGCGGCAACTGGCATCTGGGGATTTGGAAAATCGCAACTTGGCATAGGATGAACGTCCGCAGTTCTGGCGAATAACGTGGCGAATTCGAATTCATTGGTTGGACAAACTCTCGGGCACTACAAGATCCTCGACCAGCTGGGCGCGGGCGGGATGGGAGTGGTGTATCGCGCCCAGGACTCGAAGCTCGGACGACAGGTCGCCCTGAAGGTGCTCCCCATGGGCAGCACCGCCAGCGAAGAGGCGGTTGAACGTTTCCGCCGCGAAGCCCGCACCGCGTCATCGCTGAACCATCAGAACATCTGCACGATCTACGGCTTCGACGAGCATGAAGGCCAGCTCTATCTGGCCATGGAGTTGCTCGACGGAGAGCCGCTGGATCGGCGCCTGTCTGGACGGCCGCTCGAGTTGAAGCAGATGCTCGACATCGCCGCGCAGGTGGCTGACGCGCTCGACGCCGCGCATTCCGAAGGCATACTCCATCGCGACATCAAGCCGGCGAACATCTTCATCACGCGTCGCGGTTCGGTGAAGGTGCTCGACTTTGGGCTGGCGAAGTTGTCGCCTGAGTACCGTCGATCCGGGCGTCATCTCGACGCCACCCACGAAACCAGCCCGCCGGAACATTTCACCAGCGTCGCCGGCACGACGGTGGGCACGATCGCCTACATGTCGCCTGAGCAGGCGCGTGGTGACGAAGTCGATCCGCGCACGGACCTGTTCTCGTTTGGTGTCGTGCTCTACGAAATGGCGACCGGCCGCCAGAGTTTCCCCGGCCATACCACCGCGGTCGTCTTCGACGGCATTCTCAACCGCGATCCGGTGCCGCCGAGCACCATCAACGCCATGCTGCCGGCGGAACTCGATCGCATCGTCTCGAAGGCGCTCGAGAAGGACCGATCGCTGCGCTACCAGACGGCGGCGGATATCGGCGCTGACCTCAAGCGGCTGCGCCGCGACTCCGGATCGCGCCAGAGCATGCCGGCGGTGACGAGCATCAGTGGCGGTCTTACACCTGATGCGGCGACCATCGTGCTGCCCTCGTCTGCGGCGACGCAGATCGGCGGGTCATCGGGCATTGGCTCCGCGCCAACGATGATCGCGCCCAACCAGGCCGCCACGCCGCCGCCGCGCGATCCTTCGGCCGTCCTTCGTAACGCCGCCAAGACACCGTGGATGTGGGGCGCAGGCATCGGCATCGTGGCGATTGCCGCTGTGGCCGCCGGCATTGGTGCGTTCGTCGCCAATCGCGGCAATTCGCCGGCCGCCACCGATCAAGCAGCAGCCGCGCCGCCGTCGACGCCGGCCGCAACCGACGCCGCACCGGCCGTCGCAGTGCCGCCGACGAATCCTCCTGCCCCGCCGGCACCGGCCGCGGTGCCTCCAGCCAAGGGGGCGAGCGCGCCTGCCGCTACCGGCTCAAACGCCAAGCCCGCGACGACGACTGCGGCAACGGCCAAGCCGAAGCCGACCACGGCCGCCCCTGCTCCCGCACCGGCGGTGAACCGCGACACGCAGGCCACGCAGTTGCTCGACGTCGCCAAGGCCAAGCTCGCCAACAACCTGAACGAGCAGGCGCTCAACGACCTGAAGCAGATCATCAACGACTTCCCGGGATCCCGGCCTGCGGCTGAAGCGGCATTTCTCGCTGCCGAGATTCACGAAAAGAGCGGCCGCCTCGACGATGCCATGGCGGCGTATGTAGAGTTCGAAAGCCGCTTCAACGGCGACCGGCGCATTGCCGACGCGAAGTTGCGGCGCTCGACCATCCTCGCGCGCAATCGACAGCCGAAAGCGCAGGCCATGTCGATGCAGCTCCTGAACGAAGTGGCGCGGGACTTCCCCGGCTCGCCGCAGGCGCAGATTGCGCTGCAGACCAAGATGAAGATCGAAACCGACCGGCGCGATCTGCGCGTGGTCGATCCGGTCCTCAACGTCGAAGTGCCGGCGATCGTGCTGACGCTTCGGCAGATGATCGAGCAGTTCCCCGATACACCGCAGGCCATGGCGGCACGCAATCGCCTCGCGATGACGTATTCGCAGATGAATCGCCACGCCGAAGCGGCGGCGATGCTCGAAGAGATGGGCGCGCGCGGCGACAACCCGATGGATGTGTGGTTCCGCCTCGGCGAGATCTACGAGCGCCGCTTGAACAACCAGGAGAAGGCGCAGGAAGCCTACGCCAAGGTGCCGCAGGGATCGCCACGCTACAACGACGCGCAGCGAAAGTTGCGGCGGAAGTAGCACTGGCCGGCGGGCTGGCGGGCTAGCGGGCTGGCGGGCTAGCGGGCTAGCGGGCTAGCGGGCTAGCGGGCTAGCGGGCTAGCGGGCTAGCGAGGTATCAGGGAGATTTGATCTCTACCGTGCCGGTCACCACATCAATCGAAATGACCGGTTCGCCTCGGCCGAGCGTGGCCTCGGCCCAGCGCGGGCCCCACGTGTTGCGATGGGTCAGCGGAATATCCGACTTCACCTGGCCATTCAGCGCGAGCGCCATGATCCGCGCGTCGGGCGGCCGCTGCGCCAGCGTCAGTTTCACGTCGCCGTTGAATGCGCGAAGACGCAGCACGCCATCCGGCGACAGGCGCGTATTCGTGAGCGTGACGTTGCCGATCTCGGTGGTCAGGCGCAGCTTGCCTGACAGGTCCTTGCCATCCACATGACCGCGGCGAATGTCGGCGGTCAACAATCCTGAAAACTGCTCGACGGCAATCCGCCCCTCCATCACCTTCACCGACTCGATCCGGGCCGTGCGAGGCACGCGCACGGTGACATCGGCGCGCAGCGCCGCATCCGTCGTGTGATTGGTCTGGATTGCCGAGACGTGAACACGATCCGGCTGGTCGTCAATGACGAGCGGCAGCCGCAGCAGATCCTGCGCGGTCGGCCCGCGCCGCTCGACGACGATCTCGACGTCCTTGCGATCGGCACCGATGATGCGGATGGTCCCGTTGGTGATGTCGATGGACAGTGGCTTGTCCGGCGGGAGTTGAACGACCCGCGTCTGCCCTTCCGATACGTCAGACACCGCAAGCAGCGCGGCTAACAGGACGATCCACACGCGAGGATTATACTTTCCGGGTGAAACGGACCAGGGTGCTGCGGTGCCTCGGTGCCTGGGTGCTGGGATACGGGGTCGGCCTGGCGTCTCCGCGCGACGCCTCGGCCCAGGTGCTGCCGGAGTCGCCGATCTCGCTCGCTGGCGGACACATCGTCTTCGGCGCCGAGGTGACGGCGACCCTTGGACCGGAGGATCCCGGGTTCTTCAACTACACCAGCTACGAATTCAGCGCGTTGCGCAACGTGCGGCTTGGCGTCTCGACCGAGATTCGCGCCAACGATCACATCCAGGTGCTTGGCGAAGTGCGGCTCGATCAGGGCCGTGTCTTCGAGGCGTACGGGTTGTATGTCCGCGTGCGTCCGTGGCCGGCCCGCCGCTTCGACATCCAGGCGGGGCGCATCCCGCCGACATTCGGCGCGATGACACGCACGTCCTACGGCAGCAGCAACCTGCTGATCGGGCAACCGCTCGCCTATCAGTACCTGACGTCGATCCGGCCTGACGCGTTGCCGTCCAACCCCGACGAACTTTTGCGGATGCGCGGCCGTGGCTGGCTCTCGAACTTCCCGCTCGGCAACAGCACGCCGGCGCCGGGCCTGCCGATCGTCAACACCAGCGAGTGGGACACCGGCGTGCAGGTACACGGCGTGGCCGGCATGCTCGAGTGGACCGGATCGGTGACCACGGGGTCGTTGTCGGATCCGCGTTTTCGCGACAACAACAGCGGCCGGCAGTTCGCCGGACGGACGGTCGTGAGACCCGCGCCGTCAATGGCGTTCGGCCTCTCGGCCGCGCGCGGCGCCTGGCTGAACGAGCCGCTCGAAGACGATGTCGCGGGCGAGTCAGCGGCGCGCGCTCACCAGGTGGCGTTCGGCGGCGACGCGGAATTCTCCACGGGCCGCTTCCTCGTCCGCGGCGAGGCGATTCGATCGGCCTGGCATCTGCCGGTCTTCGGCCGCTTGCAACTCACCGAGCCGATCGCAGCCTATTCATCGCTCATCGAGGGACGTTACAAGATTGCCCCCGGTCTCTACGTCGCGATGCGGGGCGATCGACTTGATTTCAGCAAGATCCGCGGCACCGCCGGCCTGGTCGAATGGGAAGCGCAGACGTGGCGGGTCGAGGCCGGGCTCGGCTATTCACTCACCCGCAACATCATCGTCAAGGCATCGTGGCAGAAGAACGGCCGTGACGGTGGCCGCGTCCGCAAGGATGCGCTCTTGGCCGGCCAGGTGCTCTATTGGTTCTGAAGCTTCTGGCGTTGCTCGTCGCGGCGTGCGTGATCGCCGGCGTCGATCCGGCGGCGCTGCAGGCGCAGGCCCAGGGCGGCATTCGCGGACGGCTCGACATTCGCCGGCTTGCAAAGCCCATCGAGCGGCGGCCCGATGTGGCCACGCCCGGAGCCGCCGGGCCGCGCGACGTGCCGGACCTGCGCCGGGGCGTCGTGTATCTCGAATCGGCGCCGCGATCGGCATTCGATGAGCGTGATCCCGGCCGCGTGGCGATGGATCAGCGCCACGAGACGTTTGTCCCGCATGTCCTCGCGGTGATGGTGGGCACCGTCGTGGATTTTCCAAACAGCGACCTCACGTATCACAACGTGTTCTCCCTCTCGCGTGCCAAGCGGTTCGACCTCGGACGGTATGCCGCCGGCAAATCGAAGGGCGTGCGCATGGACCGCACCGGCGTGGTGCGGGTGTTCTGCGATATCCATTCACACATGAGCGCCTTCGTGCTGGTGTTCAACCACCCGTTCTTTGACGTCACCGGCGTCGATGGGCGATTTGAACTGCCGGCGCTGCCCGCCGGCACCTATTCGATCGTCGGCTGGTATGAAGGCGAAGCGAGGATCACCCGTTCGGTGACCGTGCCGCCAGGCGGATGGGCTGAGATTGACCTGGTCGTGCCCTGATGCGGATGCTGGGGTCGATCACCAATCGCATCTTCCTCGCCAGCGCGCTGCTGGCGATGCTGTCGATCGGCGCCGCCGTGCATTTCGTGAGCGCGCGCATCACGGCCCAGACCGAGCTCGAATTGCAGGGCGACCTCACGGAAGCCGCCACGCTGGTGGACGATCAACGCCGCACGCAGTTCGAGAACTTCGCGCGCACCGCGCTGCTGATCGCCGACCTTCCGAAGTTCAAGGCCGTGCTCGAAATCGGCGACCGGCCAACCCTGGCGCCGATTGCCGCCGACTATCGCGTGCAGGCCGGGGCGGACTTGTTGCTCGTGTCCGGCAGGCGCGGCGAAGAGCTCGCCCTGGCCGGCGAATTCAGGTCCGAGCCGCCGGCCGGCAGCCCGGCGCCGCTCGCGTTGGACGCGAAAGGCACGCCCGCGTTCTGGACGCATCCGGCCGGCGTGCTCGAGGTCGTCAGCGTGCCGGTCACGATCGGCCTCGAGCGTCCGGAATTGCTCGGCGTCCTGAGCGTCGGCTATCTTCTGGACGAGCGTCGTGCGGCGCAGTTCAAGTCGCTGACCGGCGCCGACATTGCCTTCGCCATGGACGGCGAGGTCAAGGCCTCGACGCTCGGTGACGGCGCCCGTGCGACCCTCACCCCATTGCTGGCGAGCACCGGCACCGCGCGCGTGTCGATCGGCAGTGAAGAATACGTTGCCGTCGCGCAACCCCTCGGTCCACAGAGTGGCGCACGTGAACCCACGGCCATCATCCTCCGGTCACGCAGCCAGCGCATGCGCACGCTCGGCGCCATTCAAGCGGCGCTCGCCGGTATCGCGCTCGGCGCCACGTTGCTGGCAATCGTCGTCAGCTACGGCGTCGCGCGCACCATCACGCGTCCGCTCGCCTCCATCACCGACCACATGCGTCACATTGCCACCACCGGCGACCTGACGAGCAAGATCCCAACCACGCAGCAAGGCGGATGGGATGATGACGACGCCCACATGCTGGCCACGACGTTCAACACCTTGACCGATTCGATCGCGCGCTTTCAGCGCGAGGCCGGCCAACGCGAACGCCTGTCGTCGCTGGGACGGCTCTCCACCGTGATCGCGCACGAAGTGCGCAATCCGTTGATGATCATCAAGGGCGCGCTGCGGACCCTCGGCCGCGATGGCGCCTCTGCCGCGGACGTGCGCGATGCGGCGAAGGACATCGACGAAGAGATCGATCGCCTCAATAACCTGGTCAACGATGTCCTGGATGTGGCGCGGCCGATCCGCTTCGATCCGGCGCCGGCCGACATCAACAAGGTGTGCCGCGATGCCGTCCAGGCCGCGAGCGCCGAAACCAGCCGGCACGTCGTGCTCGAACTCGCCCCGTCCCTGCCCGAACTCGTCACCGACAGCGAACGTCTGCGCACCGTGCTGGTCAACCTGCTGACGAACGCGCACCACGCGATTGACGGCCGCGACGGCGCCACCGTGACGTTGATCACCCAGCCCGCGGGTGACCGCCGCGTCGCCCTGACCATCCGCGATACGGGCAAGGGCATCGCCGACGACGACCTGCCACGCATTTTCGATCCCTACTTCACCACCCGCCGCGCGGGCACCGGGCTCGGCCTCGCCATCGCCAAGAACATCGTCGAGGGCCTGGGCGGAACGATCAGCGTGACGACGCGGCCCGGCGCGGGCACGGATTTCCGGATCGACCTCGGCGATGCGCCGCCCGTGTCGCCCAACTCTTAACTGTTGACTGTAGACTGTTGACTGCCTGTGCCCGGTAGCATCCTCCTCGCAGACGACGAAGAAAAGATCCTCAAGACGCTCGGCCGCGCCCTGCGCGATGACGGGCACGAGGTCGTGACCGCATCCAATGCGAAGGATGCCGCGCGTCTGCTGAGCGAGCGGTCGTTCGACCTGCTGATCATCGACTTCCTGATGCCGGATCGTACCGGCCTGGACGTGATTCGCGACCTGTCGTCGAATACCCCCGAGGCCGAGCGGCCGGCCGTCGTCATGATGACGGCGCACGGCAGCATCGAGAGCGCCGTTGAGGCGATGAAGCTTGGCGCCCGCGATTACCTGCAGAAACCGTTCGAGGTGGACGAACTGCTGGTGCTGGCGCGACGGGCGCTCGAAGATCAGCGGGCGCGCACCGGCCTGCGCTACCTGCTCAGCGAACGCGACGCCGAGTTCAATCACTACGGCATCATCGGCCGCAGCCGCGCCATTCTCGACGTGATCGCCCGCGCCGAGCTGGTCGCCGAATCCAAGAGCACCGTCCTTGTCACCGGCGAGACCGGCACCGGCAAGGAGCTGGTCGCCCGCGCGATCCACGCCCGCAGCGCGCAGCACAACATGCCGATGATCAAGGTGAACTGCGCCGCCATTCCGGAAACGCTCCTGGAATCGGAGCTGTTCGGACACGTGCGCGGTGCCTTCACCGGCGCGACGTTCACCAAGAAGGGCCGGTTCGCGCTCGCCGACGGCGGCACGATCTTCCTCGACGAGATCGGCACGGTGTCGCTGTCGGTCCAGGCCAAGTTGCTGCGCGTCCTGCAGGACCGCGAATTCGAACCGCTCGGCGCCGAGCGCACGCAGAAGGTGGATGTGCGCGTGATCGCCGCCACCAATCGCGACCTGCGCCAGCTGGTGTCCGACGGCAAGTTTCTCGAAGACCTGTTCTATCGCCTCAACGTGATCCCCATCGAAATGCCGCCGCTGCGTGATCGCCGCGACGACATTCCGCTGCTGGTCGAGCACTTCGTGCGGCGGTTTGCCGAACGCACCGGCAAGACGATCGACGGCGTGGAAGACAAGGTGATGCTCGAGTTGCAGCGCTACGAGTGGCCGGGCAACGTGCGCGAACTCGAGAACACGATGGAACGCGCGGTCGTCCTGTCGATCACGCCGCTCCTCAACAGCAGCACCGTGTGGCTGATGAGCGCCACCTCCACGCCGGCCGCGGCCGCCGTGCCGTCGCTGAAGCTGCATCAGAATCTCGAATGGGCGGAGCGGGAAACCATGCGGAAGGCCCTCGAGCAGGCGCGTGGCGTCAAGAAGGACGCGGCCGAGTTGATGGGCATCAGCCAGCGCGCACTGAGCCACTACCTCGCGAAATACCGGATCGAATCGTAGTTACGCTGTCCGTAAATCAATTACGGCGTAGGTGAATCTTCAATCACGTCTACCGAGCCGAATGGGCTCGATTCCGAACAATCCGTGCAATCCGCGAAATCCGTGGACCGGCATTGACCTTGCTTAAGAGGGGACAAGTGTCCGCATCACTCACGTTTTTGAAGACTTCAGTTGCCGCGGCGGGGACGGCGCTCTTGTTGGGGGCGGCAGCAATGCTTCACCAGCAGGACCTCGCCGCGGCTTCTGCGCCCCTTGACGCCAAGGGCCAGCCGGCCGAGGAACCACGGGTCATCGAAGTGCTGGCCAAGCGCTTCGCGTTCGAACCCGCACGCATCGAGGTCAAGGAAGGCGAACGGGTGCGCCTGGTCCTCAAGTCGGCGGACGGCGTCCACGGCATCGAGATCAAGAAGTTCAAGGTCACCAAGAAGATCCCCCGTGGCGGCGAGGCGGTCACGATCGAGTTCGTGGCGAACGCGCCAGGGCAGTTCCCCATCCTGTGCTCGGAATTTTGCGGCAACGACCACGACGAGATGAAGGGTATGCTGGTGGTCGAAGCCAAAGCACCACAATGACCATATCCATGAGACGAATCTTCCTGACTGTCATGGCCGCGATCCTGATCGCGGCGCCGGCGTTCGCGCAAGACGAGGACCCGGATCGCGACCCCAACAACAATCAGCCGGACTTCACCGTCGCCACGCTGAACACCAACTTGCCGCTGCCGAAGGGGAAGATGAACTTCCGCCTGACGCACCGTTTCCTCCGGCCCGCGGGTGAAGGTGATTTCGGTGATCTTGCCGCGCGTGCCTTCGGTCTCGACGGCGGCGCCCAGATCGGCATCGACCTCGCCTACGGCCTGGCACGGGGCCTGGACATCGGCGTCTATCGCACCTCCGACCGCACCATCCAGTTCCAGGCGCAGTACATCGCCATTCGCGATGCGAATGGACCGTTCGGCCTCAGCGTCGTCGCCAACGTCGACGGCACGGATAACTTCAGCGAGGAATTCTCGCCCGGCGTGGCCGTGGTGCTCTCCCGCGAACTCGGCGATCGCGCAGCGCTCTATGTGCAGCCTTCGTTCGTCAACAACACCAGCTTTGCCGAGACCGACGGCGACGACCACACGATGATGGCCGGCGTCGGCGCGCGGCTTCGCCTCACCAGGAACACCTACCTGTTTGCCGAGGCGTCGCCTCGCCTGGCCGGCTTCAAGCAGGGCGTCACGCATGCCAGCTTCGGATTTGAGAAGCGCTACGGCGGGCACATGTTCCAGTTGAACCTCTCCAACGGATTCGGCACCACGCTCGCGCAGGTCGCGCGCGGCGGCACGCCCGGAGACAACTGGTATCTCGGCTTCAACCTCGCGAGGAAGTTCTACTGATGACGACCACGCTCTGGAAGGGACTGGCGGCAGCGGCATTGGCCGCGGCAACGGCGGTGGCATGCGGCGGCGGCAGCAGCAGCGGTGGCACGTCCACCACGCCCACCAGCCCGACCACCACCACGCCCACGACACCGACCACGCCGACCACCACGACGCCGACCGATTCGGCAACGATCACCATCGGCGCGGACGGCCGCGTCACACCGGCAACGGTCACCATCACTCGTGGCGGCCGCGTGACGATGGTCAACAATCACAATCGCGCGCACGACATGTCGTCGGATCCGCATCCAGAACACACGACATGCCCCGAGCTGAATCAGTGGGGATTTCTGCAGGCCGGTCAGCAGCGCACGTCAGGCAACCTGAACACCGCGCGGACCTGCGGCTTTCACGATCACAACGAGCCCAATAACAGCGGGCTGATCGGCTCGATCATCATCCAGTAGCGACGAGCCTTCCGCGACGAGGCTGTAGCGACGAGCCTTTAGGCTCGTCGACTAATATTCGTAGACGCCCTTGCCGACCTTGCGGCCCAGCCGTCCTTGAGCGACGTGCTGTTCCAGCAATGGGCAGGGGCGGAACTTCTCGCCAAGCGTCCTGTGCAGGTACTGCAGGATGCTGAGGCGGGTATCCAGTCCCACCAGGTCCACCAGCTCGAACGGTCCCATCGGGTGATTCAGTCCGAGCTTCAGGCCCTTGTCGATGTCACGGGCGCTCGCCACGCCGTCCTGCAGCATGTAGAACGCTTCGTTGCCGATCATCGCGTTGATGCGCGTGGTGATGAAGCCCGGCGACTCCTTCACGAGCACCGTCTCCTTCCCCATCTTCGCTGAGACCTCTTGCATGACGGCGATGGTCTCGGCCGTCGTGTCCAGCGCCTTGACGATCTCGATCAGCTTCATGCGATGCACGGGGTTGAAGAAGTGCATGCCGCCCAGGCGGCCGGGCCGGTCGAGCACCGCCGCCATCTCGGTGATGCTGAGTGCGGACGTGTTGGAGGCCAACACCGCGTGCGCGGGGGCCGCGTCCTGCACCGCCTTGAACAACTCCAGCTTGAGATCGATCTTCTCAGGCGCCGCCTCGATGACGACGTCAGCGTCCCTGACCGCGTCAGCAACGACCGTGGCCAGCGTCAGACGGCCGCGCATCGCGTCGCCGTCTTGCTGTGTGGTCTTGCCAAGCTGCACGCTCTTGTCGATCACCGCGTGAATCGCCGCCTTGCCCTTGTCGACCGCAGCCTGCGACACGTCGTACATGACCGTGTCGTACCCAGCGGACATGGCGGCGTGGGCGATGCCATGCCCCATGGTGCCCGCGCCTAGAACTGCGACTCTCTTGATCTGCGTCATCTGTGCCTTCTGCGGCTGTGACTGTGAGCCTTCTGAGGCCTAAGTTTCGGTGCGGACGTACTCGAAGTCGATCGGCTGGCGATTGATGCCGCGCTGCGGCGGAGCAATGTAGTTGGCAAACTGCCCCGGCTTGTAGACCGGCGTGGTCTGGATGCTGTGCAGGTACGCCTTGTCCTCCGGCGACGGCAGCCACTCGTACTTCCGGCGCTCCCAGTCTTCCGCGGTAATCTGCTGGCCAAATGGATCGAAGTGCTTGCCCGCATAGACGCCGACCTTGCGGTTGAACTTGCGTGACGGCAGCGTGATGCGCTCCGACATGCCGTGCGCTTCGAGCACGCGCTTGTTCCAGCGATCGACGCCGGCCTGGCAGTCGCCGACGTACCAGTCGCGCAACACCTCGTTGAGGGCGTTGCGCATCGGCACTTCCTCGCGAATGATCAAGCCGCTGTCGTCCATCATGTCGAGCACGTACATGTTGCCCGCGAGGATGTGGTCGTCGTCGAACTTGTCCTCTTCGGCGCGGCCCTTGAGGCCATTGGAGAAATACGCCGCCGCGTTGCTCGACACTTCACTGCCGTGGAGGTCGAGGCTCTGGCTGAACCAGAAGTTGACGAACTTCTGGATCAACGGCAGGTCGATGCCGCCGGCCTTGCGCACGTCGCCGGAGAACCCTGTCTCGCGCAGCAACTGGCAGGTGCGCTCGAGAATGCGCGAAATGCCGCTCTCGCCCACGAACATGTGGTGCGCTTCCTCGGTGAGCATGAACTTGGTGGTGCGGGCCAGCGGATCGAGCGAGCTTTCCGACAGCGACAGCAGCTGCGACTTGCCGTCACGATCGGTGAACATCGTGAAGGCGAAGAAGTCGAGCCACGTGTCGATCGGCTCGTTGAAGGCTTCGAGCATGCGCGGCGTGTCGTCGTTGCCGCTGCGGCGTTCGAGCAGCGCTTCTGCTTCTTCGCGGCCGTCGCGGCCGAAATAGGAGTGCAGCAGGTAGACCATCGCCCAGAGGTGACGGCCTTCCTCGACGTTCACCTGGAACAGGTTGCGAAGGTCGTAGAGGCTCGGGCAATGCGCGCCAAGTGAGCGCTGCTGTTCAACGCTCGCCGGCTCGGTGTCGCCCTGGATGACGATCAGGCGTCGCAGCTGATTGCGGAACTCGCCCGGCACTTCCTGCCATACCGGCTGGCCCTTGAAGTCACCGAAGCCGATGCGGCGATCCGGCACCGGCTCGGCGAGGAAGATGCCCCAGCGGTATTCCGGCAGCCTGACGTAGTCGAAGTGCGCCCAGCCCGCCGCGTCGACGCTGATCGCCGTGCGCAGGTAGACCTGGTGACTGTCCTGGAATCCCGGCGGTCCCATTTCACGCCACCAATCGAGATACGCGGGCTGCCAATGCTCGAGCGCACGCTGCAGGCGCTTGTTGCCTGCCAGATCGACGTTATTGGGAATCTTCTCGTCCGAAATCATGACGTTCTCCGCAACGAAACCTGTAGCGACGAGCCTTCAGGCTCGTCGACCATTACTCGTCGGCCATTACGTGCGTTTGAAGTCAAACGTCGGCCTGCCCTCGCGACCGTAGGTCATGAGCGCGCCCTTTTCACCAACGGCGTTCGGCCGCTGGAAGATCCAGTTCTGCCAGGCCGTCAAACGGCCGAAGATCTTCGTCTCCATCGTCTCGGGACCGGCGAAACGGAGGTTGGCTTCCATGCCAGTGAGGGCATCCGGGGAGAACGCCGCGCGCGCCTCGATCGCCATGCGCACCTCGTCGTCCCAGTCGATGTCATCCGGAGCCGAGAAGATCAGGCCGGCGTCGAGCGCTCCCTGCGGATCGAACGGGCCGTCGTGTGACAGCGCCTGGTCGACCGAGTCGGGTTCGCCGAGGAAGCGGACCTGGAGTCGCGTCAGGCCGTTGCTCATCGGATACGCACCACCGTTCATCACCGAGAGACGGATGCTGTTGTCTTGGTCCGGGTGATCGATCATGTATGCGCGATCGGCGGCGAGGGCCAGCTCGAACAGCGTGCCGGCGAACGCATTGCCCGGCTCGATCAGCGCGAAGAAGCTGCGCGAGGTCAGGTCCATGCGCTTGAGCGTGCGGCGAATCAGGCCGGTGATCTCGCGCACCAGCCAGTTCGACTGATTGGCGTGCAGCACGTCGTCCACGGCAATCACCGCGTCGGGATCGCCGACCGCACGCACGATCACCGTGCCGATCTCGGGTTCGTTCATGCGGAGGCGCAACAGCGCGTCGTCAAACTCGCGGAAGGCGCGGACCGCCCAGGAGCTGTCGCCCGCCTGCTGGTATTCATCAGCGGTGGACGGCTGCGGTGAATCGGGCGCGGCGATCGTGAGTTCGCAGGTGCGCTTCGCGCGATCGATGACGCCTTTCACGTACTTGTAGTGAATGACGTCGCCGTCGATCGACGGCGACAGCGGCCCCAGCGTGATGCCGGGACCGCTCGCAGGCCGATCCGACCTGGCGGCGAGCGCCTGCGCGTGCCTGGCCACGGATTCCTGGAACTTGCTGGTCGGGTAGGTCGCGTCGACAAAGCGGCCTTCGACGGCGCGCTTGCCGCGCACGCCTTCGGTCAGCGTGCTGAAGTCGTCGGCCAGATCGCGGCGCACCTTGCGCTTGTCGACGACGCGCGTCAGTCCGCCCGTGCCGGGGAGCACGCCCAGCAGCGGCGTTTCAGGAAGCGCCACCGAGGCACTGCCGTCGTCGACGATGACGATTTCATCGCAGGCCAGCGCCAGTTCGTATCCGCCGCCGGCGCAGATGCCGTTCACCGCGGCGAGGAACTTGATGCCGCTGTTGGCGCTCATGTCCTCCATGCCGAGACGCGTCTCGTTGGTGAACTTGCAGAAGTTGACCTTGAACGCGTGGCTCGAGGTGCCGAGCATGAAGATGTTGGCGCCGGCGCAGAAAATGCGCGGCTTGAGGCTGGTCAGCACCACGGCATGCACCTCGGGATGCTCGAAGCGCAGGCGCTGCAGGATGTCCGCCAGCTCGATGTCGACACCGAGGTCGTACGAATTGAGCTTCAGCTTGTAGTCGTTGGGACGCAGGCCCGCATCTTCGCGCACGTCCATGGCCAGCGTCGCGACGGCGCCGTCAATGGTGAGCTTCCAGTGCTTGTACTGCGAGGGATTCAGTTCGAAGGTGACGGGCGGCGGAGCGACAGTCTGGTCCACGAAGCGAAGTTTACTACGGTTTTAAACGCTCGTTCAAACTCGTGATATAAGAGACTGGCCCCATGTCACGACAACCCGCCACGTCCGACCGGCGTATCGAAATCCTGAAGAGCGCGGCCGCCGCGTTCCGCCGCCGCGGGTATCACGGCGCGAGCGTCGACGAGATCGCCTCGGCGCTCGAAATGACCAAGGGCAATCTGTACTACTACTTCAAGAACAAGGAAGACATTCTCTTCGCCTGCCACGAGTACTCGCTCGACAAGCTCCTGGCGTTGATGGCGGATGTTGAGGCCGAGGTCTCATCCCCCGAGGAGAAGCTGCGCCGCCTGATGCTCGCGTTCGTGCACCTGATCCTCGACGATCTGCACGGCACCGCGCTCACGCTGGATCCCGAGGCGTTGTCTCCCCCGCTCCTCAAGCGCATCATCGCCAAGCGCGATCAGTTCGATCACGGCATCCGCGCCATCATCCAGAAGGGCATGGATCAGGGCGTCTTCAAGCCGGGCGACCCGAAGATGATCGAGTTCGCGATGATGGGCGCGGTGAACTGGATCGCCAAGTGGTTCGATCCGGCCGGCGCCATGACGTCCGATCAAATCGGCGACGCTTTTGCCGATTACCTGGTCGGCGGACTCCGTAAGACATAGCCTGCCTCCCTGGCCGGGATTAAAGGTCCTTCCCGGCCAGTCGATTGGTCTGACAATCACCCCTGCTGCAGGACCGCATGTAGCGGCCGCAAGACCGGGGTGTCTTGGAGACCAGCAAATGCGTACGCTCGTTCTGGCAGTCGCTGCCGCACTACTCGTCAGCTCCGCTTCCACCTTCGCACAGACCCGCGGCATGGGCCGGTTTGCCGGTACCGTCGTGGACGACTCGGGCACGCCTGTTGAAGGCGTGAAGGTCACGGCCAAGCTCGATGCCAGCGGCGGTGTGGTCGAAGGCACCACCGATGCCAACGGTTCGTGGGCGGTCGCCGGTATCGCCAAGGGTGTGTGGATGGTTGAATTCCGCAAGCCCGGCTTCACGCCGCGCGCGGCCAAGGTCATCCTCGAACGCGAGCTTGACAAGGTCCCCGCCATCAAGATGGAACTGAAGAAGGGCTAAGCCCCTTCTTCGCTTTTGCGCTTTCTTTATTGCGCGGCGGAGGCAGCCATGACCAACTGGACGGTTGGCAAGAAGCTTTCCCTGGGTGTCGGTTCGACATTCGCACTGGCGCTCCTCATGGGTGGCGGCGGCATGTTCGCCACCCGATCGCTGAGCCAGGATCTCGATCAGATCAGCTACGTGGACGCGGCCGGCTCTGCGGAGGCGTCGCGCATTCAGTACCTGGTCGCGGAGCTCTCGGTGCTGGTGCGCCAGACCGTCATTGCGGCGGCGCGTAACCAGGGCGAGGAAGTGACGGCGAAGATCGCGGAGACCGCCAAGGCCTACGAGGCGCTCGGCAAGGCCCGGCAGACCCTCGAGGGACTCTCGACAGACGACGAAGTGAAGCGCCTGTCGAAGTCGATCGAACAGTCGATGTCGGCCTGGCACACCAAGGCCAAGGAGGCGCAGGGGTTTGCGCAGGCCTTCTCGACCGGTGAAGCGATCGAGGCGATCGACGCGTCGAAATCGCACAGCGATCAGGCCGCCAAGGCCGCGCAGTCGATCGTCACGCTCTGGATGGCACGCATGGACGCCAACGCCAGGAGCGCGGCCTCACGCTATGCGTTCACGCGCAACGCGCTGATCGCACTGGCGCTTGCGACCATCGTCATCGGCTGCCTGGTGCTCTACTCCGTGCGAACCACGGTGGCGAGCCTGGTCGCCGTCGCCGCGCGGCTCCGCCGCCGCAGCGATCACGTGCAGGCGGCCTCCGAACAGATGGCCGGCGGCGCGCAGTCTCTTTCTCTCGGCGCGACCACGCAGGCCGCTTCGCTCGAGGAGACGTCGGCGTCGATCGAGGAGATGTCCTCGATGACGCAGCAAAACGCCACCAGCTCCACCGACGCCGCGGCGTTGATGGTGCAGGTCGATCAGAAGGTCAGCGACTCAAACGCGGCGTTGCAGGAGATGCTCGCCGGTATGGCCGCCATCCGCGAGTCGAGCGAGCGCGTCGCCAAGATCATCAAGACCATTGATGAGATCGCGTTCCAGACCAACATCCTCGCGCTCAACGCGGCCGTGGAAGCGGCGCGCGCCGGAGCGGCGGGCATGGGCTTCGCGGTGGTCGCCGAGGAGGTTCGCAACCTCGCGCAGCGCTCCGGCGCTGCGGCGCGCGATACCGCGGCACTGATCGAAGAGTCACTCGGCAACGCCCGCAGCGGCAACGCGAAGGCGGAGCTCGTGGCCTCGGCAATTGGCGCCATCACGGCGACGGTCTCGCAGGCCAAGACGCTGGTCGAGGACGTCTCCACGGCAAGCCGTCAGCAGGCCGAAGGCATCGCGCAGGTCTCCCAGGCCGTGGCGCAGATGGAACGCGGCACGCAGCAAACCGCGGCCACCGCTGAAGAAGCGGCCGCGACCAGCGAAGAGCTCAAGACCGAAGCGGCGAAGACGATGGAAATCGTTCAGCAGCTTGAAGCGATGGTCGGCACCGACGCGGCATCCGCCGCCGCGGCGGCGCCACCGAGCACGCCGACGGTAGCCAAGACCGTGAGCAAGCCGGTCGCCGTCTCCGCTGCGGCCACCCCCGCGAAGGCCCCACGGCCGACGCTGGTGCACGCCCGCGCTAACGAAGCCGCTCGGGGCGACGTCGCCGACGGCACGTTCGGCAGCTTCTAGCCCGGTCGTCGAACGGCGGTCGAACGTTCGTCGAGCGCCTAACTCGCCGTCTCGCCCGGCTTCAGCTTCAGCACCTCGATGCTGGAGCCGGCGAGATGCGCTTCAAGGTGTTCGGGCGTGCCGGTGAGCGCGGGAAACGTCCCGTGATGCATCGGCACGACCTGTTTCACGCCAAGCCAGCGCGCTGCCATCGCTGCGGTATCAGGTCCCATCGTGAAGCGATCGCCGATCGGCAGGAACGCGATGTCCGGCTTATACAACTCGCCAATCAACTTCATGTCGCCAAACAGCGCGGTGTCGCCGGCAAAGTAGATCACCTGCCCGTTCTCGAGTCTGACGATGAAGCCGGCGGCTTCGCCGAGATAGACCGTGGTGCCGTTGTCGTCGAAGCTGCTGCTGTGCCGCGCGTCGGTCATCGTGACGCGCAGCCCCTTCACGGTGATCGTGCCGCCCTTGTTCATGGGCTCGAGATTCTTGATGCCCTTGGTGCCAAGGTAGGTGGTGATCTCCCAAATCGCCGCGACCGGGGCTCCCGTCTCCTTCGCCATGGCCACGACGTCCGTGAAGTGGTCGAAGTGACCATGGGTGACGAGAATCAGGTCCGCCGCTCTCGGCCGCGCCGACGCCGGGAACGCCGGGTTGCCGGTGTACCACGGGTCGATCAGCACTTCCTTTCCGCCCGGGGTGCGAAGTCGAAACGCACTATGGCCAAACCATGTGATCGCGAGATGCTGCATTGATGAATTTTCCATGGCCCGCCGACTTGGCGCAATGAGTTAACAGCGCGGCGCTCTGATCGCGACCTGGCGTCAGTCTCGGTCATGCCTCGCCCCGCAAGCTCTCCGTTCGCCGGTCAAACGTCGCTCGGCGGATCAAGCGCCTGGCGAACTCGCGTGATACCCAGCTCAGACAGCGCCGGTCTTGGCCTCCGCTCCGTTTGTCGGTCCACAACCCGAGTCGGCTCAGTCGAACGCTTGCGGGACGAGACATGGCCGAGATCATTGACGGGCGGTCGCGAGCAAGGCGCCAAGAGACGATCGGCGGCAGCGCCTGTAGTGAGCGAGAGCGGGCGAGAGGAGCGGCCTGGCATCCGTGAGCGGGGACCAGGACTCCACCGCACCGGCTGTTTCAGCTAAACTGGATCCAGTGGTCGAAGCTCCTCTGCACTTCATCAAGCCGCGCGAACCCAAGCCGGAATGGCTCAAGGTTCGTGCCCCGGGATCGGAGAACTATCTGCGGCTGCGCGGCATCATGCGCGACCTCAAGCTGAACACGGTCTGCGAGGATGCGCACTGTCCGAACATCGGCGAGTGCTGGCACCACGGTACCGCGACGTTCATGATCCTCGGCGACATCTGCACGCGCGCGTGCACGTATTGCGCGGTGGCGCACGGCCGTCCGGCGACGCTCGACATCGACGAGCCGCGCCGCGTTGGCGAAGCGGTCGAGAAGATGGGCCTGCAATACGCGGTCATCACGTCCGTCGATCGCGACGATCTGCCCGATTGCGGCGCCGGCATTTACGCCGAGACCATTCGCGACATCAAGCGGCGCCTGCCGAACTGCCGCGTCGAAGTCCTGATTCCCGATTTCAAGGGCGAAGAGTCATCGCTGCGCACCGTGCTCGACGCGCGTCCGGATGTGTTGAACCACAACACCGAAACCGTGCCGCGTCTCTATCGCGCCGTGCGCTCGGGCGGGAAGTATTCGCGCCTGCTCGAATTGCTCGACCGCTCGCGCACCTACGCTCCGGACATCCCGACCAAGACCGGCATGATGATGGGCCTTGGCGAAGAGCACGACGAGGTCGTCGAAGTGTTCCGCGATCTCCGCAAGGTCGGCGTCTCGATCCTCACGCTGGGCCAGTATCTGCGCCCGTCCGAGAAGCACGCGGTGATGACGCGCTACTACCATCCCGACGAGTTCAAGGAATTGAAGCGCATCGCCATGGGCATGGGCTTCGTCCACGTCGAGGCGGGGCCGCTCGTCCGCAGCTCGTACCACGCCCACGAACAGGCCGACGCCGCCCAGGCCGCCCTGGCGCGTTAGCCTGCGCAGGGCTGCGCAGCCCTATTTGCCCTATTGATCCGCTCCCGCGGCGCCATTACTCTTGGCGCCGGGAGCCCCCCATGAAACGCGGCCTGGTTGCCACTCTCCTCGCGCTCAGTTTCGTGAGTGTCGGGGCGCAGAGCTCCGTCTCAATCACCGCCGTCGATCGGCCGAGCGCACCGACGTTCGGCGTCATCATCATCAATGGCAACGGCTTCCTGACCACCGCCGCCATCTCTGTCGCCTTCAGCGCGCGCGATGCGGTCACGGCCACCGTGCCGGCCGCGGCCGTCACGCCGGGAGCGGTGCGCGTCGCGGTCCCGCCCCTGATCAACAGCAGCACCGGCAACCTGTTCGACACGCCGGTGGTGGTTGACGTGCAGGTCATCCAGACCACCAGCACGTCGGTGATGACATCCAACGTGCTCGGCGGGTTGACGGTCGAAGCACTGCCACACGCCGACGGGCCTCCGGGCACCTTCACGCGCGCGTTCCTGCGCACGATCCTCGACATCCAGAACGATTTGCGCACCGCCCGTCGTTCGAGTTCCGGCTTCGGCGATGTGGTCAACGCCTCGCAGTCGTTCACGGACGCGCAGACGTCGTTGATCGATTCGGTGGCCCTGATCCTGAGCGCTCAGGACGCGACCACCAACCTGCCGACGCCAGACAGCCTGCCGTTGTCGGTCAGCCAGCGCACGTTGCGGGCGATGGATCGCGTCGGCTCCGGCTTCGTGCAACAGGCCAACAGCATCTATCGCGCCGCGGAGCCCAATCCGCCCGCGCGCTCGACGTCGTGCGCCTGCAATCCGATCAGCGACCTCGACCGCTCGCTGTGCGAGTTCCGCCAGAACCCGTGCAGCGGCTATGAACCGTCGCGCCGGGTGAACGTGGACGTGGCCGCCAATCTGTATGGCGCGCAGTTCAGCGCGCTTGGCAGCTGGGCGGCCGGCGGGCTATCGAACGCATCGCAGGTGGGATCGGAGACGGCCGGCGGCATCGGGCTGATCGTCGCCCAGGCCTTCGCATACGTGGCGGCCGTAATCTCCGGCACCGAACCGCCGGGGTCGTCGTCTCTGCGCGACAACGGATTGTTATTACTCGAGGACTTGATGAACAGCGGCCTGGGGGTGTTCGCAGGACTCAAGTCCGCGACCGAACTGACGCAGGCGGCCGAGTCGCTGATCCATCAAGCCAAGGGCGCTTCGTCGACGTCGCCGCAGGGCGGCCTGATCACGCCGGCACCACTGCCGCAGAATCCTCCGGCGAACACGCGGCCCGCGCGCGTTTACACCGGTATCGGAGTCGGACCCAAATGGATCGCCACGCCGGTCAACCAGCAGGTGACGACGCTCGCCGCGGCGACCATTCCAACGTCACCGGCCAGCCGGTTCAATGGGACCTACGCCGGGACGGCTGGCGCCGTGTGCACGATCAGTGGTCCCGACATTGGATCGATGACGCAGTCGGCGTCGGAAGCCGTCACCGGCATCGTGGTGCTGAACGGAACGATCACTGGAGGAGGAACGGTGTCCGACACCGGGCGCTTCACCGCACCAGCCGTCTCGGCGAGCGGGATCAGCTGCACCACCGGAGGCTTCTTCTGGTCGGTCGGCACGGCTGCGACGGAAGCCGGCGCCACCGGGTCCGTGACCTGCAGCGGCGGCGTGCCCGGCGCCACGATCAGATGCGCAGGGACGTTTATCCTGCGGCGTCAGTAGGAGTGCCCTAACAGGTCAGGCACTTGTGATTGTTGACGGCTCCGAGACTCTCGAGCAGCTTGATCGTCTCCGGATACGGCTGCGTGCGCTGCACCGGTCCGTTGGCCACATCAATCGTCGTCTGCCCGCTGCGATTGACCTTCTTGACGTCGGCCCCCTTCGCCACGAGGAACCTGATCATCTCGTTATCACCACGCGACGCAGCGAGGTGCACCACCGTGTTGCCGTCAGCGTCAACCGCGTTCACATCCGCACCTAGCTCTTCGACGAGATACTTCACCGCCGGCAGCATCCCAGCCGGCGCGACGTGATGCGAGTTGCCGGCAAAGCCCGTGGCGTAACCCGGACCCGCGGCCGCGAGCAGCGGGCTCGCATTCGCGCCGCCAACCGGCACCGGCGGCAACCCTGTCTTGTCCGCGCCACCGGCGGGATCCTCTGGACCGCGGCGCGCAAACAACCTCATCGTCGGGATGCTGGGGTCGGCACCGTGATCGACGAGCAGCTTCATCGCTGCCACGTCTGCCGCATAGGCCGCGCGCCAGAATGCAGTGGCTCCTGCTTCATCCACACCCGACTGGTCGAAGTTGTAGCCGGAGTACCACACCTTGCGGCGCACGCGCGCATTCGGATCGGCGCCCTTCGCCAGCAGCCGCTGCATCACGTCGAGATAGCCGACTGACTGCTGCAGGTAGGCGCGCGGCTGCGGGTAGGCCGCGATTGGCGCCCACTGCACGTTGAGCACCGCATACAGCGGCGACACACCGGCATCACTGACGAGATTCGGGTTCGCGCCCTTGTCGAGCAGGAACATCGCGAGATCGTAGTGGCCATTGATCAACGCGGTCAGCATCGGCGAAGCCTGGTCGCCGGGGCTGACGAGGTTGACGTCCACGCCGGCCTCGACGAGCGCCTTCACCGCGCGGGCACTGCCCTGCCGCGCGGCAAAGTGCATGGCCGTCAAGCCGCCCTGCGAGCCGATCAGTTCGTTGTAACGGTAGCCACGCGTCACGCCGGCGACACCACCACCGGGCTGCTGCTGTTGCGGACGCCCGGTCCCGTCATCGACCACCGTCGTCAACGAGGTCAGATCCGCGACGGTCGAGGCGACCTTCCAGTCCGCGCCGCGCTGCAGCAACAGCGCGACAACTTCGGCGCGATCGAGACCTGCGGCGACCATCAACGCCGTCTGGCCGAAGCCCTTTTCTTTCGCATTGATGTCGGCGCCGGTCTCGATGAGGCGGGTGACCGTGTCGGTGCTGCCGGAACGCGCCGCCAGCATCAACGACGTGGCGCCGGTGGAGGTCGAGCTGTTGATATCCGCGCCGGCGGCGATCAGCGCCGCGACCACGGCGGCATGTCCGCCCTGGCTGGCCATGTGCAGCGGCGTAATGCCCCCAAGACGCGTCGTCGCCCGGATGTTTGCGCCCGCCGACAACAGCATCTGCGTCAGCGCCGCGTCACCATTGCTCGCCGCCCAGTGCAGCGCCGTCATGCCATCGCCCTGGGCGCCGTTGACGTCCGCGCCGTTCTTGAGCAGCGCCTTCACCGCGGCGGCGTCCCTGGCCTTTGCCGCATCAGCCACATCGGTGCCGGTGGCTGCCACGGACCCGCTGAGGAGCAGCAGTCCCGCAATCAGCAATCCGCAATTGATCCGCAACCCGAAATCCGAAATCCGCAATCTCACGACTGCACCACGTTGAGGTCCATTGCTTTCGTGGAGTCGCCGAACTGCTTGATGTCGACGCCGATGCCGTTCAGGGCGGCCAGCATCGCGTTCGCCATCGGCGCGCCGTCTTCAGCCTTGATGTGCCGGTTGCCCTTCAACGCACCGCCGGCCTTGCCCAGGAAGAACAGCGGGCAGCGCTTGTGGTTGTGCAGGTTGGAGTTGCCCATCGCCGAGCCGTAGATGATCAGCGAGTTGTCGAGCACGGTGCCCTCGCCATCCGGAATCTTCTTCAACTTGTCGAGCAGATACGGCACCAGGCCCACGTGGTAGGTGTTGATCTTCTGGAAGTCGGCGATGCGATCTTCACGATCGAGGTGATGCGATCCGGTGTGGAACGCCGCGGTGGATCCGCTTGCCGCGAACACGCGATTCGACACGTCGCGGCTGAACTTGAACGAGAAGATGCGCGTGGTGTCGGCCGCGAACGCGACGGCCTGAAGGTCGAACATCAGCTTGACGTGCTCTTCGAATGAATCCGGCACGCCAATCGGCGCGCCGGGCAACTCGCGCGGCTCGCCGGTCTGGTTGCTCTGCTCGACCTTTTGGATGCGGCGTTCGATCTCGCGGACATCATCAAGGTAGTCCGACAGCCGTGCGCGATCCGCCGGTCCGAGACGACGACGCAGATCTGCGACCGATTCGGTCACGAAGTCGAGGATGCTCTGGTCATCCTTGCGGCGCGCCCGGCGCGCTTCCGGCGTGGCGCCCACGCCGAACAACTGATCGAACACCGCGCGCGGATCGCGAATCATCGGCAGCGGATCTTCAGGCGTCGCCCAGCTGATGGTGTCGGTATACACGCACGAGTAGTTGTACGAGCAGCCGCCGGCCTGGTCGACATTCTCGATGCACAGCTGCATCGAGGGGATCGGCGTGGCGTCCCCGAACTTCTGCGCGTAGATCTGGTCGAACGAGGTGCCGGCAAACACGTCCGAGCCCTGCGTCTGCTTTGGCTTCGACTGCGTCAGGAACACGGCGGCGGAACGGAAATGATCGGCGCCGATTTCAGACGCGGCAAACGCTTCCGCATTGCGGACATCGGTGTTCGACACGATCGTCAGGTAATCGCGATACGGCTCGAGGGACTTCAGGCTGGTCGGGCTCAAGTCGAAGGCGGAACCCGTCGCGGCCGGCGACCACATGTTCTTCTTGATGCCGTAGGCGGTGCTGCCGGCGGCGCCGTGCACCATTTCCATGGCGATCAAGCGCACGGGCTTCCTGCCCTGCGCAATCGCGCCGGCCGGCGACATCGCATCAAGAAACGGCAGCGCCACCGTCGCACCCAGACCTTTGAGCGCGGTGCGGCGTGAAAGCTTTTGACCGGTAACAAACATTAGCGTTTTCTCTTTTCTGAGCTATCTGTGCCTTCTGCGGCTGATGCTTTGTCTGTGCTCTCCGTGGCGCGCTGCGAGGCGGGCAGCCTGGCCATCCTGAACGCATCCGATTCGATCACGCCGTTCACAAAGGCACTGATGCGGTAGTTCTGCGCGGCGGCGTCGCGGATGATGCGGCGAATCGCCGGCATGTCGAATGCCTCCACGCGGCGGCCCAGCGCGTAGGTCATCAGGCTGCGCGTGAAGCTCAGCATGACCACGTCCTTGTGACGCAGCAACGCGTTGCGAAGACCGTCCGGGCCTTCAATGGCTTCGCCGTCGAACAACTGTCCCTTCGTATCCACCGTGACGCCGCCATCGCGAATGCGCCACTTGCCCGTCGCATCAAAGTTCTCGAGCGCAAGACCGAGCGGATCGATCACGCGGTGGCACGACGTGCACTGCGGGTTGCTGCGGTGCTGCTCCATGCGCTCGCGCACCGACAGCGCGCGGCCCGAATCAGCCGTGCCCTTGGTCTCTTCGAGCGCAGGCACGTTTGGCGGCGGGGGTGGCGGAGGCGATCCGAGGAGCACTTCCATCACCCACTTGCCGCGCTGCACGGGCGAAGTGCGCTCGGCGATCGACGTCAGCGTCAGCACGCTGCCGTGACCGAGAATGCCACGACGCCCCTCGGGCAGCGTGACGCGGCGGAACTCGGAGCCGGTCACGTTCGGGATGCCGTAGTGACGCGCGACCCGCTCGTTGACGTAGGTGTAGTCGGCGGTCAGCAGGTCGAGGAGGCTGCGATCCTCGCGTACCAGGCTGGTGAAGAACTGCTCCGTCTCCGTCTTCAACGCGAGCGACAGCGTTTGATCGGAGTAGGGATAGAGGATCGGATCCGGAATCACCTTCTCGATGTCCTGCAGGCGCAGCCACTGCGACGCGAACCGGGCGCCGAGGGCATCGTTGCCAGGCATCACGAGCATGCGCTTCGCCTGGCGGCGCAGCGCGATCGGCGTCGACAGCGTGCCGGCCGTAGCGGCCTTCATCAGCTCCGCGTCGGGACCACGTCCCGTGACAAAGAACGACAGCCGCGAGGCCAGCTCGTAGTCGCTGATGCGATACGCAGCGTTGGTCAACCGCGCGGGTGTCTCCTCCACGCGGAACAGGAACTGCGGGCTCGCCAGGATCGCCTCGAGCGCCTTGGTGATGCCCATCTCGAAATTCCGCTCTTCCCTGCCGCGCGCGTAGAACTGCATCAGCCGCGCGTGATCCTTCTCCGCGACCGGACGGCGAAACGCCTGCGTCGCGAGGCGGCGCACGATATCGGCCGCGCACGACGATTCCTCTGGCTGCGTCAGCGGACGGCACTGGAACACCCGGCGGCGGCTGGGCGTGTCGCTGACGCCGGTGACGCGGTGCGGACCGATGACGCTGAGGCTGCGCAGGTGCGGGAGTGTGGTGATACCGGGCGCAATGCCGATCTCCGTGTCCGCCATCGTGTGATCGATCGGCGCGATCAGGTCGTTGATCAATCCTTCGAAGCGCTGGATGAATGCCGCGGTGACGCGATGCGTGCCGGCCTTCACGTGGATCGGCGCCGTCTTGAGCGTCAGGCCGGTCTTCTCCTCGCTCATGCGCGGATCGATCTGGAAGATCGCGAGGCGCGCGCCGTCAAGCGACACCTCAATTTCTTCGCCGGGTCGCGTGTTGCCGAACAGGAACCCGAGCGGCTCCGCGAAGAAGTCCATGCTGAACACGTACTCGCCGTCGGCGACGAACGTGTGATCGACCGAGATGCCGCCGCGCGTCCCCGGCGGTGCGCCTTTGACGTGCGACATCTGTGACGCTGTCTTGGGCAGCTTGAAGGTGGCCTGCGTGGCCGAGCCGGCAGGGTCACCGATCGCGAGCATCGCAATGCGGCTTGCCGCCCGCAGGTAGCCCTCCATCAGCGTCGGGGAAAACGTCTGCACGTCGGCGACGTTGTCGAAACCGTCGCTGATCGTGTCCGCCGGCAGGAACGCGGTCACGTCCACATCAAGATCGAGCAGGGCGCGAATCTCGCGCGCGTACTCGGCGCGATTCAACCGCTGGAACGGACGCCAGCCTGGATTCGGATCGCTGCTCGCAAGCGCGTCCATCCGCGTTTCAAGCGCGGCGACCAGCTGCGTGATCTGCTCCGGCGCGGGACGACGAGCGCCGCTCGGCGGCATCATCCCCGCGCGAAGCTTGTGGATCATCTTCTCGGTCAGCTCACGCTGCGACGAGGCGCGCGTGACGTCCCATCCCGCGAGCGTCAGCTCACCGGCCTTGCTGCGATCGTTGTGGCAGCCGGCGCAGTAGGTCTTAACCAATTCGGCTTGCGCCGATGGCGCCATGCCGACGGCATGCGAAGCGACGGGAGCCACGGCGGGTTTCGGAGGTGACTGCTGCGCGGCCATCGACACGCTGATGGCGCACACCGCGGCGGCGCTGAAGAGAATTCGTCTCACTGCGGGAAGTATAAGGGCTGGTAGGGCCCGCCGGACCAGCCTTCCCCCTTGACTTACCCAATGTAAGATCGATAATCAGCACATAAATGGAGAGTCTGCCCAAGCTTTCAGGAACCGAACGCCAGATCATCGAGCTGCTGTCCGAGCACCAGGAGTTGTTCGGACTCCAAATGGTCGAACTTTCGCAGGGTGCGTTGAAGCGTGGGACGGTCTACGTCACGCTCGGTCGGATGCAGGAGAAGGGCTATCTGGAATCGCGGCAGGAACCGCTGCCCGACGGGGCCATAGGGTTACCGCGGCGGCTCTATCGGCCGACCGGACTGGCGATGCGCATTCTCGCGACGTGGAAGGCCGCTGAGCAGATGTTCGTGAGCGGCGTGAATCCGGAGGAAGCATGATGGCACCAGGGACTGGCGCACTCGCCTTCGTTGCACGGTGGTTTGATCCGTCGATCGTCGCTCGCGTGTTCGAACCGCTGATCGCCGACTGGCAGCGCGAGTGGCAGGATGCCCCACCCCGTCGTCGGTGGCACGTGTCCTTTCGCGCCTTCACTGCGTTCTGCTGCGCCGTCGTGGTCTCCAGTCCCGCGTTCCTCCGCGAATCCACGCCGCCGGAAGTCTCGAACCGGATCGTGACGCGCATCGCGAGGTTCGCGCTCGTCGTCGCCGTACTGCAGACGCTGCCCTTTGCATGGGAATCCGAGTTGTCGCTCGCGATGCTCCTGTTACTCATCCCCTCAGGCATTGCGTTCGCGTTTCCATTCGCAATGGTTGGCGCCGTCGACGCCATTCGCTGCGACCACGCGCTGCCGCCTCACCGCGAACGCGCGGCCGTGATCAAGGTGGCAATTGGCGCCTTGATCTTCATGGTCGTCTTCGGAGGCTTCGTTGTTCCGGCCGCGAACCAGGCGTTCCGAGCGGCCGCCTACGAACGGACCTTGCGCGCCCGGGGCATGGACGATGCGCGCATCGATCGTATCCAGTCGAGCCCGTACGCTCCGGCGCGCGGCCTTCGTGAGCTGTCAACGTATGAACTCCTGACCGATCACGGTTTCACGGACGGCACGAGATACCTGCGCTCATATGTCGACCGCGAGTTGAACAATCGCGCCTCACTGGCCTTGGTGCCGGTATTGCTTCTGTGGCTTCGATGGCGGATTCTCGACGTGCCGCGCAAGCGTTGGGCGCCACTTCCCGCGACGGTCGTGGCCGTTGCCGCCATCGCCGGCTACGGGTTGCTTCGGTCTGTCGATGGCTACATCGAGGGCGGCCTGAACCAGTCGCAAGGGACAGGCGCGTGGTCGCCGCTAGCGGTTATCGCCATCGCCCTGTTCCTTGATTCGCGGCGGCGGACGAGGAGAGCGGCCGTCGCATGAGCATCACATCCCGCGCGCTTGCGTTCGCCTCGCTCTGGTTCGACGCCGCGACGGTTCACCGTGTCTTCGAGCCGCTGATCGCGGATGTGCAGCGCGAGTGCAGCGAGGCGCCGTCCTCACGCCGATATTGGACATTGATGCGCGGTATGACCGCGTTCGCCACGACGATCGCGGTGCTCGGGCCGGGCAGACTGTTGCTGACACCAATTCCAGGCACAACGCTCCGAATCGTGGCCAGGCGGATGGCGACCTTTCGAGCCGTCGCTTGCTGCCTGCTCGCCATCCCCCTCTGGCTCAGTCTCAGCGCGACGCCATTTGAGCGGCGGATGCTGCTGTTGTCGTACATGCTGCCCCTGCTGTTTGGTTTTGCGTTCTCGCTGGTCTCGGCCTTCATCATCGACAGTGTTCGGCTGGGGCCGAGGGTGTCGCATTCCGAGCGCCTCGCCGCAGCACAGTTGGCGAGTGCCGCCGCGATCTTCGTCTTCATTTTCAGTGGCTGGGTGACTCCACAGTTCCGCGAGATGGTGCGCATCGAGACCGTCGGCAGCCTCCCTGATTCGGCCCGCGGCGTCCATGAACTCAGCACGCTGGAACTGGTGCTCGATCCGACGAGCGCGGCAGCCTACGAACCTTATACGGGGGGCCGCGACCGCGGTACTCGGATCAGGGCGGAACTCCATGAACGGGCCTACGCAGTGGTGCTGCCGCTGTTGCTGGTGTGGCTACGGTGGAAGGCGCTCGAAGTGCCGAAACGCGACTGGCTGCCGCTGCCGGCCAGCGCGGCCTCTGTGCTGTCAGGCGTCATGACCGGCGCCCTTTATCTCGGAATGTGACGAGTGGGAATTGCGCTCGGCCTTCACTCCGGCTTGAGCAACTGGCTGTGCGCCTCCGCATTGGTGGGGTGGGGCCTGATCACCCCTTACCGGCGACAGCTGTTCGTCTCGGGGACGTAGCCCGTCAGAACAGCCGCATGGCGTAGCGGTCGCCGCCGACCCGCGGCTCGTAGTACTCCCGCACGTGATCGCGAAGGGCCAGCGCGCAGTCGGGTGACATCGCGAAGAATCCAAGAATCTGTTTGTTCGGCACGACCTCGATCTCGGCCACTTTCGTCCAGCTCGCCGGAACGCGCTCGGGGACCCATGCCCAACCGAGCTGCACGATCGCGGCTGACGGGTGGAACGGCTTGGTCCACTGTTCGACGTCCGACGCGGTGTACTGTCCGTGATTGACACGCCGGATGTTCAAGGGTTCGACATCGCCTAGCCCGAACATATCCAGGAACATAGCGTCGCCGAAGTAACTGAACGTGCCGATGTCGTTCACCACGATCGGACCACCCGGGTAATAGCGATTCACGAAATCCGCGGCCTGGAGGTGCTCGAGGAAATTCTCGCGCGCCGCCGCGATCTCCTGCTCGGGATAGATCGCGCGCATCGGCGACGAGATGGCGAGCATGAGGGCCGCGAGTGCGGCCGCAGGGACGAACGACCCCATCCTCGCTGAGAGACCGGCCGCGGCAGCCCCCACCGCGACCACGCCAAAGCCGACCAGATAGGCGTCGTAGCGATACACCCAGAACAGCGACGAGAAGGCAAAGTGTGCGTGCAGCGCGGTCATCGCGACGAGCATCAGCGGCGCGAGCACATGCGCATGCCACACGGTGCGATGCCGCATCGCGGCCACGGTGGCCGCGACGATACCGGTGACGAGGACGACCAGGAGCGCCGGGTGGCGGCGGAACAGCTCGATGTCTTCCGCGCCCGGCAGCTTGAACAGCACGGCCAGTCCAGAAATCTGTTCCCCTCCGGCCTTCAGCAGCAGTGAGTTCGGCAGGAACATCGAGCCATTCGCGATCGAGATCAGGCCGAACACGATCAACGGCACCATGGCTGTCGCGCCGAGCGCGATGCCAGTGCCCAGGCGGCGGCGGAAGGCCAGCAACAGGCACACGACGCCGACCAGGAAGAAACCTTCGTAACGCGACGCGCCCAGTAACGCGCCGGCGATGCACAGCAGCGACCACTGGCGCGTGGTCATGCTTTCAGGGAGCTCGAGCGCGGCGACCGCGCGTTCGGCGAACCAGACGGTCAGCAGCAGGTGAAGTACATGCTCCATCCCCATCAACACGAGCGACGGCAGTTCCGCGGCCAGCACCAGGCCGGCAAGCACCACGATCCGCGCAGCCAGCGGCAGCGCGAGACGCTGCAGCAATCGATCACTGACGAACAGGAGCAGGCTCGCGAAGATCAGGTTCAAGACCAGCGGCGTGGCTTCGCGAACACCGGTGACCACGTACGCGCCGGCGAGGGTCAGCGTCCAGAGCGGCGACGATGATGAAGATGAAAAGTGGTAGCGATTGACACCCCACACCCTGTGAGTGGCGAGGTTCTTCGCCATCCCCATGTGAATGTAGGTGTCGTCGAGGGGATAGACGAAGTGACCTTCGCCTTGCGCCTGCATCGCAGGCAGCGCGACGATCAGGCTGCCCGCCAGCAGCAGAGCTGCAATCGCGCACGGGAGGAACCGCACGCGCTATCTTCCACGATTTCGAACTGCGATTGAATTTGTATCGAGATAATTCTTCAGCCACCTCGCGCTGCCCAGGCGTCCATCAACTGCTGAGCTTGACGCGTACGCTCTGTGGCATCATTGCGACGAGGTCACGACCATGCAGACTCGTCTATTCAGCGCCATTGCGCTGGCATGCGCACTCGCCGGTATCGCAGCAGCGGCATCGCAGCCGTCATCGGACGACGAACGCCGTGCGGCAATCACCGTGATGCGCGCCATCAACACCGCGGAGCACGCGCTCAAACAGTCCACCGGCAAGTTCGTGGCGCTCGACGCCATTGTCGATCACCCGGCGATGGCCCGCGTTCGCGCCAACATTGCAGCCGACGGCGCCAGACTCATGCATCAGGGCGCGCAGCTCAGGCTCGCGCTTAATCAGGATGCGCTTGGTTACCAGGTGATGGTCGTTCCCGCAGCCACGTGCGGCACCGCCGCGTTCAGCGATGAACGCGGAATGATCTATACGGGTAAGGTTTTGGATTGTTAAAGGCGGGTCTGAAGACCCGCCTCTACAGGATCGCTTACGACTTCTTCTTCGGCTTGAAGACGTGCGTCGCCTGGCCGAAGAACACTTCGGCCGACTCCATCAGCGTCTCGCTCAGCGTCGGGTGTGGGTGAATCGACAGCTTCAGGTCTGACGCGGTCATCCCCATTTCGATCGCGACGACGCCTTCGGCGATCAGCTCGCCGGCGCCCGAGCCCGCAATGCCGACGCCCAGGATGCGTTCCGTCTCAGGGTCGATGATCAGCTTCGTCATCCCGTCGACGCGGTCGATCGCAATGGCGCGACCGGAGGCCGGCCACGGGAACTTCGTGACCTCGACCTTCAAGCCCTGCTTTTCGGCATCGGCCTCGGTGAGGCCCGCCCACGCCACTTCGGGATCGGTGAACACGACCGCGGGGATCGCCGCCGGTTCGAACACCGCCTTCTGCCCTTCGATCGCTTCCACCGCGACGCGCGCTTCGTGCGACGCCTTGTGCGCGAGCATCGGCTCACCGGCGACGTCGCCAATGGCAAAGATCGTCGGCTCCGCGGTGCGGCGCTGGCCGTCGGTTTCGATGAAGCCCTTCGCGTCGACCTTGACGCGGGTCTTATCGAGGCCGTCGATCTTCGCATTCGGGCGGCGGCCGATCGACACCAGCACGTAGTCGTAGGTGGCTTCCTTGGGGGCGCCCTCGCCCTCGAAGCTGACGGTGACGTTCTTGTCCGTCGCCTTCATCGAGGTGACTTTGGTCGAGACCATGACTTTCTCGAAGGTCTTCTCAACACGCTGCGCGAGGAACTTGACGAGATCGCGATCGGCTCCCGGTAACAGACCCGGTGTCATTTCGACGACCGACACCTTTGTGCCGAGAGCCGCATAGACCGAGCCCAACTCAAGACCGATGTAACCGCCGCCGATCACGAGCAGCGACTTCGGAATCTCCGGCAGGTCGAGCGCGCCGGTGGAATCGAGCACGCGTGGCGAATCGATCGACAGCGACGGGATCTTCGTCGGCAGCGAGCCGAGCGCGAGGATCATGTAGTCGACGTTGACGGTCCCCGTGCCGCCATCGCTCTTCTTCACCGCGATGGTCTTCGGATCGACGATCGACGCCCAGCCCTGGATGTAGTTGACCTTGCGGAACTTCGACACCTGGCCGGTGCCGCTCGTCAGCTTTTCGACGACGCGATTCTTGTAGTCGCGGAGCTTGTTGATGTCGACCTTGGCAGGACCGAATTCGACGCCCCAGTCCTTGGCGTGCTTCGACTCGTCGATCAGCTTGGCAACATGCAGCAGCGCCTTCGACGGAATGCAGCCGCGATACAGGCAGACGCCGCCGGGGTTCTTCTCGTTATCAATGAGCGTGACCTGCATGCCGAGGTCGGCGGCGTAAAACGCTGCCGCGTACCCGCCAGGGCCAGCGCCAATTACAGCTACGTGGTGTGACACTCGCCTCTACCCTCTCAGCGTCAACGCGAACGGATTCTCGAGAGCTTCGGCAACCCAGCGCAGGAAACGAATGGCGTCGGCGCCGTCGATCAGCCGGTGATCGTAGCTGAGCGAGAGCGGCAGCATCTGGCGCGGCTCGAACTCCTTGCCGTTCCACACCGGCTCGAACACGCCGCGCGAGATGCCGAGGATCGCGACCTCGGGCCAGTTGACGATCGGCGTGAACGCCGTGCCGCCAATGCCACCGAGATTCGAAATCGACATCGAGCCGCCGGACATGTCGTCGAGCGACAGCTTGCGGTCCTTCGCCTTGTCGGCGAGCTGCTGAATCTCTACTGACAGTTGGATGAGGTTCTTCTGGTCGACGTTACGCAGCACCGGCACGAGCAGGCCGTTCGGCGTATCCACCGCAATGCCAACGTTGATGTACTTCTTGTAGACGATCGCCTCGCCGGCGGCGTCCACCGAGGCGTTGAACTGCGGGAACACCTTCAACGCGCTGGCGATCACCTTGGCGGCGACCGCGGTCACGGTGAGGTTGCCGCCGGCTTTCGCCACTTCCTCGCGGTACTTCTTGCGCACCTGTTCGAGGGCGGTGATATCGGCCTTGTCGAACTGGGTGACGTGCGGAATCGTGTTCCACGCGTAGCTGAGGTGCTCGGCCGTCTTGCGGCGGATGCCGCTCATCGGCTTGCTCTCGACCTCGCCGAACTTCGTAAAGTCCGGAAGCGCCCGCGCGGCAATGCCGGCACGCGCCACGCCGCTGGCCGCCGCGGCCTGGCCGCTGCTGCCGATGCTGTTCATCACGCGCTTCGAGAATTCCTTCACATCGTCTTGCGTGATGCGTCCACCAGGACCGGTGCCCGGCACCTGCGTGATGTCGACGCCGATCTCACGGGCAAGACGCCTCACTGAAGGGGCAGCCGGAGCGCTTGTGACCTGCGCTGACGGTGCGCTCGTCGCCGCCGCTTGCGGCCTGCCGGCGGCAATTGGATGCACCGAGGCCTTGGGTCGATCAGGTGCCGGGGGGGCCTCAGCCGCAGCGGGTGCCTCTTGTGCTTGCGGTGCCTGAGGTGCCTGGGTTGGTGCTGGTGCGGCATCCTGCTTCGGTGCTTCTTCCTTTTGCACCGAGCCCTTGTCACCTGAGGCACCATTGGCACCAGAGGCACCAGCCGCACCATCGAGCGTCAGAATCGCCTGGCCGGGCTTAACTTTGTCGCCGGCTTTGACGTTGATTGCGGTGACTTTACCGGCAACGTCAGAAGGCACTTCGATCGTGGCCTTGTCGGTCTCGAGTTCGAGCACCGACTGATCCACCTTGAGCGTGTCGCCGACCTTGACGAGGACTTTCAGAACATCGCCCTGGGCGACGCCGTCGCCCAGGTTGGGGATTTTGAACTCTGCCATTAGCTGATCGCCGGGTTGAGTTTTTCAGTGTCGATGCCGAGGTCCTTGATCGCCTTCGCAACGTCCTCGGGGCTCACCTGCTTTTCCTGCATCAATGCATACAGGGTGGAGAGCACCACGAACTTCGCATCGACCTCGAAGAAATTACGGAGCGCGGCGCGCGAATCGCTGCGGCCGAACCCGTCAGTGCCGAGCGACTGCATCGGCTTCGGCAGCCACTTGTCGATCGCGTCCGGCAGCACCTTCAGGTAGTCGGACGTCGACACGAACACGCCGGGCGCGTTCTTGGTGACCTGCGTGACGTACGGCACGCGCGGCTTCTCCGTCGGGTGCAGGCGGTTCCAGCGATCGCAGGCATGACCGTCGCGATAGAGGTTCACGTAGCTCGTGACGCTCCACACGTCGGCGCCGACGTTGTACTTCTCCTCGAGGATCTTCTGCGCTTCGAGGGCCTGCAGCAGGATCGTGCCGCTGCCGAACAGCTGCGCGCGCAGCTTGGCCTTCGGCTTGCTGGTCGGCTTGACGACGTACATCCCCTTGAGGATGCCTTCCTTCGCGCCTTCCGGCATCGGCGGGTGCTCGTACTGCTCGTTCATCACGGTCAGGTAGTAGAAGATGTCTTCCTGGTCGCGATACATGCGCTTGATGCCGTCTTCCACGATCACCGCGATCTCATACGCGAACGCCGGATCGTAGGACTGGCAGGTGGGCACCGGCAGCGCGAGGACGTGGGTCTGGCCGTCTTCGTGCTGGAGGCCTTCGCCGTTGAGCGTCGTACGGCCGGCGGTGCCGCCCACCACGAAGCCCTTCATGCGCTGGTCGGCGCCGGCCCAGATCAGGTCGCCAACGCGCTGGAACCCGAACATCGAATAGAAGATGTAGAACGGGATCATGTTGATGCCGTGCGTCGCGTAGGCCGTGCCTGCCGCGATGAACGACGACATTGAACCAGCCTCGTTGATGCCCTCTTCGAGGATCTGGCCGTCCTGCGCTTCCTTGTAATACAGCAGCGTGTCGCGATCGACCGGCTCGTAGAGCTGGCCGCTGTGCGCGTAGATGCCGACCTGGCGGAACAGCGCTTCCATACCGAAGGTGCGGGCCTCGTCCGGCACGATCGGCACGACGTTCTTGCCGATCTGTTCGTCGCGCAACAGCTTCGACAGCATGCGCACGAACACCATCGTCGTGGACGCCTTGCGGTCGGCCGTGCCCTGATGGAACTCGTCGAAGGTGTCGCCGAATTCGGCGGTGATCGGCGCGGCCTTCACCTGGCGCTTCGGAACCGGGCCATGCAGCGCGGCGCGGCGCTCCTTGATGTACTTCATCTCGGCGCTGTCTTCGGCCGGACGGTAGAACGGCGTCTTCGCCACTTCGTCATCCGAAATCGGGATGCCGAAGCGCGTGCGGAACGCCTTGATCTCGTCTTCGTTGAGCTTCTTCTGCTGGTGGGTGATGTTCTTGCCTTCACCCGACTCGCCAACGCCGTAGCCCTTGATGGTGCGCGCGAGCACCAGCGTCGGCCGGCCCTTGGTTTCGGTCGCGTTCTTGAACGCGTTGTAGACCTTGACTGGATCGTGGCCGCCGAGCGTCAGCTTCTTGAGCTGTTCGTCGGAGAGGTGCTTGACCATGTCCAACAGGCGCGGATGCGCGCCCCAGAAATGCTTGCGGACATAAGCGCCACTCTCGACGGCGTACTTCTGGTATTCGCCGTCGACGATTTCGCCCATGCGCTTCACGAGCAGGCCTTCGTGATCCTTCTCGAGCAGCTCGTCCCACTCCGAGCCCCAGATGCACTTGACGACGTTCCAGCCGGCGCCGCGGAAGGCGGCTTCGAGTTCCTGGATGATCTGGCCGTTGCCGCGCACCGGACCGTCGAGGCGCTGCAGGTTGCAGTTGATCACGAACACCAGGTTGTCGAGCTTTTCGCGCGACGCGAGCGTGATCGCACCGAGTGATTCCGGTTCGTCCGTCTCACCGTCGCCGAGGAACGCCCACACCTTCGCGTCGGTCTTCGGCTTGAGGCCGCGGTCTTCCAGGTAGCGATTGAAGCGCGCCTGGTAGATGGCCATGATTGGGCCGAGGCCCATCGACACCGTGGGGAATTCCCAGAAGTTGGGCATCAGCCACGGGTGCGGATACGACGAGAGGCCGCCGCCGGGATTGAACTCGCGACGGAAATTGATCAGCTGTTCCTGCGAGATGCGGCCTTCGAGGAATGCGCGCGAGTAGATACCGGGCGAACCGTGGCCCTGGAAGAAAATGATGTCGCCTTCGTTGCCGTTGTCGCGGCCGCGGAAGAAGTGGTTGAAGCCCACCTCGTACAGCGTCGCGGACGAGGCAAACGTCGAAATGTGACCGCCGATGCCGTCTTCGACCTTGTTGGCGCGAACGACCATCGCCATCGCGTTCCAGCGGACGATGCTCTTGATGCGGCGTTCGATTTCGCGGCTGCCCGGGTAGGGCACCTGCTCGTCGGCGTTGATGGTGTTGATGTACGGCGTGTTCGCCGTGAATGGAAGCCGAACGCCCTGCTTCTGGGCGTGAATACCGAGTTCGCGGAGCAGGCCGCCAACGCGGGCCGGGCCTCCGTGTTTCAGCACATCATCCAGCGAATCGAGCCACTCCCGGGTTTCCAGGGCTTCGAGCTGGGCGGCATCAGTGGGTGCGGTATTTCTCATGGCCGGGCTAGACCTTCCTTATAGGTATCGCGCTTCGTAATTGGCAAACACACCATTCTAGCGGGGTTAGGCCCCGAATGGAAAGCGTCCGGGCACCCGAAACCGCCTGTAACATGTTGTAACGACAACACATGAGCGTTTCTGGTCGAAAGCATCCGTCTTCTCTGTCGGCCGTTCAGACCGCCATCATTAGCTGCGAGCGTTGCCCACGCCTGCGCAGCTATTGCCGGGAGGTGGGCCGGGCCCGGAAGGCCGCCTTCCGCGACCACGTTTATTGGGCCAGACCGGTGCCCGGGTTCGGGGACCCGAAGGCCCGGATCCTGATCCTGGGCCTCGCGCCGGCCGCCCATGGCGCCAACCGGACCGGCCGGGTATTCACGGGGGATGGCGTTGGCGCGTCTGGCGACTTCCTGATGTCGGCGTTGAAGCGCGCCGGCCTCTCGAATATCGCGACGTCTCAACGCACAGATGACGGACTCGAGTTGCGCGACGTCTATATCGCGGCGGCCGTCCGTTGCGCACCGCCGGCCAACAAGCCGCTTCCCGAAGAAGTCGAGCGGTGCCTCCCCCACTTGATCGACGAGATCGCACACCTCCCCAACCTCCAGGTCATCGTCGCCCTCGGCAAGATCGCGTGGGATGCGTGGCTCAGAGTCTGCGCGCTTCGGGGTGATCCGATTCCCAAGCCTCGCCCGGTGTTCGGCCACGGCGCAACCGCCACGATCGGTAATCTGGCGATGTTCGGGATCTACCATCCTTCGCGGCAGAACACGAACACCGGCCTGCTGACGCCGCCGATGTACGACGACGTTTTTCGGGCCGTCCGCCGAACCCTGCGCTAACCTTTGAACGCATTGAACGCGCTGAACTCTTTGAACCGACGTCGCGACATTGCCATCGCGGTCGCGCTGTTCGCGTATGTCCTCGCGATCCGCACGTACGATGTCGCGACGACGTTCTTGATGCTTGGCGAGCAGACGCGCGACTGGACCATCGCGCTCGGCGGCCTCACTGACCTGCCGCTGGTCGGCGCGCCCAGCACCGCGGGCGGCCGCGGCTTCGGCCCCGCCTACTACTACCTGCTGTGGCTCGGGCGCGTCACGATCGGTCCCTTCATGGACAACCTGCCGCATGCCGGCGGCGTGACCGTGGCCTTGCTCCAATCCATCGCCGATGTGTGGCTGTTCATGGCGCTGTCGCGCCGCACGCACTGGGCACTCGCACTCCCCACCTGCCTGCTGATCGCGACCGGGCCGTTTGATATCGCCATTTCGTCGGTGATCTGGAATCCGCCGGTCTCCGCTGCGCTGATCAAGATGGCCGTGGCAATGGCCCTGTCGCTGCAACCGGCATCGCCGCTCTGGCACACCGCCGTCGCGGCCGGACTCGCGTGGGCAGCGGTGCAGGCACACCTGTCGGGCATCTTCATCGCCGCACCACTGCTCGCTGCACTCGCACTCCGCACGTTCGTCGAACGCCCGTCGAACACCTGGCGAACGCTCGTCGAACGGTCGCTCGTCGTGGCCGGCGTTGTGTTGGTCCTGCAGATCCCGTTTCTGATTTCGATGGTCTCCGACCCTTCTGCGCCGGCCGGACCCTCGACGGCGATCGCGGGGCTGACCAATCCGCAGGCCTTTCACCCGTGGCAGGCGTACGACAGCGTCACGAGCATCACCGGCAACCTGGTGCTGCCGCTGAGCGATGCGCCGCTGGTGTTTGCCATCGCGACGTTGCTCGCTGGCGCCATCGTGGCGTTCGCGTATCGTCGCGATCCGATCGTCCTCGCCGTCACCATTGGCGCCGTGATCACCGCGACGCTGCTGTTCACAACGTCGACGAGGAGCTACGACGGCTACTGGTTCATCCCCCTGGTGCCGGCACTGGCGCTGATGTTCGCCATGACGCTCGCCGCCATTCCGTGGCAGCAGGCCTTGCTGCCGATTGGCCTGGCACTGACGGTGTGGCTGGCGATCTGGCAGCCGGCGCGTCTCGAGCAATCGCTCGCGTATTTCGAGTATCCGCAGTACGACGCGATGCTGCGCGGATCGCGCGAGATCGCGTTGCGGGCGCCGGTGGTGCGCGACATCAAGGTGTCGTTTGATGTGCATCCGACCATGGACCGGCACTTCATTTACACGATCCTCGGCGGCCGCATCGACAACCAGGCGCTCTACACCGCCGTCATCAATGCCGACGGCTCGGTGAGGCTCGAGTGACACTCAGCCTCGTGATCCCCGCCTACAACGAAGCCGGCCGCATCGGCGGCACGATTGCCACCGTGTGCGCGTACCTCGATCGTCAGGCGTATGACTGGGAAGTGATCGTGGTCGTCGATGGCGGTCCGAAGGACACGGCCACGGAAGCACGGGCGGCCGCCGGCTCCCGCGCGAACGTGCGCGTCATCGAGAACGATGTCAATCGCGGCAAGGGCTATTCGGTGCGTCGCGGTTTCGGTGAGGCGCGCGGTGATCGCCTCGTGTTCATCGACGCGGACTTGTCGCTGCCCGTCGAAGGCCTGGACGGCATGATGGCGAAGTTCGACGCCGGCGCCGAAGTCGTGATTGCCTCACGCACCGCCCCCGGCGCGCGCGTCGAAGGCGCCCCACCGGCGGGCCGCGACGTGATGAGCCGCCTTTTCAACATCGCGGTGCAGACGATCGCGGTGCCAGGCATCGCCGACACGCAGTGCGGATTCAAGGGCTTCACCGCGAAGTCCGCGAAAGCCATTTTCGGCGTCGCGCAAAGCGATCGCTTCGGCTTTGACGTCGAGGCGCTCTACCTGGCGAGAAAGCACGGGTTCCGGATCGACGAGCTGCCGGTGATCTGCCGGTATCACGGCGGCAGCTCGGTCAATCGACTGAGCGATGGCGTGCGGATGTTCGCCGACATCCTCGCCATTCGGGTCAGACATCGGAAGTGAGAAGTGAGAGGTAAGAAGTGAGAAGACAAAGGCTTCTCACCTCTCACTTCCGACTTCTCACTTTTTGATTGCGGGGTTGGTGTAAAGCTCCGGAATGGTCCGCTGCGGATCAGGACGGATGCTCAAGTAATCCACGTGGTCGCCAATCTCGGCCCATCCATGCGGCACGCCCGCGGGAATAATGATGATGTCGCCGACATTGACCACGCGCTTCACGACATCGTCTCCAACAATCGCACCACTGCAGGATGGACCGTTCAGGACCTTCGTGACCTGGCTGTCAGGCGCCGACTTGCGCCCGTTGACGACTTTGCCGCCAGTGACGAGCGTGCCTGAGCCCGAAATAATCAAGTAGGTCTCGGTCTGTCCCTGGTGCCACAAGCCGGTCGGTGATCCGGCGGGGGCGGCGCCCTTCTCTCCGCACGGCTCGGGCGCTGCCGCGGGCGCCGCGGCCGCGCCACCACCTGCACCTGCGGCAGGAGGCGCCCCGGTGCGCCCGCGATGGATCACGCCGACCGCGAGGTTGGTGTTGCCCACATCAACGTTGACGATCTGGCGATCGACGCCTGGCAGCGCGTTGACCATCTTCACCTGCTCGGCGGTGATGTAGGTTGCGCCCTTGGGATTCTGTGCGAGAGCCGACGCTGGAACAATGAGCACGGCAAGTGCCGCGATGAAGCGTGCCTTCATGAATGTGCCTCCCCTAGGGCGCACACTATATCGCTAGAAGGTTCCGGTGGCGCCACCGCCGCCCGAGGCTCCGCCGCCGAAGGTCGGCGAGTGATCGCTGTGCGCCGCCGGGGCGCCTGGTGCCAGGACGGTGGCGTTGCCGACCAGCGCGAGTTGGTCCCGCTCCGAAGCCAGGATCCGCTCCGCGACGTAGCCGCCGCGCGACCCATCAGGCCCGCTCGACAGCCAACGCCGCCCGCCGACCGCGATCCCGATCAGCAGCAGTCCAAACAGGATCGGATCCCACGGCTTTGGCTCGGCCCCGAGATACGCCTTGTTGGTCAGCATCGTCACGATGGCGAGGACGATATTGATGTTGAGGAGCGCGCGGTGGCGATCGCGAATGGCGAGGAGCAATCCGCCGATTGGCATGATCCAGATCACGCCGTAAGTCGCCCAGTAGACCGCGTCGTAGCCGTCCGGCACCGACAGCAACGACGACACCTTCAGGTTCGCGATGACGTACATCCCTCCCCATGCCACCGCCTGCACCAGGCCGAACGTATCCGCCGGGTGATCGGGATCGTGATCGTCGCGACGCTCTCGTGCCATGAAGAACACCGTGAACAACAGGATGAACGCCACCAGCCGGCGGAACGTATCCGACTGCTCGTAGTCGAACACCACGAGCGGCGCCAGCACGGTCGCCGCCACCGCCGCGTAGGTGTAATTGAAACGCAGGTATATGACGATGGCGCCGATCGTCGCGCCTGCAAACCCCAGCATCGTCGAAATCGAACCCGGCCAAGACGCCATGGCGATGGCAAAAAAGATCACTGACGCGACCGCGAGCGCCTCCTCAATACCAAAGTGATAGAGGCGGAATCTCCGGACTACCGCGTCTGCCGTGACCAGGCTCAGACCAGCCGCTACCAGGCTCAGCCAGCGGAGCGAGGTCTCCGACATCAGGCCGACGAACGACACCACGACGAGCCCGGCGACGGCGTTGACGATCAGGAATGCGAACAGGAACAACGTGATGCGCAGGAACAGGTTCGTCCGACGCAGATCGACCTGCAGCGACGGCTGCATCTGCTTGCGCTGCTCGGCCGTAATCAGGCCGGACCTGGTCCAATCCTCAACCAGCCGCTGCTGCCGAATCGTGCGCTCGTCGTCTCTGGCGTAGAGGCTCATTCGTCACGGCCGAATCTGCGCGCGACCACGACCAGCGCCACGATGACCAGCGAACCGGTGAAGACCAGGTAGATCAGCGCACCCGTGACGCTCCCCATCGACGGCAGGAGCCTGGCGCTGAGCCCAACGTAGCCGTAGAGCGTGCCATAGGCGACAAACGCAAACCTGCGATAGCGCACGCCGAGGAAGATCGACAACGCCGACAGCAGGACCAGCGCCAACAGGTAGAGAGGCCCGCTCCCCGGCTCGAAAATGCCGGAGATCGTGGCCAACAGCACGGCATTCGCGCCAAGCTGCAAGTAGACGTCGAAGAAGTGCGGCTTGATGCCCTGGCGATGCAGCATGTAGCCAAGCGCCAGCAGGTATCCGCCGTAGGCCATCGCCGACGCGCGCAGCACGTCGGAATCGATCCCGTCGAACAGCGACAGCGTCAGCCCGAGGTAGCCGGCCAGCGTCGACAGCGCCAACGACAACACGAACCGGTTATCGAAGCGGTATGCCAACGCGCCGAACAGGAGCGACGCGATCAGCAGGTGCGCGTCCCATCCGCCGAAGACGCCAAATCGCGACTCGACAAACGCCAGCGTCAGGGAGAACGCCAGGCAGCCGAAGTAGAGGACGTAGTCGAAGATCAGCGTCGGCGATTCGATCGCAGCGTTCGTATACGGCTTGCCGCGAGCGACGCAGTAGCCAAGCGACGCCGTCACCAGCACGATCAGGATCGAGAGGATCGCCGCGTCACCGAGATCCTGCACGTAGTCGCGGAACGTCCAGCCGAGGCCGCCGATCAGCGACAGGACGCCGACGTACAGCAGCGCATTGAGCTCGACGTACACCGACATGCGCTCGCGGCGCACCAGGGCGCTCAGCGTCTCGTGCTGGCCGGCGCTGATGATACCGATCGCTCTCCATTCATCAAGACGATCGCGCGTGGTCATCGCGCGCGCACCACGCCGCGGCACCGAGGCACCCTACGCACCAAGGCACTTCTTCAGTTTCGCGGCGTCGATGTTGCCGCCTGACATCACGCACACCACTCGGCGGCCGGCGAGGGTCTCGCGCTGCTTGTAGGCCGCCGCGATCGCCGCGGCGCCGGCGCCTTCCGGCAGGTTATGCGTCGTCTGGAGCGCCATCCGCACACCGTCGGCGAGTTCCTCTTCAGTCAACAGGATGAAACCGTCGAGGTGCTCCTTGTAGATGCTAAAGGGCAGGTCAAAGCTGACGCGAGTGGCGATGCCTTCGGCAAAGGTGTTCGCGGATGTTCCGACTACCCGCTCAGGACCTTTCCACGAGCGATGCACGGCATCCGCATTCGCGGCGCCGACGGCGATGATCTTCGCGTTGGAACCCAGCGCGTTCCTGACGGTGATCAGGCCGCACGCCCCCGATCCGCCACCGAGCGCGACGAAGATCACATCGGCCTCTGGGAGTTCTTCGAAAACCTCGAGGGCATAGGTGCCGACGCCGGCAATCAGCAGCGGCTCATCGGCCGAGTGCACGTAGCGCGCCCCGGTCTCGGCAGCGCGCCGCTCACACCGCTCGCGTGCTTCGTCAAAATCCTTGCCGCCCTCGTCGAGCACCGCACCAAATGCGCGGATCGCCGCGTTCTTTTCGGGGTTGTTGCCGGTGGGCACAAACACCGTGCACTTCACGCCGTGAATACGCGACGCCAGCGCGATCGATTGGCCATGATTGCCGGTGCTGGCCGTCACGATGCCACGAGCGCGCTCCTCGGGCGTCATCGCGCCAACCAGGTTCAACCCGCCGCGGACTTTGAATGCGCCGGTCGGGTTGTGGTTCTCGTGCTTCACCCAGATCGACAGACCCGTGGCTTCATCGAGCAGCGGATGCCGCATCAGCGGCGAGCGCGGCACATATGGCGCCACGCGCTCGCGGGCGAGGTAGACGTCGTTCAGAGTGGGAGCAACAAGCGGGCTTTCACTGGTCGTGGTCATGGATTATTTGGCGAACTCGTTCCGCGCCGCGACAGCGATGTCGGGCCGGTCCGAGATTATCCCGTCTACGCCCCATTCCAACAAGCGCAACACATCGGCACCTTCGTTGACGACCCACACCTGCACGACGTGGCCTTGCCGATGGATCAACTGCACGAGCGCAGGTGAGACCACGCGCATGCGCCCGGCCATCTCCGGAAGCTGGAACGCGAAGTACGGATACGTCCCTGGCCACGGCCACCGCACCCACGACCGGTGCAGCGCCCAGCGACATTCGCTGGTCGATGCGCTGGTGTAGATGTGCGGGAATTCAGCGCGGAGCGCCTTGATGGAGGTGGCATAGAACGAGCCGACACAGGTCCAATCGACAGCGTCCGCCTTCTGGATCGACGCCGCCACCGCGCGAGCCAGCTCCGGCTGCCCGCCCTTCATCTCGATGATCGTGCGAACGCCGGCATGCTTCCTCAGCACCTCGTCGAGCGTCGATACTCCAAGCCCCTGGCCTCGGAACGGGAACACGCCATCCTTCTCGAATCGATATCCCGCATCGACGCGCGCAAGCTCTGCCGCCGTCAGCGCATTGACCGGGCCGGTGCGGTCGGTCGTGCGATCCAGCGTTTGATCGTGGATGACAACGGGAATACCGTCGGCAGACAGCTGCACGTCGTACTCCAGCCCGTCTGCGCCGAGCGCCATGCCGTTATCGAGCGCATGCATCGTGTTCTCAGGCGCGAGCCTCGCGCCGCCGCGGTGCGCGAAGACAAGCGGACGGTCAGACCTGAAGACTGGCGCAGCCACAGATGGCACAGGCAATTACATAGCCACAGAAGGCACAGATTGCACAGAACAATTATTTCTGGGCCATCTGTGCCCTCTGCGGCCCTGGCCTTTGATCTGAGCCATCTGCGCTTTCTGTGGCTCGTGTTGCGATACTCTGCGGCCGTGAGAGCGGCTCTCGACATGCTCATCGCGCTGCCGTTCGCGTTCCTGCCGAAGTGGCGGTGGGATTCGTTCGACCTACCGATCCTGAACGTCGTTCTACCCTCGTCGCTCATCACCATGCTCGGCGGCGCGGCGCTTGGTATCACCGGCTTCTTCGCGCATATGGGGGCCATCGTTTCCGGTGCGGAGTGGGTGCCTCCGCCCCTGATGATGCCGGCGTTCTTCGGCTATGTCTTCTTCACGCCGCGCGGGCTGCTTTCGCTGTATCTGGCGATCAGCGGCTTGCTGCGCGCAGTGGCGTGGTACGTCGACGAGCCGTTCGGCGACCCGATCCTGACTGGCATCGACGGGCTGCTTCGGCGGACCGCCGAGCAACAGCGAGCCACGTCGGCACGCACGGCTCGGGAGCGGCTCGAGGGCGCTGATGAGCCGGATCGCCTGCATGACGGCGCCTGGGCCGGCGTGCCAGACGCCACCTACGTCGTCGTGGCAGCACGGAGGAAACCTGGCTGGTCGAGCGGCACCTGGGTGATCACCAACGACGGCTGGTTCACGCTCGGCGAACCGTTTGATCGGCACACGCCAAACGGACTGCGGACGATTTATCCGCTGACGCTGCAAACGACAACGCTGGATGTGCTGCGGAAGGGTGTATCGTACGAGTTGCCACCCCTGAGGGCATCAGCGCCGCGCAAGCGGGCTGAAACGTCCTCCACTCCTGGAGAGTCTTAATAACTATGTCGTCCTCGCCCCGCATCGAAACCCTAGGTCAGCTGAAGGCCGCGATTACCCGCGGCGAGATCCGCCGGCGGCCTGTTCGTGAAGAAGTTCGCGACAACCTGTCTGAGCGCCTGCGCCGGAAAGAAACGCTGTTTCCCGGCATCGTCGGCTACGACGACACCGTCGTCCCCCAGGTGGTCAATGCCATCCTGGCGCGCCACCATTTCATCCTGCTCGGCCTGCGCGGCCAGGCAAAGACGCGCATGTTGCGCGCGTTGACGACGCTGCTCGACGAGTGGATCCCGGTGATTCCCGAAAGCGAGATCAACGACGATCCGATCGCGCCGCTGTCGGCGTTCGGGCAGAACCGCCTCAGGGCCGAGGGCGACAACATGCCCATCAAGTGGCTGCCGCGCGAGGCGCGTTACGTTGAGAAGCTCGCGACGCCGGATGTCACGATTGCCGACATGATCGGCGACATCGACCCGATCAAGGCCGCCAAGGGCGGACTACAGCTTGGCAGCGAGCTGTCGATGCACTTCGGCCTGCTGCCGCGCGCCAACCGCTGCATCTTTGCGATCAACGAGCTGCCCGACCTCGCCGGCAAGATCCAGGTCGGCCTGTTCAACATCCTGCAGGAAGGCGACGTCCAGATTAAGGGCTACCCCGTCCGCCTGCCGCTTGACGTCATGATCGCCTTCACGGCGAATCCCGAGGACTACACCGCTCGAGGCAAGATCATCACGCCGCTCAAGGACCGCATCGGCGCCGAAATCCGCACGCACTATATGAACAGCCGCGAGGACGCGCTGGTCATCACCGAGCAGGAAGCGTGGACGAATCGCGGCGGGCAGATCGAGGTGCCGCAGTACGTCCGCGAGGTGGTTGAAGAGATCGCCTTCAAGGCGCGCACCGAGCGCAAGATCGACAAGCGGTCCGGCGTCAGCCAGCGCATGCCGATCAGCGTGCTCGAGACCGTGGTATCGAACGCGGAGCGCCGCGCCCTCGCCAACGGCGAGTCACCCGTCGTGCCCCGCGTCACCGACGTCTACTCGGCCCTGCCGTCGATGACCGGCAAGTTCGAACTCGAGTACGAGGGCGAGCTGAAGGGCGCCGACCAGGTCGCGCGCGATCTCGTGCGCGCCGCGGTCGGCAACGTGTTCGAGGGCTACTTCGGCGACGCCGACGCGAAGCAGATCATCGACTGGTTCGACATGGGCGGTTCGCTCAGCCTGTCCGACACGACCGATGCCGCGACGCTGGTGAAGGACGCTTCAGGTGTGCAGTGCCTCGTCGACCTCGCCGGCCGCGCCGGCATCACCAGGGAGTCGTCGATCCCGGCGGTCGCCGCCGCGATCGACTTCCTGCTCGAAGGCTTGTATTCGCAGAAGAAGATCAGCCGCAGCGACGTTCGCGGCTATCACGGCGCTGAGCCGGTGCGTCGCCAGCAGCCGCAGCAACCGCGCACCGCCATTCTCACGCCGGACGACGAAGAGGATATGGACCAGGGTGGTGGGGGCGGACGGAAGAAAAAGAAGTACTACAACTGAGACCCGACAATTGACGATTGCAAATTGACGATTCCTTGATTGTTTGGCGGTTGGGTAATTTCAGATTGCCCGTGTATTTCGCCATTCGACAATCGACAATCGCCCAACAATCATCAATCACGGAATCAACAATCTTCAATGAAGTACAAGTACACCAAATACGTTCCTAATCTGCTCGACGACCTCGACATGGATGAACTCATGTCGAAGCTGTCCGACCTGCTGATGTCGAGCGGGTTCGGTAACCCGCGCGATACAGACGACGACAGCGATCGGACGATGCAGGCGTTGCATGATGCGATCCTCGAGGCGTTGTTCAACGGCGGCGTGCTGCCAGACGACATCCTGGAGAAGATGTTCGGCGACGCGGCCGAGGGGAACGAGGAACAGGCGCGCAACCAGCTCGACGAGTTGATCAAGGAAATCATCGAGCGGATGAAGGAGTCCGGCTACATCAGCACGCCGCCCGATCTCGATGCCGAGAAGGCGCGCCGCGCGCAAAGCGGCGGCGGCGGCGAGGGTGAACCGGGCGAGGTGAAATTCGAGGTCACCGACAAGGCGCTCGACTTCCTTGGCTATCGCGCGCTGCGCGACCTGCTCGGATCAGCCGGCCACAGCAGTACGGGACGCCACGACACGCGCGACCTGTCCACCGGCATCGAGACCAGCGGGGCGCCGAAGCCATACGAATTCGGCGACGTCATGAACATGGATGCAACCGCCACGATTCTCAACGCGGTTGCCAGGCAGGCCAACGGGCCAACAGGCCTGCAGGCCAACGGCAATTCAGGGATCGATATCGACTATTCGGATCTCATGGTGGCGCAGGGCGAGTACCAGTCGTCGTGCGCGACGGTGCTGATGCTCGACTGCAGCCACAGCATGATCCTCTACGGAGAAGACCGCTTCACGCCCGCCAAGCGCGTGGCGATGGCGCTGTCGCACCTGATTCGCACCCAGTATCCCGGCGACACCATTCACGCGGTGCTGTTCCACGACAGCGCCGAGGAAGTGCCGCTGCGCGAACTGGGCCGCGTCCGTGTGGGGCCGTACTACACCAACACCCGTGAAGGCCTGCGTGTCGCCCGCCGCATCCTCGAGCGCCAGCGCAAGGACATGCGGCAGATCGTGATGATCACCGACGGCAAGCCGTCGGCGTTGACGCAGCCGGACGGCCGCATCTACAAGAACCCGTTCGGGCTCGATCCGATCGTCATCGGCGAGACGCTGGCGGAAGTGTCGGCGTGCGCCAAGGCCGGCATCATGATCAACACGTTCATGCTGGCGCGCGACTACGACCTCGTCGCTTTCGTCCGCCGCGTCGCGCAGATGTGCCGCGGCAAGGCCTACTTCACCACGCCGTACACGCTCGGCCAGTACGTCCTGATGGACTACATGGATAAGAAAACGAAAACCATTCACTGAGAATTGTCAATTGACTGATTCAGCGATTGGTAATTGTTGGGCGATTGGGTGATTGCCAAATGCCCCAATAAATCTCGAATCAACAATTGCCAATCGCCCAACAATTACCAATCGCTCAATTTCTCAATCTTCAATGTTCTCGATTCCCATATTCCCGCTACCGAACGTCGTGCTGTTCCCGAACGTCTTTCTCCCGCTGCACATCTTCGAGCCGCGCTACCGGCAGATGGTCGCCGACGCGCTGGCCGGCGACCGCATCATCGGCATGGTGACGTTGCGGCCCGGGAATGACGCGGAATACGAAGGCAATCCACCGGTCTACCCGATCGGCTGCTCGGGTCTGATCACGCACTCAGAGAAACTGGACGATGGCCGCTACAACATCGTGCTGAGGGGCATCGAGAAGTTCTCGATCCAGGACGAAGAGCCCGTGGCAGTGGGCCGGCTGTATCGCAGCGCGGTGATCTCGCCGATTCACGAGACCGTAACCGGCGACGAGCGCATGGCGTTGCGCGTCGAGCGTGTGCGGCTGCAGAAGCTCCTCGCCGAGCACTTCAGCGGCCTGGTCGAAACCAAGCTGCCCGAAGCGATGCCCGATGAAGACCTGATCAACGCGCTCGCGCAGTATCTCGAATTCGACCCAATGGAGCGGCTCGCGCTACTCGAACGCCCCGGCGCCCTGGCGCGTTGCCGATCGATCATCGAGCTGATCGAAATGAAAGTGATGATCGACGAATCCGGCCACGACGAGCCCGGATTGCTTCACTAGCGACAAAAGCATAACTGCCACAGAGACACAGAGGCACAGAGCTGTGGTCCGTCGCGGCGCTACGCGCCGCGGCTCCGGGACCGCCCTCCTGGGCCTGGTCTTCTCTGTGTCCCTGTGCCTCTGTGGCCAATCTATTCAGGCGCAAGACAAGACCTACTCGATCACCGGTGAGGTGAAGACTCCTGGCACTTACGTCTATCGGGAAGGCATGTCAGTCCTGCAAGCGATCGCGGAAGCCGGAGGCATCACCGAGTGTGGGGCTCTGCGAAGGCTCAAGGTTCGCCGAACCTCAAATGGCGAATCCGCTGAAGTCGACGTGACGCTGCACGTCAAGTTTCTTCCTGAAGATACGATCGTGGTTCCGAGGAGAATCGGAACGCCAACGTGTTAGTGGCTCATTGAGTAGAGCACGGCATTCAGCCCCACCGCATAACCATTCGGTGAAAAGTTGAAGAAGAATTCCGGATCATCGGCCTCGCGCTCCCACGAGTCGGCGATGTCGGTGTTGTGCGTCATCAGCACCATGATGCGGCCGTCCTTGTCGGTGATCGCGGCCATGTGCGCCTTCTCGCTGTACTCATCCATCTCCGACGTCGCCCCACCGCTCATGCGCCAGAACTGCATTGACGGTACCTGCGGGATCTTGGTGATCGGAAACAGCATCCGGTAGATCGGGTGCTCGGCGGTGATTTCCTTCACCGGGAACTCGCCGGGAGGCAGCGCCTTGGCGATCTCGCTGATGAACGCTTCCCACGCCCACGGCCCCCAGAAGTCATCGACCCAGAGGAAACCGCCCTTCAGCAGATAGTTGCGAAGCCCCTCGGCATCCGCCGCAGAGAATCCCGCGCTGCCCGGATCGGACGCCATCACGAACGGGCACTGGAACAGCTCCGGATCGGTCGGCCGCACCACCAGGTGATTGGGCTCACCGCGATCCTGGCCGACCTGCGTCTTGGTCAGTTCCGACAGACGAATGGAGAAGTTGATGTCGGCGTTGGGATAGTCGGTGCCCCAGCCAAGACCGCGCTGCTGCGAACGGACCTGGCGATACATCAGGCGGCAGAAATGCCACGAGCCATCGAAGTCTGCGACGTTGGGAAACTTGGGCGGCGCGCCAACCTCGCCGCCCCATCCGCCGCGCCCGCCGCCGAACCCGCGCTGGGCCTCGGCCAATCCCGCGGCCATGAGGACCGCGATAGCCGCGGAAGTGAGAAGTGAGAAGTAAGTGGTGAATTTCGTGCTTCTCACTTCTCACTTCTCACTTCTTACTTTTCGACAGCGACCGGTAATACTCTTCGACCAGTGCCTTGAATTCCGCCGGCACATCTTCCGAGCCGTTGACCAGGGCACGATCGGTTTCGTCACCGACCTTGCGGCGCAACGCGTACTCGAAGCGCTTCAATCCCTCGGAGACAAAGGTCTGCAGGCGCGCGAGTTCCTGCACGTCCTGGTAGACGCGTTCGGAATCGAGCTCACGCAGCCGCTTCATGATCTCGTCGAACTCCTTCGGATCAACGTTCTGCTCGCGCAGCATGTTCCGAAGGGCCTGGCCTTCCTGCAGATAGCGGCGCGCTTCACCGCGGAACTGGCGCACGTCATCGGGTCCGAAGTAGTAGCCGCCCAACGCTCCGGCACGGCGATCACCGCCACCGCCCCAGCCGCCGTCGCGGAAGTCGCCTTGCGAATCACCGGATCCGCCCTGACCTCCCTGGCCTTGCTGACCACCCTGGCCCTGACCGCCTTGACCCTGCTGGCCCTGTCCCTGTCCTTGCCCCTGGCCCTGCTGGCCCTGACCTTGGCCTTGGCCCTGCTGTCCTTCTTTGCCCTGGCCTTGCCCCTGGCCTTGTTGGCCACTCTGACCCTGCTGGCCTTCTTTGCCTTGCTGGCCTGATTGCCCGTTGGCCTGCTGGCCCTCTTTACCCTGTTGGCCTGTTCGCCCGTTCGCCTGTTGGCCTTGAGCGTTTTCGCGCCCGCGCTCCTGCATGCGGCGTCCCATTGAATCGAGACCGCGCGCGAGTTCGCGCGCCTTGTCGACGGCGTCGCCGCTGCGATCGCCACGCTGCTGACCCACGCTCGATGCGGCTTCGTCGAGCTTCTTGCGCAGCTGATCGATGTTGGCGCCGATCTCTTCCTCGAAGTTGCGGGCGTAGTTCTCCGGCGCGCCCGAACCCATCAGGCTCTTCGAGTAGCGGATCTTCTCCTTGATCTTGTTGTCGCGGATGCCCGACGCCGCTTCGGTCAGCTTGCGCGCGGTATCGCGCGATTCGCGCGTCTGCTCGCCGACCATGCGATCGAGCTGCTTCTCGAGATCGGCGACCTTGGCCTCGAGCGCGTCCTTGCGCTGGCCGAGCATCTGCGCCTTGGGCAGGCGATCGGGGCCGGTCTGCGGCATCTGTCGCGCATCGGCCGCGATGTCTGCCTGTTCCTTCGCAATCTCCGCGGCCTGGCGCTGCGCATCCTGCACATCGCGCTCGCCGCGCGCCGTCTGGTTGCGCGTCAACTGACGCTGCGCCTCGCGAAGACGATCGGCCGCCGCGGCCGCCTGTCCTGCTGCGGACGGGTCGCCCTTCGCCGCCGCGCGGCGCATGGAATCCGCGGCGGTGCGCAGTTGACGAGCGGTATCCGCGAGATCCTGGCGGTTCTGTTCGCGCGACAGTTTCTCGAGCTGACGCGCCGCTTCCTCGGCCTGCTCGGCGAGCGCGCGCTGCAAGTCACTGCCATTGCTGCCGGCCGACTGGCCCGCGGCGAGGCGGCGCTGACGCTCGATTTCCTGTTCCTGCCGGCGCGCCAGTTCCTTCAGCTTCTCCGCGAGTTCATCGATCTGCTGATCCTGCTGCTGTGTCGAGGCCTGCGAGTTGGTCTCGTACTGGTTGGCCATCTTGTCCATTTCCATCTTGAACAAGTCCGCCAGGTCGTTTGCGATCGAGCCGGCGCCGCCGCCACCGCCGCCGCCACCGGCCTGGCGCTGCGTCTGCACCTGCATCTCGAATTCTTCTTCAGCCTGCTGCAGGAACTGCAGCGCCATGTTCTCCGGTGGCAGCGCCTTGTCGGCGCTCTGCGCCTGGAGCTGCTTCTCGGCCGCCGTCATTTGCTCCGCCGCCTTCGGCAGCAGCTCCGCGATCTTCTTGAACGACGGATCCGACACCACAAGGCGGCTGTTCATGCGCTCGACGAGGCCGTTGACCTGGTCGCGCAGCTTGCTCTGCGCCAGCGTCAGCACCACCATCGCTTCGCGAACCTTCGCGGCGGTCATGGTCTTGCGATCGCGCTGGATGTTGAACGTGCCTGAAATGATCTGGCGCTGCTGCTGCGACAGCGCGCCGACTTCCTGGCCTGCACCGCCGCCGCCACCACCGCCGCCGCCCATCGACGCCGCCGGCTTGAAGTTCTTGTCGAACGGCCGAATGCGCAGGAAGTAGATGTCGCTGCTCGTCTGCTTGGCGCCGTTGACCGCGTCGTTATCGGTAGCGCGCGCGAAATACGACACGGAGTCGCCGGCCTTCACGCCGAGCTCTTCCATGTAGAAGGTGTGTCCCGCCGTCACTTCGCTCGACGCCCGCGCGCCGTTGAACAGCGGAATTACCTTCTCGGGACCGCCATTGACCTGGTAGACCAGCTGCAGGTTCTTGACCGCGTAGTCGTCATCGGCCTTGGCTTCGACGAAGAACTCTTCGACCGGCGTGGCATCCGTATCGCGGCCGGGCTTGGAGAGCTTCACGGTCGGCGCGAGGTCCGACAGCAGGTCGACGGTGAATTGCGGTGACGCCGTCAGGCGTTCGCCGCTGTTGGCGTCGAGCTCAATGCGATAGAACCCGTCGTGGCTCGCGGTAAAGCTGCCCGACAACGTGCCATCGGCGTTCGCCGTCAGCGGAACCGATTCCTTCTCGCCCAGCACCACCTGCCCGCCCTTGCTCGGCATCGTCGGCGTGATCGTGAACTTGACGCTGGTGCCCTTCAGCACCGCGATGTCGCCGCCGTCCTCGATCTTGCGTGGCTCGAGACCCGTGTATGCGGGGTAGGTGTATTCGAGGTCGATCTTCTTCGCGTACGGCACTTCGAGCACGTTCAGCTTGTGGCCGCTCGAACGGACCCCGGCGGCTTCGATCACGTATTCGAGGGGCTCGGAGAGGTCGAACAGCATGCCTTCGTAATTGCCGTTCTCCGCCTTCACCATTGGCACGCGCTCGAACGCGCCGCCGCTGCCCTTGCGAATCAGCAGCGCTGCGTCCGCGGCGTCGAAGCCCGAAAGCGTGGCGGTGATCATCTGGTCCGCGCCCTTGGCCACGGTCGCATCGCCGGGCTTGACCTCGATCCGGTACGGCGCGGCCGCCTCGACGTCACTGGTGATGACGAAGATCGCCGACAGCGTGTGACGGAAGTACGACGGGCCGAACGTAAACAGCGCGATCGCGGCGACCGCGACACCCGCGGCAATGAATACGTAGCGACGCATCGGTTCCTTCTCGATGCGCTGCCCTTCCTGGATCTCGTGCACGCGCACGATCGCGTTCTCAACGAGGCGGCGGATCAAGTCCGGCGACCACTCACCCGGACGCTCCGAGGCTTCCATGGCGCTCAGGATCGTGGAGTCGAGCGACGGCTCGTGTTCTTCGAGATAGAGCGCCACCTGCTCGTCGGTGACCTTGCGCGACAGCGGCCGCGCGAAGAACCACGCGCCGGCGGCCACCAGCGTCAGGCCGGTGACGATGCGGAACGCGAGGATCGCGGTGGGAGTGAACTTGAGCGCTTCGAGGGCGTAGGCGATCGCGATAATCGCGAGCACTCCGGCGATCAGGAATCCGACCGCCCCTTTCAGGGCAAGCTTGATTCGCCAGCGCCGGCGCACCTGCCGGACCACATCGAGCAACTGCGCGCGGGCTTCACCGTGACCCATCGTTCTGCTCTCCTATATTCTGGCGGCCTTCGATAACCGGTGCGCGAGCACCGTTTCTGCTATCAGCAGCAGGATACCCGCGAACAGCAGGTACCACCACACTCTTTGGGCCAGTTCCTGGGCCTCGTCAGGTAAGACGTCCTGCCCTGATGTTGAGCCGGTTGTGCCGTTGCCGGTCACCGCGCCGACCAGTTCCTGCGGATCGATCCTGTCGAGATTCGACTCGGCAATGTTGACGTTGCTCGCCGCGACGATCGTTGGTCCCGCGTCCCGTCCCGAGCTGCGAATCTCGTAGAAGCCCTGCTCGGTGAATTCGAGCGCGGCTACGGGCGGCGCAGCCCCACCGGGTGTCGCGGCGACGGGCGCCGGAAGATCACGGCGCTGTCCCGAGGGCGTCAGGATCGCGCGGCCCGCGGCCGCCCGCGCCGCGCTGCCAGATGTGGCACCGGCGGCGATTTCCGCGGCATCAATGTCGAGCACCTGGCCAATCGTCAGCCACGCCGGCTGCTCCTTGAAGCCCGACAAGTGCCGGCCGAGCTGGTGCACGAACGGCAGGAACATCGGCTTGAGCGCCAGGTCGTTCCAGTTCAGGTCGAGCGTCGATGCGAACACCAGCACGCGGCCGCGCCCCGACGCCCGCTCGACGAGCGCGGGCTCGCCGGTGTCGAACCGCGCGAGCACGCTCGCGTCTTTCGCCGCGGTGAGCGATCGGTACGAGTAGAAGCGCGCGCTCGAGAAGTCGCCGCTGCGCGGGGCGCGGAACGGCTCGAAGATCGCGTGACCGAATTCCATGCCGCTCAACCGCGCGGCCGCGCCGCGCGTGCGATCGACCGTCTGCCCGATGGTCACCGGCAGCCACTGCGTGCGGGCTTGCGGCCACGAGGCGCGTTGCCCGAGCGCCATCAGCAGACCGCCGCCGCCCTCAACAAAGGTCACGAGCTTCGCCGCGGTTGCATCGCTGATCGGCACGTCGTTCAGCAGCATGACGCGCGCGCGGTTCATGGCATCGCCGGCGAGCGCCTCCGGCGACTGCAACGACGCCTCGAAGCGCGGCGCCTCGCCAATGGCCAGCGCCCGCGACAGATAGAGCATGGACTCCGCTGAACTCTGCGAGACGGCCATCACCGGCACTGGCGCAGCCGGCGTGATGACGAAGTTGAAGATGTTGTCGCGCTCCAGCGCGTCAACGCTCTGCCCCGCGGCCCCAAGTCGCACCACCGCGCGCGTGTTGGGCGCCGTAATCGTGAGCGGCGCAAACGAGACCGTGGCGGATGCCGTGGGGCCGGCTGAGATCTTCAGTGTCTGGACCACGCGTCCATCCACTTCGAGTTGAATGGGCACGTCGGTCGCGGGCGTGGACGTGCGATTCAAGACGCCCGCGGTGACGGTCACGCGCTCAGGCTGCCCCGCCTCGCGCGATCGCAACAACGCCACCGGCGTGAGCGCGAGGCTTGCGCCGTCAGCCCCGCCCACCGGCACCGTCTTGATGGCGGTGCCACCCGGCATCCGCAGCGTGTCATCGGGCTGCCACCCCGATCGCTGGAAGTCAGAGACGACCAGCACTTCCTTGCGCGGCAACAGCGACTCGGCCAGCAGGCTCCCGGCCAGCTTCAACGCCGGCGCAAACTTCGTCGATCCCGGGCCGGGTGAGGCGGCATTGATCTCGGCGACCGCACGCGACCGATCCGGCGTCGACCGCACCGCGACTTCGGCGGTGTCGGCAAACAGTACGAGCGAGATGCGATCCGCCGCGGTGGCATCGGCAATCGCCTCCGCCGCAAGACGCTGCGCCGTCGTCCACGTGTTGCCGTAGCCCATGCTGTAGGAGCGGTCGAGGAGCAAGACAATGTCGCGGGCGCCGCTCTGCGCGGCCGCGAGTTCCGATCCACGCAGGAACGGCCGCGAGAATGCCGCGACGATCAGCGCAATCGCCGCCAGGCGCATTGCCAGCAGCAACCAGTCGCGAATGCGGCGGCGTTGCACGGACTCATACGGGATCTTCCGCAGGAACATCAGTGACGGGAACTCCACCACCGACTTGCGTTCCTTCTGCGTCAGGTGGATCAGTACCGGTACCGCGAGCGCGGCGAGCCCGATGAGAAATAACGGCGCGAGGAACGACACGGCTTACCTGGTCCTCGCCAGGCGCTGCCGCATCGACAGGAAGCGGAACAACGCGTAATCGAGCGGCATGCTGGTGTTCAGCAGCGTGTAGTCCACCGGCTGCTGCGACGACTTCTTGCTCAGCGTGTCGATGTGTTCCTGGATCAAGCGGCGATAGTCCTCGGCCAGCTTGCCCGGCACGATCGGCATCTGGTCCCCGCTTTCCATGTCCTCGAAGCTCGAGGCTTCCGAGAACGGGAAATCGATCTCCTGCGGGTCCAGGATGTGGAACAACGCCACGTCGTTGCCGCGGTGCACGATCGGGCCCACGGCATGGAAGATCTCTTCCGGCTCCGCGTAGAAATCCGAGATCACGATGATGATGCCGCGGCGGCCGAAGTGTTCGGCGACCTTGCGCAACGGCGCCACGATGTGACCGGGCTGTTCGGGCTTCGCGCGGTCGAGCGTGTGCAGCACCACGTCGAGGTGCTTCGCCGACGCGGGAATGTGCTCGACCACATCGGCGTCGAACGTGATCAGGCCCACGCGATCACGTTGCGCGTTGGCCATGTAGGCCAGGCACGCCGCCAAGGTCTTGCCGTAATCCAGCTTGGAGATCTTCGACCCGAAGCCCATCGACCTCGACACGTCGAGCAGCACCGAGAAGTTGGCGTTCGAGTCGGCCTCGAACTGCTTGATGTAGTACTTGTCGGTGCGCGCGTAGACGCGCCAGTCGATGCGACGGATGTCGTCACCCGCCACGTAACCGCGATGCTCCGCGAAGTCCACCGATGCGCCATAGAACGGCGCGCGGTGCGTGCCGTTAATCAGGCCGTCGACGACGGTCTTCGCGATCAGCTCGAGGCTCCCGATCCGGGAGAGCACCACCGGATCGATGAACTTCGCGCCTGGAAACGAGGCTGTAGACATGTCGATTTCGGATCTCGGATGTCGGATCTCGGATTTACATGCCGGACCTGGGCACGGGAATCGCCTCGAGCAATTTGTCGATCAGCGAGTCGCTGGTGATGCCCTCCGACTGTGCGTGGAAGTTCGTCAGCACGCGGTGACGCATCACCGAGTGCGCGACGGCGCGGATGTCTTCGAAGCTCACGTGGAAGCGGCCGCTGGTCAGCGCGCGCGCCTTGCCGGCGAGCACGAGGAACTGCGCCGCGCGGACGCTGGCGCCAAACGCGATCCACTTCTTGATCGACTCCGGGCAGTTCGGATCCTTCGGGCGGCTCGAGCGCACCAGCTTCAGCGCGTAGCGCATCACCGGGTCGGCAACCGGCACGCGGCGCACCAGGCGCTGGAACGCAATCAGGTCCGGGCCGCTCACCGGCTTGTCGAATTGCGGCTCCTGGATCGCAGTCGTCGTCTTCACGACCAGGAACTCCTCGTCTTCCGGCGGGTGCTCGATGACGATGTGGAACATGAAGCGATCGAGCTGCGCTTCGGGCAGCGGATACGTGCCTTCGAGTTCGATCGGGTTCTGCGTGGCGAACACGTAGAACGGCTCTTCGAGCTTGTAGGTGCGGCCCTGAATCGTCACGCGATGTTCCTGCATGGCTTCGAGCAGGGCCGACTGCGTCTTGGGCGGCGTGCGGTTGATTTCGTCGGCGAGCAGGATGTTGGCGAAGATCGGCCCGGGCGAGAACACCATCTGGCGGCGGCCGGTCGCGGCGTCTTCCTGGATGATGTCGGTGCCGGTGATGTCCGACGGCATCAAGTCCGGGGTGAACTGGATGCGCGAGAACTTCAGGTCGAGCACCTTCGCCATGGTGTGGATCAACAGCGTCTTGGCGAGGCCGGGGACGCCGATGATCAGGCTGTTGCCGCCGACAAACAGCGTCAGCAACACCTGGTTGATGATGTCGTCCTGGCCGACGATCTGCTTCTTGAGCTCAGTGATGATGCGATCGCGGCCGACCTTCATCCGGTCCGCAAGCGCCACATCGTCTGGAGCATTCATCTCAACTGTGTCCACGCCGTCTCCTTCGCCCCTAGTGTGTCAGTGCGTACATGACGTAATTCACGCCAAACTTGTACGCTTCGTTCGACAAGTCCACGGGCACGTAGCCTGTGTCGGAAAACTCCCACAGCTCGCCCAGATCATGGTTGTTGTTCGCAATCGCAATCAATCGCTTTTGCGGGTCGTTGTCTTCGAACAGGCCGAGCCATTCGGTGTCGCCGGCATCGGCGTAGTAGCCCGAACGCGGATCGAGCGCGTTGATCTCGAAGAAGGAATGAAAGATCGGATGCGTCGCGTCGAGTTTCCGGAAGGACGCGGCCGGCATCACGCGGCGCATCTGCGACTCCAGGTTGTAGACGTGATTGCCGCGGAAGTCGTCGAAGATGATGAAGCCGCCCTTTTGCAGGTAGGCGCGCAACGCGGCCACGTCGGCCTCGCTCGGCTGCCAGAAGCCCGGCTCCGACATGTAGGCGATCGGAAACCGCCCCAGATCCGGATCGTCGAGCGTCAGCACATTGCCTTCGTCATTCATCGCCCGCACGAAGGTGAGCTCGCTCAGGATCTTCATGAAATGAAAATCCGCGCGCGGGAAGTCGTGCGCCCAGGTCGGCTCGCGACGAAACCGGCCCGACGTCAGGCTTTGCGTGCCGTATTGCACGCGCGTGAACGCAAAGCGGCCGTCGTACACGGCGCGTTCCGACGATTGCTGAACAGACGTTCCACGAGCGTTCAACGGACGTCCGGCGAACGTTCGGCGCACGTTCGTCGAACGCTCGTCCGAACGAACATGCGCCGCGCCCAGCAGCAGCAACGCGGCGACGATGCTAAGCGAGACCGACGACACGCCGGTACCCCCATTCCGCGCACAGCAGGCCGATCAACAACATCAGCACGATCGGCATGTGCCAGAGGTCGTGCTCTTCAACGCTCGTCACGCCGCGGCCGGTGTAGCGAAGATCATCAGCGAGCGTCTCGGTGTTGCCCGCCTCATAGAAGCGGCCGCCGGTATCCTCTGAAATCCGCCGCAGCGTCGCCGCATGCATCGTGGCGTCGAAGTACTCGGCGTCGCCCGGCGCGGCGCGGAAGTGCGTGACCGCGGTGCCAACCGTCTTGCCTTCCCGCGTGGCTTCGATCTTCGCTTCGTACCAACCCGGTGCCCTGGTCGGGATCGAGCCCTGGTATTGCCCGGCGTGTTTACCGTCCCACGACAGCGGCACGTCCGTGATCGTGCCGTCCGGCGCGGTCACGGTCGCCATCACGGCGGCGTCGTTCAATTCGACGAACGACGGATCCACGACGCTGGCGGTCAACGTGGCGGCTTCACCGGGCTCGACGCGTTCGGTCGTGAGCGCGGGTTCCACCTGATCCGGCACGCCATCGACCAGCCAGCGCAGGAGCTGACGCCAGTAGTTCTCGTGCGTCATGTCCTCGACGGCGATCTTCGCGTCCATCTGCCAGTTCCATGAATCCTGCGGCAGGAACGCGAACGTCTTGCCGCGGCCGTAGCGTTGGAACACCAGCATCGGCCGCTCGGCGCGCGATTCATCGGTGCCGGTCAACAGCACGGTCGCGCCGGGCTTCACACTGTCGATGCGATTCACCGCGGTCACGACCGGCAGCGAGTTCCACTTCTCGATCGACGCCGCTTCATTGGGACCCAGCTGCGTCACGGCCGTGGCGTTGCCGGCACGCGTCGGCTTGACGTTCAGCCGCATCACCGTGCCCTTGGCCATCACCTTGTTTCGATCGAGCACCACAGGCAGGATGTCGGCGACCGCGGTGCCGGTCCAACCGCCTTCAGCAAACGAGCGCGGCCCGCCGAGCATCAACAGCCCGCCGCCGCGACGATCGACGAACTCGGAAATCATCTTGAGCTGATCGCCGGTGAGCGCGGCTGCTTCGAGGCTGCCGATGATCAACGAGCGATACGCGAACAGTTCCTCGCGGGTCTTCGGAAATGCCGCGACCAGTTCGTCCGGGCCATCGACGCCCTGCCGCATGTACTTGTTGTCGGCGGTGCGGATCAGGCTGGTGACGATGAGGTTGTCGTTCTCCGGAATCGCGCGGCGGATGAACTTGTACTCGTAGCGCGGCTCGCCCTCGAAGTAGAGGACCTTCTCCTTGCGGTCGCGGACGTCGATCAGCGCCTCGCGCGCGTTGTTCTCGGTGACCAGCTCGCCCTGCTGCGGTGACACGCGGAAGCGCAGCACGCGCGGTCCGGCTTCGTTGACGGTGAAGCGCACCGGGATCGACGCCGGCGCGCCGGCATCCGGCAGCGTCACCTGCTGGGTGCTGACGAGCGTGCCTTCATCTTCCACGTCGAGCGTGACTTGCTGGCCGTCGAAGCCCGACTGCGACAGCACCACGTCCACCATCAACGTCGTGCCCTTGAGCGCAGTCTTCGGCGTCACCACGCGCCCGACCTGGATGTCCCTGGGCAGGGTCTCGCGTCCGACGCCGACCGTAAACACGGGAAGGCCTTCAGCCTTGAGCCCGAGAATGGCGTCGCCGAGCGCCGCATCGGCCGTGTCGGCCCCGTCGCTGACCATCACCACGCCCGCGACCGGCAGGCCGGCAAGCTCCTGGCGCACGCCGGACAGCGCCGCGCCAAGACGCGACTGCGATCCGCCGAATGTCAGGTCGCTTTCCTGCAGCGCTCGCGTTGGCGCGTTGGAGAAGCGGAACGTGCGCACCGTGAAGCGCTCGGCCAGCGCCTTGAGCGTGCCGCGATCGGCGGCACCGAACTCGCTCTTCACGTACGAGGCGCGCGGCTGTCCGTCGACATCAGCGATCTGCATGCTGCGCGAATCGTCCAGCAGCACGGCGAGGAAATTTTGCTGCGCGACCGCCGCGCGAACGACCAGCAGCGGGCGGAACAGGCACAGCAGGATGATGCCGAGGATCGCCAGGCGAATCGCCGCCAGTCCAATGCGATCGCGCGTGCGTGTCGAGCCGCGGCTGCTCCGATAGGCCACGATCGTCAGCGCCGCGGCCACCACGACCGCTACGGCTGCGACATATGACCCGGTCGAAGCCGCAAAACGGAATTCCCCCTGACTGAAGACCACCGGGGAGAGACCGAAGAAAAACCTAAAGAGGGCGTCGAGCACGAATTTCTCCGGATTCTACTTCGGCCACAGAACTCCAGGGCCACAGAAGGCATAGAAAACACAGATAAGTCACAATGCGCCGATGGCCCCTCTCACCCGCCGGTCCTTATTGACCACGTCTCTCGCTGCAGCAGCGCTAGCGGCCGGCCCGGCCACGGCCCAACAGGTCAGACGGCCCGCGGTCCTGAATGGCCGACGCTATCTGCAATACGACGTCTTCACCGACAAGCCGCTGTCGGGAAACCAGTTGGCGGTGTTCACCGACACGAACGGCCTCACCGCCGAGCAGATGCAGGCCATGACGCGGGAGACGAAGTTCTCCGAATGCACCTTTGTCCAGCCGGCAGAAACACCTGGGACGGACGTGCGGCTTCGCATCTTCGGGCCGGCCAACGAGATGCAGTTTGCCGGCCACCCCGTGATCGGGTCGACGTTTGCGCTGGCAGACGATGGGGTGATCGCGCCTGGGAGAAAAGAATTTACCTTTGGACTCGGGATCGGGCCGACGCTCGTTGAGCTGGAATGGGCCGCAGAAGGCGCCAACACGGCGGATGGCCAGCGTCTCCAATTCGCCTGGATGACGCAGCAGAAACCCGTGTTCGGCCCGACGCTCAACGCGCCAGGCCCGCTTGCCGGTGCGCTCGGCATCGATCCGTCGATGTTGCGTCCCGGCGTGCTGCCGCAGGAGGTCAACTGCGGTTCGGCGTTCTTCATGGTGCCGCTCGTGTCCCGCGCGGCGGTCGATCAGGCCGCGGTTGACGTGCGTGCCGCTGCGGCGATGTTTGAAGCCGCCAAGCTCACGCGGCGCGGCCTGTTCATCTTCAGCACCGAGCCGGGCGCCGACGGCGCCACGTGCTACAGCCGCATGATGGGCGCCAACGAAGATCCCGCCACCGGATCGGCCAGCGGCCCGCTCGGCTGCTATCTCGTCAAGCACGGCCTCGTCGCCCCCGACAAAGCAGGATCAATAGTCAGTGCGCAGGGCGTCAAGATGGGCCGGCCCAGCCGGATTCACATCAAGATCGACCAGGCGGGCGGCGAGATTTCCCGGGTGAGAGTCGGTGGGACGAGCGTGCTTGTGGGCGAAGGCAGGCTCAGAGCTTTCTAGCCACAGAAAGCACAGACAGCACAGAAGATCTAAAGGCTTGGGTAAGAAATTCTGAGCCATCTGTGCCTTCTGTGGCCCTGGTTTGCTTCTGTGGCCCTGCTTTGATTGATAAAATCGCGCAAAGGAATTCATAGCCATGCTTGCCACTATTCCCGTCACGAAGACCACGTCCTCTCGTTTAACTCCTGAGCTGCGCGACAAGGCGGCGTTTGGCGCCGTATTCGCCGACCACATGCTCGTGGCCGATTACGCCAACGGCAAGTGGGGCGAGCCCCGAATCGTTCCTTACGGCTCGCAGTTGCTTCCGGCCGCACCGGCCGTCGCGCATTACGGCCAGGGCATCTTCGAAGGCTTCAAGGTCTTCGCGCGTCAGAATCGCGGCGCGGTCGCTTTCCGCCCCGATGCCAATCATGCGCGCATGAATCGCACCTGCCAGCGCATGGCGATGCCGGAGATTCCCGAATCGATCTTCGTCGAAGGCACCATGGCGCTCGTCGCCGTTGATCGCGACTGGATTCCAGAATCCGACGGCTGCTCGCTGTACGTCCGCCCGGTGATGTTCGCCACCGGCGAGACGCTCGGCGTGAAGCCCTCGGAAACGTTCCGCTTCGTCATCGAGACCTGCCCGAGCGCGCCGTACTTCTCCGGCTCGGTCGACCTGATCGCGGAAGACACCTACGTGCGCGCGTTCCCGGGCGGCACCGGCGCCGCCAAGTGCGGCGGTAACTACGCCGGCAGCATGCTCGCCGCGATCGAGGCGCAGAAGAAGGGCTTCCACAACGTGCTGTGGCTCGACGGCATCGAGCGCAAGTACGTGGAAGAAGCCGGACTGATGAACGTGGCGTTCGTCATCAACGGCACCGTCGTCACTCCCCCGCTCGGCGGCACCATTCTGCCTGGCATCACGCGCGACAGCGTGCTGACGCTGCTGCGCGACATGAAGATCCCCGTTGAAGAGCGCCGTATCTCGATCGATGAAGTGTTCGACGCGCACGCCAAGGGCACGCTGCAGGGCGCGGCCGGCATCGGCACCGCGGCGGTGATTGCGCCGCTCGGCCGCCTGCGCCACAAGGATCGCGAGATCACGATCGCGAAGATGGGACCCGATTCGCCGCTGAGCAGGGCAGGAGCGGAGCTGGAAGGGATTCGCCTGGGCAAGATCGCCGATCGCCACAACTGGCTCAAGGCTCTGTAGTCCTACGGGCGAACAGGCGAACAGGCGAACAGCAATGCCGTACTTTGCGTTGATCTACGACGTGGTCGATGACTTTACGACCAGGCGGACGCCGTTTCGCCCCGCGCACTTGAAGGAAGTGCGCGAGTCGCAAGCGCGCGGTGAGTTGATCATGGCCGGCGCGCTCGCGGATCCCGCGGGCGCGCTCCTGGTCTTCAGAGCGGCGGATAAATCCGTCGCCGAGAACTTCGCGAAGGCCGATCCGTACGTGAACGAGGGCCTCGTGAAGAGCTGGAAGGTTCGCCCCTGGACAGTCGTCGTCGGGCAGGATCCTTCAGAGACCCCGCCCGGAGTTCCAAGCTGAGGGCGAACCTGAAGGTTCGCCCCTACAGGGACTTCAACTACAGGTACTTCAACTACAGGAACTTCAACGAATCATCAACGAGGCGAGTGTGTGGACCGTGCCGTTCTTGATCACGGTCCGCACTCTCCGCAGGTTCTTCACGTCTTCGAGCGGATTCGCGGCCACGATCACCAGGTCCGCAAGCTTCCCTGCTTCAATCGAGCCCAGGTTTCCGCCCTCGCCCAGTGCTTCAGCCGCGCGAATGGTCGCGGTCTGCAATACCTCGAACGGCGTGAGTCCCGCCTCCTGGAAGACCTCCAGTTCGGCGTGATACAGGATCGAATACGGAAAGATCGGCGCGTCGGTACCGGCCACCACAGTGCCGCCGCCCTTGACGATGCGGCGAACCAGATCGCCCATCGGCTTGACCGACTCGGCAAGGGCGGCGAGCTCCGGCGCCGGGGTGGTCCTGGCCTGCTCCACCATCCGCTCCATCTCGCGCACGACCGCCGGCGGAAACAGCGTCTTGAACCGCTCGTCATCAAAGCGCGAGGGATCGCGCGCCACCTGCACGCTGAACGCGCGACTGGTAATGCCGATGGTCGGCGTGATGGTCATCTTCGACGCGATTAACAGATCCGCGACGTCCTGGTAGCTGCGATTGAGCGCGCTCACCTTCGGTGAATACCCGCGTCGGCTGGTGCCGCGAATGTGCTCCACGCCGTCGGCGCCCGATGCAACCGCTGGATAGATCTCGTGGGAGGTCACCGGCATTCCGTGCTGGTGCGCGAAGTCGATCGCCTGCTTCTGCAAGCGATCATCGAGACGCACGTAGGTCTTGATCAAGTCATAGCCAAGCTGCGTCGTCTTCTGCAGCTCGAGGGGTAACTGCCCGCCGCTGGCCAGCGGCACGCCACCCGCGTAGTAAATACGCGAACCATCGAACGGGCCGCCGGTGGCGAACACGCGCGGGCCGCGGCGCTTGCCGGATCCGATCGATTCCTTCTGCTCCAGCGCTTCGTAACCATCGGACGCCGGGTTGCGCACCGACGTGATGCCATAGGCCAGGAAGATGCGCCCAAGACGCTCGCCGTAGTCCTGGACGAGATGCGCGTGCATCTCGATCATGCCGGGCATCACGACGTCCGCGCCGGCGTCGATCACCTGTCCCGTATGCAGGTCCGCGCGATGATCGACGATCTGCTCGATACGATTGCCGCGCAGGACAATGTCGACGTTATGGCGCAGCGTTGCCGACTTGCCGTCGAACATCCGGCCGGCGTGCACCACCTGCCGGTCCTGCGGCACCTGTGGCTGCCACGTCAGGTTGACCGGCACATCGGTCGTGCGATTGTCGACGACGTCCACGAGCTTCAGGCCGGCCGGCGTCTGGTACAGCAGGCGTCGCGAGTCGGCGGCCCACGACGGCGCGTTGGCCAGGTCGTCAGACAATCGCCGCGGCGCACCCGTCGGATCGCCAACAGGGGTCGTCGGCATCACGTGCATCGCGCCGTCCATCACGAACGCCATCTTCGACCCGTCGCGCGACCACACGGGCCCATCACCGGTTCGCGTACCGATCGAATGATGCTGCACGGGGTTCAATCGCCGCGGCGCCGCACCGGTGGTCGAGACCAGCACCAGCTGGTTGGTGCCTTCGCGGAAGCGCGTGGAATACGGCGTCAGCGTGGTGACCGAGATCCACCCCTCCGGCGCCCACGACGGACGGCCGTTCTCGAAGCCCCGCGGATGCACGGGCTCAGCGCGCCCGGTGATAGCGAGCGCGCCATCGCGATTGATGTAGGCGATCTCGGTTCCACGTGGCGCCCAGGATGCTTTCGTGGCGCCCGATGCGACCTTCCTCTCTGCGCCGCTGCTGATCTCGCGAACCCAGAGGTCCATGCCGCCATCGCGATCGGATGAAAACGCGATCGAGCGGCCATCCGGCGACCACGTCGGATCCATTTCCACGGCTCGATCGTCGGTCAGGCGTCGCGCCGCTCCACCAATCGGCATCAGCCACAGGTCGCCAAGCGCCAGGAACGCGACCTGCGTGCCGTCAGGCGAGATGACCGGCGAGGTGATGCCTCGAACAGGCTGAGACGCACGCGTGTCGAAGTCGCGCTTCATCGGCGTATACGGCGTGCGCGTGAACGACAGAGCGGCGGTGAACTCAATGGCAGTTGAGGCCGGCCCGCCATTGGGAGTGCCTAACGACCTCTTCTTGATCTTGCCGTCGGCGGTGTAGATGAACTCCGTTGCCGAGGTCCACTGCGCGCGGAATGGAAACACGTCCTCGTCGCGCGTGACTTCCTTGCCGTCAACCACCAGGTTGCTGCGGTAGTTGGCAATGACGTTGTAGATCACTTTCGACCCGTCGGGACTCCACGCCGGCGCGCTCACCGCGCCAGCGGCCGGAGCCAGCGATCGCTCCGCCATGGTGCCGGCGTCGATGGCCCAGATACCGCGACGATCTTCACGCTCGCTGACGAACGCGATCGACGCATTCACCGGCGAGTACGCCGGCGCGTAATCGTTGGCCGGATTCGTCGTCAATTGCCGCACCGTGCCGCCGGCGACATCGAGATCGAACACGTCGTAGTTGCCGGAGCGATCGGACGAAAACGCGATGCGGTTACCGTCGCGCGACCAGGACGGCTCGCGATCATCGAACGGCCCGGACGTGATCGCGCGAACACCGCTGCCGTCCGCATTCATCACGAAGATGTGCCACACGCCGTCGGCGTATCCCTGGAAGGCGACACGCTTGCCATCCGGCGACCACGCCGGCTGACGGGCATCGAGATACTCCTCGGTCATGCGCGTCGCGGCCCCGCCAGACGACGGCAACGACCACAGGCTGCCCTGCAGATCGATCAGCAGCGTGCGGCCGTCGGGCGAGAGCGCCGCCGCCATGTTGGTACCTTCGCTCAGCGTGACGGAGACGTTGTGAGGGGCGAGCGGGGCTTGCGATGCGAGGACGAGGCCGGCAGACAGCAACAATCCCAATGTCTTCATGTCGAGCGCACCGTACTACATGCCATACTCAAATGCCATACGAATATGGCACAATGATCAGTATGAAGAAGACGCTGCACATTGATGAGCAACTGCTGCGGGATGCCCGCGCGGCATGCGGGGCGTCGAGCGATACGGAGACGATTCGCCAAGGACTACAGGCGCTCATTCGCCATGCCGCCTATCAGCGCCTTCGCGCGTTAGCCGGCTCCGAGCCCGACGCGCAAGACGTGCCGCGACGCCGTGAGCCCGCCTCCTCCCGCAAGCATTCAGCGGCGTGAGGATCCTCGTCGATACGTCGGTGTGGATTCACTTCCTCGCCAACCGCCCGCCTTATCGAGCGGCACTGGATGCACTGCTCGAACACAGGGCCGTGTGGGGCCACGACTTCATCTACGGCGAGTTACTGATCGGCGACAAAGGCGGAAGACACGAGGTCTTGATGTCGTACGCGTCGATCGACCACGCGCCAATCGTTCCTCATGCCGAGGTAAGCGCATTCGTCCGCGCGCGCAGGCTTCACGGTCGCGGCATTGGCTGGATCGACGCCCACCTGCTCGCGTCAGCATTGGTCAGCGGCGCGAGGCTGTGGACAGCCGATCAGCCACTCGCCGCTGTGGCCAGGGATCTCGGCGCGCACTACGACCCGGACTGAGCGCGCGCGGCCAACGCCTTGGCGATCACTTCGCCATGGAAGCGACCGTTCTCAATGAACACCGTGCCGGTTCGCTTGCCCGCCACCTGTCCACCGGCCACATACAAGCCGGGCACGTTGGTCTCGTAGGTATCGACGTTATATCTGGGCGCCAGGGTTTCGGGATTGATCTCGACGCCAATGCGGCGCATGAACTCCGGATCGGCGCGATACCCGGTCAGCAGCAGGACGGACTCGGCAGGAATGGTGGTGCCGTTGTCGAGGACCACTTCATTAGAGCGGATCTCGGCGACGCTGCTATTGAAATGCGCCGTGATCGAACCTTCCTTGACGCGATTCTCGATATCGGGCTTCACCCAGTACTTCACCGACTCGCCAAACCCGCTTCCACGGTGCACCATCGTCACGTGCCCTCCGGCCCGGTAGATCTCGAGCGCCGCTTCGACAGCGGAGTTCTTGCCACCGACAATGACGACGCGCTGTCGCCAGTGCTGGTGCGCTTCCTTGTAGAAGTGCGAGACGTGCGGCAAATCCTCGCCAGGGATGTTGAGCATGTTCGGGAGCGTGTAATAGCCCATCGCGAGCACGACGTTGCGCGCTTCTCGCACGCGCGCCACACCTCGGCTGTTGCGGGTTTCGACCGCGAACGGCTCGCCGGGTTCACTCGGCGGCACCACGGCGGTGACTTCCTCGTAGAGCGAGACCTGCAGCTGGAAGGTCTCGACCACCTTCCGGTAATAGCGAAGGGCCTCAGCGCGGGTCGGCTTGTCGAACGGCGTGGTCAGCGGGATGCCGCCGATTTCCATCAGCTCCGGCGTGGTGAAGAACACCATGTTGAGGGGGAATCGCGCGATGGCATCCACCAGCGACCCCTGTTCGAGGACGAGGTAGTCGAGGCCGAAATGACGGCAGGCAATGGCCGTCGCCAGACCCGATGGCCCGGCGCCAACAATGATGACTTCTCTCACTGACATATATCTGTCGATTCTACCCGCCGAAGCGTAGAATCCGCCGATGCTCAGAGCCCTGACGCTGATGGCGGTGACGTTGGCCACATGCGTGCTGCACGCGCAGCAGGCCCCGCAGCCGGTGTTTCGCGCCGGGGTCGAACTGGTCTCGATTGACGTCACCGCGCTCGATGGAAACGGCCGGCAGGTCACCGACCTTGCCGCGGCGGACTTTCAGGTCGAGATCGACGGCAACCGGCGGCAGGTATCGACTGTCGAGTACGTCCGATCGGTCGATCCCATGCGCGTCATCGGCGCACCGCACAAGGTGGCCGTGCCGGACGAGACATTCTCATCGTCGAACGCGAAAGGCGCGCCGCGCGGGCGGTTGATCGTGCTGCTGATCGACCAGGGCAACATCCGCACGGGCGCCGCCCGCTCGTCGATGAACAGCGCCAAGAAGTTCGTCGATACGCTGACTCCAGAGGACCGCGTTGCGGTGATCGCGGTGCCGTCGCCCGGCGAGCTGGTGGACTTCACCACCGATCACGACAAGGTGCGCGAGGCGTTGCTGCGCGTGGTCGGCTCGGCCGATCCGATGCGATCGCGCTTCAACATCTCGATCACCGAAGCGCTGGCGCTCTACATGAACTCGGACACGCGCCTTGCGTCCGAAGTGATCATTCGCGAATGTGGCGGCGTCGCGGCGGCCAATCTCGAGCAGTGCGAACGAGACGTCGAAAACGACGCCGCCAACATCGTGACCGACATCCGGCGCCGTACGCAAGACTCGGTCCGCAGCATGCGCGGCGTGTTGCAGAGCCTTGGGACTCTCGAAGGGCCGAAGTCGGTGATGCTGATTTCCGAAGGATTGATCTTTGAGGGTCTGGGCGCCGAAGCCGACGACATCGCCGCCGTCGCGGCCGACGCGCGCGTCACGCTTGACGTGCTGCTGCTCGACGTCTCGCCGTTCGACGCGTCCATCGTCAATAAGCCGACCACGCCTCGCGAGGACCGCGAGCTACAGGTCACCGGCCTGGAACTGATTGCCGGCGCATCGCGCGGCGGCTTGTATCGCATCAATACGACCGCCGATTTCGCGTTCGATCGCATCTCGAGGGCGATCGATGGCTACTACCTCCTCGGCGTGGAATCGCGGCCGGAGGATCGCAACGGACGGCGTCACCGCGTCGGCGTGAAGTCGAATCGCAGGGGCGTGACCATCCGCTCGCGCCGCTCGTTCTTGAGCTCCATCTCGGCCAAGGCAACGACGCCGGTCGACGCCGTCACGCGCGCCATCAGGTCGCCGCTGCCGATCAACGATCTGCCGTTGAAGGTCTCAACGTGGACCTACAAGGAGCCGAACGGCGGCCGCGTGCGCGTGCTCGTCTCCGCTGAAGTCGAACGGCTCGCCGGCCAACCGCTCGACTACACCGTCGGTGTGGCGATCGTCGACAAGCAGGGCCGCGGTGTGGGTCCACCAACTGCGCTGAAGCAACTGAAGGAAAAGGCCGGCGATCCGGGCACCGCGGTCTACACGGGAATGCTGCTGGTCGACCCCGGCCAGTACCGCGTCATCCTCTCGATGGCCGATAGCGAAGGACGCGTCGGCAGCGTGTCTCGCCCAGTCACGGCGTTTCAGATGACCGGCCCCGGCGTCGTGATGGGCGACATGCTCCTCGGATCAACGGATGGCTCCGGAAAGACGATGCTCGAGCCGGTGATCGAACCGGTGGTGTCGGGTTCGATGGCGGCGTTGATGGAGGCGTACGCGTCGCAAGCGAACGATCTCGATGCGACGCTCGAAATTCTCCGCGATGAAGACAGCCCCGCGCTCGCCACGGTGCCAATGCGCGTCGGCCTTGGATCGTCGATGGAGGTGGTGAGTCTCACCACCCAGTTCAACACCACCGCGCTGCCGCCGGGCCGCTACCTGGCTCGTGGCGTGGTTCGACAAGGCGGAAGGACGCAGGGGCACCTGCTTCGTCCATTCCGCATTGCCGCGGCGGCGGCATCAACAGACGCAGCGGCGGCCGTGGCCGCCCCAGGCGTGGTGCCGAACGAGATGGCGATGCTGCTGCTCGGTGGCGTCTCGAACTTCGATCGCAAGGAACTGCTGACGCCGGCGCTGCTGACGTCAATGTTCGCCGTCGCCGACGCGCGGCCGTCGGGTTCGAAGGCCGCGGTGAAGGAGGCGCGTGGCGGCGATCTGGGCGCGGCCGCCATGACGGCGCTCAGCGAGAACGACCAGGTACTCGCCACTTTCCTCAAGGGGCTGGAGTTGTATCAGGCGCAACAACTCGATCGCGCCGCCATGCAGTTCCAGAACTCGATGCAGATGGCGCCCACCTTTGCGCCGTCGCGCTTGTTCCTCGGCGCCGCCTTTGCGGAAGCCAACAAACATAAGGAAGCGGCGGGCCTGATCCAGAGCTCCGCAACGGTTCCGCCAAACGCAGCGATCGCGCGGATCGCCGGCGAAGAGTGGATCAAGGCCGGACAACCGGCATTGGCCATCACGCCGCTTGAATTCGCCGTTCAGCAGAACAGCGCGGATGCGAAGTCACGGAAGCTGCTCGGCATCGCCTACGTGCTCGGCGGGCGTCCGGCAGATGCGGCCGCGGTGCTGACGCCGTATCTCGAGTCCAATCCCGCGGATGGCGCGGCTTTGATCGCCGCGATCTACAGCACGTACCAACGGCACCTGTCGTCAGCGCAGCCGGCGACGCTTGCAGCGGACAAGACAAACATCGCGAGATGGGCGAAAGCCTACGCAGGAACCAAGAGACCAATGCAGCCGCTCGTCGCCGCATGGGTCAAGCACGTTCAGGATCAGAAGTGATGATGCGGTCGTAGAGGCGGGTCTTTAGACCCGCCTTCTTACGAAATCGCCTTGTCTGTCGCGTACAGGCCCTTGTCGATGATGGCGAAGGCTTCCGCCAACTCCGCTTCAGTGATGCACAGCGGCGGATTCGTAAAGAAGCCGTTCCAGCGCACGAAGGTGTAGAGCCCTTCCTCGCGGAAGAACTTGCCGAGCGCCTGCATCTCCGGTGACGACCCATTAAACGGCGCCAACGGCTCCATCGTCTTCCTGCTCTTCACCAGTTCGACAATGCCGAAGAGGCCGATGGATCGAACGTCGCCGACACACGGGTGCTTTGACTTCAGCTCCTCGAGCATCTGCTTCATCACCACGCCGGTCTTCTTCGCGCGTTCGATCAGCTTGTCTTCTTCGTAAACGGCAATGGTCGCAATCGCAGCCGCGCAGCCGAGCGGATGGCTGTTGTAAGTCAGACCGCCGTACAACACCTTGTCTTTGAAGTGGTCCGCGATCTTACGACGCACGCCGACGGCGCCGAGCGCGACATAGGCGCTGGTCAAGCCCTTCGCCATCACGAGGATGTCGGGCACCACCTTGAAGTGATCGACCGCAAACCACTCCCCGGTGCGCCCGAATCCGGACATCACCTCGTCACAAATCAGCATGATGCCGTGCTTGTCGCAGAGCGCGCGAATGCCTTCGAGGTATCCCGGCGGCGGCACGTGAATGCCGTTGGTGCCGGTGACCGTTTCCAGCAGGAACGCCGCGATGGTCTGCGGGCCCTCGAGCATGATCACTTCCTCGATCTCAGCCAGCGCCTCAGGACCCGACAACGTGCCGCGCTGCGGTCCCTTGTAGGGATGGGGCACGTGGATGATGCCCGGCATGCCTGGTTCCATCGCCCAGCGGCGTGGATCGCCCGTTGCGGTCAGGCTCGCGCCGGTGCCGCCGTGATACGAGCGATAGCGCGCCAGGATCTTGTGGCGGCCGGTGACGAGCCGCGCGATGCGGATCGCGTTCTCGTTCGCTTCAGCGCCGCCGTTGGTGAAGAAGAAGACGTCGATGTCGCCCGGGCAGATCGACGCGAGCTTCTGCCCCAGGCGCGCGCGCGCCTCGGTGGCCATGAAGGGATTGGCGTACGCAAGCGTGGCGGCCTGCTCCTGGATCGCTTTGATGACGCGCTCGTCGCCGTGGCCGATGTTGACGCACATCAACTGGCTGTTGAAGTCGATGAAGCGCTTGCCTTCCGGTGTCCAGAAGTAGATGCCTTTGGCACGCGCGACCGGAATCGGATCGACGTGCGACTGCATCGACCATTCGAAGAGCGAATGCTGTTTCGAGAGAGCGACCATCTCCTGGCCCGACATTCCCGCGGTGGTGGTGGTTGTCATCGTCGTTCCCTTATCCTCATTTGCCGCTGGCCCGCTAGCCCCCGCTGGCCCGCTAGCCCGCTAGCCCGCTAGCCCGCTGGCCCGCTGGCCCGCTAGCCCGCTGGCCCGCTGGCCCGCCCGCCTACTCCGCAAGCTCCAGCACCGCGAGCGCGAGCACTTTCGTGGCGTCGATCATGTCTTCGATACTGCAGTATTCATCAGGCTGGTGCGCCAGTTCCAATAATCCCGGTCCGTAGGCCACGCATTGCGGCACACCCGCGATGCGCGTGACATGCTTGTGGTCGTAGGTGCCTGGGCTGGCGACCAGCGCTGCCTTGCGACCGGTGACGTGCGCGATCGCGCTGGTCAGCGCGCCGACCACCGGCGCGTCTTCAGCCGTCCGCGTGGGCTCGAACACCAGCCGGTCTTCGATTGAAAACTGCACGTCCGGCATCCGCGCCTGCGCCTTGGCGACCAGCTCCGCGATCTCGGCGCGCGTGCGTTCCAGGCCTTCTTCGACCAGGAAGCGCCGATCGAACACCGCGCGACAGCGATCGGCGACGCACGGACTCGGCGTGTCGTCGGCAGGCTGTCCGCCTTCGATGCCGTTGATGTTGATGGTCGCGTAGCGCGATCCTTCCGGCACCACCGGCATGGCGGTGATGCGATTACGCAACGCGGGGCCGAGCTCATCGCGGACCAGGTCGAGAAAGTGCGACATGCCTTCGATGGCGTTGACGCCAAGGTACGGCATGCTGCCGTGCGCGATGCGGCCCTGGGCCGTGACTTCGAACCAGTAGACGCCGCGGTGACCGATGCAGATGCGGTCGACGCCAAACGGCTCCGGGATGATCACCGCCTTCGTCCGCTCGCGTGACAGCAGCCGGTTCTCGGCCAGCCAGGCGACGCCGGCAAAGCCGCCGCTCTCTTCATCCACGGTGCCGCTGATCTCGATCGGCGCGCGATGCGGCGCACCGGCGCGGCGAATCGCCTCCGCGGCAAACACCGCAGATGCGATGCCCGCTTTCATGTCGCACGATCCGCGGCCATACAACTTGCCGTCGGCGATCTTGCCGCCAAACGGATCGCGGGTCCAGCCGAGCCCCACCGGCACCACGTCGAAGTGGCCGTTGAGATGAATGGCGGGCGCCTGCGCCGAGCCGTCGATGCGCCCAAACGCGTTCACGCGCGGATGCTCCGGCGTGTGTTCGAGGCGTCCGACCGCCGGCAGCAGCTGCACATCCATGCCGTGGGCGCGCAGTTGATCGCCGATCACGGCCGCGCAGGTCTCGTACTCTTCACCAGGCGGGTTGATGGTCGGGATGCGAATGAGGCGGGCCGCAAAGTCAACAATCTCGTCACGCGCGCGCTCGACTTCGGCAAGCACGCGGTCGGCCACAGAAGACACGGTGGAATCCTATATGATTTCGGGAAGGCGCAGAGAGCTCGTCGCCGCAGAAAGCTCAGAGCCAAATGCCGGGCCACAGAAAGCACAGAACATGAAATACGCATTGCCGGTTACATTCGTCGTCGCGTACTCGTGTTTGCTTGCTGCTCAAGCGACTACTCCAGTTAACGCCACCATTACGGCGGTGCCGGGGATAAAGGTCGGGCATCACACGCTGACTGAACGCTCGACTGGCTGCACGGTGATCCTGGCCGATGGCGATGGCGCCACGGGTGGTGTCGCTCAACGTGGCGGCGCACCAGGCACGCGCGAAACCGACGTTCTCGATCCATCAAACCAGGTCGACAAGGTCCACGCCGTCGTTCTCTCCGGTGGCAGTGCGTTTGGCCTCGACGCGGCGACCGGCACCGTGAGGTGGCTGGAAGAACACAACATTGGCTGGCCGACAGGCGCCGGCAAGGTCCCCATCGTTCCGTCGGCGATCCTGTTCGATCTGCCGGTCGGCACCAATCCCAGGATCAGGCCGACCGCGGATTGCGGCTACCGCGCGGCGGCGGCGGCGAATACGGCGGCCGTGACGGAAGGCACCATCGGCGCAGGAGCGGGCGCGACGGTCGGCAAGACCGGCGGCCCCGGTCGATCGATGAAGGCCGGCATTGGCAGCTACAGCATCACGATGCCCAACGGATTGATCGTCGGCGCAATCGTCGCGGTGAACGCCGTGGGCGACATCATCGATCCGGATACCGGCAAGATCGTCGCCGGCGTGCGCAACCCGGACGGCAGCTTCGCAGATGCGAGAAAGATCCTGCGCGCCGGCCAACCGGCCGCGGCATCACGCCCTGGCGAAAACACCACCATCGGTCTCGTTGCAACGAACGCAAGGCTGACGAAGGCACAGGCCCAGCGCATGGCGATGATGGCCGATGACGGCTTCGCGCGCGCCATCTTCCCGTCACACACGATGGGTGACGGTGACACGGTCTTCTCACTGGCGACGGGCCATTGGACCGGTGAAGTGAACCTGACGCAGATCGGCGCACTCGCCGCCGACGTCATGGCCCGCGCCATTGTTCGCGCCGCCACCGAAGCAACCGGAATCCCGAACTATCCCGCTGTTCGAGACCTGAAGAAATAGTTTCAACTCAAACTCCAACTCCAACTCCAACTTCAACTCCCACTCAACTTGAAACTTAAAACCTTAAACTTGAAACTTCATCCCCGCATCCTCTGACATGAAAAATCTCTTTAGCCTTGAAGGCAAGACCGTGGCCGTGATCGGCGCGGGTTCTGGCATTGGCCGCTCGGTCGCGCAGGGTGCCGCGCAACAAGGCGCGGAAGTGTATTGCCTCGATGTGAATAAGGACGCCGCGGAAGAGACAGCAGCGGGCATCCGTGCCGTCGGCCCCACCGCGCACTCCGGCGTGTGCGACATCACCGACCTCACGTCGGTCCGCGATCGCATCGCCGAAGCCGCCCACAAGCACGGCATCCACGGCGTCGTCTGCACGCCCGCGATCAACGTGCGCAAGCCGATCCTGCAGTACACGAGCGAAGAGTTCACGCGCGTCGCCAACGTCAACCTGCTTGGCAGTTTCCACGTGCTACAGGCCGCCGGACAGATCATGGTCGGCCAGGGCTTCGGCAGCATCGTCATGTTCTCGTCGATTCGTTCGCTAGTCACCGAGCCCGGCCAGTCGGTCTACTCGATGACCAAGGCCGGCATCGTGCAATTGGTGCGAACCGCCGCCACCGAATGGGGCACCAAGGGCGTGCGCGTCAACGCGGTTGGCCCCGGCGTGATCGAGACGCCGCTAACCGAGCCGATCAAGAAGAACGCCGATTGGTACAACGCCTACGCGATGAAGAACCCCATGAACCGCTGGGCACAGTCGTCGGAGATGGCGGGACCCACGGTGTTCCTGCTCTCGGACGCCGCAAGCTACGTCACCGGCACGATCCTCTTTGCCGATGGCGGTTGGCTGGCTGCTGACGGACGGTTCACGCCGCCCGGAATGTAGGTGCGTACAGTGCGTACGGTGCCTGGGTGCCTACGGTGAAGAGAAGGACGTTTCTTCAACAGCTCGGCGCAGTTGCCATGGTGCCGCGAATGCAGGCGCCGGCGATTGTCACCTCCGATCGTGCGCGGCCCGTCATTGATGCTGGCGTGGCCGCGGGGCCGCTCGGCAAGGATGAAGCCATCCTGTGGGCGCACGTGGACCGGCCCGGCCGCATGGTGGTCGAGTACTCCACCACCGCGTCGTTCTCGAATCCCATTCGCGTTGCCGGCACCAACGCCACCGCTGATACCGGCCTCACGGCCCGGGCGCGCATCGGCAAGTTGCCGGCCGGTCAGGACATCTTCTATCGCGTCACGTTCGAGGATGCGAAGAGCACAAAGACGCTGAGCCTCCCGGTTGACGGACATTTCCGTACCGCATCACCAAGCGGCAAACCTGTCCGCATTGCATGGTCTGGTGACGTCGTCGGTCAGGGCTGGGGCATTGACCTGGCACGGGGCGGGATGCAGATGTTCCGCACCATGTCGAACGCGAACCCGGATCTGTTCCTGCACGTCGGCGACACGATCTACGCGGACGCGCCGCTGGCGGAAACCGTAAAGCTCGATGACGGGACGCTGTGGAAGAACATCGTCACGCCGTCCAAGTCGAAGGTCGCGGAGACGCTCGACGAGTTTCGCGGCAATCATCTCTACAACCGGCTCGACGAGCACTATCGCCGTTTCCAGTCGCAGGTCGCGCAGGTCGTGATGTGGGACGACCACGAAGTGCGTAACAACTGGTTCCACGCCGAGATCCTGGACGACGAGCGCTATAGCGAGAAGCGCGTGTCGGTGCTCGCCGCTCGCGCGCGGCAAGCGTTCCTCGAGCAGTATCCGGTGACGATGGATCGGCGGGCGGATGCGCAGATTTATCGGTCGGTGCCGATGGGATCGCTGACCGAAGTGTTCGCGCTCGACATGCGGAGTTATCGCTCGTCGAACAACGCGAATCTGCAGACGGAGCGCGGCCCCGACACGAACTTTCTCGGCGATCGGCAGGTGCGGTGGCTGGCGGATGCGCTGACGGCGTCAAAGGCGACGTGGAAGATCGTGGCCGCTGACATGCCGATCGGCCTCGTTGTCTCGCACACCAAGGGATTTCATGAAGCGGCGGCGAACGGCGACAACGGCCCGGCGCGCGGGCGCGAGCTCGAGATCGCGTGGTTGTTGAAGACGCTGCAGGAACGGCGCGTGAAGAACGTGGTCTGGGTGACGGCTGACGTGCATTACGCCGCGGCGCACTACTTTCATCCCGATCGCGCCGCGACCAAGGCGTTCGATCCGTTCTGGGAATTCGTGGCCGGCCCGGCGCACGCCGGCACCTTCTCGATGGGCGGACCCGACATGACGTTCGGTCCCGAAGTGCGTTTCAAGAGCGTGCCGCAGGACCTCAAGCCCAACCGGCCGCCCGACGAAGGCTTGCAGTTCTTTGGCCAGCTCGAGATCAACCCCGATGATCGTCAGCTGACGGTATCGATCATCAATACCGCCGGCACGCGAGTCTACGAACAGCGGCTCGCCCCGGCCCGGTAACGCATGCGTCCACTGCCACAGTTGATCGGCATCCCGTACGATGCGAGTTCATCGTTCCTTCGAGGTTCAGCCGCCGGACCGCCGCTGATTCGCGCGGCGCTGCACTCCCCCGCCGGCAATCGCTACACCGAGAATGGCGCGGACCTGTCGCAGCTCTCGGACGCCGGCGATCTCGTGCTGGCGGACGATGCGGCGGCGACGAGGGGTGCGATCACGGAAGGCATCGAACGCGTGATGGCGAATGGTTTCCGGCCGATCGCGCTTGGCGGCGATCATTCGATCACCTATCCGATCATGCGCGCGGTCAGCAAGAAGGAGCGCGTCACGATTCTCCACATCGACGCGCATGGCGATCTCTACGACGATTTCGAGGGGGACAAGTATTCGCACGCCTGCCCCTTCGCGCGGATCATGGAAGAAGGCCTATGCGGGCGGCTGGTGCAGGTCGGCATCCGCACCCTGACGCCGCACCAGCGCGAGCAGATCAAGCGCTTCGGCGTGGACACGATTGAGATGCAGCGCTTCGCCGGCGGCGCCCGTCCGGTTATCTCGGGTCCGGTTTATGTCTCGGTGGATATCGATGGGCTCGATCCGGCGTGTGCCCCTGGCGTGTCGCATCGCGAGCCGGGTGGCCTGTCAGTGCGTGATGTGTTGACGATGATCCAGGGGCTCGAGGGTCCCATCGTCGGCGCTGATGTGGTGGAGTTCAATCCGTCGCAGGATCTCGGCGGCGTGACCGCGTCGGTCGCAGCAAAGATCACGCGCGAGATTGCCGGGGTGATGTTGCTGCAGGCCTGAGAGTGGGCCGCGGTGAGCGTCGGCGCTGTGTGGCGCGAACGCCATTAGCTCCTCCGCTCGCTCGTTATGCCTGGGCAAATCGATGGTCGGCCCTGCCCCCCCGGCGCGACCATCGATGTTGCCTGTGAAGTGACCTGTTCGCCGTCTCGCCCTTGCTGGCGCCTGACGACCGATGTTCCTCGCCGGCTCTTCGGCGGAACTCGCTCGCTCCGGATCTAACGGCGTCCGCGCCCGCGCCGCCGCGAGGTGCCCGTGACAGACCGGTCACGGCATTCGCCGCAGCCTTTCTGTCCCTCCGGCTGTTAACCGGAGGGTTGCTGGTTCGAGTCCAGCCCGAGGAGCCAATATTCTCAAGCACTTACAGCTACTGCGGTGAAATCGATCGCGCGACTGTACCCAAAACTGTACCCACCCTCGAACGTTCGCGGTGAACAGGCTTTGTGGCTGATACTTCACAGGTCCACCTGCTGGCCAGCAATGATTGATCCGTTTTCAATTCCCGGTTTCGGCAGCGCCCTAAGATGGCTCGCCGCCAAGGTGTTCGGTGTTACCGACGAACCGAACCTACGCCTCTCCGAGCTGAGAACTGTTGAAACGGTGGATGACCCCCGTCGGGCGTGGCACCACTGGGCTCATATGCAGTGTGTAAATGAGCAACGCACCGGTCGGTCAAGGTGGTTGCGCACGAAAACGGCGACTGGCTGTCATGCGAAGGTCGAGTTCAAGCGGACAAGTGAAGGCCAGCAGATAACTTGGTCCGATAACGTGCCTTTCACCACTGGTGGACCGGATCTCATTCAGACTGCCGATCTCGTTGCTGGAGACGGTCGCTTCTTTGTGCCGCTGTTCCTCGATCTGCCATCGCCTGTTCCCGATCCCCGCGGGAACAGGGGCACGATCGGGCCGGGGCTGTTTCCGACTGGCAATCAGTTCCTGGGCGGACTCTCGAAGGCGCTTCCGATTGGAAGCTACGCAGTTACGGTGCATATCCTGCAAGGAGACGCAGTTCTAGCTCGACGCACTTTCGAGGCGGTCTCTGTTGAAGGTGAACCAAGCCCTCTTTAAGCAGCAAGTGAGAATAAGGCTCGCACCTCCAAGACAAACACGAACGATGTCGGGATGCGGAGTTCTCTTCAAGTCAAGCGGATTCCCGGTCCGAATTCAGTCAGTGCGCCGCTAATTCAGTGGAGCACATCGGCAAATCGCAATGCCACCATCGATGTCGGTGCGAAGCCGAGACTCTTGCTGTTTCATTCACAGAACCTCAGGATCACCGAGTTTGATCTTCCCGCGCGCATTCCTGTGACAGAAGACCAGGGAATCACTGTCCTTAGATTCACTGCCAACGGATTCGAGGTCGACGAGCACGGCGTAAACGGACTTGAGATCCGTGTGTACGTTCTTGAATCCGATCCTCAGAACTCGGGACCGATCGGAGGCTAGGGCGGTTACCGGCACACACGACTGAGGGTTCTCAGAGGGAGCAACGCGAACAGACGTCGCAGTTTGATTCAATCGAGAGCCCTCACTCCGTCTTCAGTGTTCCGCGCTTCATGTATTGGAACGCATTCTCCTTCCAACGTCCGAATGCGCTGACAAGTTCGTCTGTGCGGTCGACATGGCCGAACTGATGTTCAATGAACTGCCACCAGGAGGGGAAACGACCGCCTGCCAGATCCCACTTACGTAAAAGCTTCAATGGGCCGCGTGGTGTGCCGCGGAGATCGAAGCTGCCGGCAACGAGCCCCTCGATTATTTCAACATCGTCAAGCCCCCACACGGCGAGCGGCGCAACGAGAAGTCGCTCGGCCTCAGTCAAACGGCTGACGAGAGCGTGCTGAAGAAAGCGAACTACCCCCGGAGTCGAAGTGCGGCGGTCAGCTGCGACGACAATCGGATAGATGCGAGTAGGCTGGATGCTACCAATCTGAGGAATGTTCGCCGAAAGCAACAGCCTTACGTCTCTCACGAGCTGACCAACTGCCTCGTTCTTGATGCCGTCACCCCTCTTGTTGGTTGCTTCCACGAGCACGCGAGTCAGTGCAGTAGCCAGCCTTACTGGGTCACCAGATGTTGCTTCGGCTTCCCGGAGCGAGCTAGCACTGATTTCGATCAGAGCGATGTGGCCTTTGCACCGAAGTATCCCGTCAATCTCCCAATCGGCTCCTTTTACGCGAGGCAGGAACTCAACGCCCGCAGCCTTCGCAGCTCTCGCCATCACGCGCAATGCGTAAGCCTCAGCAATCTGACCAAAATCGGTCTGCCATGTTCGCGCTTGTTCTTCGTCGAGATCCTTTAACCACCAGAATAAGTCAGACGTGAGCTTCTCCCTGAGGAGTGATGGATAAACGGGAGCAAACGAGCCGTCGCTGAAACCGAGAAATGGTCGATCTCGAAAGGCGACTAACGACGTGGCCGGCGTCTTGTCGTCGACCTCCGCTGCAACGAGTCTCCCGCATCGATCCAAGAGCTTCGAGAGGGTACCTTCGGTGAATTTTGTGTCCTTCAGAAACGTATTGGGATTCAGGTGAATGATCGACGGATTCTGAATGATGTCCGCGGTCTTGAACCGCTGTGACCATAGCGCCAAGAATGCGATTAGAGTTGTTGTTTCAATAAACGATAGGCCGTCGAACGCCTTCGGGAAGCGCTCTTCTATCGCCGCTACTTGATTCCGGACCTCGTCGATTTCGCTGGGCATCTTTCTGAACATGACTTCGAAGCGTGCAATTGCCCAGCGCATGTTCTCCGGATTCGCAAGTCCAATTCTCTGCATGAACGAGGCGCTAACTCTCAGCCAGTCATCAAGTGAGTCGCCCGAGCCGAGACCCTCGTCACCGAGGTAAAGCAAATCGGACGCGCAGCGACATGCGCTAAAGAACAGGGCTTCACCCTCCGGCGTCGCGAGGGGCGTGCCTCCGGCCATCGGTGCGACCGCAAGCGCGCGCTTTAGGACAAGCATCAACTGGAATGGCTCTAGAAATGCTCGATCTGTATCTTCGAGTAAGGCTTTGTGAAGGGCTTTGCGAGGCGCGTCCGGCAGCACGCTGAGATACCACGCGCTGAGCGCTGGTCCGTTGCTTTTGTTCGGAACGGCCAGAATGCTAAGCAGATTGACGACGCGCTTGGCAACCTGCTCGCGATCCAGGCTCGCGAGCGCTCGATCTAATTCACCCGCGGTGCCCGAGGGCATGGCGAGTTCCTTGCTGCCAATGATTACGACGAAACGCGCAGGCATTCGGTTACTCCAGTCTAGTAATCGAGGAGAGGTATCTCTTTGAGTCTGCGCCCCAGCTATCGGCCGACATACAATCACTACATGTTCGTACGTGGGAGTGATTTCGCGTCCATCGCCGTCGTGCGCGCGCCCGACACGGACACACGTGTCGTTCCGGTCGATGAATCACCCTTCATGGAGCGTTCACGTGAGCGATAAGAAGCCGGCGCCCATCCCACCGCAGAGAGGTCCGTCACAGTTCCGCGAAGGGTCCCGTCCTGCGGCGCCCCCGCAGCGCCCGCACTGACCCCGCCGCCCGGGCCCCAAGAAGTGACACAATCGGTCACTTCAGCCATCCGCGCCATCCACCAGTATCGACGTTGCAAATGAGCATTCCCTTCGAATTGTCTCAACAGATTCGGGTGATTTTGAAGCAATGCGATTCAGCTCGCATGTACCGGAAGGCCGGAACCACGACCGAGGTCAGTGGCGAAGCACTCTCTGGGACGAAGGACCGTCGATACGGACTGGCGACCATGCACAGCGTAGGTGAGTACGAACTGATCAATCCGGAGATTCTGCTGTTGCGTCGGCTGTACGCGTCATCGTCACCTGAGGCTCGGCAGGCATTCGCGACGGCCCTGATCAGTGAACTCAACGTCCAGAATGCTCCTATTGTTGCGTACATGGTTCACGAACTTCGGGACTTGGCGACGTTACGCTACTGGCAGCGGATCGATATCGTCGCGATCGAGTTTTGGGCGGGCGTGATCGACAAGCTGTCTGTCGAACACGCGCTGTTTACGGCGGAGGACCTCGAAGAAGTGCGTGCGGGCGCCACCCGGATCACCTCTTTGTGCGACAGCGCTATCCAGCATCCCGAGGACATGGAGCGTTGGGATCTCGCCAAACAGATGCGTCGGCTGCTAGATCACCTCTGGCGCGTGATCGATCGCTTGGACTTCCTCCGTCTCGAGGCCCGGCTCACGTCGGCGGCCAATCCCACGATAGACACGGATCGCCGAGTCCTCCTGTCGCGCTTGCGGGAGCTTGGATTCAAGGACGATCTGGCTAACGCGTTGCACGAAATCGACCGACGCGGCGCAGCTGCGGCGACCACCTTCGATTTCAAGGCTGCCATCGACCTCCTGCGTACTTTTTTCGAGGGATTTGTACAGGAGGCTGCGGCCCGAGTACCGATCGCGGGAATAGCGGTCCCGGTGCCGGGCACCAAAGGCACCAGTTATTTCGGCGCCTTCAAGGACTATCTCGTAACCGCGCGGATCTTGGGTACAAACGACGCGCGGCTTCTGCAGGAGCTTTACAACTACCTATCGAACGAGGGTAGCCATTCCCTCGCGAGTGCGCCCGAACAGTTCCACGTCGCCAAGGTGACGGTCATCGAGTGGTGCATGATGATCGCCGGTCGGGTTCAAGCTAGCGTGTCTGCAGGCTCCTCTGGTGCGGGCGGTTCCTAGTCAACGCTTGCAATATCGGATCCCCATCTATTACCAAATAGTTTCCGGCGCAGCGACTCGACTGGATACTACTCGTCGGCTTCGGCGTCCATGGCCTCTTTTTCTCGCTGCTGTCGTTCGATACCTAACTTCGCAGAACGCAAGAGAGAGTCATACAACTCGTACGCCGGATCCCATCGGCTCAAGGTCCCTAGTACTTCCGAAGCGTGCTTCTCCATTCGAACGTCTTCAGGAAATGGCTCGCCAGGAGTTGTGCTTCGAATACCGAAAGTACTCGCCATGTGCAAAGAAGAAGATATCCGTCGCACTGCTTCTTGACTGATTCCCTGAGCAGTTGCCAGAATCCGCCGAACCAGGTCAGAGTGGTCGAAAATAATGTCGTCTTGAGCGTCGGCAAGTACGGCCGCCACCACTCGTGCATGTCGATCGGAGCCCCCGACCATCCATTGCATTAGTTGATCCAGTAACTTTTCGTCGTAGTCGCCGCAGAGACCCGCAATCGCCTGCCCCAACCTTTGTAGGCTGTCGTTGTTCTCAGCGCGCTCAAGCGCCCAGTCAAGAAGTGTTCGCAGATGCCTTGCGCTGTCAGCAAGCTCGAGCAAGCCAAGGCTCTCGCCCTCTTTGAACGGTTTAGTCAAAGGCGCGTACGACCAATTCTCAAGACCCTCAGCGCGCGCCAGCCGGTTCTTGATGAATCGGATCAGATCGTCCGGTGAGACCTGCAGTGCGTCCTTAAGGAACTGCCGGATCCAGTAGTCATCTAGATCCTCGACCGGCTCCAGATTTGCAAGCAATTGCCGCCACTGTTCTTCACCGATGCACTCTCTGGGAATTGTGTCGCGATGCGAGAGCCACATGAAGAGGTCGTGCACGGCCCTTCCCGCTGAAACGAGATCGACCGAACACGCCAAGCTCACTGCGAGTGGCTTGTCGCACCTCGCAACCTGTCTGGCAGCACGACTTGCGTAGTGAAGAACAACTTCGTCCTGCGAAGAAAAGATCGAGCGAAGGAGCGACACGTCCGCTTCCGCGTAGCCTCTTGCTGGCTCGAAGCGCGCATATGCCTCCGCCACTATCCGCGCTCCTTTAGTTGACGTCCCAATGAGATTCTGCAGAGAATTCCTTGACGTTTCCGGATTCTTAAGGAGGACGCTCAATGCCGTTCCCGTGTAAGCGCTCAGCGGACCTGCTTGCCCCGAACTATCGCGAGCAAGCAGCTCCTCTGTCAGTTGGGGAATCGCCTCGATCAAATAGTCGATGACTACGCCGGGAGACCCGTTGTTAAGCGCCGCAACGTTGGAGACTTCCACGAAGCACTTTTCGACAAAGTCATATAGCGCGCCAGCCTCTTTGAAGGTGCGGCCCAAGTCTGCCTTCAAGGCCAGGAGATGGTTGTGGTACGACTGGCGGAGGTCAGGAGCGCCTTCGTCCAACGACCAAGTGTTCGTGCCCCAGCCATCCATTAGCGCTCGGGTGAGCCTTGTCTCCAAGTCCCTGTCGAGCAGATTCAAGACTGTCCGAGCGGAGGCTCCAGCTTGCCCATCATGAAACGCATGCCACGCAACCGATTCGGCGGCCCGCACGAGCACTACAGGATGAACTGGTCCGCGAGTCAGCTGGGAGGCGAGCCTTTCAATCGTTTGCTGATGTTCTTGTCGCCATTCATTCATCACCTCGAGCGGCACACGGGAGCCAAGGATTCCGATCGGACCGCGGAGAGCGTCGGCAAGAGTCTCTGCGGCGAGAAACGCCTTACGAGGGGAACCTTGTTCAATCCACGCGAGTAAGCTGTCGATGATCCGTTCGCGCACTTGACGTACTACCCGCCGGTCTGCGGAGAAGCCAGTCAGGTTGATCGTGAGTCGATTTGCTGCGATTGCCGAGTGTCCCTCTGCGGCGAGGGCGCCTTTTAGGATGTCGAACGGCGAATGGGTTTGTGTTTGGGTGCCAGGTGCGTCGATCAGAGCCAGTGCGAACTCGACCACCTTACTCATGAATTGTTCTGGCTTGTTTGGTTCAAACTGAGCCAGTTCCTTTAGGGTCTTTATGCCGTAAGGAAGTTCTCGGTTGGCTTGACGTTCAGCCCCGCAGCTCGATAGCCAGAGCAGTTCGCATGCTTCGTCTAGGCAATCAAGATTGTACGCAACGTTCTTGAGCATGCGCGCCACACTCGAATTGCTGCCATGTCCTTCCTCTATCAGCTTGCGCGCAAAGCGCAACGCCAACCTGGGCTGGTAGTAGGCCACGGCGATTGCAGCTTCCACATGAGGATTGGAATAATCGCCCTGCCAACGAAGCTGTTGCCATACGCCCTCCAAAAGGCGGCTGTCTTCAATCCGACCATTTCGACGGCGCCAGTCAAGCCTGCCGACGTTGATTAGCAGATGTTTAATGAACACAGGATTCGCAGCGCCAAACACCCTCTCGACGTATCCATTGGAAGCCCCGTTCTCGCTTATGCAGTGGCGAACGATAATCGAGTCAGCCAAGAGATCGGGAGACAGTCGGTAGCGAAGTCCGCGCCGGAACAAGATGCCGGCGTCGGTTAAGGTCCTCACCAGACGAACGGCATGCACCTCCTCGATTCCCTCAATGTCTTTGAGGAGATTCAAGAGGCCGGGTTCATCCGGCAAAATCGGTTGAACGAGCGAAATAATTCGCAGCACTCCCTGCATTCGATCGGTATCGGCTCCTGTGACGATGTCGGCGGCGGCGACGTCTTCTATTGCGGCCAAGATATGGGTCTCAAAATCTTGAACGTTGCCAAGCAGAGCAGGGTGTGTCTTGTCTCTGGCGACAATTTGAGCACCGACTACAGTAGCGAGTGGGCTATCCGAAGTCAGAGACGCAATCGCGCTGGCGGCATGTGTTGGTCCGCCGCATTGTGTGAGAACTTCCGACGCAAGGGCTTCGGCCTCAGTTCTTGTTGGGCGATGGAGTTCGATTTCACTGACTTCTGGGCCACTCAGTGCCAGAGTCGCGGCTTGATGTTTGACGGACTCGCGACCGTATGGTCGAAGTGCCAGCAGTAGTCGTGTCTCGTTCGTGGGGACGGCGCAGTACCGAAATAGAACGCCGAGATCATCGCGATCATGCGCGTCATCGACGACTACGAGCTTTTTCCCAGGGCCGAGTTGTTCAACGTGCGCCGAGACAAGCTCCTCGGTTGGAGATAGGAACCAAATGCGCCGTCCCGCATTGCCAACGTCGACGCTCTCGACGGCGTGCCTCAACAGGCGTGTCTTGCCACCACCAGCTGGTGCAACCAGCATCGTCACCGCCAGGGAGTCGTCGAGCATTGCCGTGGAGAGCACAGCGGCTTCCGCATCGCGGCCGACGAGGCGCCACGTGTGGTTGAAAAGGCGCGTGGTTTCCAGGTACGGTCCGAAGAATTGGTGGGGCGTCATCCAAGGCCCGGGCTCCGGCTCACCGAGAAGCTCGAGCCGCCGTCCGCGAAAGAAGGTGTCAACCAGGGTGCGTTGTTCCGCCTTCGGCAATGACCGAATCCGAAGCGAGATGTCTTCGCGGTCCCAAATTTGCCAATCTGGGTGACCCGCAAGTGCGGAACGCGATTGCGGGCTCGCAATGTTTGATAGCAGGAGAACTTTCTGTGACGCTGCCGCGGTATGTGCCTCGATCGCCGCGCGTACCTTCTGGGGTCCGAATTCTTCGACCCGTTTGCACTGAAATGCGTGCGCCCCGAACGAACCAGTGACGCAGATATCCGCGCCTTCTTGACGATGTCCACTGCTGCCGACGCGATGGACGCGTCCGCCGCTGTCTCGATAGAGCTGTTCAAGGAAGAAGTGACAGAATCGCTCAAAGTTTTCCGGAGGAAGTGCGTTGAGCGGGAACGGCCGATCGAATGAGGCCGGAATAGCTGCCGGCGCGTAGCCCGCAGCTTCGAGCAGCACCTCCTGATCTGCGCGTAACACGGTGGCGAGCCGCGGGATCTCTTTATCTCTTGGGCGAGAGAGTCCCCGCTCCCATCGACTCACTGTTTGTTGTCGAATGCCCAGAAGGCGCGCGAGTTCAGTTTGTCCTGCGATTCCGGCTTTCGTGCGGAGCTGGATCAGGAGAGCCCCGAAGGTGAAGTAACGCGCTGGTGTGTTGTTACTCATTAAATGCGTGCCTCTATTTACAAACGCATTTAAAGTGTGCCAGAATCTGGGCCGCCAGCTCAACGGTTTTCTTTTGAAACGAACAAGCGATGGTGATTCTGCACATCAGCGATTTGCACTTCGGAATGCCTGCGGCCACTGCCGAGAGGGCGGCGAGGAGCCTTGCTCTTTCGTCATTGGCTCAGCAGTTGGCGAATGTCGAAGACAAATGGCGCCCGACATCTGTGCTCGTTGGCGGAGACCTCGTATGGTCGGGCTCCCGTGAAGAATTTGATCTGTGTGGAGATTGGCTTGAAAGCCTCTTGCAGGCACTGGAAGTGCCCAAGTCGGCGCTAGCTACCTGCGCCGGCAACCATGACGTCAGTCGTCAAGAAATTCGTCTCGCGCGTCCAGCTACTACCAAGGCTGCGGACGAGGCGCTCTCGGCACCATTGAGCCAGGACCTGTTGGCTCCCTTCCAAAACTACCTCTCGTTTTGTAGCCGTCTCGGCGTCACTCCCTTAAGGATGGGAGCGGAAACGTCTCACATCGTAGGAACACGGGCGCTCGAACAGTGCAATTTGCTGGTCCTCAATACGGCTTGGTTCTGTCGCGATCAGGAGGATCGCGGTCGCCTATGGCTTGGATATCCGCTGCTCGAGGCGATGAGTTCCGCCAACCAGCTGGCCAAAGGCAACGTCCATGGCACGACCGCCCTGCCTACGATTGCATTGCTGCACCACCCGTTCGAGTGGCTCAACGATTCCGAACTAAACGCGTATGGCCGCCCTAGTACGCGCGACTACCTTGCCAGCCGGGCCCACTTGGTGCTCAGCGGTCACACGCACGGTGAGCCGCGCCTGGCGGATCGGATAGCTGGAGCGGCCTATCACCTTCGAGGCGGCGCCGCCCACGATAGCGCCTATTATCCGAACTCCGTGAATCTCATTCGGGTCGTGGAGCGCGGCTTTGAGGTCCGCACATACCAGTATGACTTCAGGGACGCGACTCACGCTTGGGTTCTTGCTGGGAGGAGCCAAGCTCAATCTCTGTCCCTTAACGTCGGTGCCTCAGCGCTGAGTGGTGCTCCGCCTTCCAGGATCGTCGCCGTCCAGGACCTTAAGGCGGCATCTGGCCAGTTTGCGGAGAGCCTCGTCGAATCCAGGTCACGTTTAGTGACACCGGAGGCCATCCCCCATCTTGTGGACGTCCGGGTGAGATTCGCAAAGAGGGCGCGGGAGCCCTGGATCAAAGATCGCGAAAGGCAACCGTCGATTCCTCTAGCCGCGGCAACGGCAGAATCGCGGCGGCTCTTGGTCACTGGCGATCTTGGCAGCGGGAAAACAACTCTTACCGCAAGGTTTGTGTCGCAATTGTCCGCAAAGTCTCGGAGTCCACTGCCCGTCCTTATTCCGGCACGGGCGCTCGAGCTAAAGGACGCGACAACCGGCGATTTTCTTCACTCCGTCTCGGCATTCGTTTCGGGCGAGATTGCGCCCGCTCTGCCCGATGTTAGCCTCCGCGACTTGCTTGATGATGGCGTCGAGATTGTTCTCATTGTCGACGGCATCGATGAAGTAGGACTCCAAAAAGCACCAAAGGTTCTTCATTTCCTAGACCGCGTCGTCGCCAGTTGGCCAAGCGTGACGGCCATTGCGACGACGCGGCCCATTGAGGGTGCGTCCTTTGAGCTCTCCGCCTGGGATGTAGTTGCGACCGCACCTATGGACTATGTGGAGTGGCGTCAACTCTTCGCATCAGAAGCCGAAGCCACTGGCTTGGCCACAAAGGATGCGCAGGGCCAAGCCGAATTGTTGGCTGAGCGAGTGGGTCGCACTTCTGCATTGGCAAATCTGGCGCGAACTCCGCTCGGAAGCCGATTACTCGCCCGCAGCCTACTCCGGAGAGCACAGGCACTACCGGAACCTACACTCGGCGACCTGTTTTACGACCTCGTAGAGGAGCGCGTCTGGACGTGGGCCAGTAGGGCCAGCAGACCAAGAACCACGCAACTCTTTGAAGATGTCTTCGCAGACGCTGCGAGCCGCAGTCGGCTCTTAGGACAATTTGCTTTTGTGACCCGTGAGATCGACACAATCGGTCTGACACAAGCACATGATGCGCTCTCAGGCATTGTGCCCAACTTGCAACCGGTCTCCGATGTTCGCAAGGTCGGCCGAGAGGCAGTCGAGTTTTTTGCAGCGTGCGGTCTAATCGAGATTCACAACGACCTTCTACGATTTAGTTGGAAAGCGCTTCAGCAATTCCTAATCGGGGTCGGTCTGGCTGAGGCAGTTCGAACAGAACGACGACAGCTTGCGGATGAACCTCCGGACGCCTGGAGGGAGGTGGCCTTCGCTGTCACCGCATTGCGGCGATGGGGTGTTGCCGCCGGCAGCGAAGTCAGCGACTACATCTTCCAGCGACTGGCACCTGCTCAGAACGCGACACAGGCCTGCTACGTCGTGGCCGAGTTCAACGACGCCGTGCTAGCGACAGCGCTGTTTCGCCAAATGGATCGTTTTGGGTGGAGACCCCTCGTAGCCGACTGGGACGAATGGCTGGAACCGGCGAGAATCGTGGCCCAAGCAATGACGCTTGCCGGCGATAGCGGTTTCGAATGGTTTTTCAAGGAATATCTCACTCCCGAGGATCCTTGGGTCCACATTGGAAGCAAGCTCCCCGAAGATGTGTTCAGGTCGTGGGCCCGACTTCAGAACTCGTCGATCACCCCTTCAAGTGCGCGGCTCCTGGACTCCCTGGTGCGACCCCTACTTGTTGCCGACAGCATTGCGGTCATTGGCATAATCCCGCATGTCGCCCTGCTTCGTCCGAGCGCGTTCTCGGTGTTGGAGCGAGCGTGGTTTATTTCTCAGTTACTAAACGAGGATTCAGCGTCGTCAGTTCGAGTTGCGTCTGAATTGGGGGCGATGGTCCGTGACGGCGCTGGTGACACAGTGCGCCGGGTTCTTGAGGAACGATGCTGGCGGAGTCCCAGCGGAAGTGGCCGTGCGTCAAGCCTCTGGTTCGAACTGTTTGACGGGCTGCCTCCTTTATCTGTGCTGCGCGCTGCAGTGAGCGCAGATCGGAATCCCCGCCACACAGAGCGCGGCCGACGGGTGAGGGAAACAGCAGCCCAGCGCCTCGGAGCTGCTGGCTGGCTCGCCTTTTGTCGGTGGTGCCTCTTGTCTCGCGACACACACCTCTCCGCTGGAGCGGCGCTTGAACTGCACGACCGCGGCGACTCACGTTTGCGCTTGATCGGAGAGCCGCTGGTGGGTGGTCTGCACGACGGTGCCTACATCAAGCAGGCTGAGGAGGCGTTGCATAGACTCGTCCAAGCAGAAGGGCACCGGGGCGTTTCGTGGCTGGCGAGTCAGATGGAGCGGCTCGGAATTGACGCCATGACTGGTTCGCACTCGGCCCTGTGGCGAATCTTTTTGAGCGAGCTCGATCGACTGCGTCCCGAAACTGTTGGCGACGCAGTTACGGCCGCCGCCTGGTCGCTGGGGTCGTTCATATTGCCTCGATACGCCGAAATCAGGCGCGCGTTGACAGTCGCAATCACCGAAGGGACTCACAAGGACGCGATAGTTAGAACTCTCTACGCTCTGCTGGAATCGTCAGACACGCGGTTGCGACACAATGCCGCCGCGATTCTGCTCGCTGGAGGAGAACGTGGTGTGGCTCCCGTGATCGCCCTTGTGGAAACGCTCCCCTTCGAAGAGCGTGGATCTTGGTTGGAATGGCAGGACTATTTCATTTCCCTACCGCTCGAGCCTAGCGTCTTGAGCGCAGTTCGGAAGACGGTCGAGAGAATCCCCGCGCAATCCGCCGAGATCGTGCTTCGGCTGTTACGCAAGAACGGCGTCACCTTGACGCGAGAAGAAAAGGAGAGACTCGTCAACGTCGGGTTAGAGCGTCACTGGAACCTCGCCAGCGAGTTGAATGACGGTGACTCCGCGCTACGAGAAATCCTTCTAGAGCGGTTGCATCAAGGATCGCCAGCCGCCGCACGATGCTTGATCGGACAGGTCAGGCCTGACAGCGATGAAGACCTCGATGCCCGACTCCTAGCACTTGATGGGTCGTTCTACAATATCCGGCCCTTCATGGCGATTGTTGATCGAATGAGGAGTGACGCGGGGTTTGCCGAAAGAGTCTCTGAACGAGGGACGCGACTTAGGTCTTTGGGGCAGGGAGACCTCGCTTTGGATCTCGTGCGGTCAGCGTTCTCAGAACCGCACAAATGGGATTCGGTGATTTGGCGGATCCTCGGAGGCGGCGAGCGCGTGCTGGGCGTTGAAGACGATAACGTCCAGGTGCTGCTACGCATTAGTCGGACCTATCCAGATCTCCGGGGCCCGCTGAGCAGCGCAGTAATGAGACTGTCTCAGGACACTCAACTGACATCCCGGAACTCAAGAGCGCGCCAGTGGTTGGCGCTGTTGGCGAACGAACTCGGCGAGCAGTCGCTCGAGCGGCTGGAGGGCGGGCTGCGGACACATTCTGTAAATGACGGACGACTTCGGTCTGCGCTCGCCGCTAGATTCCGCGCTTTAGGCGGGAATCTCGATGCCGTTCCAAGAATAGGTCACGACGGCGTGGCGAGCGTCCCGACTCGCTGGACGAGAATCACGCCGCCTGAACCGAGCCCAGATTTGCCCGATTGGATCGCGAAACGAGTCTGGGACTCTGAAGGTCTCGATGAGCAGGCCTTGGTCAAGCTCGAGCAGCTTTTCGCGTACGCTTCCTTCTCGGCGTCTGAGCTCGGCAATCTTGCTGCCGCCGGCGACGAAGGAACGCTCGTCGCGGCCGTCGTCGCGATGTGCTTCGGTCATGTTGAGAATGACACCTCCCCGGTTCTGATCTTAAAGAAGCGGCCATTCTCGTTTAGGCGCCGCGATGAGCCCGCGATGTACCAACTGTCTCGCGGATGGAACGCTTACTTGGCTGTGACGGCCTCTCACGACACAGCTCGGGACAAATTCCTGCGAGCTGTTGAGGCTTCGTTCGATGATCCGTTGTTCGATCGACCGATGCTGCTTTCAACGCTTCGGGAGCTCGGGCATTCGGCCTCGGCCAGGCAACTTGCGGCTGTGGTGACCGAGTGGCCCAGCGCCCAGGGCTCCGACGATGGCGTCGTTCTGACCAGTTTGGCTTCTGCGCTGTCGGGAACCGCGCTCCCGGATGACGAGCGGGGTGCACTTCAATCGGCGATCCATGCCGCGCTTGGCCAATTCGCGGCATTCGGTAGCGACTGGGGCCGCAGCAGCGCCTTGCGCCAGCTCGGGTTGCCACTCTTACAATGGAAATTTGGTCATGAGGAGCACGACGCCATCGGGCTTGAAGTGTTCGCGCATGGATTCGTCTCGCTGTTTAAGGGCGGTGACGTCACCGATGTCGAGCAAGCATTCGAAGACCTTGCCCCATTTATCGAGCAGCTAAGCCCTGATAGGCTGGCGAGGGCGGTGGAAGCTAGTAGAGGCGTCCAAGGTGGTTTGGCGCAAACCGTTGGCTGGCTGGTCCAAGCTCTGCTACGAGCGAGTCCATCAGCTGAAGCAAGTCGCGCTGCCCGCTAGCACCAGCAGCCGACACCAGTGCCTGACTCGTGGGTTAGAGCACTCGTTACCCTTTATCTTTGCCGCGATGCTTGGCCCACCGCGCCTGAGCAGCTTTCCGAAGAACTTGACTCCGCTCTTCGGCAGTCACGTTGCGCCATCGTGCGGCGCCTAGCCCGACAGCCGTTCGCTTGATTGGCGGCGGTGCGAGCTTGCGGCTTGCCAGGTCGAGCATTTCGATCGCCAGATCGAGGAGCACTTCCGGTGGCAATCCCGTCTGACGCATCACCCGGCGCAGCCGCGCCGCGCGGCGCGTGCCGAGGATCTGCGTAAGGTCCGCGTTCTGAATCGTGTCGTCGTTTACAGCCATCAGCCGTGTAAGTCCTGCCTACCCGTGTAACGGGTCAATGCACGACACGTCGGGGGGCGTGTCAGCGATGTCGCGCACATAGTACCGCGCCCGCAGAAATCCAACTGCGTAGCAGTTGAGTTTGTCCATGCGCTTGCTCACATCCATCGTTGTAATAATTTCCATGCGAGATCGCTGCCTGATCGCAGAAATTGCGACGTGTGAGCAGAAACCGCGTTGTTTGCCGACCCTAGACCCTTGAACAAAGATTCAAAGCTACCTATGAGTAAAGTCAAGCTCGCGGCATCGGAATGACCAGGGATCGGCGATTCCTTGACCGGAAGCGAGCGGCGATATGACACCGTCGACAGTGGAATTATTTTTGCTGTTGATGCGTGTGCTTGCATCGAATGCAAGCGACGCAAAGGTTCCCGTAGGAGGTCTCCGATGGTCCGGCCCCTTGTCGTCTCGCAAGTCCGACGCGCTTCGATCCTCACGATCACACTGCTGTTGCTGCCCGTAGCTGCGTTTGCCCAGGGCTCGCCATGGGAACGCGCGGCGAGCAATCTCGAACAAACCTTCACAGGACCTCTGGCCCGATCGCTTGCGCTCGTGGCGATCGTCATTGGCGGTCTGCTGTTCATGTACGGAGAAGGCGGCGCCAAGCGGCAGATCTCCGGAATCGTCTTCGGTGGTGGCCTGGCGTTGTTTGCCGGGCAATTCCTCACGTGGCTGTTCTGATCACGCGATAGCTCGTGGAGTGTCGGCATGACAGACCGTCCGACGTATCGGCCCGTCTACAAGGCCTTGCATCGTCCGCTCACCGTATGCGGTGTTGAGCGCCGCCTGTTCTTCCTGGCGTTACTGCTCGGCGCCGCGACGTTCAACCTGTTCTATTCATTCCTCGCGGGCTTGCTGATGTTCGTCGGGCTATACGGATTCGCGCGATGGTCGGGCCATCGCGACCCCGAAATGCTCAGAATCCTCCTCTCGTCGTCGCGATTCCGCCGACGGTACGATCCAGGCAAACACCGCCATTTCGCTCTGGAGCTACGGCGATGCTGAGCCTCTCACGAGTCATCCGCGACTATCGCGAAGCAGGTAGCGTCAACGAACTGATCTCGCTTTGGGGCTTCGTCGACGAACAAACCTTCCTGACGAAAGCAGGCCACGTCGGTGTGGTGTATCGCATCGGCGGCGTCGATCTCGAAGGTCTATCGCACGCTGAGAGAAGGAGCCTCGTGCACTCAATGGAAGCGGCACTCCGCCTCCTTGATGAACGGTGCCGACTCTACCAGTACCTCATCAAACGTGTGGTCGATCCTTTTGTATCCGCAGATTGCCGTCAGGCGATCGTGCAGGAGGCCGTGCAGCAGCGTGCGGCGTATCTGAATGGTCGACGTTCGCAGCTGTTCGAGTTCGGGCTCTACGCGGTCCTGCTCTACGAGGATCCTGCCGTTGCGAAGGCCGGCATGTCGCTGCAGGGGGTGCTGAAGTCGCCGAAGGACGCCCTGCGGCGGTGGCTCTCGACCGAGCGTACTTGCGCCGTGCTGGAATCGGAGCTCGATCGAGCGATCGCCACGCTTCACCACAAGGCGCAAGGGTTCGAAGTGCAACTCAGTGACCTGCGACCTCATCGGCTGTCGAAGGGCGACGGATTCAGGTTCTTCCGGCAGCTCGTGAACTATGACGAGACGGTGACTGCCACTGCTGCGCTCGCCTACGACACGCATCTGGACTACTTCGTGGCTGATTCGGCGATCGAGTGCCATCGCGACCATCTGACCGTAGGGCGGCGGCGAGTCAAGGTGTTGTCAATGAAGGAACCGCCGGCCCAGACGTTTGCCGACATCCTGGGCGATCTATCCGCCGTGCCGGGCGAGTTCGTGGCTTGTCTGGAATGGCAGCGCCTGCCAAACGACCGGATCCGAAGTGATCTGCAGACGAGGCGCCGACATTTCTTCAACAAGCGGGTGTCGCTGGTGAACTACGTTTCGCCGGACACACGACCCGAAGAGATGCTCGTGGACGACTCGGCGGGCGCAACGGTGCGGCAGTTGGGCGACGCGCTCACGGAGGTCGAGGTCAACGGGCACTTCTTCGGTAGTTGCTCCCTGACCATCGTCCTACACGGCGAAGACCGCCAACTCGTCGAGCAGCAAGCCGCCGAGGCAAAGAAGGTCATGGCCGCACACGACGCCAGCCTCTTCGACGAGAGCTACAACCTCCTGAACGCCTGGCTCAGCGTCGTGCCTGGCAATAGCGCTCACAACCTACGGCGCCTAGCCCTGCTGGAGACCAATCTGGCCGATCTCAGCTTCCTCTTCACATCGGATGTTGGAGAGGCGACGAGCCACCATCTGGGGCAAGAGGCGCTCGCCGTCTTCGAGACGCCGCACCACACGCCCTACTCGTTCAACCTCCACGTCCAGGATGTCGGTCACTCGCTCGTGCTAGGGGCCACCGGCAGCGGCAAGAGCTTCCTGCTGAACTTCATCGTCACACACGCACAGAAGTACGAACCGCTCACCGTCATTCTCGACGTCGGCCACAGCTACCGAAAGCTGGCGCAACTGCTGGAAGGCAGTTATCTGGAAATCGGAGTACGCGATTCGGACGTCAGCATCAATCCATTTGCGCTCGACCCCACACCCGAGCATCTCCACTTCCTGCACTCGTTTGTTCGCGTCTTGTTGGAGGGTGAAGACAGCTACCGGTTGACCGAACGCGAAGACCGCGAATTGTATGAAGCCGTTGAGAACCTGTACGTGCTGGACCGAGGTCAACGGCGACTGTTCACCTTGGCCAATATTCTGCCCCGGACACTTGGCGCACGGTTGCACAAGTGGGTTGACGGCGGCCGGTACGCGTCGCTGTTCGACAACGTTGAGGACACGCTGGCCATCGAGCGCCTGCAGGTTTTCGATTTCGAGGCCATGCGCGCCTTCCCGGTGTTGTTGGAACCGCTCCTGTTCTATGTCCTGCACCGGGTCAGCGAACGAGTCCAGGCGGATATCGACGCAGGAGTGCTCAAGCTCTGCGTGATGGATGAAGCCTGGCGGTTTATTCAGCATCCTGCCCTGCGAGCCTACGTCCAGGAGGGTCTGAAGACGTGGCGCAAACAGAATGCCGCGATGCTCCTGGCGACGCAGACCATTGACGACTTTGCCTCCGCGGATTTGCTGCGCACTGTCGTCGAGAGCTGCCCGACCAAGCTGTTTCTCGCCAATCCCAGCTTCGATCGGCAACGCCATGCCGATTTGTTTCAACTGAACGAAGTTGAACTTGATCTGCTGGCGGGGCTGTCGCCACGGCAGCAAATGCTCATGAAACGTCCCGGATTGACCAAGATGCTCACGCTCTCGGTCGATCCGAAGAGCTACTGGATTTACACGAACACACCGGTCGACAACGAACGGGTTGCCTCGGTGTTCCGCGATCACGGATTCCAGGCCGGGCTCGATCGTCTTGCGGCTTCTGCGTAACGCTTCGGAGGTATCACCATGTCTACTCTCGCTCGTGTCGCTGCATTGGTTCTGACTCTCGCGTTGTTGGCCGGTCCGACGCCCGTCGTTCACGCACAGGCAACCGGCATTCGTGAAGTGTCGGCGTCAGAACGAGTGGTCATCCCGGTCAAAGCCCGTCTTCGCTACACGACGATGCTTGTCTTGCCTGAGGGCGAAGAGATTCTCGACGTCATTTGCGGAGACAAAGACTTCTGGATCATCAGCGCTACCCAGAACGTGGCGCACGTCAAGCCCGCGAAGGAAAACTCGTCCACGAACCTGAATCTGGTGACGTCGAGCGGAAGCATCTATTCGTTCATGCTCAGTGAGAAGAACGGCGGCACACCGGATCTGAAGGTCTATATCAAGAGCGACACGAACGAGACATCCTCCAGTCGGCCAAAGTACTACCGGGCCGAACAAATCGAAGGACTGCAGAACGACTTGGCAGCGGCGCGTGCGGCCGTCGATACCGCGCAGAAGCAGGCCACCGAAACCATCGCCGCCTATCGACAGCAGTATCCATCCCGGCTGCAGTTTCAGTACGGGACGCCCAAGTACGAGAAGCCGTTCTTCGTCCGGGCCATCTGGCACGACGGGCAGTTCACGTTCATCAAGGCCGACGCGACCGAGTTGCCGGCGTTATACGAGCTGAAGGACGGCGCTCCTGCGCTTGTGAACTTCCAGGTGGAAAGCGGCACCTATGTGATCCCGAAAGTCGTTGAGCGCGGCTATCTGACCCTCGGGAAGGCGCGGTGGACATTCAATCGGCAAGGGCGGTGAGTTATGTCAGATCCGCAGACCACGACGCCAACTGTTCCTGTCGTCGATCAGCGACCCACACCGCGAGGAGTGTTGCCGCGTCACGTGCAGACCTGGGTCATGGCCGGCATCGCACTTGTGATGGTGGGCATCATCGTCCTAACCGGGCGCCCGGATGCCGTGGAGCGAACGGTGACCGCCACGACGCCCGCGCAACCGCCGAACCCGGATCGAGTGCGCGACTTTCAGGATCGTCTGCGCGTATTCGATACGCGGTCAGCCCTGGACGCTCAAGCACCGCCGCCAACCGCTTCGCCAGCGGTGATGTACCAGCAACCGGCCACCGGCGGCACGGAAGATCCACTCGCCGCCGAGCGTCGGCGACGCGACTACGAGAGTCTGTTTGCCAGCAACGTCGTGTCGAGCCGCCGGCCCGATCTTCTGCGGCCCGAAGGCGGCACTCCCGACAGGACGCCCGTGACGTCCTCAGCTCAGGACCCTTCAATCGATGAGATTGCAGACGCGGTGCTCAGGGCCAGCGCGCGATCAGGGATGACGACGGTACCCTCGCCGCAATCCGCGCCTCGTTCGGGGCAACCTGGCACGCAACAGCCTCTGCGACCGAACACGAGCGCCATCACCGCAGATGGGCCGACGCATCGGCTGCTCGAAGGCACCGTCATCGACGCCGTCCTCACGAATCGTCTGGATGGCGCCGGTGCTTCGCCGCTGAATTGCCTGGTCACGAACCCGATCTATTCGCACAGCCGCCAACACGTTCTGATTCCTGCCGGCGCCCGAGTGCTTGGCGAAACCAAGCCGGTGCAGGCGTTCGGTGAAACACGCTTGGCCGTCTCTTTCCATCGCCTTGTAATGCCCGACGGGCGCACCTTCAGCCTCGACCAGTTCCTCGGCACCAACCAACTCGGTGACGCTGGGCTCCGCGATCGAGTGAACCAGCACTACTGGTCCACGTTCGGCGCGGCGGCAGCCGTCGGATTGATCAGCGGCCTCGCTCATTGGATCGGATCGGCGGGTTTTGGTGACGATGACCGAACGGTCGTCATCGCCGGCAGCGCTGGTGACGCAACCGCGCAAGCCAGCGCACAAGTAATGAATCGATTCCTCAATCGGTTGCCGACCATCACGATCCGCGAAGGACATCGCGTGAAGGTGTATCTGACGGGCGACCTCGAGTTGCCTGCATATGAAGCCGCTGCCAGGTAAGTAGAAAGGAGCGCTTGATCATGGTTCGACGCATAGGGATTCTCATATTGGTTACGGTGGCTGGAGGTGTGCCCGCGCATGCGCAACTCGCGGTCATTGATCCAGCCAATCTCACGCAGACGGCGCTAATCGCCCAGCGTGCGCAGCAGCACCTCGACGAGTTGCGGGCGCAGCATCAAGTCATACTTCGGATGGCCCGAGCTCTCCCGAACATTGACCGCTATCGGCTGCCCACGATCGCCATTCCGCATCACAATGCCGGTCGATTCGAGTACGGCCAGCCGCTGCTAGCCGCGCTGAATGCCGGCGATGCGGTTGGCACTGGTTACCTGGCAACGGCGCTCCCGCTACAGCGGCCGAACGACGGAGTTCCCCGGCTGACACCTGCGGCGCGGCGCGCCTTCGAGCGTCAGTACGCCACCATCGAAATTGCCGACTCGGCAGCGATGATGGCGAGCCATCAGGTCGGGGCGCTTCGGGGATATCACGGGCAGATTCAGCGAGCCATTCAATCGCTCGAGGATGACGTGATGAATGGATTCCCACGGTTCCACGAGATCACGACAGTTCTGGACAAAGTGGCAGCAGGAGAACTGCTGGGACGCCGTCAGGATATGGCCGCGAATCAGCTGCTCTCGCACGCGCTCGAACAACTGCTTTCCCGAAGCAAGCGGATGCGAGACACAGAAGCGTCAGCGATCAACATGCAGCTGGTCACTTGGCGCGACGGGGCGGGCGTTAACGCCGCGTTTGTCGAAGGCACCGGCGACGCGCTTCGGCGCTGGCGGCAGCCGTAACGAAGGAGTTGCATCATGCGTCGACTCCTTATCGCATCGTGTTTGGTTGCGCTTGGCGGCGGGCCGGTCCTGGCTCAAGTCGCAGTCCACGACCAAGCAGTCACAGCCCGGAACGCGATTACGGCCGCCATTCAGGAAATGCTGTTTGAGACCGAGCGCGACCAGCACGGCCAATTTCGTCGGATGGCCCGTCGCCTGAGCGTGTTCACGAGCCTGAACAAGTACCGCCTCCAAGACACCCCGAAGTGGCGGATCCATGACTTCGAGAACTACCTGTACGCGAATGGCTATCACGCCGCACTGAACTACGGCGACCCGGCAGGAGCCGCCTTCTTAGCCGTGTCTCATCCGGTGGTGGCAGCCGATGAGGTGTGGCATCGGCGTCCGCAGGCGGTCAGGCAAACGCTGATGCCTCGGCTGGCGACGCTCGACGTCGCTGACGCGACGGCGATGACGGCGACGCACACCACGGGCACTCTCCGTTACGACGGCCGTCGAGAGCTTCAAGCCATCGAAACGCTCGAAGATGACGTCGTGGACCCGACAGATGAGCTAAGTGCGACGGCCGTCCTCGACAAGATCAGCGTTGCCTCGCTGATAGCCGCTCGGCAGCGCCAGACCCGGGTGCAACTCCTCACCGGGGTTGTCGAACAACTACTGGTGGACAACAAGCGCAGCCGTGACGCCGACGCTGGCGCCATGAATATGCAGCTCACTACGTGGCGCGAGGGTACAAGAGTGAATCGTGCCTTCGCGGCAGGCGCCGGTGACGCGCTGCGAGCGTGGCGACAGCCATAGAGCGGAGGAAGACATGGAACCGCTTCCGTCCTTGAATCTGGTGCCGACGATTCAGCAGGCAATTACCAGCCTGCTGTTGACCCACGAACCGGAGTTTCTACGATTTGGACACGGCCTCTTCATGGCGCTGGCTGCCGTGGTAATCGCCTGGCAAGGCATCAAGACCATGCTGAGCGGCGACGGGTTCGGCGAATCGATGTTCGACTTCGCAAAGTTGCTTCTGTTTGTCTCATTTGGATACGGGCTGATCGCGTTCTATGAGAGCCCGTTGCCTGGGATCGGCGTGTCGTTCAGCAATCTCATTACGGACCAGACACATCACTTCCAGAGCATCTTGGAGGCGCGCGCATTCGACAATATTTACCGGCATTTCGACACGTTGTCGGAGCACTTCGTGCAACCAGATCCGTGGTCGATTCTGGCGAATCTCATCTACTGGTCGCTCTTGGTCGTGATTGCGCTCGCGAAGGCGTTGTCCTTGTCTGTGATCGCCTTCGGCCTGATAGCGAGCGCGATCTGCGCATTGCTCGGGCCTATCTTCGTTCCGTTCTTGATCGTCCCGAAGCTCGATTGGCTGTTCTGGAGCTGGCTGCGATCGTTCATTTCGTACTCATTCGTGCCAGTGGTCGCCATCGCCTTCCTGATGGTGTTTGAACAGTTCGTATTTCGGTACGTGACGACTTTGCCACCAGCAATCACAGCCGCCGAGTACGGCGTCTACGGGGTTCAGGCCCTGGCGGTGATAGCGACCTTCAGCATGGGAATCGTGATGGTCCCATCGCTCACGAACTCGATCTTCTCGGGCCATGCGGGCCAGTCGATTCTGGCCGGCGTGCCTCGCTTTGTGCGCCGTTTCTAGAGGAGGAAGGCTATGCCGCGCCGCTTCTTGCGCTACATGGGTCAACCCGACACGGTTCGCTGGTCAGACTACCCGGCGATCGCCATTGCATTGGGCGTCGCGCTCTTGTTGGGGCTGGTGTCCGGCGCGATCTGGATCGCGTGGTCGTTGTTCAGGATTCACGTACTGGGGATTCAGCCATGAGCGCAACCGTTGCAGATCTGCCTCCAAAGTCACTGGAGAATGCGAAGCGTCAGTTCGTGGAGCTGTATGGCTCTGCGCTCGTGCTGAACACGTACTTGAAGATCGCGTTGCTCCTTCTGTCTTTGGTGGCCGTCGGCCTTATTGGCCTCAACGTTCACACGGTCTCGAGCTATTCACAGGTCAAGCCGCTGGTCGTTCGGATCGATGCTGTCGGCCGCGCCGAAGCCGTCCAGTACGATGCCGCCACCTACCAGCCGCAGGCTCCGGAGCTTCGATATTTCTTGTCGCAGTTCGTAGTCAAGCATTTCAGCCGTATCAGAGCCACGGTTCAGCGCGAATATCCGGACTCGTTGCTGTTCCTGGAGCCGACCCTCGCCAACGCCACGATCGCGGAGAGCGAGCAGAACCGTGCGATCGAGACGTTTCTGACCTCTCCCAATGACGAGATTGATGTGGTCGTGCAGAACGTCAGTCTCAGTGAGCTGGCCAACCCGCCGTACAAGGCAACCGTAACCTTCCAGCGCGTGTTCTTCAGTCCAGGAACCCGGAGTGAACGGGGACGGGAAACGCACGTCGCGCAGATCGACTTCGTCATGCGTGGACATGTCCCGAACGAGTTCGTGCGTGTCAACCCGCTAGGTCTCCAAGTGACCTATTTCCGTGTCGACCAGGCGTTTGAGGAGCCACGCAAGTGATCAAGAACACGGCCTTTCCGGCGTTGCTTACGACGTTCCTGTTGGTCGCTTGGTTCGCCGGTGAGGTGACGTTTCTGGCGCCGTATAAGGCAGCGCTATTCCGTAACTACGGCTGGGTAATTGTCGGTGGCATTTTGCTGTTGTTCGTGAACTTGTCGGCCCTGTTCTATGCGTTGGCGCGATGGCTATTCCTGCGCGACGCCGGCCGTAAGCTCACGCATCTGGATCGGCAGCTCCGCCAGGGCCAAACGACCCATGAAGACCTGGCCGCCTACTTCAAGACGTCCAGACGGTGACCACCATGCTGGATCATCACGACCCGCGCACGTCCGATACCCGCGAGCCAAGCCCTTCCGATCCTCGTGGTGAACGCGAGATCGATCCGCGCGATGTGTTCACGCAGGGACTCGACCTGCCTCGTGGAGTCGAACGAGAGCACGTGTGGGTGCGCGACGAGGAATACTTGTTGCGCGGGTCTGAAGTCCGGGCGTTGGCGACCATAGGGGCGTTTCGAGTGGTGCCTGCCAGCGAACTCCGGGATGAGCAAGGACGTCCCGGCGATCTATGGCATGGCGATCTCGACCGGCTGCGTCAGGCCGGTCTGATCCGCCCCGTGGCTCCCGCTGACCGCAAGCATCGCACCGCGCTCGTCGCACTGACCGAGCGAGGCCGCGAGCTGCTCGAGAGCCATCGAGATCCGGACCGCGAAAGGCCGCAAACGTTCTATGGCGGCCGAGTGAAAACGCGAGAGCTTGCACACGACTCCCGGCTTCACCAGGCATACCTCCGGAGCGCCGATCGCCTTCAGGCCCAGGGCGCGCGCATACATCGGGTGCTCCTCGACGATGACCTGAAGCGGGAGTACCAGCTGTTTCTTCAGGAGGGCAACCGCGACCGGTCAGACAGCGACGGCCGACCGACGCGGACGCGCGAAGAGATTGCGGAATGGGCCCGCGAGCACAGCCTGCCGATGCTCGAGGACCACGTGCAGTTTCCCGATGTGCGCATTGAATTCGAAGGTCCGGACGGTCGGCGCGAGGTGGAGGACGTCGAGGTGTTGACGCCACATTACCGTGGCGCCCATGCCGCCGCCAAAGGCAAGTCTGGGTTCACTGGCTATCGCACGGGCGGCGGTGGTCGTGCAGGCGCCACGGCGCGTCGCGCCGGCGGAGGAAAGCCGTTCGATCCGGACTTTGCTGTGGAGTTTCTGGAATGACGTTCGACGCGCGCGTGGAGTCACTCAGGGCTGTGGCCCCGATGCTGACCGACCGCCAGGCGCGGTTCCTGGTGACGGTGATGCTCCATGCGGGCGTGTGCCTAGGGCGGCACTACTGCACGTTCGCGGGAATCGCGTATGGCCGCAAGATGCACGACTTCTACTCAGGGCTGTTGGAGGCCGGCTTCGCCACCGTTCGACCCTGCCGTCACAACACCGCGAAGCTGTATCACGTTCACCACAAACCGCTCTACGCGGCCATTGGCGAGCCCGACAATCGAAATCGAAAGCCAGCGCCACTGCCGCGCGCGGTTGAACGCCTGATGCTGCTGGATGCCGTGCTGGCCGATCGCGACCGCACCTGGCTCGCGACGGAGCGTGACAAGGTCGAGCACTTCACGTTGGAGCATCGGATTCGGTTCGAAGATTTGCCCAGGCTGACGTTTCGCGGAGAAGACACCGAAACGGTGCGGTACTTCCCCGACAAGACGCCCGTCGGCATCAGTGCCGATGCCCAACGGCATACCTTTGCGTATTTAGTTGACCGCTCGTCCCCAATCGAGTTTCGAGCGTTCCTCGAGCGTCACGCAGAACTGCTCCGGGGGCTCCGCGAGTGGACGGTGCGGTTGCTGGTGCCGCCGCACTTCAAGCGGGCCGTCACCGCGTACCACACCGCGTTCCGAGAGCAGTTGGCGATGCCTCTCCGACCTAGTGTGCTCGATGAACTGCGTTGGCTATTCAACGCTCGTCGACAGTCCCATGCGGACGCTGAACAGCGTTTTCACGAAGCAGAGCGGGCGTTTCGAGCGCCGCGCTTTTCGGCCCTCTATCGCGCGTGGCAGGAACGCGGCGAAGCGGTGCTCGATGCCACCGCATCGCCGGTCCTGGCGGACGCCATTACGCGAGGCACGGGAGCCCTGGAAAGTTATGTCTTGCCGTATCGCTATCTGGACCTCACCCGACTGGTTGGCACCGCCTAACGGTGCTCAATCGCGGAAGAGGGGGGCGAAGATGCCCGTAGGGAACCACTTCCGTGGCGGATGGTGGTTGCGATGCTCGTATGAAGGCATCGGTCGGTCGCAGTTCGCGTGGGTTTCCACCAATGTAACTGCCGCACTTGCCGCAAGTTACGCGCCTCCGCTCGGCTACGCGGCTCTGCGATCGGGCGGCGCTCTTTGCCGCCCGATGGGACCGGGTTGTGATCGTGATCGGGGCGTGAGCGACCCCCACGGCCGAGACGCTTCGCGTCCCCGTCCCCGTTCGGGGGTCGCTCACGCCCCGCTGTCGTTGAACCGCATTCTTCCGCACGAAGTGGCCCGCGATGGTGTCGCCGGTACGGCACACGATCGCGCCCAGTATCTCGTCGGCTCGTCGTCGCGATATCCGCACGACTCGATCGGCGGCATCTGTCACCTCACTTACCGCACGGAGGGAGTCATGCCACTGATTAAACCGCGTACGCGCGGCAAGCGTCTGGTGCGCCATCGCACACGTCTCGATCATGAAACGAACGAGACGTTGTATGCGTACGCGCAGTTTCTCGGCGAGTCCACCGAATACGTTCTCAACCAGGTGATCGACGGCGTACTGGCGAAGGACAAGGACTTCCAGCAATGGCGGGCCGGTCATCCGGACTCGTATGTTCCGCGAGCCGAGGCCCGGCGAGGGGGCGGTCCGCGGAGGCCGGATCGTGGGCAACCGTCGCTCGTTCGAGCGACTGAAGTGCGAGCCGCATCGGGCGGCGCGTAGGCGCTAGGTGGTGAACGTGGCGATGCTGCGAACCATTCTCGATGCACGCGGCCTGGTGGCTCTCTTGGTGGCCACCGGCGTTGGGGTGTACGGCCTCCGGACCTATCCGATCGCTCCGGAGAATCCGTTCCTCGGACTTATTGCACTGCAGGCACCAGACGCTTTCCTTGTGTTGTCCTACGGCTACGCAACGCTGTGGTTTACGACACCCTTCTTCGGCGTCTCACTTGTGCTGTCCGTCCTCGCCATCGCCACGTATCACCTCTTGCCGACGTTTAGTGGGCGCGAACTTCCGGAATATCCCGTGCCTGAGTTGCGGCCGTCGCCGTCTCTCGTCCTGGGCGAAGCGCATTTCACGAATACGGTCGGACGAGCACCAGAGCCCGAGTGGCTCTCGATTCCGCAACGCGGCCTTTACACAGGCGTAATGATTCTGGGCGCCGTCGGCACCGGAAAGACCTCCGCGTGCATGTATCCGTATGTCGATCAGTTGCTGCGATGGAGGGCTGACGATCCCGAACGCAAGGTAGGCGGCCTCGTGCTGGAAGTGAAGGGCGACTTCTGCCAGCAAGTACGACAGATGCTCGCCCGTGCCGGCCGCGAAGATGACTATCTCGAAATCGGACTGGACACCGGCGTCTGCTACAACCCCCTGCACAACGATCTCGATCCCTACGCGTTGGCCTACGCCGTGGGGACCCTGTTGAACAACCTGTTCGGGAAATCGAAGGAGCCCTTCTGGCAACAGGCGTACACCGACCTGTTGAAGTTCGTGATCTCGCTCCGTCGCATCAGCGATGGCTACACCACGCTGTCCGAGGTCTATCGCTACATCATCGAAGACGGTCTCATCGACAAGAACATCCGGTTGCTGCAGGAGCAGTTTCGCCAGCCTCAGGAAGTGATCGCGATCGCGCTGGAAGACTGCGATGAGGCGACGAGACGCGCGTGGACGCTCTGGGTGCCGCTTGGCCAAACGCACGTAGGGCATCCCTACGAAGCAGAACTCGAAGCGCATCTGGCCGGAGAAAGCATCGCCTACGAGGTCCGAACCGGAGATGCCGCGATCTGCGTTGATCGCCGGCATCGACTGGAGGCCATCGACCGCTGGTATCGAAATACCTGGATTCGGCTCGACACCAAGGTCAAAGCCTCCATCGTCGAAGGCGTCGTGGTGTTCCTCTCATTGTTCGACGAGAACCCGGCCGTCTACCGGGCATTCTGCCCACCACGTCAGGCCTACGCGAATCCACCCAAGCCCGGCGCCCCGCGGCCCCTGCCGCCACTTGAAGAACTACTCGAGAGCGGGCACGTGCTCGGTCTCAACTTTCCGGTCGCGATGAATCCAGCCCTGGCACGGGGTCTCGGCGTGATGCTCAAGCTCGATTTTCAGCGAGCCGTGTTGCAGCGCATTCCAAAGATTGCTGCCGATCCGAAGGGAACCTGGCGAGATCTGCTCTTCGTCGCCGACGAGTACCACGCATTCGCCACGGTTGGGGAAACCGATCCGACCGGAGATGAACGGGCCTTTGCGCTGTCGCGCCAGGCGCGTCTGATCCCGATCGTGGCGACGCAGAGCATCAGTTCGTTGCGGTCGGCGCTGACTGGCGACGAAGCATGGCGGACCTTGATGCAATGTTTCCGAACAAAGCTCTTTCTGGCGACCAGCGACGAGTTCACCGCGCGGGTTGCTGCAGAGCTCTGCGGGCGTGCCGACCGGTTGAAGGCTAGGTACAGCCTTGGGGAATCCGGCGAAGGGGCGCACATCTCGCTGCTCACCGGGCGCGCCGCTGCCGCCAAGCACACCCTGACGGCCACCAAGACCTACAGCTGGGAATCCGACTTTGTTTTCCAGCCGCGAGTGTTCACCGAACTCCAGAACGCTCAGGCCGTTGCCTTGCCGTATGACGGACTGAACCCGTTGCCGCCGCAGTTCTGCTACCTGAAGCCGCATTACCTGGATGTGCAAACGAGCTATTTCGACCACGTTGCACGAGGAGCGTTATGAGCAGCCTCGATCGCATTCTGCCGTTCCTGAAACCGATCGAGGATCTGCTCCGCGATCCGACTGTCACAGAGATCATGGTGAATGACGGCGGCGCGCACGTGTTCGTGGAGCGTGACGGCGCCATTGCCTGCGTCATGGATCGGACACTCGAACCGCGCAACCTGACCGTTGCGATCAAGAACATTGCGAGGGCGTGCGGCGACGAGATTTCCGATCTGCAACCGTGGCTCGACGCGCGGCTCGAAGACGGCTCCCGCGTCGCTGCCATGTTCCCGCCGTGCGCGGTCGCCGGTCCTGCGCTCACTATCCGGAAGTTCACACGGCGCTATTCCTTGAGCGACCTGGTCGACGTGGGGGCGCTAACGCCGGCCCTGGCGAGACGACTGACAGACGCTATCGCCGACCAGAAGAACGTATTGATTTCCGGTGGCACGGGCACGGGCAAGACGACCCTGCTGAATGCGCTGGCCGCACACATTCCGGACAGCGATCGAATCGTCGTCATTGAAGAGACCGCAGAGATCCACCTATCGAAACCAAATCTTCTGCGGTTTGAAGCTCGTCGCACGCAGGTGCCATTGGGCAACGAACAGCCGCTTCCAGCGGTCACGATTGCGGACCTGGTCCGCGCGACTTTGCGTCATCGCCCGGACCGGATCCTGGTCGGCGAAGTCCGGGGCTCCGAGGCGTTCGACTTGCTGCAAGCGCTGAACACCGGACACCTCGGGAGCCTCACCACGATTCACGCCAATTCGGCCGAACAGGCTCTGACGCGTCTGGCCCACTGCGTGCTCACCGCCAACGTCGGATTGCCGCACCACAGCATTCGGGAGGCCATCGCCTTGGCGATCCATCTGGTGGTCCACGTCTCGAGAGTGCGTGGACGTCGGTGCGTTCACGAAGTCTTGTCCGTGCGCGGCTATGACGCGCGCAACGACCGCTTTCAATTGGAAATGTCGGAGGTGGCTTCATGCGTCCCGAGTGCATGACACCTCCATCGAGCTGTCGTCGACCGCATGCGCCAATACCGGCTGTGCGGTTTTCACCCTGTTCGCTCGCGTCTACATCGACCCGGGCGAACGCAGCCCACGCCGTCGGCCCAGGCCCTCGGCGTGTCTCGGAGGACCGTATGACCAAGTCCACAGGCGATCTGATGTCCGTGAAGATCCTCCCCAATCAGAAGAGCTCTCCCGCAGGGAAGCTCGCTGATGCCGAGGTGATCTTCGAAGCTGAAGCAGGCCCGCTTCGCGGTTTGAAGCTGGTCGGCTTCGCTGTGTGGGAGCGTCGCGAAGGAGGGAGAAACGTGACGTTCCCGGCGAGGCAGTACTCCGTGAACGGATCGCGCCGCAGCTTCACGCTGCTGCGTCCCGCGAGCGGGGATGCCACCGTGCAGGAGGCGATTCGCGATCTGATCCTCGACGCGTACAGCCGCGTCGAGGCTGCGGCGGCGTAGTCGCTTCGGATTCGCCAGGCGAGCGGGCTCAGGCCCGCCGCCTGGCGCTCGTGTTGTCTGAGTGATGAGGAAGGATTGCTATATGGATACCGCCGTTCATACCGCTCTTCGCCGACCGGATCCAGCGGCCGGCGTGACGGCCGCAGCGCCGGAGAGTGCGCGCGCACTCGCTGTTACCGTGTCATACCTGCTTTCAGAAAGCGGTCGGAAGGCATCGCTGCTGGCAGGTGGCAACGGACGCGAGCTGCAGGAAATCACATTGCAGATTCCGTCGTCGCGGCTGCATCTGGTCACCGTGGATGCTCATGGCGTGGCCCGGCTCAAGTTGAGGCCGCGATTTGACGTCAACTCGGAGCAGCGGATCGTACGCATCGACGCGCTGCCGGTCTACGACAAGCCACCAGAAGTGGACGATCTGTTCAGAGCGGCAGCGAAGAACCATGAACTCGAGCGGGCGTATGAGGCCGAGCGCACGGCAACAAAGGCGCAGCGTCGCGACAGCCAGCGCGAGCAGCGACGCGTCCTTGCGCAATCGTTCCTTGCCGATCCAACACAAAGAGCGCTCGTCCATCCTGCGCCGTCAACGAAGCGTTGCTTCCTCCAGTCAAAGGACGGACGCGTATCCTTTGACGTCGATACCGATGAAGGCATCGCGCGCGACCTGCCGGCGGAGGCGCATCGTCGATTCCGATCTGACTTGCGGGCCCGGCGCGAGAGAAACATGCAGGAACGTGCGGCGCAACTAGCGCTACATGAAGACAAGAGGCGCTATATCGCTGAATGGATACACGAGCACGGCACTGCGGAGCAGCGTGTTCGCCAAGCCGCCGGTGTGCTGCCGATGGACGAGGCGATCGAGGCCATTACTGACCAGACCCTGTCTGAGCTGAGTCAGTGGTCTCTCTATCCGCGCGATGGTGCCCAGCGGTTGCAGGCGAAAGTCACGACATCCAATGGACACTCCGATGCCCGCATCTCGGACCGCGATGTCCTCGTTGCTGGCACCAACGCCGTGAAAGCAACGGCGACCCAATGGGCGGCCGTCCAGCGAATCCAAGCGGCGGTGCCTCAAGCCACGGTCACGTTGCGCGAGCACAAGCTGACGTGGAGGCAGGACACAAGGGTATCGCTCACCTCGTTCGGCGTTCTCGTTACTTGCAAGAAAGGTCCGTTTACGCTGCGACGCGAGTATGCCCTCGACGAGCCCTGCGCCGAGACCTCGGCGCGAGATGTCGATTCAACGACGTAGTCGTCGGCGAGGCTTACCGATGCGTTGCACTGGACGAACCTTCTTCGATCGCTTCAGTTTGGGCACGAGTCCGATCTGGCTCGCGACGGACGACAAATCATCTGGACGCCAGCCGTGCCGAAGCAGCAACGCAACGGCGATCGCTTCAGCATATCGACGTGTTGGGATGCGCTGTGGCTCGCCAATAAGCCGAACGAATGCATCGTCGATGCAGAGTTCCTCGAGTAACACCAGCAGGAGTCTGCGATTCCAGCGAAGTCCCGCCGCGCGCTTCGCTAACACTTCCAGCGAAGCTGACCGCGACCGGTCGAACGAATCGGTGCTCTCTGCACGTGCTCGACGTCTCTCGGGTACCGTGGGGGTCACAGTCATCCCAATCCTCGTGACGAGGGCAGTCTCGCGGAGACTGCACTCTGTTGTGCAAGCAGGTTTACTGCGTATCGTACATATCGACGCCCATCCGTGGGCCTTGGTTTCGTGGGGCGACAGCTTTTGTGTGCAGATAGGTCGCGAAACGGCTGACGTTGACACCGTCGTCTCGCTGATCTAGCTTTGGATCATTCCGTTGTGGTCGTCCTGACCACCCCTCCTCGTCGCCCGACGCGGAGCTGATTCCACCTCATCGCCCTCAGGGCATGCAGAAAGGAGCACCCTATGAACGGGACAAGTGTGTCTACGGTGACCGCGCGCACCGCTCATCGTGAATGGGCCTCACGCCCACCCGACGAGCGCTACACGAGCGTTCACGCACTCTATCTGGCGGCCCGCGAACGAAGCGCCCGCCTCGAAGAGCGTGACACGGACACGGTCGGTCTCAGGACCGAGGCGATCGATTCAGACGATCTCGTGATTCGCGATTCGTCGGGTCAGATCGCAGCTATGACGCATTGGAGCTTCGGCCAGCTCGCGACCATCGCCGGCGCGCCGCCAAGCTACCTTCGGACGCTGCCCGCGTCGATCGCCGCCTCGGCGATCAATTACGGGCTGCAGCGGTCCGATCGCGAAGAGCATCAGCTGTTCGTCGACCGGGCCGAACCGAGGACCGTGCACGCGATTACATCACCGCGCTATGCACGCGTTCCCCATCACGAGCTGGCCGGCCGGGTGCTCGACCTCATGGCCCAACACCCGGCCTGGCACCTTCCGCTCGGATACAAGGACGGCGAGTTTGGCGCTGAACGCGTTCCGTCTGGCGCCTACTTGGGAGACCGAGACATGTTTCTGTTCCTCGTGGACGGCAATCGCGATCTCGACGACCCGACCGACCCGACGCACGCCGGTCTGTTCCGCGGATTCATTCTCCGGAACAGCGATGTCGGTGCCGCCGCCCTCACGCTCGATCTGTTCCTCTTCAGGATGGTCTGTGGAAACCATCTGATTTGGGGATTCCAACACGTGGCCGGCTTCCGGCGCCGCCACGTGGGCGCATCGATTCAAACCGCGTGGACGACATCGCTGGATGACGTGCGCGGGGCGCTCGATGCGGACACGACACGCGATCGCACCCTGGTCCTGCGGGCGACTACCCAGGAACTCGGGCCGACGCGCGATATCGTGCTCGAGACGGCCGTGCGACGACTTGATGTCTCGCAGAAGCAGGCCGCCGAGGCGTACACGTTGGCGGAGCAGTACGAGTCGAATCCACGCTCGATCTGGGGCTATGTCCAGGGACTGACACGACTCAGTCAACGGACGCCCTGGCAAGACGGACGATTCGCACTCGACCGCGCCGCCACCCGCCTGTTGACCACGGTTCACTAACCCTGGTCCGTCACCGCTCGGGCACAACCCCGCGCGGTCCGCATTCCACCCACCGCTAATCCGCGGGCGGTCCAGGCCCTCCGCACCTGACGACACGTGAGCGTCGCTCGCGTGCCGATCCGTGGGAGGTGCTGCCGTGCGTGCGATCCATTCCGTCCCGTTCGAAGTCGATCGACAACTCGAAGCCGCCGTTCGGGCGAAGCAACAGCTCGATACCGAGCGGTGGCGGGCGGAGCTCCGTCCGCACGCGCTGCAGATGTTTGCGGCGCGCGCGGCACGGATTCGATGGACTCGCGCACTCGTGACGCTCGTCGTTGAGGAACTCTTTCCTGACGACCTCTTCGACGAGCTCGTTGGCTCGCTCCATCGCGTGCCGCCACGTCAGTGGCCACGCGTGCTCGCCATCGCCGTCGCGCTTCGCCACAGTTGGCGGCGCGACGGCCTCTCGCGCATCGCGAGGAAACTCGGAATCTCGCTCGCGATCACCAAGAGACGAAAGGGATCACGCCGATCCCGATCCCAACCATCACGACGCGGATTGTCCGGCTCGCCTCGGCGGGGTCAAGGCTCTCCGCTTCGCTCCGACCCCGCTAAGCGGGGCTCACGGCCTTGACCGCGCCTCGCGCGAGCCAGGTCTGGCTCTTACGTGATGGTCGGGAAGTCATGAAGCGCAGACGACAAAGGAGGATCACCATGCAGCGTCAACTGTCGATCACACCCAGCATCACTGTCACGATCGGCCGCCACACGCGACAGTACTTCGCATTTATCACCACCGCGCCGGTCGAATTGGATTCACCGGCCACTCTCACGCTCCACGCGGGCACCTTCGCGGAACTTGTTGGGTTCGCTGCGGATTGCCTCATGGTCGCCGCCGATCAGGCGCGTCTGCCTGGTCGCCTCGTCCTGGTCGAAGCGATGGAGCTGACTTGGCAACAGGCCAAGTATCACGGCCACCACCACCCGCTCTTCCGAGCGGACGCGGGGCTCGTCGGACTCGACACGCTGCAGCACTGGCTCTGGCAACGCCTCCAGGCGTCTGTTGCCAGTCCGGCCGCCGCATGACTCGCAACTACTCAACAACCGCTCGCCAAGGAGACGAGCTTTTCAGGAGGTCAGATCATGGTCGTCAAAATCATTCCGAACGACAAAGCGCAACCTGCCGGCAAACTCGCCGATGCCGAAGTGCACTTCACCGACGGCGAATTCGAGGGTTTGAAGCTGATCGGCTTCGCCATCTGGGAGCGTCGCAGCGGCACCGGCCGCAATGTCACGTTCCCGTCCCGTACCTACTCGGTCAACGGCGAGCGGAGAAGCTTCGCATTACTGCGGCCTCTCGCTGACAACAGCGGACAGGAACGCGTGCGCGATCTCGTGCTGCAGGCCTATGCCGAGTACGAACAGGAGACGCCCGTCGCGGCTGCCTCGTAAGCAACACAGGGTTTCCGGGCGCCGCCGAATGGCGGCGTCCGCCCTCTACTGCGGAGTCATCTTCTTGCGCTTACGAGGTGAGTCATGCACCGCGCTGAAATGGGAACTGAGGTAGCATTGGATCGTTGGCGCGAACGGCTGCAGTCGCGAACTTCAAAGCCGTCCGCGCGCCACGCACGACAATCCCCACTGGCACCCGTCGCGCCACCCCGCACCGTATCTGAGGCCGCGACCGAACTCGGTTTGTCCGTGCACACGATCCGGACCTGGGTCGCGGCACGCCGCATCGCGCACATCCGGCTTGGACGGGTGATCCGCATCCCAGCATCCGAGATCAGCAGGCTGATCGAGGAAAACACGGTACCGGCGATCAAGGAGCGGTAGGGATGCTATTCAGGCGCGGCCAGGTGTGGTGGTACAAGTTTCGATTCGGTGGACGGCTGTTTCAGGAGTCGACCAAGTCGACCTCCAAAGAGGTCGCACGCCGTGCCGAATTGAAGCGTCGTCGCGATCTTGACGAAGGCTTCCACGGATTGCGGAAGCGAGAGGCGCCGCAAACCCTCAAGACGGCCGCAGAGAGATGGCTGGAAGATAAGAAGCCGACGCTCGCGCCGAAAAGCCACCTGATCGAGAAAACGAATCTCCGACATCTCCTTCCCGAACTCGGACCGTTTCTCCTCACCGACATCGACGCCACCCGCATCAGCCGATATCAGCAGGCACGACTGAAGGAGAAGGCGGCGCCCAAGACGATCAATCTCGAAGTCGGTACGCTCCGGGCAATTCTTCGTCGCCATCGTTTGTGGGGCAACATTCAGCCGGACGTGCGAATGTTGAAGGCGCGAGATGACATCGGCAAGGCTCTCGATCCAACCGAAGAAAAGAAGCTGCTCGATTCGTGTGCGGACAGCCGGTCTCGGTCGTTGCTGCCGGCGGTGCTGCTCGCGCTGAACACGGGCATGCGATACTCCGAACTCCGCTTACTGCGGTGGAGACAGGCCAATCTGGTCAGGCGTGATGTTCAAGTCGGCGAGAGCAAGACCGAAGCTGGCGAGGGCCGAACGATTCCATTGAACGATCGCGCCACCAAGGTGCTGCGGTTCTGGGCGGACCAGTTCCCCGATCGCAAGCCTGACCACTTTATCTTTCCGCGCGAACGCTATGGCGCTGGAGGCGACAAGTTCGAATCGTGCGTCTTCGACGTGGATCCGACGCGTTCGATTAATTCGTGGAAGGAAGCATGGGAGTCCGCCAAGAAGAAGGCCGGCGTTGTCGTCCGTTTCCACGATCTGCGTCACACTTGCGTCACTCGCATGCTAGAGGGCGGCGTGCCCCTCTCGGTGGTTGCCTCGATCCTGGGCTGGAGCGCCGCTACGACGGCTCGAATGGCGAAGAGATACGGCCACATCGGGCAAGTGGCGCAGCGGCAGGCTGTGGCGATTCTCGATAGGCCGCCAGGCAAAGACGCGCGATCATCACGCAACTCGCGGGACAGAGGGACTTCGCGGTCCCGAATGACATCGATGCGCAAGCCGTCAGCCATCTCTGATCGTGGTTGACGGCGGCGCGATCCCAGACTTGACGGCGGACGCGATGTGGCAAGTCGGGTCTTTGCCACTCCTAGAGGCGGACACTCAGGGAATTTGCGCCCAAATCCGATGATTTTCAGGGGTTGAGTTGCGTTCCGAGTTTTTCTAAAATCCGCTTGAGGAAACTCCGGGGGGCGTAACATGTAAGCCACCTTTTTGAGCTTCCAGCCATCCTGGCAGGTTCCTTTCCAAGGCAACGCCTTCGAGAACCAGGGGAAGCGGAGATGCCTCAAACCATCAAGGACGGTCAGTCCTTCCCGATGCCTTGTCCCGCCTGCAAAGCCGTTTCAGGACTACCGTTCATGGCAGGTACTGAGCTAGAGAGCGGGGCGATCAAAGTGGCCCTGCGGTGTCGCGAGTGTGGCCACGAATGGCGCTACGACATGCCGGTCACAACGGAACGGAAGCGCGATAGCGGCATCCATTCGGTAACCAAGTCTGCTTAGCCTGCCGTAACGGGTCGAATTCGCCGCACGCGGACGATCGCTGGCAAGCGATGGACGACGATTGGCGATTTACGAAGGTCTAAATTCGGCGCAACCTCGATTTCCAAGTCGTTTCTTTCATGCGTCCACCAGCGTACGGTAGCTGCACTCCTGGAATAGATCATTCCGGGTGGTCGCGGACGGAATGCCGGGACCGACGTGGCACATTCCCGAACGCCCAAGGGAAACCCCGCAGCTAGCGCAGTTGGGCAAATCGAGTCCGCCGGAGTTCAGCCAGGACTCGAACCACAGCGGCTATTAGAGCGATGCAGTCGGCGCAGCGTGCGAGATGTCGCTCTACCTTGCGCCTTTCCCATTGGCCAAGCCCCTTATCGATATAGGCAGCTAAGACCTCACAATCGGGGCAGCAGGTTTCGGGCAATCCAAGGAGGTAACGCATCACCGCGCACTCCTACAGCGACTTGAGATCAGCCAGGGTCACGCCAAACGCGAGTCCTGCACTAAAGTACGCGACGTTCAGAACAGCACAAAGGTGATCGATCGCGACCTCAATGTCATCGCGGGTGGCCAGCGGCTCCAGCCGCGCGAGCGCTGCGTCGACGCTCTGTCTAACCGCCGCCAAATCGAAATGCTTGTTTGCGATGCCATCGATGGCGTCGAACAACTGGTCGTCGCCGAACGGGAGAACACCTCTGACTGGGATTTGGAGGCGTGCGAGCTCCCCCAACTCCACAAGCGCGTCAACAACGCGAGGGTCGTCGCCGCTGCCGCGTGCGTCCAGTGCGTCCACCAGCAATCTGAGAAGCGGAGAGATGCGGGCCAATTTCGGATTGGACATGAGTTCTCCTCGGATCCGGTTCTGCAGAATAATTGTTACTGATAGTAGATTGTTACTGATAGTCAATCGACAATGCAAGCCTCCGGCGACAACCTGAGGCGTGCCCAAACGGAAGGATCCGTTTCTGCGCAGCCTCGGAGCCAGGGTTCGGAGTTGCCGCGAGAAGCGGCAGTGGACTCAGGAAGACCTTGCTGAGCGCTCGGAATTAGATCGGTCGTACATCGCCGGCATTGAAGCGGGTCTACGAAATCCGTCCGTCAAAGCCATGTCAAAAATCGCGCGGGGTCTCGGCCTGACGCTATCCGCACTACTCGACACTGTGTCCTAGACGTCAATACATTTGGCCGCCGGACCGCTGAGTCTTAGACCCGGCGAGTCACACCTTCGCGTCTAGCATCGGGTTTCATTAACAACTTTTCATCCTTAAACGCCTGAACATGGCTTCGCCTTTGTATCCGACCGGCGCATGGAGCACACGCGCCACAAGCAGCACCAAGACCAGCAAAGCCATCAAAGCCACTACGTCCACCTCGGCTTGATGGCCGGACTGTCCTTCCTCGCGATGTACCTGCTCATGTATTCGATGGTCGATCGACTTTCCAGCGTTTACATGAACGTCAACCAGGTCTACATGGCGGCGCTGATGACCGCGCCGATGGTGGTCATCGAGTTAATCGTGATGCGGATGATGTATCGGGATGCGCGCCTCAACCGATTAATTATTGGTGCCGCAGTCATTCTAGGCACCGGGGCGTTCGTCCTCATCCGTCAACAAGCCGCAGTAGGCGATGCACAATTCCTGCGATCGATGATCCCTCACCATTCAGGCGCCATTCTGATGTGTCAACAGGCGTCCATCACGGATTCAGAAATCCGTGAGCTGTGCAAGGGAATCATCGCCTCGCAGACTCAGGAAATTGACTTGATGATTCGCTTGCTGGCGCGCGAATGAGTGAGCAGACGTTCATGCTCCGTTAAGCTGCGCCGATGGATAACTAGGATGGTGATGAAACCGGCTCTCCGCAAGCTGGCCCTAACCGCACACGTCACCTCGTCTGTCGGTTGGCTCGGCGCGGTGGCAGCGTTCCTGGTCCTGGCGATCGTCGGCCTTCGGAGCGTCGACAACGACACCGCTCGTTCTCTGTACCCGGCCCTCGAGCTGATGGGCTGGTACGTCATTGTTCCGTTCAGCGCCGCTTCGCTTGTGACGGGATTGATTCAGTCTCTCGGCACGCAATGGGGCGTCTTCCGTCACTACTGGGTGGTCGCCAAACTGCTGATCACGGTCGGTGCCAGCCTGCTCCTGCTTCTGCACATGCAACTGGTGCGGAGCGCGTCTGCGGCGGCCGGCATCGGCACTCTGGGCGGTGAACCGCGGATGCGACTCGTGGCAGACGCTGGCGCGGCGGTCGTCGTTCTCCTCATAGCCGTCGCCCTATCCGTGTACAAACCACAAGGGATGACGCCGTTCGGCCTGCGAGCCGACTCCGCTGGGTCTGCAGCGGTTGCGGGCCGGCAGACCGCATTCACCTACCTCTTTTGGCTGGCTGTGGTGGTTCTCTTGTTGGCAGCCATCGCTCGACATCTATTGGGCGGCGGGATGCAATCACACTTCCACTGAGTCTCGGCCTGTTGCTGGGACCTATTGCCCTAACGCTCTAAGCCTCTCGAGCAGGTCCAGCGCAAGCGGTCCGCTCGATAGCACGAGTAACATCGCACTGGCGAGTATCAATCCATTGATCGCGCTCAAGGCTCGCGGATGATGGGCGAGCCGGCCTGCGATGAACATCAGTGGGACCACCAGCAATGCCGGCGTGGCCAGCGCCAGCCAGCCGGCGACCGCTCCGGGAAGCCCTTTTGCGTCGTACCCCACACTCACAACGTAAACTCCCATCGGCCCAGGTGTTGTCCGGGCCACCAACACCGCACGACTCAGTTGCTCATCGGTGATGACGCCGTGCCGAATGACCAGGTCCTCGCGCACCTGCGGCAGTGAGCCGAAGCCGCTGAAGGAAAACACTGTCGCCTTCAACAACAGCAGATACAGGGTGAATGTGGTCACGGTTGCGTGATGCTCCATGCTCCGCCCAACGTGGCCGCCGCGAGTAGAACGGCGATCGGCGGCACGCCGAGCAAGACCAGTGCGATGACCAGCGCAATGATCGCAAGCGATCGGATCAGCGAACTCGCCACTAGTTGGGGCCGCGCCAGATGCCAGGCACTTGCGAACAACAACAGCAGGGCAACGCCGCTGCCCAAGATAACGGCAAGTGCGAGTACCGTTGACGCTGACGCGCGCTCGTACAGCACCGTTGCCAGGAGCGCCACAAGCGACGCAGGAATCGACGACGCCAGCCACGCGATGACGGCTCCCTGCGACCGCTGCAGACGCCACCCGACCCCCGTGCAATACGCGAGCAGATTCGTACCTGGAGTCAACCTGGAGATCGCGTATATCCGGCGATGATCCTCATCCGACAGCCACCCACGCTTTCCTAGGGAGCGCCGTAAGACCTCCGCTGTCGCGGATCCACCGCCGAAGGTCAGATTGGAATCGCGTGCGATCAGCCAAGCCAGTGCCCCAGGTGATGGCGGCTTTTGATCAACAGGCACGCTTGAGCATCGCGGCTTACTTCGCCACGGTCAAACGGTTTGACCATACATACAGCGTTACAATTCAGTGTGTCGTCTCAAACGATTCGCATCACCGGTCTGCCGGCCATCCACTGCCGCACGAAATTCTGGTTTGAAGTTAACGGCAGTTTCGCAATTGGCGAGGGCGGATTCGATCTGCTTCGCGCGATTCGACTGCGCGGGTCCCTTACCGAAGCCGCAAAGGACGTTGGCTGGTCGTACCGTCACGCGTGGGGATATCTTCGCCGTGCAGAAACTGCGCTCGAAACCCCGCTGACGACGAGGCGAGCCGGCAGGGGAAAAATGCGGGGCGTCGACCTGACGCCCACAGCGTTAGCGTTGCTAAAGCACGCGAAACGCAGATCAGGTTCTTAGCCGGTCCACCGATCCGCTAGATGTCAGCGCGCCGCAGCCGTAGCGAGTTGGCAATCACAGACACCGAGCTGAACGTCATCGCCGCACTTGCGATCATGGGGCTCAATAAGATCCCGAACCACGGATACAAGATGCCGGCGGCCACCGGGACGCCGAGTGCGTTGTAAACAAACGCGAAGAACAAGTTCTGACGAATGTTCTTCATCGTAGCGCCGCTAAGCCGGCGTGCGCGCACGATACCTCGTAGGTCGCCTTTCACTAGCGTCACACCGGCGCTCTCCATTGCCACATCCGTCCCGGTGCCCATCGCGATGCCGACATCTGACTGCGCCAGCGCGGGAGCATCGTTGATGCCGTCACCGGCCATCGCGACAACCGCGCCACCGGCCTGCAGCCGCTTGACGACTGCGGCCTTTTGCTCCGGCAACACGTCAGCCTCTACTTGGGTGATGCCGATCTTTCTGGCAACGGCTTCCGCGGTCGTTCGATTGTCCCCGGTCAGCATCACAACCGTGATGCCTTGGCGCTGCAACTCCTGGACAGCTTCTCGAGCGCTTTCCTTGATCGGGTCAGCAACACCCACGAGTCCAGCAGGCGCTCGATCGATCGCAATCAGCATCACCGTTTGGCCGTCGCGGCGAAGGGCATCTGCCTTCTCGGCAAGCGCACCGGCGTTGACGCCGAGAGTCTCCATGTATCGAAGATTGCCGATGGCCACCTGACGGCCTTCAACCGCACCCGTGACACCTTTGCCGGTTACAGATTGAAAGCCAGTGATGGGTGCCAGCGCCACCCCGCGATCCTTTGCGCCGGCAACGATTGCCGCTGCTAGCGGATGCTCGCTGACGCTCTCCAGGCTCGCGGTCAGCCGCAGGATGGTGCCTTCGTCAAAGCCCGCTAACGGCACCACTGTCGTCAGCTGCGGCTTACCTTCGGTAAGCGTGCCCGTCTTGTCGACCACGATGGTGGTGACTTTCTCCAGGACTTCCAGCGCTTCGGCGTTCCGCAGCAGAATGCCGATCTCGGCACCGCGACCGGTGCCCACCATGATGGACATCGGTGTGGCGAGCCCAAGCGCGCACGGGCACGCAATTATTAGAACCGCAACCGCGTTCACCAGAGCGTGCGCGAAGCGCGGCTCCGGGCCAAAGAAGCCCCAGACGATAAATGTCGCAACGGCAACAGCAATGACGATTGGCACGAACCAACCGGACACTGTGTCTGCAAGTTTCTGAATAGGCGCGCGCGACCGCTGCGCCTCGCTGACCATCCGCACAATCTGCGCGAGCAGCGTGTCGGCTCCGATGCGTTCCGCGCGCATCACGAACGTTCCCGTGCCATTGACGGTACCGCCTGTGACCTTGTCTCCGGCAGTCTTCTCAACGGGTATTGGTTCACCCGTCACCATTGATTCGTCGATGCTCGTAGCGCCGTCATCGACGACACCATCAACCGGCACGCGCTCGCCTGGTCGCACACGGAGGCGATTGCCGATGTGCACATGTTCGACCGGGATGTCCTGTTCGCTCCCGTCCTCGCTGACTTTCCTGGCCGTCTTCGGCGCCAGGCCAAGAAGATTGCGAATCGCAGCACTCGTACCCGCCCTGGCGCGCAGTTCCAGCAGTTGACCCAACAGGACCAGGACGACGATGACAGCCGCAGGCTCGAAGTACACACCGACTTCGTGACCCATGTAGAACGATTGAGGGAATATTCCCGGCATCAAGGTCGCAACCACGCTGTACCCGTAGGCGGCGCCCACGCCGAGCGCAATGAGCGTGAACATGTTCAGGTGTAGTGTCCGGACCGACGCCCAGCCACGCCGGAAGAACGGCCAGCCGCCCCACAACACCACCGGTGTCGCAAAGGCGAGCTCGATCCAGTTCCGCCAGCCGGCGGGCAACCGGTGTAGAAGGTCGCCGGGTAGGAACTCGGTCACCATGAACCCGAGGATCGGGACCGTCAACGCGAGCGACCACCAGAATCGTCGCGTCATGTCGTCGAGTTCTTCGTTCGGCTGCTCGTCGAGAGTCACATTGACGGGCTCCAGCGCCATGCCGCAGATCGGGCAGGAGCCCGGACCTTTCTGCCGAATCTCCGGATGCATAGGGCATGTGTATTCGGCCTCGGCGTTAGCCGGCGATGCCACAGTCGGTGGCTTTTGTCCGACGAACTTGTCAGGGTTGGCGCGGAACTTTTGCAGGCAGCTCTCGCTGCAAAAATGGTACGTGTGACCGGCATGCTCGAGCGTTCCGACCGCATCTGCGGGAGAGATGGTCATCCCGCAGACCGGGTCGAGAACCTCTGTCGAATCGTGCTGGTGTTGGTGCTTCTGCGTTGCCACTCTTGGCCTCCAACCTGATAACGCGGATACCGGTTATGCATTACAGGCTGGAGCGCTGCCGGCCAGGTCCGGCAGCGCCCCGAGGCCGTTACTTGGCGAATTGGGCGGGATTTGCGTCGAACTTGGTCTTGCAGCTTGTCGAGCAGAAGTAATAGGTCTTTCCCTTGTATTCGCTCGTTCCCGCCGCTTTATTGGGATCGACCTGCATGCCGCAGACAACGTCTTTTTCCATTTGGGACCTCCTACTGTTGATAACGACGAGATCGAGCCAGCATTACAGTTCTCCCGTGCTTCCGCAGGTGCAGTTCAGACAGCCATGCTCGGCACACATCCCGCAGGACTCGGCGACACGCTTCTTGAGCGCATCGCGTGCGCGAAACACGCGGACCCCAGCGTTGCTCGCCGACAAACCGTGGGCCTCAGCGAAACTCCTGACGGATACTCCGTCGACGTCAATTTGCTGAATTGCCTCCGCATACTCGGGTTTGAGCGTTCCGGCCAGCCGTGACACGCAGGCACAAATCTCTGATTCGATCTCCGGTGGTGGTACGGCTTCGTTGTTTTCGAGTTCTTTCGCGAACGACTCTAGCGCCTTCGCAGCCGTTCCAGCGCGCCGGTAACGGTCGATGACGGCATTGCGAAGCAGCCTGTAGAACCATGGCACGATCGCCTCGGCATCGGGCGCCACGGCGGGTCTGGCGATCAGTTTGGTGAACGCATCCTGGAGAATGTCCTCGGCCACGTCTTTGTCGCCGACGCGACGCTCGAGGAACCGCAAGAACGAGCGGTGATTCGCCAGCAGGACCGCAACCACCTCTGCCGGCATCGAGTCCGCATCCATCGCTTCAGAATACACGCGACCTCGGTTCATGTCTGCGCGGCGCGACGGTCCAGGGTCGGCACCACGTGAGCGCGGCAACATGGGGGTAACTCCTGACGGAGAACGGTTAGCGCCCGCGCGGCTTTATCCAGGAAGTCAGACGACGAATCGATGGTGAACCGCCGCGGATGCGCCTCCCACGCCTTTACGATTCTCGCGTCGACGGCAGCGGCAACCTCAGCAGATTCGGTCCGCAGAGGATTCTGATGGTTGTATCCCTGCTCGAGGGCGGGCGTTCTAAGGTGAATTACGGCGTCGTAGCGGGCCAGTTCGGCCTCAGCAGTTGTTCCCACGGAAGACCATAAATCGTCCGCATCCCCGGGCCAGTAGGCAAGGCCATCGATGGTGCCGCGATCACAGAGGACGACAGCGGGGTTATGACTATCGCCGCTTGCTTCAAGCTCGCGCTGGACGTGGAAGATTGCGCGCTGCGCGGCACGCCGACAGACTTCGTCATCCTCTCGCGGAAATCCGCCGCCAAACACTATGCTCGCGGCCTCAGGCAGGACTCGCACATGAGTACAGAAGGACTGACGAATCAGTTCCAACAGCGCGGTCTTGCCGGCGCCGGGCCCGCCGGTGAGTACCACCCGCGTGCGCTTATGAACGCCCTTGCACTCGCACCGCACCATGACCGCTCCTGTTGCCGCCACGCGGCATTGGTGGGCGTGCGTCGCCGACGCCCCATTTTTCAATCAACGTCAATACACCCAGCGCAGTGTCTTTGATGGGAGCATGACGCAACACATCCCAATGCTGTCGCAGGTACTGCTGCAGAAAGAGCACCACATGCCGCATCGGCACCGTCGTCCACGCCCCGGGCACGTTGCCCTCCGGCGCGTCGCCAAACGCCACCATGCGAATGTTGTGTCCTGACGGTCCAATCACCTGGCCTCGCTCCAGCAGCTCGTGTATCACCTCGCGCGAGTCTCCCGTCCCACAGCAGCCAAAACGCTTCAAGGCCACCGCAAGGACGACTGGATCTCTCATGGCGCGATTGAGACGCGCGGGACCTTCCTTGACCTCGCCAACGATCATGTCGGTGCGGTCGTCGAGAGCGCCAAGCATCGGATCGACAATGAAAGCCTGTTCGCTGCCGTGCCGCCGTTGACGTCGAACGAGTTCGTGACCCGAGCCCGGAAACCGGACCGCAAGAATGTCGAGATCGGTCACGGCCCTTGCCTGATCGCGGTACGCCTCAAACACTGGGTACTCCGCAACGGTAAAGTAGCCGTTGATGTGAAGGTAGGCTTGAACGATAGCGACGGCGGTATCCATGCCTGCTCCTTATGCCGACGTGCGGCCACTCGTTCGCCGCCGGATCAGTTTCGAGACTTCGATCGCCGTCACCGGGAGGAGCGCGATCGACAGCGTCAGGGCACAGTCGGAAGCCGACAACGGGCCGATGTCGAAGATCTCCTGGGCGACTGGTATGTGGTGGATGGCCAGTTGCATGATCGCTGAAAACACCACCACGCCGAGCAGACGAACGTTGGTAAACGCGCCCGTTTCCCAGAACACGCGATTAGTGCTGCGGGCGGCGAACGCGCGAAACAGCTCACCAAAGACCAGCACCGAAAACGCGAGATTGCGCGCGTCGGACAGGTCCCTGACTTCCAGCGCCCATATGAAGATTCCCAGTGTCGCAGTCGCCTGGAGCAGGCCCGTCGCGATGATGAACCGCCATTCCGCGTGACCCAGCATCGGTTCGTCGGGATGACGCGGTGGGCGTTGAAGAACGTCGGACTCTGGCGGGTCGACGACCAGCGCCAACGCGGGCAAGCCATCAGTCACGACGTTGATCCACAGCAGGTGAAGCGGCAGGAGCGGCAAGGGCCATCCCGCCAGCGCTGCGACGAGCATCACCGTCAACTCCGCGGTGTTGCCGGACAACAGATACACCAAAGTCTTGCGGATGTTGTCGAAGATGCCGCGGCCCTCCCGGATCGCCGCAACGATGCTGGCAAAGTTGTCGTCGGCCAGTACCATGTCGGACGCTTCACGGGTCACTTCGGTGCCGGTGCGTCCCATCGCGATCCCGATGTGCGCCTCACGGAGTGCCGGCGCGTCATTCACCCCGTCTCCGGTCATTGCCACGATGGCCCCACGCGTCTTCCAATCCCTCACAATGCGGATCTTGTCTTCTGGTGTGGCCCGCGCATGGACGACATCCTCCGCTGCGGTGACCGTCTTGAGAATGCCAAGTTCTCTCGCAATCGCGCGAGCGGTCGTCGGATGGTCGCCAGTGATCATGATGGTCGTGATACCTGCCGCACGGGCGGCTGCGACGGCCTCGATGGCCTCCGTTCGAGGCGGATCCGCGATGCCGACCAGGCCAAGCAGCGTGGCCTGCTCCGCCTTTGGGCGTATTACGGCGACGGCCAGCACTCTCAACCCTCGTTCCGCGAGTTGTGCGTTCGCCTGCGAAGCGCCATCCGTGCCGGCCTGGCATAACGGCAACACGCTCTCGATCGCACCCTTGATGTAGGTGATGCCATCGGCGCGCTCGATGGACATCCGCTTCTGGACGACATCGAATGGAAACACTCTGATGCGAGGGTTACTTGTTTCGATCTCGTCTCGATCGATCCCTCTTTCGGCGGCGGCCATGAGGATCGCGAGTTCTGTCGGGTCGCCGACGTTTGGTCGGCCGTCGCGTCCGAGCTCGGCATCGCTACACGCCACGCCCGCCCGCAGAAGGCTGGTGTGGTCGGGGCCCCACAACTCACGCACGCTCATGACGCCGGTTGTTAACGTGCCCGTCTTGTCGGTGCAGATCACGGTGACGCAGCCGAGAGTTTCCACCGCGGCGAGCCGGCGGACAAGAAGGTTGCGACTTGCCATCCGTTGCACCCCGACCGCGAGAGCGATTGTCACGACCGCCGGCAGGCCCTCTGGCACCGCCGCCACGGCAAGCGACACGGCCGCCATGAATACCTGCAGGGCTGGCCAGCCGCGCAGCACTCCCGCGAGAGCAACGACAGCGACGATTCCGCCGCACAGATACAGGAGCGTCTGGCTGACCTGCGCCAGTCGCCGCTGAAGCGGTGTCACGCTCTCGTGCGCGGTGGTCAACAAGTGGGCGATCTTGCCAAGCTCGGTCTGCATCCCGGTCGCCATGACCTCAGCCAGGGCGGTGCCGGTCGCCACCGACGTGCCCATGAAGACCGTGTCGTGGCGTTCCGCGAGCGGCGCGTCTGGAACTGCGGGCGCGGTGTTCTTGTCGACCGGTGCACTCTCGCCGGTCAAGGCTGCTTCATTCGTTGTCAGCGCGTGCGCGTTGAGCAGCCGCGCATCCGCAGCAACAATGTCGCCCGCCTCCAGAACCAGGCAATCACCCGGCACTACCGTTGTCGCAGCCACGATCGCGTTGTGACCGTCGCGCAGGACGCGTGCACGAGCGGCCGTCATCGAGCGCAGCGCAAGCACGGCTTGCTCAGCCCGGTGTTCCTGAAGGAAGCCAATAGCCGCATTGATGAGCACAATCGCGCCGATCGCGCTGGCGTCGATTAGTTCGCCCAGTCCAGCTGATACGAGGCTCGCGCCAACCAGCAACCAGATGACCGGGCTTGTGAACTGACGCGCGATGAGAGTGGCAATAGACACCGGACGAGCGCGTTGGATCTCATTCGGCCCGAACTGCACCAACCGCCGCTCTGCCTCACTCGATGTGAGGCCGGCGCGCGTTGCGGCGGCGGCTGGACGATCAGCGGTGGCGGCCACGGAGTCCTACCGCAATACCAACAAGCCCACGACCAGGACGAGCAGCACCCAGCACACCCAATATGCCGCGGTGACCCAGCCCGGCGTGGCGCTATCGCCGGCATTCTCCAGCCGATGCTTGTCCCACATCCCGAAGGCGTGCAACGCGAGGCCCGTGAGGGTGATGACGATCGCGAGGTCCGCGACCCAGGCGCTGAACAATGCGCCCAATCCGATGCCGAGCACGAGTGCGCCGATGCCCGACGTCAACTCTGCAATCTTGAGACGGTTCAAGCGACACCTCCTGTTGGCAACTCGGCGCCCTCGACGATCGTGGCAAGCATGCCGACTCGTACCTGTCGTCGACGCCAGATCGCGTATGCAGCGGGTAGAACGAGCAGGGTCAAGACCATGCAGGACCACAGTCCGCCAACGACAGGCGCGGCCGTTCGCGCGGATACGTCGGCCCCGACGCCGGCCTCCCAGAGCAACGGCAAGAGACCGAGCACGGTAGTCGCGACCGTCATGATCAGTGGTCTCACGCGCGCCGCCGCTCCTTCGACCACCGCCGCGTCCACATCGTCGGGTGTTTGAATCCGACCCTCGCGCATGTAGCGTGTGAACGCTTCATCGAGATAGACCACCATGACGATTCCAGTCTCGGCGGCCACACCGGCGACCGCGATCAGGCCGACCCAGACCGCCGTCGAGAGGTTGTAGTGCATCAAAGCCAGCAGCCAGACGCTGCCCGCGACGGCAAATGGGAGGCTCGACAACACGAGGAATGTCTGCGGCCACCCACGCATCGAGAGATACAGGAGCACGACCACGAGAAGAAGCGTCAGCGGAATGACGTATCGCAGTCGCGCTTCCATCTCGGCGAGGAACTCATATTGGCCGGTCCACTGCAGCCGGTATCCAGCGGGGAGGCTCAGGCGCGAGGCGACCATCGCCTTGGCGTCATTCACCCAACCACCCAGGTCCCGTTCGGTCTGATCGATGTCCGCGAACACGTAGCCGACCAGCACGCCGTTCTCGTCCTTGATCATCGGAGGGCCCGTCGTCACGCGCACATCCGCGAGCTCTCCGAGCGGCACGGCCGCGACCGGTTGGCGCCATTGCTCCATGAAGTCCGGCGAGTTCGTCAGCGCGCCCATCGCTGGTGACGCTGTTGTCGGCGTTACTGGCGACGCGCCGGACCGGCCAGCCGCCGAGGACATCGATCCGCCCATGCCTCCTCCAGCGGAACTCGCGGGCGAGCCGGGCATGCCTCCACCCTGTGCGCTGGCTCCGGCGCCCGCATTAGCACCGCCGAAATCCATCACGCTGGCCGTTGATTGCACCGGAATGAGAATGCGACGCAACGCCTGCGGGTCCGCACGCTGATCCGCCGCGTACCGCAAGTTGATCGAGAAGCGTGCGCGCCCCGCGATGGCCGTCGAAACCGTCATCCCGCCGACCGCCGCCTCCACCACGTCCTGCACATCCCTGACGGTCAGGCCGTACCGCGCGATGGCATCGCGGTTCGGCGTGATGTCCACGTACTCACGTCCAGTCTGACGCTCGGCAAACGTACTGCGTGTGCCAGGCACCTGACGCAGCATGCCTTCGAGATCGACACTGATGCGCTCGATCTCGGGGAGGTTGTCGCCAAAGACCTTGATGCCAACCGGCGTCCTGACTCCCGTCGACAGCATGTCGATTCGAGTCCGGATCGGCGGCGCGATCGCCATCTGATAGCCAGGCATCTGCAATGCCGCATCGAGATCCCTGGACAGTTCCGCGAGCGTGCGTGCGCGCTGTTCCGGCCAGGCCGGTCGCAGCATTGCCTTCACCCAGTCGGGCGCCCAGTTGCTATACCACTGCGGCCGGTAGCTGGTGGGCCATTCGTGCCTGGGACGCAACGCGATCACCGACTCGATCATGTCCAGCTGTGCGGGATCGGTCGCCGTTTCCGCGCGGCCGGCCTTCCCATGGACTGAGGCGACCTCGGCAAAGCTCACAATGATGCGGTTTTGCATCGTCAACGCCCGGCGCGCCTCTTCGATCGCAATGCCGGGGAACGTCGTCGGCATCACGAGGAGCGAACCTTCATCAAGCGGGGGCATGAACTCCGAACCGAGCCGTTGAAACACCGGCACGGTCGCGATCATGAGGAGCATGGCCAGTACGACCACCGCGATTCGGAACCGCACCATCAACGCGGCGATCGGCCTGTAGATGGCCGTCAGAATCCGGCTGACAGGATTGGTGGCTTCGGTGCGGAAGCGCCCGCGCAACAGGAGCACCATCAGTGGCGGCGCCAGCGTGATGGACAGCACCGCAGCGGCGAACATCGCGAACGTCTTGGTGTACGCGAGCGGAGTGAACAGCTTGCCGGCCTGGCCGGCCAGGGTAAAGATCGGCAGGAAGCTGATCGTGATGAGCAGCAGGGAGAAGAAGATCGGCCGTCCAACTTCCTTGCATGCATCGACGATGACTTGCTTCCGATCAGATTGCGCGGGCATAGCCGCGAGGCGCACGTGCGCGTTTTCGATCAACACGATGACGGCATCTGCCAGCTCACCGATCGCGATCGCGATGCCACCCAGCGACATGATGTTCGACGACAGGCCCAGGTAGCGGATCGCGATGAACGACATCAGCACCGACAGCGGCAGCACGATCATGACGATCAGCGCGGAACGCGCGTGGAACAGGAACACCAGGCAGATGATGGTGACGATCACGGCCTGCTGCATGAGTGTCTGGGTCAGTGTGTTGACCGAACCCACGATCAATTCTGAACGGTCGTAACTAGGGATCAACTCGACGCCATCGGGAAGCCGGAGCGTCGAGATTTCTGCTTTCAGCTCGTCGATCACATTCAACGCATTGGAGCCAATGCGCATGACCACGATGCCGCCGACCGCCTCACCTGTGCCGTTCCAGTCAGCGGCGCCGCGCCGGATTTCCGGGCCGAAACGGACGCTGGCCACGTCGCCAAGCCTGATGGGCGTGCCGCCGGCACCGACGGTCAGCACGCTTTGCTCGAGATCCGCCAGCGTCTTGACGTAGCCACGGCCACGCAACACATACTCACGGCCCGCAAGTTCGAGCACACGCGCTCCGACTTCCGCGTTGGCATCGCGAACGGACCGCGTGACGTCGGTCAACGTGAGGCCAAAGCCAACCAGCCGATCGGGGTCGATCACGATCTGATACTGGCGTTCGAACCCGCCGAGGGACGCGACTTCCGCGACGCCGGTGACGGCTTGCAGGGCCGGGCGGACGGTGAAGTCCTGCAAAGCGCGCAGCTCCGCCAGATCCAGACGACCGCTGTTGTCCTTCAGGACGTACTGATACACCCAGCCCAGGCCGCTGGCGTCCGGCCCCAACGTCGGCGACACGTCCGGCGGAAGCAGTTGTTGCACGCGGCCGAGTTGTTCGAGCACGCGTGTGCGGGCCCAGTAGATGTCCGTGCCGTCTGCAAAGATTGCGTAGGTGAAGCTCATGCCGAACATCGAGTAACCGCGAACGGTCGCGATGCCGGGTGTGCTTTGGAGGGCTCGCACGAGCGGATACGTGATCTGGTCCTCGACCAGGTCGGGACTGCGTCCCATCCACTCGGTGTAGATGATCACCTGCGGATCGGACAGATCAGGCAGCGCATCGAGCGGTGTCTTGCGGACGGAGTCAACCGCCCACAGCGACATCACCAGCACGACGCCGAACACCGCCCAGCGGTGGCGGACCGACAGTTCGATGATGCGTTCAACCATGGCTACTGCCTGTGACCCGCGTGCGGGTCCTTTGCCGGCGTGGCCGTCTTTGACGCCGGAGTGGAACTGCTGCCGTGACCTCTGTGTCCGCCCGCACCGCCGGTCGCCCTCAGCCGGCTCTCAGAATCCAGCAGGAACACGCCGGCGGCGACGATCTGCTCGCCTTCGATCAGCCCGGCGCGAATCTCGACGCGATCGGCGAGCTGCACGCCGAGTGTCACCGGTCTCGGTTCGAACCGGTCACCGTTGGCCACAAACACGTGTTGCTGTTCGCCGGTATCGACGACGGCGTCGCGAGGCACGGCAATCACCGGCGTGCCCTTCGATTCGAACGCCACCGTGCCGTACAGCCCCGGTCTGAGCGCGCCGTTCGGGTTGGCAGCGGAGAGCCGCACCCGCAGCGTGCGTGTGCGCTCGGTCAAGGTGGGATAGATGAAATCGATGCGCGTTTCGAACCGCGTCCGGCCGGACGCAGGGAAATCCACCATCGCTCGCGTGCCGATGTCGACGTTGGCGATGTTTGCCTCCGGAACCTCCGCGAGAATCCAGACACGTGACAAGTCCGCAATGGTGAGCAACGTCGTCGAGGGGTCTACCGCAGTGCCGACCGTGACGCCGCGATTGACGACGACGCCGCTTCGCGGGGCAGCCACCGTAATCAGTCGTTTCGGCTCTCCGGTCTGCTCGATGACCTCGATGTCGGCCGGCGTCATGCCGAGGACGCCGAGCCGGGTCCGGCCGCCTGCCACCACGGCGCTCGTGATGCCGGATGCCGATGTCGTCTTGCGAATAGCGAGGTACTCCGTCTGAGACGAGAACAGCTCTTGAGAGAAGATGTGCGCGAGTGGTTGACCGGCCCTGACCATTTCGCCTGTCGTGTTGACGTCCAAATGTTCGACCCATCCCGATACTCGCGTGTGCACGTGCGAAATGCGAGACTCGTCCGGCGCGACCGTGGCAACTGCACGGACTTCCTGTGTCAGTGACTCACGCGCAACCGTCGCGAGGCGGATGCCGAGCTGCTGGATCGTTGAGGCGTCGACGCCAATCGGCACTCGGCTGTGGGTCGAGGTTGTGTCCGTGCCCGGTGTTGCCGCCGAACCAGTAGGCAGTCCCTCGGCGCTCACCGACGGTGCGAATGGCCATGCATTGCGGGACCGTTGAATCCACAACCCGACCGTGAACACTGTGGCGGTGAGTGCCACCGCGGCCAACGGACCCCTGAAACGCTGAATGAAGGTAGTCATGGGATGATCGCCTCGTACGATCCAAGGGCACGTCCGAGACGCACCCACGCGAGTCCGAGAGCCGTGTCGGCGGCAATGAGATCGGATTGAGCCAGCCAGAGAGCCTGGACCGCTTCAATGACGCTGACCAGGGGGAGTTGTCCGGAAGCGTAGCCGGCCACAGCCGGCTCGATCACCATCCTCGCGCGCGGCAGCACGTCGCGCGTAAGCGCGGTCTGCCGAGCGTTGGCGGCCTGGAGTGAGTTCACCGCGACGGCGGCCTCGCCTTCGATCATTCGCGTCATGGCGAACAAGTCGGACTGCGTCATCGCGCGCATGGCTTCTGCTTCCGCGACGCCGGCGCGGAGCTTCCCCCGCCAGATCGGCAGGCTGATGCCTACCATCGCCATCCAGCCGCGGCCATCGGTCATGGTGTAGGCCGGTCCAGTTCGAATCGTCGCCATCGGCCGATACATGTCGCGCATCACGAGCACGTCGGCCTCGGAGCGGGCGACTTCGGCCCGTCCCGCGATCAGTTCCGGTCGCGAGTTCAGCGACGCCTTGATGTCAGACCACGCGGGGATCGGACCAGCGACCGCGAGGGCCGCCAGGTCGGGAATCAGAGCGTCGGCGTCCCGCGCCAGACTGGTGTTCAGCATCGCCTCGGCACCGCGCACCTCTCCTGCCAGCGCCTGCGCAACGGCTTCGAGTCGCGCGACTTCCACCTCGGCGCGCAGGACGTCAGCCTGTGGCGACGTGCCGCCACCGTATCGAGCATTGGCCGCCTGCACGACATCGCGAGCGAAACCGATCTGCTCGTTGACGAGTGCAGCGATGCGGCGTTGCTCCTGCAACATCAGAAACGCGTTGGCGGCCTGGACAGCCACGTCAAGGCTGGTCCGAGTCACTTCCGCGCGAAGACGATCGACGTCCGCGAGAGCTGATGCGCGTCGATGACCGCGAATTCCGGACAACGGGATCTGTTGTTCGATGGTCAGGCTGACGTCCGCGCCACCCCACATGAAGGGAAGGTGATCGAGCGACGGCGACAGCATGGGATCATCGAGCGCCGATACGATTGCGGGGCGTTGTTCGGCCGCCAGTCTGCGGGCGCGTGCCGCTGCGATTTCGTCGCGCCGCTGACCGGCGATCCGGACGACATCCCCAAGGCTGAGCGGGGATGGCAAGGCCGGTGCGATTTGAGCCGACGCCCCGCCTGCCAGCACGGTGCCGCTCATCGCAATGACAAAGCCCACTCGGAGAACCAAATGCATCATGGCCAGACCCACACCTTCACGTCGCCAACGCGCGTTGCGCGTCGAATAGAGTCGAATTGCTGCTTACAGAAGGGGCCGACGGACTCCCGATCGGCCGCTCTAGAAGGCCCGATCAGACTCGGAGAACCGTAACCATAAGGTGTGCGTGCGAATTGCGCGGGCGCTCGCGGTCGAAGACCCAGGCTGAGGTCGCCAGGGCGTCGACGTCATGTTGGATGGAGCCGGCTTCCACGGTGGGAGCGAACGGCGCTACGCGCACATCGCCACTGACAAACGCTGTCAGGCTGGCTGCTGATCGGTCGCAGCAAGGGACCGCAACGACCTTCGCTAGAGTCTCGTGACACTCTTGGACGGGGCTGTAGCCGCCACACAAGGCATGGCACAGGGTGGACGCGTTGGGTCCAATCGCAAGTGTCAGGACGATCGCAAGAACAGGAACCTTCAGCATGGTGGTCGCTGTCTTTGGTAGAGCAAGACCAGCGCCAGCGTCGCCGATGTCATTACGCGAGGAATTCCGCCCCCTGCCAAGGAAACGGCGTGGGATTTCGCGCTATAGGGGAGAAAATTCCCCGTCAATTAATGAAAGGTTCTTAATTCTAACTGGCGCTCGGCAGAGTGATCAGTGCTGTTGTCCCTTCGCCAGCGGAACTTTCGATCGTCACCTTGCCACCGTGCGCGTCGACGATCCGCTTCACGATCGCCAGCCCCAGTCCCGATCGAGCCTTGTTGCCTGCTGGCTTTCCATGAACGTGCCGGTCAAACACGTGCGGCAATAAGTCGGCCGCGATACCGACGCCGGTGTCGGAGACCTTTGCGACGACAAGTCCATCCCGACCGGCCGCTTCGATTCGGATTCGACCACCTGCTGGCGTGAATTCAACCGCGTTCTCACCGAGATTCAGCAGGAGCTGTCGTAGCCGTACGGCATTTCCCCAGACGCGCAGCCCGGGCTGGATCTCGGTTTCGCACGTGACCCCGTGGGCCTCCGCAAGCGCGCCGACAAGTTCACCAGCTTCTGCGAACACCTCGCTGACCGCGACTGGCCCGACCCGCGCCTCCGCCGAATCGGCATCCGCGAGGGCCAGGTCTCGAAGGTCTTGCAGCGTTGCCGTTAGAGCGTTGACTTCCTCAGAGAGAGCTTCCAATGCTCGAGAGCGGTCCTCGGAGCTGCCGTTCCTGGCCGCGTCGATAGTGCCTTTCATCACGGTCATCGGCGTCTGCAATTGATGCGACACGTCAGCGGTGAACTCGCGCATGGTCTTGAACGACGTTCCCAGGCGATCCAAGAGTTGATTAATTGATGACGTCAGACGCTTGACCTCGGTATCTGGCGCATGGGGATCGATGCGGCGAGACAGATCAGTGGCCTGAATGGATTCCAAAGACGTGGCGATCACGTCTACAGGACGCAACGCGCGCCTGGCGATCAAGAACCCACCAAAACTGGTAATTGCAATGACGACCGGAATCAGCACCATCGATGCGAGCGTCACGACCTCCAGCATCATGCCGACATCGCCAAGAGGTCTGCCCAGCTGAAGGTATGTTTCGGAGGGAGTGGACAGCGGGACGCAGGTAAAGCGAACCGGTCCTCGAGCTAGATGGACGGTAAAGAATTGTTCGACCGTGACGCCGCTGGTTGCCGCGTGCGTCAACACTTCGTGAGCGCCGATCTCAGGCTCGGCCTTTGCGAGCCGCTCCGACCTGAAGACGACGTTCCCGTGGGTGTCACGCACCATCAGATAGGGCGCGACAGCGCCTTCCTGATCGAGGGCTTGCAGCGCCGCGATTGGGTCGGACGTTGACGACACGCTGGCCAGAACCCTCTTCGCTTCTTCCCGAAGATCCCCGTCATGATGGCCGTAGAGCGTGTTTGCCAGCCAGGCGTACAGCAGGACGGCGAACAGGCTCAACGCCGATGCGATGACCAACACGTTCCACAGTGTCGTGCGTGCTTTAAGCGTCCGAATCATCAGCTTGCTCCGACGAACGCAACACGTATCCCACGCCGCGTACTGCGTGAATCATCCGCGGTTCCCCGGCGTCTTCCAGCTTTCGCCGCAGGTGATTCACGTAGACGTCAATCACGTTGGTCATGCGGTCCCACGTGAAGTCCCACACGTGCTCGCCGATCATCGACCGAGTCAGGACTTGATCGACGTTGCGCATGAAGTATTCGAGCAGCGCGAACTCCTTCTGCGTCAGATCCAGCTTGCGGTCGCCCCTGTGGACGGAGCGTGATACAGGGTCGAGCGTGAGATCGTTGACCGTGAGGCTCAACACGGCCGCCGGGCGTTGCCGGCGAAGCAGCGCGCGCACACGCGCGCTCAGCTCCGCGAACTCGAACGGTTTAGTCAGATAGTCGTCGGCGCCGCTGTCCAGGCCGCGGACGCGGTCTTCGAGGACGCCTCGCGCAGACAACATCATGATTGGCACGGTAAGGCCGCGTCGTCGAATCTCACGACAGACGGCGAAGCCATCCTGGCCAGGCAACATGACGTCCAGGATGACGAGATCAAAGTCTCCGCCTAACGCCGACTGGAGGCCGGATTCACCGTCGTGCACGGCTTCGACAGTGAGTTTGAGGTCGGTCAGTTGCTGCGTGAGGAGCGAGGCAAGCCGGCGTTCATCTTCGACGATCAAAACGCGCGGAGCTTGGTTCGCGTCGCGGCTGTCCGGCACATGGCCATCTTTTCGGAAGCCGGACCGTGGAGAAATTAATTCTTCTTCATAATCGCGCGACAGCCCGACTGCGGTTTGGGGACTGGGCTCCATTCTCACCAGTGGACCTCATCCCCGTCTGCGGGTCAACGGCCGCAGCGCCGGTCGATCGCCGAACAGTTACCGGCTCGTAACCGCTGCCGTGCTGACGGACATCCGCGCTGTCTTCACGGTCGACGGGGTACCGGACTCGGTCCAGGCGAAGATCAACTCGTCACCAAATCGCGCCATGCGGGGGTATCCGCTGGCCCGATTCGCGGAAAGACCGGCGACCGTTGTCGACTGGCCGCGTTCGCCACTGGGCGTCACGCGGCGCATCCGGAACTGCGCCTTGCCGTCGGCGAATTCAATCCACGTGGCGATGGCGGAGCCATCGGAGAGGAGTGCGGCATCGACGCGTCCCAAAGCACTTGTGTCATCCAGGCGGATTGGCTTGCCAAACGTACGCCCGCTGTCTGAAGAGAACGCGATGAACGTGTGACCCTCATCGCCTTTGGCAGTGAACCACGCCAACGCCACGGCCTTCCCGTCTGCGCTTAGCGCGGGGCCGTTGACCGGGCACGCGGCAATCTGCCAATTGTCTCGATGCACTGGTGCCGGCTCGCTCCATTTGCCGCCAACCTGGCGCGACACGTAGATGTCGCGGATTTCCGTTTCACTGCGATCTCGATAGGCCACGATCGGGCCCTCCGCAGTTACAGCCGCAGTCGTGGGGCAGCACTCACAGACGCGCAGGTCGACTGGGCTCTCGCCCAAGTGCTTTCCGGCCTTGTCGAAGCTCGCGCTGCGAACGCTCATGTCTCCGCTGCCTCCATGATCGCCACCATGGCCTCCCTTCATCGCGCGACCATCCAGCCAGATCAGTCCAAGCCCCCCGCCCGCGGGCATCTGGTAGAGCGATGCGAAACCATGCTCTGTCTTGGTGCCGTCGTTATGCGGCGTGAAGGAATTGCCCCACGTCCGGCCGTCATCCGTAGAACGCGCCAGACGGACGTCGTAAGCGTAAGTATCAGGCCCGCTTTTTTGCAGCCAATGCCCATAGAGCGAACCGTCTGCGAGTCGCAGAACTGACGGGACGTCCGCCCAATTAACGAACCAATCCTTGCCGCTCGAGACGGTGCGCGCGGGACCCCATCCGTCCTTCGTGCGCTCCGCAAACTTCAGGCTCGCCATGTCACCGGCACGTTCAATCCAACTAAGGAGCACGCCGCGGGAGGACACCGTCAATTGGGGCTGTGCGCTGCCAGGCCCGGCGGGTGACGCGATCTGCGCAACTCCGCTGGATGTCGACTGCGAACCCAGCAGTGTCGACGCGGACAGCAAGAGTGGCAAGGCGACGAGGGCAAGAGCTGCGCGGTTGGCCATGGTGCCGATGATACATCCCACGACCTCACGCAGAGCCTAAGTGGCTCTCTGTTAACGACTTTTAATGAGAGGACCCTTCCGAACGTCGTACGGTGTAAGAAAGCGCGTTTCGCGCGTCGGATCATTGATGAAAGCGTTTCTCAAAGCGTTCGTTGCGTTGCTCCTGGCCTTTGCCGTGACAGGCGGAATCCTTGCTTATTCGATAACGAGCAACGGCATCAGCACGCGCACAGCCCCGAGCAAGACCGAACAGGCCATTGCGCTGACTTTTCGAGAACTCGCCACACCTCGTTCTGTTCGTGATCAGCCCAATCCGGTCGAGCCAACCGCGGCGGTCCTGGAAGGCGCACTCGAGCACTGGGCCGATCACTGCGCTGCGTGCCATTCCAACGACGGAAGCGGCAATACCGAGATGGGCCGCAGTTTCTATCCGCCGTCGCCGGATATGCGGGCGCCGCGAACCCAGGCGCTGACGGACGGCGAACTGTTCTCGATTATCGAGAACGGCATTCGGCTTACCGGTATGCCTGCCTGGGGAACCGGAACGCCCGAGGGCCAACGCGAGTCGTGGGCTCTCGTTCATTTCATCCGCCGATTGCCTGGCCTGACCGTCGCAGATATCGAACGCATGCAGGCGCTCAATCCTCAAAGCCCCGCGAAGTTTCGCGAAGCCGAAGAGGCTCGTCTCTTTTTAGAAGGTATGGCACAAGCGCCGACGAGCTCCACGCCGGCGAAACCGCATCATGAGTAGATATTCGCCGCGACACTCGCGTCGCACATTCGTCAAGGAACTGGCATTCGGCGCCGTAGCCGTTGGCCTGGGAACAGCACGTGTGTCGCCTGGTTACGCGCAGTCCAATGGCCGTCAACCGCAGGGCGTGCTGACCGGAACCGACTTCGATCTCCGGATCGGACCAGTGCCCATCAACATTACCGGCTCTGATCGCACAGCCTTCGCTGTGAATGGGTCCGTTCCGGCGCCGCTCTTGCGCTGGCGGGAAGGCGATACGGTCACACTCAGAGTGGCTAACACTCTGCGCGAGGACGCATCCATTCACTGGCACGGCATTTTGCTGCCCGCGAACATGGACGGAGTGCCAGGACTGAGCTTCCACGGCATCCGTCCGAACGAAACCTACACCTACCGATTCAATGTCCGGCAGGCCGGAACGTATTGGTATCACAGCCATTCTGGATTCCAGGAACAGCAGGGCGTTTATGGTCCGCTCGTGATCGAATCTCGGGAGCCCGAGCAATTCAAGTACGACCGCGAACATGTCGTTCTGCTGAGTGACTGGACCGACGAAAAACCGGATCGGGTCTTTGCAAAATTAAAGAAGCAGTCCGACTACTACAACTTTCACAAGCGCACCCTCGGAGACTTTTTTCGAGACGTCCGCGAGCGCGGGTTAGGCGCCACTGTGGAAGATCGGCTGATGTGGGGCGACATGCGCATGAACCCCACGGACCTCGCAGATGTCTCCGGTGCTACCTATACGTATCTGATGAACGGTGTCGCGCCGGCAGGAAATTGGACCGGTCTGTTCAAACCCGGGGAGAAGATCCGGCTGCGTTTCATCAACGGCTCCGCCATGTCCTATTTCGACGTGCGCATTCCCGGCCTCAAGATGACGGTGGTTGCTGCAGACGGGCAGAACGTCCACCCCGTCACGGTCGACGAATTCAGAATCGCGACCGCTGAAACGTTCGACGTGATTGTCGAACCCACCGGACAGGATGCCTTCACGATCTTCGCGCAGGCAATGGACCGCACCGGATTTGCAGCGGGGACGCTGGCAGTCCGCGAAGGGTTGCGCGCGCAGGTCCCTGAGCCTGACCCAAGGCCGCTTCTGTCTATGGACGATATGGGCCACGGCGGTATGGGTCACGACATGGCCGCGATGAGTGCGCCGAAGCCGGCGCCTGCCGTCCCTGCAGATCCGCACGCGGGCCACAACATGCCGCCTGCGCCCCCAGCCCCACCCGACCCGCATGCGGGGCACGCAATGCCAGCGAAGCCTCAGGCGCCGGTTGATCCACATGCGGGTCACAACATGCCCCAACAACCGCCGGCCGATCCGCACGCGGGACACAACATGGCGGCCTCCGGTTCGACGCAGTCGCATCCGGTATCGGAGAGCGGCAATCCGCTGGTCGACATGCAAACGATGTCGCCGATGGCAAAGCTCGATGATCCCGGCATAGGCCTGCGCAACAACGGCCGCAAGGTGCTGACCTACTCTGATCTCAAGAGCACCTTCGACGATCCAGACGGACGGGAGCCTGGTCGCACCATCGAACTGCACCTCACCGGGCACATGGAGCGGTTTGCCTGGTCGTTCGACGGCGTCAAGTTCTCGTCGTCTGAGCCCATTCGCCTGACGTATGGCGAGCGCCTTCGCGTCGTTCTCGTCAACGACACAATGATGAGTCATCCGATTCACTTGCATGGCATGTGGAGTGACTTGGAAAACGAGGAAGGGCAATTCCAGGTTCGCAAGCACACGATCGACATGCCACCAGGAACCAAGCGCGCGTATCGCGTGCGCGCCGATGCCCTGGGACGGTGGGCCTACCACTGCCATCTGTTGTTTCACATGGAATCCGGGATGTTCCGGGAAGTGCGGGTCGAAGAATGATGCGCGCGGGCGTTCTGCTCCTACTGTTCGTCTGCACGGCTCGCGCGAGCTTCGCTCAAGGGACGCCGCCGGATCCTCACGCCGGTCATGTCATGCCGACCGCCAAGCCAGCTCAGAACGCGTCTGGTGAGCCGGCAACGCCGATTCCTCCAGTAACTCCTGAGGATCGCGCGGCAGCATTCCCGCAGGATCTTCATGGCCACACGGTCCATGACGGGGCCATCAATCACTACGTGTTGTTTGATCAACTTGAGTGGCAGTTTTCCGGCGATACGAAGGGCGGCATCTGGGACATCAAGTCGTGGGTCGGCGGCGATCTGAATCGGATCTGGATGCATTCAGAAGGCGCGTCTGAAGGTTCCAGCCTGGACGAGGCCGAAGTTCATGTCACCTACGGACGATCGTTCTCCCGCTGGTGGGACGTCGTTGCCGGTGTGCGTCAGGATTTTCAGCCTGGTCCCGCGCAGACATGGGCCACCGTCGGCATTCAGGGGTTGGCGCCGCAATGGTTTGAAGTGCAGGCCACGCTCTACGTCGGCGAATCAGCCGCGACTTTGGCGCGATTCGAAGCGGAGTATGAACTCCTCATCACCAACCGCCTCGTATTGCAGCCGCTCGTCGAACTGAATCTGTACGGCAAGTCGATTCCCGAGCGAGGTATCGGCGCCGGGCTGAGCGCCGCTGAAGCGGGTCTCCGGTTGCGCTACGAGATTCGGCGAGAGTTTGCGCCGTACGTCGGCGTCGTGTGGCACCGGGAATTCGGCGGCACTGCCGACTTCTCCCGCGCGGCCGGCCACGACATCGGTGGATGGCGCTTGGCTGCTGGTCTACGAACTTGGTTCTGATTTCTTCTTTAAAGGAGCAACGATGACACGGCGATTCATTCTGGCGATCTGGGCTGCGGCGCTGACATTAACCCTGGGGGGCGTCGCGATGGCGCATCCGGGTCACGAGCACAAGATCATGGGCACTGTAACGATGGCTGCCGCCGATCACGTCATGCTCAAGGATAAGGATGGCAAAGACGTCACCGTCAGCATCAACAAGGACACGAAGTTCCTTCGTGCGAAGAAGGCGATGAAAGCGTCGGACATGAAGGTCGGCATGAGGATCGTCGTCACAGCCGTGACCGACGACAACGACGATAAGTCGATCGCCAAAGTCGTTGAGCTCGGTCCAGATCCGGCAACCAAGTAGACCCCAGGGAGATGGTGATGAGACGGACAATTGTTGCACTACTGCTGACGCTCGCAGTTCCTTCGTTGGCTCTCGCTCACGTCGGCGTCCGTCCCCGGGAATCGAAACCCGGTGCGGAAGAACGCTATTCGGTGCGTGTGCCGACCGAAGGCGCCGTTGCGACGACGTCGGTGAGGCTAGAGATCCCAGACGGGGTCACCGTGCTGGAGGTCGAGAAGGCTGGCGGCGAGTCATTCGAGGTCGAGAAGAAGGGCGATCGAATCGTTGCTATCACCTGGAAGCGGAACATTCCTCCCAAGGAATCCTCTGACTTCTTCTTCCGCGCGCGCAATCCTCAGACCGGCTCTGAGATCGCCTGGAAGGCGCATCAGCATTTCGCCGATGGCACCCACACAGCCTGGATCGAGGCTGCGGGTGGTAAGCGTCCTGGCCCAGTGACTAAGCTCGTGGACGCACCGTCACAGGTCGCAGGCAGTGACGCCGCCAGCATCGAGGCGTGGTTGAAGGGATACGACGCGGCGTTTCTTTCGAAGGATTTAAACAAGATCGCGGCTTTCTATCATCCCGACGTCACCATCTATGAGGGCGCGGGCATCAACAATGGATGGGCGGACTATCGCGATCGCCATCTCGGCCCAGAGCTGAAGGCATTCGAGGGCCTCGAATTTGCTCACAGCGGAACGAAAGTGACCGTGCTGTCTGGTGGCGAGTCCGCTTATGCGATCTCCCGCTACACCATCAAGGCGAAGATGGGTGACCGGATGCTCGACAACGAAGGCCTCGAGACTCTGATGCTGATCAAGACGCCGGAGGGCTGGAAGATCCGTCATTCCCACACGTCGGGTCGCGCACGCCGGCCGGCGCAATAGGAGCACGCCATTTACCCCGTCCTCTTTCGGGTCGGGAGCTTCGAGATCACCAGTTTTGGCGTTCTCGTCGCCATTGGCGCGCTTGTCGGACTCTGGCTGTTCCGGCGCGAATTGGATCGCGCCGGACTCTCTCCCTCAGGAATTGACGCAGGGTTTGCGGGGGTCTTTGGCGGCCTTCTCGGCGCGAAAGTGTGGTGGACCGTCGAGTTCTTCGGCAGCGCCCCATTCCTCTCATTGCTGTTCTCACGAGGTGGACTGAGTTGGTTCGGCGGCTTCACGTTCGGGCTTGCCTCGGGTCTGCTCGTAATTCGATTGAAACGATTGCCGCTGATGGCCACTCTCGCTGCTGCCGCGCCAGCGCTTGCCATGGGGCATGCCATCGGACGAATCGGCTGCTTCATGGTCGGCGACGACTACGGCAAGGTCAGCAATCTGCCGTGGGCAGTGGCCTTCCCCCTCGGTCTGCCGGCCACCATCGACCGCGTTCATACGACGCAGCTTTATGAAGCCATACCGTTATTTCTCATCGGCGCGCTGTTGATTCGATGGCGGAAGGCGCGTCGAGACGATCGTTTCGTGTTTGGCGCGTACCTTGCCCTTGTAGGGACGACGCGCTTCCTGATCGAGTTCGTTCGAGTGAACGAGCGAGTTCTGGGACCATTGACCGTGGCTCACCTCGCTTCACTCGCCGTGGCCGCAGCAGGCGTCGGACTGCTCGCGTCGTCGCGAAGCTCTCCCCGCGCTGCATAAGCCCCTGCCGTAACATCGGGAACCGGCGCCAAGCGTCCAGAAATACCTCGATCATTGGTTGCCGCGCGTGATGCGGGTTTGATCAGCCACACCGTCAGATGCTTGGAGGGACGCGATCAACGGACACTGAACAGTTCCCTTTGCTGCACCGCAGTCCGCGACGAGCCTTGCCAACGCGGACTCCACGCGTTGCAGTTCAGTCAATCGCGCCCGGACGTCGCCAAGTTTCTGTTCCGCCATCGTCCGCGCCTCCTCGCAGTGACCGCCGCCGTCAAGGTCAAGGAGTTCGCCGGCTTCCTCGAGACTGAAGCCGATTCTTTGAGCGGCTTTAATGAACCTGACACGTTCTAAGTCTTTCAGGGCATACCGGCGAATCTCTCCGCGGTCCCGCTTGGGCTCTTCCAATAAGCCCTTACGCTGGTAAAAGCGAATCGTCTCGACGTTCACGCCGGCGGCCTTGGCCAACGCGCCGATCGACATGCCGAGGGGTTCTTGCGACATAGGCTCTTGACTCCGTACTTTGGTACGTAGTCTATGCTTCTTAGGGCAGATGCGCCGTTGCGTGCTGCTCGGAGGTCCCGTATGCGAAGTTCCGCTTTTGTCGTCGCGTTAGTTGTCGCGCTGGGCCTGCTAGATTCAGCGCACTCTACGCTGAGTGCCAGCGCCACCCAGCAAAAGCCGGCGGTGCAAACGACGGTGCTGGTCGTTAAAGGAATGACTTGAACTGGCTGTGAGGCTGCCGTGAAGCAAGCCGCAACCAGCATCGAAGGCGTCAAGGACTGCATCGCGAACTTCAAGAAAGGCACGGCCGAAGTGACCTTCGATCCCTCCAAGACAACGCCGGAGGCGATCGCAAAAGTCATTGCGGACAAGACCGGTTACAAGGTCACCGCGCCCAAGCAGCGGAGACGATGAGCGATGCGTTGGTTGAGTCGATTCACTCTTCTCCTTGGCACCACACTGCTGGCGGCTTGTACCACGCCGCCGACACCGCAGAAACCTGAAGCCCAACCTTCGATGAGCAACCTCGTATTTCTCACTCGCGACGGGTGCGTGAACACCGTGACGATGCGCACCAACCTGGACGAGGCCCTCAAACGGCTGGGATGGTCGAGCGATTATCAGTTCATAGACGCCGATACCCTGAAGGAGTCCGATCCGCGGGGAGGCTACGGAACGCCAACGGTGCTGTACGAAAACCGCGATCTCTTTGAGATGCCCGAACCATCGGTGCCTCACCCGGCCCCGACTTGACGGCTCTACCCGGGCGGAGTTCCGTCCTCTGACCAAATTCAGGAAAGACTGAAGACCCTGAAAGGTTGACACTCGTCGACGCGCGGCACCATCATAGAAACGTGCTCGTAGTCGCCCGCACCGTCGCCACCATCCTGATCGCGGTTCTGGCCGCTGGTCCGGTAGGGTTATGCGCAGGCTGGCAAGCCACAGCAGAAGAGCGGATGGCTTGCTGCGTCGAAGGTGTCGCGTGCCCGATGCACGTCGCGGAACGCGATCATTCTGACGGTAAGCAGGCGATCACCCAGGCTGAAGCGGACAGCTGTTGCGCCGCTAGTGAAGGTGATACTGGCTCGTCCGCCAAGGGATCGATCGTTATCTCCCCGGCTCTCCAACAACAGACCATTCTGTTGCCGGCGGCAGTCTCTTCGCGGCCGCTCCTTCCAAGCGAGCCATCTCCTGATCGCGCCGCCGCTGTTCCTCGCCATCTCCTGAACTCGGTCTTCCTCGTCTAGCTTCCAACGCCCGTAGTGTGTACGCGCGGCTCGTCGCCGCGTGTCTTGGCTCGCGTTCGTACGCGCCATCGGCAGTTGGAAACTCATGATCGATAAACTCATCGCGCTTTCGCTTCGGAACCGTGTTCTCGTAATCGCGATCTATCTGGGTCTCGCGGGCTGGGGCTATTGGGCCTGGCGCGCGACACCCATCGACGCGATCCCCGATCTCTCCGACAACCAGGTGATCGTGTTCACCGAATGGCCCGGACACAGCGCCCAGGAAGTCGAAGACCAGATCACGTATCCGCTCACGGTGAACCTGCAGGGCCTCGCCGGCGTCCGCGTGGTGCGATCGCAGTCGGCGTTCGGGTTCTCGATGACCTACGTCATCTTCGAGGACTCCGTCGAGTTGTATTTCGCTCGCAGCCGCGTGCTCGAGCGCATGAGCCTGATTACGAAACTGCTGCCTGCGGGCGTCACGCCCATGCTTGGGCCAGACGCGACCGGCGTCGGTCACGTCTTCTGGTACACGCTCGAGAGTCCCACGCATTCTCTTCGCGAGCTTCGCAGTCTGCAGGACTGGTTCGTTCGCTATCAGCTGAACGCTGTGCCGGGCGTTGCCGAAGTGGCCTCCGTCGGCGGCTTCGTCCAGCAGTATCAGATCGACGTCGATCCGAATCGGCTTCGCCAATTCAACCTGCCGCTGAGCACCGTCGCCGAGGCCGTTCGTCAAAGCAACGTCAACGTCGGCGGGAACGTTCTCGATGCCAATGGCGCGTGGTTGATCGTGCGAGGTGTCGGACTACTGTCGTCGGTCGACGACATCAAGCGCATCGTGATCGGCGCGTCGAACGGCACACCCATCTATGTTGAACAGGTGGCGAACGTTCAGATTGGCAACGCGTTTCGCGTCGGCTCGCTCGTCAAGGGCACGAGCGAAGCAGTCGGCGGTGTCGTGGTGGCCCGTACCGGCGCCAACACCAAGCAGGTGATCGACGCCGTCAAAGCGCGTATCAAGGAAATCGAAGCGGGTCTGCCCACCGGTGTCACGATCGTCCCGTTCTACGATCGATCGACGTTGATCGAGGAGGCGGCCGGGACTCTTCGACGAGCGCTGCTCGAAGAGATCCTGCTTGTCACGCTCGCTCACGTCGTGTTCCTGATGCACTTCCGCTCGATCCTGATCGTCACGATCCCATTGCCGCTTGCCGTGCTGATGTCGTTCCTCGGCATGTACTACGCGGGCGTGTCGTCCAACATCATGAGCCTCGCCGGCATTGCCATCGCGATCGGCGTCCTCGTTGACGCAGGCATCGTCGTCACCGAGAACGCCTTCCGGTTCATGGAGCAGCGGCAGGTCGATGCGCGTGATCGGACGCTGGTCTGGAATACTGTTCTTGAATCGACGCGTCTCGTAGGCCGGCCGGTGTTCTTCTCAATGGCCATCATCTTGCTCGCGTTCATTCCGGTCTTTGCGTTGACGGGCCAGGAAGGCAAGCTGTTTCACCCGCTGGCGTTCACAAAGACGTTCGCGGTACTAGCGGCCACCGTGGTCGCGGTGACGCTGGTACCGGTGCTCTGCAGCCTGCTGCTCGGTGGCAAGTTCCGTCGCGAGGATGACAATCCAGTCATGCGCGGGCTCCAGCGCATCTATCGCCCTGCACTTGCGACGGCCTTGGCGCATCGGGGCATCACCGTGCTGATCGCCGGCTCGCTGTTCCTAGGAGCCCTGCTCTTGGCCCGTGGTATCGGCAGTGAGTTCATGCCGACCCTCGACGAAGGCGATCTGATGTTCATGCCGATCGCCGACCCCAGCATCTCGCTCGAAGAGAACACCAAGATCGCGGCAAAGCAGAACGCGGCGCTGATGTCCTTTCCAGAAGTGGCCTACACGGTCGCCAAGGTTGCGCGGGCCGACACCTCAACAGATCCGGCGCCCCTCAACATGACCGAGACGATCGTCCATCTCAAGCCTAAGGATCAGTGGCGCGCGGGCATGACGATCGATCGTCTGCGAGCTGAGATGGGACGGGCGGCGCAATTACCCGGAGTGTCCAACATCTGGACGATGCCGATCATCAATCGGATCGACATGCTGACGACCGGCATCCGTTCCGAAGTAGGTGTCAAGATCTTCGGGACTGATCTCACGCAGCTGGAAGCGCTGGCGCGTCGCGTCGCTGACGCAGTGCGAACAGTTCCCGGCTCCAGCAACGTGTACCCCGAGCAGGTCACCAGCGGCCAATACCTCAACATTGAAATCGATCGCGCCGCCGCGGCTCGTTATGGCCTGGGCGTCGGCGACGTGCAGCGCGTGATCGAGATCGCCGTCGGCGAAACGATCATCACGACGACGATTGAAGGCCGTGCGCGATTCCCGGTCCGCGTCCGCTATCGACCCGAGGATCGCGCCGATCCGCAGGCGTTGGGACAGGTCCTGGTCGGCGCGCCCAACGGCGCACAGATTCCTCTGGCCCAGCTCGCACACCTCGAACATGCGCGTGGGCCGGCCATGATTTCTTCCGAGAATGGCCTACTGCTGGCCACGGTTCTGATCAACGTGCAAGGTCGCGATGTCGGCGGATTCGTCTCTGAGGCGCGCGACGTGGTGGCGCGATCGGTGCCGATGCCGTCCGGTTATTACGTTGGCTGGAGTGGTCGATGGGAGAACCAGGAACGCGCCCGCGAACGACTACAGGTTGTCATCCCGATCGTTCTCCTGATCATCTTTGTGCTGCTCTACCTGACGTACGGATCGATGGTAGAAGCGGCGCACGTGCTCCTCGCGGTTCCGTTCGCGTTGACCGGCGGCGTCTATTTGTTATGGCTGCTCGGCTACAACTTCTCGGTCGCGGTGTGGGTCGGCTTCATCGCCCTGTTTGGGACCGCCGTGCAGACCGGCGTGGTGATGGTGATTTATCTCGAAGAGGCCGTTGACCGAAAGCGGCAGGCGGTTGGCGGAACACTGACGCGCGTGGCCTTGCGGGAGGCGGTCATGGAAGGCGCACTGCTGCGGCTTCGACCGAAACTCATGACCGTCTCCACGGTTGTCGCGGGGTTGTTGCCGATCATGTGGAGCACAAGCGTCGGAGCCGAGGTCATGAAGCCCCTAGCGACGCCAGTCCTGGGGGGCATGCTGTCGTCGTTGGTCCACGTACTGATCGTGACGCCAGTGCTGTTCCTGGCCATTCGCGAACGTCAGCTGGGTATTCAGGATGAGCCCCTGCCAGTCACCGAGTCGCCTTCATTCGGCGGTCGAAGAGTTCTGATGGTTGGAATTGTCGCGGTCGCAGTCGTGGCCGGAGCGATCGTCTGGCGCTTGTCGCCATCATCGTCGAACGAATCGCGCAGCACACAAACCGCGATTGTCAGCGTGAAGTCAGGCGATCTCGATATCGTGCTGCTGTCACCCTCTGGCGTGCTTCGGAGCGGTCGCAACACCTTCACCATCGAATTCCGATCACCAAATGGCCAATTGGTGGATGTCGGCATGGTACGAGCGGCTGCGAACATGACGATGCCGGGGATGGCGATGTCCGGCAACTTGCAGCTTCAACTGGGTGACGTGCCGGGCCGATACACGGCGACCGCGGAATTTGGGATGCCCGGCGCATGGGAAATGCGTGTTGAGTGGGACGGCCCCGCCGGGCGCGGCTCCACGACGTTCGAAGGACATGTGCAATGACGATGTCACGACTTACCGCCGCTCTCATTTTCACAGCAAGTCTGATAGCCGGGCCGGCTCTCGGCCAGCCGTCGCCGCGAGTCCATGTCGATGAGCAATCCGGCCTTCGCCTGGACGATGCGATCGCCCGCGCGATCGCGCAGGAGCCGATGACACGAGCTGTGCGCGCCGAAATCGAGATATCGCGCGGACGTCTGCAGCAGGCCGGCTTGCGACCCAACCCGACGTTCTCGCTCGATCATCGGACCGAGCCAGGCGGCACTGACAACCTGACCACCGCCGGAGTTGAATGGCCGCTGGATCTGTTTCGACGTTCAACACGGATCCAGACGGCGCAACGCGAGCTGGATGCGGCAGGATTTGCCGTGAGCGATCGGGAACGCATCCTGGCGGGAGAGGTCCGCATGCAGTACGGCGTGGCAGCCGCAGCCGTCCGCGAGCTTGCGATTGCCGCCGACACAGTTGCGGCAGTCGAACGGCAGCTCGGACTCGTTCGCGCTCGTGTCGACACTGGCAGCACGCCGCCGCTCGAACGGGATCTCATCACCGTCGAGTTGAACCGCCTGCAGGCGATTCAACGGTTGGCGGGTGGCCGCGCTGAGTCCGCTCTCGTTCGCTTGAAGCAACTTCTCGGGATGTCTGCCGATGAGCCGCTGGTGCTGGGCCAATCGATCGAGACGCTGGTAGCCGCGGCCGCGGCCAGCGCACCGCCCACAACACCCATGAGCGAAGCGCGGTCAGACGTGCGAGCGGCGGAAGCACTGATAGCGGTCGCAGACTCCAAGCTTGACCAGGCGCGCAACGAGGGTCGTTTCGATCTCAGTCTCTATGCCAACTACATGCGCATGGACGCCGGCTTTCCTCAGATGGGATTCAACGCAGCCGGATCACTCGAACGCGTCCATGGTCGATTCAACTACTTCACTGGCGGCGCGATGTTCGTGATGCCGCTCTTGAACAGAAACCAGGGATCTGTGGCAGCGGCGCAAGCCGAGCGCACGGCCGCCGAGTCCCGGCGTGATGCGGCGCTCCTGGCCGCACGAGCAGAGGTGGCATCCGCCACCGCTCGTGACCAGCAGGCGCGTCAGGCGGTCGACCTGTTTGCCGGCAGCATCCGATCGCTAGCCCGTCAGAATCTGGACGTGATTCGCGAAACCTACCAACTTGGGCGCGCGACGATCTTTGACGTGCTTGCAGAACAGCGTCGCTACCTGGAAATCGAGCGCGACTACACCGATGCGCTGCGCGAAGCGTGGGAAGCGCGTGCGGCACTGAAAGCGGCCTCAGGAGAGACCAAATGAACTCGCAATCTCGCATCAACGTCAGTTGGATGGCACTGATCATCGGCGCCGTGTTGCTCGTTGGCGCGGGTGCCGGCGTGACGTACCTCGGACTGCGATCGAACACCGCGACCCGACCGGCGGCCGACATGCCGATGCCTGCGCCGGGACCGATGACGTCGCCTTCGGAGTCCCCTTCAGCGAACAACTCCGGACCTCTGGACGATGTGGCGATCACGCTGAGTGCGGACGCGGTGTCTCGTGCTGGAATCACAGTGAGCGCCGTCACGACGAATACGTCCGCCGACGGCCTGCGTGCCCCAGGAGTCGTTGAGCCGAACACGTACAAGCAGATTGTCGTCACTCCGCTCGTAGCCGGCCGCATCACGCGTGTCGCCGCACAGCTCGGGCAACAGGTCAAACGCGGCCAGACGATCGCCGAGATACTTAGCCCAGAGTTGGCGGACGCACAAACGCGCTACGTTACGGCCCGGGCCGAACTCGAGGCGCATGAGCAAGAGCTTGCGAGGACTGAAAAGCTGGTGACGCTCGGGGCCGCGAGCAAGCAGGAACTGGAGCGCATTCACGCTGAGCACGTATCACGCCGCGCCGAAGTCCAGAGTATCGCTTCGCGTCTGCGCCTGCTTGGCTTGTCCGCCAAGGCGATCGACAGTCTCGGCCCTGGTAGTTCGATTGACGCCACGACGGCGGTGCCCGCGCCAATCGACGGCGTCGTCACCCAGCGTGATGCCAATGTTGGCGCGAATGTCGATCAATCCACCCAACTGTTTACGATCGTCGACCTTTCAACCGTGTGGGTCGTGGTCGACGTGTTCGAGAAGGACTTCGATCGCGTCCGCGTCGGCAGCCCGGCGACAATCACCACGCGTGCGTATCCCGATCTGGCGCTAAAGGGCAGGGTGAGCTACATCGATCCGCAACTGCATGCCGAAACGCGGACCGCCAAGGTGCGGATCGAAGTGCCGAATGCGCGGAACGAACTGCGTCTCGGCATGTATGCCGACGCGGTCTTTCAAACTGAAGCTGGCGCATCCACGCCGGCGATCCCTCGAACTGCGGTGCAGAACGTCGGCGACAGGACGGTCGTCTACCTGGCCAGCGCCAACGAGCCCGGCAAATTCATCGAGCACGAGGTGACAGTTGGGGCTGCGACGGGCACCAGCGTTGCGGTGCTCATCGGTCTGCGCACTGGCGATCTCGTCGTGACGGAAGGCAGCTTCTATCTTCGGGCCGAGCGCGAGCGTCTTGGCCTACGAGCTAACCCTGGCAATGATTCAGCTGGCGCGGCCGCTCCGAGTGTTCAGGAACTACAGGTGAAGGTTACTGACAGCGGGTTCGAGCCGGCACAGCTCGTATTGAAGGCGGGCGTACCCGCCAGGATCATGTTTACGCGGACGAGCGACAATACCTGTGCGACGGCAGTCGAGTTTCCGGCGCTCAAGATTCGGAGAGACTTGCCATTGAACCAAGTCGTGAAGATTGAATTCACACCTGAGCAAAAGGGTACGCTTGCGTTTGCTTGTGGCATGAACATGTTGAAAGGTACTGTTGTCGTGCAGTAGCCAGAACATGAGAGGAACCTCTCGGAGCTCTCGGAAGCGTCTTCAACGGATCAAAATACGGGAAAACACGCCCGTGGCGGTCTGGGTGGGGTTTGCCTTGGTGCTGCTCGGCCTGATCGTGTTCATTGCTTACAAACTGCAACACCCCTAAAAACATTCTTACATCTGATGCTTCGCCGGCTGGAGACTGACGAAGATACTGTAGGTCGGCGCGGCGCGACCTGAGTAGCGCGGTGCCAGCTGGGTGGATACGACGCTTATTGCTGCCGTCGCGCCGATGCCGAGAACCAGTCCCTTAGCCTTGGGCAGGTGTCGAACATAGCCGGCTTGCACCTTGCCTATCACGAACAGCGACGTCGAATACTCATGCGCGTGCAAATGATGTGCGGGCATGTCTCCGAGTTCCGCCCTCCCAAACACAGTGTGGCGGCCGGCAACCGTGGCGCTACTTTCGAGCAGAGCTGCCTGGCTGGTGGCGTCGAGAATACCGATCGCCACTCGTTCGCGAGCCTGATTCGCCCCGTACGCGATCGTCGTCGCCCAGATGCCATCTGCTCCGAGCGGGACATGGTACATCGCCGACGCGGTCAATCGCGTCGCGGCATCCTGCCCGGGAAACGGAAAATCGGTGGCAACGTCGCGCAGCCGCGCGCCTGAGATCTGCAGCGCCAGCCGATCGGTAGGTAAGAACGACACACGCATGGCTGCCGAGTCAAACGCTCCGAGGTCGAGGTCGAGCCGGCTCTCATCCGGCACTCGGCCTTTGAACGCCGATGCCTCGACTTTCCACCGTTGATTGTGAAGGCCGATAGTGACCACGCCGAACGTCACGTGCGTCGCGTCGAGCCAGTGGTGCGTCATCGGCCGGATCGGATTGGCCATTGCCGATGCGCGGTGCGGATAGCCAGGAGGGCCAACGGCCGGTTCGCCAGCCAGCCCCGCGTACACCTGCCAACGCCATGCGCCTTGCAACGGCCGGTCGTAGTCGACAGCGAACTCCATAACCAGATCGTGCGGCTGCTGCCGGTCGTGGGTGCCGTCTCCTTTACACACTTCGCCGACCGACAAGTAATTCAGGGTGCCGCAACCTTGGACCGTCAACGGGTCGGCACTGACCATCGTGCGAACGCCGAACCTTCCGGCACCGACGCTGCGCCGCGCCATGGCCATGCCCCATGTGAGGCCTGCCACTTGCCGTGTGCCAGGGCCGCCGGTGCGGTGGCGCTCGCCAGGCTCGTAGATGCCTTGCGCAAATGCGGCTCCGTTTAGCCGCACGTCCCATCCGCGCCACGGCCGGTGCAGACCGTACATAGGTGTTGTCTCGGGCAACCATGCAGTGCCTGATGCTTCGCGAGTGGGTGTGAGCAGGGGCGCGGTCACGGCCACATGCTCGTGCACATCAGCTGGCGGTGTTGGCTGAGTCTGCTGAGCTGAGGTAACCACCGGAGTCAGAACAAGTGCGAGAATCGCGATTAGCACTGCTCGGAACATATGTTTGCAAATGACCTCGAACCTCAACCAACCTGCCCATTGGCGGCGCGTTTGCAGGTGATTATAGGCAATGATGCCTGCGACTCGGCGGGTCGCCGGTCGGCAACAGTGATTATTGAGAGCCGTATCATTCGCGCTATCACCTTGGCGACGCTGTTCGTGATCATGTTTGGACTGGTCCTGGGAGTGCCATCGACCGGATACGGAGTGTTGACCGCTCAAACTGCGAGCGACATCGCCGCCGTTGAAACCTTGTTGGGAGGGATCGATCAGGCCTTCTCTGCAAAAGATCTCAATCGTCTCGCAACCTATTACGATCCATCTGTCACCATCTTCGAGGGCGGCGGCATTAACAACGGATGGGCCGATTATCGCGATCGTCACTTGAAGGCCGAGCTCGATTCCTATTCGAGCGTGCAGTTGCGACACACGCAGGTGAAAGTGACGATTCTGCCTGGCGGGCAATCGGCTTACACGAATTCCCATTACACGTTGAAAGCGAACGTTCGCGATCGCGGTGTCGATTCTGAGGGCCACGAGACATTGGTGCTCATCAAGACCTCTGTCGGATGGAAAATCCGACATTCGCATTCTTCAGTTCGACTATCGCGATTGGCGCAATAAAACGCACTTATTGTTAACGGAGGACGCCTTGCCAGATGCGCACAAGCGAGAGCCGGAGCCACCCCACGGGCATCGCGACCGGGGAGTGAGCACCGACGAGCCCACCAAGAAGGGGCCACCCAAAGGAGAACCGAAAGGCAGTCACGATCCGGAGGCAGCAGGGTACGAAGCCGACAAAACCTTCGAACCCGATCGCGACGGCTCGCGCTCTTAAACGATGACAACGAGACCGGCAACTCCGCGTCAACGAGGGTACGCCTTTCCAGCCGAGTGGGAACGTCACGACGGCACCTGGATCGGTTGGCCGCATAACAGCAACGACTGGCCAGGCAAGCTTGGCGCCGTGCGGTGGGTATATGGGGAGATCGCCAGGCACCTCGCAGCCAGCGAACTCCTTAATGTATTAGTCCCCAACGCCGACACCGAACGGCAAGCGCGCCGCGTCTTCCTCGATGCCGGTGTGACAATCGGCCGTGTACGCTTCTTCCGGATTCCGACCAATCGAAGCTGGACGCGTGATTCGGGGCCGCTGTTTCTCAAGCATCGATCCGGTTCTCTCGCGATTGCGCATTTCCGTTTCAACGCCTGGGCGAAGTATCCCGATTTCGCGCGGGATGCTAAGGTGCCTCTTCGTGTTGCCGATCGATTGGGGCTGCCGGTGTTTGCGACCGCGTTCAATCTCGAAGGGGGAGCCTTCGATGCCAACGGCAAAGGGGTCGTCATGACGACTGAAGAATGCATGTTGGATCAACGCATTCAAGCTCGTAACCCCATGCTCAATCGACAACAGGTCGAGCAAATGTTACACGACTACCTTGGTGCTGCGGAGGTCATCTGGCTAGGAAGAGGTATCACAGGAGACGACACCCATGGTCATGTGGACGACTTCTGCCGATTCGTAAACTCGGACACCATCCTGTTATGCCAGGCGCCTCCCGGGGATTCCAATTACGAGGCTCTCGAAGAAAATCGCGAGCGTCTCGAGCAGACACGCTTCGAAGTGGTCAGGCTGCCAATGCCCTCACCGCTGTTTTTCAAGAAGCGGCAGTTGCCGGCAAGTTATGCGAACTTCTATATCGCGAACGAAACAGTGCTGGTGCCGACGTTCAATGACCTCAACGACCGCCTCGCCCTCGGCCTCCTCTCCGAGCTATTTCCCGATCGCCGGGTTGTCGGCATTCATGCGGTGGACCTGGTGTGGGGGCTGGGCGCGTTGCACTGTCTGACACAGCAGCAACCGTCGGGAAGCTCGACGGCATCCTGAACAAGACGGGGTTACTGTGGTAGCCTAACAGCCAGTGTTCGCAATTGTGCGGCGTGTCGCTCCGGTTGTGGTGATGGTCCTTCTGACCTGGACGGCTGTGGATGTCCTGAATCCAGCTCTCTGCGGGCTGGACCAATTCCCGTTCGTCGCCGCCCACTCCTCGGTCGATGGGGATGCGTCGTCGGACGATCAATCTCCGGTCTTGGCGGACGATTGCTTCTGTTGCTCGCCGAATGTGAATTTCTTGGCCATCGTTCAGGTTCGAGTCGCGTTTGAGTCGCTCACCTCTACTCCTGCAGAGCGCGTTCAGAATCCACGCTGGAATAGCTTTCCCCTCTACCACCCCCCCCGTCTTAGCTAGAACCCTTCGTACATCCGCGCTCTAGTTTCGAGCGCGCTTCAATAATTCCGTTTGTGCTCGACCGCTGCATTTTGGCGGCACGAGGCATTGTTTCTCTATTTGGGACGCCGAGATGCTACGTACGCGCGCTTTGTTGGTCATTACGTTGACGTTTCCAGTGGCAGTTGGTGCATACGCACAGGACCTGCCGGCCGTACTTTCACTCCAGGACGCCTTGCAGCTGGCGCGGTCCCGCAACCCGACGCTGGCCGCTGCTGGTAACGACGTGGAGATGGCGGAGGGCGATCGCCTTCAGGCGGACCGCCGCCTCAATCCCGCCATCAGCACGACGTCGGAGGGGTACCCGCTCTTCGAGGCCGGCCCCAAACCGTCGTTTATGGACGGGCAGGAGCTGACGATTCGGGCCGACCAGGAAATCGAGCTTGGCGGACGACGGCGGTTGCGCACTGCGAGCGCTTCGACTGGCGTCGATATTGCGCGCGGGCTTCAGGCGGACCAACGCCGCCGCATCGACCTCGCGGTGCAACGCGCCTACCTGCAGGTCGTCCTGGCGAAGGCCGAGCGTGAGGTCGCACGAGCCGCGCTCGAAGACATCGACCGAATGCTCGGAATCACCAAGGCTCGACTTGGGCAAGGCGAGATCTCCGGGGGCGAACTCCGGCGATTACAAGTCGAGCGGCTCCGTTTCATTGATGATCAGTTCGCGACTGATCTGGCGTTTCGAAACGCAAAAGCGGCACTGCTCGCGGTAATGGGATACGCAGATCTCACCCGCGACTTCGATGTCAGCGGGTCGCTCACCGAAGTCCCCGTCGTCCTGACGGCATTCGCGATGGCTGGTTCCGTAGATGCAATCGATCGCTCCGCCATCGAAAAACAAGCCATGGCCAACCGGCCGGACTTGCTTGCTGCGCGAACCGAACAACAGCGCGCCGACACCGAAACACAGTTGCAACGCGCGTTGCGAACCCCGAACATCACGGCCGGGGGTGGGTACAAGCGTACGCAAACGTCTGACGGCATTGTTTTCGGCGTTACTGTGCCATTGCCGTTATTCAACCGCAATCCCGGAGGCATCGCACGGGCCGAGGCGGAGCGGCGGCGCGCTGAACACCGTGCTACGGCAGCGGAGATTGGCGTGCGCCTCGACGTACAACAGGCCGCCAATGCCATTGAGGTGAATCAAGCGCGCGTCCGCTACATCGAGCAGGAAACGTTGGTCGCGGCGCGCGAAGCCCGCGACGCAATTATGGCCGCCTACCAGGTCGGCGAAGCTGGACTGATCGATTTTCTGGATGCCCAACGCGGCTTCCGCGACACCTTGCGAATCTACAACCGCGCGCTCTACGAGCGTCGTCTCAGCGACTTTGAAGTCGCAGCGGCCATCGGCCGTCCCTTCGTGCAGCCTTAACAGGACCCGATCATGACAGAAGACTTCAGTTCTAGCTCGAATACCCGGCGAACAGCAGCGACGCCACTGATCATCGCCGCCTTGGTGGGCGCATTAGTTAGCGGCGGAATCGTCTGGGCCATCTCCGGCGGCGCCGCATCTGAGACGGCATCCGAGGAGGAGGCCGGTCACGAAGAGCTGCCGCCCGGTGTGGTCGAGATTCCGGCCGCCGCGCAACAGAATGCAGGCGTCAAGTTCGTCGAAGTGAACGCAACAACCCTGCCTGTGCATCTGGAAGTGACGGGTGCCGTCGCACCTGAAGGCTCTCGTGTTTCTGAGGTCCGGCCGCTCGCCCGCGGAATGATAACGGCGGTGTCCGTGAGGTTAGGTGACCGCGTCCGTGCAGGGCAGCCGCTGCTCACCTACGACAACGTCGAGCTCGGCGAACGACTCGGCGAGTACTTCGAAGCGCGTGCCGGCCAGCGGCAGGCAGAGAGCGACCTTGTCGTCAAGCAGCGCGCGGTCGAACGCGCTGAGGCGTTGATCGGGCAACAGGCCATCTCACAACAGGCGCTTGATCTCCGTCGCGCTGAATTCAAGAACGCGCAGTCGGCTGTGGATCGAGCCAAGGCGACCGTTGATCGGATTGATGAACAGATTCATCGTTTCGGGTTAACCGACAAGGATCTGGAGAAGCTCGGGCCCGATACGCCGGAGACCAACCATCGCGCCGCGACGCTGGCGACGATTCGCGCGCCATTCGATGGCGTGGTCACCACCTACGACGTGGCCGTCGGTGAGATCGTCGAGCCCGAAAGAACACTAGTGACGATTGCGAACCTCGATACCGTGTGGATCCTCGCCGATGTTTACGAGAAGGATATCGCGCGTGTGCCGGCGTCGGGAGAAGTCACGGTCAGAGTTGACGCGTATCCGGATAGGGCGTTCAAGGGCCAGCTCACCTACGTCAGTGATGTGATCGATCCCAAATCACGCTCGGCAAAAGTTCGCAGCGTGGTGCAGAACCCGGAAGGGCTACTGCGCCTCGATATGTTCGCGCGAGTCGCCATTCCTACAAAAGATCAGCAACAAGCGCTGGCTGTGCCGATTGACGCGATCCAGCAGATCGACGGGCAGGCAGCGGTGTTCGTGCGCGAGTCGGAGACACGATTCAGGCGCCAGAACGTGCAGCTGGGGCTGCAGGCCGGCAACATGATCGAAGTCAAAGCGGGACTCAAAGGTGGCGAGACGATCGTCGCCGCCGGCAGCTTCTACTTCAAGACGGCGTTGCTGCGCGAGTTGATCGGAGACGAGCACTAAATCATGGATCGTCTGATTGATCTGTCGCTGCGCTTCAAGTTCCTGGTACTTGTCCTCACCGTCGTCGTCATCGGCGCCGGAATCAATTCCATGCTCCGGCTGCCGATCGATGCGGTACCGGACGTCACGCCGAACCAGGTACTGGTCCTGACATCGGCCCCCGGTCTTGGTCCGCTTGAAGTGGAACGCTCGGTGACGTTTCCGGTGGAAACGAGCATGAGCGGTCTGCCGGGTATTTCCGAAATTCGCTCGGTGTCCCGCTTCGGGCTGTCCTCCGTCACCATCTTCTTCAATGAAGATGTCGACGTCTACTTTGCCCGCCGCCTGGTCCTCGAACGCCTCCCCGACGCACGCGAAGCCATCCCCGAGGGTTTCGGCACACCGACCATGGGACCGATCAGCACCGGCCTTGGCGAAATCTTTCAGTTTGAAGTCAAAGGCGAGAAGTACTCGCCGATGGAACTGCGCAGCATCCTCGAGTGGGATATTGCCTTCAAGCTCCGATCTGTCCCTGGCGTCGTCGAAATCAACACCTATGGCGGCGAGCTGAAAACCTACGAGGTCCAACTAGACCCGGACAAGCTCGTCGCCTTCAACGTGTCGCTCGACAAAATCTTTACGGCGCTTGAGAAAAACAACGCCAATACCGGCGGCGCTTTCATCGAGCGCGCGCAGGAACAGTACGTGATTCGTGGTGAAGGCCTGGTCGAGTCGCTGGGCGACATCGATAACATCGTCGTGGCGACCACGGCCGAGGGCACGCCGGTTTACGTCAAGAACCTCGGCCAGACAGTGCTGGCACCGCAGGTCCGGCAAGGCGCGGTGACGCGTGACGGCCGCGGCGAGATCGTGACCGGCGTGGTAATGATGCTGATGGGGGAGAATTCACGCGTCGTTGCCGAGCGCGTAAAGGCGCAACTCGAGGAAATCAAGACCAGCCTGCCAGCCGGCGTCGAGGTCGACGCCTACTACGACCGCACCGCCCTGGTGCAAAAGACGATTGGTACCGTCACGAAAAATCTGATCGAGGGCGGCGTGCTGGTTATCGCCGTGTTGTTGCTGCTGCTCGGCAACGTCCGTGGCGGTCTGATCGTCGCGTCAGCGATTCCGTTGTCGATGCTGTTTGCCTTTACGGGCATGGTGCAAGCGGGCCTGTCCGGCAACTTGATGAGCCTCGGTGCAATCGACTTTGGGCTCATCGTCGACGGGTCGGTGGTGATGATCGAAAACATCGTGCGACGCCTCGGCGAAGCGCGCGATCAGAACGCTGCGGCACGTGAAAATACCATTCGGGAAGCCGGTCGCGAAGTCGCGCGGCCGGTCTTCTTCGCCGTGATCATCATCATCATCGTCTACCTCCCATTGCTGACGCTCGAGGGCGTCGAAGGCAAGATGTTCCGGCCGATGGCGCTCACGGTGGTATTCGCCTTGGTCGGTTCGTTGATCCTGGCACTGACCTTGATGCCGGTCCTGGCGTCGCTCCTGTTCCGCGGCAAGATCCAGGAGCACGAACCGCGCATTGTGCACTGGGCCAAGGACAGATATCGCCCGCTGCTCAATAGGGCGATTGCGCGACCGGGATTGGTCGGCGCGGCTGCTGGCGCGGTCTTTGCCGCCTCGCTGATTCTCGTCCCGTTCATGGGGTCGGAATTCATCCCCAGGCTCGACGAGGGAACGATGGCGATTCAGGCGGCGCGGTTGCCCAGCGTGTCGTTAACGGAATCGATCAAGAGCACCACCGAGATCGAAAAGGTCCTTAAGCAGTTCCCGGAGGTCACGTCGGTCATTTCGCGCACCGGCCAAGCTGAGATTCCAACCGATCCCATGGGCGTGGAGACCAGCGACATCTACGTGCTGCTCAAGGAGCATGCGGAGTGGACCACGGCAGACAGTCGTGAAGGACTCATCGAGGCGTTCGAGAAGAAGCTCGAGGAGCAAGTCCCCGGCAACGTGCTGAGTTTTTCGCAACCGATCGAACTCCGCGTACAGGAGTTGATCGCCGGAGTCCGCTCGGACGTGGCCATCACGCTGTATGGTGACGATCTCGCTGCCTTACGTACCACCGGTGCTGAGATCACGCGGGCCGTGTCGAAAGTCCAGGGTGCCGCCGACGTCAAGCTCGAGCAGACTGGCGGACTGCCGTTCCTACGGATCAAGGTGCGTCGTGACGAAATCGCTCGTTACGGCATCAACGCCTCCGACGTGCTCGACGTGGTACGGACCCTCGGGGGCCGCGAAGTGGGCGAAGTGCTCGAGGGCCAGCGCCGATTTACCTTGCAGGTTCGGTTCAAGCCCACCAGTCGTGCCGATGTCGACCAGATCAAGCGCATGCAGGTCGCCGACCCGCAGGGCCGGATGATCCCCATCACGCAACTCGCTGACATCATCGTGGAAGAGGGGCCCGCGCAAATCAGCCGCGAAAACATTCACCGCAAGATCAACATCGAAGCGAATGTCCGCGGCCGCGACCTGGGCGGCTTCGTCGCAGACGTGCAACGGGCCATTGCCGCAGACGTCAAGCTTCCGACCGGGTACTACATTGAGTATGGCGGCCAGTTCGAGAATCTGCAGCGCGCATCATCGCGGCTGGTTCTGGTGGTCCCGGTGGCGCTGTTCCTGATTTTCGTGTTGCTGTACACGACCTTCAACGCCGCCATCCCGGCCTTATTGATTTACGTGAATATCCCGATCGCTGCCACGGGAGGAATTGTTGCGCTGTTCCTTCGAGGCATGCCATTCAGCATCTCGGCGGCGGTTGGCTTTATCGCGTTGTTCGGCGTGGCGGTGCTTAACGGTGTCGTGATGGTCTCGTACTTCATTGAGTTACGAAAACATGGCATGTCGGTCGAGGACGCGGTGCGGCAAGGCGCCGAGTTGCGTCTGCGGCCGATTCTAATGACCGCGCTGGTCGCTGGACTCGGGTTCATCCCGATGGCGATTTCGAGTGGGGCCGGCGCTGAAGTCCAGCAACCGCTCGCGACGGTCGTGATCGGGGGCCTCGTGACGTCAACCGCGTTGACGCTGTTTGTGTTGCCATCCTTGTATCGCCGTTTTCAACGAGAGTCTGTTGAGGTGGAGCTGTGATGCGAGAAATCAAGGCAATCGTCCGTCATGAACGGATCCCGGACATCTTCAAAGCCTTGCATACGATCCCGGGGCTGCCGGGGGCTACCATGTCCGTCGTCCAGGGGTTTGGCCGTCGTATTGACGCAACTGCCGACTCTGCTGGATACGGCGAGACCGTCATGGCGAAGCTCGAACTGGTCGTGCCCTCAGCGATGGTCGGTCAGGTAACCGCTGCGATCGAGCGGGCCGCCCACACCGGTCGTCCCGGGGACGGGAAGATCTTCGTGATTCCGGTAGAGAACGCTGTCAACGTTCGAACTGGCTCACAAGGCCTCGACGCACTGTAGGGTATGGCAAGCAAACTCCGCTTGGATCTGGACATCCTGCTGCCGGAAGCGCCGGACGCCGCGGACGCGTGCGTCCGGCGACTTCAGGACTTGCTGAAACGCGAGCCTGGTATCAGCGGTGTGCATGTTACCTGGGCCCCGAATAACCGGGAGCCGGTGTTGTGTCTGCATTATGACCCTGGCGTCCTGTCGATCGATCGCGTGCGCAACCGCGCCACGGCTGCTGGCGCACGCATCACGAAACAGTATGGGCACGTGACGATGCCGCTTCGACTCTTTGGCGCGGAAGACATCGCAGGGCGTGTGGAGCGGTCCCTTCGTTCGACGAAAGGGGTGCTCGACGTTTCCGTGAATCTTCCGGCGCAGCAAGTCCGCGTCGAATTCGACCGCGAAGCAACATCGCAGCAGGCCATCGCGAAGGCGATCAACAGTATCGGACTAGCGGAAGTACGCCCTGAGGCGACGACAGCAGAATCGGCTCCTGCCGAGGCATCATCGTGGTACTCACGAAATAAGGAATTGGTCTGGAGCCTGGCCGCCGGTCTTCTGTTATTTGCCGGCTTTGCTGGTGAACGATGGCTCGCATTCCCCCGAGCCTTGGCTGTGGCGCTGTTTGCCGGCGCCTACGTATTCGGGGGCTACGACCTGGTCAAGCACGCCGTCATCAGCACGGGTAAGAGCGGATTTCGATTTGATATCGAGCTACTGATGATCGTCGCAGCGGTCGGTGCCGCTGCGCTCGGAGAGTGGGCCGAAGGTGCATTCCTGCTCTTTCTGTTCGCCATCGCGCACGCGATGGAGCATTACGCGCTGGACCGCGCGCGTGGCGCGATCCGGGCGCTTGGTGAACTGGCGCCCCGGCGCGCCCGCGTCAAGCGCGACGGCGGCGAAGCCGAGGTTCCGGTCGAGCAAGTCACCGCCGGCATGATCGTCATCGTCCGGCCGGCAGAACGGATTCCAGTCGACGGCACTGTCAGCGCGGGCCAGTCTGCAGTTGATCAGGCGCCGATTACCGGTGAGTCGGTGCCGGTTGAGAAGACCGTTGGCGCCGAAGTGTTTGCCGGGACGGTTAACGGCGACGGCGCCCTGGAGATCTCGACGACGAAGGCCGTCGGGGATCGCACGCTCGATCGAATCATCACGCTCGTGGCGGAAGCGCAAACGCAGAAGGCGCCCACGCAGCAATTCGCCGAACGCTTTGAACGAATTTTTGTGCCGATCGTGTTAGTCGCGGACGTGCTCCTCATCGTTGTGCCAGCGATGCTTGGAATGTGGCCGTGGTCGGTCAGCTTCTATCGCGGGATGGCGTTGCTTGTTGCGGCGACACCGTGCGCGCTCGCCATCGGCACGCCGGCCGCAATTCTCGCCGGCATTGCCCAGGCAGCTCGGCGCGGTGTTCTGATCAAGGGAGGGGCGCATTTTGAGAACCTCGGTGGCACGCGCGCGTTAGCGCTGGACAAGACCGGCACCCTGACGATTGGCCGCCCTGAGGTCACCGACGTCAGAAATCTGGACACGACGCAAGAAGAGGTCGTCCGCATCGCGGCCGCGGTGGAGCGAAAGTCACAGCATCCGCTCGCGGAAGCGATCGTGCGTCATGCCGCCTCGCTGAACACCGTGCTCCCCGAAACGGGTGACCTCGAGAGCCTGACCGCTCGCGGCGTTCGCTCGACGGTGGACGGCCGGCCGGTTGAAATTGGCGGACTTCGGCTGTGGGAAGAGCTGGGCGTGGACATTCCTGCGCCCGTTCGCGACACGGTCAAGGAGCTACAGATGGCGGGCCGGAGCACTGTGGTCGTGCGCTACGACGGAAGGTTCATCGGCGTCTATGGCATCGCTGATCGGCCACGCGCAGACGTCAGGCAGGTATTGGATCGTTTGCGCGCGTTGGGCGTATCCCCCCTGGTCATGTTGTCCGGCGACAACAGCTTCGTCGCGGAAGCGATTGGCAAGGAAGTGGGCGTCGATAGCGTGCGCGGCAACCTGCTGCCCGAAGACAAGGTCATCGCCATTCGCGATCTCGTGAGCAAGCATGGCAACGTCGGGATGGTCGGTGACGGGGTCAACGACGCGCCGGCGTTGGCAAATGCGACCGTGGGAATCGCAATGGGTGCCGCAGGCACGGCAGCAGCGCTGGAGGCCGCGGACGTTGCGCTCATGGGTGATGACTTGGGGCAGTTACCATTCGCCATCGGATTGGCGAGACAGGCGCGCAGAATCATCAAGCAAAACCTTGTCGCATCGCTGTCCGTGATTGCGCTGTTAGTGATCGCGACAACCACAGGTCTTGTCGGCATGGGCCCGGCAGTCGTCGTGCATGAAGGCAGCACGCTGTTGGTGATCGCCAACGCGTTGAGGCTCCTTGCCTATCGAGGTACGCCTGCCGCTTGAGCGAACAAACGAACTAGATGTGTTTGGGCATGAAGGAGGCAGATCATGGTGCGTCCAGTACTCGTTGCAATGTCGATGTTAGCTATCGGGCAAGTGGCCTGCGCGCCTCAGGTGGCACTGGCCCCTCTCGAGCTCCGTGCCCGTGCGCTTCGGCCTATCGAGCCGGCGCTAGGCAAAGCGCGGCTCTATGTGTTCCGGCCGGACGGCGGCGGCCGGGTGTTGCTGCCGGTGGCCCTCGACGGCGTCATGCTCGGCAGCGCGGCACAGAACTCGTTCCTCATGGCGGAGGTCACCCCCGGCCCGCATGTCGTCGCGTCGGCCACCGACGAAAACGTGAGCACCGTGCGCGTCGATGCGACCGCCGGTGAGTCGTATTACGTCAAGCTGTCCGCTCGAATGGGCCTGAAGGCTACGCGCTCAGCTGTGCAACTGGTGGACGCTAGTGAAGGCCGCGAAGTGATCGGCCGCTCGCGCTTGCTGCAGCCGGTAATACCGTAAACATCGGCCGAACTCATCTTGGAGTCATGAAACGCGATTCGAAGTTTCGTCCTGACCTCGTCACCGTGCTTATGGTGCTCATCGCGCTTGCCGTGCTTTCGATTCTCACGATGGAATTTTGGATGCCCCATGGTCTCCGGTAATGCGCCAAACCGGCGTCATCGAGAGATCGATTGGATTGGCATAGTGAGTATCGTGATTGGCCTCGCAATTCTGCTAGCGACGTTGGCGGGCTGGCGCTCGTAGCAACCTCGGGAGATCTCTGTCGTGAGGATTCGAACATTCTCGCCGAAAGCGAAACGGAGCTCCTTTCCGAAGGTAGCTTTGGTCGTCCTGGCGATCATAGCGGCACTCTTAATCGCGGCGGTCATCCGGAACGTGAGCCGTCACGACGAGATCACACGATGGCGCGCCCAGTTGGAGGCTGACGCCGGTCGTCCAGCCTGGCCTGCCTGGTCGCCCGACTGGCCTCCACTGCCTGTTCCGGCGCGCCGTGATCGCCGACTGCCCAGAGACCTCAGCGGACCGTATGCGTTTGCAGCGACCCACGAAGAGGTGTTGCAACGCATTCCCTGCTACTGCGGCTGCGTGCGCGACGGCCACGACAGTGTCTTGCAGTGTTATCTGGCCGGCTCACGCGCTGATGGAATGCCGCTCTGGACGAACCACTCCTTCGACTGCGAGATGTGCATCCACATTGTCCGCGAAGTGATGTTGATGACGTCGCTACGAATGTCGATAGCGGATATTCGACGGACCATAGAGACGAAGTACGAAAGGGTCGGCACCCCGACACACACCGCCCCGGTCGACACCCAAAGCGACCGGTAGTGCCCGCCAACATCGTGCGCGAGTTACTTGGTGGGCTTGCTATCCTGCAGCCTGCGCCGGATCACTCCGCGGTCGATGGTCGTCCCGGGTCTGGAGACCGCCTGGAAATGCATGTCGTCGCCCGCAATCTCGACAAGCATGAAGGTGCGGTCGCCATCGAACCCAAACGCCGTTTGCGCATTCTTGCGGAGATCGCCGCGACGCACCTTCGCCGACCCGCCCGCGACAAAGTATTGAACGCCGTTCTGAGGTTTGACGCGCTCGTAGAGATGCTCGTGACCCGTAAAGACGACGTCCACCCCATACTTGATGAAGATTGGCTCCAGGACAGAACGCAACTCGATATTCGGTCCGCGCGTGGCGGCGGTATAGATCGGATGATGGAAATAGGCGATTTTCCAGTCCGACCCCGAAGCCTGCAATTCCTTCTCTAGCCACTGGACCTGGTCGGGGTCCATGTAGTTGCTGTCGAGCACAAAGAAGCGGGCGTTGCCTTTGCGGAAGGTCCGGTGCCGATTTCCCCCGAGATTGAACGGTTTATAGAACCGCTGATTCGGATCGTCGTGATTCCCCAGGGCGGCGTGGAACTCGACCTTGGCGTCGAGGAGCGGCTTGTAAGGCAATTCGAACTTGCGCGCATAGTCTTGTGGTCGCTCGTGGCCATACAGGTTGTCGCCAAGCATGATCGCAAAGTCATATGGAAACTTCGACCGGAAGTTGGCCATTTGCAACGCGATCTCGACCTGGCTTCGATCACCGGTCCCGCTGTCGCCGATCACCAGCATCTTCACGGAACCCTGCGCGCGCGGCAGGACCACTTCCTGCGCTGCGAGTGCGATACAGAGGCTGCCTACCAAGGCAGCAGTCAGTAGTCGGACGCGTGTGAACACGTTTGTCTCTCCTACGGTGTCGCAGCGGGGATGAAGTCGACGATAAGATTCGCCTCGATATCGCGCAGAATCAGGTTGCGCTGCACCAGGCGGTACTCCAACTCAACTGGAAGCTTCGGTAACGTGCGCAACAAACCTGCGGGAAACGTCACAAGCGGCTTGTCGGGCGGATAGATTTGATTGATCGCCGGAGTGAAGTCAGCCAGTTCGTCCTGATCTTCCTTGCGATCCTGGCGCATCGCCCCAGTGCGGCTGGAGAACTCCTGCCGGATGAGACCCTTGAACAACGTCTCGACAGCGGGCGTGAAAATATCGCCATGTTGCGCGCCCGCCCGATTCTCGCGGACCAGTTTGCCTAGCGCCTGTTCTCGTAGCGTGATCTCTTCCGGTTTCTTGGTCTCGTCGATTTCGCCGGTCTCGGTGGCTAACTTGCGGTGCAGAGCGATGTATTGCTTGACGCGTTCATTGAAGTCATCGAGTGGGGTGGCTGGCTCCTTCACCGGCGCTTGAGTGCACGCTGACACGGTGATGGCCAGAATTGCTCCGCATAGAACGCCGCCAAGACGTAGGGTTGCATCCACGTCCGTGCAGCATGCAAACAGCTCGCCAATACGGCGGCGACGGATCAGCTCTGCGGCCTCAGCGAGTTGCCGCCTTGGTGGCTCCGAGGCCTCCGCGTGACAACCTACGCCTTCAAAGATGCGCTTCGCTCTCTACGTGTCCCGACGGTTCGACTTGGATGGTGGCGTGGTGGATGTTGAGCCCGTTGGTGACGCGCGCCTGCACCGCGCGCAACACTTGGTCATAGGCCGCGCCAGGTCCAAGCACCACATGAGCACTGAGCGCATTCATGCCGGACGTCAGGCTCCAGATATGGAGATCATGAACCGCTGTGACACCGGGGATCGAAGCGATCGCCTCGCGAACGCTCGTGACATTCACATCCGACGGGGTCCCTTCAAGGAGGACTCCGACCGCTTCACGCAACAGCGACCATGTCCGGGGCAAGATGAATAAACCGATGCCGGCGGAGAAAATCGGATCCGCGTAGTACCACTGGGTCGTCCACATGATTAGACCCGCAATGATCACGCCGAGCGACGACAGCATGTCGGACAGGACCTCGAAATAGGCGCCCTTCAGATTGAGACTCTCCGTCGAGCCCTTTTTGAGCAGCCGCATGCTCACAAGATTGACGATTAGTCCGATCGCGGCGACGCCGAGCATGCCGAGACTTTCAACTTCCGGGGGGTTACGGAAGCGTTGATACGCTTCGTCCAGGATGTAGGCTGAAATGCCGAGCAAGACGACGGCGTTTGCGATCGCTGAAAGGATCTCGACGCGATAGAACCCGTATGTGCGCTCCGGGGTGGCGGGTCGCTCAGCGAATCGAATCGCAAACAGTGCTAGCCCCACGCCGCCCACGTCGGTCAACATGTGCGCTGCATCGGCAAGCAGCGCGAGGCTCCCTGTCAGAATGCCACCAATGACTTCGACGATGAGATACGTAGAGGTCAAGGCGAATACCGCGGTTAGTTGACGCTTGTTGCGCCCGGCTGTGCTCACCATATGAAGGATGCTGTCATGCTCGCGGTCGATTCCGCTGGGGCAGGCCATTTAGAATCACGCAGATTGATGCGCCCGTGTCAGACGAGACGGCCATTCACAGTGCCGCCGTCAACGGAGGTGAAGCCGACTGCTGACATCGAGAAAAGGGCCGCAGGCCCGCAACGAACCTGTGGCGCCGCAACCTGCGAGGGTTCTCTGCCTTGGCCTAACGTCTGGTCTGCGTTCCCACAGTCACCGTAAATTCACCGCGGTTGTCACCGAGGTGGTCGTCGTTGACGCCGAGGTAAAGACGGCCTGACACCGGCGCTGTGATGGTCGTCCGGTTGCCGATGAAGAGCGGGGACGAATACTCGCCGATGCGAGCGATGAGGGCGCCCGCCACCTGATTCAGAATCGGCGCGTCCGGCGCTTTGCGACCGGAGTTGGCCCCCGCCGGCGAGGCGACGTCGGACGCGTTGTCGCTCATCTGGATTTGCCCCTGGGCGTTAAATGTAATCACGTCTCCCAGTCGCACGGTGACCCCGGTGTCGGTCCAGCGCTGTTGCGAATTGACACGCACCGCCTGTGTACCAGTCTGCGCCCCGTGCGTTCCGGGCTCAGGAGAGCCGCCCGCCGCGTTGAATTCGGCCTGCGAGATCCGGCCATCACTATTGGTATCGCGTTGATTGAAGCCGACGTTCGACCAGTGCCACTCAGCGCGCTCGAGGCTGCCGTTGCGATCATGGTCGAGGCCGCTGAACTCATTGTAGGTATCGAAGCTTTCCTGAGAGCCCACTACTTCGAATCGGCTGAGGATGCCATCGCCGTTCGCATCGAGTCGGCGGAATTCGGCTGCGCCGCCGTACCACTCGGCACGCTCGACCCGGCCGTTGTTGTTAGCATCGAGATTGTCGAAGCTATCTTCGCGCACATCATCCACGCCTTCGCCGAGGAACTCGGTCAGGTTGATGCCGCCGTCGCGATTGGCGTCCACACGTCGGAACGTCTCGGCATCGAAATGCCATTCATTGGCCGAGATCCGATTATCTCGGTTGTGGTCGAGCGCGGTGAAGCCGGGACGCGTCCAGTTGAGGTAGCGTTCGTAGCGTCCTGGCGCGTGGTCAGGTTCCACCGTCACGGTTCGGCGCGCGCCAGGTCGCACTTCGGGCCCCGACAACTGGCCGTCGCCGTTCCAGTCCTGTACATCGAAGGATTGATCTGATCCATTCCATTCGTCGCGCGTGATGATGCCGTCGTTGTTGCGATCCATGCCCTGGAACCGAATCTGATTCCGGCCGCGACCCTGAGCGTCAACGGTGGCGAAGACGGGCGATGAGGCCAGAACCGCGACGATGACCCCCGCGGCAGAAAACGTCAACACCAAAGTCCGTGAAAACATAGCAGTTCCTCCAAGTGAGGAACTGCATAAGGCGTACCTTCTTCAGACCGATGAGCTTGCCGAAGCGTGCATCCACCCTACGTTGGGGGGCGATCTGCGCACGGGAGCCAACAAACCGAGGGCTCACTTGAACCCTTGCTTGGCGCCCCGCGCTGAATGAGCACCGCTCCAACCGCGACGGCGGATATGAAGCTCTGCCGTTCGGCAGTGGTCTGGCGACATAATTTAGCCATGTTCCTTGGCCGCAGGCTGCTCCTGATTCTGGCGTGTGGTCTGGCCGTTCTGTCTGGATGTGCAAAGCGGCCACACCTTCATGGTCAAGTCACGCTTCATTTGATGGCCGATCGTGATTTCGCGCAGATTCTCCTTGCGCATTGCGAGACTGGCATCGAGTTGACCCAAGCGATTGCATCGATGAACGTCAACAAGGACGTCGCCCTGATTGCAGACGCGATGCGGCGCAGTGAAGAGAGCGATCGTGCGGCGATCCTCTCGTGGATCGCAAGCCAGACGGCGCAATCAGGAGCGGTCGGCCTTACGCACCAAGCGGATATCAAGGCTAGCCATGCGGTTATCGCCGAGCAACTCCGCTCGACGAACACCGAGCACTTGGACGAACATGTCTTGCGCGTGCTCGTGAGCCATCACGATGACGAATTGGCCATCATTCGGAAGACCCCAGTTAAGGATAAGACTTTGCGGAAGACTGTAGAGTCGATTCGGCGCCGGTTGTCGGACGACTTGAAATTGTTAACCCGCTGGCTACCGTCCTCGCAGGCTCCGTTCGCTTTGTCATCGAGTTTCTGCGGGTCAACCTGCGCGTAGCAGGACCGCTGACGCTGGCGCAGTTGATCGCGCTGTGCCTTGTCATCGTCGGTAGCGTGTTGCTCGTGCGAGATCCGCGATCGGCTGAAGACGGAGACATTCAGGAGCCGGCAAATCGCTAGATCGATTCCTGAGCCGTGAACCTTCGATGAACGACCTGTTCAGGCCGCATTCATGCGCGTCCTGCCAGACTCCTCGCCATGAGGATCTGGGGACATCGCGTCGTGATTGTCGGCTGCCTTTGTAGTGCCGTTGGCGGTTGGATGCTCGTGAACAAGCCATCGAAGGCTGGCAACGTGTGGCTGGCGAGCGGGTTGACCTTGCAATTCATTGGCGTCTTCCTGCAACACTAGTCGAGGTGGAAGGGCGCCGGCCGTGGTCGCCATGAGCACCCCACGTGTTCAGGATTATTTCGACCGCAACAGTCTCAGGGCATTCGCAATGACCGCAAGCGATACACCCATATCAGCGGCGATTGCCGCCCAGAGGCTCGCATAACCGGCGAATGTCAGCACGACGAATACGACTTTCACGCCAAGCGACAGGACGACGTTCTGTCGCACAATCGCGAGCGTTCGTCGCGAATGTGAGATGAGCCAAGGCAGTCGCGCGAGATCGTCGGCCATCAAGGCAACATCCGCCGCTTCGATCGCTGCGTCACTGCCAGCGGCGCCCATCGCGACTCCCACCGTGGCGCGACCCATCGCCGGTGCATCGTTCACGCCATCACCAATCATCGCCACGTATTCGTAACGGCGGACCAATTCCTCAACCGCGGCGACTTTGTCCGCCGGTAACAGCTCGGCTCGAACCTCGTCGATGCCCACTTCGCGTGCGATGCGTTCTGCAGTCGGCTTGTTGTCGCCAGTCAGCATGACAATATGTTCAACGCCCGCCTCTCGAAGTGCCTTTACGGCACTTACCGACTCCGGACGCACCGCATCGGCCAGCGTAATGAAGCCGCACACGTGATCGTCGGTGCCCATCACCACGACGGTTCGACCCGCCGACGTCATTTCGGTCAGACGTTCCTGAAGTTCAGGAGTTTGTTGACCAAGCTCTTCGAGGTAGCGGTGCGACCCCAGCCAATACCGCTTCCCCTCGACGTTCGCTGTGACGCCGCGGCCCTGAACGGCCTGAACCTCATCGGCGCTCGGAAACGCAATGCCGCGCTGTCGGACTTCGGCGACGATGGCTCGTGCGAGTGGGTGATCGCTATGGGCTTCGATCGAGCCCATCGCCCGCAACAATTCTTCTGCAGTGTGTTGGGCGAGCGGCTCGACGTCGACGACTTTCGGAGCACCTTCGGTCAACGTGCCCGTTTTATCGAGGGCCAACGCTCGCAGCTTCGCCGGAACCTCTATGAAAGTACCGCCCTTGACGAGAACACCAGCCTTGGCGGCTGCCGCGAGGCTTGCCACGATGCTCACAGGAGTTGAGATGACCAGGGCGCAAGGGCAACCGATCACCAACAGCACGAGTCCGCGGTAGATCCATGGCCAGGTGTCACTACCGGTAATCACTGGTCCGGCGATCGCGATCGCAACAGCCGCAAGAAGAATCGCTGGCGTATAGATGCGGGCGAAACGATCGACCCATTGTTCGGAAGGCGCACGGCGGCTTTGTGCTTCTTCCACCATGCGGATGATCTGCGCCAAGGTCGTTTCGCCTGCGACTTTGGTCACTTCCACTTCGAGCGCGCCGTCACCGTTCACCGTTCCGGCAAACACATCAGCGGGCGGGGCCTTCTCTACCGGGAGACTTTCCCCGGTAATCGGCGCCTGATTGACATCACTTGTTCCGCGGCGCACCGTACCGTCGAGTGGTATGCGGTCGCCGGGTTTCACCAGAATCAACGTTCCAATTGCCACGTCGCTCGCATTGACTTCTGTCGTGGCTCCATCCGGTCCCAGCACGCGCGCTGTTGGCGGAGCAATGGCCATCAGCGCCTCGACCGCACGACGGGCGCGGCTGACACTCCAAGATTCAAGGGCCAGTGAAACCGCGAACAGAAATGTGACGACGCCGGCTTCAAACCATTCGCCGATCGCGGCGGCACCGATTACGGCGATCGCCATCAGTAAATTCATGTCTGGCCGCAGACGAATGAGCGCTGCGAGCGCCCTAGGCAAGATGTACCATCCACCAGCCAGCATCCCGGCCGCATACATCACGACCGATGCGACCGGCACCGCTGACTCGGAGATGCCCGTCCCTTCGGACCCCAAAGCATCAAGAAATCCCACTTGAGCGGCATGGTTTGCGAATGCCGCAATTGCCAGAATCCCGGACATTGCGGTCAGAATCGTGCGTTTGCGGCGTCCCCAGAAGCTCGTGTCAGCGAGAGCCGGTTTCTCATCGCGCCACAGCTCTGCGCGCATGCCCGTACGGTTAACAGCCTCCACTATCTGAGCGTGACTGATGGCAGGGTCGCCTGGCTCGACGAGCAGCTTCCCGCGAAGGATGTCGAAGGACAGGCGCTCTGGAACTTTGACGAGCGGTTCTAATTCCCGCCGCAAGATAGCGACCTCATCGGCGCAATCCATCCCGTGAATGCGAAATGCTGCTCGTTCAGTCAATGTCGATGCCATAGTCATTCACACGTTCTCTGAAAGCTGACCGCGAGAGTTTCGGGCATCCCGCAAAATCTCGACCCCGCCGTAGCCGGCCATGATTGCAACAGCGGCCCCAACGATGAGATCCGGCCATGTTTGACCGAGCCACCACACGAGCGTACCGGCGAGGATGATTCCGAAGTTGGACAGGAAATCATTTACGCTGAAAGTCCATGCCGCCCGGAGGTTCACGCTTTCGGTTCGGACATCGGCCAGCAGGCGCAGGCACCACGCATTGATGACCAACGCCACGAGGGCCATGGCGATCATCGCGGTGCCGAGGGGCTCGGCACCGGACGTGAACCGACGAATGACCTCGACGATCACGCCCAGTGCGAGGATCAGCAGCAGGACGCCCGAGGTCATCGCCGCAGCGGTTTTCCAACGCCCGGATCGAGTCACGGCGATGTAGCTCAGCCCATAGACCGCGGCGTCGGAGGCATTGTCGACCGCGTTCGCGACGAGCGCACTCGAATCGGCGAAATAACCACCGATTGCCAGGGTCACGGTCAAGGCAACGTTCAGCAGCAATACCTGGAGCAATCGGCGCCGCTGAAGCGGGCCTTGGTCGCGACTCATGCCAGGTGGCCCTGTGAACCAGAATCCGCCCTGAGCGGAATCACAGTCCGAAATTTTCCACCAGGCGACTGCTGAGGAGGCTCTGAGGCGTGGTTCACGGAAACCCCGCCAAGACCGTGTTTCGCCAGAATGCCCTTCAGTTCGGAGTCGACCGTGGACCAGGTGTCGCCAACATCGGCGCCCCCTTTGACTGAGAGACGAACGTCGATGCTCCGCGGTGTCGTCTGGACAATCTGAAACAGCTCGATGCCCGGCAGGTGATCGATCTCGAACGCCAGTGGAGGAACGGCGACGCGCCCGCCTCCGTCGGTTGTGAACATGAGTACATCGGCGGATCGGCCGCGCACGCGAATCGCAGGGAGAGTGCTCCCGCACTCACAAGGATCTGGACGCATCAATATGCTGTCGCCCAGGTCGTAACGGATGATGGGCTGCAGCCGGTTCGCCAGGTTCGTGATGAGGACCGTGTAGGACTCGGTCCCCGCAGCGACCGGACGATAATTGCGGTCGACGGGTTCGATCACGACCCAATCGGCGTTGACGTGCAGCCAGTTCGACGAACAACTGAAACTGAGAAACGGACATTCTGTGGCCGCGTAGCTATTACCGACCGTGGTGTCGAACGCCTTCGCAATGCGCTCGTACTCGGGCAGGGGTAGTCCTTCGGCCGCCAGCGCCATCAACACGGGCCGGATGTGAAGCCGTCCCGCTTCTTGCTCGGACGCGAGCAGCCTTGCCATGCTGGCGTACGGAGCCACCACCGCGGGCTCGAACGCGTTCAGTTGTTCGACGAGCTCCGATAGCGGCGACCGGACCGACAGGATTTGCACTCGCTCACGTCGCGCGGGGGAGCGGGTGAATCGGGCGGCCGCGACTGACGTCGCCGAATGATGGCCGACGTCGGCCACCATCGACAGACGGCCGCCTGCCATTGCGATCGCAGTCATGTCCCCAACGCCCAACCAGGAACGCAGCATGCGCATCATGATGGCTGTGGTTGTTCGCATCGCGTCATCGTCACTGACGAAGATGCCCGGAGTGCCTGTGGTGCCTGACGTGGTTGCGAGCGTGTAGCGGCCAAGGAAGCGCTCGCCGATCAGCGAGCTGTCGGCCGCGAACGACCGCGCCTTGTCGATGGTGATGTCGGCGTCGGTTGCCCACTCGTCAAAGCTGGCCATCAACGTAGCTTTGTCAGTCACCGGCAACAGAGAGGGATCGCCCACGGTGTCAGGCAATCCCTCATATAGCCGCCGATAGTACGGCGATCGCGTGCGAGCGAACGCGACGATCTCGGCAAGGCGCCTGCGCTGTCTCGTCGCGATGGCTTCGTGCCCACCACGCTCCGCCCGCCGGAGATCAAGTAACACTGACAAGAACGTGCTCATCGGCTATCTCGCGGGCGCCCCAACGGCATCAGTACTGGGCGACTGTTGCTCGAACCAGCCGTATAGCATCGGCAACAGCAAGAGTGTCAGGATCGTTGACGTCACGAGTCCGCCAATCACCACCGTTGCCAGCGGGCGCTGTACTTCCGCACCGGTGCCATGTGAGAGCGCCATCGGTAAGAAACCCAGACCGGCGACCAGTGCGGTCATCAGTACCGGACGCAGCCGCGTCAACGCTCCTTCGCGCACGGCATCACCGACATTGCGGCCTTCATCACGTAGTTGGTTGATGAAGGTCACCATGACCACGCCATTGAGGACGGCCACGCCGAACAACGCGATAAAGCCGACACCCGCGCTCATCGAAAACGGCATGTCGCGGAGAAACAATGCGAGGATTCCCCCGGAAATTGCGAACGGGATTCCGGTGAACACCAGGGCTGCTTGTTTCAGCGAATTGAAGGTCGTAAACAGCAGCAGGAAAATGATCAAGAAGGTTGCTGGCACGACGATCATCAACCGTTGCCGCCCGCTTTCGAGATGCTCGTACATCCCGCTCCAGTCGAACAGATAACCTGGCGGCGGATGGACCGCTTCGTCAACGCGCTGACGCGCCTCGTTGACGAACGAGCCGATATCGCGGCCGCGAACGTTGATTTCAACCGTGATGCGTCGTTGACCGTTCTCGCGGCTGACCTCAGCGGGCCCTTCCTCGCTGGTGATTCGGGCGAGCTGAGCCAATGGCACCTTCTGGCCGCCTGCGCTGGAGACGAGCAGATTGCCGATCGCAGAGGCGTCCGAACGAGCTTCGACCGGAAAGCGCACGACCAGCGCGAACCGCATGAACCCTTCGAGCACGGTCGTGGCCTGAGTCCCGGCGATGGCCGACTGGATCACTTCCTGAACATCGGAAACGTTGATCCCATATCGAGAGATGGCGTTGCGATCGATGGCGACCTGCAACACCGGAAGTCCGGTGATCTGCTGAACTTTCACGTCCGCGGCGCCTGAGACCCCACGGACCACCGCCGCCACCTCATTGGCCTCGCGCAGCAACACATTCATGTCGTCGCCGAAGATCTTTACAGCGACGTCAGACCGGACGCCGACCCCTTCGATGAGCTCCATCATGCGGAATTTGATCGGCTGGGAAATGGAACTCGCCACTCCCGGAACTTCCTCCAGCCGTTCCGCAATTTCGGCAACGAGCGTCTCTCGCGTCATGCCGTCGCGCCACTCATTGCGTGGCTTGAGGTTCGCGTAGGTATCAGCCATATCCGGGCCCATCGGGTCGGTAGCGATCTCGGGCCGTCCAATGCGGCTCACGACGGTATCGACCTCGGGGAACTCCTTGACGATTGATTCAATGACTGTCGCTTGGCGGACCGCCTCAGTGAGTGAGACGCTTTTCAGGCGCACGTGGTTAATGGCGAGCGCCCCTTCGTCCAGTTCCGGAAGAAACTCGGAGCCGAGGCGCGTAAAAAGCAGCCCGCACAGGATGAGGAAAACCACCGCCGCCGCAGTCGCAACATATCGAGCGCGCAGTACGCTCGTCAGCGCCCGTTCGTACACACGGCTGACCCACTCCAGGAGGTAGTTGCGCCGTTCGCGCGCCTGCTCTTTGAGGACCGCAGCCGACAAGGCCGGGATGAGCGTGACGCTCAACACCAGGGCGCCAAGCAGCGCCAGAATGACCGTGAACGCCATTGGCCGGAACATCTTTCCTTCAATGCCGGACAAGGTGAGGATCGGGATATATGCCGCAATGATGATCACCATGCCGAACAACGCCGGTTTCAAGACCTCGCTCGCCGCGTCGCGTGTCAGCTGATGGCGTTCGGCTTGCGACATAGCGCGTCCCAGCTCATGGCGCCGTGCCGCAAGCTTCCGCACCGTGTTTTCAACAATGATGACGGCTCCGTCGACGATCAGGCCGAAGTCGATGGCACCCAGGCTCATCAGGTTTGCAGAGACCTTGAAGTAGTTCATCCCGATTATCGCGATGAGCATCGACAACGGAATTGCAGCCGATACGATGAGTCCGGCGCGGATCTGGAGAAGGAACACAAACAAGATGCCGATGACGAGCAAGCCCCCCTCGATGAGGTTCGTGCTTGCCGTGCGGACTGTCTGGTTGACCAGGCCCGTCCGATCGTAGAACGGCCTGATAACCACATCTGGCGGCAATGACTTCTGCACTTCGTCTAGCCGGGCCTTGACCAGTTCGGTCACCGCGCCGCTGTTCTCGCCCTTGAGCAAAATCGCCATGCCGAGTACGGTCTCGCCCTGTGCATCACGAGTCGCCGCTCCCTGTCGCACCTGCGAACCAATACCAATCCTTGCGACATCGCGAACTCGCACCGGTGTGCCATTCTCCGTCGCGACAACGATGTTCTCGATGTCACGGAGCGAGCCAATGAGACCAATGCCGCGCAGCAGCTGTTGTTCGCCGCCACGTTCGATGTAGGCACCGCCGCCGTTGACGTTGTTATGTTCGAGCGCTTCGATTACTTGTCGCAGCGTCAACCGATATGACACCAGACGGGCGGGGTCGATCAGAACCTCGTACTGGCGCTCGTGTCCTCCGAAGCTGTTGACTTCGATCACTCCCGGGACGGTTCGCAGTTGTGGCTTGATGACCCAGTCCAGAATGGTGCGCAGGTCCATCAAGTCGTCGCGCGTGCCGGTTTCCGACCCTTCTGCGACCGGCATCAGGTCGGTCCCCTTGGTGCCCGCGCGCCTCTCGACGGTGAACTGATAGATCTCGCCTAGGCCGGTGCTGATCGGGCCAAGCTCAGGAGCCACGCCCGGTGGCAATTCCCGCTCGGCCTCCGCCAGCCGTTCAAGAACCAACTGCCGCGCCCAATAGACGTCAACATCCTCCTCGAACGTCACGGTGACTTGCGAAAGGCCGAACTGCGAGATGGAGCGGATTTCCTCTTTTCGCGGCAAGCTGCTCATCGCAACTTCAATTGGGAAGGTGACGTAGCGTTCCATCTCCTCCGGTGCGAACGCCGGCGCCACCGTGTTGATTTGAACCTGGTTGCTCGTGATATCAGGTACGGCATCGATTGGCAGTTGCGTGGCCGAGTAGACCCCGCCAATCGCCAGCATGATGCCCGCGATGATCACCAGTGCTCGGTACTGGATGCTGAAAGCGACGAGACGGTCGATCATTACTTTTCCTCGCCTTCTTCTTCCTCGACGCGTAACTTCAGCCGCGACTTCAACATCAGCGCGCCCTTGGTGACGACCTCCTCATCCGCCTTCAGGCCCTCCGAGACTTCAGTCAGCCTGCCGACGGTGGCGCCGACCTTGATCGGCCGCGCGACGAAATGCTCTTCATCCACACGAACGAAAACGGTGGGCGAGCCGTCAATGTCCTGAACCGCCTCAGCGGGAATAACGAGCACGGACCTGGGGGCGGAGGTGGGCAGCGCGAGCGTCGCGAACATCTGCACCTTGAGTCGAGTGCCAGGGTTGACGACCTCGCAGCGGACTTTCGCGGTTCGGCTGTTCGGGTCGAGCACGTCACTGACGTGAGTGACGCGACCAGAGAACGATTCGCCAGGGTAGGTATCGACCGTGACAATTGCAGTCTGGCCGATGCGGATCTTGGCAATGTCCTTCTGGTAAACGTCGCCCTGCAGCCATACGCGAGAAAGATCAGCGACGACGAACAACTCGCGATCTGGTGTGATCAATTCGCCTGATGCCGCATGCACCTCCAGGACGACGCCCGCGATAGGAGCCGTCACCGAACTGCGCATCGGCGGCAAGTCGCCGTCTGTCTTAGCAGCTGCCAGCGCATCCTGCGGGACTCCCAAGCGGCGTAGCTTCTGTTCGAGATTTGAAACTGCCGCCCTCGCACTATTGACTTCAGCGATGCTGCTTTGTAATTCCGCGCCGCGTCTTTCGCGTTCTCCGCGAGCGACTCCACCGAGCTCGACGAGCTTGTCGGCGCGTTCGACTGACCGGCGCTGCGTTTCGGCTCCAGCGTTCGCCCGCTCAAGCGCCGCGAGGGCACTGCGATACTCGGAAAACAACTCTCCGGCAGTTATGCTGTCGTACGTCAGCAACGACTGGCCATTGGTGACGTGGTCGCCAACGCGAACGTTCACCTGGAGGACGCGGCCCTCGGCCAAGGGGCGAACCCTTGCGACACGAGACTCGTCAGGTCCGACGATCGCTGTGGTCTGTATCGTTTCTGCGAGTTCCTGGGTTCGCGCAGCCTCGACCGCGATTCCGGCGATGCGCTGCATCTCCGGCTCGATCTCGATTGGGGCGCTGGCGTCGACGGCTTTCTCCGCGGCCTCGGTTGCCTCTCCCCCCTCCGCAGTGTCGGGATTTTGTGGTGATGCGCGGAACCACAGCGCGGCCACAATCACAAGTGCGACCGCGGCCCCGACGAATGGCCATCGACGTCGCGGGCTGGCGGGAGAAGTATCCATCGTATCTTGCATGATCGTCCTCATTTGAGCGGGCTACCGACCGCGCGCTCGAGAGCCACGCGCGCCAGAGCTTCCTGTCTGATTGCTTCCGTATAGGCCTTCTGTGTGTCGATGAACCGTCGTTGCTCGGCAACGACATCGAAGAGCTGCACTTCGCCAGCCGCATAGCTCGCGCGCAACACTGTCACACTCTCCTCTGATGGCTTGATGACTCTCTCCTGGAACATTTGCGCGGCACGCCGGGCTGCGAGATATCGCGAAAAAGCACCGGTGATCTCGGCGCGAACGGATCGTTCCAAGTATTCCCGTCTGGCTGTGGCCGCACTCTGGCGCGCCGTGGCGGCTTGAACGTGTCCCTGATTGCGATTCAGGATTGGCAACGTGATCGAGAGACCGCCGGTCAGCAGCCGATCCCTGTCTTGAATCGGGCTCAGCACGCCTGCGGCGTTGAAACCGAAATAATCGAATTGGGAGCGCGAGTCCGTGTACCGAAACAGCGCGGCGATATCTGGTGTCCGTTCAGATCGTGCCAGTTGGACTTCAGCGGCAGATCGCGCTTCCTCCCGTCGCAGTGCCGCGAGATCAGGACGCGACGCGAGACCGGCCGCAATCGCGTCTTCAAGCGTCGTGCTGACGGCGACCCGGTCGCCATCGGGCTGCAATCGCAGCGATTCAGCGGCATCGAAACCGGCAACCACCCGTAGCAGAAGGATCGCTTGCTGGACTTCGCTTTCGAGCACAAGCCGCTCGGCCTCCAAGCGTCCAACGTCGGCTTGCAGCACCATCTCCTCGACGCGCGGTGACTCGCCAGCGGCGACCCGCTGCCGGGTGATCGTCAGTCCTTGCTCTGCGACCTCACGCTGTTGTGCCATCGCCTCGAAATTGCGAATGGCGCTCATTGCCGCGATATAGCGCTCGAGTACCTCGGCGCGAACCACCCGCTCGCGGTCGCGGATCTCGAGTTGTGCAATTTCGAGATCGATTTCAGCGACCGCCACTCGATTCGAGCGCTTGCCGCCCAGCTCAAAGGTGTGGGCGTAGCCAATGCTGAACTCGCGTTCGCCCGAGCTACCTGTCGGGGCACCACTGCTGAGTTCAGTCTCCAAGACAGGGTTGGGCCTGAAGCCAGCCTGCCTAAGGAGCCCTTGTGCTTCCAGTGTCCGCTGCCTCGCCGCGATGAGCTCACCGTTCCGCGTCATCGCGGATTGGACCAACTGCTCCAGTCCGAGTCCCGCGGGATCCAGGTAGAGCTCGCGCGATATCGGTGTCGCAAGGGTACTCGTCTGGGCCTCAGCACCAACTGCAAAGGCGAGGCATGACACGCAAAGAAACAATTTCGATCGAGAAGTCCGCATAGGCGACCTGTCTGAAAGGTTGTGTGTATACGCGACCGCGTCCCGATCCGGCTGGGCACCGGGACGCGTCGACGACGCATTGTTACTGCCGTTGCCGTTTTACCTTGATGTCGACCTCGCGAGCGTGCAGTTTGCCCGCAAGGTCCTGGTACTTGACGGCGACACTGTCGAATTCTTCGACGAACTCGGTAATCGTGACCGGTTTCTTCGCCGTTGTGAGTTCGCGGGTCTTGGTTCCAACGCCTTTGCCAATGACTTTGGTGTCTTTGTCGATGACGAAGGTCATCGTCTCCATGCCAGGTCGAATGGTCATCGACTCCGCACTTATCGCAATCACGCGACCGTTTGTTCTCAGAGTCTTCGCGCCAGATTGCGCGAAGGCAGCGGGAACGAATCCGAGCAACGCTACAAACACGAACGAAATGTAAAAGCGCATAGCGCCCTCCTCACTGCTTCACCGCGCAAATGTACACGCGGCGGCTACAGGTAAACCGACGAAGCGAAAACTGCGAGTCGACCAGAACGTGCTAGATCAGGCGAGGAGGGTGATCGATCGTCAGAGGTGGGGTGGAAACTAAACGCGGCTCGGGAAGGTCGCGCTGCTCTTGCGCCTGAAGTCTCTCAGGGCCTAAATCAAAGGCGACAACAACCGCAAACGGCACAACGCAAAATGTGCAGGACGCCGTTATTGGTGCTCCGGGGTTCTTGGTTGCGGACGCGTCTTCGCAGCCGTCCACGCACCACGTCGCGCCCGTCAAGGCGAGCACCAGGGCGAGGGCGGCAACGAAGCGGCGCATACTGGAAACACTACCATACTCAGCCCGGCCTCGGAGTAGCGGCCAGAGAAGGCGAACCGCGCCAACCCGGCGGAGACCCCGCATAGCCAAAAAATGCGCCTCGGAGCTACACTCGACCAGATCGATGCGCCTTGCAAAACTGGCCGTAGCGAGCGTTAGCCCTACCGTTGGCGCAGTCCGCTCTAACGTCGACCGTCTCATCGGCTTGGCACATGAAATGGCCGATGCCAACGTCACCATCGGCGCTTTCCCTGAGCAGGCTATTGGTGGCTACCCGCCTGAAGACTTGGTGCAGTGGCCCGGTTTCTTGCGTGGCCAGCGAAGGGGGCTCGAACGCTTCGCCGAGAACACACACCAGTCGGCAACTGTCTACATAGTCGGTCTCGCGGTCTCTGCCTCTGGGCAGGTGTTTAACGCCGTGGCGGTTGTCCATCGTGGTCGGATCATCGGAGTCGTTCCGAAAGAAAAACTGCCAACCTACAACGTGTTTTACGAAGGCCGTACGTTTTCCCGCGGTGGTCCTGGACTCGCGCTCGACTGGGATGGCATCCCGCTTGGTGATTACCGATTCCAATTCGATTTCGGCGAACTCGCCGTTGAAGTGTGCGAGGACGCATGGTCCCCTGATGGCCCAATGCGACGACGTTGTTATTCGGGTGCGACGATCGTCGTTAACATCTCGGCATCGCCGTACCGCATCGGAATCCAATCCACGCGGCGTGAGATGCTCGCGACGCGATCGGCTGACAACCAGACACTGCTGCTATACGCGAACACGGTAGGCGGCCAGGATGGCCTGATTCACGAAGGAGGAGGTTTTGTCTTCCAAAACGGTCGGCTCGTGCTAGAGGCGCCGCGATTCGTAGAGGGCTGGTGGCCAGTAGCCGTTGATCTCGACCGCACCAAACGCCTGCGAATGGAAAACACCACCTGGCGTACGGATTGTGAGGCGTTCCGCGTTGAAGCCAAGAGCGTCCCGGCAATAGTGGTCGACGGCGAGACCGCGAATAATTCATCCCTGAGGTATTCAGGTCCGCAAGGAGGCAACTTCTTCTTACCGCCGTCGAGCGGCGCAACACTCGATCCTCGCGTTGCCGCGCTTGACGAGCTCTTCGAGGCGCTAGCACTTGGCGTGAAGAGCTACTACCAGAAGACCGGCGCGTTTGCTTCGCTCGGCATCGCGCTGTCCGGAGGACGCGATTCCGTTCTGACGCTGCTAATTGCGTGGCGCGCATCACAATTGATTGGTCGTGCACCAATTTTCGCGTTCTACATGCCAAGCAAGCACTCCAGCGATGGCACGAAACGCGCCGCGGAACTCCTGGCACACGAACTTGGCGTCACATTAAGAACACTGCCAATCCACGACACCATCGATCGTGAAGTCGAAGCGATCGTTGCCATGCTTGGCGGCGAGCAGCCGACGGAGATCACGCGGCAAAACATTCAGGCGCGCATCCGCGGTCAACGGATGTGGAATTGGGCGAACTCGTCTAGATCGCTGTTCTTACAGACCGGAGACATGAGCGAAAAGGCTGTCGGCTACACAACTATCGGCGGTGACCTTGAAGGGTCGCTTTCAGTAATTGCAAATTTGCCGAAGACCGTAGTGATCGCGTTACTCGAGCGACTTAACCAACGTTTCGGATTCGAGGGTATCGCCTCGACTCTGGAAACCGACGCGGGGCCAGAGTTGTCAGACAGGCAGGTGGCCGAGGACGAATTGATGCCCTTCCCGGTGCTCGATGCATGCCTGTATCTCTACGCTGGAGAGAAACTGTCGACTGACGAAGTCTGTCTGGCTCTGGGAGCATTGTTCCCGCAGTATTCTGCGGACAGCTTGGTTGCTTGGGCCAAACGGTTCACCGAGTTGTTCTCACAGTCGATCTACAAGTGGGTGCAATCGCCCTTGGCGCTTCACGTAGGTGCGCTGGACCTTGATCGAGAACGTGCGCTTCAACTGCCGGTAGTTCAGCGCAACGAATGGCTTGACGTATCAGGGCCGGTTCGAGCGACTTGACGCGTTTGGCACTCGAGGCTGCAGGATCGCGCATTGCGACAGGTGACACTCTCAATCGCCCTCGCGCGCGACGGGCGATGCTGACTGCTCGACCCATCCGGAATCAACGAGTTGGCTGATCCGATCCCTCAGCGCACCGTCGTAACTCGCCCGGCGAGCACCATGAAACAGCTGACTGTCGAGTAGCACGCCGTCGATCGAGACGACGTACTCGATTCCGTTGAACGCCGTGACCGTGCGCTCACGAATCTCAGCAACGTGTCCTGGCTTCACAAAACGTCGTAGCAGGCGCGTCGCGATCTCGACGCGTGCCACGCGTCCTTTGAATGGCGTCGGCGCAGAGTCCATGACCAGATTGTCGCCACTGACGTGACAGCAGAGGACACGATCCTGGACCGTTAGTGACCATCTCGGACTCAGGACAGTGGCACACCTACCGGCGCGGACTCGAACGCCCGATCCCGCTCGACGTCCCAACTCTGGAAAGCGCTCGCGCATATAGGCGCTGAGCGACGGATTGCGGTATTCGTAAGACGCGGTATCTTCGTGCGCCGGGGCGCTGGCGCACCCACTCGGTGACTCCTGGCTCTTTCTCGACGAGCTGTCGGACGAATTCGCTCGATAGATTCCACATCGCCGCGAGTTCGCCGACGGTAAAATGCCGCTGTTCGAACGCCTCGCGTTCGTCATCCTTCCGATCCATCGGGCGCTCCTGTTCGAGGACTCTGCGAAGGCTCGCGACTGTACCCAAAACTGTACCCACCCCCGACGGAAAATGGGGTCATTTGGTACGAAACCCGATGACGCCAGAACCACAGTTAAGTGCTTGAGAATATTGAAGAAACTGGCTTGGTGCGAAGTGCGATCAAATCAGGGCTACGCAACTGTTAACCGGAGGGTTGCTGGCTTGCCCGCCGTAGCCTTGGCGAAGGTGGGTTCGAGTCCAGCCAGAGGAGCCACTTTTTCGCAGTTGTTTCGCCCGCTCTGGGACAAATTCGGGACAATTTGGCAAAGACATCGATCACCGACCTAACTTCCTGCTGCTAACCGCAGTGGTCGGCCCTGGTTTCTCCAGCTCACCTCCAATCCTCGTCTGAGTTCTTCATCGGTCACGTTCAGATAGCGCTGCGTCTGCTGAATGCTGGCGTGTCTGTTGCCGCTCGTTGAAAACTGACCAGGGAATCGCAGTTCTGCTCACTGAAAATTGACCAGGGTGTTCTGAGCATCCCGGCCGGCGTGGAGGCCTGCTAGGGATGGGAGGTGCACACCATGGCGATGTACGCGAAAGTCCGCCGGATGCGGCTGCGGGACGGCCTGTCGATCAGCGAGATCGCGCGCCGGACCAGCTTGGCGAGAAACACGATCAAGGGCTGGCTGCGGGGGCCGATCCGCAGTGAGATGAGCTACCGTCGATCGGCGGCCCCGAAGAAGATCGGGCGGTACGAGGCGATGCTCCGTGAGGCGTTGGCGACCGATGCGCGACGCCCGCGCCGCGAGCGTCGCACCGCCCGGAAGCTCTACGCCCAGGTCCGCGAGCAGGGCTTTGCTGGGAGTTATGCGCGCGTGACGGAATTCGTCCGCGCGTGGCGCCGGGAGCAGGGGGCCGTGACGGCGCGCTCCGCCTACGTGCCGCTGAGTTTCGCGTGGGGCGAGGCCTTCCAATTCGATTGGAGTGACGAAGGCCTGGTCATCAACGGCGTCTGGCGGAAGGTCCAACTGGCTCACATGAAGCTCTGCGCGTCGCGGGCCTTCTGGCTCGTGGCCTATCCGAGCCAAGGACACGAAATGCTGTTTGACGCGCACACACGCTGCCTGACTGGCGTGGGCGGCGTGGCCGGCCGCGGCATCTACGACAACATGAAGACGGCGGTCGACCGCACGCCGCGCAAAGATCGCGGCCGCGTCATCAACGCGCGGTTTGCCGCGATGGCCGCGCACTACCTCTTCGAGCCCGATTTCTGCAATGTCGCCTCGGGCTGGGAGAAAGGGCGCGTCGAGAAGAGCGTGCAGGATGCGCGCCGGCTGATCTGGCAGGACGCCGAGCACGAACGCTTCGAGAGCTTTGCGGCGCTCAATGCATGGCTGGCGACGCGGTGCCTCGCCGCCTGGGATGCGTCGCATCCGGAGCTCGCCGGCGTGACCATCCGCGAGGCGTGGACGCAGGAGCGACCCCATCTGATGCCGATGCCCACGCCATTTAATGGCTACGTGGAAGTGCCCGCCCGCGTGTCGAGTACGAGTCTGGTGAGTGTGGCGCGCAATCGCTACTCGGTGCCGTGCGCCTGGGCCGGCCATCGGGTCAGCGTGCGCCTGTATCCCGATCGAGTCGTCGTCGTGGCCGATCATGACGTCATCGCCGAGCATCCGCGCGCCGTGGATCGCGATCAGGTCAGCTACGACTGGCAGCATTACCTGCCGCTCGTCGAGCGCAAGCCCGGTGCCCTGCGCAACGGCGCGCCGTTTGCGGAGCTGCCCGACTCGCTGCAGCGACTCCGGCACGCCCTGCTCCGACACGACGGCGGTGACAAGGTCATGGCGCGGGTGCTGATGGCCGTCCCGACGCACGGACTGGAGGCAGTACTCGTGGCCGTCGATCTCGTACTTGAGAGTGGGCGGCCCAGTGCCGAACATGTGCTCAATGTCCTCGCCCGCCTCGCGGACGCCCCGGCGCCGCCGTCGGTCGCCACCGCCTTGACCGTCGCGACCGCGCCCCTCGCGGACCCGCACCGCTACGACCAGCTCCACGAGGAGGAGGCGACCCGTGGCTGATCTCATCGCCGACTTCAAACGGCTGCGGCTGTACGGCATGGCCGCGTGTTACGCCGACACCCTTGAGCAGGGGTCGCCCGCCATCCCGACGGCCACGGCGCTGCTCACGCAGCTCGTCGAAGCGGAAGCGACGGATCGGGCGACGCGCTCCATCCGCTATCAGATGCACGTCGCCCGCTTCCCCGTGCATCGGGATCTCGCCGGTTTCGACTTCGATCAGGCGCGGGTCGACCGCCGGCAGATCACCGGCTTTGCCACGACCGCCTTCACCGAGCCCGCGGAGAACATCGTGCTGATCGGAGGCACGGGCACCGGGAAGACGCATCTGGCCACGGCCCTCGGCATCGAGGCCGTCACGCGGCACAACAAACGCGTCCGCTTCTACTCCACGGTGGAACTCGTCAACACGCTCGAACAGGAGAAGGCCAGTGGCCGGGCCGGCCGACTGGCGCACCAGCTGATGCATCTGGACCTCGTGATTCTCGATGAACTGGGCTACCTGCCGTTATCCCAAGCGGGCGGCGCGCTGCTGTTTCACCTGCTCTCGAAGCTCTATGAACACACCAGCGTGATCATCACCACGAACCTCGTCTTCGCCGAATGGGCCAGCGTCTTTGTCGATCCGAAGATGACGACGGCGCTGCTCGATCGCCTCACGCATCACTGCCACATCGTCGAGACCGGCAACGAGTCGTATCGCTTTCGCCACAGCAGCCACACGGCCAAGGCCCGCATCAAATCGCGAGAGCAGGCACGGCTGAAACCACAGGAGGGACCCGCCGACAAACCCTGACCACTGGAGTAGAATCACCGCCGGCGGGCACGTCCGCTGGCTTCTTAGCCCTGGTCAATTCTCAACGAGCCGTCCTGGTCAGTTTCTAACGAGCGGCAACAGTGATGCGACCTTACTGGGATGCGATTTCCTGATCCTAATGCGAAGTTATTCCGAGGACGTTGCCCCGTGAGGCGTGTTCGAGGCGTGCTGCAACTCCTTCATGACTAGCGTCTCGCCACGCCTCGCTTGTGCCAGGTGCTCGTCCACTTCGTGCAGGAACCAATCGACGTAGTTCAAACTGGCCCACCGTCGAGCAGTGGCTCGCGAAGATCGGTCAGTGATTCCCTGAACGCCGCTGCGGTTCTGGCACGATCGTCTCTCCTCGCGCGAGCATCGCCACCAGCGTCGCGATCTTCCTGGCGCGGCCTTCGGGCGTCTTCATGTTGTTCGTGCGATAGGTCAGCGCGAACAGATTCTGCCGGCCCAGCCTTGCAAAGGTGGCGCGCGCTCGCGGGTTTTCCGCAATCGCCTTCAGCAGGTCAGCCGGCATCGACTCGCGGGTGATACTCCGGATCGGCGCGTACGCGGCATCCCACCGGCCGTCGGCTTTCGCGGCATCGATGTAGCGCTGGCCATGCGGCGTCATCCGGCCGGCCTTGGTCAACCGCGCCACATGGCCGCGATTGATCTGGCTCCAGGGGCTCTTCGCGGTTCGGGGCGTGAAGCGCTGAATGAAGGAGCTCTCGTCGAACGACTTCTTCAGCCCGTCGATCCATCCCCAGCAGAGCGCCACATCCAGCGCCTGCGCATAGGTGACCGTCGGCAAGCCCGAGGCCTTCTTGTGGATCTTGAGCCACAACTCGGTTTGCTTGTTGTGATTCTTCGACAGCCACGCTTCGAACGCGGCCTCATTCCTGAACGCCTTGATCTTCTTCGGATCGGGAACGACCGGTGCCACTCACTCCTCCATCGTCATCACAGATACGAGAGCCACCACCTGCGGTTGCGCTCTTTCACGCCTGCAAACCAGCGGCACAGCGGATACATCGCGATCACGACCGCGATCCACACCGCATTCGCCACCCACAGGTCATAGCCGAAGTCTGGCGGGAACGACTTCGCCGGGCCGCCCATCGACGGCACTGGCTGGAACATGAAGCCGAGCGCGGCGCTGCCGTACTGCGCGAGTGACAGCAGCAGGATCGCGGCGTGCGCGGCGAAGAAGTGCAGGACGAAATAGAACAACGGCACGCGGCCGAACACGATCAGCGGGTTCGATCGCGACAGCGCTCGGCCTTCGAACCACGACAGCGCGATCAACGCGGGACCGAGCGTCATCAGCAGGAACGACAGTGACGGCGGATACTTCGTCGTGTTCAGGAATGACAACACCGTAAGAGTGGCCGTCTCCTGCCATGTCCATCGGGCTGGATCGCCGTAGACGTTGATCACGCGCACCACCAGGAACGCGATCGTCGTGATGAGGCCGGCCCTCAACAGGAATCGGCGCCGCGCATCCGGTGTCCATGTGTAGACGGCTCCAAGGCAGTAGCCCAGCGCCATCACGGCGAACCACGGCACCAGCGAGTACGGCGCAATGACAATGCGTCCGGCGAACGGAAATGCGCCCACCTGGTGCAGGAGGATGCCGATGCCCTGCAGTCGCACGCCATCCGCAAGGTGATGGAGAGCTATGGTCGCAATGCTGAGCGCGGCCAGGAGCGGGACCGGCAACCATATCAAGCCGGCGAGCACGATCATGCACGCGCCAAGCGCCCAGAGGACGAGCAGGAATATCGGATACGTCGTCGCCAGATTGAAGTTGTAGGCCACCTGCATCAGGGTGACCTCGAGGACGATCAGCCACAGGCCGCGACTGATCAGAAACCAGGCCAGTTGCCCTTTGGATCGACCACCCGCCCCGCCGCCCCGCTGCAGATAGAAGTACGCCCCCATCCCTGCCGTCAGCATGAACACCGGCGCGCAGACGTGTGTGATCCATCGCGTCAGGAACAGGATCGGCGTCGTCGTAGCCAAATCGGTCGGCGATGCGCCGGACATGGCGCCGCGGTGGATGAAGTCGCGGACGTGATCGAGCGCCATGATGATCATCACGGCGCCGCGGAGGGCGTCAACAGGCAATAGCCTGTCGCGCCGAAGCGTAAGCGAAGGCGGAAGCATGAACGTCACTATTGTGGGCCGAATGAGGTGTGTCCTCAGGATTGCCGGAAGAAATCCTGAATATACTGGCGCCTCATGAACTTACGGGCCGAACTGACCGGCGTGGCCGAATCGCCCATGGTGCAGATTGCCACCATCGCGGAGGCAATGCCCGGCTCCCTCAAGCTCTGTTACGGCGAGTCGGATCTGCCGACGCCGCCGTTCATCTGCGACGCGCTCGACCGGGCCACGCGCAGCGGTCACACCTTTTATACGCACACCGCCGGGTATCGAGAACTGCGCGAGGCTATCGCCGGCAAGATCTTCGACCTGCATCGCGTCCGTTACGACGTGCCCGAGATCATGGCGACCGTCGGCGGCACCATGGCGATCTACGCCGCGATTCGCGCCTTCATCGGCCGCGGGGACAACGCCATCATCGTCTCCCCTGCTTATGCCATCTACACCAACGCCGTCCACATGGCCGGTGGCGAATCGAGGCGAGCTTCCCTGACATTGTCTGGTGATCGCTTTACCCTGGATCTCGATCGCGTGCGAGCGGCCATCGACGCGAACACGCGGATGCTGATCGTCAACAGTCCGTCGAACCCGACGGGGTGGGTGATCAGCGAGGACGAACAACGCGCGCTGGTCGAGATCGCGGAGCGGCATGATCTCGTGATACTGGCGGATGAGGTGTATGAGCGGTTGGTCTATGTGGTCAACGAGCCTAAAGGCTCGTTGCCACAGGTTGCTCCTTCATTTGCCAGGGTCACACGGGATCGAGATCGGCTGATTGTCGTCAATAGCTTCTCGAAGACCTACAACATGACGGGCTGGCGCCTGGGCTGGGCGCAGTCGAGCGAGCGCACCATCAAGACGATGTACAAGGCGGTGGAGTTCATGACCTCGAACCCCGCGGCGATGGTGCAGCAGGCCGGCATCACCGCATTGCGGGATGGCGAAGCGTGCATCGCCGAATTACGCGCGCACTACTCCGCTCGTCGCGCCCAGGTGAAGGCAGCGCTCGAACAACTGCCCGGCGTGACGCTGCCGGATCCGCAGGGATCGTTCTTCGCATTTCCGAAATGCGCGTTCGCATCCGATAGCACGGCGTTTACAGCCGAGCTTGTGCGCGACACCGGCGTCGCGCTCGCGCCTGGGCTCGCCTTCGGTCCTGATGGCGAAGGCTACATCCGCGTATGCTTCGCATCCACCGAAGCGACGATCGCTGAAGCGATGTCACGTCTCAGCCAATTGGTGATGAAGGATCACCGCGCGTAACGAACCGCGCTGTGGCAATATCCGTCTGAATTCACAAAGGAACTCTATGAAGTGGATGGCCATTGCGATCCTTGCGGAGATCGCTGTACTGCTATGCCTGATCTTCACGTTTGACGGCGCTCTGCATTCTCTGCAGAGCGCGCGCCTCACGTGGGATCACTTTGCTGTGGCCGGCTGTTATGCGATTGCACGCACGCAATTCAGCCGTCGTCGAGCCGGCTTGCTTAACCAGCCGCCATCTTTCTCGCGTACTGCAATTCGGGGCGTTCCGTACCCGCGTCCTTGCACATCTCGACGAGCTGCTTGAAGTAGGTCTTGGCCTTGGCCGTCTGCTTCGCGGCTTCAGCCGCCTTGCCGGCGCCCCAGATGGCGAGGAAGCGGTTTGGTTCCTTCTTCATCACCGCCTCGAACTCGACCAGCGCGTCCTTCGCCTGGTTGTTCTCGAGCAGCATGTAGCCGAGCAACTCGCGCGCGGGCGCGAGCGGTCCGGGCGTCACCGCGGCCTTGTCGGTGAGGTCTTCCATGTTCGCGGTCTCGCGCATCTGCGCGAGCGCCGCGTCCTTGCGGCCCTGCGCGAACATCACCCACGCATCGGCACCGCGGCGCTGAATGTCCACCTGGCTGGCCCAGTATTCGTCCTTCATCTCAATCTCGCGATCGCGGAGGGCGGCCAGCTTCTCGACATCCTTCGCGGCGTCGATCGGGCGTCCGGCGCGAGCGGCGCCAATGGCGCGCGCGAAGTGCGTGATCGCTTCGGTGTACGGCGTGTTCGGCGCCGAACGCGGCTCCAGCGCGGCGGCTTCGGCCCACTGCTGGCGTTCCATCGCGTAGCGCGCCGGGATCGCGGCGAGGGCAAACGTGTTCGGGCCGGCACCAGCGGCGCCCTGGTTGCCACCGGTGCTGCCCGCGGCGACGAGGCGCATCACGTGCTCCTGGTTGACCTTGGCCTGCGTGTCCATGCCCATCTGCAGGAACGCGTAGGTCATGTAGTCACGCGCGTGCATTGCTTCGCCGAGACCGTTGGTCTTCTCGGCAATCTCCGCCGATCGCTCGTTGCTGGTGACCGAGTCCTTCCAGAAGCCGACGCGCGTAAAAGTGTGTGACGGCATGTGGAGCGCGTGCGGCACGGCAGGCGCGATGCCGGCGTAGCTGCGCGCCGACGGCAGCGCCTTCGCGGCAAGCGCGGGCACGTCGTAGGCGTGAATGATGTAGTGCGCCACGCCGGGATGCTTCGGCATCTGCTTGGCCATGGGCTCGAGCATTTCGGCGGCCTGCAGGTTGCGGGCATAGGTCTTGTCGGTCGGCGAGGCAGCCTGCGCCACGGCGAGCGCCCACCAAATGCGTGCTTCGATGTCGCCCTTGTTGGCAACCGAGAGGCGGCCCATCGCCTTTTCGTAATCGAGCACGCGCTGACGCTGCGTGGTGACGTCGTTGCTGGAGAACAGGATGCCTACCGCATTCAGGTAATCCTTCTCACGCGCCGTCGGTGATCCAGTGGCCAGGCCCTTGTCGATCGCGGCCTTGCCGTTGGCAATCACCTGCGGCGAACGCTGGCCGGCGAACGGGTTGCCCCAGTAGGTCAGCGCCACGCCCCAATGCGACATCGCGCAGTTGGGATCGGCCTTGAGGACCTCGTTAAAGGCATCGCGGGATTCCTGGAACCAGAAAGAGTGAAGAAGCGCGACGGCTTCGTTGAACTTCGCCTTGGTGGCGGGACTGCAGGAGGTCTGGAAGTCCACGGTGCCGTAGTCCTTCGGCGCCATGCCTGAGTGCTGGTGCTGTTCCGCTTGAGCCCACGCCGCCACCGGCGCGAGCCACATACACATACAAAGCGCGAGTACCTTCTTCATGCGTTTCTCCTGTAGGCCTGTAGGCCCGTCGGCCCGATGGCCTGTTCCGTCACTTTCCAAACGACAGTCGATCCAACCCGATGCGCCCGTTGCTGATCACCAGCAGCGGGTCGAGCAATGTCCGTATATTGGTTAACGGATTCTCGTCGACGATCACGACATCGGCTTCGAATCCCGCCTCGACGACGCCGACTTGTTTCTCGAGGCGCAGCATTTCGGCGTTGGTAATTGTCGCGGCCTGGATGGCCTGCAGGGTGGTGAGGCCAGCATTCACCAGCTCAACCGCTTCGCGCGATACCCGCGCGACGCTGTTTGGGCCATAGCCGGTGTCGGAGCCGGCCACGATCTTCACGCCGTACTTTACGGCCTTCCCGATCGCCGCGCGCAAGATCGGCTGCATCATTTCGCCGCGCCGCTTCAGGCCGGCATTGTCGTAGTCGCCACCCGCTTCAGCCAGGTCGTTCACGATGTCGGCGGTGGGATCGAAGTAAGTGCCCTGCTTGGCCATCAACTGCAGGGTGTCGTCGCGAAGGTACGTGCCATGCTCGATGCTGCGGACGCCGGCGCGCACCGCCGCGTCCGCGCCCTCGGCGCCGTGCGCGTGGGCCATCACCGGAATATTCTTCGCGGCCGCTTCGGTGACGAGAATCCGCAGCTCTTCCTGCGAGTAGACCTGCTTGCGCGGGTCGGTATCGGGCGTGCCGGCGCGTTCGGTGGCGAGCGTCTTGATCCAGTCGACGCCGCGTGACAGGTTGGCGCGCACGGCCCGGCGGATCGCGTCCCCATTCGACATCCCGCCGCGCATCAAGTCGCCAAGCTCCGGGAAGTCGAGGAACATCTCCGGCGCGACCGACGGACGCACGTGATACCCGGTAGCCACGACGTCGGGGCCGGGCGCAAAACCCTTCTTCACCAGCTCGCGCATCCCGACGTCGACGAAGTTCGAGACGCCGGCGCTGCGCACGGTGGTGACGCCGCTTTCAAGCGCTGCGCGGAGCTGCGGCAACGACGTGATGTGCACGTGCGCATCGATCAAGCCTGGCAGGACGAATCGACCGTTGAGGTCAATCGTGCGCGCGCCAGGCGGACCCGCCTGGCCAATCGACTCGATTCTTCCGCCGCGAAGGACGATCGTGACGTTGCGCTGCACGTCGCCGGTGCGCACGTTCAACACCGACGCGTTGGTCAGCGAAAGAACGTCCGGTGACTGGCCCGGCACCGAGACAACGGCAGCGATGACCAATAGAGCTGAAAGACAAATGCGTCGCATCCGGCCCGAGAATACCACCTCACGTTCCCGCGTTTGATTGCCGACTGCTTTTGTCGGGTTTGTCCATTCGCTGCCATGTCGTGCCCGTTCGGGTCACGTTCCTGCCCGAACACTGAAGGTTGCGCACGGCCCCGCTGGATCTCCGTAACATGCAGAACAGGTAGAACTTAGAAGGAGAGCGTCCAAATGCACGCGCCAATCAAATACGCAGAGAAAGCCCTGTCCATCGCCGCCAATGGTGTCTGGCAGGTGTTCTCTCGAGTCAACAAGATCAACCCGAATCCGTCGATCACGCCGAAGTGGTCGGAAAAGCCGCTGCTGAAGTCGCACGAGAAGACCAAGCCGCCACTTGGCTGGCCGCGGCAGACGGATTCGTTGTGTCCGACCTGCGTTCGCGAGGCGCGCCAGGCGATTCTCGACGGCACCCGTCCGCTCGACACGCTGTTGAATGAAAAGGTCGGCGAGATCAAGGCGACCATCGACCAGGTCGACGGCAAGGTCGTGATGATGAAGGACTGCCCCATTCACGGGCACTTCGAAGATGTCATGGCGATCGACACCGAGTTCTTCCGCCACCTCGAAGAGGTGTTCCCGGGCCGCGACATCCGCGCGCACAACGACGACAAGCTGCACAACCACGGCAGCTCCACGATCAAGCACGGGCGCGGCTCGGTGCTCACCGTCGACCTTACCAACCGCTGCAACATGATGTGCGACCCGTGCTTCATGGACGCCAACCAGGTGGGCTTCGTCCACGAACTGACGTGGGACGACATCAAGACGGTGCTCGACAACGCCATCACCATCAAGCCGCGCCGGCAGATGTCGGTGCAGTTCTCGGGCGGCGAGCCGACGCTGTCGCCGTATTTCCTCGACGCGGTCCGCTACGCGCGCAAGATCGGCTACAACTCGGTGCAGGCGGCGACCAACGGCATCGAGTTCGCCAAGAGCGCCGACTTCGCCAAGGCCGCGGCCGAAGCGGGCCTGCGCTACGCGTATCTGCAGTTTGACGGCATCGGCAACGCCGCCAACTCGCATCGCCGCGTCGGCAACCTGTTCGACGTCAAGCTGCGCTCGATCGAGAACCTCCACAGCGCCGGCGTCGACATCGTTCCCGTCATCACCATCGTCAACGGCGTGAACAACGAGCAGGTCGGCCGCGTGATCCAGTTCGCGCTCGACAATCCGAAGAAGATCAGCTTCCTCTCGTTCCAGCCGGTGAGCTTCACCGGCCGCGATGAGGAGGTCACGCCGGAACGCCGGGCCGCGCAGCGCTACACGCTGTCGCACCTGGCGCACGACGTGAAGAACCAGACCGGCCTCGGCGAACCGACCCGCGACTGGTTTCCGATCTCGTTCCTCGGCACGTTCAGCGACTGGGCCGACCTCGCCAAGGGGCCCGAGAGCGAATGGGGCAACTTGAGCTGCGGCTGCCACCCGAACTGCGGTGTCGGCATGGCCATGATGATCGACAAGGAAACCAAGGAGGCGGTGCCGGTGACCGCGTTCCTGAACGGCGAGCAGCTCGCCAAGGACCTCGCGCAGGTCAACGATGCGGCGCGCGGCAAGTTCCTGACGGTCACGGGCCTGGCGCTGGCGCTGATGCGCAACTACAACCCGTTCACGGCGCCGACGCACTTCCGCCTGACGGACCTGATCCAGAAGTTCGACAAGACGCTGGGCGCGAGCAATCGTGACTACGGCAAGGTCGATGGCTCACGCACGAAGGACGACATCGAGAAGCGCCGGTCCGATCGCTGGAACTTCCTGTTCATTGCCGGGATGTGGTTCCAGGACCTGTTCAACTACGACTTCCGCCGCACCGAGATGTGCATCATCCCGTATGCGACGCAGATGGGCGAAATCTCCTTCTGCGCCTACAACACGGGCATCGGGTGGCGGAACATCATCGAGAAGATGCACATGACGGCGACGCTCACCAAGTGGTACGAAGAGCATGGCCGTCATGAGATCTTCGCCGGCAACAAGCCGGTGCCGCTGCCGACCACCGCGCACTCGCTGCTGCTGAACGCCGAAGCGGTGGCTGCGGGCGCGCAGACCGACCTCGACGACCTGGGGATCGCGAAGAACGCACGCGAGGAGAAGATCGCCGCGCGCAAGAAGAAAGACCTGACGCCCGAGGAGCAGCGCAAGAACGCGGAAATGGAAGCGCTCTACCGCCAGCACGTGCTCAAGGAGAAGCCGGCCGCCCCGGTGCTGCAGATCCAGGGCTTGAAGAAGTCCGGGACGCCGACCCAGAACCAGGTGGCCTAGCTGTGTAACCCGAGGCGCTGGTAGCCCTCGGGCCCTTCATTGAAGTCGACGTCGGCCACGCGCCGGCGTCGACTCGTCATGACCTTCAGCGATACGAACAGCATCACCATCCCCATCACACCGAGGAACGTCCGGGCTCCCGTCAGGATGTTCAGCTCGAGCCGCGCGAACATGGTCGCGCCGATCAGGAACATGCCTGCGTAGACCGGCGCCATGGCCTTGTTGTCGGATGGCACGTAGCTGCAGGTGAACGGGACCTTCTCGTAGGTCAGCATCAACGCTTCGAGAAACACGGCGGCGCCGAGCAATCCCAACAGCGCGTGCGCCAGCGCGAACGGCAGGCCCGCGACCATCGCCACGGGCGGCAGCGTCGCGAGGATCGATGGCACCGCGAGCGTCAGGTAGGCGGCCATCTGCACCCCCGACGCGAACTCGCGCACCTGTCCTCGCCACGCCATCTGGAATCCCCAGTTCGCGCGCAACTCGGCGGGGATGCGCACCAGGTGGCGAAAGCCGGCTAACAGGCTTCCATAGAGCAGCGGCTGAATCGCCAGGAGGCGTGCCGGCACACCGCCGGAGCCGGGATCAACGCTCGGCAGCGACACCATCACCATCGCGAGACCGACCGCGGCGGCGCACGCCAGCGTCAGCCGATGCGTCTTGCTCCGCCATAGGGTGGCAACGCCGAAGTCGAATCCTGCCCTCGAGGCTGCGCTGCCGCTGAAGATCGCGTGCGCCAGGCCGTCGAAGCGCGAGCGCCGGCGACGGGGCGGCGCGAGCGCGCCCCCCGCAAAGCCGCGCAACACGTTGAGGCCGGTGGCCAGCACGACTACCACCGTCACGCCAAGCAGCAGCAACTGCGCACGTTGCATCAGCGGACCGAACAGTGGCTGGCGATCCGCATAGACGTAGCTGTAACTGAAGTCGCGGGCCGCCTGTGGCGCCGTCATCTTCCGGCGCGGCAACTCCGCGAGGAATCCGCCTGACACGGTCTCATACGCGCCGACGAACGCCATCGAGGGCAGCTCGATTCGCCAGCCTGACAATCCCCGATCGGCCGTTCGCGACGTCGACAGCGGCAACAACAGCAACGCGACGCCCAGCGCCATGATGGTGGCGGTCTGCAGTGCCGGCGAGACGCGCGTGAAGAGCCGTGGCCCGAGCAGCGCACTGATCGACTCGCGCAGCGCGATGATCGCAAGAAAACCAAACACCGCCGCCGCCACGGTGATCGTTGCATGCACGCCCATGGATACGAACAATTGCCCCACGGTCATTTGCGGCACGGCGAAGGACACCATCCACGGAAAGACCCACGTTGGAAACGCGTTGACCGCCAGCGCCACGCCGGCGCCAAGCAATGCGACCGCCGTCAGCTTCGCGGCGCGCAACGTGCCGTTCTTCACCGGGAGCGGCTGCAGGATCGCCGCATCGCGCTGGTCGAGGGCCAGCGCATCCCACTGCGCGGCCGCCGTGAGCGCCGTGACCAGCATCGCGAGCGAGCAGTAGAAGAACTTGTCGTTCAGCGTCAGCACCGCCGCATGCGCCGGCATCAGGATCGACATGGCATACGGCGCCGACATGAACATGCTGATGAACAGCGTCAGCGAAATAACCGACGCGCCGGCAATCGCGAGCAGCTGCGATCGATCGGAGTCCGGCGACAGCAGGTCGTTCTCGAGGAACTGACGCAGGAACAACCTGGTCAACAGGATGTAGGAGCCGGGAGGCTTCGCCATGTCACGCCCCAAGTGCGGCGACGTCGGCAAGACTGCGCGCCAACGTTTCCGGGTCATCACGAATTACCAGTTGAGAAAACACGCCTTCAAGGGAAGTGCTCGACGACAGCTCGCGCAGCCGCGCGATGGAATCGTCCGCGACGACGATGCCTTTGTGCAGCACGATGACGCGATCGCATACACGCTCGACCACTTCGAGGATGTGTGAGCTGTAGAGAATCGCCTTGCCGCGCGCCGCCAGCATGCGCACCAGGTGACGCAGCATCAGCGTCGTCGCCACGTCGAGGCCGGTTTCGGGCTCGTCGAAGATCACCACCGCCGGGTCATGCAGCAGCGCCGCCGAGATGACGATCTTCTGGCGCATGCCTTTCGAGTACGACGCAATGCTCTGGTCGGCGGCATGACTGAGATTGAAGAGGCCAAGGAAGCCGTCGATCTTGGTGGCCAGCAACGCTTCGGGCAACTCGCGCAGCCGCCCGACGAGTTCGAGATACTCGCGCCCCGACAGAAACGGATACAGGTACGGTTCCTCGGGGACGTAGCCGATGTCGCGGTGAAACCCGATGACGTCCTTGCTGATGTCGGCGCCGCCGTATTCGACCAGGCCACTCGATGGTTCGAGCAGGCCGGCCAGCATCCTCGCCGTGGTGGTCTTGCCCGATCCGTTGGGACCGAGGTATCCCACGACTTCGCCCGGCCGCAGCGTCAGGTTGACGTCACTGACGACGCGGATGCCGGAGAAGTGCTTGGACAGGTGCTCAGCACGCAGGTCCGCCATGGCGGTTACTGGTTGGGGCGCACCGACTGCCGCGGCGGCCAGAAGCAGACCATCACCGGCACCAACGACATCACGAGCACGAAGGACGCGGCGACCGCAAATGCCGACCAGGTCTTGAAGTAGCCGATGCCAAGCGCCAGCGGGAACATGAAGTAGCAGAACGACAGCAGGGTCAGCTTCAGGAAGCCGGCCGAGCCGCCACGCATGTCTTCGCCCAGCGCGCCGGCCATGGCCCTGATCACCGCGACGCGGGCGGCCTGCAGGTCACAGCGGCCACTTTCGGATTCGAATTCGAGGTCCGCAAGCGCCGGCGCCACCACCAGCTCGAAGGTGCGCTGCGACAGGAAGCGATCGCTGAAACCGATCACGAGCGATTCGAAGGAGGAGATCATTCGGCCGCCTCCGCGGGCTTGAGCGCGAGAGCCGCGCGTAGTTGCGAAAACGCTCCGTGGACCTTCCGGCCGTACGGAGTGGCGCGGTAGAGGCGGCGCGGCGTGCCGCTCGCCCCGGTGTCGCGCTCTTCCTGGCGCGAATCGACAAAGCCCTTCTCTTCCATGCGGGCAAGGATCACGTAGACGGAGCCACGTTTCAGGGTGCCGTCGGAGGCATCGACCAGTTCGAGGCCGTAGCGCTCACGGCCGCGCAGCAGGTCCATGACCAGCGACTCGGTTTTCGACATCGACGGTAAGCGGTCGGTCATGGGCGGCAACTCTTACATTTTGTCAGAGTGAAGTCAAGACTCGCGTGGCTCGCCGCGAAACAGCTCAGGCAGGAGCGGCGCCGCTGATAACTTCACGGATCTTGGCGGCGAGCGTCGTGAGGCTGAAGGGCTTCTGCAGGAAGTGGACGTGCGACGACAGCACGCCGCGGCGCAACACCGCATCGTCGGTATATCCCGATACGTAAAGCACGCGCATCGCCGGGTGTCGCGCGGTCAGCCAGTCCGCGAGTTGCCGGCCGGTCATGCCGTTCATCACGACATCAGTGACCAGCAGGTCTGGAGGCGCGGACGCTTCGCTGATGGCGATGGCCTCTTCCCCGCTCCTGGCCATCGTGACCTGGTAGCCCAGGCCTGCGAGATAGTCGTGGAGCATCTCGCGCAACTCGGCCTCATCTTCGACCAGCAACAGACGTTCCGCGCCGCCGGTGCTGACCTCGTGACGTTCGGTCTCGGCCGGCGGTGCTGCGCCCTCAGCAACACGCGGCCACACCAGCCGGAATTGGGTGCCGCCGCCGGCGACGCTCTCGACCGTAAGGCTCCCGCGAGACGCCTGGACGATGCCCTGCACGGTGGCCAGGCCGAGGCCGGTGCCGTGACCAGCCGGCTTGGTCGTGAAGAACGGCTCGAACATGCGCGCCTTCGTTTCGAGATCGATGCCGGTGCCTGAGTCAATCACCTTCAAGCACACGTAATCGGCGGGCGGCTCGTTGGTTGGACCGCTCAGGACGCGGGAGGTCTGGAATCGCAGGCGGCCGCCGTCGGGCATGGCATCACGCGCGTTGGCGGCCAGGTTCAGCAGCACCTGCTGCAACTGGCCCGGATCGATCGACAGGCACCCTGCATCAGCATCGAGCGCCAGTTCGATGGACACGTCCTCTCCGATCAGGCGCATGAGCATGGGCTGTGATTCGTGGATCGCCTGGTTGAGGTCGACGACCTGCGGTTGCACCAGCTGGCGGCGGCTGAAGGCGAGTAACTGCCCGGTGAGCGCGGCGGCACGCGACGCGGACGCCCGCACATCACGCAAGGCGCGCCGCGTGGTGTCGTCGGTGCACGTCGCACCGGCCATTTCGCAGTGGCCCATGATCACCGTGAGCAGGTTGTTGAAGTCGTGGGCGACGCCCGCAGCCAGGCGGCCAACGGCGTCCATTTTCTGTGCCTGGCGAAGCTGGTCCTCGACAGCGCGAGCGGTCGTCACGTCGCGCAGCACCCAGAGGCCGCACTGGCGGCCGCCGACTTCGATTCGTTCCGCGGATCCCACCACCAGCCGCACGCTGCGGTCCTTGTTGCGAACATGAAACTCCACGTCGCGCACCGACCCCGTGGTGGCGAGGGCCTGCCGCGCCCGCGCCACCGCCGTGGCATCGTTCGTCAGCAAACCGATCATCTCTGCCGTTCGGCCGATGATCTCGTCGTAGGCATACCCGGTGCTGATGGTCAACTGCCTGCTGGCGTCGACGAACCTGTGCGTCTCGAGATCGATGATCGCCATGCCGTCGGGGCTGGCCCTGAACGCGGTGGCGAAGCGGCCCTCCGACGCGACCAGCGCGGATTCCACATCGCGTTCGCGGCGGATGGCGCGCTTGAGCGATATCACCCACGCCGACAATCCCAGAACGGCCGCCAGGAGGGCCACCGCACCAATCAATCCGACGAACCGTTCCGGTACGAACAGCATTTCCGACGGGCGCCAGCGCGCCTCGATGGCGGTGATGGCGCCGCGCGATTTCAGGAGCCGGATCCCGGCGTTGATCTCCGCGATCAGATCGTGGCGTCCGCGACGCACCGCGACGGCGGTGGCGTTGGTCGCAAACGGCACGCCCACCAGCGTCACGTCCGACGCGTAGCGGCGCGCCATCGGGGCGGCGACCCACGAGTCGAACGCCAGCACATCCAGCTGCCCGGATTTCAGCAGCCCGAACCCTTCCTCGAAAGACGCCACGGTGGTCAGCGCGGCATCGGTCTGGCGCGTGAGAAAGGACGGCACGAATGGTGACGGCGTGACGCCGACGCGCTTGCCAAATACGTCGGCGAGGCCATGCACACTCGAATCGTCGCGCCGGACATAGAAACCGAATTCATGCGTCAGCACGGCGTCGCTGAATTCGAACTGCGCGCGCCGCTCCGGCATGAACCCCAGATCGGTCAGGGCATCGGCTTCGCCGTCGAGCACGCGGCGCTGCGCCTCGGCGTACTGGAGCAGGTCGAGCCGGATCTCGCGTCCCATCGCCTGCGCCAGGGCCGCCACGAATTCAACGTCGAATCCCCTGGCGACGCCGTGTTCGAGCCAGCTCAAAGGCGGATACGCGGCGTCGGCGACAAAGATCAATGGCGGTGCCTGGGCACGCTGCGCGGCCGGCATCGGCACATCTCCCGGCACGAGCGCCATGACACCAAGCCCGCAGATGGCCGCCCACCTAATACCCACGGTATGCGCTATTGCAGTCCCGATGCCATCCCGAGGCGGCCGGGGACCGCCTTCTCCGGGGTCGCGGCGCGAACAATCCCCCACGGGTCCGGGAATTTCCCCGACTTGGCGGCCGGCGCGTCGTCACGTTACGCGCGCATCCCAGGATGTAGACTGACTACATCCATAGGCTGTAGACTGCCTACATCCTATGGAACAGAAGCGCTTCCGTCCTCGTCTGGAGATCCTGCAGGGCACGCTCGACATGCTCATCCTGCAGACGCTGCAGTGGGGACCGCAGCACGGCTACGCGATCGGGCAGACCATCCGCACCGAATCCGCCGAGTCGCTGAAGATCGAAACCGGTTCCCTCTACCCCGCGCTGCACCGGCTCGAAAAGCAGGGCTGGGTGAAGAGCGACTGGCGGATGACCGAGGCCAACCAGCGCGCCAAGTTCTACCGGCTGACGCCCAAGGGCAAGAAGCAGCTCCTGCAGGAACGCGATCGCTGGTCGCAGCTGGTGTCGGCGATCGGCACCATCCTCAACCCGAAGCGCGCGAAAGGCTGATCATGGGCATGCTGAACTGGCTGTTTCGCAGGAAGCGCATCGAACGCGAACTCGACGCCGAATTGCGATCGCACTTCGACATGGCGGTGGCGGAACGCATCGCCGGCGGCGAAGATCCCAGGTCGGCACGCCTGGCTGCCAGCCATGAATTCGGCAATGCCCTTCAGGCCAGGGAAGAAGCCCGCGAGGTGTGGCGCGGCCCATCGGTCGCGCTGATCTCGGACCTGTGGCAGGACGTGCGCTTCGGGACGCGCATGTTGATCAAACAGCCAGGCTTCTCGCTGGTCGTGATCGCCGTGCTGTCGCTCGGCATCGCCGGCAACGCGGCGGTCTTCAGCCTCTTCAAGGGGCTCGCGCTTAAGCCGCTGCCGGGCGTCACGGACTCGGCATCGCGAACCGTCTTGCTGAACAGGACCATCGACGGGCGCGGGATCGGCGTGTCCCTACCGGACTATCGCGATATCGCCGCCAGGCAGCAGTCCTTCCAGACACTGACCGCGTCGATGATGGTGTTTGCCAGCCTTGGACGCGGCGTCGATGCGCAGCGCGTCCTTGCCGAGCTGGTGGTTGGAAACTATTTCGAATCCCTTGGCGTGGGCGTCCAGTTAGGTCGCGTCCTTCTGCCGTCGGATGACGTCGCGCCCGGCCGGCATCCCGTCGCGGTTATCAGCGACTCGCTCTGGCGTCGGGAGTATGGAGCCGACCCGGCCATTATCGGCACCACGATCTTCGTCAACGGACAACCGCTCACGGTCGTTGGCGTGGCGGACCAGGAGTTCAACGGCACCATCGTCAGCATGGGCATCGACGTGTTCGTGCCGCTGATGATGCAACCGGTGCTCTCGGCGCCAAGCCGGCTCGAGGCCCGTGGCGTGTTCGGCCTGACGACCATGGGCCTGCTCAAGCCCGGCGTCACCACCCAGGCGGCGACCGCCGAAATGTCTGTGTTCACCGCGCAGCTAGAAGCCGAGCATCCGCTGCCCAATTTCGCGCGGCGCCTTCAGGTGGTGCCGATCTGGCAGTCGCCATTCGGCGCGCAAACTTACTGGCTGCCCGCCATTGCCGTACTCGGCGGCATGGGCATGCTGATTCTGCTGATCGTCTGCGCGAACGTCGCGAACCTCGTGCTGGTCCGCGGCGTGAGCCGTCGCGGGGAGATCGGCGTCCGGCTGGCCTTAGGGGCGAGCCGCGGGCGGCTTCTCAGGCTCCTGCTGGTCGAGAACCTCGTGCTCGCTCTGCCGGGAGCGCTCATCGGCGTGGCACTCGCCTCGTTCATCCTGCCCTTCATCGCGAACGGAGCCGCGTCCAGCGCGCCCTCCCGCATTGCGCTCGACACCTCGGTGGATATCTACGTGCTGGCCTTCGCGGTGGCGCTCGCGTCCGCCTGCGCCCTCGTGTTCGGCTTCGTGCCCGCGCTTCGCGCCTCGCGCGTCGAGTTGACGACGACGTTGAGCGATCTGTCGCCGCGGACGGCAGCGCGCGGACATTTGCGCTCGATGCTGGTGGTGTCACAGGTCGCGGTGTCCCTGGTCTTGCTGGTCGCAGCGGGCTTGGTACTGCGCAGCTATTCGGCGGCGAGGAATGCTGATGGCGGATTCGCGTCAGCCCAGGTGACGTCGATCGCGATTGACCTGGCAACCGCCGGCTATGGCGACGATCCGGGCAAGGTCGCGGTGACTCGCTTGCTCGATGCGCTCGCAGCCGAACCGATCTTCACGAACAGCACGCTGGCCGCAAACGTTCCAATGAGCCTGGTCGACAACTCATCACGAGCGACCGCGGTGGAGGGCTATGCACCGCGGTCCGACGAAGACATGCTGTTCCTCTACAACGTCGTCGCGCCTGACTACTTCGGCACGCTGAGGATCCCGCTGCTCGCGGGCCGCGACTTCACCAGGACCGATGACACGAGCGCGCAGCCGGCCGTGATCATCAATGAAACGATGGCGCGCCGCTTCTGGGAGACGCCGCACAACGCCGTCGGCAAGCGGTTACGCAGCGGCACGGGTGAGTGGCGCAACATCATCGGCGTGGTGCGCGACGTGAAGTACTCGACGCTTTCAGAGGCGCCGCGTCCGTTCGTCTATTACCCGATGCTGCAGAACTACGTGCCGACGTTTACCGTGCACGCGAGAACCGGTGGCGACGTGACCTACGCGATGCGGCGCGTGCGTGACCATCTGCAGTCGATCGACCCGGCCATTCCGATCACGCGGTCGACAACGCTCACCGAACAAACGCGCGTCGCGCTGACCGTCTACGAACTGGCCGCTGGAGCCTTGACCATGTTCGGCGTGATGACGATCGTGCTCTCGGCTATTGGCATCTACGGATTGGTGTCGTACACCGTGCGCCAGAGCACGCAGGAGATCGGCATTCGCATGGCGATCGGCGCGCGGCGCGCGGATGTGGTCTGGACATTCCTGCGACGGGGATTCGCCGTTGCCGGCGTCGGCGCGCTCATCGGACTGGTGATGGCATTCGCGCTCAGCGGCGCGATTCGTTCCCTGCTCTACGGCGTCGGCTCGCGCGATCTGCTGTCGTTCGGCGCGGGCACCGCGATTGTGGTGGGCGTCGCCCTCGCGGCTTCGCTGCTGCCTGCACTGCGCGCGTCCAGGATCGACCCGCTCACGGCGCTCCGACATCGCTAGTCCCGGGACGGCGCTGTTCGGTTTCGGACAGCGCTCACCCCACCGGCGAGCACACGCCGGGTCGTTCGCGCGATTTGGGCCGGTTTCCGCCGGGCAGCCGAGGGACACGGCAGGCATGGAACATGCCTATACGCGCCCCTATGGAAAGTGTACTCCGCGACATTTCGTTCGCGTTTCGCAGCCTCAAACGCCAGCCCGCCTTTGCAATCACGGCAGCCTTGACCATCGCGCTCGGCATCGGCGCCACCACCGCGATCTTCAGCGTGGTGAACGCCGTGCTGCTGCGTCCGCTGCCCTACAACGACGCGTCGAGACTGGGCACCGTGTGGGCCGACATGCGCAATCGCAACGTCGTGGACTTCCCCATTTCGCCCGGCGACTTTTTTGATCTCCAGACGGTGCCCACGCAGCTGGAAGGCATCGCGGGACTCAACACGTTCCGCCCGACCATTGGCGGGGATGGCAAGGGCGATCCCGAACAGGTCGTCGGCGCCGGAACCACCACAAACCTTTTCACCCTGCTCGGCCACCCCATTCAGCTCGGCAGAAACTTCGTCGAGGATGACGGCACGCCGCAGCCCGCACCACCGCAGGGCGACGCGCTGCCCGGCCTTGACGCGCCACCGCCGCCGCTGCCGACGATGGCGATTATCAGCTATGAGTTCTGGCAGCGCCGTTACGGCGCGGATGCGTCGATCGTCGGCAAGTCGATCGAGTTCGGCAACGGCCGCGCGGAGATCATCGGCGTCCTCACGCCGGGTTTCGAACTGCTGTTTCCGCCGGGCACGAACGTGGACCCGCGTCCCGACATCATCGTCGCCAACCGCGTGAACTACCAGACCGGCTCGCGCAACAACGTCTTCCTGCGGGTCATCGCCAAGCTGAAGCCGGGCGTGAGCTTCGACCAGGCGCAGTCTGAGCTCGATCGCCTCTCGGCCGACCTGCGGTCGCGATTTCCGATCAAGCAGACGGCCAATTCCAATTTCCGCATCGAGCCCATGCACACCGACCTGGTCGCCGACGTGCGGCCGCAACTCGTCGCCTTGATGGGCGCGGTGGTGTTCGTGCTGTTGATCGCCTGCGCCAACGTCGCCAACCTGTTGCTGGTGCGCGCGTCGGCCCGCGAGCGCGAGATCGCGGTGCGAGCCGCGATTGGCGGCAATCGGTGGCGCATCGTGCGGCAGTTGATTTGCGAGAGCGTCGTCCTGGCGGCGGTGGGTGGCGCGGCAGGCCTGCTGCTCGCGCAGTTCGGCATCGATGCGTTGATCCAGTTGTCGCCTGAAGGTTTGCCTCGCGCGGCCGCCGTCTCTCTGGATGGCACCGTGCTGGCCTTCACGGCCGTGGCGTCATTCGGCGCGGCACTCATCTTCGGCTTGCTGCCCGCGTGGCGAGCGTCGCGTCCCGACGTGATCGACGTCCTCCGCTCGAGCGGGCGCCTGGTGGGCGGCGCCTCCGGGCGATGGCTTCGTGATGGGGCGGTGATCGCCGAGGTCGCACTCGCGTTCGTGCTGCTGGTTGGGTCGGGCTTGATGATTCGCACCTTCGTGGCGTTGCAGAATGCCAATCCCGGCTACGACACCTCGAACGTGTTCACCTTCCTCATTCAGAACAACCGCGTGCAGGGCGTGCCTGGGCGCCAGGCGTTCCAACGCACCATGCTCGAACGGTTGAAGGCGATCCCCGGCGTGGTCGATGCCACGTCGACCGGACCGCTGCCGCTCGACGGCGGCAATTCGCTCGCGCGCTTCGGACCGCTCGAGGCCGCCACGGACCCGGCCAAGTTCCAACAGGCCATCACCTATTTCGTGCAGCCGGGCTACTTCAAGTTCACGAGGACGCCCGTCATCGCAGGCCGTGAGTTCATCGAGTCCGAGAACCGCCCCGAAGCGCGCGTGATCATCATCGACGAGCTGATCGCCGCGCAGTTGTTCCCGAACGGCAACGCGGTGGGCCAGCGCATGCTGGCGCGCGCCATCACGCCCGAGGCGGAGTCGTATGAAGTCGTCGGCGTCGTGAAGCACCAGCGCCACACCACGATGATGAGCGACGGTGAAGAAGGGATGTACTTCCCCGATGGCTACGTCGGTTTCGGCGGCGCGTTCCGATGGGCGGTGCGCACCAGCGGCGACCCGAACGCCATCGTCGCCTCGGTGCGGAGTGCGCTGGCCGAACAGGATCGACGTTTGCTGATGACCGAACCGCGGACGTGGCAGTCCTATATGGACGACATGCTGGCGCCGACGCGCTTCGCGCTGATCCTGATCGGTGTATTCGCGGGGGTCGCCGCCATTCTCGCGATGATCGGGCTCTACGGTGTCCTGGCGACCACGGTGCGGCAGCGACAGACCGAGATTGGCGTCCGAATGGCGTTCGGCGCCACCTCCGGCAGCATCCTGTCGCTGATCATCGGCCAGGGACTTCGCTTGAGCATCGGCGGCATCCTGCTTGGCGTCATCGCGGCCATGGCGCTGACGCGCGTGATGGCGAGCCTTCTGGTGGGCGTATCCGCCACCGATCCGGCGACGTTCGCCGCCATGGCGGTACTCTTCACCCTGATCGCGGCGGTTGCCGCCTACATCCCGGCGCGCCGGGCCGCGGGTCTCAGTCCCAACGTCGCACTCAGGGACCAGTAATAGCTGATAGCATCTGCGTGCCATGAGTGACACGCAGGTGCATCTCACGCGCGTGGCCGCCGCCCGTTGGCGCCTCGCGCTGCTGCTGACCGCCGTGATGACGGTGGTCTACGTCGGTTTCATCCTCCTCATCGCCTTCAACAAGCCGCTGCTCGGCACGATCCTGATGCCGGGCCTCAGCGTGGGCATCCTGCTCGGCGTCCTGTTGATCCTGCTGGCGTGGGCGCTGATCCTGATCTACGTGCAGTGGACCAACACGCACTACGATCACCGCGTGGCCGCGCACCGCCGCGCCCGGCAGGAGGCGCGCTGATGCAGACCACCGAGCCGAACTTCGTGGCCATGGCCGGCTTCGGGCTGTTCATCGGCCTGTCGCTGATCATCACGTGGTTTGCGGCGCGACGCACGAGCAGTACCGAGGCGTTCTACACCGCCGGGCGCTCGATCACCGGATTCCAGAACGGCCTGGCCCTGGCCGGCGATTACATGAGCGCGGCCAGCTTTCTCGGCATCGCCGGTCTGGTTGCGCTCTCGGGCTTCGACGGCTTGATCTACTCGATCGGTTTCCTCGTCGGGTGGCCGGTGGTGGTGTGCCTGATCGCGGAGCCGCTGCGCAACCTTGGCAAGTTCACGTTCAGCGACGTGGTCGCGTTCAGGCTGCGCCAGGTGCCGGTGCGCGTCGCGGCCGCGGCCGGCAGTCTCGCCGTCGTCGCGTTCTACCTGATCGCGCAGATGGTCGGCGCCGGCAACCTGATTCGCCTGCTGTTCGGACTGAACTACGAAACCGCGGTGATCATCGTCGGCCTGGTGATGCTGACCTACGTGTTGTTTGGCGGCATGATCGCCACCACGTGGGTGCAGATCGTGAAGGCGGTCCTGCTGCTGTCGGGCGCGTTCCTGCTCGCGATGCTGGTGCTTGCGAAATTTTCGTTCAACCCGCTTGCCTTGTTCGCGGAAGCCACGCGCCTCTACGGTCCCGGCGTGCTCGCGCCTGGGCGATTCGTGTCTGATCCGGTTGACGGCATTTCACTCGGGCTCGCGCTGATGTTCGGCACCGCGGGATTGCCGCACATCCTCATGCGTTTCTATACGGTCCCCGATGCGCGCACGGCGCGCGTGTCGGTGGCCTACGCAACCGCAGCGATCGGCGGCTTCTATCTCCTGACCTTCGTGCTCGGCTTCGGCGCGATGGTGCTGGTGGGCCAGGACAATATCCGCGCGGTGGATGCCGGCGGCAACATGGCGGCGCCGCTGCTCGCAGAAGTGGTTGGCGGCCAGGCGTTCCTTGGATTCATTTCTGCGGTCGCGTTCGCCACCATCCTCGCCGTCGTGGCCGGTCTGACACTTGCGGGCGCGGCGGCGCTGTCGCACGACATTTACGTGCACGTCTTCCGCGGCGGACGCGCCAGCGAGAAGGAAGAGCTCAAAGTGGCGCGTGGCGCCACGATCCTGCTCGCAGTCCTGTCAATCATCCTCGGCATTGCGTTCAAGGGGCAGAACGTCGCCTACATGGTCGGGCTGGCGTTCGCGATCGCGGCCAGCGCCAACTTTCCTGCCCTGGTACTGTCGGTGTTCTGGCGAAAGTTCACGACCCGTGGTGCGCAGGCGTCGATTCTGGCCGGGACCGCCTCCACGTTGCTGCTCATCTGGATGTCCCCGACGATCCAGGTGGACTTGCTGAAACATTCGACCGCCTATTTTCCGTATAGGAATCCGGGGTTGTTTACGATTCCGCTGTCATTCATCGTCGGCATCGTGACGTCGCTGCTCACGCCGGAACCGGCGGCGCAGGAAGGCTTCACGAAGCTGGAGCACCAGATACACCTCGGCGAGGAATCCCCCTCCTCGCAGGGCGCTACGGGGGACAAGGACGCTTGATCCATAACCGGGCCGTTAGATACGGCCTGTTCGTGCTCTGGGTCGCGATTGCGGCCGGCGCCCTTTATCTCTATTTCTTCCAACGTGAAGCGGTCCAGGCCGAGATGCGCGACGCCATGTCGGCGTCGTTCTGGGCGGCATCGATCACCTATCTGCTGGTCGGAGCACTGCGGCCGTTGACGCTCGTGCCCGCAACGTTCCCGTTGCTGGTCGCGATGCCGTTCTTCGATCCGTGGGTGCTGCTCGCGCTGACGATTCCGTGCATCGCGATCTCATCGGCGATCTGCTATTGGTTTGCTGAAGCGCTGCACCTCGACGAGTTCGTCGAGCAGAAGTATCCACAGCACATCAAGAAGCTGAAGGACTTGCTGCAGTCCTACCAGTTGCCGATCATCATCGGGTGGAGCTTCATGCTGTTCCTGCCCACCGACGTGCTCTGCTATGTGTGCGGGTCGCTGAAGATCAGCTTCAAGAAATTCATCATCGGCGTGGTCATCGGCGAGGGCGCCGTCTACGCCATCTACATCTTCCTCGGCGACTGGGTGCTTAGGTGAAGGGGCCGGGCATGTCTTCTATCGGCAACTTGTTATCGCTTGAGTCAGGAGCGCGTGGCAATCTTTGCAGCTCTCGGCCCAAACTCAATGCGCCGCAGACATCGATGCTGTTGCCAGACCGTGCGGCAGTCATCGAAAGAGCCAAGGAAGTCGCGATTTTTGCGACCCCTAGCTGACACGAGTGTAAACAACCTGACGGGATAAATTGGGCCCGGCCCCCTCATCGGCCGAAGCGGTTTGGCGGGCGGATGTTTTCCGTCGGGTAGCTTTCGCCAGACAGGTAGCGGGCGCGATCCGCTGGATCGAAGATCCTGACCTGCCGATTGAGATCGAAACGCGGTGGAAAATCGAGCGCGCCGATCTCCGTGTGCGCGCGAAAGCGGTCGCGAAACGCCGGTTCCTCGCGACGCTCAACCAGCAGGTACGGCTGCAGCCCCTTCGAGCGCAACCACGTCAGAGCGCGATCAAACCACTCAGGATCGAGCGACTCCCACAACACGACCTCCCGTCCTGCGTGAAAGCGGACGCTGCCGCTTTGCCACTCCGTGATCAGGACCGCATTGCCAGGCAAGCGATCGCGCACCAGCTCCGCCGTCTGGCGATAGCGTCCTTCCATCTGCTGCAGATCCATCACCTGACGCTCGCCGGCGCCGCGCGCGCCAAAGATTCCCAGCACGACGGCCGCGATGGGAATCAGCCCACCCATCTTGACCCTGGCGAGCACGTGCACGGCGACCGCGCTCGACAGGATCAACACCACCGCGATCGCCGGAATCAGGAATCGCAGATACCACCACTCCGGAAACGGCGTGTAAAGCAAGTACATGCCGATCACGCCAAACGCAAACAGCAGCAGGATGATCGAGAGCTTCCTGCGCTCGCCCGTGAAGATCGCGGGTGCAGCGAGGCCGATCGCGGGCACGATGTGCTGTGTCTGCCACAGAGCCCGGCCGTAATTCGTGAGGTTGTCGTTGACGTGCGCCGTGCTGAACAGCGTGGACGCGTCGCCATAGCCTGAGGCAAACGGGCTCCCGTACAACGCACGATTCAGGAACAGCATCGCCGCCACACCTGGCATCGCCGCGCCGATCATCTTTGCGAGCGAGCGCCACGCATCGCGATCGGTGCCGCGAGCGAGGAACGGCATCGCCGCCACCACCATGGCGAACGGAGCAAGATTCGGACGCACCAGGATCGCGAGGCCGATCAGCGCGCCGCAAACGATGCTGCGGCTCGCAAGCGCGATCGCGGCCAGCCACAGCGCCGCGGTCAGCACGTCGTTCATCGGCTGCACGCTCTGGTAGAGCACGATCGGACTCGTGGCGACCAGGATCGCCGCGGCCGCGCCCGCCATGCCGCCGGCCAGACGGCTGGCGATCGCATACACCGACATCACCAGCGAGAACGCGGCGAGCGGCGTCAGCCAGAAAATGGCATCGCGGCCAAACATCGCCGCGAGCGGCGCCATCAGCACGGCCATCCCGGGCGCGCAGATGGGCGCCGCCGCGTCAGGACGAAGTGATGAGGGAATGAATCCGCCAGGCGCGAAGGTCACCGGCGCGTTTGGCCACGGCGCCTCGGACGCCAGCACCGACGCCGGCTGCAGCGTGCCACTTGCGAACGCCTGCGCCATCAGCGCGTAGCACGACGAATCGGAGCCGCCCACCGCCCAGGTGCCGCGCGCGACCGCGAACGCTGCGAGGCTCGTCGCCACGGTGATTGCAATCACCAGTGCTACGGGAACCTGCCCACCGTAGCCTTGGCGAAGGTGGGTCATTTTGAAAAGCGGTACTTGAGCAGCACTTCAATCGCCCGCACACCGTCGCGCCAGCCGATCTTCTTGCCCTGGGCGCGACTGCGCGGATTGAAGTGAATCGGCAGCTCGAAGATCGAGTGCCCGTCACGCAGCAGCTTGGCCGTAATCTCCGGCTCGATATCGAAGCGATCCGACTCGAGGTTGAGCGACTGCGCCACTTCGCGCTGCATGATCTTGTAGCAGGTCTCCATGTCGGTGATGCGGCCACCGTAGAGAATGTTGGTGAACCCCGTCAGGACCCGGTTGGCGAAGATCGACAGCCACGGCGCATCCGGACGCTTGCCCAGGAACCGCGACCCGTACACCACGCGCGAACGGCCGTCGATGATCGGCATGACGAGATCCGCGATCTGCGCCGGATCGAGTTCGAGGTCGGCATCCTGGATCGCGACGATCGTGCCGGTCGCGCGCGCATAGCCGATGCGGATCGCGCTGCCCTTGCCGCCGTTCTTCTCGGCGTGAATGATCTTCAGTTCGGGCCGCGATGCAACCGCGTCGAGCACCTTTCGCGTGCCGTCTGTGGACCCGTCGTTGACGACGAGAATCTCTCTCGGCGTGGGCAGGTCGATCACCAGCAGCCGCTCAATCACATCGGCCACGGTGCGTTCTTCGTTGTAGACGGGAACGACTATCGAGATGAGATGGTTCAAGGGGTCACGGTTCAAAGGGTCACGCGTCAAGGAGGGCGGCTTCCACCACGGCTTCGCGGCTGTTGCGTTCGACCTTCCTCACCGGCACACCGACGTACACCGAGTTGGCCTCAAGCTTGGTGCCCTTCAGCACGGCGCTCATGGCCCCGATCTGGGTCTTCTCCCCGGCTTCGACGTTGATACCCACCATGCTCCCAAGGCCGATGGTGACGTACCGGCCCAACTTGACCGGGCCAGTCTTGACCATGCCAGCCTCTACAGTATGACCCGAGAGGTGCACGTTTTCGCCAAGGACAACGCCATCGCCGAACTCGAGCAGGTTGTGGTCGGAAATCGACAGGCTGTTGATGTGCACGCCGCGGCCCATCCGCGCACCGTTCCACCGCATGTAGAGGCTCCACAAGAACGACGCGCGAAACACGGTCCCCACCAGCACGCGCACCACGTGGGTCGAGATCATGTAACGAACCCAGTCGAGCAGGGGCCATTCCAGGTCGCGCAGCTTCCACTCACCGCCGGACTTCGTGCGCCAGCCGCACACCTTGGTCGACAACGCAGACAGCGCAACCAGGGAGAATGCGAACAGCAGGTAGGCCGGAATCAGCGACATGGCGATGACGGCTGGGCGAAGAATCCACGGGTCCGGGACCCGCGTCTGTGCCCAGGTCCAGAAACTGAAGGCCGGCATCACCGACAGCCCGAACACCAGGGTCTCGACAACGAAGATGGACACGATGGTCCACGCCACGCGCCCAGCCTGTGCAGGACTCACGGCTGGGAGTTTACAGGTTACGGTTTAAAGTTAAAAGTTGAGTTCTTCCGTTGAGAGTCACCCGTTGAAGGAACATCTCGTGATGGTCCCCGGCATCGATGGCACCGGGCAACTGTTCTATCGCCAGATCCCCTCGCTCGGCCGGCGGTTCGCCGTCAGCACGACCCCGCTGCGCGACGATCGCCGGACAATGGCGGAGTTGGTGGCCGATCTGGACGGGCACATCGCCACCGTCGCCGGTCCCGACACGCCAGTGACGCTGTTTGGTGAATCCTTCGGCGGCGCGCTGGTCCTGAGCTATGCGCTCGCGCATCCGGATCGCGTGGCGCGCCTGGTCGTCCTCAATTCGTTCGCGCACTTCGATGCAGGCGTCCGCCTGTGGCTCGGCCACCAGTTGCTGCGCGTCACCCCCTGGAGCCTGGTCGGTGTCTTCCGGCGGCTGAACGCGTCGCGCATGCACTCGGTCAACACCGAGCGCGACGAGATCCGTCACTACCTGGCCTTGATGCGGAGCGCCACGCGCGAGGGCTACATCGCGCGCATGCAGATCCTGCGCAGCTACGATGTCCGGCCGCAACTGCCGGCGCTCACTGCGCCGGTACTGTTTCTCGCCGCTGACAGGGATACACTCGTGCCGTCGATCGACCAGGCGAAGTTGATGAGCACTCTCACTCCCGCGGGCAGCATGCGCGTGCTCGAAGGCCACGGACACAGCTGCATGATCGCCCCCGACATGGACCTCGCCACGATCATGGACGAGTGGCTGGCGCATTCCAGCCCTGGCGAAGGCAGGACCAATCGGTGATCGTCGTCAGCATCGCGCAAAACCTCCCGGGACCGGTCGCGCTCTCGCGGCTCGTGGCTGACGGCGCGCGCGCCATCAAGATCGAACCGCCATGGGGCGACCAGGTCGAGACGCTCTGTAAGGGTTGGTACGATGCTCTTCACAGTGGCGTCACCGTCGAACGGCTGGATCTGAAGACGCCGCCCGGCATGTCTCGTCTCAAAGCGCTGCTCGGCAATGCCGACGTATTTCTCGCGAGCCACCGGCCTTCCGCGCTTGCCAGGCTCGGGCTCGATGCGGCCACGCTGATCGCCGCCTTCCCCAACCTCTCACACGTCAACATCGTGGGAGACACGGTAGATCCGGAAGAAGCCGGTCACGATCTCACGTATCAGGCCCGCGCCGGCCTTGTGCAGGACGCGTTGCCGCCGACGCTGCTCGCCGACATGGCCGGAGCTGAGCGCGCGCATGCCGTGATCAAGGACGCGGCCCGCCATCCGGGGTCGACGCACGTGGTGGGACTCGCCGACGTGGTGCGCGATCTCGCTGCTCCACTGACCAACGGACTGACCGCGACTGGCGGTCCCCTCGGTGGTGGCAACCCGGCGTATGCGGTCTATGCGGCCCGCGAAGGATCGATCGCGGTCTGCGCGCTGGAGCCACACTTCAGAGCACGTCTTTACAAGGAGCTGGGCCTCGATGACGGGACGGATCCGTCATCGGTGTTCGTCACACGTACCGCCAGGGAATGGGAAACCTGGGCAACCCGGCTCGATATTCCATTGGTCGCGGTCAGGCCGAATAGGCCAATAGGCGAATAGGCCGATAGGCGAATAGGCCGATAGGCGAATAGGCCGATAGGCGAATAGGCCGATAGGCGAATAGGCCGATAGGAAAGAATAGATGCATCGTGATGTCTTAGAAGCGGCGCACCGAATCGCAAGGCAGTACCTGGACGAATTGAAGGATCGCCACGTCGGCGCGCGCGCGACAGGCGAACAGCTTCGCGACGCGCTCGGTGGTCCACTCCCGAAGAGCGCCGGTGATCCGATCGCGGTGCTCGAACAGATGGCGGCACAGTCCGATCGCGGCCTCATTGCCAGCGCCGGGCCGCGCTATTTCGGTTTCGTGGTGGGCGGCGCCGTGCCGGTCACGGTCGGTGCCGACTGGATTGCCGCCGCATGGGATCAGAACGCTGGCGTGTATGTCGCGGGCCCTGCAGCCGGCGTGATCGAGGACATCACCGCTGGCTGGATTCTCGACCTCCTCGATCTCCCGCGCCGGGCGAGCGTCGGTTTCGTCACCGGCGCGCACATGGCCAACTTCACGTGCCTGGCGGCGGCGCGGCACGAGGTGCTGCGACGCGCCGGCTGGGACGTCGAATCCAGGGGCCTGCAAAACGCACCGAAGGTGCGCGTCATCGCGGGCGGTGAGGTCCACATTTCCGCGGTCGGCGCGTTCCGGTATCTCGGCTTCGGCACCGACGAGATCGAGCTGATCCCGGTGGACGCGCAGGGCCGCATGAAGGCGGACGCCCTCGAAGCCGCGCTCGCCAAGGGGGACGGACCGACGATCATTTCGGCACAGGCCGGCAACGTCAACACCGGCGCCTGCGATCCGATCGCGCGAATCGTTGCGGCCGCGCACGCACGTCATGCGTGGGTCCACGTCGATGGCGCATTTGGATTGTGGGCAGCGGCGGTGCCGGAACTGCGTGATCACGTGCGCGGCATCGAGACCGCGGACTCGTGGGCCACGGACGCGCACAAGTGGCTCAACGTGCCGTACGACTCCGGACTCGCGATCGTGGCGGATTCGGCGCCGCACCGCGCGGCCATGAACATGAAGGCGTCGTACCTGCAGCGTGATACCGCCGAAGAGCGTGTCGGCATGGACTGGGCGCCGGAGTCATCGCGCCGCGCGCGCGCACTGCCGATCTACGCGCTGATCAAGACACTGGGCGCTGACGGCATCGCCGAGATGATTCGCCGCAACTGCGCCCAGGCGCGGCGAATGGCGCAGCGGTTGTCGAACGCCAACGGCGTCTCGATCCTCAATGAGGTCGTCTTGAACCAGGTGCTCGTCCACTTCCAATCGGACGAAATGACGCGCGGAGTGATCGCGCGCGTACAGGCCGAGGGCACCTGCTGGGCCGGGGGCGCGATCTGGCAGGGCAAACAGGTGATGAGGATCGCGGTCTCGAACTGGTCGACGACCGATGACGACATCGATCGCTCCGCGGACGCGATCCTCCGCTGCTTTGCAGAGGTCAGCGTTTCTTAGCTGGGGCCTTCTTCGCGGGCGCCTTCTTTGGCGGCGGCCCCGGCCGGTATTCCAGCATCACGTTGCTGATGGTCGCGATCGGCCGGCCGGCGCTGGTGAAGTTGTCGTTGCCATCGAGCCGCATCACCGACAACTTCTCGCCGAGGATCGAGACCTGATCGCCGACGTCCTCCGGCAGTTCCATGATGATGAATTCGTCGCCGGATGGCGCCACCGCCTTCACGCCGCCGGGGCCTGCGCCGCCGCTGATGCGATCGAACAAGTCCTTCTCCGTGCGGAACTCGCTCTGCACCACAGCCCGATCGACCAGCGTGTTATCCATCGTCAATACGCCAATCGTGGCGGTGTATTTGCGATAGGCCTGCTTCAGCTTCACCAGCTCCGCCGAGTAGGTATGGCGGTTGTGCAGCTCGAACGACAGCTTCACCGGGCCACGATGCGGGGGAATCGTGACGATCACGCCCTCCTTGGGATCAGCGCCGGTCAGCACATCGCAAAAGCGGCGGCCCGTTGTGACACCCATTCCCAGTTCTGATGAGCACATGAGCTCCGCCTGAATGCGCGACAGCACCGGAGCCGGCGCGGGCCTGGCAGTCCGCGTGGTCTTTTTGGGCGGGGATTTACGCGTTTGCGCGTCAACGGTGGGCAATGCGAGGACGGTTGCACACAGAAGCGCGATGGCGAGACGCATGCCACCAAGTATAGCTTTCCGCGCCGAAGTCATTCCTTGTAGTATGCGTCCAGCTTGTAAGTCGTGAACGAAATCCCCGTAGGAGATATGCAATGAATCGAATCTCATTGTGGATGGCCGCTCTGGCGCTATCCGTGATTTCTGCCATACCCATCTCGGCCCAAGTACAAACGGGCTCCATCCTGGTTCGCGTCACAGATCAGCAAGGCGGCGCAGTGCCCGGCGTCTCGATCACGTTGTCGAGTCCCGTGCTGGTGGCCGGCACCATGACCGGCGTGACCGATACCGGCGGCGTCAACCGCTTCCCGTCGCTGCAGCCCGGCGTCTATTCGGTGAAGGTGGAGCTGCAAGGCTTCCGGACGGTGGTGCGAGAAAACGTCCAGGTCGTGGTGGGCCAGACGGTGCCACTCGACATGTCGCTCTCCGTCGCGACCGTGGCTGAAACCGTCACCGTCACCGGCGCGTCGCCGGTCGTCGATACCACCAGCGCCAACACCAGCGTCAACCTGAGCGAGCAGTTGCTGCAGGGGACGCCAGGCGGCCGCGACATCTGGGGCCTCGTGGAATACAAGGTACCCAGCCTGTTGATCACGCGTCCCGACGTTGGCGGCACGTCGGGCGGGTTGCAGGGCACGTTCAACGCGCGCGGCACCACCAGCGCCCAGAACACCAGCTACCTCAATGGCATCAACGTCGGCGATCCCGCGGCCATAGGCGCGGCCGGTTTCTACTACGACTTCGACGCGTTCGAAGACATCCAGGTCTCGACCGGCGCGCACGACATCACGGTGCCGACCAGCGGCGTGTTCCTGAACATGGTGACCAAGAGCGGCGGCGATTCGTGGAAGGGCCGCTTCACCGGCGCGTGGCTCGGTGACGCGACGCAGGGCCAGAACATCGACGACAACCTGCTGCGCTACGGCTTCCGCCCCCAGACCAACGCGGTGGACTTCGTCTCCGACCTCAACATCAGCGGCGGCGGCCCCGTGATCGCGCGCAAGCTGCGCGTCTTCACGTCGTTCCGCGACTGGCGCGTGCACGTCAACGTGCCGGCCGCGTTTTCGACGCTGGTGCTCGACAAGACGGACATCACCTCCGGCTTGATCAACGCCAACTACCAGGCCGGCAACAACAATCGCCTGACGGCGCTCTATTCGCGTCAGTACTACAAGAAGCCGAACCGCTTCCTGACCGCGTCGAACGTCACCGTGCTCGAGTCCACCAACAACGAAGACGACGTGTTCGACATCTACCAGTTGTTGTGGAACTCGGTCGTGACGCAGAAGTTCTTCCTCGACGCGCGCGTCGGCCTCAACCGGATCTTCTTCCCGACATATCTCAACGGCAACGATCAGACGCTGCTCGACACCGCCACCAACATCCGCACGCGTAACGCCGCCACCGGCGCCGAGCGCTGGCGCGATCGTTACCAGATGAACACCACCGGCCAGTACTACCTGGACGAAGCGCTGGGCGGCCGCCACGAGTTCAAGTTCGGCGCCGACTACTCGCACATGCCTGTCGAGCAGCGCGACGTGCGATTCGGCGACGTGGACCTAAGCTACAACAGCACCACGGGCCTGTCGCAGAACGTGACGATGTATGCGACGCCGGTCTACACCAAGACGGCGCTCGACGTGCTGTCGCTCTACGCGCAGGATTCGGTGTCGTGGAACCGCCTGACGGTGACCGCCGGCATCCGCTGGGAACACCTCAATGGCTACCTGCCCGAGCAGAGCAGCCCGGCCAGCCAGTTCTTCCCCACCCTGCCGCGCACGTTCGCCAAGCTCGAAGACGTGGTGGACTGGAAGACGTTCGGTCCGCGCCTCAGCGCGGCCTACGACCTCAGGGGCAACGGCAAGACCGGCCTGAAGCTCGCGGCCGGCCGCTACTACTACATGATCGCGTCCGGCGGCGGCATCCTCGGCGGCTTCAACCCGAACGGCAACTATTCGGAGCAGTACACCTGGAACGACCTGAATGGCGACCGCCACTTCCAGCTCGGCGAGAACATCGGCACGCCGGTCATCAGCCGCGTCGACACGTCAACCGTGTCGCGCGATCCCGACTACAAGCGCCCCTACACCGATGAAATCACCGGCGGCATCGAGCACGAACTGCTGCCCAACCTGCGCCTGAGCGTGATCGGCACGCATCGCGTCGAGCGCGATGTGCAGGCCACGTCGAATCCGGCGAGGCCGTACGACACGTTCCTGACCACGCGTGCCGATCTCGGCCGCGACGGCGTGGCCGGCACGTCAGACGACTCGACGTTCCAGTTCTACAACCGCACGTCGACCGCGGTGAACCAGACCTACTTCACCAACGATCCGTCGTTCCGGCAGACCTACAACGGCGTCGAGATCACCGGCACCAAGCGCATGTCGAACCGGTGGCAGATGCTGGTGGGCTACACCTACAGCCAGACGCGCCAGAAGGGATTGAGCGTCAACGTCAATCCCAACGCGCTGATCAACGTCGAAGGTCCGGTCACCGGACAGACCGGCGACCGCCCGCACCAGTTCAAGCTGACGGGCACCTACATCCTGCCGTTCTATGACATTGGTTTCGCGGCCAACATGAGCCGGTCGAGCGGCGCGGTGATCACGCGCTCGATCAACACCGCGCAGACCGTTGGCGGCAACACCGCGGTGAACGTCGAACCGCTCGGTTCCTACCGGCTGCCGACGCGCACCGCGGCGGACCTGCGGGCCTTCAAGACGTTCAACTTCGGGGCGCGCAGCCTGGAGCTGTCGGTTGACGTGCACAACGTCACCAACGACAACACCTTCTGGGACGCGCGGTCACTCGGCGGCACGATCAACCTGCGGCAGAACGGCGACCCGAACGGCACGATCAACACCCTGCCGCAGTTCGGATCTCCGTCGCAGGTTCTCGGACCACGCAACGTCCGCTTCAACCTGGCGTTCAGGTTCTAAGCAGTGTGGAGGCAACCCCTTCGTTGGGGTTGCCTAGTCTTCGTGATGTGAACCGTGTGGGAGCGGCAGTCCTGTCAGCGACAGGCTGCCGCTTCGCAGCTTCAGCAGCTCCAGGAATTCCATTCGCGTCCGCTGCTGATCGCGAAACGCGCCCAGCATCGCGCTGGTGATCGTGTAGGAGTTCTGCTTCTCGACCCCGCGCATCGCCATGCAGAGATGCGTGCCTTCAACCACCACCGCCACACCCAACGGCCGGATCTTCTCGGTGATGGTCTGCGCGATCTGGTTCGTCAGCCGCTCCTGCAGCTGCAGGCGGCGCGCAAAGATGTCCACCAGCCGCGGGATCTTGCTGAGGCCGATCACCTTGCCATTGGGGATGTAAGCCACGTGGCACTTGCCGAAAAACGGCAGCAAGTGATGCTCGCACATGCTGTAGAAGTCAATGTCGCGGACAATGACCATCTCGCTATAATCGACGCTGAACAGCGCCTCATTGAGGACCGCATCGATGTCAGCGGCATACCCGCTCGTGAGAAACCGCAGTGCCTTGTCGACTCGCCTGGGCGTCTTGACCAACCCTTCGCGCTCTGGGTCCTCACCCAGTTCCGTCAACATCTGGCGAATCAAATCCTGCATCGTCTTATTGTACGCCGCACTTTCGCTCATGCCTGCTTTGGATGCGCGAAGTGTCATCCAGGTTCCGGCCGGCGACCCCGAAGCGCTCTACAAAGATCGCGAAAATCACGCCAGCGCGGTGAAGGCCACTGAAATCTGGGCTGCACGCCTCGCCGCCAATCCCAGGGATTTCGAGTCGGCCTACAAGCTGGCGCAGGCGCGTTACTGGTTGGGGACCAACGGGCTCCCGCAACCCGAGCGCCGTGCCGCCCTCGAAGCCGGCATCGCGGCCGCGCGTGCCGCCGTGGCCATGGACAGCGGACGGCCGGAGGGACATTTCTGGATGGCGGCCAACATGGGCGCCCTCGCAGAGTCGTTCGGTCTGACCCAGGGCATCAAGTACCGCGGCCAGATCAAGAGCGCGCTGCTCGCGGCATTGAAGGCCGATCCCGCATACCTCGATGGCTCCGCGGATCGCGCACTGGGGCGGTGGTATTACAAGGTGCCCGGGCTGTTCGGCGGCAGCAACCGCAAGTCGGAAGAGCACCTGCGCAAGGCGCTGAGCTACAACACCAACAGCGTCATCACGCGCCTGTTCCTCGCCGAGACGCTCGAGGATCTCGGCCGAATCCCCGAGGCGCGCAAGGAGGCACAGGCGGCGGTTGATGCGCCGCTCGACCCGAACTGGACACCCGAAGACCGCCGCTTCAAGGAAGACGCGAAGCGCATGCTGCAACGGCTGGCGCGCTGAACGCCATGAGCGCCAAGCTGGATTCCGGGTCACTGCCGTCGAGCGCAACGCTCGTTCGCGGCCCGGACGAGGGCGGCGAAACGTTGTTCTCGCTCGATCCCGAGCAGTCGCGCCGCGCCAAGTATCGGCGCGGCTACAAGCTCAACGTCGTTCAGATTCCGATCATGCGGGTCGTCGGCTTCGTGTCGATGACGCTCGCCGCTCTGCTTTACGACCTGACGCTCCCGGTGTTCCCGCTCGATGCGTTCCTCGTCCAGGCCGCGGTCAACGTCGGCTATGGCGTGGTGGCGCTGCTTGCGGTCCGCGCACTGTATGACCGCGTCGGCCGCATTGACCTGACGTTCGTGTTCCTGCATCTCGACGTGGTGATGTGGCTGTTCACCATGCACCACGTCAGCGCCGCCGATCACTGTTCGTGTTCTTCCTCCTGGTGCGCGTCGGCGACCAGGTCGGCTTCGGTTTCCGCCGCGCCTTCTACTTCACCCACGTCGTCGTTGGCACGTACCTCGCCTACCTGTGGTGGCTGTCGACACAGATCGATCTGGCGTGGACCAATCATCTCTACGTCGCCGCGACGATGTACCTGATCGGCGCCTACATTTCGGTCACCGGCATCGCGATCGAATCGCTGCGCAAGCGGTCGAGCGAGGTCGTCCGCCAGGCCCGAGACCTGTTGCGCCAGCTCGAGGCGCGCACGGCGGAATTGCACGCGCAGGCCGTCGAACTCGAACAGGCCAAGATCCAGGCCGAAGGCGCAAGCCAGGCGAAGTCGGCGTTCCTGGCGACGATGAGCCACGAGATCCGGACGCCGATGAACGGCATCATCGGCATGACGAGCCTGCTGCGAGACAGCCCGCTCGACGAATCGCAGCGCGAATACACCGAGACAATTCGCGAGAGCGGCCAGAGCCTGCTGGTGATCATCAACGACATCCTCGACTTCTCGAAGGTCGAGTCCGGCACCGTGGTGCTCGATCGCCGGCCGTTCGACCTGCGTGAAGCCGTGACGCGGGGCGTCGAGTTGCTGGCGCCTCAGGCGCGCGCGAAATCGCTGACGCTCGACTGCGCGATCGATCCTGACGTGCCGAAGCGCATACTCGGGGATCCGGAACGGCTGCGGCAGGTGGTCATGAACCTGGTCGCCAACGCCATCAAGTTCACGGAACGCGGCGTTGTCGAAGTGTCGATTCGACTCGCATCCGCAGCAGAGACCTCGAGCGGCGCGCCGATCACGCTCGAGTTCAGCGTGCAGGACAGCGGCATCGGCGTATCGCCCGCGCAGCAGGATCGGCTGTTCCGCCCGTTCTCCCAGGTGGATAGCAGCATCGCGAGGAGGCACGGCGGCACCGGACTCGGGCTCGCGATCAGCAAAGGGCTGGTCACTGCGATGGGCGGCAGGATCTGGGTCGACAGCCAGTCAGGCGCAGGTGCGCGCTTCTCGTTCACGATGCCGACCGAAGCAGCGCCCGGCGTGTTCGGGCCAGCCGAGACGGGATCACCGTTCGACGAAACACTTGCCGAGCGTCTGCCGATGCGCATCCTGCTCGCCGAGGACCTGGCCGTCAACCAAAAGGTGGCGCTCGCCATGTTGCGGCGCTTCGGCTACCAGGCGGACGTCGCCGGCAACGGTATCGAGGCCGTGGACGCCGTGAAGCGGCAACACTACGACCTGGTGCTGATGGATATCCAGATGCCGGAGATGGATGGTCTGGACGCCACGCGCGCCATCATGGCGCTCGGCGTTCCACCCCTACCGAGGATCGTGGGGCTCAGTGCGAATGCGATGTCGGATGATCTCGAAGCGGCCAGGAGGGCGGGGATGAGCGACTATCTATCCAAGCCGCTCAACCCTCTCGAACTCAGACGGGTGCTCGAGTTTCCCTGACCCTGATCCCTGATCCCTGATCCCTATTTCTGCGAGTAGTCGTAGAAGCCCCTGCCGGACTTCTTGCCGAGGTGACCGGCAAGCACCATCCGCTTCAGCAGCGGGGGCGGCGCGAAGCGCTGTTCGCGGAACTCGTCGAACATGATGTTGGCGATGTAGTACGTCGTATCGAGGCCGACGAAGTCCAGCAGCGTCAGCGGCCCCATCGGGTGGCCGCATCCGAGCTTCATGCCGTTGTCGATGTCCTCGGCAGTGCCGAGACCCTCTTCGAGGCAGCGAATCGCGTCCAGCAGGTACGGCACGAGCAGGCGGTTGACGATGAAGCCGCCGCGATCCGGCGCGGTAATCGGCTCCTTGCCGATCGCCTTCACATAGGCGAGTAGCGCGTCGTGCGTCTCCTGGCTGGTGGCCAGCGCGCGAATGACCTCGACCAGCTTCATCAGCGGGACGGGATTGAAGAAGTGCAGGCCCGCGACCTTGTCGGGACGCTGGGTACCGGCGCCAAGCTCCGTGATGCAGAGCGATGACGTGTTGGACGCGATAATGCAGTGTGGTCCGACGACCGCTTCGATCTGCGCGTAGGCCTGCTTCTTGATCTCGACGTTCTCGATGATCGCTTCGATCACGAGATCGCAATCCTTCAGGTCGGCGTACTTCGTGGTGCCGGAAAGGTTGTCGAGGACGGTCTTCTTCTGTTCCTCGGTGACCTTGCCCTTTTCGACGCCGCCGGTCAGGAACTTCTCGATGCGGCCGAGGCCCTTCTTCAGGACGTCTTCATTCACTTCGAGCACGATGGTCTTGAAGCCGGCGGCCGCCGACACCTGCGCGATGCCCGCGCCCATCAAGCCACAACCGAGCACCCCTACTGTCTTGATCGCCATGCTCTAATCCTCAATCCGTAATCGCTAATATTCCTAGAGGGCTTCGACGATCAGGGCAATTCCCTGCCCGCCGCCGATGCAGGCCGATGCCACACCGTATTTCTTTCCACGACGACGCAACTCAAGCAGCAGCGTCAACACGAGTCGTGCGCCGCTGGCGCCGAGCGGGTGGCCGATCGCGATCGCGCCGCCATTGACGTTGACCTTGTCGCGATCGAGGCCGAGTTCCTTCTCGCACGCCAGGTACTGCGGCGCAAAGGCTTCGTTGATCTCGATCAGGTCGAGGTCGCCGAGCGACATGTTGGCCCGCTCGAGCGCCTTGCGGATCGCCGGCGCCGGGCCCATGCCCATCAAGGTCGGCTCGACGCCCACCGTCGCCCACGAAACAATCCGGCCCATTGGCTTGGCGCCCTTCGACTTCACGGCATCCTCGCCCGCAATCACCAGCGCCGCGGCGCCGTCCACAATGCCGCTCGCATTTCCGGCCGTGACGACGCCGTCTTTCTTGAACACCGTTGGCAGCTTCGCCAGAATCTCCATCGTCGTGTCCGGACGCATGTGATCGTCCTGCTCGACGAGGGTGACGCCCTTGCGCGTCTTGATCTCGACCGGCACAACTTCGTCCTTCATCACGCCGGAGGACCACGCCTTGTGGGCGAGTTGCTGCGAGCGCAACGCGTAGGCATCGGCATCTTCACGCGTGATGCCGTACTTGGTGGCGCAGTTCTCGGCGGTGATCGCCATCGAGCAACCCGCGTACGGATCGTTCAGGCCTTCCCACAGCCAGTCTTCCATCTTGCCCTGGCCAAGCTTGAAGCCAACGCGCGCGCCGCGAATGATGTGCGGCACCTGGCTCATGTTCTCCATGCCGCCAACCAGCGAGAAGCCCGCTTCGTCGAGCTGGATGTGCTGCGCGCCGCTGATCACGGCCTGGATGCCGGAGCCGCAGAGGCGGTTCACCGTCAGCGCCGGCACCTCGATCGGCAGGCCGGCCTTGAGGCCGACGTGACGCGCGCCGTAGTGCGCATCGACGCTGCTCTGCTGCACGTTGCCGAAGACCACGTGGTCGATCCATTCGGCCTTCGCGCCCGAGCGCTCGAGCGCCGCCTTCGACGCGATCGCGCCGAGGTCAATCGCCGAGAAGTCCTTCAACGCGCCGACATGCGTGGTCATCGGCGTACGCGCACCACCAAGAATGAATACGTTCTTCGCCATGCTTTTAACTCTTAACCTTTAACTATTAACTTCGCGGCGATGAAATCGCCAACTTCCCGAGTGCCAAGCGAGCCACCAATATCCGTCGTAGTGTGATTCCCGGCAATCGCGGTTTCAACCGCCGATTCGATCGCCCTGGATTCTTCGCGAGCACCCAGCGTCTCGAACATCAGCGCCGTCGAGAGGATCGCGCCGATCGGGTTGGCGACGTTCTTCCCCGCCAGCGGCGGTGCCGAGCCGTGTACGGGCTCGAACAGGGACGTCTTGCCGGGATGCATGTTGGCCGATGCCGCCATGCCGAGTCCGCCCTGCAGCGCGCCGCCAATGTCGGTGATGATGTCGCCGAACAGGTTGTTGGTGACGATCACCTGGTATTGGAGGGGATCCTTCACCATGAACATCGCCATCGCGTCGATGTACTGATGCGACGCGGCGATGCCGGGGTACTGCGCCGCCACTTCCTTGAACACCCGCTGCCACAGCGCGTGGCCCTGCTGCATCGCGTTGCTCTTGTCGGCCATGCACACCTTGGTGCGGCCGTTGGCCCTCGCGAACTCGAACGCGTGCCGGATGATGCGATGCACGCCCTTGTAGGTGTTGATCTCTTCCTGGATCGCCACTTCGTCTTCGGTGCCGGCCTTGAAGCGGCCGCCGATGCTGACGTAGACGCCTTCGGTGTTCTCGCGGAACACCACGAAGTTGATGTCCCTGCGGCCGCGGTCCTTGAGTGGGCTCAGGCGATCGTTCAGCAGCTTGACGGGACGATAGTTGACATAGAGATCGAGCTCGAAGCGGCTGCCAAGCAAAATGTCGCGCGCGTGACGGTTGTCTGCGACTCTCGGGTCACCGAGCGCTCCAACAAACACCGCATCGAACGAGCGCAGCAGGTCGTAGCCGTTGGCAGGGATCGTCTCCCCGGTCTTCAGGTAGTGATCAGCGCTCCACGGCAGGTGTTCGAGCGTGATCGAACGGCCGAACACCGACGACACCGTGTTGAGGATCTTCACCGCTTCGACAGTGACGTCCTTCCCGATTCCGTCGCCCGCAATGATGGCAATCTTCATTCTGCTTCTAACTTTTAACTTTTAACTTTTAACCTTTAACTTCTATCGCCATCGCCATTCCCATACCTCCACTTACACACAACGTCGCGAGCCCTTTCGTCTTCCCTCGTCGCAACAACTCGTGCAAGAGCGTAACGACGATGCGGGCGCCGCTGCAGCCGATGGGATGACCGAGGGCAATGGCGCCGCCGTTGACGTTCAACTTCTCCGCGGGGATCGGCACGTCCTTGAGGACCGCGAGCACCTGCGCGGCGAAGGCCTCGTTGATCTCGACGAGATCGAAATCCGCCACATCAATCCCGGTGCGCTGCTTCAACTTCGCAATCGCCGGCACCGGACCAATCCCCATGATGCGCGGATCGACGCCGGCGCTGGCCCACCCGCTGATCTTCGCCAGCGGCGTCAGTCCGCGCGACTGGGCAAACTCCTCGGAGGCGAGCACGAGCGCGGCAGCGCCGTCCGTGATGCCCGACGCCGAGCCCGCGGTGATGATGCCGTCCTGGCCTTCGACCTTGGGAAATGTGAGCGGGAGCTTGCGCAGCGCCTCGATCGTCGAACCGTGGCGCGGGTGTTCATCGGTGTCGACGATCTGGTCCGCCTGAAGGCGGCCCCCACCGGGGTTACTGTGGGGTCCGGCTTTAGCCGGACCGATCGTGACCGGCGCGATCTCGCGCGTGAAGTGACCGGCCTTCTGCGCGGCCTCTGCCTTGCGCTGGCTCTCGAGCGCAAACTCGTCGGACTGCTCTTTCGTGATGCCGTACTGGCGCGCGAGGACTTCAGCCGTCTCGCCCATGATCAACCCGGACAACGGATCGGCGAAGCCGTCGCGATACATCGCATCGACGAACTGGAAGTTGCCCATCTTGTGTCCCCACCGCGCGTCGACGGCGTCGACGAGGTAGGGCACGCGGCTCATGTTCTCGATGCCGCCGGCAAGCACCACGTCGCATTCCCCGAGCATGATGCTCTGCGCGCCGGACGCCAGCGCCTGCATGCCGCCCGCACACGCTTTGTTGATCGTGTAGGCAGGTGCGCTGTTCGGTACACCAGTACGGTGGGCAACCTGGCGCGCGGGATTGGGACCGACACCGGCCGGACGGCCGTGTCCCATTAAGACCTCTTGTACGTCGTTTGGGGTCAGGTGCGATCTGCTGATCGCGGCTTTGGCCGCGATTGCGCCCAATTCGGCGGCATGAATGTCCTTGAACGACCCGCCGTAACGGCCGATGGGCGTTCGAGCCGCCCCCAGGATGACCACGTCTCGCGCTGGCATGTGTGCCGATAATATCAAACGACTGTTCAAATTAGCGGGATTCCGGCCGCGCAAGCTCAGCCTGACTTTGCGGATTTGCACCGAAAAACGTGCATTTCGTCCCAGCTGGGCAGCTATTCATCCCGCCATTCGCCCCATTAGTGGCATAAGATGCCAAAGGCCCTATTTCAACGGGGGCCGGTGGACCTGACTTCCCACCAGCAAGTGCTTCTTCTTATTGCGTTGTCCTTTCAAGGAGGAAAGGTGATGTTCGCAAGACCTTTCGCAGTTCTCGTATTAGTTGCCGCCATGGCTGCGCCCGCGTGGGCACAGGACATTCGCGGTTCAATCGAAGGCGTCGTGAAGGATGCCTCCGGAGCCGTGTTGCCAGGTGCCACGGTTGAGGCCACGTCCAACGTCGGCCAGCCCGCCACCACGGTCACCGACTCGGTTGGTGTCTACCGTTTCCCGTCGCTCGCGCCGGGTAACTACAAGGTGAGCGCGAACCTCCAGGGGTTCGTCTCGAAGGAAGTGGTCGACGTCCGCGTCGCCCTCGGCCAGATCAAGAAGGTGGACTTCTCGCTGCCGCTCTCGGGCGTCACGGAAACCGTCAACGTCACGGCCGAAACGCCGCTCGTCGACGTGCGCCAGACCGCGCGCCAGACGAACATCCGCGCGGAGCAGGTCGACTTGCTGCCCAAGGGTCGCGACTTCACCTCGCTGGTCACGCAGGCGCCGGGCGCCAACAACGAGTCGAAGCTCGGTGGTCTCTCGATCGACGGCGCCAGCGCCGGTGAGAACCGCTTCATTATCGACGGCATCGAGACGACCGACCTCCAGGACGGCACCTCGAGCAAGAACGTCATCGTCGACTTCATCGAAGAAGTCCAGGTCAAGTCGTCCGGCTACACCGCGGAATTCGGCGGCGCGACCGGCGGCGTGATCAACGCCGTCACCAAGAGCGGCACCAACGACTTCCACGGCAGCGCCCTCTACAACTTCGAAGGCGACTCGCTCGAAGGAGCGCGCCGCCCGACGCTGCGCACCAGCCTGACCAACTCGAACGCGGCGGAGTATGTGAGCTATCCGAAGGATGGCCGCACCCGTCACGAACCCGGCTTCGCGCTCGGCGGTCCGCTGATGCGCAATCGCATGTGGTTCTTCGGCGCCTACCAGCCGGCGCTGACCACCAACTCGCGCGACGTCAACGCCACGACCGCCGCGAATCCGGCCGCCGGCGCGGCGTCGCAGGAGCAGAAGGTCACCATTCACTACGCCACCGGCAACATCACGTCGCAGTTGAACAACGCGACCCGCCTGCGCGTGGCCTACAACAACAGCACTTCGAAGACCGAAGGCCTGTTGCCCTCGCTGAACGGCCTCGACCCGGCCGGCACGAACTACGGCAAGGTGTCGAAGTTCCCCAACCAGTCGTTCTCGGGCAACATCGACTACGTGGCCTCATCGAAGCTGCTGTTCGGCGTTCGTGGCGGTTACTACTCGTCAGACGTGCAGGATTCGAACGTCACCGAAGTGCCGCTGTACCGCTGGACCAACACCAACAACATCGGCTTCCTCGACGTCCCGGCGTCGCTGCAGCGGGCGACCGGCTTCCAGAGCATTCCCACTGGCGCCAACAGCAAGACGACCCGCGACCAGCAGACGCGCTTCTACGGCCAGGCAGACACCACGATCTACGTCAAGGCCGGCGGCGAACACCAGTTCAAGCTGGGCGTGCAGGCCGACCGCGTCGGCAACAACGTGCTGACCGGTGAATCACGCAACCGCGTGTCGATCTTCTGGAACCAGGCGCTGTCGGGTAACCGCGGCACCTACGGCTACTACTCGGTGCGCACCAACGCGGTGGCGCCCAAGCAGGGCTTGATCACCGAAGGCGACATCCACACCACCAACATCGGCCTGTTCATCCAGGACGCGTGGACGATCAACAACAAGCTGACGATCAACCTCGGCGTACGCACCGAGCGTGAGCGTGTCCCGACCTACTCGACCGACGCCGAAGTGCCGGAGTTCGGTATCGAATTCAACTTTGCCGACAAGCTCGCGCCGCGCGCCGGCTTCGCCTATGACGTCAAGGGCGACGGCAAGTGGAAGGTGTTCGGTTCGTGGGGTATTTTCTACGACATCTTCAAGCTGGAGCTGCCCCGCGGCTCGTTCGGCGGCGACAAGTGGCTCGAGCGCTACTACACGCTTGATACGTTCAACTGGAACACGCTGGTCGACGGCACCCAGTGCCCGCCCGCCTGCCCCGGCACGCTGTTCCGTACCACCGACTTCCGTCACCCGTCCTTCGGGTCGGACGCCATCGAGCCGAACCTGAAGCCGATGAAGCTCCAGGAGTACACGGCTGGCATCGATCACCAGCTGAACGACGCCATGTCGGTCGGCATCCACTACGTGCACAAGCAGGTGGATCGCGCGATTGAAGACACGGGCGCGCTCGATGCCAACAGCAACGAGATTTACATCATCGCCAACCCCGGTGAAGGCCTCACCGAACTGGCGAACATCAATCCGCGCGTCAACCTGCCCAAGCCAGTGCGCGACTACGACAGCGTCGAAGTCTCGTTTGAAAAGCGCATGCGCAACGGCTGGTACATCCGCCCGAGCTACCTGTGGAGCCGCCTCTACGGCAACTACTCAGGACTCTCGCAGTCGGATGAAAACGGCCGCACCAGCCCGAACGTCGGTCGTCTGTGGGATTACCCGCTGATGATGTTCCAGGACGGCGGCATCCCGGCCCTCGGCCCGCTGGCGACGGATCGTCCGCACCAGTTCAAGACCCAGTTCATCTACCAGGCTCCGTTCGGCACGAGCTTCGGCGTGAACCAGTACGTGGCGAGCGGCCTGCCCGTGACCCGCGAAATCGGCATCTACCCGGGCAACAACCTCCCGGTGACCTACCTCGGCCGCGGCAGCGACGGCCGCACGCCGGTGTATTCGCAGACCGACGTCCAGGTGCAGCACGCGTTCAACATGTCGAACGGCCGCAGCCTGCAGGTGAGCTTCAACGTGTTGAACCTGTTCAACCAGGACACCACGACGGGCCGCTTCTCGACGTATCAGCAGGGCAACAACTCGGTCACGCCTGACGAAGCGCTGTTCTACGCGGGACGCCAGACGCTCGCGTCGCTCATCCCGACGCAGGCCGTGAAGGACCCCCGCTTCCTGATGGACAACGCGTTCCAGTCGCCCATCCAGGCACGCTTCGGCATCAAGTTCCTGTTCTAATCCAACAGGCTCGGCAACACCGGCAGCGCCCCGCGGACTACAATCCGCGGGGCGTTTGCCGTTTCAGGGATCAGGGATCAGGGGTCAGGGGTCAGGGAGAGATCGATGAGCCGCTCACTCGTTGCTGCATTGATGGTGGCGTTAGTGTTGTCGCCGGTGATGGCCCAGTCGCCCGGTGACCGTAACAAGTCACGCGCCCAGAATCGGCTCGGCTGGGAGTACATGCAGAGCGAACAGTTCGACAACGCCGTCAAAGCGTTCCAGGCGGCCGTGGAGATCGATCCGACGTTCGAGATGCCGTGGTACGGACTCGGCCGCGCGCATCTCGCCCTCAAACAGTTTGTGTCCGCCAGCAGCGCGCTGGAGCGGTGCCGCTCGTTGTACGAAGCACAGGTCGGACGCCAGTTCACCAGCCAGCAAGAAGCGCAGCGCTACCGGCAGGACCGCATCACGGAGATCGATGAAATGATCCGTCAGGTGCAAACCGGTCCACAGTCGCTGGCACGACAGGATCAAGCGCGCCAGCTGCAGGAACAGCGTCGTCAGCTCCAGGAATTTATCGCCCGCGGCAACACTGTGTCGATGGGCACCGGCGTCCCTGCATGGGTGTCGCTGTCACTCGGCAGCTCGTATTTCCGATCGGGGAAGATGCCCGAAGCCGAACGCGAATTCAAAGCCGCGGCGGAAGCCGATCGCCGCTCAGGCGAGGCCCTCAGCAACCTCGCCGTCGTCTACCTTGAAACTCAGCGCTTCAGCATGGCGCTCGAAGCCGTGGAGTCCGCAAAAAAGACGGGCTTCAAGGTGAATCCAGAACTCGAAAAAGCGATTCGCTCGCGCATTCAGTAGCCCACTACGACGCGCGCTCGAACCTCGTGCTTTACTGCAGTTCGTCCCAAGAGTGATCCAAACTTTTGAGCGGACAATACCGCTCTTTGTTTATTTCGTCACTGTCCGCTTGCGGTCAATCCCATAAGCGACTGTCCCGCAAGAACTTGGTAATCCATTCGTCCCACATCGCGTGGCACGGACTTTCCTTTTCTGAACAAACGTTCGATCGGAAATTGGTGTCAGGCACCGACTTCGACGGTGAGACACCAACGTTTATTAAGGAGAGTTAAAACGTATGCGTAATCGACTTTCGGGCCTGCTCAGCGGATATACCGTTGCGCTCCTGATCGCTCTAGTGTTTGTCTCGAGCTCTGCGGTGAGCGCGTTCGCCCAGGGCGTACAGACCGGCACAATCCGCGGCACGGTGCAGGATCAACAGGGACTCGCGGTTCCTGGCGTCACCGTCACCGCTATCTCAGCGGCCCTGCAGGGGCCGCGCACCGCTGTCAGCGATGCTGAAGGCAACTTCACGTTGGCGGCACTACCCGCCGGCTCATACGAAGTGACGTTCGAGCTGGCCGGCTTCACCACCGTCAAGCAGACGACGGCCGTTGGCGTCGGCTTGCAGGTGACGCAGAACGTGACGCTACGCACCGGCACGCTGACCGAGTCAGTGCAGGTCGTGGCGGAAACGCCGTCGATCATCGCGACGCCAACCATCGGCGCCAACATCCGCAAGGAGGAGATCGACGCGCTCGCCACGGCCCGCACCATCCAGGGCATTGCGACGCTGTCGCCAAACCTGACCGAACGTTCGCCCAACGCGGGCCAGGTGGTCATCAACGGCGCCTTCGCGTGGGACAACGTGTTCATGGTCAACGGCGTTGACGTGAACGACAACCTGTTCGCGAATCCGCAGAACCTGTTCATCGAAGACGCGATCGAAGAGACGACCGTGCTGACGTCCGGCATCTCCGCGGAATACGGCCGCTTCAGCGGCGGTGTGGTCAATGCCGTCACCAAGAGCGGCGGCAACCGCTTCTCGGGCAGCTATCGCATCAACTTCCTGAACCCGGCATGGACGGAAGAGACGCCGTTTGAGCGCTCGGCCACCAACCCGGCTACGGGAGCGGCCAAGTCGGTCACCGAGTATAAGGACGACCTGCAGAACACGCAGGAAGCGACGTTCGGTGGTCCGATCCTGCGCGATCGCATCTGGTTCTTCGGCGCCGGCCGCTATCAGAAGACGCTGACGCCCACGACCCTTCCGGAAACCGGCATCAGCCTCGACTCGGAAGACATGAACCGCCGCGGCGAGGTCAAGATCACCGGCACTGTCCGCCCGAATCACACGCTGCAGGGTGGGTATCTCAACAACTACCGCGAGCGCACCAACAACTCCGGCCTCCAGAGCTTCATCATCGATCCGGCCAGCGAAGTCGATCGCACCAACCCGAACTGGTACTACTTCGCGAACTACCGCGGCCTGAAGGGCAACCTGATGTTCGAGGCGCAGTACTCGCAGCGCAAGTTCAAGTTCGCCGATGACGGCGGCACGAGCACGAACATTGTGGACTCGCCGTTCATCTCGCTGACCTGCGCGTGCCTCTACAACGCGCCGTACTTTGACGCGACCGACCCCGAGAACCGCAACAACCAGCAGGTCACCGGCAACGCCACCGCGTTCTGGAACGGCGCCGGCCGTCACGAGACCAAGATCGGCTACGAGTTCTTCCGCAGCCAGCGCACCGGCGGCAACTCCCAGTCATCGACGTCGTACGTCTTCAACGCCGACTTCGTGCTGGTCGGTGGCGTGCCCACGCCGCACTTCGTTCCGGGTGAAACCTACGTCGAGAACTACATCGCCACCCGCGGCGCAACGATGAACATCAACAACAACTCGGCGTTCCTCCAGGACAACTGGACGATCAGCGATCGCCTGACGGCGCAACTCGGCCTCCGCTTCGAGCAGGTCAAGGTCGAATCGACCGGCGAGATCATCAGCGTCAACACCAGCCCGCGCATCGTGCCCCGCGTCGGCCTGAGCTACAGCCTCACCGGCGACGGCGCCACCATCCTGCACGCGACCTACGGCCAGTACTCGGGCCGCTATAGCGAAGCGCAGGTCGGCGGCAACAGCCCGGTCGGCAGCCCGGCGGTCCTGTCGCGCTACTACACCGGTCCGGACTGCATTGGCAACGAGACCACCTGCGCGGCCGGCTTCGCCCTGGCCAACTACCCGATCAACGCCGCGAACCTCGAGCGCGTCGAAGTGCCGCTCGCCAACATCTTCGTCGACGAGAAGGTCAAGACGCCGCTGACGCACGAGTTCAGCGCGTCGCTCGGCCGCACCATCAATGGCGGCAAGGGCTTCGGCGAAGTGAGCTACGCCGGAAGCGGCCAGCGAAGCGCGTCACTATCCCGAGGGCCGTCTCCAGAGCTACCAGCGTCACAAGGTGCGCGCCTGGGCCATCTACGACCTCGGCATGGGCCGCGCCGGCTCGCTGTCGCTGTCCGGCCTGCTGCGCGTGGATTCGGGCCTGGCCTACAGCCTGGCGCAGCGCAACGTCGCGGCGACGGCGACGCAGCGCGGGCTGCTGACCGCAGCGGGTTACCCGGATTCGCTCGGCACCGCGATGGTGTTCTTCGGTGAGCGTGGCTCGGAGACGTTCAAGGGCTACGGCCTGTTCGACGTGTCCGCGCACTACAACGTGCCGGTCTTCCGCGACCTGCGCCCCTGGGTCAAGTTCGACGTGTATAACGTCATGAACAACCAGAAGCTGATCGCCTGGAACACCACGGTGAGCCAGAACGCCGCCACGTCGGCCGACAACCTCGGCCTGCGCACCGGCTACACACCGTCCACGCAGTTCGGCAAGGCGAGCGGTAACACCGTCACCAACCTGAACCAGACGGCGATCCCGACCTACGCGCCGACCGGCTTCGGCGGCACGAACGGCAACGGCGGCCGAACGTTCCGCATCGCGGCGGGCGTTCGCTTCTAACGTTATTCAACACGAAGAACACGAAGAAACGAAGGCAACAACTGAAAACGCCAGTGCTGCTTAGCGGCACTGGCGTTTTCTTGTTTAGTCTCGTGTCCTTCGTGTTCTTCGTGTTAGAGATTCTCGGTGTCTATCTGCGCTCGCTGCAGCTTCCCGCTGAAGTCCACGTAGACCGACTTCCACTCTGAAAACACGTCGAGCGCTGCCAGGCCCGCTTCGCGGTGGCCGTTGCCGGTCGCTTTCGTGCCGCCAAACGGCAGGTGCACTTCCGCGCCGATCGTGGGGGCGTTCACGTAGAAGATGCCCGTGTAGACATCGCGCATCGCCTTGAAGGCGCGGTTGATGTCCTGCGTGTAGATCGAGCAGGACAGGCCGTAGGCCACGTCGTTGGCGACCGCCACCGCTTCATCGAGCGACGACACCTTGATCACCGACACGACCGGCCCGAAGATCTCTTCGCGAGCGATGCGCATCGACGGCGTGACGTTGGTGAAGATCGTCGGCTCGTGGAAGAACCCGTTGGCATGCGCACCGCCCGACAGGCGCCTGCCGCCACAGGCCACCGTGGCGCCCTCCTGCTTGCCGATCTCGACGTAGCTCATCACCTTTTGCAGCTGCTTCTCACTGATCGACGGCCCCATCTGGGTCGCCGGATCCAGGCCATCACCAACTCGCAAGGCCGAGGCGCGCTTCACGAACGTCTCAACGAAGCGGTCGTGCACCTTCTCGTGGATGATCACCCGGCTCGCGGCCGTGCAGCGCTGCCCGGTCGTGCCAAAACCACCCCACAGGCAGCCTTCGAGCGCCAGTTCGAGCTGCGCGTCCTCCATGATCATGATGGCGTTCTTGCCGCCCATCTCGAGGTGGACCTTCTTGAAGAACGGCGCGGCATTCTGGTTCACGAGCTTGCCGACCGCAGTCGATCCGGTGAACGACACCACCGACACATCAGGATGCGTGGTCAGCACTTCACCGACGGCGGGACCACCGGTCACCAGGTTCACGACGCCCGCGGGAATGCCTGCCTCCTCGAGCACCTTGACGAAGTGCACTGACGAGAGCGGCGTCAGCTCGGATGGCTTCAACACCACCGTGTTGCCGCAGACCAGGGCCGGAATGATCTTCCACGAGGGGATCGCCATCGGGAAGTTCCACGGCGTGATCATCGAGCACACGCCAATCGGCTGGCGCAGCGACATCGCGAACTTGTCGCGCAATTCCGACGGCGCGGTCTGGCCGTGCAGGCGACGGCCTTCCGCAGCGAGGAAGTACGTCATGTCGATCGCTTCCTGCACGTCGCCGCGCGTTTCGTCGAGCACCTTGCCCATCTCGCGCGTCATGTCGCGCGCGAATTCTTCCTTGCGCGCAGCAATGATCTGCGCCGCCTTGAACAGCAACTCGGCGCGCTTCGGTGCGGGGACCAGCCGCCACGACTGGTAGGCCTTCTTCGCGGCCGCGATCGCCAACTCGGCGTCAGCCGTGGTCGAGTCGGGGAACAGGCCGACGAGCTCGGTCGTATTTGCTGGATTACGGTTCTCGATCGTGGCACAGGATTCCGACGGCCGCCACGTTCCATCTACAAAGTTGCCAAAAAGCGTCATCCATAGATTCTATTTCGTGTCACTTTTTGGCGTCGGCACACGTCTATTTCAGTAGGGAATTCACCAGATACGTCTGGCACGCTTCCTGTATTGAAGGGAGCAAGGAGACGCGAACCATGACCGGCCTCTCACCGACCGCCAGCATCCTGCCCAGAGCCCTGGTCATTGGTGCTGGTCCTGAAGCACTGATCGGGATCGAACCGATGCTCGGCTCCAACCGGTTCCGCGTCGACTTTCTCGACAGGGACTCGACACCGTACATCGCCATCCGCCAGCGGCGGCCCGACCTCGTGGTGCTCTGCTTCGCGCCCGACGACGACGAGGCGTGCCAGGTGCTGCAGATGCTGCAGCTCGATCCGGCAACGCGCAAGCTGCCAATCCTGACCTACGTCGGCGGTGAGGCCTACGCTATAATCCCGAGCCAATGGCCTCGGACAAGCGGGATTCCGAGCGTGTCGAGCTCCTCGGAGCGCTTAACGGCGAGGTAATGGTCTTTCAGCCATCAGCTGTGCGCCAGATGAGTCATGGCGGCATGCAGGTGGAGACGGGCTTTCCCTTACAGCTGGATTCGCTTCACGATTTCCGGCTGACCCTCGGTGAGCGATCCGTCGTGGTCAAGGGACGCATCGCCCACTCACGCATCAGCGACGTCGATCAGGATGTGGTGACGTACCGTTCGGGCGTGGAATTCATCGAACTTTCAGAACGCGTCGCGGCTGCGATCGCGCACTTCGTCGACGACCTCGCGAAGAAGTAGTTCGTCGACGAGCCTGAAGGCTCGTCGCTGCAGGCCCATGTCGCTACAGGCCCAGGTGATTCAGGTAGTCGCCTGACACGATGCGCTGCGCCCGGCCGAGCGGTGCGTTGTAGTAGTACGTCCACGCCTTCTCCACCCGTCCGTCATCCAGCGTCACGTCCGTGAGGGCACGGTTGTACAGGCTGCGATCGGGCTCGCTCGGGCGATGGCCTTCGATCTCGTCGAGCACCGCTAATACGCTTTGCGCGTCGGACGTCTCATACACCTCACCCCACACCCTGCCGGCGTCGTCAGTAGGGACGGCGGCCGGGTAGATGCCGAGATCAAACAGCGCCGCATTGATCGTGCCGCGGCCCTTGTATTGAAGCTTGGGAGTGATGCGCTGACGTCCGGGCCGGTTGAAGGGCGACATCAGCGTGCCGTAGAAGAAGACGTGGTCGCCCACAGGCGGATTGTACATACAAAAGGCGACGCTCTCGCGTCGCCCTTTGCAATTCAAACTTGAAACTTGAAACTTGAAACTCTCTTAGAGACCCTTGCGGCCCTTCGCGAGGCCTTCGATCACGTCGAGCACTTCCGACGGGATCGAGAACGCCAGCGCGACGCTATTGCCTTCACCCGAGATCACCAGCGAATCCGCCAGCTGCTGCATGCCGGGCTTGTTGGCCGCCTGCATCTTCGCCATCGCCAGGAAGCCGCCCATCAGGTCGCGGAGGTTCTTGGCCGTAGCCTCGTCCTTCGCTTCCGCCTTGAACGTGCCGCTGATGCCGCCGTTCACGTGGCCGGCCGCGGAGAACCAGGAGATCGCGGGCATCGCCGATGCGATTTCGGTCGGGAGACCGGCCTTTTCGGCGATCGCATCGAACTTGCCCACCGCCCACGCGTTGGCGTTGTCGATGTCGTTCACCAGCTTCATCATCTCGTTGTTCGAGACGACGTTGCGGTTCGACGCGCGCGCGTCGATCGAGGCCTTCACCGAGCTGAGCGAGCCGAAGGCGACGAGGTCGGCTTCCACGAAGCCGAACGCCATCTCTTCACCCTTGCCGTCATCGTCCTTGTGGGTGATGAGGCGCTTACCGTTGTAGTCCGAGACCTGCGCGCCATGCTCGAGGGCCAGCGCTTCGAGGCGGGCTGCCTGGTAGCGGGCGCGGGCCAGTACCAGGAAAGAGCCGGCCGGGTTGTTCGCCATGCCGTCTTTCGGCATGACCGCGGCAACCACCGAGTCAACGTCCTGTTCGAAGTTGAGGCCGGTCTTCTCTTCGAATTCGTTCTTGTCGTCCTGCGAGGGGCCGATGTCGTTGAAGCGCTTGCGGAAGTCCGAATTCAGGACCTCGCGAACGTTGGCGTAGGCCACGACCGCGGCATCAGCGGGCACGTACTGGAGCTCTTCCGGACCGGCGGCGCTCGAAAACACCGAAACCGGCAGGCCCATATACGAGGCCACGATCCCCGTGCCAAGGCCGATTGCCAGAACTGCTGCCGAAATCGCCACGAAATAGCGGGTCTTCTTGTTCGACATTCGCGTCTCCCTAGGTCTGTATACGGGTCTTATCGGCGGATAGTTCGGCAATTCGTCCCCGAAAAGCCCTGAAAAGCACCGGGTTTGGCGACCTGAGCCGGGCCAAGCGGGCCTACTGCTCCAGGATGTATTCCTTGCGCTCGACCGCCCGGGTCGCCAACCACAAAAATCCGCCCAAATATGCGAAAAGCCAGGTCAAGCAGACGTAGACCGGCGGGGTCTCGCGGAACATGCCCTGGAGGAGGCTGGTAACCCCTTCGGAGGGCATGGCGTGGGGCACCAGGGCCTGCAGGTAGAACGCGATGGTGAACTGCTTGAGATAGCCTGGCAGGGCCAGGACCACCTGCTCCCAGCCAAAGGCAAACAGCAGGCCGATGACCAGGGGGCGCTTGAAGTAGGCGCCGACGAAGGCGAACACGCCGCCGTAGACCGCCAGGCCGAGCGCCAGCAGGCCAAGGTCAACCAGCAGGTTCCCGAAAGTGCCCGGGATCGCTGAAAACGGTACCAGCAGGAAGTAAACAATCATCACCGACGGCAGCACCACGAGCAGCGTGCACGCCATGTAGGCGAGGTACTTCCCGATCAACACGGCGCCACGCGGAATCGGACGGGTGAACAGGTAGGTGATGGTCTTGTCTTCGACTTCGTCCGCCATCAGCGCCGTGCCATAGAACACGCCCAGCACGGGGACGATGAAGCGAAGGAAGAGCATCCACATCATCACGCCGAAGATGCCGAAGCCGGCGACGCGCTGGCCGTTCACACGGAGCGCCGACATGCCGAACATCTCGACGCCCTTGACGATCAGCGCCAGCAGCACGGGACCGCCGACGACGAGCGCCATGAAGATGGTGCGGCGCGACCACAACATCTCGCCGAGCGACAAGTCGAACACACGACGCGAAGCTGCGAAGAAAGACATCCGTGACCTGCCCTGCTGGCCTGCTAGCCCGCTCGCCTGCTGGCCTGTCATTGCTTCACCAGATACTTGAAAACGGCCTGCAGGTTATCGTCGGGCGACTGCACTTCGTCGATCACGCCCGCTTCGCCACTGGCGGCAAGCTCCGTCAGTCGCGCGTAGAACTGATCCGGACGCGCGGTTTCGACGACCACCGCGTCCTTCTCGAACTTCATGCTCAGCACATCGTCATCGGCCAGGAAGCGGCGGCCAAGCGCGCGCGGATCGGCGCCGCGCACATACACGGTGTGGGGATGCGTGTCGATCAGGTCGCGAATCGTGTGCACGTTGCCTTCGGCGACGATGCGGCCGTTGTTGATGAGGAGGATGTTCGACGTCATCGACTCGATCTCGTGCAGGATGTGGCTCGAGACGATGATGTGCTTGCCGGCGCGCGCCCAGTCCTTGATCAGGCGGATGGTCTTGCGGCGCATCAGCGGATCCATGCCGGTCAGCGGTTCGTCGAGGATCAGCAACTCGGGATCGTGCACCAGCGCCTGCGCGAGCTTGACGCGCTGGCGCATGCCCTTGCTGTAGGCACCGATCTTCTTGTCGGCGGCATACATCAGGTCGACGCGCTCGAGGGCCTTCTTCGCCGCGCCTTCAGCCTCGGCGTCGGTGACGCCGTTGAGACGCATCAGCGCCGTCACCCACTCGATGCCGGTCATGCGCTCGTAGAACGCGTCCTGCTCGGGACAGAAGCCAATGCGATCGTAAATCGAGGGGTTGCCCCAGATCGGCTCACCGAGCACCCGAATCACGCCCTGGCTCGGCTTCAGCTGCCCCGTCATCAACTTCATGAACGTGGACTTGCCGGCGCCGTTGGGACCCAGCAGGCCGGTAATCCCTGGAGGAATCGACACGGTGACGTTGTTGAGGCCGCTGACCTGGCCGTACCACTTCGACACGCCCTCGGTCTGCACCAGCACGCTTGCGGCTCCCGGTTCCCGGCTCACGGCTCCCGATGCGAGACTCATGTCACGATCTCCACGCCGCGCACCTTGCGCATCAGGGTCCAGATTGACGCAGCGATCAACACCACCACGGTCACCGCGGCGATCGCGGGCGACAACTGGTAGCGAGGCTCGAGGCGGAAGATCACGTCACCGAGCTGTTCGAGCGACGCGCTCGGCGACAGCCAGGCAAACGAGCTGCGTCCTGTGATGCCGCGCAGCGCGTTGAATAGCGCCGAGGTGAAGAAAAAGAGGCCTGCATACATCACCGCGACGAAGCGGCTGCTCTTCGACAGCGACGACAGCGCCAGCATGGTGGTCGAGGCGAGGAGCACCTGCGCCAGCGCAAACAGGGTGATGGCCGGAATCAGGTAGAGGTTGTTGGCGACGAACGTCAGGCTGCCCGCGAAGATCGCCTGCGTCAGCAGCAGCATCATCGCCGGCAGGAAGGTCACGGAGACGAGGAACAGGAAAAGGATGGCCAGCTTGCCGGCAATGTATTCGGCGCTCGTCATCGGCTTCGACAGATACAACTGCAGGGCGTTGGCGCGGCGATCGTTGGCGATCAGGCCGGCGCCGACGTAGATCGTGACGAAGAACACGAACGCGCCCTGCTGGTCGAGGAACTCGCGGAAGGTTTCACCCTTCGGGGCGAGGAAGGACGCCTGCGTGAAGGTGGCCGAGACGTAGATCTGCACGGCGCGCACCACGAACGGCGCCCAGGCAAACAGCATCAGCCCCATGAACTGGCGCTTGCTGATCACCGACATCACGCCGGCGCGGGTCATCACCTGCCACGACTTGCCGATCGCGGAGCGTGCGCCCTGGTAGCGGCGATAGCCCTGGTCATGAATGGGCATTAGATGTCTCCTACTGCCTTCGCGAACACGTCTTCCAGCGTCGGCATGCTTGGGCGCAGGTGGCGCACCTGCATCTGTTCGCGCGCGGCGAGCGCGAACAGCGCCTTCGCGCCGTCATCGCTGGTGCCGGGCACGAACACGCGCACGACATCCTCGTCTGAGTCCTGCACTTCGTAGCCGGCGGCGCGCAGCACCTCGACGAAGCGATCCTGGTCGCCCTTCACGCGCATTTCGTAGACGCGGCCTTGCTGCCCCTTGAGCGCGTTGATCGGGCCATACGTGGCCACGGTGCCCTTGTCCATCACCACGACGTGATCGCAGGTGAACTCGACATCGGGCAGCAGGTGCGACGACAGGATCAGGTTGACGTTCTTGTTGTGACCGAGATCGTGGATCAGCTCGAGCATCTCGTCGCGGCCCTTGGGGTCCATGCCGTTGGTCGGCTCGTCGAGAAACAGCAGATCCGGATCGTGCACGATCGCCTGCGCCAGCTTGATGCGCTGCTTCATGCCGGTCGAATAGGTTTCGAGGTTGCGGTAGCGCGCTTCGCCGAGGCCGACGTAATAAAGCACTTCGTGCGCCCGCTGCATGGCGTCTACCGCTGGAAGCCCTGAAAGCTGGCCGCAGTACGCGACGAACGAAACGGCGTTCATGCCGGGGATGTGTGAGTCGCTCTCCGGCATGTAGCCGATGCGTTCTCGAATCTCCAACGGCGAGGACGCCACGTCAAGGCCGAGCACCTTCATCGAGCCTTTTTCGGGAACCAGGAAGCCCATGAGGGACTTCAGCAGGGTGCTCTTGCCGGCGCCGTTGGGACCCAGCAAGCCAACCGCGCCCGGCGGAAAGATGGCCGACACGTTGTTGATCGCGACGTTCTTGCCGTAGCGGACGCTTAATTGATCGGCCTGGACCACCGGCCCCGTAAAACGGGCGGGCGGAAAAGGGTCCTGCACGGGGGCGGCCGGTGAAAGGTCTGGCATGTGGGGCGCTGGGTCGTAGGGGCGGACTTCAGTCCGCCCGACAGAGTATACGGGTTGCGCGCCTACAGCGTTCCCCGAAGACCGAGCGCATCCGCCTCTAAACGCATGAAATTGATGACGTTGGTGACGTGTTCCTCCAGCGGCAGCCCCATCAGCTCGGCGCCGCGGATCAGGTGATCGCGGGGCACCTGGCGGGCAAACGCCTTGTCCTTCATGCGCTTGATGACCGACTTCGCTTCCAGGTCCAGCACGCTCTTCGACGGGCGCACCAGCGACGCGGCCGTCACAAACCCGGCGAGTTCATCGCAGGCCACCAGCGTCTTTTCAACCGGCGTCTCCGGCTGCACGCCCGTAATTTCCGAGGCGTGCGACTGGATGGCGCGCATCACCCACTCCGGATACCCGAGCGAGCGCAGGTGCTCGCACCCCTTGTTGGGATGATCGCCCAGCGTCGGATATTTTTCGTAATCGAAATCGTGCAGTAGCGCGACGACGCCCCACTCTTCTTCGTTGGCGCCCTGCTGGCGAGCATAGCCACGCACCGCGGCTTCCACCGCCAGTGCGTGCTTGCGAAGACTTTCCCCTTCAGTCCACTCCGTCAGTAGTTTCCAGGCGGCTTCCCGCTTCAATTCCATGGCGGAATAATACTTGAGGTCTTGAGGTCGTGAGGTCTCAGGGTCGTGAAAGCGTCAGGCCGCGACGCAGCACTTCCGCCGCGTGTGGGTTGATCCCATAGCGGTCGATTTCATCGGCCGTCACCCACGCCACCGCCTCCGCATCGGACCCTGCAACCGCTTCGCCCTCGCCGGACCAGCAGACGTAGTCGATGATCACGAAGTGATAGCGGACGCGGCCGTCCGCGTCCCGATGGACGCGATCGAACGTCTCGATCACCGGACCCAGTGTCACATCGAGGCCGGTTTCCTCCTTGACTTCGCGGCGCACGGCGTCTTCGAGCGACTCCCCGAGGTCGAGGTGTCCGCCAGGCAGCGACCACTCCCCTTTCCGCGGCTCGTGCGCGCGCTTGACGATCAGCGCCGTCCCGTCACGCACGATCACCGCGCCAACGCCAACGACGGGGCGGTCGGGATATTCACGCGACACGGACGTTGGCCACAAAGGACTCCGAGGACACCGAGCTCATTACTCGCCAATGACCTTGATCAAAACACGCTTGCTACGTCTGCCATCGAATTCTCCATAGAAGATCTGCTCCCACGGGCCGAAGTCCAATTCGCCATTCGTGATCGCAACAACTACCTCGCGGCCCATGATCTGACGTTTCATGTGCGCGTCGGCATTGTCTTCACCGGTGCGGTTATGCGCGTAACGCTCAGGCGAGGCGTCGAACGGCGCGAGCACTTCCAGCCACGTCGCGTAATCTTTGTGCAGCCCACTCTCGTCGTCATTGATGAACACCGACGCGGTGATATGCATTGCGTTGACGAGGACCATTCCTTCGCGAACGCCGCTCTTCTTCACGGCCGCAGCGACCGTGGGCGTGATGTTTTGGAATCCCACGCGCCCTGGAATGTTGAAGGTAAGGTATTCGGTGTGTGACTTCATGCATTCCCCTGCCTGGCTCCGAGTCCTCGGCGTCCTCGGCGGCCAACGTCCGTGATCAGAGTGGCAGCGACGCCGCGGCGTTGAGATCGTCTGGTGCCAGGCGACCGGCTGCCAGTTGACGCATGCCTGCGGCCGCGATCATTGCGGCGTTGTCTGTCGATAGCGCGAGGCGCGGGATGTAGACGGGAATATCGCTGCGCGTGGACTTCTCGAGCGCTTCTTTCCTCAGCCTCGAATTCGCCGACACGCCGCCGGCAATGCCGATCGACTTGGCGCCGTGCCAGCGCGCCGCGGCGAAGGCGCGATCGATCAGCGTCTCGACCACGCGGCGCTGGAAACTTGCGGCCAGGTCCACGATCTCGTTCTGCGGCAACTGGTCGGCGCCAAGTTCCTGCTGACGCTGCCGCACGTGCCGCAGCACCGCCGTCTTCAATCCACTGAAGCTGAAATCGAAACGGCCATCGCGCTCGGGCGCGTTGCGATCGGGATTGGTCAGCCGCGTGCCGGGCCAGCGGATCGCGGTCTCGTTGCCTTCCGCCGCCAGTCGATCGATGATCGGCCCGCCCGGATACCCCAGCTTCAGGAGTTTCGCCACCTTGTCGTAGGCCTCACCCGCCGCGTCATCTCGAGTGCGGCCGAGCAGTTCGTACTGTCCTTCGGTCTTCACGAGATACAGGCTGGTGTGACCACCCGACACGACGAGGATGATCGCGGGCAGGGCAATGCGTCCGTGCTCGAGCCAGATCGACTCGATGTGTCCGGCGAGATGATGCACCGCGACGAGGGGCTTGTCCGTTGCCCACGCCGCCGCTTTCGCGAATGACAGCCCGACAAGCAGCGAGCCGACGAGTCCCGGGCCCTGCGTGACCGCAATGGCGTCGATGCCCTGCCAGTCCGTGCCGCCATCAGCCAGCGCGCGCTCAACCACGCCGCAGATGTCGCGGACGTGTTGACGGGCGGACAATTCGGGAACCACACCGCCCCACTCGCGGTGAATATTGACTTGCGAGGCGACGACATTCGACCGAATCCGCCACCGATCACCCCCGGTTCCCACCTCCCGGCTCCCGGCTCCCGCCTCCCGGCTCCCGCCTCCCGGCTCCCGGCTCCCGGCTTCAACGACCGCAGCGGCCGTCTCGTCGCAGGACGTCTCAATGCCAAGAACAAGCATTTCGGATCTCGGATCTCGGATGGCGGATCAATTGTCGATCGCCGAGCGCAAGGATTCAGAGAATGGGGGGCGGAACACGCCCCGCTCCGTCACGATCGCCGTGATGTACTTGTGCGGCGTGACGTCGAACGACGGGTTGCGCACGCTCGCGCCTTCCGGTGCGAGCTGATTGTTGCCAACGTGCGTCACCTCGCGGGCCGCGCGCTCCTCGATCGGGATGCCGTCACCGTCCTTGGTACCGAGATCGATCGTGGACGACGGCGCGGCGACGTAGAAGGGGATGCCGTGCTCCCTGGCCAGCACCGCCACGCTGTAGGTGCCGATCTTGTTGGCGGTGTCGCCGTTGGCGGCGATGCGATCCGCGCCGACCACAACCAGGTCGATCTCTCCGGCGCGCATGATCGCGCCGGCCATGTTGTCGGTTATCACGGTCGTGTCGATGCCGTCCTTCACCAGCTCCCACGCCGTCAGGCGTGCGCCCTGGAGGAACGGACGCGTTTCGTCGGCGAGCACGCTGACCTTGCGGCCCGCTTCGACAGCGCCGCGAATTACGCCGAGCGCCGTGCCGTATCCGGCCGTCGCCAGGGCTCCGGCATTGCAGTGCGTGAGAATGCGCGCGACCTCTGGCACCAGCGTGGCGCCATGCACACCGATCGCTCTGCAGCTGGCGACGTCCGCGTCGTGGATCCGATCCGCCTCGGTCCGCAGCCGCGCCTGCAGCTGCTCAACCGACTCCCCGGCCAGCGCACCGCCGGAGAACGCGCGCTTCATGCGCTCGATGGCCCAGAACAAATTGACGGCTGTTGGCCGGGTCTCGGCCAGCATGTCGCAGTTGCGCTGAAACTCGGTGGTGAACTGCTTGGTGCCGGTCGCCTTGCTGCGCGCCGCACCGAGCGCCAGGCCCATCGCCGCGCAGACACCAATCGCCGGTGCCCCACGAATCACCATCGTCTTGATGGCCTTTGCGACGTCGGTCGCAGACTTGCAGGTTACGTAGACCTCGGTGGCCGGCAGCTTGCGCTGGTCGATCATCACGATGTCGTCGCCTTGCCAGGCAATCGTTGGCAGCATTACTCGATCATAACAAGCGTTCGTCGAACGGCAACGGCAGCAGTTCGCTCATCTGCATCGAGCGATGCACCTTCTGGTGATTGGCCATCACCACTTCAATGTCGCCGCACATCTCCCAGATGATCTGGCGGCAGGCGCCGCAGGGCGGGGTTGGATCATCGGGTTTGGCGACAACGGCGATGCGCACGAAATCACCGCGGCGCAGGCCTTCGGACATCGCTTTGAAGATCGCGACGCGTTCGGCGCACACCGTCAGTCCGTAAGTCGCGTTTTCGATATTGCAGCCGGTGAAGACCCGTCCGTCCCTGGTTTCAAGCGCCGCGCCGACGTGAAAATTCGAGAGCTTGGCGTGGGCAAACTCGCTGGCCTTGCGGGCCGCGGCCACCAGCGCCTCAGAGCCGGCCAATGATGCCCTCGAGCAGCGCGATGAACTGTCCTTTCACCTGCTGCGCCGTTTCCATCACTTCGGAGTGATGCAGGGGTTCCGGAAAGACACCAGCGGCCGCGTTGGTGATGCAGGAGATGCCGAGCACCTCCAGGCCCATGTGACGGGCGACGATCGCTTCAGGCGCGGTGGACATGCCAACCGCATCGGCGCCGAGGGTCCGGAACGCGCGAATCTCCGCCGGCGTCTCGTAGCTCGGACCGAGCACGGCGACGTAGACGCCATGCTGAATCGACAGGCCCTGCGCGCTTGCGGTCTCGTCGGCCAGGCCGCGGAGTCGCTTTGAATAGACTTCGCTCATGTCCGGAAAGCGCAGGCCGAAGCGCTCGTCGTTCGGTCCAACCAGCGGATTGGTGCCCATCAGGTTGATGTGATCGTCGATCACCATCAACGCACCGCGCGAGCAGTTCGGCGAGATGCCGCCGGCCGCGTTCGTGAGGATCACGCGCGGCACACCGAGCCGGCCGAGCGCGCGCATCGCGAACGTGACGGCCTGCATGCTATGGCCTTCGTAGTGGTGGACGCGGCCCGACAGCGCCAGGACCTTCCGCCCCTTGACGGTGCCGCATACCAGCTTGCCGGCATGCCCAATCACCCCTGACGCGGGCCAGTGCGGAATGTCGCCGTATGGCAGCGTCACCGCGCCTTCGAGGTGTTCGGCGAAGTCGCCGAGACCCGAGCCCAGGACCACCGCGACGTCCGCGTCGCCACAGTTCTTGCCGCGCAGCCACTCAGCCGCTTCGGTAGCGCGAACAAATTGAGAACTCTGATCTGTCTGCATTCTTCCCTGCTGGCCCGCTGGCCCGACGGCCCGATGGCCTATAACAAGAAGCCCACGATGATGGCGGTCACGAAGTTCGCCAGCGTCCCGGCCAGCATCGCGCGCATGCCGAGGCGCGCCAGGTCGGAGCGGCGGGTCGGCGCCAGGGCGCCGATGCCGCCGATCTGCATGCCGATGGACGCGAAGTTGGCAAAGCCGCACAGCGCGAAGGTGGCGATGGTGAACGATCGTGGATCGAGCGACTCCTTCAATCCGCCCAGCTGCGCGAACGCGATGAATTCATTCAGCACCATGCGGGTACCGAGCAGGTTACCGACAGTGGCGGCGTCCCTCCACGGCACGCCGAGGCTCCACGCCACCGGCGCGAACACCCAGCCGAAGATCATCTGCAGCGAGAGGCCGACGGTGCCGAGAATGCCGTTGACGAGGAAGATCAAGGCGACAAACGAGATCAGCATGGCGCCGACGTTCAGCGCCAGGTGCAGGCCTTCGGCCGTACCGCGGCCGGCGGCGTCGATGATGTTGACGTCGGTCTTCTCGATCTGCAGCTTCACGGTGCCGCGGGTTTCCGGTGTTTCGGTTTCCGGCACGAACATCTTGGCCATCATCAGCGTGCCTGGCGCCGTCATGATCACGGCGGTCAACAGGTGCCGGGCCTCGATGCCGAACGCGATGTACGCCGCCATGATGCCGCCGGAGATGTGCGCCATCCCCGACGTCATGACCGTCATCAATTCCGACTGCGTCATCCGGGCGAGGAACGGCCGGATGGTCAACGGCGCCTCCGTCTGCCCCATGAAGATGCTGGCCGCGACGTTCAGCGACTCGGCGCCGCTGGCGCCCATCACCTTGTTCATCACCACCGCGAACGCGCGGACGATGATCTGCATCACGCCGAGGAAGTAGAGGATCGCAAACAGCGCGGCGATGAAGATGATCGTCGGCAGGATCTGGAACGCGAAGATGACGGCGTACTGCCCGCCCTCCGCACCGAGCGCGCCGTTCATCACCTTCGACCAGACGGCGACGTCGCCGAGCGGACCGAAGACGAAGCGCGACCCCTCGACCGAGTAATGCAGCAGGTCCTGGATCTTCTGGCCGAGCCATTGGAAGCCCTGGATGCCGGCCTCCGTCTTCAACACGATCAGCGCAAACAATACCTGCAGGCTGAGACCCCAGCCCACCACGCGCAGGCTGATGGCGCGGCGATTGGTCGACAGCGCATAGGCGATACCGAGGATGCCGATGAGCCCGATGAGGGGTTGGAGCTTCGACAGGATGTCCATAATGTAAAGTGCCTCTGGGTGCCGGACCTGGGGTGACTACAGTGCGACGAACATCTGTTCGCCGCTGTCGTGCAGCCACCCGATCACCAGTGGTGCAGCGGGCGGCGCCTTGTCGCCAATCACGGTGGCCTGTTGCGCGAGAGGCTGCGCCGCCTGCAGCCGGCCGGCGTCGTTGTAGTGGAGATCCATGATCGCGTCCCCGGCTTTCACTTGATCGCCGGGCTTCTTGTGGAGCATCACGCCCGCGGACAGATCCACGGGATCGCTCTTCTTGTCGCGTCCGGCGCCGAGCGCCACCGCGGTACGGCCCACCAGCAGCGCGTCCAGCGACTGAATGAAGCCATCCCTGGCGGCCGTCATGGTGTGCATCAGTCTGGCGCGCGGGAGACGGCCCGTATCATCCGCGACCGAGGGATCCCCGCCCTGCCCGGCGACCATCTGCTGGAACTTGGCCTTCGCCGCTCCGGACGCGAGCGCCTCCGTGACCATCTTCTCTGCCGCCGCCGGCGAGTCGGCCTTTTCACCGATCAGCACCATGCGCGAAGCGAGCGTGATGATCAACGCGCGCAAGTCCGCCGGCCCGCGACCACTGAGCAGGTCGATGCACTCTGCGATCTCGAGAGCGTTGCCGACCGCCCGGCCCAGGGGCGCATCCATCCTCGTGATGAAGCACTCGGTGCGCACGCCGGCGCTGGTCCCGATCGACACCATCGCGCGGGCCAGCGCGCGCGCGTCCGCCGGCCGCTGCATGAACGCGCCGCGGCCGCATTTGACGTCGAGCACCAGCGCGTTGCTGCCCTCCGCGAGCTTCTTGCTCATCACCGACGCGGCGATCAGCGGCAGGCTCTCGATCGTGGCCGTGACATCGCGCAGCGCGTACAGCTTCTTGTCGGCCGGCGTGATGTTGTCGGTCTGACTGATCAGGCAACACCCGACCGTGCCAAGGATGTGCTTGAACTCGTCCAGGGACAGCGCGACGCGGAACCCCGGGATGCTTTCGAGCTTGTCGAGGGTGCCGCCGGTGTGTCCCAGCCCCCGGCCGGACATCTTCGGCACCACCAGGCCGCACGATGCCGCCAGTGGCGCCAGGACAATCGACACCTTGTCGCCGACACCGCCCGTGCTGTGCTTGCCGACCTTGATGCCAGAAATGTGATCCAGGTTGACGCGATCGCCCGATCGGGCCATTGCCTCGGTCAGCCACCCGGTTTCGACGGCGTTCATCCCCTTGAGGACGATTGCCATCAGCAGCGCGGAGGCCTGGTAGTCCTCCCACGAGCCGTCGGTGACGCCGCGAACGAAGGATTCGATGGCTTCACGGGACAAGGCTTCCCCGTCGCGCTTGGCGCGAATGATGTCCACCGCTCGCATGGCGGTCGGCAGTATATCGTAGGATTTCTCATGGCTCAGCGCGTGGAATCGGCTGCCGACACGACGCGACTGGCCGTCGGCTTCGCCCGCGCGATGACCGTCGGCCTGCGCAGCTGGGGCTTTTATCCGCCCGAGCATCCCGCCGTCGCCATGGCGGTGGAGCGCCTGATCGCCACCGCCACTGACGCGTGCGCGGCCGGCATGATGCAGCTGGCCGTCACGCCGCATGCGCTGCTGCTCGACGGCCTGCCGCTCGATTCCTCGGACCTCGCGGTGGTCGAGTGCGCGGAATTGCTCCACGACCGCGACATCCTGCAGGTCACGCTCGCCGCGCCGCCATCGGACGCGGTGGTGCGCGCGTTGCTGACCGTGCTGGCGCTCGACCGCGAGTCGCGCCGTGCGCGCGGCGGTCCCGCCGCCATCTGGAGTGCCGAAGATCAGACCGCGGTCCTGATCGAGCAGATCGACTACCAGGAGATCCTCGAGCGCGAACTCGACGAAGGCCCCGCCCGGCGCGACGCCACCTGGAAGTCCATCGTGCGCTCGATCATCATGGGCCACTCGACGTTCACCGCGGCCGAGCAGGAACGCCTGCTCGAAATCTCGCGCGACGTCGGCGCAATCGGCGAACTGTGCAAGGACGCCAAAGAACCGTTCTGCATGCCCGACGGGTCGCCGATGCTGACCACGCAGGCGGCAACCGTCCTCGCGGTCTACAAGCACATTGCGAAGACCGTGACGGCCCTCGAGCCCGAACGCGTCAAGGAAGTGATCGACTCGCTGGCGCTGGCGGCCGGCAACCTCGAGTCCTCGACCGCCCTCGAGCTGCTGCTGCAGGAAGAACAGGCCGCCGACGGCATCCCGATCATCTCGGCACTGAAGCAATCGTTCGACGATCAGCAGGTCGCGTTGCTGCTGGCCCGCGCGCTGTCGTCGCCGGGCCACGCCACCAACCGGCTCGCCCGCGTGCTCGACACGCTCGCGCCCGACGAGCAGCGCAAGAAGCGCGTCCTGACCCTCGCCAGGAAGTTGATCAGCGAGCGGGACTTCGGCAGCAAGCGGCCGATCGACGACATCCGCAAGTCGCTCGACGAGCTGCTGCTGCAGTACGACGAAAGCACCTACGTCTCGAAGGACTATCGCGAGTCGATGGATCATGCGGCCGGCCGCGCGGCCGAACTGGCCGCGCGCGGCTTGCCGCCTGAGATGGACGAGTGGCTCGAGACGCTCGGCGGCGACAGTGTCCGGCGCCTGTCAGGTCAGCTGCTGATCGATCTGCTGCGCAACGAAACGGTCCCGGGCCGCATGAGCGAGACGGCCAGGGACATGGCGGCATTCGTCGAGGAATTGCTGCTGGCGGGGGCCTACAGCGAGTGCGTGCCGGTCATTGACGAACTGACCGCGGCGGCGGCGCGCAAACCCGCGGTGGCACCGGACGCGTGCCGCAGCGCCATCAGCAGCGTTGGCGGATCGAAGGCGCTGGCCGAAGCGGCGACGACACTCGGCGAACAGGACGCAGGCGAGTTCGGTGACTTCGAGCGGCTGATGCAGGCCATCGGCCCCTCCGCCGTCCCCGCGGTGCTGCGCGCCTATCAACGCGAAGACGGCGGCACCGCCAGCGATCGGGCGACCATGCTGCTTGGGAAGTTCGGAGCCGCGGCCATTCCGGCGATCGCCGCGGCACTCGAGGATCCACGCTGGTTCGTGCAGCGTGAGCTGGCGAAGGTCCTGGGGAAGATCGGCACCGCGGCCGCGGTCCCACCCCTCCAGTCATTACTGCGGCGCAGCGACGTTCGCGTGTTGCAGGCGGCGGTCTCGTCCCTCTCAGGCATTTCCGATCCCGCGGCCGAAAAGGCGCTGCACATGGTGCTCAAGGCCTCCACCGGCGAGGCGCGAGACGCCGTGATCGGCGCATTGGTGGGCCTCAAGGATGCGCGCGTCGTGCCGATGCTTGCGCGCGTGCTGCAGGAAAGCGATCCCTTCGGCGACGAGTTCACCTTGATTCTCGAAACGCTGACCGCGCTGGCCACGATGCGGGACGATCGCGCGCTCGACCCGATTGCGGCGATGGCGCGGAAGAAGAAGTGGCTGGCCTGGGGACGGACCAAGCAGATGCGGCAGGCATGCCTTCAGGCGTTGTCGCGCATCGGCACGCCGAAGGCCAGGCAATCCCTCACCGAACTGGCGACGACCGGCGACTTCTTCTTGAAGCGCATGGCGCAGAAAGCCGCGAGCTGACCGATGAGCGCCGTCTTTGAAGACCTGATCCGCCGGCTCGGCGCCACCGTGCGCGCCGCCGAACTGTACGCGCCGACGCATCCGCTCGTGCAGCGCACGGCCCTCGGCCTGCTCGGCGTGCTCACGCCCATGCTCGAAGGAGCCCCAACCGTCATCGTCGGGTTCCTTGAAGACGATGTCGTCGTCAACGACTTCCGGCTGACGCGCGGCTCGGCCAACATGGCCGGGCTGTTGCGCGACATGCGCGATCGCAAGGTCGAGAAGATCACGTTCGGCCGGGGACTCGAGGTCACCGACGTCCGCGCGTTGATGGACGAGCTCGCCGATCGCACCGCGCGCACGCCCGTGGGCGATCGACTCACCGCGCGAGGGATTCGCCGCGTGGTCGTGTCGAAGGTGGCGGTTGAAGAGGAAGAGCAGGAAGAGGTCGGCCTCGTGGCGGCCAAGCAGATGTATTCGAAGGCCGTGGCCAGCGCCGAAACGATCTGGGCGGCAACCAAGGCGGGCGAGCAGCCGAACCCCGCCGACGCGCGCGGCATCATCGACAGCCTCTCGCGCCTCGTCTACCAGGACCGCACGTCGCTGCTCGCGCTGACGGCACTCAAGCGCCACGACAACTACACCTTCACGCACATGGTGAACGTGGCCGCGCTGGCAATGGCCATGGCGCGATCGCTCGACCTCGAAGGGCCGATGCTGCGCGAATTCGGCTTCGCGGCGCTGATGCACGACATCGGCAAGGTCCACACGCCCCTCGAGATCCTCAACAAGCCTGACAAGCTGACCGAAGAAGAGTTCAAGATCATGAAGCAGCACGTCGTGGATGGCGCGCACGTGCTGCGCAAGACCCCGGAGACGCCGGCGCTCGCGCCGGTCGTCGCGTTCGAACATCACCTCAAGCAGGACCTGAGCGGCTACCCGGAGAACATCGGCACGCGAAAGTTGAACCTGTGCACGATGGTGGTGAGCGTCGTGGACGTCTTCGACGCGCTGCGCAGCAACCGCGCCTACCGCGCCGGCCTCGCCACCGATCGCATCAAGCACATCATGAGCCAGCAGGACGGCACGGCGTTCAACCGCACGCTGCTCCGCCGCTTCGTTAACCTGATGGGGTTATTCCCCATTGGCACCTTGGTACGGCTCAATACGGAGGAATTGGCGGTGGTGACGCAGACGCATCCGGACGACCCGTTCCGGCCCCAGGTGAAATTGCTGACCGACGCCAAGGGGGGAAAACTCGAGGCGCCGTTGTTGACCAACACCTGGGACCGCGATGTGCGCGGGGAATTCGCACGGGCGGTCGTCGAGGCGGTTGACGGACAGACATTGGGCATAGACCCGCTCACATATCTATAATTCTCAAGCTCATCAATGTCCGCGCCGCAAGCCCCACCAGAACCGCTGTCACCGGACGTCTCGGGTCGCCTCGCTGAATTCGCGAGAGCCTGTAAGGCCGCGACACGCATTGTGTCGATGTATCCGTCGACACATCCCGCGATCCAATCGGCGCTCGCGCGGATCGGTGAGGCCACGAAGCAAGCGACACAGAACGGGCCGTTCACCATCACCGTGCTCCCCGACGCGCTGCTCGTCAACGGCCGCGGACTCGCCAAGCCGGAGCCCTCCGCCGGTGAACTGGCCGCGATGCTGCATCAACAGCTCGTCGGCGAACTGACGCTGTTCGACCCGCTCGATAACAACGGCTGGCACACCTTCCTCTCACTGCTGGCGAAGTCGCCCGAGGACACGCGAGCGCTCGGCGGCGTGAAGAAGGTCTGGGAAGAGACCGGCACCAAGGCGATCACGCTCACGGAGATCGACTACGCGGACATCCTGCGCGAACGCGCCGGCAGCGGCGAGAGTGCGTCCTGGGATCGCATCCTGGCGGCGATGAAGAACGAGGCGAGCGACGGGAGCGGCACCGTCGGCGAGCCGGCGACGATGCAGGACATGATGGCGCTCACCGACGATCCGGAGCGCCTCGCGCAGTTCGCACAGAAACTGCAGGATGTCGGCAAGGCGAGCGGCGACGACTCGATCCAGCAGCGCAAGTCGCTGCTGCAGCTGATGCACGGCCTCGCCAACTACACGGCGGAGCGCAAGCCGGAAGAACTCGACTCGGTGTTGAACACCATGGCGGGCGCGGCGGCGCAGATGTCACCGGACATGCTGCTCACGCTGATCACGGATCCGCCGCCGATGCCATCCGGCGGCGGCGCCGCGCGCATGGACCTCGCGAGCGAGTTGCAGTCGCGCCTCACCGACGAGATGCTGACCAAGTTCCTCGTCGACAACGTCGTCAAGGACCGTGGCGCGACCGGTCGCCTGGCCGCCGCCTTCCAGACCCTCGTCCCGGATCCGTCGAGACAGCAGGAAATCCTCGCCGCCGCCGCGCAGCAAGCCGCCGAGATGTTCCCCGACGACCCGCAGTTCGAAAGCGTCTGGACCAGCTCCAGCGAAATGCTGATGTCGTACTCGGATGCGAAGTTCGTGTCCGAGGGGTACGCGCGCGAGTTGACGACGGCGCAAACGCAGGCGACTGACGTCGACAGGATCGGCGACGACCCGCCGGTGCGCATTCGCGCGTGGCTGGCGACGGTCAGCGACGAAGAGGTCCGCGCGCTCGACCAGCACCTGGTGCTCGACCTGCTGAAGATCGAGACGCGTGCCGACGCGTGGTCCGGCGTGCTCGACACCGCGCTCACCAGCATCGATCAGCTGGTCCTGGTCGGCGACCTGCGCCTCGCCTCCCAGCTGCTTGAGTCCATTGCAGCGATTGCGCGGGACAACGCCGCCCCGTTCAAGGAGGCCGCGGCCGCAGGCATCACTCGCCTCGTTGAAGGACCGATGGTGCGGCACCTCGCCACCTCGCTGCACAAGGCGACCGATGCCGAGTTCGACGTGGCCAAGAAGATGTGCACCATGATCGGGCCAACGCTGGTCAAGCCGATGTCGGATGTGCTCATGGGCGAAAGCAACGCCCGCACGGTGCGGCGCCTGCGCGACATCTTGATTTCGTTCGGCCCGGCCGCGCGCGAGTACGCCAACGAGCTGAAGAGTTCGCGCAATCCGGCGGTCCGCCGGGCCGCCATCGACCTGCTGCGCGCGCTGGGCGGAGATGCCGCGCTGCCCGACCTGCGCGTGATGCTCGATGACCCGGACGCGCAGGTCCAGCGCGAAGCCCTGCGTGGCATTCTGCAGATCGGCACCAACGAGGCCTACCAGTTGCTCGAGCAGGCGCTGCGCAGCGGCGCCGCGCATACGCGCGATGCGATCACGCAGGCGCTCGGCGGGTTCCGCGATGAAAAGGCCGCGCCCCTGTTCCTGCACATCCTCACGCACACCGACTACCGGGGCTCCAACGAGGGGCTGTACATGCAGACGGTGGAGTCGCTGGGCAAGATCGCCGTCGACGAGCGGTCGGCCTCGACGCTGAAGGACATCCTGTATCGCGGCGAATGGTGGGCCCCCGGCCGCACCGCCCGCATCCGGACGACGGCGGCGCGCGCCCTGCGCTGCATGGGTACCGCCGGCGCCGATCGCGTGCTCGAGGAAGCCGCCGCGTCCGGCCCTGGCGCGGTCCGCAAGATCGCGAAGGCCGCGCTGGCCGAACCGGCGCCACGCCGCCAGTCACGGCCGAGAGAGAAGGAATAGTGGACCAGGTTGCCCGCCTGCGGCTGGCCGACGACTTCATGCGGCGACTGGGTGCGGCGCTGCGTGGCGCCCAGCTCTATGCACCGTCGCATCCGCTGGTGCAGCGCGCCTTCGACGGGCTCAACGAATCGCTGGACCAGTTACTCACCGAACAACCGACGATCGCCGTTGGCATCATCGGCAACGAAGTGATCGTCGGCGACATGCCGCTGCCCCGCGCCGCCGAGTCGATGGGCGAGATGATCCGCCGGCTCAAGTCGCTCGGTATCGAACGCATCGCTTTCGATCGCGGTGTCACGCCGGAGGAATTGCAGACGCTCGCGCTCACGATCGCGCATCCCGAGCGCAGGCCTGGTCAATCCGCGCCAGGCGCCGAACCGTCCGATCCCATGTCGGTGCTGAACAGCCTGCCGCACATCCGCGTCGGCCGCATTCAGACCGAAGAGAAGAAGGAACAATCCGCCGCTGACGTGGCCACGATCCGGCGGCTCTATTCGGATGCGACCAACCTGGCGGGCTCGGTGTGGGAGACTGCCAAGAACGACGGCACGCCTGATCCCAAGGCCGCTCGCGCGCTGGTGGACGGCCTGGCCCAGGCCGTGTCGGCCAATCGCACCGCGCTGATCGCGCTGACCGCTCTGAAGAATTACGACAACTACACGTTCACGCACATGGTGAACGTGTCGATCCTCACCATGTCGCAGGCGCGCGCGCTCGGCATTGACGGCGTTCAGTTGCGCGAGCTGGGCCTTGCCGCCTTGATGCACGACATTGGCAAGGTGCGCACGCCGACCGAGATCCTGAACAAGCCTGAGAAGCTGACCGACGCCGAATTCGCGGTGATGCGCATGCATGTCGTCGACGGGGCGGAGATCCTGCGGCGTACGCCCGAAATGCCGGCCATCGCCCCGGTGATTGCCTTCGAACATCACCTGCGTCTTGATGGCACCGGCTATCCGTTCGGTGTCCACCGCTCCGGCCTCAACATCGGCACCATGTTGTGCAGCATCGCGGATGTCTATGACGCGATGCGTTCACAGCGCGCCTATCAGCAGGCCTTCCCCTCCGAACGCATCCTCGAGGTGATGAAGCGCAATGACGGCGTGCAGTTCGATCAGCACCTGGTCCGCCGCTTCACGCAGTTGCTGGGCATCTATCCGCCGGGCAACCTCGTGCGTCTCGACAACGGTGGCATGGCGGTGGTGATGGCCGTGCATGCGCCGGAGCCGTTCAAGCCGCGCGTCAAGATGATCCGCACGCCGGCCGGCGAGGCCATCGAGACTCCCTACGAGATCAATCTATGGGAAGCCGGGGACGACACGCAGGGACCGCGGTCGGTCCAGGCGCCGCTCGATCCCGCCGAGCACGGACTCGACCCGCTGACCTACCTCTGACGCGGCGCGTCAGGTACTTTTTCAGCCACGCCACCGCGCGACTGGCGGCTAACATGGAGAGCATGCACGGCTCTCTTCGCCGGCGCTCTGCCATGATGGGCGCGGCCGTCGTCGTCTTTATCGGGTTTGCCACGGCACTCGGTCACGGCCAGCTCAGCCAGGGTCCGGTCTCAAAGGCCGTCGTTCAAACGGCCGGCCTGCCGGCGATTGATCGCGGTCTGCGCGATCAGGATCCGCCACGCGAGGCGCGCACGAAAGAGAGCACGCGCCATGCGCGCGCCGAATTCGGAGGCGCCCTTCCGTACCTGCGCGGCTCGGTGATCGTGAAGTTCAAAGACGGCGTCAGCCGATCGTCGGTCAACGCGGCAACCGCGCAGGTTGCCGGCCAGGTGACCAGCCGCGCCAACTGGGCCGACTTCGACATCGTGGCCGTAGATGAAAGCGTCGATCCCGAAGCCGCCGCCGCGCTGCTGCGGCAACAGGACGATGTGGAGTATGCGCAGCCTCGCTACCTGAATCACGCGATGGCACGGCCCAACGATTCTCTCTACCAGAACCAATGGAACTTCCCGGCGATCGACATGGAACGCGCCTGGGACATCCAGCCCGGCGCCTCGTCCGACATCGTCGTTGCCGTGCTCGACACGGGAATGGCGTTTCGTTCGATCAGCCTGCAGTACCGCTCGACGTTCAACTTTCGCATCACACCAAACGGACCGCGCTATCCCGCACTCGGCAACGTTGTCGTTCCGTTCGCGGCGGCGCCGGAGCTCGGCGCCTCGGGTTCGCCGCGATTCGTGGCGCCGCGCGACTTCATCTGGAACGACGACGTGCCGGTCGATCTCGACGGCCACGGCACGCATGTCGCGGGCACGGTGGGCCAGCTCACCAACAACGGCACGGGCACTGCGGGCATGGCCTACAACGTGCGGCTGATGCCGGTGAAGGTGATTCAGGGCCTGTGGGACGAGATCTTCGACAGCCCCAACGTAGGCAGCGACGACGTGGTGGCGCGCGGCATTCGCTACGCCGCCGACAACGGCGCGCATGTGATCAACCTCAGCATCGGCCGGGAAGAAGGCGGCCCGGCGCCGGTCGTCACCGATGCCGTTCGGTATGCGGTGAGCCGCGGCTGCTTCGTGGTGGCCGCGTCAGGCAATACGCGCGCTGAAGGCAACTCGGCAAACCGCCTCGCGGTGCCGGCACCTGATATCGACGGCTTCGTGGCGGTCGGCGGCGTCGGACGCACGCTGGACGTGGCGTTCTACTCAACCTCCGGCACATTCGTGGAACTGTCGGCACCCGGCGGCGATCAGCGCGCGGGCGGCACATCGGCCGGCATCCTGCAACAGACGCTCGACCTCGATTTGCTCGAGACCTATACTCGCCCGGTCTCGCAGTTCGGTCCGCCGCGGGCTGATGCGTTTGCCTACGAGTACTTCCAGGGCACCTCGATGGCCACCCCGCACGTCTCTGGATTCGCGGCTTTGCTGATGCAGCAGGGGCTGAGGAATCCTGCGGTCATCGAGGCGGCAATGAAACAGTTCGCCACCGATCGCGGCACAACCGGCCGCGACAACTTTTACGGCTTCGGCCTGATCAATCCGCGCGCCACGCTGCGGGGTCTGGGCCTCGCGCGATGATGACGCGACTCGCACGTCGACTCACGGTGGCGATGACGCTGCTTGCGATCAGCGCGTCACCATTCGTCTCAACGTCTCACGCGCAATCCAAGCCGCGTGCAGCGCAGGCGCCACGTTCACGAAGTGTCTCGATCAACGGCTACGCGATGGTCGGTCGCCTTACCCTCGCGGCTACGGACAGCTTCGAGGCCATCACCGGCGAGAGCAGCGGCCCGATCTTTGGCGGCGGTGCGCGAGTCGGACTGCCCTGGGGCAACGTCTCATGGGGCGGGCCGTTCATCGATCTCGGCGCGTGGCGCTATCAAACCGAAGGCGAGCGGGTCTTCGTGTCGAACGGCACGGTCTACCCGCTCAATATCCCGGTCGAGATCTCGCTGACACCAATCGAACTCAGTGCGGGTTGGCAGTTCCGGTTTCGCAGGCTGCCGAAACTGACGCCGTATGTCCTCGCCGGTGTCACGTCGACGCGCTACACGGAGCGAACCCCCGCCGACACGTCGGCGGACGATGTTGACGAGAGTTTCAGCGGCTACCACGTGAGCGGCGGCGCCGAGTTCCGGATCGTGCGCTGGGTCGGTATTGCCGGAGAAGTGTCCTGGGCGACCGTCCCCGAATCCATCGGCCAGGGCGGCGTGTCCCAGGCCTTCAACGAAAGCGACCTCGGCGGAACGTCGTTCCGCATCAAGATCACCGTCGGCCGATGACCCCGTTCGAACGCCGAGTCCTGACCATCCTGTCGCGGATCCCGGCCGGCCGGGTAACCACGTACGGCGACCTGGCACGCATGGCCGGCAAGCCAGGTGCCGCCCGGGCCGTCGGGAACATCATGCGGACGGCCGATCGTCCCGGTCTGCCCTACCACCGGGTGATCGCGGCCGGCGGACGGCTGGGCGGCTACTCCTCTCCGTCCCTCAAACGGTCCCTGCTGATTGCCGAAGGAGTACCCGTCACAGGGTCCAGAGTGGTCGGATTCGCTAAAATTGTCTGGAAAGGGCGTTAACTCAAACAAAACCGAACCATTTGCCCTCCTCGCACGTCTGTGGAATGCGAGTCCGTGTCAGCTATCAACCTCCCTGGAAATGGCCCCGTCTAACCCTACAAGTGACGTGAGGGGCGCCGACATTGAACTGGTCGGCCGCATCCGGAACGGCGACGGCGCGGCATTTGAGGCGCTGTACCGGCAGCACGCCACCCGGCTCTACAATTTAGCGAGCCGGATGGTAGGCGCCAACGGCGAGGCGGACGACTTACTGCAGGACATCTTCCTGCTGGCATTCCGGAAGATTGGCAGCTTCCGCGGCGAGTCCACGCTGGGCACCTGGCTGTATCGGCTGGCGATGAATCACTGCCTGGACGTGCTGCGTAACCGGCAGACGCGAATGGGCCAGCAGACCGATTCGCTGGACGAGCCTGATGCCACGCCGGTCGCGTCGCCGGTTCCAGTGCTGGGCGCCGTCAGCCGCATTGACCTGGAGCGGGCCATCGAAACGCTGCCGCCGGCCTGCCGCGCGGCCTTCCTGCTCCACGACGTGGAAGGGTTCGGCCACCAGGAAGTCGGCACGATGCTCGGGATTTCGGAAGGCACCTCGAAGTCCCAGGTGCACAAGGCGCGGATGAGGATTCGTTCGTATCTGGCGCACGGCGCAAGGCAGTAGCAAGTAACAAGTAGCAAGTAGCAAGTAGCAAGTAACAAGAGCGGCAGGAACGACGTAGAAAGGATCAAGCCTGTAGGCCCGTTCGCCTGTAGGCCTGTTTAGCCCGAACATGAATTGCGCAGACCTCACAAACGATGCCCTGGTCGACCTGGTCGACGGGCGTCTCGACGGTGCCGCCCAGCGGAACGTCGAGCGGCATCTGGAGGCCTGCGCCAACTGCCGCGCCCTCGTCGAGGATCTCCGGATCATTCGCTCCTCGGCGTTCATGCTCGACCGCCGCGAGCCCAAGCCCGAAACCTGGCAGAAGATTCAGGCGGCAGTCGCCGCCGAACCAAGGGGCCGCGTACTGGCGATGCCCGCACGGGCGAACTGGCCCGTGTGGATCGGCGCCGCCGCGGCGCTGATTCTCGCGACGGTGATCGGCATTCTCCCGTTGATGAACCGCGAAGCGGAGCATGACGATGCGGCCACGACCGAGGCGGCCGCGCCCGCCGAAGTCACCGTCGAATCGGTGACCGCTGAATTCGAAGCCGCCGAGAAGCACTACCAGAAGGCGATCGACGACCTGCAGACCATCGCCAATAAAGACACCGGTGAGCTCGATCCACAGCTCGCCTCGGTGCTGCAGAAGAACCTGACGGTGATCGACCAGGCAATCACGGAGAGCCGCGCGGCGCTGCAATCGCAGCCGTCAAGCGCCAACGCCCAGAGCGGGCTGTTTGATGCCCTGCGCAGCAAGGTTGCGTTGTTGCAGCAAACCGTCGAGTTGATCAACGAAATGCGCAAGGGCAACCAGGCCGAAGCCGGCCGCCGGGCACAGACCCTCTCGCAATAGAACGATGAACAGCCTTCTCGCTCCCCGCTCCCCGTTCCCCGTCGCCGGCGTGCTGCTGGCGCTGTTGTTCACGGCCCACCAGGCTTCCGCCGCCGTCACGCTCCGCGGACTGACACTCCTTGGCGAAGACGGGCCGCGTGCCGGCTGGCTCGAACGCTACACCGAGGCGCGCCAGGGCCCGGAACAGATCGACAAGGTGTCGCAGACCGTCAAGGTCGGTGACGGCGCCGCGCTCGATCTCTCGCACCTCGCCGGTGACATTCGCGTTACGGCCGGCGGCAATTCCGAGATCCGCATCGACGCCACCAAGCGCGTGCGACATCGCGATCCCGCTCAGGGCAAGCGCGTGCTCGACGCGCTGCGGGTCGACATCAACAACTTCAACAACCGCGTCGAAGTGAGGACGATCTATCCGCGGCGCGGCCAATTTGGCTCAACGAGCGGCAACAACATCTCGGCGAGCGTCGACTACGTGATCACCGTGCCTCCGGGCGCGAGCGTGGTGCTGAAGTCGATTTCCGGCGACATCAATGTCACCAACATCAAGGGCGAGGTCCGCGCCGAAACCGTCAGCGGCGACGTGGAGATCATCAACACGCCAAACGTCGCGCTGGCCAAGACCATCTCCGGCGACGTCACCGCGCGCGACATCGGCACGCAGACGACGCTGGTGCTCAGCACGGTCAGCGGATCGGTTATCGGCACAGGGCTGAAGGTTCGCGCGCTCGAAGCCGGCTCGGTCAGCGGCAACGTGCGCTTGATCGGATCGGAGATCGACCGGCTCGAGGCCAAGTCGCTCTCTGGCAGCATCGAGTTCAACGCACCGCTCACCAAGGGCGGGCGCTACGAGTTCACGTCCCACTCCGGCGACGTGCGCATCGTCCTCGCCGGCAATACCGGTTTCGAACTCGATGCCGACACCTTCAGCGGCAGCGTGCGGTCGGACGTGCCGGTCACGCTGCGCTCGATGGGCCGCACCGAACAGGCGAGGGATCGCCGCCCCGGCAGCAACCGCGCCATCCGCGGTTCCTACGGCGACGCCAGCGCCTACCTGACCGTCCGCAGCCACAGCGGTTCGGTAGTCATCTCAAAGAAGTAGTCAAGAGTGCAGAGTTAAGAGTGCAGAGTTAAGAGTGCAGAGTTAAGAGTGCAGAGGTAGGAACTGAAAGTTCCGAGTTAGGAAGCCCGACTCTCAACTCTGCCCTCTTAACTCTGCACTAGCCTTGGCGCGCCAGCGCCTGAGTCGGCACGCTTCTGGCATAATAAGCAGCGGAGGAAATCGCATGAAGGTTAGATGGATCGTCGCATTCCTGTTGACCGCGTTCACTGGCGTCGCCGCCGCACAGCAGGGCCAGGTTCCGACGACCGAAACCGCGCTGGGTTCAGTCCGTATCCCGCGCGCCGTCAAGGCCGATGGCAAGGATCTGAAGGCAGGCACCTACCAGGTGCGCCTGACCGCCCAGGACGCGGCTCCCGCGGTTCCGGGCATCAAGATGGAGCGCTGGGTTGAGTTCGTGCAGGGCGGCAAGGTCGTCGGGCGCGAAGTCGTCAGCATCGTCCCTGCCGGCGAGATGAAGGACCTGATGCCGGGTCCGGACACCAACAAGGGTCCGGGGAGCGGCAGCAAAGTCGAGATGTTGAAGGGTAACGACTACATGCGCGTGTGGATTGCGCGCAACGGCGTCAACTACCTGATTCACTTCCCGGTTTAAGGATTTCGGATCTCGGATCGAGCGGAATTCGGAATTCGGCAAACACTCCGAAATCCTCTCGATCCGGAATCTGAATTCGCTTCACCCGCCAATCGACATCACATCAAACTGCTCGTGATGCAGATGCACGTCTGATTTCACGATCACGTCGCGCTGCAGCATCTGCTTCAGGTCTTTCAGCACGCCCCGCTCTTCTTCCTGCAAGGCCCGCGCGATATCCGGATTGACGCGCAGCAGCACGCCAGGACCATCGAGGTCCGATCCGACCTTTTTCACTTCTGACAGGATCTCGTAGCAAACCGTGGCGCTCGACTTGATCGTGCCGGCGCCCGAGCAGTACGGGCACGGCTCGGTCAGCACGCGCTCGAGGCTCTGCTTGACGCGCTTGCGCGTGACGATCACGAGGCCGAAGTCCGAAACCTGGAGCGCCTTCGAGGGGGCGCGATCCTTGCGCAGCTCCTGCTCCACCGCCTGGAACACCTTCTGGCGGTTCTTCTTCTCCTCCATGTCGATGAAGTCGCAGACGATGATGCCGCCGAGGTCGCGGAGGCGAATCTGTCGCACGATCTCTTTCGCCGCTTCCAGGTTGGTCTTGATGATGGTGTCTTCCAGGCGGCCCGCGGTCTTCTTGCCGACGTAGCGGCCGGTGTTGACATCGATGGCCACCAGCGCTTCGGTCTGGTTGATGACGATCGATCCGCCTGACTTGAGCCACACCTTGCTGCGCAGCGCCTTGTCGAGCTCGGCCTGGACGCCGTATTCCTCGAAGATCGGGAAGTCCTTGTCGTAGCGCTTCACGCTCTTTGCCAGGTCCGGCATGATCCGGTTGATGAACTCGAGCGCGCGCTGGTACTCCACCGGATTGTCGATCCGGATCGCCGAATAGTCGTCGGTCAGCAGGTCGCGCAGCAGCTTCGCCACGAGGCTCGGCTCCTGGTAGACGGTGACCGGCGAGCGCTTCTGCTCACCGCGCTGCCGCATGTCGACCCAGATCTTGTAGAAGTAATTCAGGTCGGCGAGGATGTCTTCCTTCGACCGGCCCGATGCGGCGGTGCGGATGATGACGCCGCCATTGAAGCTGTGCTGCTCGCGGAACTCCTTGACGATTCCGCGCAGGCGCGAACGTTCGTCGCGGCTGTCGATCTTGCGCGAGATGCCGATGTGATCGACGGTCGGCATGAACACCAGGAAGCGGCCCGGCAGCGTCACGTGGCAGGTCAGGCGCGCGCCCTTCGTGCCGAGCGGCTCCTTGGCCACCTGGACGATGACGTCCTGCCCTTCCTTCAGCAGCTCTTCGATCTTCGGCTCCGGCGCTCGCTTTTCGTCATCGCGATCGCGGCCACCTCGCCCACGTCCGCGCCGCTCGGGAGCGGCTGAAGCCGCCGCCCCCTCGGCACCAGCACCATTGGGGCCGACCTCAGAACCATTGGCACCATTGGCACCTTTGGAACCTTTGGAACCCTCGTCGTCCTCGTCGTCCTTGTCGTATTCGTCGAGGTTCGCGATGACGTCGGAAACGTACAGGAAGCCGTCACGCTCGAGACCGATGTCGACGAAGGACGACTGCATGCCTGGCAGCACCTTTGACACGCGTCCCTTGTAGACGTTGCCGACGACGCCGCGATTCTGTTCGCGTTCGACGAAGAGTTCAGCGAGCTGGTCGTCTTCGAGAATGGCCACGCGTGTTTCGTGACCGTTGGAGGAGATGATCATCTCCTTGTTCATGGCGAATCTCTCCGGGCAGGTAGGGCTGGTTGGACGGGTCAGGCTGGTGACGGTTCATTAGTTTGTGAACCGCCGCATTCTCACGTTGAGAATCAGCCCGAAACCGACCAGGGTGGCGATCAGGGACGAGCCGCCGTAACTCATCAACGGCAGCGTAAGTCCCTTGACCGGCGCCAGACCCGCCGACATGGTGATGTTGTACAGAACCTGGAACGTGAATGACGACAACACGCCCAGCACTAAATACGCGCCGAGACGATCCTTGGCCAGCCGGGCCGCATCGAGCGCGCGCAAAATGACGAACAGGTAGAGCCCGAGCGCCGCGAGCACGCCGACCAACCCCTGCTCCTCGGCGAGCACCGAGAAGATGAAGTCGTTGTGCGCGACGGGAAGGAACCGCAGCTGACCCTGCGTGCCCTCCATGAAACCTTTGCCCGTGACGCCGCCGGAGCCGACGGTGATACGGGCCTGGATCTGCTGATACCCGGCGCCCTTGGGGTCTTGCGCCGGGTCGAGGAAGGCGGAAATGCGTTCGCGCTGGTAGTCCTGCAGGCCGAACCTGTAGGCCACCGGCGCGGCGAGGATGGCGACGACCAGCCCCGCGTAGATGTATTTCATCGGCATGCCCGCGACGTAGGCGATCACGAACAGGATGGGCAAGAGCGTCACGGCCGTGCCGAGGTCCGGCTGGCGCGCGATGATCAGGAACGGCACCGCCGTCAGCGCGGCGGCGACGAACAGGTCGGTGTTGGTCAATGCCGGGCGGCGTTCTTCGCCGAGCATCTTGGCCAGCATCAAGGCCAGCGTGGCCTTGGCAAACTCCGACGGTTGCAGATTGAAGAAACCCAGTTCGAGCCAGCGCCGGGAACCGCCTCGAACCGAGCCGAAGAACAGCACGCCGACCAGCAGCACCATCATGCCGAGGTACAGCCAATGCGACTTGTCCGCAAGTGACCGGTAATCGATGCTGGCCGCGACCGCCATGCCGATCAGGCCGAGGCCGAGGGCGTAGACCTGCGTCCAATAGACGCGGCCCGAACCACCGGTCGTGCTGTAGATCATGGCCAGGCCCAGCGCGCAGATCGCCAGGACGGTGCCGATCAGCACCCAGTCGACGTGATGGTAGAGGCGACGCTCGAACATCTAGTGCGCGCCTCCTGCGGTGGTCGCCGCGGCGACCCGGGCCGGCACGACCGGCGGTGCCACCGGCGCTGGCGGCACGAGTGTCGGCAGCGGCAGTCCGTCGCGCTGCGCGAAATACGTCTCGATGATATGCCGCGCGACCTGCGCGGCCGACGAGCCGTGTTCACCGTGCTCCGCGAAGACGACGCCGGCGATCTCGGGATTGTCCTTCGGCGCCATGAACACGAACCAGCCGTGGTCGCGAAGATCCTGCTCGGTCCTGCCGCGCGCGCGTTCCTTGCCCTGCAGGGAAATCACCTGCGCGGTGCCAGTCTTGCCCGCGACGTCACGGCCGGCGATCATCGCGCGGCGGCCGGTGCCGGCGCCGTTGACCACCATCCAGAGACCATCGCGCACCGCCGTGATGGTCTCGGGCTTCATGACGAAAGGCACGAACGGAGACGACGGCGGCGCCACGGGTACCCAGCCGTTGCCCTCGTCCTGCGCCTTGACCAGGTGCGGCACCACGCGTGTACCGCCGTTGGCGACGGTGGCCATCATCACCGCCATCGACATCGGCGTCACCGAGAGCGCGCCCTGGCCGATCGCGACGGAGATGGTCTCGCCCGGATACCAGCGTTCGTTGAACCTCTTTTGCTTCCACTCGCTCGACGGCACGATGCTTTCGGCTTCGTTCGGCAGATCGACGCCGCTCTTCAGCGCGAGCCCGAGACGCTCGGACCACTTGTACATCTTGTCGACGCCGAGCATGTTGCCGATCGTGTAGAAGTAGGTGTTGCACGACTTCTCGATCGCGTGCGGCAGGTCCATGTAGCCGTGCTTGCCGAGGCATTGGAAGAACCGGCCGTAGAAGGTGCCGCCGCCCGCGCAATACACCTGGTGCGACGGTGTGATGAGGCCTTCTTCGAGCGCAGCGGTCGCGACCACGATCTTGAACGTCGACCCGGGCGAGTAGCGCCCCTGGATCGCGCGATTCTGCAGCGGCCGCAGCTTGTCGGTATTCAATGACGACCACGTGGCGCGATCGATGCCCGTGGCGAAATCATTTGGATCGAAGGCCGGCAGGCTCGTCAGCGTCAGCACTTCGCCGGTCTTCGGCTCGAGAATGACCGCGGAGCCGTTGTAGCCGTAGTTGCGAAGCGAATCCTCCGCCGCCTTCTGCATCGCGTAGTTGATCGTCAACTGCACGCGGCGGCCCTGCACGGGCGGCACTTCTTCGAGGGTGCGGATTTCGCGGCCCATGCTGTTGACGACCACGCGCTTGGCACCGTCTTCGCCCATCAACAGCTTGTTGTAGACGCGCTCGACACCGAATTGCCCGACGATCGATCCCGTCGTGACACCGTCTGACTGCATCTGGTCTTCGCTGGCCTCACCCACGTAGCCAATCAGGTGGGCGGCCATGTCCTGGTCGGGATACTGCCGCGTCGGCACTTCCTGGACGATCACGTCCGGCAACTCAAAATCGAGGCGGCGCGCGGTCACGCCGGCCACCTGCGCAAGCGTGGCGTCCTGCACCACCACGATCGGGCGATAGCTCGGTTCGCGGCGGTGCCGGTCGACGATCTCGCGCACGATCTTCTCTTCCACGCCGGTCACTGCCGCCACCATGCGGATGGTGCGATCGAGGTCCTTCGTATGTTCGCGAACGATCGAGATGTTGAAGGAGTTGCGGTTCTCGACGAGCAGCTTGCCGGTGCGGTCGTAGATGATGCCGCGCGGCGCGCGCAGGGTCAGCGTGCGCTGGTGGTTGTTTTCCGCCATTTCCTTGAACTGGGCGAACTGCACCACCTGGAAGAACCAGAACCCGCCGGCCAGCATGCCAAAGGCCACGGCAATCGACACCCTCAACACGTTGAGGCGGGTCGTCAGCCGGCGCCGATCTTCGGCAATTGCCATGGCGTAATTATCTCTTCAAAAACCGGCCGGCGCGACGTCTGTCGACGAAGCCCGGGAGCCACTCGATCAGCTGGAACGCCACCACCCCGACGAAGGCATTTCCGAAGGCCTGCCCCACGATCGCGGGATACGGCGCCTCGAATTGGCGCAGGTTCAGCAGCGTATAAAGCCCCATGAAAATCGCCGCGTGCAGGGCGGTCGCCATCAACAGGAGCAGGAACCTCGGCAGCGGCGCGGTCACGATGAACTGCGTGCCCAGCACCCCCGACAGGAACCCGACAATGGTCTTCGCCAGCCCGCCTATGCCCAGGATGCCGCTCGACAGCGCGTCTTGGATCAGCCCGGCCACCGTGCCCGCCAGCAGGCCCGTCACCGGACCCGACTTGATGGCCACGAACACCACCACGATCAGCACCAGGTCGATCGCGGTGCTGCCCCGGAACACCAGGCTCGCGAGCGTCGTCTGCAGCGCGATGGCGATCAGGATGGCCGCCAGCGCGGCGGCGCTCCTCACTGTTTCGGCTCCTCGATGACGGCGCGCGACGCGGGCACTGACTTGACGATCAGCACTTCTTCGAGCCGGGCGAAGTCAACCGCCGGACGCACCGAGATCTCGTGGTACGCGCCGGCGCCACGATCGGCATGCTCGATCGTGCCGATCACGAAGCCCTTCGGATAGATGCCGTCGATGCCTGAAGTGACGACGAGGTCGCCGGGTTTGACGTCCGCGGTGCCGGGCACATATTGCAGACGCAACACGCCGTCGCCCACGCCCATCACCACGCCCTGCACGCGCGTGCGCTCGATCAGCACGCCGGCCGCGGCGTTGCGATCGATCAGCAGCTGCACCTTGGCGGCGCGGCCGCTCGGCAGGATCACGCGGCCGACGACACCGGCCGGTGAGATCACCGCCATGTCGGTCGCAAGTCCGTCCGAAGAGCCTTTGTCGATGGTGACGGTACGAAAATCAGGACTCGCAGGTCCCGCGATCACTTCCGCGGCCACCGTCTCGAGATTGGCGCGATCGCGCAGCTCGAGCAACTGGCGCAGGTTGTCGGTGCGCTGCGCTTCGGCGCGCTCCTGCTGGAAGCGGACCTGGAGGGTCTGGAGTTCCTGCTTGAGCGCCGCGTTCTCTTCCTGCACCTGCTGCAGCGCGATGTAGCCCGACCACATCCCGCGCACGCCGTCGATCAGCGACATGGTCGCGCGCTGCAGCTCGGAGAAGCTGCCGAACGTGACCACCTGCAGCACCGGCAGCCCGGAAACGGTGTTGACCTGGGCGGAGATCAGGACGACGTGCAACAGGATGGCAGCGCCAAGAATGACGCCAGTCCGCTGCTTGATGTCTGCGATGGCCATGCGCTAACGCAGGAGGCCGGGAGCCGGGAACCGGGAACGGTTGTCAGTCTGCATTTCCGGCTTCAGGCTCCCGGCTCCCCGATCCCGTCCTAGTCGATTGCGATCTTGCGCAGCAGGTCGAACTCGCCGAGCATCTTGCCGGCGCCGAGCACGACCGACGAGAGCGGATCCTCCGCGCTCGATACCGGCAGGCCGGTCTCTTCGCGCAGGCGCTTGTCGAGATTGCGCAGCAGCGATCCGCCGCCGGTGATCACGATGCCGCGGTCGACGATGTCCGCCGACAGCTCGGGCGGCGTGCGCTCGAGCGCCACGCGCACCGCGTCGACGATCACGTTGACCGTTTCCGCCAGCGCCTCGCGGATTTCCTCGTCGGTGATGGTGATGGTCTTCGGCACGCCTTCGATCAGGTGACGGCCCTTGATCTCCATCGTGATCCGCTCGTCGAGCGGATACGCGGAGCCGAGTTCCATCTTGATCTGTTCGGCCGTGCGCTCGCCGATCAGCAGGTTGTACGTCTTCTTGATGTACTGGATGATCGCTTCATCCATCTCGTTGCCGGCGACGCGAACCGCCTTGCTGTAGACGATGCCGGCGAGCGAGATGACGGCGACATCGGTGGTGCCGCCGCCGATGTCCACGATCATGCTGCCGGCCGGCTCGGTGATCGGCAGGCCGGCGCCGATCGCCGCCGCCATGGCTTCCTCGATCAGGTGCACTTCGCTGGCCTTGGCGCGGTACGCGGAGTCCTTCACCGCGCGCTTTTCGACCTGCGTGATTTCCGACGGCACGCCGATGATGATGCGCGGCCGCACCCACACGTTGCCGTTGTGCGCCTTCTTGATGAAGTAGGTCAGCATCTTCTCGGTGACATCAAAGTCCGCGATGACGCCGTCCTTCATCGGCTTGATGGCGACGATGTTGCCCGGCGTGCGGCCGAGCATTTCCTTCGCGCCGGTGCCGACGGCCTCGACGCGGCCGGTCACCTTGTTGACCGCCACCATCGACGGCTCGTTGACGACGATGCCGCGACCTTTGGCGTACACGCAGGTATTGGCCGTCCCAAGATCGATGGCCAAATCAGTGGAAAGAAACGACAAGAGCGAACCAAGACCCATGATTTTCAATACGGTGCTAAACCGTGCAGCCCGGCCTATTCAGCCTGGGCGATGCGAACTCCGTTTTTGCCCGAATCCTTTACCTGGTACATGGCCATATCGGCCGCTCGCACCAATTCTTCAGCGGAGGCCGCCACATCGGGCAACGTAGCGACCCCGACCGAGGCCGTGAGCGACAGGTTCAAACCGTTACTTTCCAGGAACGGATGCGCCGAAAGTCGCTCGCGAACACGGTCTCCAACTGCCGCGGCACCTTCGGAGCCAGTGTCGGGCAGGATGATTGCAAACTCGTCGCCACCAAACCGGGCAACCACGTCGGTTTCACGGGCGCAGCGGCGAATCACCGCGGCCGCCTCGACCAGCGCCAGGCTTCCCGCCTGGTGCCCGTGCGTATCGTTAATCCCCTTGAAACCGTCGAGGTCCAGGAACAGCAGCGACAGCGGCCGTCCCGAACGAGAGGCGCGCTTGGCTTCACGCCGCAGCACCTGGTTGAGGTAGCGGGAGTTGTAGAGCTGCGTGAGATCGTCGGTGACCGAGAGCGCCTCCGAACGTTTCAACCGCAACGCGTTGTCGAGCGCCTGCGCGGGCCCCTCGAGCATGGCGCCCAGCGCAGATCCAACGGCGGACGATAGTTGCGGCGCGTGCTTGGCCGCTTGCCGTTCCATCACCACCAGCGCCGCCACGGTCTGCGTGCGGCACCGAAGTGGCCACGCGAGCACCGCGCCCGCAGGCCCGGCGACTCGCACATCCTTCCGAAGATCGGCCGACGCGAACTCGCGCCCGTGGCCGATGACCCATCGCGCCACAGCCAGCGCACTGGGCAAGAGCAGCTCCCCCATCCCCTTGGACGAGAGGCTGGCGATCTGTGCGTCGAGGTCGGCGGCAAATACGCCACATGCGGGCGTCTTAAACCACTCCTCGGCGCGGTTCACGACGAGTTTGCCGATGCTTTCCGGATCGAGCGAGTCGTGCGCGGCGCGAAGTAACGCCAGTACGGACTCAGGCCGTTCGAGACGGTTTTTGAGCACGCGCTGGCCGCGTCGCAGGCGGGCAGCCAAATCCGGACGGCGAGAACCGCCGTAAGTCATTCAATTTTCTGAATATATCACCAAAACACGATCGTTCGGACAAACGTTCCGACAATCGTTCGACGAACGTTCGGAGGGCGTTCGGAGGGCGATCGGAGGCCGTCGAACGAGCGTCGAACGTCCGTGGAACGCCCGTCGAACGAGCGTCGAACGTCCGTGGAACGCCCGTCGAACGAGCGTCGAACGTCCGTGGAACGCCCGTCGAACGTACGTTAGGATTAACGTTTCCTTGAGGAACTGACGCGATGACTATGCTCGACCGCATGCGGCGACACAAGGGCTGGCTCAAGTGGAGCCTTGCCTTGGTCGTCTTGACCTTCGTGGTCTTCTACATTCCGGACTTCCTGACGACGCCGACTGGCGCCGCGCCAAGCGAGGTGCTTGCGGAAGTCGAGGGCGAGCCGATCACCGTCGGCGCCTTCACCCAGCGCTACAACGCGCAGGTGCAGGCGTACCGCAATGCCTACGGCGGCCAGATCAACGACCAGTTGATCAAGCAGCTCGGCATCGACCGGCAGATCCTCAACTCGCTCGTTGACGAAGAGGCCATGGTCGCCGAGTCGCGCAAGCAGGGCATCACCGTCTCGGACGTGGAGATCCGCGAGCGCATCCTGGCGCTCCCCGGCTTCCAGGAAAACGGCAAGTTCATCGGCGAGCAGCGCTACCGCCAGTTGCTGCAGTTCCAGAATCCGCCGATGACCACCGCCGACTTCGAACGCAGCCTGCGCCGCGCGCTGCAGATCGAGAAGCTGCGCAACGCCCTCACCGGCTGGATGTCGGTGAGCGACACCGAAGTCGCCGCGGAGTTCCGCCGCCGCAACGAGAAGGTCAAGCTCGACGTGGTGCCCGTCACCGCCGAGGCCTTCAAGAACCAGGTCACCGTCAACGACGCCGACCTGTTCGCCGCGTTCGAGAAGGACAAGGAGCGCTACCGCATCGGTGAGAAGCGCAAGATCAAGTACGCCCTGCTCAACGTCGACCAGGTGCGCCAGTCGATCACCGTCCCCGAGACCGAGATCGACGCCTTCTACAAGCAGAACCTCTCGCAATACCAGACGCCGGCGCAGGTGCGCGCCAGCCACATCCTCTTCAAGCTCGATGGCAAGGATGAAAAGGCCGTCCAGGCCAAGGCCGAAGAAGTGTTGAAGCTGGCCAAGGCGCCGAACGCTGATTTCGCGGCGCTGGCCAATAAGTACTCCGAGGACGAAACCAACAACACCACCGGCGGCGACCTCGATTACTTTGGTCGTGGCCGCATGGTCGCGGAATTCGAGAACGCGGCCTTCGCCATGAAGAACGGCGAGATCAGCAACCTCGTAAAGACCTCATTCGGCTTCCACATCATCAAGGTCGTGGACAACAAGCCGGATTCCACCCGTCCGCTCGCCGAAGTGCGCGGTGAACTCGAGGAGCAGCTGAAGTGGCAGAAGGCCCAGGCCGAAGCCGAAAAGATCGCCAAGTCCCTCGAAGCCAGCGTCAAGACGCAGGCGGATCTCGATCGTGTCGCCAAGGAGCGTTCGATGACCGTCACCGAGACGGGATTGCTGCTCTCAGGTGAACCGATCCAGGGTGTGGGCTCGCAGCCGGAACTCTCCGGCCGCCTCTTCGGCATGAAGGAAGGCGAAGTCACGCCGGCCATGCGCGTCGCCGCGGGCTGGGTGTTCGCGACCGTCACCGGCCGCCAGGATGCCTACGTGCCCAAGCTCGACGAAGTGCGCGATCGCGTCGCGGAGGACGTCAAGACCACCACGGCGACCGAACTGGCCAAGACGCGAGCGGCGGCGATTGCCGCCGAGCTCAAGACCGCCAAGGATTTCGCCGCCGTCGCAAAGAAGTACAACCTCGAAGTGAAGTCGACCGAGCTCGTCGCTCGCGGCTCCGCGATTCCTGATGTGGGCATCAGCGACGCGATCGACACCGCCGCGTTCGCGTTGCCGCAGGGCGGCGTGACGGACGCGATCACCACCCCCACCGGCACCGCGATCGTCCGCGTCGCCGAGAAGGTGGACGTCGCCGACGCCGAAATCGAAGGCGGCAAGGACCAGTTGCGCGACGAGATGGTGAACGCGCGCCGCGACAAGTTCTTCGGCGCCTACATGCAGAAGGCGAAGCAGGGCCTGAAGATCGCGATCCGCGAAGAAACCCTGGCCCGCATCACGGGCGTCTAGGCGACTCGCATCCACTCGTAGGGGCGGACTAAAGTCCGCCCCCCGCTTACCTCACAAACACATACGGCATGTGGGCGAGGATTTGCCCGCTGCGGAAGAGGCGTGACGGCGCGAGCACTGCGGCGAGGGCCTTCCGCTCTCGTGGTCCCAGCAATTCCATCAATGCCTCGGACGTCGTCGCGGCACGCAGGCGGCCTGCGGGCGATCCGAACGTGTCCGACAAGACTTCATACATGCTGCGATGTGGTGGATACACCACCAACTCGACTTCCTCGTCCGCGGGAATGCGCGCGCGCTGCTTGGCGAGATCGATGGCCTTGTAGAGACCACCAAGCTCGTCGACCAGGCCGATCTCCTTGGCCTGCTGCCCCGTCCACACACGGCCCTGCGCGATCTCGTCGACCTTTTCGGGCGGCATGTGACGCGCCGCCGCGGTGCGCTCGATGAACTGGTCGTAGACGTTCTGCATCGACTCGACGATCTTGGTCCGCTCTTCCGGCGTGAAGCGGCGATCCGATGAATAGATCTCGGCGTGCTTGCCGTCGCTCGTCGCCTCGATGTTGGCGCCGAGCTTGTCGAGCGATCCGCTGATCACGAACTTGCCCGTGTAAACCCCGATCGATCCGGTCAGCGTGCCGGGCTGCGCCACGATCGCGTCGCCACCGAGCGCGATATAATAGCCGCCCGACGCCGCGAGGTCCGACATCGAGACGATCACCGGCCGGTTGTTCTCGCGCGAAATCGACAGCTCGCGCCAGATCACATCGGAGGCCGTCGACGAGCCGCCAGGGCTGTCGACGCGCAGCACGATCGCCTTCACCGACCGGTCCGCGCGCGCTTCGCGGATGTATTCAACGAGCGAATCAGCTCCGACGACGGGGCCATTGACCGGGTCGAAGCCGCTCGTGCCCGAGTTGATCACGCCGACGGCGTTGATCACCGCGACCTTGGAGCCACGTCGCGCCCCAGTCCGCTCCCACGACACGGCCGCGTAGTCTTCGGCGGCGACGTAATCGGCACCGCGCAGGTCCTCGACAATGTCGTCGAGTTCGTCTTCGTAGGCCACTTCGTCGATCAGGCCCACGCGCAGCGCATCAACCGGTTGAAACGGGCCCTGGTCGATCAGCGCCCGGATCTCGGCTTCAGGCTTGTTGCGCGCATCGGCAATCGCCCGCACCAATTGGTCGTACTGGCTGCGATTGATCGACTGGCTCATCTCCTTGTGCGCCGGCGTAAACGTCTTTTCGAGATAGGTATTGACCGCCGTCTTGTAGTCGCCAACGTGAAGAAAATCAGGGTAGGTGCCGAGCCAGTCAAGCGTGCCGCGCAGGAACACCTCGTAGGTGGCAACGCCGGTGAGATCGAGCGACGCCGACGGCAGCAGGTAGACGCGATCCGCCGCGGTCGCGAGGAAATACTCGCGATCACCGGCGTACTCGAGCCACGCGTGCACGTACTTGCCGCTGGTCTTGAAGTCCTCGATTGCGTCGCGCAGCTCCTGGATCTTGGCCCAGAACGGAGAGCTGATCCCGCCAGGGCGCAACAGGATGCCCTTGATCCGATCGTCGGTCTTGGCCTTGCGAATCAGCTCGACGTAGCCGCGCACGGTCAGCTCGCCGCCGCCGCCGAGGATCAGGTCCGGGGCAATCTCCGGCATGTCGCCGGAGGGACTGAGCACCAGGGTGGCGTTCGCCGGGACGTCAGGCTCCTGCGACACCACGACGTACAACAGCAGCATGGCCGCCACGGAGAGGACGGTAGCCACGACCAGAAAACTGACAACGAAACGCAAACCCTTCACTGGATCAGTATGCCACTGGAGAGATGGCGCTAACTCAGCCCTGTTCAACCGGGCCGAAATCGTTGTTTAATCAAGGGCTATGGATCGCTCGAAAATCATTCCTACCGTGCTCGGCATCGTGATTGTCGTCCTGCTGGGCCAGGTTTACTCGCAAAGCCGCCGCATCACCCAACTCGAGTCGTCAATGGAGTTCCAGCAGCGCCAGTTCGAGGCGCAGGTCGGCAAGCTGGCGGCGGAACGGCTCAAGGGGCATCGCGGGGACGTGATGCAGGCCGCCCAGTGGCTGCACCAGTATTACGCGTCGGACGAAGGCTTGCGCCGCGCCGACGGCCTGTGGCGCTCCGACCAAAAACAGCCGGACTTCGAGGCGATCGGCGCCTGGGTCATCGACGTCTACATGAACGCGCGCGTCGAGGGCAAGACGGACGAAGAAGCGAAGCAGCTCATCAAGGACGCCATTCAAGGCAGTGATGAGTGGAAGCGGGTTCACTCGAAGTAGCGCGCTCGATCTGTTCCGCGTGACACCGGATCCGCGCATCGCGGGTCCCCGTTCGCACGGCGCGGGCCGACGCGGTCCGCGCTTCTGCCAGGCGCCCGCCCTTGTAATACGCCCACGCCAACGTATCCATCGTGAAGATGTCGGAGCGGCTTCGCGCCGCCTCTTCCGCCAGCGTGACCGCCTCGGCTTCACGGCCCGGCCTCTCCGAAAGCAATCGCGCCATGGTTTGCGGTTGCCTGGCGCCGTTGCCCCAGGCGCCGCGTTCGATCTGCTCGGCCATCTGGAAGTACTGATTGGCGGCTGTGGCGTCACCCAACGCGAGCGATAACTCCCCGATGGCGCTGGCGAGGTCGGGAGTCGCCGTCTTGGCGAGTTGCGACTGCAGCATCAACCGCGCGCCGGCCACGTCGCCGTCCGCCATGCGAGTGCGCGCCTGCCCCACGACCGCCATCGGATGACCGGGGAAGGTGGCATCAGCGCGCTCGTACGCGAGCCTCGCCAGGGGCAGACGGCCAAGCTTGAACAGCAGGTCACCGACCTGCGTGAAGTGCCAGGCCTGCGACTCAGCGTCGTTGGGCGAAGTGCCATCCGCGGCCTTCTGCATGTAGTCGAGTGCGCCCTCGAGATCTCCCTTGAGTTCGAGGGCATACGCCGTGCGGGCGTATGAGGGCGGTCCGGGCTGCAGCTGGCCCATGCGATCGAAGGCCTCGAACGCACGATCGTAGTCGCCGAGCTCGAGGTAGCCGTCCCCGGCCACGCCGTAGTTCCACGCATCGCGCGGGTCGATCGCCATCGCGGCGTTGGCGGCGGCAATCGCGTCGCCGAAACGATGCTGTGACAGCAGCACCGCACCGAGCATTCGCTGCGCTTCGTAGTGTCCCGGGCTGGCCTTCAAGAATGCGCGCAGGTGCTCCTCTGCCGCGATCGCCGCGCGACCATCGTTGTTGACCCGCTGAAGCCGAATCAGCGCGTTGGTCAGCGACACCATCGCGATTGCGTCCGCCGGATTCTTCTTGAGGCGCTCCGTCATCGTCCCGACGGTCGACGTCAGTTCGGTCCGCGATGTACCCGGCAGGGTGATCGGCAACGCGCGGGCCACGGCAGGTGCCGCCTCGGACTCACGCGCATCCCGCAGCGTCGCCGCCACAACAAAGCTGAGTGCCATGACGATGGCGACGGGAAATAGGGCACTCTTCATGGGACTCTCGATTGTGCGTAGCGTGCGTACGGTGCCTCAGGCACCATACGCACAGCTACGCACGATAGGCACCCTAACGGTTACCGGCGTGCGGAATGCCGAGGTACGGGAACGACGTCAGATACGGCACATCGTTGCGATCGACAGCATCACCGATTGCGTTGTTCGGCGAGCGCATGAACGCCGGCGTCAACGGTGTCGCACCTGCGGCAGCCTGCAGGACGATGTCGAGGACGTCGTCGCCGACGCGGCGGCCGTTCGGGAAGCCGGCGAGGTCGCCACCGAGAACACCGAGCCGGCTCGGCGAGGCGGACGGCGGAATCGCCATGTTGAGGCGCAGCATTTCGGCGGCGCGCACGTTGGCGGGCTGGTTCAAGCCCGGAATGCCGGTCAGGAAGATCGTCACCAGGTCGTTGCGCGGCGCAGCCGGCGAGTCGACGTTGAAGATCAGCTTGAGCAGCTTGGGCACTTCCGGATCGGTCACGCGATCGAGCGCCACCGCGTCGCTCGTCGGCTCGATGCCGTTGAACGCATCCTTGCGCGCGAGGTCGATCACCGCTTCATTGACGAGCGGATTGCCGAGGCGCGACACCTGCACCAGGGCGCCGGTGTGCGACTGCGCGCCGGCCGACAGCGTGCGCGTGGCGAAGCGGCTGGCCGTGGACCACACACCGATGATCGCGCTCGGATCGCTGGCGCTCGTCGGCGTCGTGCCACCGCGCGCAAGCGCGGATTTCGGGACACGGATCGCGAGCGTGCTGACATTGAAGCCCGCGGTGCTGTCCTCCACCTGTCCGGCACCCACGCCGAGCAGGTCGAAGATGCCCAGGTCGACATAGAAGCCCTCGTCACGCTGACCGGCAAACACAACCGTGTTGTTGGCGAGCGCCTGGATCGCGCCGCCGATCGCGCCGTAGTTTGGCGTCGAGCGGGGGCCGATGTTCGGCGGAGGCACGGGCAGGCGGCCCGACAGTTCGGTCACGGTCCCAGTGCGGCGCGGTCCGTCGATGCGCGTGAGGCGGTAGAACTGGCGAACGTTCAGATCCGGATCGTCCAGCGACGTCACGGCACCGGTGTTGTAGAGGAAGGTGGCGGGATTGCGGACTTCAGTCGTGAAACGCCACTGGTAGGTGATGTCCTCAACGGCGTCGCCGTTGTTGTCGATGTGAATCTCGTAGACCACGTTCGGATCGAACGAATAGAAGTTCGGTCCTCCGTCCGGCTTCTGGAACGGAATGAAGTTGGCCATGAGCGTGACCGTATCCGGAGCGTCCGGAGAGACAAACGCGTAAACGTCGGTGTTGTCCGCCATCGGGTCCTGCGCGAGCAGTGGTGCCTCGCGATGGCTCGAGGCCTGCCCTGGCATCATCGCCAGAGTGACCACGAAAATGGCAGACAAACCCAGGATCTGTGTTCGCATGCTGCGTCCTCGAAATGGGTTAACTGGTTCAACCGGCTGCGCCTTTGCTCGACGAGCCAAGGCCAACCGCCGAGACACAGAACCCCCGAAGACGAAGTCCTATTCCCGCGGACGAGCTTGAGCTGAAATGCGGAGGTTCACGCGGCCGGCGAGCGTCGTAATGCGATACGCACCAAGGCGGCGATGCCGAACGCAGCAAAGGTGAACAGCAGCCCGTCTACAGGAAGCCGGAAACGGTCCTGCAGGCTCTGGGTGATTGCCGGGAGCAGCGTGAAATAGACGATCGTCGCCGCGAGGAAGAGCCGGAGCAACACCACGTGCGGAGGCGCGATCAGGCCGGCGATGACACCGAACGCCGCCAGCACCGTAACCACGTGCATAGGAATGCGCAGGTTCTGGAAGTACCACACCACGACCGGCCGAACCGGCTGATCAGCAGTGCGCGGTCGATTCAGGAATGGCTCGCGCGCATAACCGATGGTCCGATCGCTGCAGATGTACGGTCCTTCCGCGCCGGTGCAGATGTCTTCATCATCCAGCGGCCCCAGCAGGCGCCACCACTGCCTGAGCGAATGCGCGGCAAACTCGAACGGCCGCTGCGAAATGGCACTCACCGACGCGCGATACAGCAAGTCGTCGATCTGTGCCGATGCATACCCACGGCGCCTGAGTCCGTCGACCACGTGGCCGGTCGCCGATTGAGTGGTCCGCGCAAACGTCAGCAGCTCCTCGATCTCGGGATACCCGCGATACATCTGCGGCTCGTATCGCTCGATCTGTGACGTGCGAATGAATAGTCCAAGCCCCTGCCCCAGCGCGACACCGTGGAAGCCAAACATCCGCTGGTTGACCATCATCCAGGGTTGCAGCGCAATGACGTAGGTGATGGCCATGGCGCCGCCAAACAGCAGCCGCTTGCGCCAGTCCACGCTCAGGCACAACGTCAGCAGAATGGGGACGGCGATGAAACCTTGCGCGACCGGCCGGGTCATCGTCAGCACGAAGCACGCGGCCATCACTGCCATGGCGCGCAGCAGGGAGGGTTGCCTGGCGTACCAAAGGATCAGGAGCAGCGACAGCGCCAGCAGGCAGTTGAACAGCGCCTCGGTCAGGATGCTGCTCTCGTAAAACAGCTGCGTCGTATGCACGGCAAACAGCAACGCGCCGGCCAGGGCGATCCGAATGCTGAAGGCCGACCGCAGTACCGCGAACAGCGAGATCACGGTGATCAGCCCAAGCAATTGCTGGACGCCGACAATGATCTGATCCATCGGCTTCTCGCCGCTGACGCTCAGGAACGCCCACAGGAAGTACGGATAGGTCAGCGTGCGATACGGATCGTGCTCGAACCAGCGGCCATACTTGATCGCGTTGGCGGTATCCATGAAGACGTCGGAGTCGCCCCACAGGATGCCATCCGAGCCAAGCGTCATCACGATGCGCGCCACCACCGCGACGCCGATCAGCACTCCAAGCGCGACGCGCGGGCGGCCGACAAGCTGCAGGATCGCGGGCGGCGGCGTGTGGACAGGCGGCGCGAACCGCTGCACCGCAAGGAGCAACAGCACCGCGAGCGTGGCGGCGAGAAACGGACTCGCGCGTCGCGCTCGATAGACCGCGAGCGAGGTCAGGTCCGGCAGCAACACCGCCGGCGGGATGGTGGCCAGCGGCCCGTCGCCCAGGCCGTACTTCAATTCGAGATGAAAGCCGCCGCCTGCCTGCTCGTAGCGGACACGGACCGGATGCACACCGGCCGGCAGATCGATGCGGCCGGTCGCTTCCTGGGGGCCATGACGCCCACCGTTGCGGACGACGGTGACGCCGGCGACGTCCATTTCCGAGCCATCGTCTGACACGGTGGCGAAGGCATACGAACCGGCGCGGCCGATGACGATCGCGCCGGTCCATTCGACAGAATAGGCCGGCCACGAACGGCCCGTTCCGCGTGCGAGCGTTTCCGTTGAGACTGCCGGATCGATGGTCGAGACGACCGGCTCGCCGCTGCGGGTGAGATTGTTGAAGTAGTGGCCGCGTAAGCCAGCCTGTGGGAGCGCAGACTGTCCGGCCACGAACCCAGCCATGCCTACGAGAATGCAGGCGGCAATCTGCACGACGCGGGTCACGCAGCGAATATATAACGCCGCCGCCCGATGATGCTGCTCAGAAACTGACGTTCAAGCCGATTCGAATTGATCGCGGGAGCGCGGGGTGGAAGTGCACATCGTCGACGGGTTCGGCCTCGGCGGCCAGGCGTGAAGCATAGAAGTAGTCGATGTCGCTCACGCGGCGATCGAACAGGTTGAAGACATCAGCGACCAGGCGCGCCCTGTCCGATAGTCGAACGCCGGCCTGGGCGTTCACCAGCGTCGTGGGCGCCGATCGAATGGAGCCGTCCTCGATCAAGTCGCGGGCGCCAAAGTAACGCAGGCGCAGAGCTCCGAACACCGGGCCTGCGCCTTCAATGGTCGCCCCGCCGGCAAAGACCCGCTCAACCGCGCCAGGGATGCGATCTCCATCAGCATCGGCATCTCTGAAGCGGGCGCGCGACACCGAGAGGTCCACATCGAGCGACACGAATTTCGGGAACGAGTACGTGGCACTCCATTCAACGCCTGATCGACGGCTTGGCCGTCCGGCCTCGGTGGTGCCCGCATCACCGACGAACAGCAATTCCGAATCGAGGTCGAGGCGCCAGACTGCCATGGTGGTCCGCAGGCTGCGCAGGGTCAGCGAGCGGACGCCGATCTCTTCACCCCGCGCGCGCACCAGCGGCGTCACGCGCTCAGCCGGCTCGAGCGTTCTGGGGTCGACGCGGATGGTTGCTCCACGCGCGTCGTTGGAATGGAAGCCGTATCCCCAGTTCGCGTAGAACTCTGTCGATCGCCAGGGACCGATGATTGCGGTCATCTTCGGACTAACCAGCGCATCGGTCTCGTCACCGGCGTTCAGCGGGTTGCCCGCATCGACGTGGAATCGATAGTGATCGGCGCGAAGGCCCATCGTTGTGCGCAGCCACGGGGTCCATTGCAGATCGTGCTGCGCAAATATTCCGGCCGAGGCTTGCCTGACGGCGTCCTGTCGCGTCACTGAACGGCGCGCACGCCTGGCGGTGTGATACAGGCCGATGTTGCCGATATTGTCGTGGCGCGTCTCGAAACCGGCGAGCAGTTCCGACGGACGATCCTTGATGCGCCCGGTGCGGCGGTGCGTGACACGTCCGCCGAACACGGCGCGGCGATCCTCCTGCTCGAACTGATCGCCGTCGACCGGATCGTCGAGGAAGTACGTGAAATTCGAGAACAGGTTCAACCGGTAGCGCATGCCGTAGGCGGTCGCGCGCGTCAGGCCGTTGACCGTCGCGCGTTGCCAATCTGCCGAGAGGCTGTAGCGTGCGGTCGATCCGCCGAGCGTGTCGTCGAGATTATCGAACCGTGATATCGAGCCAGAACCCACCGCGCGCAGCGGGATCTGGTCCGTCGCGTTCCAGTCCGCCGAGTAACCCAGGCCTGTGATGGAAAAGGCATGGCGAGAGTCGCCGCGGCTGTATCGCAGGACACCATTCAACTTCGAGTAGTCGTCAGGGCGCGTCCACGGCCCATCGTTGGCGCCCACCTCAATGGCCGTGAGAAGGTGGCCGCCGCCAACACGGGGTGAGGCCGCGCCGAACAGGCGCCTCCAGCCATCACCGCCGGCGCTGACGCGAAACATCGGGCGCTCGATCGCGTTGACGTAGCGAATGTGCGACGAGCCCGCGGTCGAGAAATCGCCTTCGGTCGCGGCATAGGGACCTTTGTTGAACTGCACGCCGGATACGAGCTCGGGAATCAGGAAATTCAGGTCGGCATACCCATGACCGTGCGCATGCGTCGGCATGTTCACCGGCACGCCGGCGACCGTCGTCGAGAAGTCCGTGCCGTGATCGAGGTTGAACCCGCGCAGGTAGTACTGGTTGGCTTTGCCTTCGCCGCTGTGCTGACTGATGATTACGCCGGGCACGGCTTCAAGCACTTCGCCCGCCCGAAGAATCGGGCGCTGGTCGATCTGCCTTCCTGAAATTACGCCTTGCGTGGCGGAATGGGCGACGCCGATCAGCCGATCGCCATCCTCGAGATCGCTCAGGTCGAAGGATCGCTTGCCGGTCACCATCACGTCGGCCTCCAGCGACAAGCTCAGCGTCATGCGAACGCTGGCCATGCCGCCGGCCTCAACTCGTACGTTGGTGCGCCGCAGCCGGCTGAAGTTTGGCAGCGAGACTTCTAAGACGAAGGTGCCGGCCGGGATCTCCGTGAAGCTGAACGCACCGCCACTGTCGGTCTGGGTGTCGCGAACGAGTTCGCCCGACGCGGTGCGAAGTTCAACAACGGCGCCCGGTAGTAGACCACCGGTCTGGTCCGACACCAGCCCAACAATCGAGCCGCTGTCGATGCGGGCATCGGCCGCGGTGGCAGCGAAGACGACGAGTAAGAACGTAACGACGGAGCGCATAACCAGCGAGTGTTCCTAAACTCGCCATTATGACGCCACCAGTCAGCCCTTGGTGCCCGACCTTACTTCCACGTCACTTCCATGCCGAAGAAATGCATGAAGACCTGGCGATTGGGCTTGTTCCTGGGATTCTGCTGAGGGCTGCGAATGTAGAAGTCGATCTGCTGGGCGGCGGGATTCACTTCACCGGCCGCGCCCTTCTTGTCCGCCATCGGGTAATTCACCTTGAGCGTCTTTCGATCACGAATGCCCTGGGTGACCATGAAGTGCATCTCGTAGTCCTGGTAGAGCGGCTTGCCGTTCAGCGTGGCGTGGCCGTATCCCCAGCCCGCCAGATACACGAACGTCTTTGGCCAGTTGTTGTCCCCGCAACCGGAGTCGGTGCCGTGCTCGTGCAGGAAGCCGACGATGCCGCCATTCTGGCAGGGGTTGAATTCGTGGAAGCGGTCGATGGCGAGGACGAGGTCGCCTTCCGGGATCTTCAACCGGGCTTCGAACCGCCCCGTGTTCGACAGGTCGTTCACATCAATCTCGGCGGTGCCCGCGACCGGCTTCACGGTTGCCGCCGCGTTGTCGAGATGGTCCCATCCTTCGGGATCGTTCAGGCCGCCAACCATATAGACGCGGCCGGCGGACATCACGAAGTGCCCGTCGTACAGATCGTGCTGATCCGGCGCGAACATGGTGATCGCGGCGCCTGGTTGCTGTCGAGGGTTCGGGGACTGCTGGGCCGCCAGCGCGGCGGCCATCGTCGAGAACGCGAGAAGGGCGAATGCGCGGGACTTCATCCGCGCATTCTACGCCCTTGGACCTGCTACGGGTTGATCGAGCCGAAGAGCACCAGGCGCGCGGCTTCGCGGAGGCCGCGGGCCGTGAACGGCTTCTCGAGGAAGGCAGCGCCGTCTTCGAGTTCGACACGGTTCTCGAACAGCATGTCGCTGAACCCGGTCTGGTAGAGCACCTTCACGCTCGGGAAGCGCTGGCGAACACGCTCGGCCAGCTCGCGGCCCTGCATGTTCGGCATCGCATAGTCGGTCACCAGCAGATCGACGTCCCCCGCGTATTGTTCGAGCTTCTCGATGATCTCGGGACCGCCGCTGGCCATCAGCAGGTCGAAGTTCTCGCGCTGAAGAATACGCGCCAGCACGTCCAGCATCATCGGGTCGTCGTCAACGACGCAGACGGTCTTCTTGACGTTGAGCGGCTTCAGCTCCGCCTGTGGCGGCTTCGGGCGCGTGTCGTCCTTGACGGCCAACGGGTTGGTCGTCAACGGGATGTCGGGAATTTCCATCAGGTCGGGCTTGGCCTTCGTGCCGGGTTCGGGCTTGAACGCGGACGGGGTCACGACCTTGGCTTGCGGTGGAGCCTCAACCGGCCGCGGCGGCGCGGGCGGCAGATCCACGTTGAACGCATGCGGCACTTCGCCGTGTCCGACGGCGGCCCAAAGCTGATTCAGGAGGTGCTGCGGTAGACCGATATCCACTCCGGCGACGAGCACGTCGGTGCAAAGGGCTTCGAGCTCGCGAATGCGGGTGCGGAGCTTTTCCTCGTCCTGCTGATCGGTCACAATTTTGCCGGCTGACCAGACCCGGGCGCCTGCTCCGTCCTGTCCGCCGAAGAAACTCACCGCCATACTATCCTGCTTCCAGCCTTCCTTGGTGACTGTGCCGCGCACATCCCCGCACATGGGCGCGCACGCCGTGTCGCGCACCTTCGGTTCGAGGAATTTCTGAAAATCCGGCCAGTTTGCCAACGTTGTCATGACGATCTCACTCCTGTGCCCTTTCGTATTACAGGAGTTGTGCCATCCCGACGGTTAGCGATCGGCAACGCGCTCTTCGACTTGAATAGACGGCCACGCCGTGTTGGGTTCTCGCCAGCTCAGCTGCATACGAAATTACAAAAGGGTGGCAGAGTCCTTGTGTTCGCCGTCATGCGTACGAATAATGCGGCGAGTTCCCAGAACAACACGACGTGGATTATCAACGGCTGCTCATCGACCATCTCGATCTGATCGGCCAGATCGTACGGACGACTGGCCGAAGACGGCACCTCTCTGCCCCGGAACGAGAGGATTTTGCCAGCTTCGTCCACCTGCGTCTCATCGAAGACGACTACGCCATCCTCCGAAAGTTTCAGAACCGCAGCACGTTGTGGACCTACCTCGCGATGGTGATCGAGCGGTTGTCGCTCGATTTCTGTGCCGAAAAGTGGGGCCGGTGGCGTCCGTCTGCCATGGCCGAGCGCCTCGGGCCGGTCGCGGTGAACCTCGAGCGGCTGGTGACACGCGACAACCATACGCTCGAAGAAGCTAGTGAGATTCTTCGTACGAATCACGACGTTGATCAGAGCGATGTCGAATTACGGCGCATCTGGGAGCAACTGCCAACGCGCACGCGCACCACATCGGTGGGCGAAGAAGCCGCCGCCACGATCAGCAGCGACGATTCATCCGAGGCGCGAATCGAAGATTCCGACCGCCGAACGCGCATCGAACGACTCCAACGCGCACTACAGACAGCCTTCGAGGATATTCCGGCGCAAGACCGCGTGCTCATTGCCCTGAGGTTCGACCAAGACCTGTCGATGGTCGAGATCGCCAAGCTCACGGGCAGTTCCGTGCCGACACTTCACCGGCGGCTCGACAAAAGTGTGAAGCAACTCCGGGCGGCGCTGACCCAGGGGGGGGTCGATCCCCGTGACGTGGCCTCCCTTATTGGGCATCACTCCATTGCCCTCTCGCCGTTGTTGCGCGCGGAGGTTGAGAGGTTTTTGGGGCCTGTCCGTCTATCCAATCGAGATGGTTGATCCGCATGACAACGGTTGCCCGGACCCCGAAGTCCTGGCGGCATACGTCGACCGGGGACTGAGTTTGTCCGAGCGTTCACGCGTGGATTCGCATCTCGCCTCGTGCCCTCAGTGCATTGCACTGGTGGCGGGGGCCGCTCGAACGGTCGCAGAGTTGTCAGCGCAATTGCCTGACGCCGGCGTTACCGCGGAGGCCACTCCGTTGGTGAGTCGTCGTTCCCTGGCGGGCGTGCTGGCCGCTGCGGCTGCTGTGATCGCGATCGTGGCCGCCCCCTCATTCGTGAGGCCGTGGCTCGAGCGCGATTCGGGACTCGTGAGTCTTGTCGACTCTATCGGTGAACAACGATCGGTTCTCGGCCGGTTAACCGGGGGGTTCCCGCATGCCCCACTGGGTGCGCCATCTGCTGGGGGGCAAGATGGCCGGGCCGCCGGGACCGATCGTGTTCAGTTGATAGCCGGCAGGATTCGCGAGTCATTCGGCGATCATGGAACACCGTCCCAATTGCACGCCCTCGGCGTCTCTCAACTGCTCGCCGGCCATTACGACGACGCGGCCCAGTCGCTGCTGGCGGCGTCGCGCGAACAGCCTGCGAATGCGCAATATCTGAACGATGTCGCCACGGTGCAGCTCGAACGCGCGCGCCGCGGCTTGCGTCCGGATGATCTTCCGCGCGCTCTTGCCGCCGCGGATCGTGCGCGCCGGCTCGATCCGTCGTTGAACGAGGCGTGGTTCAATCGAGCGCTCGCCGCCAGCGCGCTGTCACTAACCGACGAAGCCCGCTCCTCGTGGACTGAGTATTTGAGGCGGGACTCGTCCTCGCCGTGGGCCGTCGAAGCCCGGCAGCGTCTCGACGACCTCGCGAAACCAAATCTCGCGCAGGCCTGGACTGCGCTTGTTGCCGAGCTCAAACAAACACTTGACGCGGCGGGTGCCGATCGAGCTGTGCGCACGCACACGACCGAAGCGCGGAGCTTCATCGAGAACCGGCTTTTAGCCGACTGGAGCGCCGCGGTCTTGTCGGGACACAGCGGCGCCACTGCACTCGAACGCCTGCGGGTCATGGCTGATGCTATGCAGCGCGTTTCCGGCGACGCGCTCTATCGAGACGTGGTTGCGGCAATCGACCGCGCCGAGGCGCGAGGACAGCAACGTGCGCTAGCCGCGGCACATAAGGCCTACCTCGATGGGGCGGCGGACCTTGCTCAGGATCAGTTCGTCGCAGCAGCACCAGAGCTTGGGGCGGCGAAGGCCGCCTTCTCGGACTCCGGCAGTCCCTATGCTCATCGTGTGGCCATGGATATTGCCAGCACGGCAATGTCGCGCGCTGACTATTCCGCTGCGCTTCAAGAGGCTACCTCGGCAAAGATCGCCAGTCGAGCTAGCGGCTATGCGTTTGTCCTCGGGCGAAGCTATTGGTTTGAAGGCCTGGTCGCGTTCGCCCAGGGCCGCCTCGGCGACGCGCAGGCGCACTACGAGGATGTTCTCGCCCAGTTTGAGCAAATGGCTGACGCCGAACAGCAGGCCCAAGCGCACACCCTGTTGGCGTCCTACTACTACTACCTCGGAGACAAGCAGAACGAATGGAAGCACCGCCAGGTCGCGCTCCAAGGCCTGACGGTTACCAACCAGACACGTTTCAAGTCGATTCTGATGATGACGGCCGGCCTGTCGTTGCGGGCCGACAATCCTGAAGCAGCGCTGGCGCTTCAGAACGCTGCGCTGGCAACGGCGCGCGAATCCAACCGCCGCACAGCCATTCTGGAGATTCTGACGCAGCGCGCATCGACATACGTCGCCCTCGGACGTAATACCGAAGCGATGGCGGACGTCAAGGAAGCGCGCCGTGAGCTGTCAAACATCGCGCAACCCCAATTGAAGGAAGCCTTCGAGTTAGCGCTGCTGGCTCCCGAAGGTGACATTCAACGAGCGAGCGATGCCGCGTCGGCTGTCGCAACCGCAACCCGCGCGCTCGACCTAATCCGCTCACGGAACGTGGCCGGCGATCGCGCGCGTGTCCCGGCCTTCGAACTGCAGTTGGCCAAGGCCAACATCGTGGGGGGGAACCTCCCCGCCGCAAAGGTCGCGCTGGCCAACGGCATCCGCGCTTTTGAGGCGGAACGCGCCGTGCTTGCCGACGAAGGCCGCATTTCGGCATTTGATCAATCGTGGCAGCTGTTCGAGACCGCGGTGCAGCTGGCAATTGAGGAAAAGGACTTTCCGCGAGCCTTTGATCTGTCCGAGCGCGCCCGAGTGAGGACCCTAGCGGAAGCCAGGAAAGCCACGCCGCAGTCGCTCGGGATCGTGCAGTCCAGCCTGCAGCCCAACGAAGCAATTGTGGCGCTCAATCAGTTCTCGGATGAACTCGCCATCTGGGTCATCCGTCGCGGTGGTCTCGATGTCGTTCGTCGCCCGATGACGCGTGTCGATGCGGCGCGCTTGGTGGCCCGCCAGCAGGACGAAGTGTGGCGTGAGGCGTCTCAGCCGGTCGCGAGCCGGGAACTGTTCAACGCGATCGTCAGGCCAATTGCGTCGCAGTTACGAAGCGCAAGCAAGATCGTCTTCGTGCCTGATTCCACATATCAAGATGCGTCCTTCTCCTCGCTATGGGATGGCTCCACTCAGCGGTTCCTCATCGAGGATCGCCTCGTGAGCATGGCACCGAGCGTCGGCGCCTACGCGGCGCGCCGCGTCGCTGAGGCGGCAACCTCCATCCGCAATCCGCTGATCTTTGGAGGACCACAGCCCGGCGCGGACGCCGAGGCGCGGACCGTCGCCTCAGTTTATGCAGAATCATCGGTCCTGACCGGAGCGGATGCCACGCGCCGACGCCTGCTTGAGGAGGGCCCGGCCTATTCGCTGATTCACGTCGCGACTGGCACCGGAAGCAACCGGTCCAGTCCGCTTCTGTCCCGGCTCATGCTGGCAGACGAGGCGGGCAAGCGCCACTCCGGCACTGTGCTCGGAAGCGAGATCGCGTCCCGGTCGATGCCGCACACCAACCTGGTCGTCATCGACGAAGCCGAGACGCCCACCACCCATCGAGGCGAGGGCACGTTGAGCCTTGCCCGCGCGTTCATGGCCGCCGGCGTCCCCGCCGCGCTGGGAACGCTGCCGGGCGCCAACGAGGATGCCGTCCGCGATCTGATGATCGGCTTCCACCGCGAGATGTCCCGCAAGGTCTCCGCAGAGCAGGCCCTCCAAACAGTCCAACGCAACGCAGTACAGCAGAACGGCCGTCGACTCGGCGCTTGGAGTGCGTTGGTGCTGTACGGCTCCGATCGATAGCCCCCCAACGCAGGAGCTAAAAATGAATCGTCGTGATTTTGTCAGTCGAGTTGCGCTCGGCGGCGTAGCAGCCGCATGTACCGTTGCCGCCAAGTCCGCAACTGCAGCCCCCTCCGCGGCACGCGTCAACGTCCGTTTCGTCGGGATGATGACCTTTATCGAACGCACTGACCGCTCGTTCCTGGTCGCTACGCCAGGACAGCACGGCCTGCACCACATGACGCATGTGCCGTTTCTGATGGCTCGTGCCGATAGCCCCGTTGCGAAGGCGCTGGGACTGGCGGCAGCGCCCGGCGTGATCCCGGCGGCGTTCGACTCGCAGCTGGTCGGCAGCAATCCCGCCGAGTTTGTGTTCCGCAATCTCGAAAACACGACCGTCGAGATCGTCGCCGGCATTCGTGATGCCGTACAGAACGAGTCAACTCAGATGGCGATGCTGCAGAAGATCGCCCCTGGCAAGCGGGTTCGCGGCAACGTCGAGAAGTGGGCCACCACCACGATCAGTCTTCGTGGCGGACGGCTGGACGACTCAGCCGGCCACCCTGATGCCGGCAAGGAGTGGTCGTTCGAAGGCTACAAGCAACGCTTGACCGACGCGGTCAACTTTAGCAGCCGCGAATCTGTCACGATTCGGGTAACCAGCGGTACTGATGTCCGCACATTCACCGCCTCGGCGGGCGAGATCGCCGATCTCTGGATGATCTCGTCCGCAACGCCGGACTCGCGCCTGCCGAACCCGACCGAACTCGAGCACACCGCGGTGCTGTTCGAGTACCTCGTCGACGCGAAGCCGGTTCACGCGATTTGCCCGGACGCCACTGGACGCGAGGTTCCTCCCACCGAGATCCCGTTCGTGCGGCCGACATCGGCCAGCATGGGTGGGATCACGAGCGGAACGACGTATCCCCCGATGGTCGAAATCTGCTACATCGCATGCCTGTTGCTTGGGAGTGACAAGAAGTAACTGATCGTCCCAGAAGGCCGGGCGCCTGGCCCGGCCTTCGCTTTTCGACGGTTCCGTCCGCACGGGCGGAAATGTCATACTTCCCCCTTATGAAATTGCTGTCTCGACGCCACGCCCCATTGCTGGCCGCGGTTGCGATCGCCTTTGCGTCTACGCTGCCGGGAGCCGCTCAATCGCGCGCCACGGTCAGCGCCGATGATTATTCGCGCGCCGAAAAGTTCCTGAACTACAACACCAATCCGCTGGTCGCCAATGGCCCCGTACGCGCCAACTGGCTGCCGGGCGATCGCTTCTGGTATCGCAACCAGGGCGCCACCACCGCGGAGTTTTTTCTCGTCGACGCAGTGAAGGGAACAAAGGCACCGGCGTTCAACCACGCAGCGGTCGCAACAGCGCTCACGGCGGCCATGGGCAAGCCGGTGACGGCAGCAAGGCTGCCGTTCCAGCAGATCACGTTCTCAGCTGACAGCGCGTCATTCTCGTTCGACGCGGACGGCAAGCGCTGGACCTGCGACGTGCAGGGCACCAAGTGCGCGTCGGCCGATCGCCCGGCGGCCGTCCCGAACAGCGAACTCTCCCCTGATGGGAAATACGCCGTCTACATCAAGGACTGGAATCTCTGGGTCCGCGACATGACGACGGGGACCGACCGGCAACTGACGACGGACGGCGTGAAGGACTATGGCTACGCCACCGACAATGCCGGCTGGATCAGCAGCGATCGTCCGGTCGTGAAGTGGTCGCCCGATTCGAAGAAGATCGCCACCTTCCAGCAGGATCAGCGCAAGAGCGGCGACATGTATCTCGTCAACACCGTCGCCGGCCACCCGACGCTGCGCGCGTGGAAGTACCCGCTACCGGGTGATGAGAACGTGACCATGATTGAGCGGGTGATCATTGACGTCGATCCCGTCAAGGTCACGCGCCTCAAGATGGGCCAGGACCAGCACCGCTCCACGCTCTGCGACGACGTGAAGTGCGGCGGCGACTGGGTCGACGTGCAGTGGAATCCAGACGGGTCGCAGATCGCGTTCGTCTCCACATCACGCAACCACCAGCAGGAGAACCTGCGCATCGCCGACGCCGCCACCGGCACGATTCGCGAAGTGCTCGAAGAGAAGGCGGAGACGTTCCTCGAATCCGGCAACGGCCGCGTCAACTGGCGTTACCTCCCGGGCTCGAACGAAGCGATCTGGTATTCGCAGAAGGACAACTGGGGCCAGCTGTACCTGCATGACGCGCAGACCGGCAAGCAGAAGAGCCAGTTGACCAGCGGCGACGGCAACGTCACGCAGCTCCTCAAGATCGATGAAGCCGCGCGCACACTCTATTACATGGGCGTCGGCAAGGAAGCCGGCCGCGATCCGTACTTCCGTCACTTCTACCGTCAGACCATGGACGGCAAGCCCGCGCAGTTACTGACGCCGGAAGATGCCGATCACGATGTGTCGCTGTCGCCGTCGGGCAAGTACTTCGTCGACAACTTCTCGAAGCCCGACGTGCCGACCACGTCGGTGCTGCGCGATGCGGCTGGCAAGACGATCCTGGCCCTGGAGAAGATGGACATCAGCCGCCTGCTGGCCACGGGCTGGAAGCCGCCGATGCCGATCACGGTCAAGGATCGCGGCGGCGCCGGGTTGCTGTACGGCCTGCTCTATCGCCCGAGTAACTTCGACCCGTCGAAGAAGTACCCGATCGTCAACAACATCTATCCGGGTCCGCAGACCGGCAGCGTCGGCAGCCGCCAGTTCTCCGCGTCGCGCGGCGACACGCAGGCGATCGCCGAGCTGGGCTTCATCGTCGTGCAGATCGACGGCATGGGCACGCCGTGGCGCTCGAAGCGGTTTCACGCGGCCTACTACGGCAACATGGGCGACAACACGCTGCCCGACCAGGTCGCCGGGATGAGGGAGCTGGCGCAGCGCTATTCGTGGATCGACATCGATCGCGCCGGCATCTATGGGCACTCCGGCGGCGGCTTCGCGACCGCGGCGGCCATGTTCCGCTATCCCGACTTCTTCAAGGTCGGCGTCTCGCAAGCAGGCAATCACGACAACCGCGTCTACGAAGATGACTGGGCGGAAAAGTGGCAGGGCCTGCTGCAGAAGAACGCGGACGGCACCACCAACTACGACAACCAGGCCAATCAGCTCGTGGCGCACCAACTCAAGGGCAAGCTGCTGCTCGCGCACGGCTCGATGGACAACAACGTGCCGTTCTACAGCACGCTGCTCGTCGTCGATGCGCTGATCAAGGCGAACAAGGATTTTGACTTGATCATCTTCCCGAACCGCGGACATGGGTTCGGCAGCGAGCCGTACATGATCCGGCGCCGGTGGGATTACTTCGTGCGGCACCTGCTGGGGGCTGAGCCGCCGTCATACGAGATGAAGGGACCGCAGGCGGCGCCAAACGCGACCGCGCCTTAGCGCGCGACCGAGATCCATCGGCCGTCGCGCAGCATCCAGGCGCGGCCGCCGATGGCTTCGAACTCGACGCCAATCGCGTCGAACCCGTATTCCTTCCGAATCAAGTGCAGGAACTGCCGCGCGTCGTGTGGCTGCGGCCGGTCGAGCGCCTGCCTGCTGAATCCCGATCCTTCCGCGAGGAACACCTGCAGCTGCACGCGGCCTTTGCAGTCCGCCAGCATCGCCACATCAACCTTGCCGTCGCCGTTGAAATCGCCGGGAATCAGATTGGGTGGCCATGTCGGCGTCCGCGTGCGCACCTCCTCCACGATCTCGGGGATCACGGGAGCCAGCCGCCAGCCAGCGCACACGGTATCCATTTGCGCCCGCACGGCATCGGGAGGGGCGATCTGCGCCTGAAAGACGAGAATAGCGGCCAGAATCAGCATGTCAGCAGGGTCCTGAAACCTGTAGCATTGCGCATCGTATTAGGAGATAGAGCCTATGGTTATGGGACCCCTTCGCCGCGTGAAGTTCCTGATCACCGCCCCGTTCATCGTGTTGCTGTGCTTTGCCATCAACGTGATGACGTCGCCTGGCGAGTGGTGGGTGCAGTGGGTGGCGTTCGGCATGGGCATCGCGTGGGTCATCAACCTGTTCAAGTTGATGCGAGACATCGTGGTGCTCGGCGGACTCGCCGCGTTCGGCGCCTACATCTTCAACCGCAGCCGCCAATAGGAATGCAGAGTGCGGAGTTAGGAGTGCAGAGTTAGGAGTGCAGAGTTCTGCACTCTCAACTCTGCACTCTCAACTCTGCACTCCCAACTCTGCACTCTCAACTCTGCACTCTCAACTCTGCACTCTTAACTCTTACCGGCGACGCTCCGCAACATCGTCAGCAACAGTTCGATCGCCACCGTGTTGTGGCCGCCGAGCGGGATGATCACGTCCGCGTAGCGCTTGCTCGGCTCCACGAATTCGAGGTGCATCGGCTTGACGGTGCCCTGGTATTGATCGATCACCGACTCCATGGTGCGGCCACGCTCCGCCACATCGCGCTGCAGGCGGCGGATGAAGCGCGTGTCGGAATCCGTATCGACAAAGACCTTGATATCCATCAAGTCACGCAACGCCGGATCCGTGAAGATCAAGATACCCTCGACGATCAGTGCCCGCCGCGGCTGAAATGTCTCCGTCTCCCGCAACCGCGCGTGACGCGTGAAGTCGTACTGGGGCACGCTGACCGGCTTGCCGCCCTTCAGGTCGCGCACGTGCTGCACGAGCAAGTCGGTCTCGAGCGAGTTGGGGTGATCGTAATTGAGGCTGGCGCGCTCCTCGAGCCGCAGGTCGTTTCGGTCACGGTAGTAGCGATCGTGCTGGAGCAAGGTGACCTGCTCGAGGCCCAGACTATCCACGATCTTTCTCACTACGGTGGTTTTTCCCGATCCCGACCCACCGGCCACGCCAATCACGAAGGAGTTCACGCTCGGATCATATCTCGACCGTGGCATCGGTTCTGGAATGGCCCTTGCAACCTCCTGTAGATGTGACTGCCCTCCCTGAACGGTTGAGCCGCTACGCGGCCGTGGCGTCGATCTTCCTGAAGTACGGCAACGCCGCAAATGACACCGCTGAATCCGAAGTGCCGGAGCAGCTCGCGCGGGACCTGGAAAAGCTCGGACCCACGTTCATCAAGCTGGGCCAGGTGCTGTCGACACGCGTCGACTTGCTGCCGCCGGCCTACCTGGCCGCCCTTGCCCGCTTGCAGGACGACATCGAGCCATTCTCCTTTGACGAGGTGAAACGCATCGTTGAAGAGGAACTCGGCGTGCGGCTGTCGAAGGCGTTCTCGGTCTTCGAAGAGCGGCCGGTCGCGGCGGCATCGCTCGGCCAGGTGCATCGCGCGGCGCTCCGCGACGGGCGCATCGTGGCGGTGAAGGTCCAACGGCCAGGGGTGGCCGAGACGGTGGCGAAGGACCTCGAAGCGCTCGCCGAGATTGCGGGCTTCCTCGAGGCCCGCACCAACGCCGGCCGGCGCTACGACCTCGCCGGCACCGTTGAAGAATTCCGCACGGCGATCACGCAGGAGCTCGACTACCTGAGCGAGGCGAACAACCTGCGGCTGCTGGGCGCCAACCTCAAGGAGTTCGCACTGATCGTCGTGCCGCAACCGGTTGAGGGCTACACCTCGACCCGCGTGCTGACCATGGACTACGTCAGCGGCACCAAGGTCACGGCGGTGAGTCCGGTGGTGAAGATCGACCTCGAGCGCGACGTTCTGGCCGACACGCTCGTGCATGCCTACCTGAAGCAGATCGTGCTCGACGGCGTCTTCCACGCGGATCCGCACCCAGGCAACGTGCTGATTACCGACGATGGCCTGCTGGCGCTGATCGACCTCGGGATGATCGGCCGGCTCAGTCCGCAGATGCAGGAGCGGCTGCTCAAACTGCTGCTCGCGATCAGCGAAGGGCGTGGCGAGGACGTGGCGGAAGTCGCCATGTCGCTCGGCGAGAAGCTGCCTGAATTCAATGACGCCGGGTTTCGCCGCGACATCGCCGCGCTGGTCGGGCGCATCGGCCACCAGACCATCGGCCAGTTTCAGATCGGCGCGGCCTTTCTCGATCTGTCGCAGGTGATCAACAACAACGCGATGCGGGCGCCCGCCGAACTGACCATGCTCGGCAAGATGTTGCTGAACCTCGACGAAGTGGCGCGTGCGCTCGACCCCGACCTGGACGTCAACGCCACGATTCGCCGCAAGGGCGTCGAGCTGATGACGCGCCGGATGAAGCACACGATCACCTCGGGCGGCGTGCTGTCGGCCGTCTTGGAGGCGAAAGAGTTCGCCGAAAAGCTGCCAGGCCGCGTCAACCGCGTGCTCGATGCGCTGGCGGCATCCGAGCTTAAACTGAAGGTGGATATCGATGACGGCGCGATCATCGACGGCCTGCAGAAGGTCGCCAATCGCATCACGCACGGACTGATCGTCGCGGCTATGATTGTCAGCGCCGCGATGGTCATGAGCATCGACACGTCTTTCAGGATCCTTGGGTATTCCGGCTTTGCAATGATCCTGTTTGCGCTGGCCGCAGTCGGAACGACCTGGCTCGCGATCCAGATTGTCCGCCATGATCGGACGGTGCGACGGCGGTGACACGCATGCCCCCGCGCAGCAAGCCGCGACTCATCACCAGCCGTCCGCGATCACGCCGGAACAGTTATCGGCCACCACCGGATGCACGCCTCACGAAGCCGAAAGGCATCGCGACGGCCTGGACGCGCATTCGGCGTTTGCTCTGGTCCTGGTGGCTGTGGGCGTTGCTCGCGGTTTACCTGTTCGAACAGCACAACTGGTGGGGCGCGTTCGGCGTCGCCCTGTGGGCGGCCGTCTGCTCGCTGTCGACGCCGGTGGAGTTCCCGCCGCAGTACGGTCTCGACCACAAGCTGGAGGTCGGCAGCAAGGAGTTCATCGACACCATGGCGGGCGCTGCCGGCATTCCGTTCGTGGGCGGCAACTCGCTGCAGCTGTTGAACAACGGCGACCGGTTCTATCCGGCCATGCTCGAGGGGATCGAGCAGGCGGAGCGGTCGATCACCATCGAAGCCTACATCTACTGGGCCGGCGACATCGGCATGCGCTTCGCCACCGCGTTGGCCGCGGCCGCCCAGCGCGGCGTCCGGGTGAAGCTGCTGCTCGACGCGGTCGGTTCCTCCACGGTCGGCGACGAAATTCTGCAGGTACTGAAGAAGGGTGGCTGCCACCTGGCCTGGTACAACCCGATCCGCCTGGGCACGCTGCGCCGGGTCAACAACCGCACGCATCGCAAGTCGCTCGTGATCGACGGGTGCGTGGCGTTCACGGGCGGCGCGGGCATCGCCGACCACTGGCTCGGCGACGCGCATGACGACAAGCACTGGCGCGACCTGCAGATCCGGGTGTCGGGTCCCGCCGTCCGGCCGCTCCAGACCGGGTTCGCACAGAACTGGCTCGAGGCTACGGGCGAGCTCGTGACCGGGCCCGATTTCTATCCCGCCGCCCAGCCGTCAGGTGACCTCTACCTGCAGACCATCATGAGTTCACCGGAAACCGGCGCGTCCACGGTTCGCGTGATGTATTACCTGGCCATCTCGGCGGCACGGACCTCGATCGACATTGCCAATCCGTACTTCGTGCCCGACCACGTCTCGATCGACCTGTTCCGCGACGCCGTCAGGCGCGGCGTGCGCGTGCGGATCATGGTGGCGGGAGTCAGCAACGACACCTGGATCACGCGCCTCAACAGCCTGCGCCTGTACGGCGCGCTGCTCGACGCCGGCGTGGAGCTGTACGAATACAACCGCACGATGATGCACCACAAGATCATGATCGTGGACGGCCTGTGGTCCACCGTCGGCACGTCGAATTTCGACAACCGATCGTTCTCCCACAACGAAGAGAGCAACGTCTGCCTGTGCGACCGCGACTTCGCCCTCGAACTGACGGAGACCTACGAACGGGACGCCGCGGTCTGCGAGCGCGTCACGAAGCGACAGTGGCAGCGCCGTGGCGTCGTGCAGAAGGGGATCGAAGCGGTGGCCTCGTTCTTCCAGGACCAGGTCTGATCACGGGCCCGCGAGCCTGCCAGCCCGCCTTAGAACATCTCTCCGAACCAATCCCAGAACCACTCCTGCAGCTTGCCGTCGAACGACCGCTGATCCTTCCAGGTCGCGCGATCGAGCTTCGTGGATGAACGCATGTCCTGCTCGAAATCGCTGACGAGCGCGGCCGCCAGGCCAGGATCGAAGACGGCGACCGTCAGTTCGTCGTTCAATTCGAACGACCGGTTGCCGAAGTTCGCTGAGCCAATCAGGCTCATCACACCATCAACGATCATGGCCTTCGCATGCATCATCGTCGGCTGGTATTCGAAGATCTCGATCCCGTTGTCGAGATGCTTCTGGTAGTCGTAGCGGCTGGCGTGCTTCACCGGCATGGCGTCGGTGATCTCGCCTTCCGTGAGCATGCGCACCCGCACGCCCCGCTGGCGTGCCTGCTCGATCATCCACTGCGTCGACGGATCGAACGTGATGTACGGCGACTGGATGTCGATCGTCTTGCGGGCCGACGCAATGGCGAGCAGATACAGCAGCTTGACGTTGCTCGCGCCCGAAACCGGATTGCTCCAGAGCACGATCGATCGTGTGCCGGTCTGTTGCGCAGGCACCTCCGGATCGAGCGCCGGGGCTGACAGGCCGCCGCTTTCGATCCAGTTCTCGTAGAACGCCGACTCCAGCGCGCGGACGGCCGGTCCGGTGATCTGGAAATGGGTGTCACGCCAGTTCTCCTTGCCCTGCGCGTGGCCGAGCCAGTGGTCGGCGATTCCCATGCCGCCGGTAAATGCCACCTTGCCGTCCACCACCAGCGTCTTGCGGTGCGTCCGGTAGTTGAAGTCCTCGAATGAGAAGAACGACAACGGGTTGAACATCGCCAGCTTGGCGCCAGCCTCCTTCAGCAGTTGCTCGTTCTTTGACCCGACCGTCGAGCCGATAGGGTCGACGACAATTCGCACGTTGACGCCGCGGCGGGCGGCGCGCGCCAGCGCCTCGACGAAGCGGTCCGCGATCTGCCCCTCCGTGAAGACGTAGGTCTCGAAGTTGATGCGCGCGGTGGCGGCATCGATCGCCGCGAGCATCGCGGGGAACGTCTCGTCGCCATTGTGCAGGACGGTATAGGCATCGCCGCGTTCGACCGGTGCACCGACCAGCGACGCCAGGTAGTCGGGAAAGCGCGGATCGGCCGCCTCGACAGGGCTTTCGACGCGCAGCGCCTTGGGATCCTGGGCGAGGAAGACGATCAGCCCCAGAATGGCGGCGATGACAATGACGACCGTGAGCGCACGGCGGTGGTTTTTCCAGGTCGAGTGAAGGCGGTCTCTCACGCCTCATCGACTAGCAAGTTCCACGCCGCGGCACGTTGCTGTTTACAGCTGCGTGGTTCTTGGCCGCGCGCCGTTGTATACTGGTTGCTTCCTGCCTGAGCAAGAAACCCCTCCGAGTGCGGGAGTGGCGGAATTGGCAGACGCGCTAGCCTCAGGAGCTAGTCCGGGCAACCGGGTGGAGGTTCGAGTCCTCTCTTCCGCACCAAACAAAAGGCCCTCCCAGGTCTTCCTAGTTGGTCGACACGGTCGCCAGCTCATCATTAAAGCCTGAAAACACTAGTATTTACGGGTATTTCTGTATTGCCGGTCGCGAGCTGATTTCCTACACTCGTTGGGATGCCTCAGCCCCCGCAGCCAGGCAGTAGTCTGCCCTCCTGTCCTGAGTGCCCGATCTGCGACGGGCGCATGGAGGTCGTCTACGACCGCTTCAGCCAACAGGTATGCGTCTGTGTTGAGTGCCACACCGGCCTGAGCATTCCGCTCAGCGCCTGGGATATCCGCAAAAAGAAGCGTGAAGGCACACCTACGGACGAGGTCTAGCTGGCAAAAGCTTTGCTCTACCACTCAGCCGTATGGCTACTACCCACGATCCGAGAAATCCTGGTCCGTGTGATGTGATTCAGAACTGCCCGATCTGCGGGGGCTCGATGGAGGCTGTGTATAGCCGTGCACACCAGAAGGTCTGTGTGTGTAGCGACTGTAATACCAGCATTACGGTGCCTTCCGCGGCCTGGGACATCTCACGGAACAAGGCACGACGGCGCTAAACACTACTTCTCCATGGCGAACGCGTAGCGGCCTTTACGCAGGGCCGTTTGCGCTTCGACCACCGCGAGCAACGCTTCCGCCGCGTGCGACAGCGTGCCCTCGCGCCGGTGAATCAACCGGAGCTTGCGATCGAAGGTGAGCTCCGGCACTTGCACTCTCACCAATTCCTTGTGGGCGACTTCCTGCTCCACGGTAATGGCCGGCAGCAGCGCCACACCATTCCCCATCGCGACGAACTTCTTGATCGCGTCAATGGTCGGCATCTCGACCGGCATCCGCAATTCGACACGCTTCTTCTTGAATGTTTCGATGACGCGCAATCGATACGGTGACGACACGTGATGCGCCACGAACGATTCGCTCGCCAGCTCGGCGATCGAGACCTTCGCGCGGCGCGCGAGTGGATGCGTCGGCGGTACGACGAACGCGAGTTCATCGTGATAGACAACGATCGAATTGAGCGCGTCGGTGTCGGGACGGAACGTGATGACGCCGAAGTCCGCGCCGTAGTCCAGCACCTGCGCTGGTACGCGGCTGCCGAGGGCGCGCATGACGGTGATGTGCACGTCCGGGTAGAGGCGCCGGTATTCGTGCAGGATCGGTAATAGATACAAACACGTCAACTCGTTGGCGGCCATCGTCAGGCGACCGGTCCTGAGTTGCCGCACGTCGTCCAGCGCCGCCATCGCCCGCGTCCTGAGGTTCACGAGACGCTCGGCATGATCGGCCAGGACGCGCCCGGCATCGGTCAGAACACCGCGGCGGCTCGAGCGATCGAACAGCGGACGCCCAATCTCGTCCTCCAGCTTCTTGATGGTCTGGCTGATGGCCGGTTGGGTGCGAAACAGGGCCTTGGCGGCGGCAGAAAAGCTGCCTTCCCGCACCACGGCGAGAAATGCTTCGAGCTGGAAGAGTTCCATCGAGTTTCCATACTATAAGCGAAGAACTACTCCTCCATAGATATTATTATTTTGACTTATTTCGGTCGTCAGCCCGATTCTATGGACGGCGAAGTCTGGCCAAAGCAGCCCGGTGGCTGCCGCGGTGGACCGGCCACATGTTTATGGCGACTAATTCACGCATCCAGGTTTTCGACACCACGCTCCGCGATGGCGAGCAGGCTCCGGGTTTCAGCATGACCGCCTCGGAGAAGCTTCGTCTGGCGCAGCAGCTCGATCGCCTGGGGGTGGACATCATCGAGGCCGGCTTCCCGATCTCGTCCGAAGGGGATTTCGAGGCGGTGCGGGCAATTGCCGGCTCGGTGCGCCGGCCGATCATCGCGGGCCTGGCTCGCGCGATCCCGGCGGACATCGACCGTGCGTGGGCGGCGCTGTCGCAGGCGACGCGTCCGCGCATTCACGTGTTCCTTGCCACCTCCGACATTCATCTCGAACACAAGCTGCGCATCACGCGCGCGCAGTGCATCGAGCAGATCACGTCAGCGGTCGCACGCGCCCGCGCGTATTGCGACGATGTGGAATTTTCGGCGGAGGACGCAACCCGTTCGGATCTGGACTTCCTGTGTGACGTCGCCGAGGCGGCCGTTAACGCCGGCGCCACCACGATCAACCTGCCGGACACGGTTGGCTATGCGCTGCCCTCCGATATCGAGCGCATGTTCACCACCGTGGGCACGCGCATCGGCGGACGCGCCGTCATGTCCGCGCACTGCCACAACGATCTGGGCATGGCGGTCGCCAATTCGCTGGCCGCGATCCAGGCCGGTGCCCGCCAGGTGGAATGCACGATCAACGGCATTGGCGAGCGTGCCGGCAATGCGTCACTCGAAGAAATCGTGATGGCGCTCGAAGTGCGCGCCGACGCGCTGCCCCATCGCACGGGTATCTGCACCCAGGCCCTCGTGCCGACCAGCAACGCGCTGTCGACGATCGTCGGCGTGTCAGTGCCGCCGAACAAGGCGATCGTCGGCGCCAATGCATTCGCGCATGAAGCCGGCATCCACCAGGACGGCATGCTCAAGCACGAACTGACCTACGAAATCATGCGGCCCGAATCGGTCGGCGCTGCTGGCACGCGCCTCGTGCTGGGCAAGCACTCGGGCATGCGCGGGCTGGACGCGCGCTGCCGCGCGCTCGGTCACCGGCTGCGCCAGCCCGAACTCGAGCGTCTCTACATCAAGGTGACGGCCCTCGCCGATCGCACCAAGGCGGTCGACGATGAAGCGCTGTCGGCCATCATTCGCGACGAACTCGCCGCGCAACGCCCCCTCGCGGCCTCGGCCGCGAGCCATTGAGGAAACAGGAACACATGTCGCTGAAGATTGTGCTGATGCCAGGTGACGGCATCGGCCCCGAAGTCACCGCCGAAGCCGCCCGCATCCTGAAGAACGTCGCGGAGCATTCCGGCAAGTCGTTCACGTTCTCGACCCACGCCATCGGTGGCACCGCCATCGACAGCGAGGGTGTCGGTCTCCCCGAGCGCACGCTGGAAGCGGCGCTCGACGCCAACGCGGTCCTGCTGGGCGCCGTTGGCCATCCCAAGTTCGACGGCCGCCAGACATCAGAGCGTCCCGAGGCGGCGCTGCTCGCGTTGCGACAGGCGCTCGGCGGATTCGCCAACCTGCGCCCCGCTGTTTGCTACACCCCGCTCGCCAAGCGCACCGCGTTCCAGCCGGAGCGCGTCAAGGGCGCGAACCTCCTCATCGTCCGCGAGCTGCTCGGGGGCCTGTATTTCGGGGAACCGCGCGGCTTTGAAGCGTCGGGCAACACCGCGTTCAACACGCTGATCTACTCGCGCCACGAGATCGAGCGCGTCGCAAAGGTCGCATTCGATCGCGCGCGCGAACGCCGCAAGAAGGTCGCCTCGATCGACAAGGCGAACGTGCTCGAGACCTCGCGGCTGTGGCGCGCGGTCGTGTCGGAAGTCGCGAAGAGCTATCCCGACGTGGAGCTCGAGCACGTCTACGTGGACACCGCGGCGATGCGCCTGGCGACCTCGCCCACCAGCTTCGACGTGATGCTGTGCGACAACCTGTTTGGCGACATCCTCAGCGACCAGGCCGCATCGGTCTCAGGGTCGCTGGGCCTGCTGCCCTCCGCCACGATCGGCGGCCGGGTCGACCTCTACGAACCCGTGCATGGCTCCGCGCCTGACATCGCCGGCAAGGGCCTGGCGAATCCGATCGGCGCGATTGCCAGCGCCGCCATGCTGCTTCGCTTCAGCGCGCGCATGGACAAGGAAGCCGCCGAGATCGAGCACGCCATCGAAGACGCGCTCGCCGCGGGCGCGCGCACCAAGGACCTGGCCGGGCCCGGCGAACGCGTGCTCTCGACGCGCGAAATGGGCCAGGCCATCGAAGACGCCCTGCACGAAGTGCGCGACCGGAAGCACTCCTACCATGGCGTCTAGAACCCTGCTCGACAAGGTCTGGAGCGCGCACGTGGTGCGCGAGCTCGAAGACGGCCGCAGCCTGATCTACATCGATCGGCATCTCGTTCACGAGGTGACGTCGCCGCAGGCGTTCGAAGGCCTGCGCATTGCCGGCCGCAAGGTACGCCGTCCCGACCTGACCTTCGCGACCGTCGATCACAACGTGCCGACCTCGTCGCGCCACCTGCCGATCGCCGATCCGCTCGCGCGCCAGCAGGTTGAAACACTGCGCGACAACGCGGTGCGCTTCGGCGTGCCGCTGTTCGACTTCGACAGCGGCCGCCAGGGCATCGTGCATGTCATCGGCCCCGAACTCGGCCTCACGCTGCCGGGGACGACGATCGTGTGCGGCGACAGCCACACCAGCACGCATGGCGCGTTCGGCGCCCTCGCCTTCGGCATCGGCACGAGCGAAGTGGAACAGGTCCTCGCGACCCAATGCCTTGCGCTCGCCAAGCCAAAGGCGATGCGCGTGATCTTCACGGGCAAGCTCAGCGCCGGCGTCACGGCCAAGGACGTGGCACTGGCGATGATGCATCGCCTCGGCGTCAGCGGCGGCACGGGCTACGCGCTCGAGCTCGCGGGTCCGCTCATCGACGGCATGTCGATGGAACAGCGGATGACCGTCTGCAACATGAGCATCGAAGCCGGTGCGCGCAGCTCGTTCGTGGCGCCCGACGAGACGACGTTCGCGTTTCTTGAAGGCCGCACGCATGCGCCAAAAGGCGCGGATTGGACCGCCGCTGTGGAGCGGTGGACTGCGCTGAAGTCGGATGCCGGCGCGGCATTCGACGCCGAGCTCTCGATCGATGTGTCGGCGCTCGCGCCGCTCGTGACGTGGGGTACGCGTCCCGACATGGTGGAACCCGTCACTGGTCGCGTGCCCGATCCGAAGGGCGCCGCCTCCGAAGGCGACGCGCGCGCCATGGAACGCGCCCTGGCCTACATGGGCCTGACACCAGGTACTGCCCTCGACACGGTGCCAATCGATCGCGTGTTCATTGGTTCATGCACCAATGCGCGCCTCGAAGATCTGCGCGCCGCCGCCAGCGTGGCCAAGGGACATCGGGTCAGCACGCGCGTGCGCGCGCTCGTGGTGCCGGGCTCCCAGCAGGTGAAAGCCGACGCCGAGCGTGAAGGCCTGGATCGCATCTTCTCGGAGGCGGGCTTCGAATGGCGCGAGCCCGGCTGCTCGATGTGCCTCGGCATGAACGACGACACGCTGGGCGACGGCGAACGGTGCGCCTCGACCAGCAATCGCAACTTTGAAGGACGCCAGGGCCGCGGTGGGCGGACGCACCTGGTGAGCCCAGCCATGGCCGCCGCGGCCGCCATCGAAGGGCGCTTCACCGACGTGCGTCAGTGGGAGTACCGATGAGCGGGCGTCAGCCGTTACGGCAACATCGCGGGATCGTGGCGCCGCTGCGCCGCAATCACGTCGACACCGACCAGATCATCCCGAAGCAGTTCCTGAAGCGCATCGAGCGCTCCGGCTTTGGACCGTTCCTGTTCAGCGACTGGAAGCGCGATCCGGCATTCGTGCTGAACCAGCCGCAATACCAGGGAGCCACGGTCCTCGCCGCCGGCGTGAACTTTGGGTGCGGCTCATCGCGAGAACACGCCGCATGGGCGCTGCAGGACGCGGGCTTCACGGTGGTGATTGCCCCCTCGTTCGCGGACATCTTCCGCGGCAACGCCATCGGCAACGGCATGCTGCCCGTTGCGCTGCCTGAAGCCGCCGTTGAGTTGATCCTGGGCCGCGCCGAGCAGGAACCGGGCTACGCGGTGGAGGTCGATCTCGAGCGAGGCGAAGTCCGCGATCCGTTCGGACTCAAGGAGCCGTTCACCATCGACCCGGCGTCGAAGCAGCGCCTCCTCGAAGGCACGGATGAAATTGACCTGATCCTCAGGAACGAACAGGACATCACCGCGTTCGAACAGCGCCGTGTTGACGTGATGGCGTAAGCGGGCCAGCGGGCCAGCGGGCTAGCGGGCTAGCGGGCTAGCGGGCTAGCGGGGCTAGCGGGGCTAGCAGTAAGGGCATAGGACGAAAGCACATTTATGAAACTTCGCGGCGCGCACATCATCTGGTCGGTCTTGGCGGAACAGGGCGTCGACACCGTGTTCGGGTACCCCGGCGGCGCGATCCTGCCGGCCTACGACGCGTTGCTCGATCACCCGATTCGTCACGTCCTGGTCCGTCACGAGCAGGGTGCCACGCACATGGCCGATGGTTATGCGCGCGCGAGCGGCAAGGTCGGTGTCGCGCTGGCGACGTCGGGCCCCGGCGCGACCAACCTGGTGACCGGCATCGCCAACGCGATGATGGATTCGATTCCGCTGGTCTGCATTACCGGCCAGGTACCCGAGCACCTGATTGGTTCCGATGCGTTCCAGGAAACCGACGTGACCGGCATCACGCTGACCATCACGAAGCACAACTTCCTGGTCACCAGGGCGGAGGACATTGCGCCGACGCTGCGCAAGGCGTTCCAGATCGCGACCACGGGTCGTCCCGGACCGGTCCTCGTCGACATCACGAAGAACGCGCAGCAGGAAGAGTGTGAGTTGGTTGTCGACGAACCTAAAGGTTCGTCGCCACAAGGCTCGTCGCCACAGGGTTCGTCGTCGCCACAATTGCGTTCCTGTAGCGACGAGCCTTCAGGCTCGTCGAGGGCGACCTTCATCGCGCGCGCGACGGAGTTGCTTGCGACCGCGAAGCGGCCGGTGATCCTGGCCGGCCACGGCATCTTCAAGAGCAGCGCGATGGACGAAGTGCTGCAGCTCGTCGAACGCGCCCATGTGCCGGTCGCCATGACGTTGCTGGGCCTCGGCACGGTGCCGGCGCATCATCCGTTGAACCTCGGCATGATGGGCATGCATGGCGAGCACTGGGTCAATGAAGCGATCCAGGAGTCGGACCTGCTGATCGCGCTCGGTATGCGCTTCGACGATCGCGTCACCGGAAAGCTGGCGTCATACGCGCCGCACGCGAAGAAGATCCACATCGACATCGACCCATCGGAGCTGAACAAGAATGTCAGGGCCGACGTGGCCATTGCCGGGGACATCAAGGCCGTCCTGCGCGACTGGCTGCCGCTGGTGAAATCACAGAAGCACGATGCGTGGGTCACCCGTATTGGGGAACTGGCCGGCGGCCCCACCGTTCGCGACATCGAAGAGTTGCCCGATACCGGCAAGCTGTGCGCGGCGCACGTGATCCACGACATCTGGAAGGCCACCAACGGCCGCGCGATCATCGTCACGGACGTGGGTCAGCACCAGATGTGGTCGGCGCAGTACTACAAGGTCGCTGAAGCCGGCCAGTTCATCACCTCTGGCGGGCTCGGCACCATGGGGTTCGGCGTGCCGGCGGCGATTGGCGCCAAGATGGCGCGCCCCGACCGCGAAGTATGGGCCATCGTCGGCGACGGCGGCTTCCAGATGACGCAGGCGGAATTGCAGACGATCGTGCAGGAGAACGTCAAGATCAACATCGCCATCATCAACAACGGCTTCCTCGGAATGGTCCGGCAGTGGCAGCAGTTCTTCCACGATCGCCGCTACTCCGCCACGCCGATGTCGTCGCCCGATTTCGTCAAGCTGGCAGACGCGCATGGCCTGCAGGGCGTGCGCGTCACCCGCCGCGAAGACATGGCCGATGCGCTCCGCCACGCGCGCGCGTCGGCCGGCGCGGTGGTCATGGACTTCCGCGTTGAGCAGGAAGACACCGTTTACCCGATGGTGTCGCCTGGTGCGGCACTGCACGAAATGATCAAGCGGCCGGGAGCCGTGTCCCTGGCGGAAACCGGAGCGGACGCGTGATCGAAGAACTCCGTCCCCGCACGATCGTCGTCCGCTACGAGCACGAGATCGACTCGCTCGATCGCGTGGCGTCGGTGCTGCGGCGGCAGCGCGTGCGGGCCGAGGCCTTCACGGCCGTGGCGTCCCACGATCGCGCCACCGTGCAGGCCACCATCATGTTCGACAGTTCGGATAAGACTGCCGCGCGCATCGTGTCGCTCCTCGAGCGGCAGGTCGGCGTGCTCGCGGTCGAGGATTTCACCTCTCAGGCGAAGGAGCTGTAGGCACACCATGGCGAAGATGATTCACGATGCAGACGTCGACCTTTCCCCCATCCTGTCGCGCAAGATCGCGATCATGGGCTACGGGTCCCAGGGCCACGCGCACGCGCTGAACCTGAAGGACAGCGGCGCGGACGTGCGGGTCGGCGTGCGTCCGGGCAGCCGCGGCTGGAAGGCCGCCGAGCAAGGCGGCTTCACGCCGCTCTCGCCGGCTGACGCCGCCAGCTGGGCGGACGTGATCATGATCCTGGTGCCGGACCTGGTGCAGCCCGAGCTGTTCAAGAACAGTATCGAACCGCACCTCACGCCCGGCAAGATGTTGATGTTCGCGCACGGCTTCGCGATCCGCTTCGGCTGGATCACGCCGCCGGCGGGCGTCGACGTCTCGATGGTCGCGCCGAAGGCGCCGGGCCATCGCGTTCGCGAGGTGTTCAAGGAAGGCGCCGGCGTGCCCGGCCTGATGGCGATCCACGCCGACGCCACCGGCAACGCGCGCGCCGCGACGATGGCGTACGCCAAGGGCATCGGGTGCACGCGCGCAGGCGTGATCGAAACGACGTTTTCAGAGGAGTGCGAGACGGACCTGTTCGGCGAGCAGGCGGTGCTGTGCGGCGGCGTGAGCGCGCTCGTCAGCGCCGGGTTCGAGACGCTCGTCGAGGCCGGCTACCAACCCGAGATCGCCTACTTCGAGTGCCTGCACGAGCTGAAGCTGATCGTCGACCTGATGTATCGCGGCGGCCTGGGCTACATGCGCTACTCGGTCAGCGACACCGCCGAACACGGCGACTACACCGGCGGCGCGCGCCTCGTCACGGAAGAGACGAAGGCGGAAATGCGCCGGATGCTGGCGGAGATCCGATCAGGCGCCTACGCCGAGAAACTCGCGAAGGATACGAAGAGCGGCTGGTTCCACGCGCAGCGTGAACAGAAGCGCGATCACCAGATCGAGCAGGTCGGCGCGAAGCTCCGCGCGCGGATGCCGTTCCTCGAACCGGTGGCACAGCCGGCGCCCGAACCGGTCGCCGGCTAAATCCGAAATCCGCTCGATCCGAAATCCGAGATCTAGCTAGACCCCGTAACCGTAGCCCGAATCCTGGCTGAAGCCAGACTCGAACACGTCAACGTAGACCGGGACCGGCGTCACAGCCGGTTCCTGTCGCACACCCGGTTGATCCACCATCAGGATCACCGCGCGCACGCCAGCCGCCTGGTGGTCGCGCACCGCGCGTTCGACCGCCTGACACAGGGACTGCAGGGCCGCATCGTTCTTGTCGGCCTGCTGCAACCGTCCGTCCTTCCACACTCGTGCAGTACTTCCAGCTTCCATGATGTGTTCCTTCGTATCGGCCTAAATGAAAAGGGCCATCACCCTGCGGGAGATGGCCCTTTTGTGTCTCGTTGTTTCTGGGTTACATCATCCCGCGCGATTCGATAGTCCAAGGCTAATCAGGCTAAGGACGCCCGCCAGGACACGCGTGGAAATGAAGACCGTGTACATCGTTAAGAACAGCTTATCACAGGCCCAACAGTATTAGTTTTGTCGATACCTGCTCAAAATCTCCTTTATCTGTTCGACCGGCAGGGCCTCGGCCTTGCCGAACCGGCTGCTGACCGGGGTGGCCTTCAGCAGCGAGTTGTAAACGGCCTCCTCGGTCGCCTCGAGCGCAGCCTGGAACAAGGGCGATACGCCATCAGTGGGCAGCAGCGTGCGCGCCTGGGTGGCCGACGAACCGAAGCGTGTGCGCAGATCGACCGCGGTCGAAAACGCGATCGCAAAGTCGCCGCTGCCGTTGCTGTAGGAGGAACCGGTGCGGCCCAGGCCGTAGACTGCGCGCGCGGCGAGCCGCTTCAGATCGCGCGCATCAAGCGGTGCATCGGTCGCGACGACGATCATGCAGGAACCGTCGCCGTTGTTTTGCCCGGCCGCTGGCCCGCCGGCCTGCTGGCCTGCTGGCCGGTACTCATAGCGCCCCAGGAGACGGCCGACCGGCGCGCCGCCCATGGTGAGGACCCCTCCGTAGTTGGACTGCACCAGCACACCAACCGTGTAGCCGCCGTATCTCGACTCGAGCTTGCGAGACGACGTGCCGATGCCCCCCTTCCAGCCGAAGGCCTGCGTCCCGGTGCCCGCACCGACGCTGCCTTCCTGCACATCACCGGTGCTCGCCGCCTTCAATGCCTCGAGCACATGCTGCGATCGCACATGCTGGCCGCGGATGTCGTTCAGGCCGCCGTCGTTGGTTTCTCCGACGAGCGCGTTCACGGATCGGACGTTGTCGTTTCCTGGTTGCTCGAGCGTCCACTTCACGACGCCATCCATCACGGCGCCGACGCTCAGCGTGTTGGTGAGTGCGATGGGTGTTTCGATGGTGCCGAGCTCATCAACCTGGGTTGATCCGGCGAGCTTGCCGAACGCGTTGCCGACGAACACCGCCCCGGGCACCTTGTCCTGGAACACGTTGCCGCCGTGCGGCACGACGACCGTCACGCCCGTGCGTACGTTGTCGCCCTGGTTCAGCGTGGCATGGCCCACCGACACACCGGCGACATCCGTGATCGCGTTGCGAGGCCCCGGCGCAAACACGCCCGGCGCAAGACCAATGTCACGCGCGCGCGGCCTCTGCTCCTGGGCTGAGACCTGTGCGGCAAACAACAGAACGGCCAAAAGGAATATCTTTCGCATCTTTTTCACCCGGCACCGCAGGACCCGTACGCACGATACGCACCTAAGATACGATGTTCTTTGCATGCGGCATATCTCGCTCGACGCCGTTGAAGACGCAGCACGGCACGTCTACAAGGCCGCCATCCGCACCCCGCTGATCAAGCTCGACTTGCCGTTCGGCGACGGCCCGGCGCCTGAAATCTATCTCAAGCTCGAGTCGCTTCAGCCAATCGGCTCGTTCAAGATCCGCGGCGCCTGGAACGCGGTCCGCAAGCTGACGCCGGCGCAAATGAAGGAGGGCGTCTGGACGGTGAGCGCCGGCAATGCCGCGCAAGGGGTTGCCTTCGCAGCGCGCGTGGCGGGAGTGCCCTGCTCCGTGATGGTGATGGACACCGCGCCGCAGACCAAGCTGCGATCGATCGAGAAACTTGGCGCCACGATCGTCCAGGCCAGTTACGACGAATGCTGGAACACGGTGGTATCGCACGCGTCGAATCGCATGCGCGGGCACTTCGTGCATCCGTTTGATGACGATGACTTCATTGCCGGCAACGCGACCGCGGGTCTCGAGATTCTCGAGCAGCTGCCGGACGTCGACACGGTAGTCGCGGCCCTGGGCGGCGGCGGATTGCTCGCAGGCATCGCCGCCGTGATGCGCGCCAAGAAGCCCGGCGTGAAGATTTACGCTGCCGAGCCTGAAACCGCGGCGCCGCTCCAGTTGTCGCTGGCGCGCGGCGAGCCTTGCTACTTCGAGTCGTGGAAGCCGTCGTTTGTCGATGGCGCTGGCGGCAAGTCGGTCCTGAAGACCATGTGGCCGTTGTTGAAGGACCTCGACGGCTCGATCGTGATGCCGCTCGATGAGATCGCCGCCGCGATGCGCAAGGCCGCCGATCGCGTCCACGTGGTCGCGGAAGGCGCAGGCGGCACCGCTATCGCCGCCGCACTCAGCGGCCGCGCCGGCACCGGCAAGATCGTCGCGGTCGTGTCCGGCGGCAACATCGATCTATCCCGATTCTCTGAACTCGTGGCGGCACCGCACGCAACGCCCTGACCGCAGGTCCTGACCGCAGCCCCTGACCCTGATCCCCGATCCCTGATCCCTGATCCCTGATTCTTATGTCCGAAGAACGTTTCTCCACCGCCGCTCCGCTGCCGGCCCGGCTGCACCGCCTTCACGAACTCGCCCTGGACCTGTGGTGGAGTTGGGACGACCGCGCTCGCCAGGTCTTTCGCAGGCTCGATTACGCGCTGTGGCGCGCCACCGCGCACAACCCGGTGCAGATGCTGCAGCGCATTACGGCCGAGCGGCTCAACGCCATTGCCTCGGATGCTGAATTCCTGAAGGCGTATGACGAGGCGATCTTCGGCCTCGACAACGCGCGCACGGTCGCGCACCCGTGGTGGCAGGCGAATCACGCCATGCTTGGGACCGGCACCATCGCCTACTTCTCTGCGGAGTTCGCGCTGCACCAGTCGCTGCCGATCTATGCCGGCGGTCTCGGCGTGCTCGCCGGAGACCACTGCAAGGAAGCCGCGGACCTTGGTTTGCCCTTCGTCGGCATCGGCTTCATGTATCCGCAGGGCTACTTCCGCCAGCGCATGACGCACGACGGCTGGCAGGAAGAGCGCTACGAGAAGATCAGCTGGGCGGATGCGCCGATCGAAGCGGCGATCACGCCCGATGGGCGTCCGTGCATCACCGCGGTGCCCCTCGGCGATCGCACGGTGCTGGCCGCGGTGTGGCGCGTACGGCTCGGCCGCGTGCGCCTGTTCCTGCTCGATACCGACCTTGCGGAGAACGCGCCCTGGGATCGCGAGCTGTCCGCGCGCCTCTATGGCGGCGATCGCGAAACGCGCATTCAGCAGGAAGTCATTCTCGGCGTGGGCGGGGTGCGCGCGCTGCGCGCGCTCGGCATCACGCCGACGGTATGGCACATGAATGAGGGCCACGCCGCGTTCGTGGCGCTGCAGCGCATTCGCGAAATGGTCGAACAGGGCCGCTCGTTCGACGAGGCGCTTGAGGAAGTGCGGCGGTCCACGGTGTTCACGACGCACACGCCGGTGCCCGCCGGGCACGATGCGTTTCCGTTCCACCTCGTCGAGAAGCACCTCGCCGGCACGTGGGGGGAAATCGGCCAGCACCGCCAGAACTTCCTGGCGTTGGGCGAGTACGACAACGGCAGCGGACCGCAATACAACATGACCGCCCTCGCGCTGCGCACCTCCGGATTCGTCAACGGCGTCAGCGCGCTGCATGGCGAGGTCACGCGATCGATGTGGCGGCCGATGTGGCCTGACACCCCGGCCGATCAACTGCCGGTGCGCAGCATCACCAACGGCGTCCACGTCCCGACCTGGCTGGCGAGCGAAGCGCTCGAGATGTTGAACCATCACTTTGGCCCGGGCTGGCTCGACCAGGTGGACGATCCCGAACTGTGGGCGCGTCTGAACGACATTCCCGACTCCGAGATCTGGGCGATGCGCCAGGCGCTGCGGCAGGACCTGTTCTCGTTCATTCGCGAGCGCATGCGGTTGCGCTTCACCCAGGAACACGTCAGCCAGAGCCGCATCGTCTCCGCCGGCGCGATGCTCGATCCGGAGGCGCTGACGCTGGGCTACGCGCGCCGGTTCACCGCCTACAAGCGTCCCGAACTGATCTTCCACGATCCCGATCGCCTGGCGCGCATCCTCAGCGATCTCGACCGGCCGGTGCAGATCGTGTTTGCCGGCAAGGCGCATCCGGCGGACGAACCCGCGAAGCACAACCTGCAGCACGTCTTCAGGCACGCGCTCGATCCGCGATTCGCAGGCCGCATCGCGTTCGTGGAGGACTACGACATGCACGTGGCGCACTACCTGGTGCAGGGCTGCGACGTGTGGCTGAACAGTCCGCGCAAGCCGCTCGAAGCGAGTGGCACCAGCGGCATGAAGGCGTCGTTGAACGGAGTGCCGCACCTGAGCATTGGCGACGGCTGGTGGGCGGAAGGCTTCAACGGCCGTAACGGCTGGCTGATCGAGAGTTCAGCCAACCCTGATGATCACGCGGCGATTGACGCCGCGGACGCCAACGCGATTTACGAGCTGCTCGAAAATGAAGTGGTGCCCGCGTTCTACGAACGCGACTCCCGCGGGCTGCCGCGCAAATGGATCGCGATCGTGCGCGAAGCCATGCGCTCCAATGTGCCGCGCTTCTCGACGCGGCGCATGGTCAGGCAGTACGTCACCGAGATGTACGGGCCGGCATCGCGCTCGGCGGTTACTTCGCCAGCCGAGTAACGCTCGCCGCCGCTTCGTCGTACCACTTGTGCCACGCCTGGAGGATCTCCGGCGTGGCATTGTTCTTCTGCTCGGTCGCCACGCGCGCCTGCCGTGCAAACTGCATCATCTTCGTCATCGGGGCCACGTCGGTCCGGTCGGCCGCCGCGAGGAAGAGCGCGGTGGTGCCCACTGTGATCGCCACGTGCTGCATCTCGGGGGCGCTCACCTTGTCGATCGTGTCGAGGTTGGTGTGGTAGTAGCGGTCGGTGAAGTGCCAGTTCAACAGTGACGGCACGCCGGCGCGCATGAACACCGTGTGATCGCTGCCGCCCTCGTACGGGTTCGTGCGCACCACCCATTTCGTGTCCCTGGCGCGGCGCAAGGCCACCCCGAGGTGCAGGTCATTCAGGAAACTGCCTTTCACCTGCGCGGGATCGACCTTGCCGGCGCCCCATTCCGAATGCGGATCCGACGGACGCTCCCAGATCGCTGACGGATCGGGCTGCTTCTCGATCAGGAACGTGCCGCCGGTCTTGGCCGTGTCCTCGCCGGTCATGTCGAGCGACAGCATGGCGACCACGTCCGTGACAAGATCGGCGTGCGCCTTCAGCCACTGCTCGCTGCCGCGAATTTCGTCGACCCACATGAACGTAATGGTACGCGCCGGCTGCGGCAACGAACCGTCACGGATGCCCTGGTGAATCGCGAGCGCCGCCGCCAGCAGCGTTCCACAACCGGTCGCGTTGTCGTTCGCGCCAGGTTCCTGCACGTGCGCCGCCAGGACGACGCGCTGCTGGGGATGCACCTTGCCGGGAATCTCGAGGATCAAATTCCGGTTCGGCCGCTTGTGCCATGTCGACTCGATGTCGACATGCACCGTGGATGGCCCCTTGGCCAGCGCCGCCTTCAACTGCGCCGCGGCGCGCGGCGTCGCCTTGAAGCCGAACGACCGCAGCGCCTCGTCATTCGGGATGCTGCCCCATTGCAGCACGTCGGGCGTGTCTGCGGGACGCGTATAAGCCGCAATCTCGGACGAGATCACGCCGGCCGCGCCGCGATTGCGAACCGCCTGTTGGAAGACCTGCCCGAGTGCACCAGTGGCGAGGACGACGGCACCTTTGACGTCCTTGCCGTCGTACGCGGCCGCCGACGTGCCCGCGCCGACATCGATCAACGGCACGGTGATCCCGCCCGGCACGGTGCTGTGCGAGTTGATGGCCAGCGCGACGCGGTGCGTGTCGCGCGACAGCACCACCTCGCCGGTCGCGCCGCCAATCCTCAGCGTGCCCCTGGTGTGCTCCCACCCGCCATTGCCGTTCGGGAACTCTTCGTAGGTCGGCCGCAGCCCTGCGGCCGACAGTCGATCGAAGATCAATTGCTGCGACTGTTCGAAGGCGGGGTTCCCCGCCAGCCGCCACAGCGGCGCCATGAACGTCACCACGTCCATCGCCACCTTGGCGTCGGTCGTCTGCGCCAAACGGCGATAGATCCCCTCCGCTCGAGGCGGGAGCTGCTGATCGAGCGCCGGAAGGTGGAACTGCGCTTGGCCGCTCCCGGGAACCGCCAGGAACGCAACCGTCGCGACGACCGCAAGGACACTGACTATCGCTCGCACTCTGTGCACAATGTGCACATTGTGCACGATGTGCACCCGGTGCACCCTGTGAGATACAGTTAAGTGATGTCCCGGAAGTCAATCGGCAACAAGAAGGGCTGCGCCCTGTGCGGCGCGAAGGAAGTCTCGGAGCCCCGCGGCGAAGAACGCTACTGCCGCGAGTGCTGGGACAAGAAGATCGCGGTCGAAGAAATCGTCGCGCGCGACTTCGCCCTGAAGCGCTACATCCGCGCGCACAGCGCCGAAAAGTATCTCGTCTACCACTCCACCCAAAAGCGTCCGGTCGGCCAGATCATCGTCGTCGACGATGGCTACGACCTGTTCCTGACCATGACGCTCTACCCGAACTTCTCGTGGGATGACCCGGCCTATAACCTCGAGGGCGACCCCGAGGGGCGGACGTTTGGGGAGTTGCTGGTGGATGTCGTCGCCACCGAGGTGATCGAGCCCTGGGGCGGTGGAAAGTGGCACTTGGAAGTGTTCCGGTCGACGGCCGCGGAGCCTGAGGACTGGAACGGCGAAATGTGAAATAATCCGGCCTGTGGAGGATTCTCGTATGAAATTGTTTCAGCGGACTGTGGCCCTGGCTGCGGCCATTGGGTTTATGTTCGCACCGGCAGCGCTCGCGCAGACGCCCGCGCCCGCGGCGTCGGCTGCTCCCAGAAAACTGATCTCGCCCTATCGCGGTGATGCGACGGTGGAGTTCACCAAGCCTGCCACCAAGCGGGACGGCGCCAACATCGTGACGACCCTCACGATCAGGAACACCTCGCCAGGCCCGCTGGCCGGGTTCATCCTTGAAGAGAGCTGGTCGGACAAGACCGGGAACCTCGCGGGCGGAGACGTCTATCGCCACCCGAAGCCGTTCATGCCGAACGAAATCATCAGCGTCAAGCTGACGACGCCGTTCAACGCGCGCATGAGCAGCAACAGCTACAACTTCAAGCACGCCAACGGCAACGTGAAGCCGAAGGCCGTGCCGAAGATCGAAGCGCCCAAGACCTAGAAGAATCGCAGACTGGGCGATTCCTCGATTGTCAATTAAGGAGTCGCCCAATCTTCATTGCGAGCGCCCCGGCAACAGGGAGGCGCAAGTCCTCGCCCCGCCAGGTTTTCACCAGCAGCAACAACCAGAGCGCGACGGCCGCGAACCAGATCGCGTTGCCGAAGGCCTGCAGCATCTGGAACGTGGGCGCCGCCACGAAGAACGCGATTGCGCTGGCGCCGCCGCACAGGAACAGCGCCACGGTGATCGCGCCAAACACGACCAGCGATTGAGCGGCATGGAAGCGCACCTGTGCGTCCTTCCGCTCGGCAAACAGGAACACGAGCCCGGTCACCCACCAGCCGGCGTAGCACAGGATCGACGACAGCCTGGCGTCAACGCCGGTGCTGGTGGAATCGGTCACTTCTCGACCTTCTCGAAACGAATGTCGCCGGCGAACCTGGGAATGGACGCCGCGTGCATCGGGCTGGTGAGGACCTGCGCGGCCACCATACCGCGCTCCGGACGAACTTCACGCCACTGAACGGTCAGTACACCGGCAGCCTCTTTCGTGCCGACGAACTCGGCGGAAAATCCGCCGGACATGCGCGAGCCGAGGAAGACCGCGACCACAGTGCGGGAGGCGAAGTCCACCTTCGGCGCGTCCCCCATCGTGTGCTCCTTCCACAACGCCGTCCATTCGTCTTGCGTACGGACCACGACCTGGCGAGGCACGTCGACCTGGCTCATCATCTCTCGCGCGACGGTCTGAAAGGGCGCGGGGGCGGCCATCTGCAACGCCAGGGCGAACATGATTCCGGCAATGGTCATTGCGCCGCCACCCTGAAGATGATCTCCTTCGCCGTCGTTGGCCGATCGTCGATCCGCATCGTGGCATCCACGCGCAGCACATACAGACCGGGCGCGAGCGACTTCAGGGGAACGCGCGCCTCGAAGCCGAACCCACCGGCCGATCCCTTGAGGTCGGCGCTATCGCGTTCCTCGCGGGTCGAAAAGACCGAGGTGCCACCCTCTGCCTTCACGCTCGCGTTGATCTCCACTTTGTGGGGCTGCGTCACGTTGTCATAGATCTCGGTGAACAGCGCGATTTCGTCGGCCGTCGAGAACTCGCGATACGTCGTCAACGGGCCCGGCAGCAACTTCTCGAGGGGATCCTTCGGGCGAATCGTCGGCGCAATGCCGCTCAAGGCGGATGTCAGCGCGATGTCGCTCATCGCCAGCTTTTCCTTGCCGAAGTCCGGGACCTCGACATCGAACATCACAGAGCCCGCCTTGCGCGTATTGGATTCGCGGACCGCCACGCGCAGGTTGTAGCGTCCCGGCGCGAGATCAAGCGAGTTGATGACGCGGAACCCCGTGGCGGTGACGCGCTTGGCGGTGTCCGGCTTCATGTTCAGGTTGACGGTGTTGCGATTGGTCGAGAACGACTTCCCCTTGTCGTCGGTCGCGAGGCCGAGAATTTCCAGGTCGTTCTTGAACATGCCTTCCGACTCGGCAAACGGCAGCGTGCTGCCATTGACGAGCGTCGAGATCACGAGCGACGCCTGCGTCGTCCCCTTCACGCTCGGCCCCTTGAAGACGCTGGCGGTGACGGACAGCGGCAATCCGGCCAGCGGCAGCGGGCTCTCCATCGCGTCGCGCAATTCAGGGGTCGGGCCGTCCTTCGCGGCGGCCTTCGTCTCCGGGGCGCGGCCGCGTGGCGCGACGTAGCCCTTGCGGGAGCGAATCACGTAGCCCGGCTTGTTCGGCAGCTTGACCTCGATCTTGCGAAAGCGGCCGTCACGGCGATCGTTCGAGGAGTAATAGCCCATCACGTAGTACGAGCTGTTGTCGTCGACGATGCGTTGGAAGGCGGTGGCAAAGTCATTGCGGTTCACCACCGCGAAGCCGCCCGTCTCGTCCGCCATCACGCGCAGGCTGTCCTGCCCCAGCCGTACTTCATTGAAGATGGAGGACATGCCGAGGCCGCTCGAGGTGTCGTCGGGAAATGACTGTATGGCGGCCAGGTCGTCGAACTCGGCGCCGAGGCCGCGAGGGTCGACTGTGTAAATCGCGACGTTGGCGCGCGTGGCGGCGGCGATCATCTCGCGCGTCGCATCGATTACCGTCTGGGCCTCGGTGATCTGATCGCTGAAGATCTCGTTGATGTTGTAGTCGATGCCCTCGCCGAACATGACCACCGCCTTGCGGCGGCCGCGGATGTTGCCGAGATAGTTGGCCAGGCTGCGGATCGAATCGAGGGTGTTGCGCGCCTGGAATCCGCGCTCCTTGTCGTCCATGTCCGCCGCGGGATCGCCGGAGAACGGCGTGCCGGCGCGGCGATTCACGTCATCGATCATGTTCTGTGTCGACGAGCGCAGCTTGCGGCCCATGAACTTGTCGACGGCGCGCAGCAGGCGCGCCTGGCTGGTGGTGAATTCCTGCCCGCCGCTCGTCAAGCCGCTGGTGTGCACGACGGCGGCCATGTCGTTGGCGCCGACGTAACGCTCGATGAACTGGCGCGCCGCCAGCTTGATGCGCTGTGAGCGCAGCGGCGCGGTGTGCAGGTCGTCGAGCACGATCACGTAGATGCGCCCGTCGGCCGCCTCGAGGTTGTTGCGCACGTCGCGCTCGACCGGCTTCGACGCGAACAGTGGCCGCTCGACGCGCTCCAGCGGAATGTTCACCATTGAAAAGGCGGTGACCTTCTGCGGCTTGCCGTCCTCGAAGATCTGGAAGTCGGACGCCTCGAGACCGGCAATGAACTTGCCCTCGCGATCGAGCACACGGGCATCGACCTCGACGTAGTTCACTTCCGCGCGGAAGGTAATGGGCGGCTGTTGCGGAGCCTGGGGCTGGCCCTGCGCGTTCAAGCCTTGCACGGCCAGGGTGATGGCAGCCGCACTGCTTAGGAGAAAGCGTTTCGTCATAACAAGAATTCCAAATCGCAGACTGATTGCCGGCCTGAGGCCTGTCGGCCCGTCGGCCTGATTATAGGACGCCGGCCGTCGGGACATGGTTCGTCCGCCGGTATAATCCGATGAATATGTCTCTTGATATTGGCGCCGTCCAGGCGGCCCTGGCGGCCGAGGGCCTCGACGCGTGGCTCCTGTACGATTTTCACGGTTCGAATCCTGTGTCGTATCGCCTTGCCGGCATGGGCGGCGCAGGCCACCTGGCGACGCGCCGGTGGTATTACCTGATTCCGCGGACCGGCGAGCCGCTCGCGCTGGTGCATGCGATTGAGCGCCACAACCTCGATCACCTGCCCGGGGCGAAGATCGTGTACGCCGGCCGCGAGCAGTTGCAGGCCGGACTCACCACCCTCCTCAAGGGCCGCGCGCGCGTCGCGATGGAATACTCGCCCAACTGCGCGATCCCCTACGTGTCGCGCGTGGACGCCGGCACCATCGAACTGGTGCGCAGCCTCGGCGCGGAGGTCGTGTCGTCCGGCGATCTGATCCAGCAGTTCGAAGCGCGCTGGAGCGATGCCGCGATCGAGACGCATCGCAGCGCATCCGAGAAGCTGTATCGCATCAAGGACCAGGCGTTCGAGGAAGTCGCGCGGCGCCTGCGCGACGGCATCCCGACGACCGAATACGACATTCAACAGAAGATGGTCGGCTGGTTCCGCGACGAAGGCATGGTCGCCGACTCGGCGCCGTGCGTCTCCGCGCAGGAGAACGCCGGCAATCCGCATTACCTCGCCACCGCTGCCGAGCACCGCATCATCCACAAGGACGAACTCGTGCTGCTCGACCTGTGGGGCAAGCTGAATCAGCCTGCGTCCGTTTACGCTGACATCACCTGGATCGGCTTCACCGGTCCGAACGTGCCCGAGAAGATGGTCAAGGCGTTCGCCGCCATCTGCGGCGCCCGAGACGCAGCGGTCGACACCATTCAGGAAGGGGCGCGGGCAGGCCGTGAGGTGCGTGGGTTCGAAGCCGATAAGGCGGCCCGGAAGGTGATGATCGACGCCGGCTACCAGGACGCCATCCTGCACCGGACGGGCCACAGTCTCGGCGAAAACGTCCACGGCAACGGCGCACATCTGGATGATTACGAGACCCACGATGAGCGCCGGCTCATCCCCGGCAGCGGGTTCACCATCGAACCTGGGCTGTATTTCAAGGATTTCGGTGTCCGAACCGAGATCAACATGGTCTGGACGGCAAAGGGACCAGAAGTGACTGGACCTCGTCAAAAGGCTATCCTGAGCTTGTTATAGGTGGCCCGCCTTCGAACGAAGGTGGAGTTGGAGGAAGCATGTCGACGGGCTTGAGAAAGACCACGCTGTTCTATTCGTTCCTCATCATGGTGGCCTCGTTGGCCGTCGGGATGGTCCTCGCATCGCGGTTGGATCTGACGCCAGCGTCAGAGGCGCAGACGGCCGCCATGGCGGCGCCGCCCATGAACAGCGCGCCGCTCAGCGGTCCCGTTGACGCCAGCACGTTCCGGAATATCGCCAAGGCGATGTCACCGGCCGTGGTGAACATCCGCAGCACCTCCAAGCAACGCGCCCAGGAGATGTCGGAGTTCTTCGGCGGCGGCGGTGGCGGCAACCAGGACGACTTGCTCGAACGCTTCTTCGGCGGCGGCGGTGGCAATCGTCAGCAGCGTCCGCAACGTCCGCGCGAGCAGGAGACGCAGGCCGCCGGCACGGGCTTCGTGATCAACAAGGCTCTCGGCTACATCCTCACCAACAATCACGTCATCGAGGGCTCCACCAAGATCGAAGTCGGCTTCTACGGCGAGGACGGCGACATCTATCACGAGGCCAAGCTGATTGGCCGGGACCCGCTTACCGACAGCGCGCTGATCCAGTTGCTCGAACCGAAGACCGACCTGGCGGAGATCAAGTTCGGCGACTCGTCACAGATGCAGCCCGGCGACTGGGTGATGGCGATCGGCAACCCGTTCAGCCTCGGCCACACGGTCAGCGTCGGCGTCGTCAGCGCCACGCGCGCCGGCAACCTGCCCGTGGCGCAGCAGCGCTTTGCCGACGTCATCCAGACGGACGCGGCGATCAACCCCGGCAACTCCGGCGGCCCGCTGCTGAACGCCCGCGGCGAAGTCATCGGCATCAACACCGCCATCTACACCGACTCACGCCAGCAGGGCAACATCGGCATCGGCTTCGCCATCCCGATCAACAGCGTGCGTGAACTGATTCCGCAGTTGATCACCGGCAAGATCTCGCGCGGCGTGATCGGCGTGCAGGTGTCGCCGGTGCCGCAGGAAGCGCTCGCCGAGTTCGGACTGAAGTCCCGCCGCGGCGCGCTGGTCGGCTCCGTGACGCGCGGCCGCCCCGCCGCGAAGGCCGGCATCGAGCCAGGCGACATCATCCTCGAATTCAACGGCAAGGCCGTGCGCAACCGCGATGAACTGGTCGCAACCGTCACCGCCACCAAGCCGGGCACCACCGTGCCGGTCAAGATCCTGCGCGACAAGAGCGAGCGCACGTTGTCGGTGACCGTGGACGAACTCGATCTCGAATCCGAGAACGTGGTTCCGGAAGAACGCCGCACCAGCAATGAGCCGGACGAAGAACCGTCGCAGGGCTTCGGCATCACGCTGACCACGCTCAACGCGGAAACCGCACGCCGTCTCCGCGTGCCGGCCGACACGCAGGGCGTGGTCGTGTCCGACGTCGAACAGGGCAGCCCCGCGTTCCGCGCGGGCCTCGCGCGCGGCGACGTCATTACACGCGTCAACCGCCAGGCCGTGCGCACGGCGCAGGATGCCAGCCGCATCCTCGCGCAGGTCCCGTCAGGTGGTACCGCGTTCCTGCTCGTGAATCGGCAGGGCACGGAGCAGTTCGTCACCATCCGCAAGGAGTAGCACTCTGGCTCTCGAGCGCGAGATCAAGTTGCGTTTCGACAGTGCCGACGAGGCACGCGACAAGATTCTCGCGCTCGGCGCCACGCCCCACCTCGGGCGTCGCCTCCAGGAAGACTGCCTGTTCGACACCGAGGACGAGCGCCTGCGCCGCCAACGATCGACGCTGCGCGTGCGCTCTGAAGGCGGCAAGGCGCTGCTGACCTACAAGGGCCCCGTCATTCCGGCCGCGATCAAGATCCGCGAGGAATACGAGACCGTCGTCGCCGACGGCGCCGCGCTGCAAATCATCCTGGAGGAGCTCGGGATGCACGTGTGGTTCCGCTACGAGAAGTACCGCGAGGAATTCCTGTCGGATGACGTGGTGATCGCGGTCGATGAGACGCCGGTCGGCGTCTACGTCGAGATCGAGGGGCCCGAAGAGGCGATCGACCGCACCGCGGCCGCACTCGGGAGGACCGCGGCGGACTACATCACCGATTCGTACCGGTTCATCTTTCTGCAGCATCGAGATGCAAACGGCCTGGCGGGACACGACATGGTCTTCGCCACGCGCGAATGACGGATCTGTCGCGCTGGCCGGCGCTGGTGCTGACGGCCGGCCTCGGGACTCGCCTCCAGCCGCTCTCGTCGGTCCGCGCCAAGCCCGCACTACCCGTGGCAGGCACTCCGCTCGTCACGCGGATCCTGGCGTGGCTCAGGCGCGCCGGCATCGAGCGCGTCGTCCTCAATCTTCACCATCGCCCGGATTCCATCACCACCCTCGTCGGCGACGGCTCGCGCCTCGGATTGGACGTGCGCTACTCGTGGGAGACGAACGTTCTCGGGTCTGCGGGTGGACCGGCGCGCGCCATTCCCCTGCTGGAAAGCGATCGCTTCCTGATCGTGAACGGCGACACGCTGGCGGACGTGAACCTGCAGGCGATCGCCGATCAACACGTCGACACCAACGCGCAGGTCACGATGGCACTGGTCAACGGGCGCGAAGGCTACAACGGCGTGATCGGGGACGGCAACGGCATCGTGCGCGGCTTCGGAAAACAGCCGGGGGCCTTTCACTTCATCGGCATCCAGGCCGTCAACGCGTCGGTATTTGCCGGCGTCAGCCCGGACCTGAAGTCGGAGACGGTGCATGGCATCTACCCGTCGCTGATCGCGCAGCGGCCGGAGGCGATTCGGGTGTTCAAGACCGACGCGGAGTTCTTCGACATCGGTTCGCCGCGCGACTACCTCGAAACCGCCGTGACCATTGCCGCGCGCGAAGGACGGCCGCTCGACCGCGGCGCCGGCTGCGTTGTGGCTCCAGATGCGGCCCTGACCAACACCATCCTGTGGGACCGCGTGCACGTCGGCGCGGGAGCCGAGCTCATCGGTTGCATCGTCGCCGACGATGTCGTCGTGCCGCCCGGCACGAAAGTGTCGCGCGCATCCCTCGTGATGCGAGAAAATGAAATCGTCGCAACACCCTATTAGGCGCCATTATTGATGGAACCTCGTCTCGAACAGTACCTCGCTGAACAGAATCTGGCCGGGCAAACGCTGAAGGTGATGCCGCTCACCGGCGACGCCTCTGACCGCCGGTATTTTCGTGTCCTGCTCAAGGACGCGAAGCCCATTGTGCTGGCCATGCACGCCGGGCCGATCGACTACGCCGCCATGCCGTTCGTGTCGATCGCGAAGCTCCTGGCCGACGTGCCGGTGCCGGTGCCTCGCATCCTGCATCACTCCGATCCGCTCGGCATCCTCGGCCTCGAAGATCTCGGCGACGTCACTCTCCAGGCGCATCTCGGCGCCGCCACCGCATCGGAACATGCAGCGCTGTATCGACAGGCCGTCGGCTTCATCGCCCGGATGCAGCAGCGCGGTGAGGAGCTTCGCTCGGAAGCGTATCCGCCGTATCGCATCGCCTTCGACGTCGAGAAGCTGACGTGGGAGCTCGAGTTCTTCGTCAAGCACTACCTGCTCGCGTACAAGGGTGCGGCGATCACCGACGCGGACCGCGATGCCCTGCGCCACGAGTGGACCGGCATGGTCGACGAGCTCGCCGGCGAACCGCGCGTGCTGTGCCATCGCGACTATCACAGCCGGAACCTGATGCTGCACGACGGGTCGCTGTACATCATCGACTTCCAGGACGCGCGCATGGGGCCCGACACCTACGACCTCGTGTCGTTGCTGCGTGATTCGTATGTCGATCTGAGTTCGAACCAGGTGGATAGCCTGATCGCCTACTTCCTTGCGCACAAAGGCGGCGCTGCGGACGAGGACGAGTTCCGCAGGCGCTTCGACCTGATGGCCCTGCAGCGCAACCTGAAAGCCCTTGGCACGTTCGGCTACATGACCACGTCGCGCAACAACACGGTGTACATCCAGTACATTCCGCGGACACTGGCACACGTGAAGGCCAACCTCACGAAGTATCCGCGGTTCAGCCGCCTCAAGGACCTGCTCGATCCCTGGCTGTGACGATGCGCCGCTGACCCTGATCCCTGCCTATGTTCGGCATCTCCACGCACCTGTCCGTCGCCGAGCGTCTCGACCGCGATCACCTGGTTGAGATCGCCGCGCATGGCTTTGAGGCCATCGAAGTCTTCGCGGTCCGCGATCACTTCGACTACCGCGATCGACGCGCGGCCGTGGCTCTCGCCGAATGGCTGGACGACACCCGGCTGACGCTGCACTCGATGCACGCGCCGATCGCCGGGCATTACGTCAACGGCGCATGGAAAGAGGGCCTCAGCCTCGCGGCGGCCGACGAAGGCCGACGCAGGGCCGCCGTTGACGAAACGCTTGCGACCCTGGACGTGGCGGTCGCGATCCCCTATCGCGCGCTGGTGGTGCACTGTGGAGTGCCACAGCCGCACGCGGCGCAGGGCGACAATCATCTCGGCTCGCTGGTTCGCAGCCTCGAAGAGCTATCGCCGGTGGCCGCACGCTACGGTGTCCAGCTGGCAATCGAGGTCATCCCCAACGGATTGTCGACGCCGTCGGCGCTGGTCGATCTCATCGAAAGCGACATCGACGCGGCGCTCGGCATCTGCATGGATGTCGGTCATGCGCGGATGATGGGCGACGTGGTCGACGCCATCGAGACATGCTCAGGGCACCTCGTCACCACGCACCTGCACGACAATCGCGGGCGCACCGACGATCACCTGATACCGGGGAAGGGCATCATCGATTGGGACGCGACCACGCTGGCCTTCCAGAAGGTCGGATACGACGGCGCCTGGATGTTCGAACTGGCACCAGCCAGGGACCGGAAACCGGTGCTCGAACAGGCCGCCAAGGCCCGCGAAAAAATCGAGTCGCTGCTCCACATCGGTGATGAAATGATGGGGTTGGACGAGAACTAGCGTTCACGACCTTACGACCTCAGGACTCAAGACCTCACATGCAGACTTACATCAACAAGATCGGCGAGCACGCCGGCAAGACCGTCACCATCAAGGGCTGGCTGCACAACCGCCGATCGAGCGGCAAGATTCACTTCCTGACCGTCCGGGACGGCTCCGGCTTCATCCAGGTGGTCATGGGCAAGAAGGACGTCGATGAGGCCACCTTCACGACCGCCGATCACCTGAGCCAGGAAAGCGCGATCATCGTCACCGGCCTCGTCAAGGAAGACACGCGGCAGGCCGGCGGTTTCGAGATCGTGGCGAGCGGCCTGGAGGTCGTCAACGCCTCGCACGACTACCCCATCACCCCGAAGGAACACGGCGTCGACTACCTGATGGATCGCCGCCACCTGTGGATTCGCGCCGAGCGCCAGACCGCCATCCTGCGCGTGCGTCACGAAATCATCAACGCGGTTCGCGACTTCTTCAACGACCAGGGCTTTATCCTGGCCGACACGCCGATCTTCACGCCGGCGGCGTGCGAGGGCACGACCACGCTGTTTCCGGTCGAATACTTCGATGACGCAAAGGCCTACCTGACGCAGAGTGGGCAGCTCTACAACGAAGCCAACGCCATGGCGCTCGGGAAGGTCTACGCGTTCGGCCCGACGTTCCGCGCCGAGAAGAGCAAGACGCGACGTCACCTCACCGAATTCTGGATGGTCGAACCCGAGATGGCCTATGCCGATCTCAACGACGTGATCACGCTGGCGGAAGGCCTGATCACGTCGGTCGTCGCGCGCGTGCTCGATCGCCGGCAGAAGGAACTGAAGACGCTCGAGCGCAACACGTCGAAGCTCGAAGCGATCAAGGCGCCGTTCCCGAGGCTGCATTACGACGAGGCGGCGAAGATCCTCCTCGACAACGGCCTGCCCTTCCAGGTCGGCGGCGATCTTGGCGGCACTGACGAGACCGTGTTGTCCGAGCAGTTCGATCGCCCGGTGTGCGTCACGCACTACCCCGCGGCCATCAAGGCGTTCTACATGAAGCCGGATCCGAACGAGCCGGACAAGGCGCTGTGCGTCGACGTGCTCGCCCCCGAGGGTTACGGCGAGATTATCGGCGGCGGCCAGCGTCTCGACGATCTCGATTTGCTGCTCCAGCGCATCAAGGAACACGACCTGCCGCAGGAAGCGTTCGAGTGGTACCTGGATCTGCGCCGCTTCGGCTCAGTGCCGCACGGCGGGTTCGGCATGGGCATCGAGCGCTGCGTCAGCTGGATCTGCGGCCTCGAACACGTCCGCGAGACGATTCCGTATCCGCGCATGCTCTACCGTATCTATCCATAGCCGACGTCGGCCTTGGCCCATTGGCCTATTGGCCTATTGGCCTGCTACACTGGGAAGTTCCCATGAAGATCGGGTTTGTCTCCCTAGGGTGTCCGAAGAATCTCGTCGACTCCGAGGTCATGCTTGGCATGGCCGAGAAGGACGGTCACGAAATCACCGCCGACGCGTCGGACGCCGACGTGCTGGTGGTGAATACATGCGCGTTCATCGATCGCGCGAAGACCGAGTCAATCGACACCATCCTCGAGATGGCGGAGCTGAAGAAGCAGGCCGCGGGGCGGAAGCTGGTGGTGACCGGCTGCCTCGCCGAGCGCTATCGCGACGAGCTCAGGAAAGAAATCCCGGAGATCGACGCGATCTACGGCACCGGTGAAGTCGAAGGACTCTCGACGTTCATGAAGGGGGCCGGGAACCGGGAGCCGGGAACCGGAACTCCCGTCCCGTTCTACACCAAGCCGCCGGTGTTCGGCGTCGACCTTCCCACCTACATCTACGACGCCGACACGCCACGCAAGCGCGTCACGCCCGGGCACTACGCTTACGTGAAGATCGCGGAAGGCTGCGACTACAAGTGCGCGTTCTGCATCATCCCGAAGATGCGCGGGCACTATCGCAGCCGCTCCGTGGAGTCGATCGTCAAGGAAGCGCATCAGCTCGCGGCGCAAGGCGTGAAGGAACTGCTGCTCATCTCGCAGGACTCCACGTTCTACGGCATCGATCGCGGCGAGCGCGGCGCACTGCCGACGTTACTACGCGCATTGAACGACGTCGCGGGCATCGAGTGGATTCGCCTGCTGTATCTCTACCCGACGACCATCACGTCTGACGTTATCGATGCGATCGCGGATCTCGACAAGGTCGTGAAGTACATCGACCTGCCGTTGCAGCACGCCTCCGATGCGGTGTTGAAGCGGATGAAGCGGCCCGGCACGCGCAAGTCGTACGTGCGCCTGCTCGAGAACATTCGCGCGCGCATTCCAAACGTCGCCCTCCGCACCACGTTCATCGTCGGCTACCCTGGCGAAACCGCCGAGGATTTCGCCGAGCTCGAAGCGTTCATCTCGGAGATCGGGTTCGACCACGTCGGCGTGTTCACCTACTCGCACGAAGAAGGCACATCGGCGCACGAACTCCAGGACGATGTGCCGGCGGCGACGAAGAAGAAGCGCCAGGAACGCTTGATGGCTCGCCAGAAAGAGATCGTGACCGCGCGGCAACAAGCGCGCCTCGGCGAGAAGATCCGCATGGTGATCGATGGCGCGTCGTCTGAGCACGAGCTCGTGCTGCAAGGACGTCTCCCCGGCCAGGCACCCGAGATTGACCCGGTCGTGTACTTGACGGACTGCGATCCGTCGGCCTTCGCCAAGGGGGCCTTCATCGACGTGGAGATCGTCGGCGCAGAAGCGTACGATCTGGTGGCGCGACCGCTCTAGATCCGCCAGCCTTCATGAGCGATCTCGATCGAGCGTTCAAGCAGGCCTTCGACGACAGCGAGCCTACTGGCTTCGGATCGGGCTGGTGGAGCGGCGCGGCCGCCGTCTTCTGTGGCACGCTGGCGCTGGCCGGCGTCGCGTGTTTCCTGTTCCCTGATTACCTGACCACGCCAGACGTCCGGGCACGGCTGCCGCTCGCCTGGGCGCGCGCGATCCTGCAATCAGTAATCGTGCTGGCGTTCGTGCTTGGGATGATCTCGACCGCACTGCGTCGCCGCAAGGTCTTGGGCCTGCTCGGCATGGCCCTCGCGTCGACGGCGTCGATTCTCGGCGGCAGTGGCATTGACTTCACCGTGTCGAGCACCGGCGCGCCGTCACTTGGGCTGGACTGGTTCGCGTTGAACGTGTTGCTGCTGGCGATCCTCTTCGTGCCCATGGAGCGGCTGTGGCCACTGCGTCCAGCGCAGAGCACTTTCCGGCGTGGCTGGACGACCGACACGCTGTACTTCCTGGTGAGCCACCTGTTCGTGCAGGTTACGACCTTCCTGATCCTGGCGCCGGCGCAGGCGGCGTTCACGGCGCTCGACGGCCAGGGCTGGCGCGAGGCGATCGCGTCCCTCCCTTTGGTCCTGCAGTTCCTCGCCGTGCTGCTGTGCGCGGACTTCGCTGAATACTTCATTCACCGCGCCTTTCACGTGGTGCCGATGCTGTGGCGCTTCCACGCCATCCACCACTCGAGCCTCGACATGGACTGGCTTGCGGGGTCGCGGCTGCACATCCTCGATGTCATCGTGACGCGCGCCGTGGTGGTCTTCCCGTTGTTCGCGGTGGGCTTCGACCAGCGCGCCGTGGCCGCGTACCTCGTGTTCGTGTCGTTTCACGCGGTCTTCATCCATGCCAACGTGCGCTTTGACCTGACACGCCTCGAGCCGGTGCTGGTGACACCCCGGTTCCACCATTGGCATCACGCCAAGGGCCGGGAGGCGGTCGATAAGAACTTTGCCGTGCACCTGCCGTGGATCGACCGGATGTTTGGCACGGCGTACGAGCCGGCCGGCAAGTGGCCGGAGGAGTATGGGATAGCGGGCGATCCGGTCCCGGCGGACCTGCTCGGGCAGACCGTTTGGCCGCTGCGACAGGACCGGCCGCAGCCGCCCCCAGCCCAGCGTTGAGCCCGGCCGACCATGCTAGACTATGGGGTCGGTATCTAGTCTGGGTAACCAGAGTGGGCCTGTAATTCAGCCCACTTTTTGTTTTTATGGGGGTTTCTTGTCGGCTCTCGAGCGAGTCAAGGAGCTGGCGACCCGGGTCGCTTCCAGTTACGGACTGGACATCTTCGATGTCGAGCTGAAGCGGGAAGGCGGCCAGCTGGTGTTGCGGGTGTTCGTTGATCGGCCCGGGCCGTCGGCGACGCCTGAAGAAAGCGTCAGCATCGAGGATTGCGCGCGGGTCGCGGAAGATCTCGGCACGCTGCTCGACGTTGAAGACGTAATGCCGGGTGAATACACCTTCGAGGTGTCGTCGCCTGGCCTGGATCGTCCGTTGCGCAACGCCGATGACTACCGGCGGTTCGCCGGACGATGGGCAAAGATCGTGACGTCGGAACCGGTGCAGCGCCAGACGGCGTTTGCCGGCCGCCTCAAGGGTGTCGACGGCGAGGACGTGCTGTTCGAGTCGGAGGGCAAGAAGCTGATGAAGCTGCCGCTCCGGTTGATCTCGCGGGCGCGCTTGGACATCGAGTTCTAACGTTCGTGGGAACCGCTCCGTTGTCGCGGTTCCGTAGACTTCGTTGAAGAGGTTATGGCTACAACTAGCAATCCGCTAATGCAGACGATCGAGGCGCTCGCCAAGGAAAAAGGCATCGAGCCGGACGTCGTCATCCAGGCGATGGAAGAGGCCGTGCTCACGGCGTCGCGCAAGTTTTACAAGGGCGACGAAGAACTGAAGGCGAAATTCAATCCCGAGAACGGTCAAATCGAACTGTTCGCGGTGAAGACGATCGTCGAGGAAGTCACGGCCCCCGGCAAGGAAATCTCGATCGCTGAGGCGAAGGAAATCTACGGCGAGGACGCCGAGGTCGAAGTCGGCTACCAGATCGAATTTCCGAAGCGCACCGACGTGCTCGGCCGCATTGCCGCGCAGACCGCCAAGCAGGTGATCTTCCAGAAGGTCCGCGAGGCCGAGCGCGAGAACGTGTTCGCCGAATACAACCAGCGCGTCGGCGAGGTCATGAACGGCCTGGTCAAGCGCTTCGAGCAGGGCGACATCATCGTCGAGGTCGGCCGCGTCGAGGCGATCCTGCCGCGCAAGGAACAGTCGCGTGCCGAAAGCTACGCGCAGGGCGATCGCGTCCGCGCCGTGATCCGCACCGTCGGCAAGAGCGCCAAGGGACCGCAGATCGTGCTGTCGCGCACCGATCCGGCCTTGTTGATCAAGTTGTTCGAGCAGGAAGTCCCGGAAATCTACGACGGCACCGTGATGATCCGCGGCGCGGTGCGTGAAGCCGGCGATCGTGCCAAGGTCGCGGTCTACTCGCGCGAGCGCGATGTCGACCCGGTGGGCGCGTGCGTCGGCATGAAGGGCACGCGCGTGCAGGCCATCATCCGCGAGCTGCGCGGCGAGAAGATCGACATCGTCGACTACTCGGATGACCCGGTGCAGTTCGTGATGAACGCGCTCAGCCCCGCGAAGGTGCAGCGCGTGACGATCGTCGATGACAAGGAAAAGGTCATGGAAGTCGTCGTCGAGGACAGCCAGTTGTCGCTCGCGATCGGCAAGAAGGGCCAGAACGTCCGCCTGGCGGCGAAGCTGACCGGCTGGCGCATCGACATCAAGAGCGAAGAAGAGAAGCGCAAGGAAGTGGAAGCGCAGTTTGGCGCGCTCGAGGCCGCGAACACCGAGCCCGAGAGCGAGCCCGCGGCCGAAGGCGAAGAGAAGCAATAGTACGGTTTTTGCTGTTGGCCCGCAGCCTGCCTGCCCCGCCGAAGCCTCGGCGAAGGCGGGGCCGCCTGTTGGCCTGAAAAGGTATCCAGTTTGTCCACTGTTCGGGTTTACAAAGTCGCTGAGCTTCTCGACATCACCAGCGCTGACGTGCTGGAGCTGTTGAAGAAGAACCACGGCATCGAGCTCAAGAGCGCGTCAAGCACGCTCGAGGAGATCGTCGCGCGCCAGTTCGTCGAGCGATTGGCGAAACAGAAGGGCATCACCCTTCCCAAGGGCGACATGTTCTCCGAGCAAGCGGTCAAGCCCAAGGCGAAGGCCGCGCCCGGCAAGAAGGGTGCTGCCGCGGCCGCGCCCGAGCCGCCGAAGCCTGCTGCTCCGACTCTCGGACCTCCGCGGCTGATCAAGAAGCCGACCCTCGTGAAGCCGGATGCGCCGAAGGTCGAGGAGGCACCGGTTGCCGCCGCGCCCGTCGAAGCACCCGCGCCGCCGCCAGAGGTCGACGCGCCGCCGGTGGTTGAAGCGCCGCCCGCGCCAGTGGCTGAAGCACCAGCCCCGGTCGTTGAGCCCGAGCCGCCAGTTGAAGCGCCGGCTCCTGTCGCCGCCGCGCCGGCCGCGCCGGCTCCACCCGTGGAACCCGCGCCCGAAGTCGTACGCGAGAAGGCCGCCGGCCGTTTCGTGCCGCCCAGCATTCGCCTGCGCGTCGAAGAACCCGGCAAGGCGCCGCCGAGCGCTCCGCCGCTGCAGCCCAAGCGCCAGCTTGTGCCGCAGCCGCCGCGTGTCGTGCCGCCATCGAATCGTCCGCCCCAGGCCGCGACGGGCAACCTCGCGCGTCCGGCCGGTCAGCCACCGCGCTATGGCGCGCGTCCGCCGCAGAGCAACACCGCGGCGATGCTCGGGGGTCCTCGTCCGTTGCCGTCGCAGCCGGTTCGTCCGGCCGGCGGCATGCCGCAGCGTCCGGGCATGCCGCAGCGTCCGGGCTTCCGTCCGCAGCAGGGCCGTCCCAGCAGCGGCATGAAGCCGGCGCAGAAGCGCGACGCGCTGCAGAACCCGCGTCCGCAGCAGTCGGCGCCCGCGGCGCCGCCACCGATTACCCGCACCATCACCTTCTCCGAAGGCATGACGGTGAAGGACCTGGCAGATCGCCTCGAAGTGCGCGTCAAGGACGCCCTGAAGGCCCTGCTCGATCGCCGCATGATGATGACCATCAACTCGGCAATCGACCTCGACACGGCGAAATCGCTGGCCGCCAACTTCGGCGCCGAAATCGAGACGCGCAGCTTCGAGCAGGAAATCATCGCCGAGAGCGACAAGGCCGCCGATCCGAAGGACTTGGTCACGCGCTGGCCGGTCGTCACGATCATGGGTCACGTCGACCACGGCAAGACGACGCTGCTCGACTCGATTCGCGAGACGCGCGTCGCCGAACGTGAAGCCGGCGGCATCACGCAGCACATCGGCGCCTATCTCGTCAGCGCCGGCGAGAAGACCGGCAAGAGCATCGTGTTCCTCGACACGCCGGGTCACTCGGCGTTCACCATGATGCGCGCCCGCGGCGCGAAGATCACCGACGTCGTCGTGCTGGTCGTCGCGGCGGATGACGGCGTCATGCCGCAGACGAAGGAAGCGATCGATCACGCCAAGGCCGCGAACGTGAAGATCATCGTGGCCGTGAACAAGATCGACAAGCCGGGTGCGAATCCGGAAACGGTCAAGCGCCAGCTCACCGATCTCGGCTTGATGCCGGAAGACTGGGGCGGCCAGACGGTGTTCGTGGAAGTGTCGGCGAAGAAGAAGACCGGCATCGACACGCTGCTCGAGATGATCCTGCTCGTCACCGAGCTCGACGATCTCAAGGCCAACCCGAAGCGCAGCGCGATCGGCACGGTCATCGAAACGAAACTCGACAAGGGTCGCGGTCCCGTGGCCACCGTCCTCATCCAGGACGGCACGCTGCGCGTCGGTGACAACGTGATCGCCGGTCCCGTGGTCGGCAAGGTGCGCGCGCTGATCGACGATCGCGGCCGTAACCTCAAGCTCGCCGGCCCGTCCACGCCGGTCGAACTGCTCGGCCTCGAGTCACTGCCCTCGCCCGGCGACAGCTTCCAGCAGGTCGCTGATGCCGCCAAGGCACGCCAGATCTCGACGTTCCGCCAGGGCCAGGCCAAGGACAAGGCGCACGCCGCGAGGGGCTCACGCCTGACGCTCGAATCGCTGCAGGCGCAGTTGTCTGCCGACGGCGCCAAGGACCTGCCGCTCATCATCAAGGCGGACGTGCAGGGTTCGGCCGAAGTGCTGGCCGATACGCTGGCCAAGCTGTCGGACGACAAGACGCGCATCAAGATCATTCACTCGGCGGTCGGCGCGATCAACGAAAGCGACGTGCTGCTCGCCACCGCGTCGAACGCGATCATCATCGGCTTCAACGTCCGTCCGGATCGCAATGCCGCCGACGTCGCCGAACGCGAAAAGGTCGACATCCGCCATCACACGGTCATCTATCACGTGACCGACGAGATCAAGAAGGCGATGGCCGGACTGCTCGAGCCGACCTTCAAGGAACAGCGCATCGGCGTCGCGCAGGTCCGCGAAACGTTCAAGGTGCCGAAGCTCGGCACGATCGCCGGTTGCATGGTCACCGACGGCACGATCACCCGCAAGGGCGACGCCCAGGCCCGCCTGCTCCGCGACAACGTCGTGGTGTGGGAAGGCAAGCTCGCCTCGCTCAAGCGCTTCAAGGACGATGTGTCCGAGGTGAAGGCGGGCTTCGAGTGCGGTCTCGGCTTGCAGGGATTCAACGACATCAAGGTCGGCGACGTGATCGAGGTGTTCCAGATGGAACGCGTCGCGCAGCCGGCGTAGGACAATGAATAGTTAAAGGTTAAAAGTTAAAAGGCTTTTAACTTTTAACTCTCAACTTTTAACTTTCATGGCTTTAACCCACCGAGTCGAGCGCATTCAAGAACAGGTGCGCGAAGAAGTCAGCCAGATGCTGGCGACCGAGGTCCGCGATCCACGCGTGGGCCTCGTCACCGTCACCCGCACCAAAGTCACCGGCGACCTGTCGCTGGCGCGGATCTACTGGACCATCCTGGGCAACGCCGACGAGCGCAAGAAGACGCAGCAGGGGCTGGAACGCGCCACCGGCTTCGTCCGTCACCTGCTCGCCGAGCGCCTGTCGCTGCGGCGCTCGCCCGAGGTCAAGTTCATCTACGACGAGTCGGTGGCGGCGCAGCAGCGCGTCGAGGAAATCATCCACGAGATCCACGCCGAAGACGCGGCGCGAAAAACAGACGATGAAGCGTGAAGACCTGATGGTCTGGATCGATTGCGAGATGACGGGACTCGACCCCGATCGTCACACGCTGATCGAAATCGCCACCATCGTCACTGACTTCGACCTCAACATCATCGACCGCGGGCCGGATCTCGCAATCAAGCCGACGCCCTCGGCGCTCAGGAAGATGGACGCGTGGCCACGCCGCGCGCATACCAGGAGCGGCCTGCTCGACCGCGCCAAGACCGAAGGGGTCTCGCTCGCGGAAGCGGAGCGGAAGACGCTGAATTTCATCAAGAAACATTGCGCCAAGAACACCGCGCCGCTGTGCGGCAACTCGGTGTGGCAGGACAAGCGCTTCATCAGCCGCTACATGCCGTCGATCGAGAAATACCTGCACTACCGGATCGTCGACGTCAGCTCGATCAAGCTGATGGCGAAGCACTGGTACCCGGATCAGCAGCCGCCGGCCAAGCAGGAAACGCATCGCGCGCTCGCTGATATTGAAGACTCGATCGCGGAATTGCAGTTCTATCGATTGCTGCTGGCCCGCCGTCAGTGAATTCCCGGCTCCCGGCTCCCGGCTTCCGGTGTCCAGATGGTGTTCTCGTCATCGACAAGACCGAGGGTCCGACCTCGCACGACGTGGTGAAGTTCGCGCGCCGCGTCCTCGGTGAATCACGCATCGGCCACACCGGCACCCTCGATCCGATGGCGACCGGCGTGTTGCCGCTGGTGGTAGGCCGCGCCACGCGGGTCGCGCAGTTCCTGACGGCGAGCGACAAGACCTACGAAGCGACCATCGCGTTCGGACGCGCCACCGATACGTACGACGCGCTCGGCTCCGTCACGCACACCTCCGATCGACGCCCCGGTCGCGAAGCGCTGGATGCGGCGATCTCGAAATTCCAGGGCACGTTCGAACAGACCCCGCCGGCGTATTCCGCCAAGAGCATCGACGGCGAGCGCTCGTACGACATCGCGCGCAAGCAGAAGCGGAAGAACGCCTCGGCCGAGGCGCCCGCGGCCGCCCCGCAGAGACCGAAAGCCGTGTCGGTGCACGTCAGCCGCCTGCAGGTGATCGCCTTCGACGGCGAATCCGCCCGCCTTGAAATGCAGGTCTCTGCAGGGTTCTACGTCCGCTCGCTCGTGCACGACCTTGGCGAGACCCTGGGCTGTGGGGCGGTGCTGACGGCGCTCAGGCGCACGCGATCTGGCGAGTTCGGACTCGACCGGGCCGTGCCGCTGGTCGAACTCCTCCAGGACCCGCGCGAGTCGCTGGCGGCCCGGATCGTGCCATTCCGTGAACTATTGAAGGAACTGCCGTCGGTCACGTTACGGTCCGCGATCCAGCTCGAAAGACTGAAGAACGGCGTGGAAATGGGCCCGGCGGACCTGGTCGCGCCCTTGTCCGTCTTGCCGCCGATCGTCAGGCTGCTGGCCCCTGATGGCGACCTGGTCGGCTTGGCCAGGCCGGCCAAGACCGCCGGAAACCTGCACGGGTGGGTCGTGTTGCTGGCCTGATGGCCTGCTGGGCTGCCGGCCTTTCTGAGGTAACATATTGAGGTTACAGGCGATCTCAAAATCGCCATATACGGCGGCTTGGTAGTCCGAATTGTTCGGGTACTCGGCCGTACGTGGAGGTTAGGAACGTGGCACTCACGAAAGACAAGAAGACCGCCCTCATCGGCGATTTCAAGACGCACGACAAAGATACCGGTTCACCGGAAGTCCAGATCGCCATCCTCAGCGAACGCATCAATTACCTCACCGAGCACTTCAAGTCGCACGGCAAGGATCACCATTCGCGCCGCGGGCTGCTCAAGCTCGTTGGCCAGCGCCGTCGGCTGCTCGACTACCTGAAGAGCAAGGACGCCGATCGTTACGCTGAGGTGATCAAGCGCCTCGGTATCCGCAAGTAACCGCGTCGCTCAGCAGATAGCAGGCCCGTTATGCATAAGAAAGATCTAACTTTCGGCAGCCAGACCATCTCCATTGAGACGGGACGTCTGGCCAAGCAGGCCGATGGCTCGGTGGTCGTCCGCATGGGCGACACCATGGTGCTCGTCACCGCGTGCCACTCGTCCAGCCCGCGCGAGGGAATCGACTTCCTTCCGCTCACGGTGGACTACCGTGAATACACCTACGCGTCGGGACGCATCCCCGGCGGCTTCTTCAAGCGCGAAGGCAAGGCGACCGAGAAGGAAACGCTGACCAGCCGCTTGATCGATCGTCCGATCCGTCCGCTGTTCCCCGGCGGCTGGGCCTACGAGACGCAGGTCATCGCGTTCGTGCTGTCGGCCGACACCGAAAACGACTCCGACGTGCTCGCCCTGACCGGCGCCGGCGCGGCGCTGGCGCTCTCGGAGATGCCGGTTGAGAAGACCGTCGCCGCGGTGCGCGTCGGGCTCGTCGATGGCCAGTTCGTCGTCAATCCGACGTTCCCGCAGCGCAAGCAGAGCAAGCTCGATCTCGTGGTGGCCGGCACCAGGGACGGCATCGTGATGGTCGAAGCGGGCGCCAACGAAGTGACCGAAGACGAAGCCGTCACCGCGCTCGAGACGGCGCACGGCGCCATCAAGCAGCTGGTCGAAGGCATCGACGCCCTGGCCAAGGAAGCGGGCCGCACCAAGCTCGCCAAGCCTGAGCAGAAGGAAAACGCCGGGCTCAAGGCCTACGTCGATCAGTACTTCGGCGCGCTCGCCGATGCGATGCGCATCAAGGGCAAGCTGGTGAACTACGCGACGGTGGCGAAGGTCGAGAAGGAAATGCTCGCCGGCCTGCCGGAAGCGTTTGCCGCCAACAAGCTCGAAGCCAAGGGCCTCTTCCACGCGATGCAGGAACGCGCGCTGCGTGAGGAAGTGCTCGGCAAGAACATCCGCCAGGACGGCCGCAAGTTCGACGAGATCCGCCAGATCACGATCGAGAACAGCGTGCTGCCCCGCGTCCACGGTTCGACGGTGTTCACGCGCGGCGAGACGCAGGCGCTCGTGACCGCGACGCTCGGCACCGCCGACGACCAGCAGAAGATCGAACAGGTCGACGGCGAGCTGTGGAAGCGCTTCATGCTGCACTACAACTTCCCGCCGTTCTCGGTTGGTGAAGTGAAGCCGATGCGCGGCCCCGGCCGTCGTGAAATCGGCCACGGCGCGCTCGCCGAACGCGCGCTGGCACCGATGATTCCCGCCGAAACCGACTTCGCCTACACCATCCGCATCGTCTCGGACATTCTCGAGTCGAACGGCAGCTCGTCAATGGCGTCGGTGTGCGGCGGCTCACTGGCGATGATGGATGCCGGCGTGCCGATCAAGTCACCGGTCGCCGGCGTGGCGATGGGCCTGATCATGGACGAAGCGACCGGCAAGTACGCGGTCCTCTCGGACATCGCGGGCGCCGAAGACCACTACGGCGACATGGACTTCAAGGTCGCCGGCACCGCCAACGGCATCACGGCGTTGCAGATGGACATCAAGATCAGCGGCGTCTCGGCGCAGGTCATGCGCGATGCGCTCGCCCAGGCCAAGGCAGGCCGCCTGCACATCCTGGACAAGATGCTGGCGTCACTCGCCACGCACCGCTCGAACATGTCGGCCTACGCGCCGCGCATCATCACCATCAAGATCCCCGTCGACAAGATCCGCGACGTCATCGGCCCCGGCGGCAAGATGATCCGCAGCATCATCGAGAAGACGGGCGTCAAGATCGACGTCGAGGATGACGGTCACGTCAACGTCGCCTCGTCCGATGAAGCCGCCGCCAACAAGGCGATCGGCATGATCCAGGAACTCACCGCCACCGCCGAGCTGAACAAGACCTACCTCGGCAAGGTGCAGCGCATCACCGACTTCGGCGCGTTCGTCGAAATCATGGCCGGTACGGACGGTCTCCTCCACGTCTCGGAAATCGCGCACTACCGCGTCAAGGACGTGCGCGACGAGCTGAAGGAAGGCCAGCAGGTGCTGGTGAAGGTGATCAACATCGACCCGACCGGCAAGATCCGCTTGTCGCGGAAGGCGCTGATTACGCCGGAAGAAGGCGGCGCACCGCCGGCCGGCAGCGAGAACGCCGGCGGCGAAGGCGCTCCGGAAGGCGCCCCGTCAGGCGACGGCGGCGACCGGCCGCGCGGCGATCGCGGCCCGCGCCGTGACCGCGGCCCACGCCGGTAATACAATGCACTGATGCCGCCACGAAGAACACGAAGCACACGAAGCAACATCGGCTTCGTGCTCTTCGTGAGCTTCGTGGTGGCCTTCTCTTCGGGCTTCGTTCAAGAGCCCGCGCAGAACCGTCGCGAATTCACCATCGTCGCGAAGGATCACGTCTTCACACCCAACAAGCTCGACGTCTCGCAGGACGACCTGGTAAAGATCGTCCTGCGCAGCGAAGATGTGCCGATCGGTTTCGCGATTGATGCGTACCGAATCGCCAAGCGGGTACCGGGAAAGACGTCGATCACGTTCGAGTTCCGCGCCGACCAGCCTGGCTCGTTTCCGTTCTACTGCAATCTCACCAAGGACCCCGGCTGCAAGGACATGCGCGGCACGCTGACCGTACGGGCGAAGTAGCAAGAATCAAGTAGCAGGTATCAAGAAAACCTCTCGGCGTTTCTTGCTACTTGCTACTTGCTACCTTCTAGGAAACTTGTCCGGATTGTCGGTGAACACCGCATCGACGTTCAGGCGGTAGAGGAAGTGCGCCATCTCCTCGTTGACATCGCGAAAGCCCGACTTGCCCGGATCGGACGCCCTGAACGTGTACGGGGTCACGGTCATGCCGTTGTCGTGCGCCCACGTGACGAACGCGGGATTCTGAAACACGATGTTCTTCGCGGGGCCGAAGCCCTGCACAATGCCCTTCCAGGCCTTGAGCTGATCAGCAGTCTTGAAGCCGGTGTCATTCCCCAGCAGCAGGACGACCGGCACGCCGATCTTGATGTGCGCCAGCTTGCGGGCGGACTCCTGGCCAAACGTCTGCAGGATGATCGGCGTCTTCGGATCGGCCTTGGGTCCGCGCAGGCCGTGCTTGTCGAGCGCGGTCTCGACAAGTTTTTCGAAATCAACGTTGCGGCCGGCGTAGATCTCGGGGGTCTTCAGCTCCGGAAACAATCCGGCCTTGCCTTTGACCAGGGCGACCGCTTCATCGAACGTTGGGATCTTTTCGCCGGCGAACTTCTTGTCGAACCACGACCCCGCATCGAGCGTCTTGATCTCGGCCAGCGTGAAATCGTTGGCGAGCCACGCCCGGCGCGTCTTGCCTTCAATGGTCTGCGTGGTCACGCGCGACGGGAACAACTCCTCGACGTTGGTGGTGCGCTCGAGGCTGGCATCGTGCAGGCAGATCAGGACGCCGTCCTTGGTGACCGCCAGGTCCTGCTCCACGTAATCGGCGCCCATCTCGATCGCCAGCTTATAGGAGGCCAGCGTGTGTTCCGGCGCGTACGCCGATGCTCCACGGTGCGCGACCAGGGTTTTTTTGGAGTACTGTGCCGAACCCGTGATGCTCATGATCAAGGCCCACGCTCCAAGTCCAATAACCCACATTTTCTTTCTCGGCAGCATGAATGTCCTCTCCGCAGGGTAGCATGCCGCAGGTTGCGGCAGCCGCGCACGCCGGGAAGTGTAAACTCTGCGTTGCAGTGGCCCCCGTCGGTTTCCGGAAAGCAGGATTTTGTGGATAGACGCACGTTCATCAAGGCCACCGGCCTGCCCGTCGGGGCGTCGGCACTGGGACTCAGCACGAATCGGCTCGCGGCCCAGGGCACGCCCAGGGCGGCGGTCGTGGTGGTTGGCGGCGGCGCGTTTGGTGCCTGGACGGCGCTGCACCTCCGGGAAATGGGTCACCGCGTCACGTTGCTCGATGCGTATGGCCCGGGGAACTCGCGCGCCACCTCTGGCGATGAAACCAGGCAGATCCGGTGCGGCTATGGCGACCGCGAGCTCTACTCGCGCTCGGCGCTGCGTGCCTTCACAGCCTGGCGCGCGCGCCAGGAGGAGTTTGGCGTCCCGCTGATGATGCAGACGGGCCGGCTGCAGCTGGCACCTGACTGGACGCCAGGATTGCGGGCGACCCAGGCAACCCTCGCCAAGCTTGGCGTCGCCACCGAGGCAATGTCACAGGACGATCTTCGCAAGCGATACCCGCAAATGAATCCCGAGGGTGTCGGCGTCGGTCTGTTCGAACCCGGCGCCAGCGTCCTGCGAGCCAAGCAGGCCATCCTCGCCGTCGCCGCGGCGTTCAAGCGCAAAGGCGGCACGGTGACGGTCGCACGAGCGACACCTGGTCGGGCACAAGGCAGACGGCTGCTCGATGTCGAGGTGACCGGGGGCGAACGTGTCGCGGCCGAGCAGTTCGTGTTCGCCTGCGGCCCCTGGCTCCCTCGCCTGTTCCCGGCAGTGCTCGGCAACAAGATCCAGGTGCCCGGTCGAGACGTGCTGTATTTTGGTACGCCCGCCGGCGATACCCGTTTCAGCTTCCCGAATTTCCCGAACTACTCGGAGGACCGCTGCTACGGCTTTGCGAACATCGACGAGCGTGGCTTCAAGGTGTGCACGACGACCGGCGCGGCATCCTTCGATCCTGATACCGACGAACGTATCGTCACGCCGCACGAAGTACGGCGGGCACGCGCGTACCTGGCGCTCCGGTTCCCCGCGCTCAAGGATCAGCCGGTCATCGAAACGCGCGTCTGCCAGCTCGAAAACACCGCGGACGAGCACTTCATCATCGATCGCCACCCGGACTTCGAGAACGTCCTGATTGCCGGCGGCGGCTCAGGCCACGGCTTCAAGCACGGCCCGGTGATCGGCGAATACATCGCCAAGCGTGCGATCGGAGACCAGACCGATCCGGCGTTCGACCAGATGGTGCGGCTCGCGCGATAGCGATGGTGTGGAGCAGGCTGAAGTGACGGGCGTGGAGACCATCCAGGCGAGCGCGGAACGGCGAATGGTGACGTCGCTCTGCTGGCTCTTGTTGCTGCCGCCGGCCTATTACGTGGCCCTCGACATCGCTCAAGGCGCCCCGGTCAGCCGGCTGCTGGTGCGGGCGATCCCGGCTCTGGCACCGGCCGCTGGACTGTTCCTGATTCGCTCAACGTCGACCCTGGCGGCACAACGCCGGATGTTCTTCTGGTTCGGCGTGGCGTTTGTCTGCACCATGGTGGCCAGCACCGCCCTGCGGCCCGACAGCGAAGCGGTGCCCCTGCGCGGCCGCCTGCTTGCCCCGGCGCTGATGTACATGCTGCTACCCAATACGCCGTGGAAGCAGATAGCCCCGCCGCTCGCACTGTGCGTTGCCATCACCGCAATCCGAGTCCTTCGCGTTGACGTGCCGGCGGTCGACCTCGCCAGCGACGTGTTCATCGTCGCATCGCTCAATGTCGGTGGCGCGCTGCTCGTGATTCGGCGAGTGACGCTGGAGCAAACGCTGGCACAAACGTGGGAGAAAGAACTGGCGGCGCGCATGCTCGCCGCCTCAGCAACCGCGGACCTGACACAACTGCGCGAGTTGATTCCGATCTGTTCCTACTGCAAGAACATCCGCACCGAGGCAGGGGCGTGGGAACAGATCGTCAGTTATTTCAGGGCGCGCGCGGGCCTGATCTTCACTCACGGCATCTGCCCGGACTGCCGGCGCCAGCACTTTCCGGACGTGGGTCCCCGCTCGGAGTCCGATCGACTCGCGCCTGTCGGAACCACGACGGAAGATCGCCGCTAGGCATTCGGATGCTGGCGCGCAAAATTGCGCGCGGCATCAATCCGTTCGCGGATCGGCGGATGCGAGTAGAACAGCCACCGCACGAGGGGTGAGGGATATTCTTCCGCGAGATTCTGCTGCGACAGCCGCTTCATCGCGGTGACGAAGGCGTCGACGTTGCGGGTCGTGGTCAGCGCGTAGCGGTCGGCCGCGCGCTCCTGCGCGCGGGACATCGCGTTGGCCAGCGGCAGGCTGATGAACGACCAGACGCCGCCAATCAACATCAACATCGGCAACGCCGCAGGATCAGCAATGCCGCGCAGTTCCAGCGGGTCCGCCAGGGACCGCAGCACCACATCCGCCAGGTAGAAGCCGGCGACCAGGCTGGCCGCCTGCAGCGCGATGCCACGCCAGAGATCGCGGTGCACGTGGTGCGCCAGTTCGTGCGCGAGGATCACCTCGATTTCATCTTCGGAGTAGTCCGTCAGCAGGGTGTCCGACAACAGGATCCGGCGCGTCTTGCCCATGCCGGCCAGCGCCGCGTTGGCCTTTTTGGTGTGGCCGCTCAGCACCCATTCGAACACGCCAACCACGTCCGTCCGCGCCCGGGTGGCGAGCGCAAGCAAACGCTCGACCAGCGCAGGGCGCTCGAGCGGCTTGAACTTGTAGAAGATCGGCAGCAGCACCACCGGCGCCAGCTGCGCCAGCCCGATCATCGCGACCGCAAACACGGCCGCGGAAATCCACCACCAGGACGCGTCCCAATTGCGCAGCGCGGTGAACACCACCGCGGTCCCAGCTACCGCGAACACGATCCCAAGCACGACGCCCTTTGCGTGATCCGCAAGCCAATGGCTCAGCGACTGCGTGGAGAGGCCGTAGCGATGTTCGAGTTGGTAGCCCTGGAAGTATGCGAAAGGGAGTTCGACGATCTGCAGCAGCAGGACGATCATGACCGTCAGCAGGGCAACGGTGATCGCTTCTTCAAATCCGCCGGGCACCCACTGTGCAACCGCAGCGGCAAGTTCCCGCAACCGCTGGCCGCCACCGGCGAACGACAGCCCCAACAGCAGAACGCCGGCCATCGCCGTCCCCAGGAGGTCGGCGCGCCGGCGCAAGCGGTGATATTTGGTGGACTTGTCTTCGTTCACAACAGGCCAACAGGCTAACAGGCAAACGGGCCAACAGGAAGTGCGAACGCACTCAAGCGCTGTTCGCCTGTCGGCCTGTTCGACCGGCGGCCTAGTTGGTCGTCGTCTTCCCCTTCACCCCATTGAGGTGAATGCCGCCGTTGGTGGTGTTCAGGTTCACCTTGGCGCCGCCGCCATTCATCGTTCCGTTCAGGCGTCGCTTCCGCTCGTAGTCGTTTGAGCCTTCGTCGCTGTCCTTGGTGATGTCGACGTCTTCGACGTTGACACCGCCATTGACGCAGCGGGCCGCGATGGTCGCCTTGCTGTCGGCAGTGAGTCCGAGCGTCACGCCGCCGTTGACGGTTTCGAGCTCGATCGAATCCGAGGCCTCGAGGCCTGCGCCGAGGTTGATCTCGACGCCGCCGTTGACCGCCGACGCCTCGATCAGGCTGGGGTTGATGTTCTCGCCTTTGATGCCGCCATTCGTGGTCTTGGCGTGGATCTCGTTGGCCAGGTCATTCAGCCGCACGCCGCCATTGACGGTGCGCAAGTCGATGACCACACCCTTGGGGACCTTCACGGTCCATTCGATTTGGTGGCCGGAGAACCCGTTGAGGCGCGGCGGGCGCGATTCGACGCGGACCGTCGAGTCGCCGATCTCTTCGCGAATCTCGAGCTTGGCCAGCAGTTCCTTGGCGGCTTCGTCAGAGCGACCCTTGGCCGACTTGCGACCCTCGACCACCACCTCGGCGCCGTCGGTCGGCTCAGCCGTGATCCGCCCGTTGACGTTAATCAGTTCGAAACGGCCCGCCGGGGCCACCTTGTAGCTCCGGGACCAGGTCTCTTCGGCCTTTCCGCCGGCTATGTCGAACGAAAAGTCGCCGCTAGCCGTGGTCTTGATGTCGCAGGCTGCCGTGGCCAGCCCGACCGCCAGAATCGCCGCGAGAACCGGGTATTTGCGCATACAGGTCAGAGACGAATCGGGGGTTCCAAGGGTTCCAAAAGTTCCAAGGTTCCAAAGGCGCGGTTCTGGCGGGGTTCCAAGGTACATTGAGCGGATGTCACGATTGCCGTTTTTGCTCGTCATTTGTGCGCTCTCCCTCACCCAGGTGGTCACGCCCCAGGGGCAGGCCAACGACGAGACCGCGCGCATCAACGCCTGGTTCGAAGCCAAGTTCAAGGAACAGCTCGCCCTCAGCCCGATTCAACAGACCTTCCTCGGGCAGAAGGCCAGCGGGATCGACGACATGTCGATCGCCGCGCAGGACAAACAGCTCGCCTGGCAACGTGCCGCCGCCGCTGAGATGCGCAAGTCGTTCGACTACGCGAAGCTGACGCCTGAAGCGCAGACGTCATGGGACATCTGGCTGTATCAGCTCGAACAGGCGGAAGCGGCGGTGAGGTTCCGCACCAACGCATACGTCTTCGACCAGATGAGCGCGATTCACTCGTTCTTTCCGCAACTGCTGGTGGCCTTCCACCGGGTCGACGACGTGTCCGACATGGAGGGGTATATCAACCGCATTGGCGAGACCGGACGGGCCTTGCGGCAGCTGATCGAGATCTCCAAACAGAACGCCACGACCGGCGTGCGCCCCCCGCGCTTTGCCTACGACTTCGTCATCGACGAATCGACCAAGATCATTACCGGCCAGCCCTTCACCGAGACCGGCCCCGACAGCGCCGTATGGGCGGACGCCAAGGCGAAGATCGCCGCGCTGCAGAAAGCCAAGGCGAAGATCGCCGCGCTGCAGAAAAAGGGCGCGATTGACGATGCGCGCGCCAAGGCGATGTTGGCGCAGGTCCGCACCGCGCTCACGGGTCCGTTCAAGGCCGGATACGAGACGCTGATCGCATGGCAGCGCGAAGACAAGGCGCTCGCTCCGGAGAAAGCCGCCGGCGTGCACGCGCTGCCGAACGGCGCCGCGTACTACAACGAGCGGCTCGCCAACATGACCACCACGAACATGACGGCGGATCAGATCCACGCGACCGGCCTCGCCGAGGTCGCGCGGCTGCGCGCCGAGATGGAAGCGATCCGCGCCGAAGTCGGCTTCAAGGGTGATCTGCAGGCGTTCTTCGCTGAGCTGCGCGACAGTAAGGACAACCCGCGCTACTACTACCCCAACACCGACGCCGGGCGCGACGCCTACATCAAGGACGCGACCGCGGCGATCGACAAGATCAAGGCGGTGCTCCCGAAGTACTTCGGCATCCTCCCGAAGGCTGATCTCGTCGTAAAGCGCGTCGAAGCGTTCCGCGAGCAGGCCGGCGCCGCGCAGCACTACTTCCCCAGCACGCCCGATGGTTCGCGTCCTGGCGTCTATTACGCGCACTTGCTCGACATGAAGGCGATGCCGAAGCACGAGCTCGAGGTGATCGCGTACCACGAGGGCCTGCCGGGCCATCACATGCAGATCGCGATCGCCCAGGAGCTCACCAGCGTGCCGACGTTCCGTCGCCAGGCCGGCTTCGGTGCATATTCGGAAGGCTGGGGCCTCTACTCGGAATGGCTCGCGCGTGAAATGCCTGGCACCTACCAGGATCCGTATTCGCGCTTCGGCCGGCTCGGTTCCGAGATCTGGCGCGCGATCCGTCTCGTTGTTGACAGCGGCATGCACTCAAAGGGCTGGTCTGAGGAACAGGCCGTCCAGTACTTCCTCGCGAACTCGGCGACCACTGAAGCGCAGGCGCGCTCAGAGATTCGCCGCTACCTCGTGCTGCCCGGCCAGGCGACGAGCTACAAGATCGGCATGCTGAAGATTCAGGATCTTCGGAAGAAGGCCGAAACCGCGCTCGGATCGAAGTTCGATATTCGCGGTTTCCACGACACCGTGCTCGGTGGCGGCGCGCTTCCCCTCACCATTCTGGAGAAGCGCGTCGACCGGTGGATCGCCGAAAAGAAGTAGTTAGTTCATCTGGATGGAGATGAGCTTGGACACCCCAGGCTCCTCCATCGTCACGCCGTAGAGCTTGTCGGCGATCTCCATCGTCTTGCGGCTGTGCGTGATGACGATGAACTGGGTCTTGTCCATCATCGAACGCAGCATTTCCACGAAGCGTCCGATGTTGGCGTCGTCGAGCGGCGCGTCGATTTCGTCCAGCAGGCAGAACGGGCTCGGCCGGTACTTGAACATGCCGAACATCAGCGCGATCGCGGTGAGCGCCTTCTCTCCACCTGACAGCAGCATCACGCTCTGCAGGCGCTTGCCGGGCGGCTGCGCCACGATGTCGATGCCGCTTTCGAGCGGATCGTTCTCGTCGAGCAGGATGATGCCGGCCTTGCCGCCGCCGAACAACGTGGCGAACATGCCCTGGAAGTTCTCGTTGATGGCGGTGAACGCTTCGCGGAAACGCGCGTGCGTGGTCTCGTCGATCTTGCTGATCGCTTCGTTGGTCTGCGCGATCGAATCGACCAGGTCCTTCTGCTGCGTCGTCAGGAACAGGTGGCGCTCCTCGAGCTCCTTCGATTGCTCGATGGCCATCATGTTGACCGGCCCCATGCGCTCGATCTTCTCGCGCAGTTCGGCGATCGCCTCTTCGGCGGTCATCGCCGGCGGCTCGGTCGATTCAACCGGCTGAGCCAGTTCCAGGCCTTCGTCCGGAGCGACGCCGTCTTCGATCTCGTCCGGATCGACGGCCTCGGCGGCGCGAATGGCGCGCACGTCGGGCTGGACCTGTCCGGCCGCTTCCATCGCCGCGACTTCATCGCGAATCTCGTCGAGGCTCGCATTGACCGAGTCGATGGCCTGCTGCGCCAGGTGCGTCAGGTCCGATTCGGCGGTGGCCCGCTGCACGTCCACTTCGGCGGCCAGCGCGCGCAACGCGTCAACCGCGCGGCGGGCGTCGCGAATGACGTCTTCCTGCTTCTCGGATTGCTGCTTGATCGTGACCGCGAGTTCATCGGCGACGATCATCTCCAGCCGCAAGCCTTCGAGCTTGGCGACATCCTCGTCCATCAGGCGCTGACCGTCGACGATCGCGTTCAGCAGGCGCTCGCGCTGTTCGCGCATCAGCGCCATGTCGCGGGTCGCCCCTTCGACGCGACGCTCCAAGTCGGCGGCAAGCTCTTCGAGCCGCGCCACCTCGGCGACGGCCGCGGAACTGCGTTCGACGAGGGCCGCATGGTTCGCGCGCGCCTCACCAGCCTTGGCGCTCAGCTCTTCGGCGGTGTCACGCGCCTCTCCGAGACGGCGCTGCGTTTCCGCCAGCGTGAGTTCGGACTCGCCTTTTTGCTCGTTGAGACGGTTGATCGATTCGCGCGCTTCGTTCTGCCGCGCGTCGAGGCCGGCGATCTCTTCCTTGGCGCGATTGACTTCCGACTGCACCAGGTCGGCGCGCTGCTGCACCCGTGACTCGTCGTCCGTCGCGCGTTCGGCCTGCCCCTGCACGCCAACGATCGACTTTTCCTGGCGATGAATCTCGTCGTTGAGTCCGGCGATCGCCGCGGTGGCATGCGCCATCGCCTGCTCGAAGCCGGCGGTCTCGCCGATCAGGCGATCCAGTTCCGACCGTGACTCCGCGATCTTCTCGCGCAGTTCCTTGATCTCGCGCTTGGTCGCGAGAATGCCGCGCGACTCCGCCTTGTCGCCGCCGGTGACGATGTGGCGGCCGCGGAACACGTCACCTTCGAGCGTGACGACCGGGAACTCCACCGTCGGCGCAATGCGCGACGCCGCTTCAAATGAATCCGCGATCAGCGCGCCGCCCATCACGGCGGTGATCGCCTGCGGGAAGGGGCAGCCAACACGCACGACCGACGCCAACGTGACCGAGCCAGCAGGCACGACAAATTCCGGGGTCGCCGCCGGCGTGAATGCTGGCGTCGGGGTCGGAGTCGGGGTGGCCTGCAGGCTGCCGCTGCTGCCGCCGTCGCCTGCGCCGCCGAACATCGTGCGGAACGTCGAGAACACACCGCCGCTCGGAACGTCGGAGGTAGCGTTCGACGCAACGTTCGCCGGCACGTTCGACGCAACGATCGTCGTAACGTCCTGAGCAACGCTCGTGGGAACGTTCGGGTGGAAGATCGTGGCCCCGCCATCGGGACGGCCGACGATGAAGCCGCAACGGCCAGCGTTCTCCTGGCGGATCAACTTCAGGCCGGCGGACACGTGTTCGAGGCGCTCGACCAGGATGTGCTGCAGCAGGTCGCCAAGGCACGCTTCGACCGCGCGCTCGTAGCGCGGCTCGACCTCGATGAAGTCGGCCACCGCGCCCATCTGCCCGACCTTGCCATTGGCATTGACGAGCACCATGCGCGCCGCGTCGGCAAAGCCGCTGCGATGCGTATCGATTTCTTCGAGCGAACGGAGACGCGCCGACATGCCGGCCAGGTCGTGCTCGCGCGTGCGCACGTCGCGCGAACGCCATTCATGTTCAACGCGGGCGCTCGCCAGTTCGGATTCACGCGCCGCCTTCGCCATGCGCGCGGAATCAAGACTTTCCTGCGCCCGGTGCAACGCTTCCGCCGCGGCCATGCGCTGCGCACGAGCGCGTTCGAGCTCGGCGCCAAGTTCGCGCGCCTCGAGCTCGAGGCGCGACTGCGTGTCGACCGCGCGCTCACGCTGAGCCGCCGCCGAATCGTGCGCCGCGGTCAGTGCGGTGATGGTGTTGAGGATCGCGTAGACATCCGAGCGGGCCTTTTCGACGTCCTGCTCGAGGGCCTCAATGCCCATCCACGCGCGCGTGTATTCTTCGGCAGCCGCAGCGGCCAATGCGGACGCTTCGTCCCGCGCGGTCGCGGCTTCTGACGCGGCCAGGCGACGGCCTTCGAGGGCCATGCGCTCCGGCTCGCGGCGCGCCTCGAGCTGCTGGCGCTCGGCTTCGAGCTCCTCGGCGCGCTTGAGCAGCATTTCCGCCTGCTGCGTATCGAGCGCGATCTGCTGCTGGCGGCGGTTGATCTCGAGTTCGTGCGCGTGCACGGCCTCGCGGGCCTGCGTCGCCGCCGAATCGGCCGATGCCAACTCGATGCGAATGCGTCCGAGATCGTTTTCAACTTCAGCAAGGCGCGCGGATGCCGCGGCTTCGCCTTCGCGCGCTTCTTTCAGGCGCGTGCGCGCCGCTTCGATCGCCTCCGACAGGCTGCGATACCGGCGGGCAAACAGCACCTTTTCCCAGCGCCGCATCTCGTCGCGCAGACGCGTATAGCGGCGGGCCTTCGCGGCCTGGCGCTTCAGCGACCCGCGCTGCTTGTCGATTTCGAACACGATGTCTTCAAGGCGCGTGAGGTTCTGCTGCGCGGCCTCGAGCTTCAGCTCGGCGGCGCGCCGGCGCGCTTTGTACTTGGTAATGCCAGCGGCTTCTTCGATCAGCTGACGGCGATCCGTCGGCCGCGAGCTGAGGATCATGCCGATCTTGCCCTGCTCGATGATCGCGTAGGCCTTGGCGCCAAGGCCCGTATCCATCAGCAGTTCGTGAATGTCCTTCAGGCGGCAGGTCTGCCCGTCGATCAGGTATTCGCTCTCACCCGACCGGAACAGGCGACGCGTCACCTCGACTTCGCGAGTGACCGCCTGGAACAGCTCTTCGTCGTCCGTGTGATGCCCGTTGCCGTTGACCGGAGCGGGTTCGTCGCCGAGCTCTTTCTGGAGCGAGGGCGGCACGATGACGTTGCCAAAACGAAGACGCACTTCGGCAGCACCGGTGGGCTTGCGCGCATCGGAGCCATTGAAGATGACATCCTCCATCTTGTCGCCACGAAGGCTCTTGGCGCTTTGCTCGCCAAGTACCCACGTCAGCGCGTCGGCCACGTTGCTCTTGCCGCAGCCGTTGGGTCCGACGATGGCGGTGACACCACGGTCGAATGCCAGCTCGGACCGATCCGAGAAGGACTTAAAACCTGAGATTTCTAGACGTTCGAGATGCATTTATTAGGACTTTGGGAGCCTGCCACGCCGCAGCCTTAGGCAAGGCGGGAGGAAACGCCCGTCAGTCTAACAAGCACACTGAATGGTGGCAAGAACCAAAAGACCCCCAATATTTAGGGGGCTTGCCCGCCGTAGCCCCGGGCGGGGCGAAGGCGGGTCTTTGCCCTATTGCTTCGCGGTCGGCGCCTTCTTCAGGGTCAGCAACTGCTCAGCTTCCGCGAACTTGGAAATCGCGAATTTTGCCTGTGGATCCGCCGTAATCAGGTGCTGCTTGGCGGTCGCAATGTCGAAGACCGATTCGTCGATCGCGTAGCGAATCATCGCGCGGATGAACTCCACGTCCTTCGTCCAGGCGTCCTCTTCGATCTTCACGTTCTTCGACGCCACGAACTTCTTGAAGTCCGCAACCATCGCATCGTCCACGGTGAAGCCGTTACGCACCAGGCGGCGTGACGGGCCGGAGTGACCCGGACGCGGGTCGCCTTCGGCGCTGAACGCCTCCGCGTAAGACAGAAAGAGACCGCGGCCGTGCAGCGTGCGGCCGAAGCGCGTCGGGTTGAAGCCTTCAACCGGACCGTCGAAGCGCAGATCGGGCTCGATGCCGCCGCCCGAGAACACCTTGCGGCCGCTCGAGGTGTACTTCAACTGATCGGGCGATTTCTCGCGCTCCTTCTGATCCTTGAAGGTGTAGATCTGGTAGTCGTCGAACGACGCGTCCCACGGACGCTGAATCAGCCGGCCGCTGGGCGTGTAGTAACGCGCCGTGGTCAACGCGAGACCTGCGCCGCCGCTCACGCGATACACCGACTGCACCAGCGCCTTGCCGAAGGTCGTCTCACCGACGACGAGCGAACGATCGTAGTCCTGCAACGCGCCGGAGACGATTTCAGAGGCGCTCGCGCTGTTGCGATTGACGAGCGTTACCATCGGGATCGTCAGGTAGTCCGGCGTATCCGTGGCGCGATAGTCCGAATCCGAATTCGGCACGCGGCCGCGGGTGTAGACGACCATCGAGCCCTTCGGCACGAAACGGTTGGTGATGCGAATGGCCTGATCAAGCTGCCCGCCGGGGTTGCCGCGCAGGTCGAGCACCAGGCGTTTCATGCCCTTCTTGGTGAGTGCCTCGAGGGCCGTGCCGAGATCTTCATCGGTGTGCTCGGCGAAGTCGGTGACGCCGACGTAGCCGGTGTCCTTGTCGATCATGAACGAGGCCGACAAACTCGGGATGCTCACCTGATCGCGCATGACGCGCATTTCGAGCATCCGTTCAAAACCCTTGCGCCGCACGCCGATGTTGACGAACGTGCCCTTCGGTCCCTTCAGCTTGTTGACGGTCGCTTCCGTCGTCCAGCCCTTGGCGCTGACGCCCTCGACCTCCGCGATCACGTCACCGCGGCGGATGCCGTTTTGAAACGCCGGCGAGCCTTCGAACACGCGGACGGCGGTGATGTCGTCGTTGATGGACTGAATGGTGAGGCCGAGGCCGTAGTACCGCCCTTCCTGGCGTTCACGCATCTGCGCATAGGTCCGCGGATCCATGAAGCTCGAATGCGGATCGAGCGTCTGGAGCATGCCGTTGATCGCGCTGTAGACCATCCGGTCGGATTCGACCGGTTCGGCGTACTGCGTCTGGATGGCTGTCAGTGCCGCCGTAAACGTCTTGTAGTGGTTCGGGACGGTTTCAGTGGTGGCAAGGGCGCTTTTCCCGAAAACCCCGCCGGCAAGGGCGGAAATCAGGATCGCCAGAAGGGCTGCAACGGTCGATCGGCTGCGCATAGGTGATGGTAACAAACCTCCCCGCCAGAGGCGGGGAAAACGACACGGTGAACGCGGCTGAGCGCCCTGGGCGAAGCCGCGCTATACTCAATGGCTTAGACGTTTTCGGCCGGAATTCGGCCGTCCCAGCAGTCTGAGGGAGCAATCATATGTTTGGTTCCATTGGCATGCCCGAGCTCATCATCATCCTGGTGATTGCGCTCATCATTTTTGGCCCCCGCAAACTCCCCGAGCTGGGTAAGTCCCTGGGCCGCAGCCTGAACGAGTTCAAGAAGGCCTCCACCGATCTGCAGAACACCCTCGAGCAGGAGATCAAGATCGAGGAGCAGAAGGAAACGGCCGCCAAGGTGAAGGCCGAGCAGGACACGGCTGACGCCGCCTTCGACAAGAACGATCAGAACCAACCGCCGTCGCAGACCGTCGCGCGCTCGTAGGCACCGTCGGCACTTCAGGCATCCTAGTCACCTTGGCGCTAGTTCCGTTCCCGAGTCAGAACCGCAACGACGAGGAGAATCTCCCTGCGAAGGGCGGCTTCTCGCCATTTGGTGAAGAGGAAGAGCCAGTCGGCGAAGGCCGCATGACGTTCCTTGAGCACCTCGACGAGCTGCGCAAGCGCATCACGCACGCCGTCGGCGCGCTGTTCGTCGGGTTCATGATCGCGTTCGCGTTCATCGGGCGGGTCGAAGAATTCATCTACAAGCGACTGACGACCGACATCCCAGGCGGCAAGCTGATCTTCACGGAACCCAGTGAAGCCTTCATGCTGATGCTGAAGATGGCGGCACTGGTCGGCGTGCTGATCGCGTCGCCGTACATCATGTTGCAGGTGTGGCTGTTCATTGCGCCAGGCCTCTACGCGAAGGAAAAGAAGCTCGCGATTCCATTCGTGCTCTTTTCATCGACGCTCTTCATCGCCGGCGCCGCGTTCTCGCACTACTTCGTGTTCCCTGCGGCGTGGACGTTCTTCGCGGGCTTTTCCAACGACTTCATCTCGTTCACACCGCGCATCGATCCGGTATTCGGGATGTACGTGAAGCTGATGTTGGGAATCGGCCTGACGTTCCAGTTGCCAGTCGTGATGTTCGTGCTCGCGCGGCTGGGGATTGTCACCGCATCCTTCCTGACGCGGAACTTCAAGTACGCCGTGCTATTCATCTTCATCTTTGCCGCGGTCATCACACCTGATGCAAACCCGGTGACCCAGATCCTGGTCGCAGGCCCAATGGTCGGGCTCTACCTGATAGGCACTGCAGTCGCGTGGCTTTTTGGGAAATCCAAAAAAACGGATCAGGACGAGTAAATCCGGCTAACCCCTCCGGTTAGTTTGACTTCGGGTAATTCCGGCTCTACACTCTCTGTATGAAAATCCTTCGCCATTTGGCGATTGGCCTAACGCTGAGTTTGGTCTGTACAAATCTTGTGTGGGCCCAGGATAGCCGGCCCGCCGGCAGCAGCACCGTCGGCGATACGGGCATCTGGTTCACCTCCCTTGGCGAAACGCTCCCGAAGGGCAAGTGGAGCGGCGGCATCCAGCTCGTGAACGCCGATCGCAGCGAGGGTTTTAGCGACATCACCGACATCGGCCCGATGTTCGCGTTCGGCGCGACCGATCGCATTGAAATTTTCGGTGCCTTCTCGTATCGCCGTATCGACGCGGACCTCGTGCCTGTCGCGAAGAACGGCCAACCTCAGGATTACCTGATCCAGAAGGGCTGGAGCACCGGCCTCGGCGACGCATGGGTTGGCGCCAAGTTCAACATCACGTCGCAGGCCGCCGGCAACGGTGTCGCCACTGCTGTTCGCGTGATGGCCAAGCTGCCCATGGCCAGCCGCGAAGACGGCCTGGGCACGCGCAAGCCCGACTTCCAGTTCGACCTGATCGGCTCGCGTGAATTCGCACAGAAGCTCGAGCTCACCGCCAACGCCGGCGTGAAGCTCCGCGGCCAGCCTGATGGCTACAACCTGACCCCCGGCTTCAAGTGGGGCATCGGCGGCGCGTTCCCGAGCCGCACGAAGTTCCGCATGATCGCCGAGATGTACGGCGAGGCGCTCTTCGACCAGTCTCAGACCTTCAGCGGCAGCCCCGTTCCGCCGGGCATGCCGAGCGAATGGGATCCGGACGCGACCCGCGACATCTTCGGTGGATTCCAGTTCAACGCCAGCAACGGCATCTACGTCGGCGCCGGCGTGAGCTACACCGCATCGTACTTCCTGCATCGCCGTGACTTCACGGTGTCGGAAGACAGCGACTTCGATCGCCTCGGCCTGCAACTGCGTTTCGGATATCACCCGGCCGGCGTGAAGAACTACGGGCCGCCCGCGGTCACGGTGAACCCGACGGCCCCGACAACGCCCGCCATGCCGCCCAACCGGGCGCCGACAGTGAAGGCGCGCTGCGAACCTTGCACGGTTGAAATCGGCCGTCAGCTGACCGCATCGGCCGACGCACAGGATCCGGACGGCGACACGCTCCGCTACCGCTGGACCAGCCCGACCGGTTCGTTCGGCAACGCCAACGATCGCCAGACGCCGTGGACGGCGCCCGGCCAGATCGGCGCAGTGCCGCTGACCATCACGGTTGACGACGGCAAGGGCCTGACCGCGACCGACACGGTGACCGTGCAGGTGATTGCGCCGGCGCCCAAGCGCCAGATGACCTTCGAGGACGTGCACTTCGAATTCGACCGTTACTCGCTGCGCGCGGAAGCGACTCGCATCCTCGACGAAGCGGTAAAGGCGATGCAGGATGACGCCAACCTCCGCTTCACGGTTGAAGGCCATACCTGCAACATCGGCACGACCGAATACAACCTGGCCCTCGGTGAGCGCCGCTCGGCTGCGGTGCGCGACTACCTGACGAGCCGCGGCATCGACGCCAGCCGCGTGCAGACAGTGAGCTACGGTGAAGAGCGCCCGAAGCACGACAACAGCCGCGAAGAGACGCGCCGGCTGAACCGCCGCGCCGCACTGACCATCAGATTGCAGTAGGGGAAATCCGAAATCCGCTCGATCTGAAATCCGAGATCAAAGAAGGGCCAGGAGCCGATCAAGAAACGGCGACTGGCCCTTTAATATTTTCACCCGCGCTTCTTCGATTGAAAACCACTCCGCGCGATCGATCTCAGGAAACTCCCCCATCCGTCCAGACTTCGGCGGCCACTCCATCGAGAACAGATTGCTCTTCACCGTGGTGACGTCGAAATCCGATTCCGCGGCCCAGGCGTGGATGATCTTGCCGCTGGGTTGCTTGAGAGTGCCGAGCGGCTGAAAGTCTCCGGTGGGCTTGGAACCCATCTCCTCCTCAAATTCGCGCTTGGCAGCATCGAGGGGCGCTTCGCTGTCGGTGAATTGGCCTTTGGGAAGGGTCCACGCGCCATCATCCTTGCGAGCCCATAAGGGCCCGCCGGGGTGCGCAAGCAGCACCTCGAGCGTCTCGTGGCCGCCGGCCCCGGCCGAAGTCGAAAGGCGGCGATACAGGAGGATGCCCGCGGCCTGCTTCGGCATCAGAGATCGACGAGGACCGTGAAGCCACCCCACGACATCCGCTTGTGATCGAACGGCATGTCGTCAGGTCCCTGCAACCTGGGGTCGGCCATCACCTTCTTGTTGACGGCGTTGCGATGCGCTTTGGACTTGTACGTGATCCACGAGAACACGACCACTTCGCCCGGCTTGACCTTCGCCACCTGCGGAAAGGCCCTGCCCATGCCGTTCGGAACTTCGTCGATCACCGTCTCGACGAATTCGAGGGCGCCGTGTTCGCGCCAGACCTTGCCGGCTTTGCTGGCGAGCGCTTTGTACGCCGCGATCTTTTTCTTCGGAACCGCGAGCAGAAACCCGTCTACATAACGTGCCATTGGCAGCCTCCCGGCTTAATACGCCTTCGCAAACCAGGCCGACACCGTCGCCGGCTTGCCGCACTTGATGCAGGGCTTGCCCGGCGCCTGTTCGTATCCCTTCGGGATGTTGCGAATGGTCGCCTGCGTTTCGGTCTTGATGTCCGCCTCGCACTTGGCGTCGCCGCACCAGGGTGAAATCACGAACCCCGGGCGTCCTTCCATCGTCGACTTGAACTCGTCGTACGAATCGGTGCGCGAGGTGTGGTCGTCGCGGAACTTCTTCGCGCGATCGAGCAGCGCCTGCTGAATCTCGTCGAGCATCGCCGTGATCGCATCGGCGAGGCCGTCCATCGGCATCGACGCCTTGCTGCGCGTGTCGCGACGGGCGGCAAAGACCGCGTTCTTTTCGATGTCCTTCGGCCCGATCTCGAGGCGCAGCGGCACGCCGCGCATCTCGTACTCGGCGAACTTCCAGCCGGGCGTCTGGCTTTCATCCGCATCCAGCTTCACGCGGATGCCCGCGGCCGAGAGTTGGTCGCGGATCTCCTCGCACTTCGGCAGCACGGTCTCTTTCCAGTTGCCGCGCGGGATCGGCACGATCACCACCTGGTACGGCGCGATCTTCGGCGGCAGGATCAAGCCGCTGTCGTCACCGTGCGTCATGATCACGGCGCCGATCAGGCGCGTCGTCACGCCCCACGACGTCGTCCATGCGTACTGCACCGTCTTGTCGCGGCCCTGGAACTGGATCTCAAAAGCCTTGGCGAAATTCTGACCGAGGTTGTGGGAGGTGCCGGCCTGCAAGGCGCGACCATCGCCCATCAGCGCTTCGATCGAGTAGGTTTTCGACGCCCCGGCGAACTTTTCGCTCTCACTCTTCTGACCGTCAATGACCGGAACGGCGAGGACGTTTTCGCAGACGTCCTTGTAGAGCGCGAGGATCTTCATCGTCTCTTCCTGCGCTTCTTCGGCGGTCTCGTGCGCGGTGTGGCCTTCCTGCCAGAGGAATTCGGTGGTGCGCAGGAACGGACGCGTGACCTTCTCCCAGCGTACGACGTTGGCCCACTGGTTGATCAGCAACGGCAGGTCGCGCCACGACTGGATCCACTTCTGGTACATGACGCCGATGATCGTTTCCGACGTCGGGCGAATGATCAGCTTCTCGGCCAGGTCCTCGTCGCCACCCTTGGTGACCCAGGCCACCTGCGGCGCGAAGCCCTCGACATGCTCTTTCTCTTTGAGCAACAGGCTTTCGGGAATCAGCAGCGGGAAGTACGCGTTGACGTGGCCGGTGGCCTTGATGCGGGTATCGAGCTCGCGTTGCAGGTGCTCCCACATGGCGTAGCCGTACGGCCGGATCACCATGAAGCCCTTCACCGGCGAGTAGTCGGCAAGTTCCGCCTTGCGGACCACGTCGATATACCACTTCGAGAAATCGACCGACTGCTTGGTGATCTCAGTAACGAACGCGTCTTCCTGTTTTCCAGCCATATTCAATGTGTAAGTAATCCGAAATCCGAGTCCCGCTATCAGAAGTCTCGTGAGTCGCCGAGGTGAATCCTAAATTTTACGTCATCTCGCGACGGAAAGTCGGACCGGGCATGACTGCCGCGCGTTTCCTCGCGCCGCAAGGCGGCACGCGCCATCAATCGGCCGACGGTGACCAGTGCGGCCACCCGGCCTCGATCGTCTCCAAGGGCGGCGTACCACTCGTCCAGCGCCTCGAAGGCCGTGGCCAGCAATGCCTCCTCGCGCCACAGCCCCACCGAATTCCACATCAGCCCCCGCACATCCGCTTCATTGGGACCTGCCCCCAAACGTCGCACCGCCCGAATGGGGCCTGACCCCAAATGCGACACTGGGGTAGCAAGAAGTGAGAAGGGGGCGATGTTTTCGCCAGGTAGCAGCATGGCCTGGGCCGCGCGGGCGCCGAAGACCAGGCCTTCCAGCAGCGAGTTGCTCGCCAGGCGGTTGGCGCCGTGAACGCCCGTGCAGGCAACCTCGCCGGCCGCATAGAGGCCCAGCAAGGTCGTCCGGCCCCAAAGATCAGTCTCGACGCCACCCATCACATAGTGCGCGGCCGGACCAACCGGGATGCGATCGGTCCCGAGGTCGAGTCCGACCGAGCGGCACGCCTCGGCGATCGTCGGGAATCGCGCACGTGTCCACTCGGGGTCGTGCTTGGCCATCGAAAGGTACACGGGCGCCTTGGTCCGTTGCTGTTCGCGAACCATGGCGCGGGACACGAGATCGCGGGAGGCCAGTTCCCCCTGCGGCTCGTAGCGTGTCATGAAGCGCTCACCCTGCGCGTTGAGCAGCTCCGCGCCTTCGCCTCTCAGCGCTTCGGATAGCAGGAAGCGAGGCGCGCCAGGCACATCGAGCGCGGTGGGATGAAACTGCACGAACTCCAGGTCTGTGACGCGCGCGCCCGCAAACCACGCGAGCATGACGCCGTCGCCGGTGGCGATCGAGGGATTGGTGGTTTCCCGGTAGATCTGTCCGGCGCCGCCGGTGGCGAGCAGCACCGCGGCCGCGTGGACCTCGTGGACACCTGATTCGTTGGTGACGCGCGCGCCGACGCAGCGGCCGTTGCGCACGATCAATTCATGCACGCGCGCGTTGCGCTCGACGCGCACGCGCGCCTGCTCGGCGACACGGTGCCAGAGCGCGCGGCCAATCTCGCGGCCGGTCGCGTCGGCGGCATGCAGCACGCGCCGGCGGCCGTGTGCGCCCTCGCGGCCAAGCGCGAGTCGCCCGTGCACGTCGCGCTCAAATTCCGCGCCCCAGGCCACGAGCTCCTCGACGTAGCGAACGCCGTCCTCGACCAAGACGTCGACAGCCGCGTCGATGCAGAGTCCGTCGCCGGCCGCGACCGTGTCGGCCGCGTGTTGCGCAGGCGTATCGCCTTCACCCACGGCCGCGGCGATGCCGCCCTGGGCGTAACCCGTGTTGCTCTCGGTGGGATCGGCCTTGGTGAGAACCAGCACATCACCGGCCAGCGCCAGATCGGCAGCAGCGCGAAGACCGGCGATACCGCTGCCAATGATCAGGAAATCCGTGCGGCGCAGCACCGAATGGTATCCTACCATTCGCATGTCACAGACCCGAGTGACGGTGAAGGCCGCTGCGGGCTCCTATCCCGTCATCATCGGCCACGATTCGATCAAGACGCTGGGGCACGAGCTCGACGCGCTCAAACTCGGACCGAGGCGCATCCTCGTCTCGAGCCATCGCGTGTGGCAGTTCCACGGTCCGCTGTTCCGCCACTGCGGCGCCGAACGCACCCCGATCCTCGTCGAGGACGGTGAGCGCTACAAGAACCTGAACACCGTCGCCCGTGTCCTCGACGCGCTCGTCAAGGCCAAGGCCGATCGCTCAACCACGATCATCGCCGTTGGCGGCGGCGTGATCGGTGACCTGGTCGGCTTCTCGGCCGCGACCTACCTGCGCGGCATTCCCGTCGTGCACGTCCCAACGACGCTGCTGGCGCAGGTCGACAGTGCGATCGGCGGCAAGACCGGCGTGAATCATCCGCTCGGCAAGAACCTGATCGGATCGTTTCACGCGCCGAGCCTGGTCGTCGCCGATCCGTTCGTCCTGCAGACGCTGCCCCGCCGTGAGTTCCGTGCCGGCCTGTATGAGGTGATCAAGTACGGCGTCATCCGCCAGCCGGATCTGCTGGATCGCATTCGCGATTCCGTCACGGCGATCTTCAATCGTGACGGCGCAGCGGTCACCCCGCTGGTGTCCGCCTCGTGCAGGATCAAGGCGGAAGTGGTCTCCGCTGACGAGCGCGAATCAGGGCTGCGGCGCATCCTCAACTTCGGTCACACCGTGGGCCATGCGCTTGAAGCGGTGACCAAGTACAAGCAGTTCCGCCATGGCGAGGCCGTCGGCTACGGCATCCTGGCAGCGCTCAATATCGGCGTCGCGCGCGGCGTCACCCCGAAGGCGCTGCTGAAAGAAGTGGAAACGCTCATCGCGCACCTCGGCCCGCTGCCGTCGGTGGCGGACCTGTCGGCGAAGGAAGTCTACGCGGCAATCGGCCGCGACAAGAAGATCGTCGCGGGCACGCTGCACTTCGTCGCCGCCGCCGAGCGCGGCAAGACGGTAGAACTGACGGATGTGACCGAGAAGGAAATCAAGGCGGCCGTCAGGAAGATCGGCCTGCGCGCTTAGTCGATCCCGTGCTGCCGCATCTTCGCGGCCAGCGCCTTGAAGTTCACCTGCAGCAGATCGGCGGCCCGGCCCTTGTCGCCGTTGGCCTGCTTCAAGGCCTGGATGATCTTCCGCCGTTCGGCCTCGTTCAGGAATCGCGCAGACACTTCGCCGAGCGACCCTGACCAATCCAGCAGGTCCCACGGATCGGTCGCCGTCATCGCCATCGGCGGCGCGAGGTTAAGGTGCTTCGGCTGTAACCGATCGCCTTCAGCAAGGATCACGGCCCGTTCGATCGCGTTTTGCAGTTCGCGAACGTTGCCGGGCCAGGCGTGCTCAACCAGCATCGACAGGGCTTCGGGCGACAGCGTCACCTTCTTGCCGACGTCCCTCGCGACGCGCTCCACGAAGTGGTGAGCGAGCTTGGGGATGTCGTCCTTGCGTTCCCGCAGCGGCGGAATCGTCACCGGGAACACCGACAAGCGGAAATACAGATCTTCGCGGAACTGGCGGGCCGCAACAGCCTGCCGCAGCATCCGGTTGGTGGCCGCGACAATGCGAACGTCGACGGCGATCGAGGCACCGCCGCCAAGCCGCTCGATGCGCTTGGTCTCGATGGCGCGCAGCATCTTCGCCTGCAACGCCAGCGGCATCTCGCCGATCTCGTCGAGGAAGATCGTGCCGCGCTGCGCCATTTCGAACTTGCCGATCTTGCGCTGCGTCGCGCCCGTGAAGGCGCCGCGCTCAAAGCCGAACAACTCCGCTTCGAGCAGATTCTCAGGAATCGCCGCGCAGTTGATCGCCACAAATGGTCCGTGCGAACGCGCGCTGTTGTTATGCACCGCCCGCGCGCACAACTCTTTTCCGGTGCCGCTCTCGCCTTCCAGCAGCACCGTCGTATCCGTTCCAGCCGCGCGGTCGATCGCCGCCATCACCTGCCGCAGCGCGGGTGAATCGCCGATGATGTTCGGGCCGCCGCGCCGGGCCGCGGCCTCTTCCTTCAGCAAGCGATAGTCAGACAGCAGGCGCCGCTGCTCGAGCGCGCGTGACACGAGCAGGATGAGGTGATCCGGATCAACGGGCTTGGCGAGAAAATCGAGCGCGCCCTGCCTCATGGCCTCGACGGCATCCTGGATGCTGCCGTGCGCCGTCATCACGATTACCGGCAGCTCGGAATCGAGTTCCTTGACGGCGCGCAGCACGCCCATGCCATCACCCTTCGGCAGGCGCAGATCGGAAAGGACCAGTGCGGGTTGGGATTCCTTGAGGGCCGCCACCGCCTCCGGCTCGTCGCGAGCCTCGATCACCTGGTGCCCTTGCGACTCCAGCGCGAGCTTGAGCATCGCGCGAAGGGAGTCCTTGTCTTCGACGAGTAAGATCGACGGCGAATTCACTGCCGCAGCCAGCCGGCCGGGACACCGGCGCGGCGCGCTTCGTCTTCAATGGCCTTGATCGCCTTGGTCTGCGTCTCGATTTCTTTCTTGACCTTCTCGAATTCGGCGAGCGCGGTATTGCGATCCGTTTCGATCTTGCTGCGCTGCGCGGGATCGTCCCGGTTCACGTATTCGGTCCGCAGCGCATTGATGCGGCTCTGCAATGAGTCGGCAAAGATCTGCGAGCGATCGAGCTGCGCGCGCGCCTCCTTCATGCGGCCGGACCAATAGGCCTGGTCCTGTGCCGGCGCCGGCTTGTCGGTCGCGGTCGCAGGGGTGGCGTTTGCCGGTGTCGCGTTGGCAGGCGTAGCGTTGGCCCCCGCCGTGGTCGCGGCCGACGGCGGCGGAGGGACGGCCCGTACGTAATCGGGACGCAGATCGGTGTTGGTGTAGGTCTTGGCCGGCTTGCGCACGCTCTTGCGCCGTGCCTCTTCGTCCTTGGCCACGTCCGCCAGCGGCCGCGTGCCAGTCGACACGGCGGTCTGTGCGGCGACAAGCGCCGCGACCCCGAGCGCCATAAGCGCGGTGATGGCAAAGACCCGTTTCATGATGTTCTTATCGGCTGGAACCGACTTCCCCTGTGCAGATCGTACGACTCGGTCACAGACAAATCAAGGAACCGCCTGACGCAGTTCCTGCCAGGATTGCACACGAATGCCGGGCAGGCATGGCTGACCTGCACCGTCGGGGCAAACCCGTGCCAGCTCAGCTTCAATGGCCCTCCGCGAACCCGCGACACCGTACGCTTCTGCACGCACCCTTACAATTCCGTGGCCTGGATCGGCACTGCCTGCCGCGTCCATCGCAGGATTCCCGTCTGCTTCCCGCGCATCATCCGCAACCCAGACGATGAGGTAGCAAGCGGCGGGCCGCATGAGGCCGGCGAACTGGTCCATCGGCCCAAAGGCATACAGTCGCCACCGGGGATTGTTCACGCCCCAGGGCCGCTCGCGGGAGTTCGCGTTCATCTGAGCGTTCGTACATGTGCTGGCCTTGCCGCAATTGAGCTGGTTGGTCGCTGCCGTGAGATCAACGGCGCCGCCGCCGGGAATTCCGCGCACGCCGGCCGCGCCTCCATCGGTGAAGCTGCCCTGCTCCGCGCCGGCGAGCACGTCGTTCCAGCTCGCCGCCAGCGCGAGATCGCGCGCGGCCAATTCGATCCCGGCATCAGCGGCGAAGAGCATGGCCACCGACCCAGACAGGTTGCCGCTCGCAAGCCGATCCATGAAGATGGCGAGCATCAACCCGATGCCCAGCGCCGAGAGGAACGTCGTGACGAGGATGACCATGATCAGCGCAATGCCTCGCTGTCCGGTAGCTTCGCTGGAGGTCATGGCCCGTTCCTCAGTCGAATCGAAGTCTTGAAGCCCCGGCTCGCCACCGAGTCCTGCGCTGGCGTCGTCACGGTCAGCGCGACCTCGAGTTGCTGGTGTGCAAGAGCGAAAGTGAGCGAGGAGAGAAAATCGACCACGGGTTGCACAGCGCCGGCCGCCGTCACACGCATCAGCGAGTACGACCCATCGGGCTGCTCGTCGAGCCGGAAGGTGCTCTCATCAATCTCCACCACGACGGCCCCTGCGCCGTAGGCGCGCGACAGCGCTCGATCCGGCACCAGCCGCCTGGCGCCAGGACTGGTCGACGCCACGACGAACACGTCGAAGTGGCCACTGGCATCCGCGACAACGGCAGCGGCGCCGGCCGCGAATCCACACACGTCTTTCACGTTGGGGCAGGCGCCAATCGCCAGCGTCATCGGCGCACTGGACGACGTCTGCGCGCTTTCGAGGACGCCCTGGGCGGGATCGGTGACCGGAACAATCGCGGTGAGCGAATGAAACCGCTCACCTGAGTCGTCAGGGTCCGATAACGTGATCGCTGGAAAGAGATCGGCCATTGCGCCCAGCGCCTGCGCGGCAGCCACGTCCTTCCCTGCCGCACGCACCGCCTGCGCAATTGTGTCGAGGGCTGCGCGGCCTCGTTGCTGAACGTCCAGTTCGCCCGGCACTCGTTCAAACGCCATTCGGGCCGGCGACGCGAGTGCGGCAATGGCTCCGCTGATGGCGAGCGAGAGGCCCAATGCGATCAGCAGCTCAATCAGCGTGAATCCCTGCTGCCCCTGCCAGCTGATCCCTGATCCCCGATCCCTGTTCATGGCTGCCTCGTTCGCAGCGTCGACAAACACGCGTCGGCAGCGGCCGTTTCTCGCGCGCCGGCCCGGGCCGGGAAGACGCACACCTCGATGGTGATCGCATCAGGAACCTGCGCGTCGAGCCTGGCGATTCGCCATCGCCTGACGAACGCGGCGCCTGCGTCGCTCTGCTGAATCTCACCTGCGGAGTCGAGCCAGTCCAGATACGGCGGCGTGTCCTCGTTGAGCGTGTGGCCAGGCGTCGGCGCCAGATGCGGATCGGTTTCGGACGCGCCATACGAGTCGTAGCCAAACGCCAATCCCTGTAGTTCTTCGAGCTTGTTCTGCGTCGCAAGCAGGGCAATTCCCGATGACGTGCTCTTTCGCGCAAGCTGACTACCAAGCACGAACAGCTGGGCAACACCAGCGAGAGCCGTGATCAGGATCCCGGTGGCGATGAGAGTCTCGAACAGCGTGAACCCACGGGCGGTAGATGGAGGAGCCATGGCGTTGCCATGTGCAATCGCACGGCCCTGGCGCATTTCACGGTTGGCGTGCGAGTTTCGGCGAGTTTCGATGCGACCTCGTTGGCACGAGACCTGCCGGGCGCAGTTCCTGCGATCGTCACAGGAATGCCTGGCGGCAATTACTGCGAGTGGTCGTTAGGACGCGATCAGAGGCAGGCGAATGCGAAAGTGCGCGCCGCCTTCGGGCCGGTTCGTAGCGGTGATCAAACCATTGTGCGAGACGATCACCTTCTGGACGATCGCGAGACCCAAGCCAGTCCCGTTGGCCTTCGTGGTCGCGAACGGCTGAAACAACTTGCCCAGGTAGTCGGGAGTGAAGCCGGGGCCATTGTCCTCGATCACGACTTGCGCGGCATCGTGCGTCTGGTCGCCGCGAACGTAGATGCTGGGCGGCATCCCGCTTCCTTCGCACGCCTCGAGGCTGTTGCGAAACAAATTGCCAAAGGCTCGCCGCAAGAGCACATCGTCCCCGTTCACGACCGGAAAATTGCCCTCGAGCGTCACGGCCGCAGCGGCGCCTGGCACATCGTCAATCGCCCGCGTGACAACCGCTTTCAGGTCGACCGGCGCCAGCGTGAGCTGCTCGGGCCTGGCGAAGCGCAGGAAATTGGTGACCACTTCACCGAGAGAAATCGTTTCAGCACGGATGCCTTCGACGCAGGTCCGCGCCTGCTCGGGCAACGTCTGCGGATCGAGCAGACGCCCGTAGCCGTGGATCGTCGCGAGGCCGTTGCGGAACTCGTGCGCGAGGCCGGCAGTGAGCTCTCCAAGTCGCGCCAACGCTTCCTTCAGCCGCAACTGCTCTTCGAGTTCGACCACGGCGGTCAGGTCCGTGAACAGGCAGACCGAGGCCTGCAACTCTCCTTCACCGCTGATGATCGGCGACACCGTCACGCCGAGATGACGCGGGCGATCGCCGCTGATGGTGATGGTACGGCGCACGATCGGCGATGAGCCATGAAGCGCCTCGTCGATCAAGTCCGACAGCGCCGACGCCGACGTCAAGGCTTCGCGAAACGGCTTCCCTGCTCCGCCTTCGCCGAGCCCGAGAATGCGGCGGGCCGCCGGATTGATGGCGTCGACCGTGCCGGCGCGATTGACGACGACCAGGCCCGAGGTCAGGCCTTTGACGATCTGATCAGCAAGCGCTTCCGACGCTTCGGCGCGCGCCGCCATCGCGCGCTCCTGCGTCTTCAGCTTGATCATCGCTTCCTGCAGCGCCATCGACAGCATGGCGCTCTCCCCGCCGGACTCCCGGCGCGCACCACCGCGACCGCTCGCGACCTTGATCGCCTTCATCGTGACGACGATGAACAGGATGATGATCGCGATCAAGACTGCGATCAGTCCCACGCTCGCGAAGTTGAGGGTGGAACCCATTTAGAAGAATCCCGCGTACCAGGTGATGAAGGGTTCACCGACAAACATCGCCACGAGCGTGCCGATCGCGAGGAACGTGCCGAATGGCAACGCGTACTTCATGCCGCCCTTCTGAAACGACATCATCGCGACGCCGATGAGGGCTCCCGAGAACGACGCAAACACCAGCGCGACGAGCACGGCCTTCCACCCAAGAAACGCGCCGATCATGGCGAGCATCTTCACGTCGCCCATGCCCATGCCTTCTTCGCGTCTCCAGAGGTAGTAGGCCGCCGCAATGCCGTAGAGAATGCCGCCGCCGAGCAACGTGCCGATGATCGCGTCACGAATCCCCGGAGGGGCGACCGTGCTGAAGATCAATCCGATCACGATCCCCGGCAACGTGATCGAGTTCGGCAGGATCTGATGTTCGAGATCGATCCCGAACAGCGCGATCAGGATGCAGACCAGAATCAGCCGGGCAAACAGCAGTGGACCCACTGGAGTAGTCCACGCCACCAACGCAAACAGCATCGCCGTGAGCAGTTCGACGACGGGGTATTGCCACGACACGCTCACGCCGCACTTGCGACAGCGTCCGCGCAGCGCCACCCAGCTGGCGATCGGAATGTTGTCGAACCACCGCAGCGAGTAGCCGCACTTCCGGCAGCGAGAGGGCGGCGAGACCAGGGACTGCCCGAGCGGCAGCCGGTAGATAACGACATTCAGAAAGCTGCCGATGAGAGCACCAAACAGCGCGGCAAGCCCGACAATGGGCATGGCCTCCCCGATCATTGCGGACCCCGGTTCCGGCGTGGGTCGACTGGCAGCGGCCACAGCGTCGACTTCCGCGACACTTCGATGTGGCCGACTCTGGGATCGAAGACAAACGGCACGCCGGTGGGGTCCGCCGGCACACGCGCCAACCGCTCCGCTGACGCCAGCTCCTGCCATGACTGGGGAATGCGGCGCTCACGATTGATAAATCGCTGCAAGATCGGCGTCAGCTCGGCGATCGTGTCCATCGCGTCAAGCTGCAACAGCCGATGCTCGGCCTGCGACTTGATGTAAGAGATGTCCGAATTCAGCAGTTGGGTCCAGAGGTAGCGCGCCGTCGCCCGATCGCCGCCAGACGCAAGCGTGGTCGCCGCCAGTGGCCGCAGCCACTCGGGCGCGTTCGGCTGATCCGCCCCCTTGAGGAACCATTCCGCGGCCCTGGGATAGTCCTGCAGCGACCAGTAATAGACGAAGCCGATGTCGTAGAAATACTCCCACCGCCCATCGTCGCGGTCGATGCCGCGCTGCAGCAGTTGCACCGCGAGATCGGGCCGGGCCGGGCCTCGCGGATACGCCTCCGTCAGGAAGATTGCGCCGAACCGATACGCAACCCGGAAGTGCGGATCGAGCGAGGTCACCAGGTCCAGGAGCGGGTACAGCAGGTCGAAATTCAACTGCTGGCCTTCCGCCGTACGCTTGCCGCCGTAATAAACCACGGCGCGAATCCAGTAGACGTCCGAGACCAGGTTGTCGAACCCGAGCGCGAGACGCTGCAAGAGCGGCCCTGACTGGATCCAGAGCATCGGGTTGTCAGGCTGATACGGTGTCCAGCCACGGTCGCGCACGACCTGCACGCTGACCGACGCCGTCATCAGCAACGCAATCAGCGCCGCGAGAGGCGCGATGCCCGGACGCGTGCCCTGTTTGACAGTCCCCGTCACTTGAAGTCTCGACGCCTGAAGATCGTAATTGCGGCGGTCAGCAGGGCACTTGAATAGATCGCGGCGTAGAGCAGCGTCAGCAGGACATGGCGCGCGCTGACCGGCAGGCCATGCACGACTTCGGCTTTCACATCAAACGGCGCGAGATTTGGGAGCAGGTAATACAACCCGCGAGCGACCGCCACGACCGGGGCGGAATCCACGACCGCACCGAAGTTCCTGAGATCGGCGTTGAAGTGCCCTGCCAGCCACAATCCCAGCGTCAACAACGTCGCCAACAGCGGGCTCGAGAACGTCGAGAAGAACATGGCGATCGCGGTCACCAGCGCGAGTTCAGCGACGATCAACACCACCGCAACCAGCAACCGCGGATCCATCGCTGGCGCCGGCCATGAGGCGCGAACCGCCGGCGGAGACACGTACTGCATGTAGGCGAGGACCGCGTAGTAGGCGATCGTCATCACGCCCAGGTTGATGATCAGCGTGGCGACGAGACCCGTGTACTTGCCAAGGATGAACTGTGAACGCGACACCGGCTTGGTGAGGAGGCCGAAGATGCTCTTGCGTTCGACTTCCTTCGACACGAGGCCGATGCCGAGGAACACGGCGATGAGCAACCCGAAGATCGACAGCGCCGCCAGGCCGAGATCCTTGACGATCTTCATGTCCTGGCCGGCGGTCAGCTGGCTGATCAGGTAGGACGCGGCCATCAACAGGACGGCGAACATCACCATCGAGTACGGCACGCGGTCGCGCACGGACTCGCGAAACACGGCGCCGGCGACGAGTGTGATCGCTCGCATGATCAGGACATCCCTGTCTTGCGCGGCGCCGCCGATCCGACCTGCCGGATGAACACATCTTCCAGCGTGTCCCGGACCGGATGCAGTGAAATTACGCGAGCGCCACTGCCCGCGAGGTCGACAAGTATTCGCTCAGGCGCGACGTCGGCGGGAAGTTCGATCATGTAGTGGCCGTCGGACAGAGGCGTGATCGAGCGCACCTGCCCCTGCAACGAGGACCGCAGCGTCTCCGATACGTTCGCCGCGACGAGCTCCCACCCCTTGAGCTCGAAGGCCACGATCTCATCGAGCGCGCCGCTCGCCACGAGTCGGCCTTGGGCCATGATCGCCACGCGACTGCACAGCGCCTCTGCGTCCGAGAGGATGTGGGAGCTGAAGAACACGGTGCAGCCGCGCTGCTTCAATCGCAGGATCAAATCGCGGACCTGCCGACGGCCAATCGGATCAAGCCCGGACATCGGTTCATCAAGGAACACGAGTTCGGGATCGTTGATGATCGCCTGGGCCAGCCCGACGCGCTGCAGCATGCCTTTCGAATAACTGCGCAGCCGCATTCGGCGTTCGGCGCCAATGCCCACTTCATCCAGCACTTGCGCGACGCGCGAGCCGACCTCGGCCCCGCGGTAGCCAAAGAGCCTCGCAAAGTACGCGAGCACTTCTTCGGCGGTCATATGGTCGTAGAAGTATGGGTTCTCGGCGAGAAAGCTGATGCGCTTGCGCACACCCAGATCGCCGACCGGCTTGCCGAGAATGCGGGCGGATCCACTCGTGGGATAAATCAGCTGCATCAGCAGCTTGAGCGTGGTGCTCTTGCCCGCGCCGTTCGGGCCCAGGAAGCCGAAGACTTCACCGGGCTCGACCGACAGCGTCAACGCATCGAGGGCGCGATAGGGCCGCGGCCGCCAGAAGCCAACCAGGAAATCCTTGGTGAGTCCTTCCGTTTCGATCGCGGCCGACATGCTGCCCTATTTGCCGCCCGATACTCGCTTCAGTTCCCACGCAATCGCGGCGTCGAAGAACTCGGCGCGAAGGCCCGGCAGCTGCATGCCGTTGAGGAAGAACGTCGGCGTGCCGCCGATCTTCAACGACGAGCCCTGGGCAATGTCGGCTTTGACCAGTTCCAGCGTCGCCGCATAGCGCTTATCAAAGTCGGTGACGCCACCAATGGACGCGGCGGCCTTCTTCACCGTGTCGGGATTCATCGCCGGCTGGTTGGCGAAGAGCCAATCTTCCATCTGTTCGCCGCGGCCCTTCTCCCGCGCCAGTCGCACAGCCACCGCCGCTTCACACGCGCCGAGATGCAGGTCCTGGCCAACGAACTGGTTGCACTCGCGCTCGAGCGGGTAGTCCTTGGAGATGAACTTCACCTTGCCAGGCTGCTGCTTGGCCCACTTCGCCAGCACCGGCTTGTAGTCGCGATAGGTCTGGCCGCAACCAGGACACTGGTAGTCGTTGAACTTGATGATGACGATCGCCGCACCGTCACTCGGCGCAATCACCGGCCTGCGCGGTTGCGCGGCGAGGTAGTCCTCGAGCTGCTTCATCTGCGCGGCCGAGGGCGCAGGCGCGGCCGGCTGCTGCTCCGCCTCGCCCGGCGCCAGTTCGGCTGCGGAAGTAACGGGCTCGCGCAGTGTGATGACGCCAGTGACGGAAGCGGCGAAGAACAGGACCATCGCGCCAAGCGCCGCGGGAGTCCGGAACACGAGTTGAAGGTCACGTAGCGCACGGCTGGGGAGATTCGTCATGGGAGTCCCGGTGGCGGTTCCTGCAGTGATAAACAACCCAACGACGGCCACATACGTCGTCAGGCACAGCACGCACAGCGTCTTCAAAATGAAGAACGACGCGTACCCAAGATACAAGACCACCGCCAGGCCGACCGTTGATGCCGCGAACAGGTAGCCGGGCAGGTTGACGGCAGCCGACGATCGCGCGCACATCGCCACCAGCAGCAGAGTGAACGCGAAGAAAATCACCCCGAACAACGCCATCGGCACGCCCGCCACCGAGCCGAACTGGCTGGTGTAGGCAACCGTGCAGCTGAACGACTCGTTGACGTCGCAGAAACTCGCGTAAGTGGGATCGTTCAGGATCTGGTAGTGCACCCACGTCGAGGCGGACGACGCCGCCAGGCCGAGCGCCGAGGCTCCCGTGAACCAGCCGAGTCGCGCAGGACTGAGGCCGGTTGGCTCCGAAGTCATGGTGGGATTGTACCTGTACAGCGCGAGAGGTGCGGCGACGTGCCGCACCTCTCGTCGATGCCGAAAACTGTGTTACTGAAGGACGGCGACGGTCGCCTGGGTCGGCGCGCTGTTGCCAACGGTGTCGGCGATGGTCACGGCGTCGAAGTAAATCGTGCCCAGCGTGTTGGTCCAGAAGAAGCGCGTGCCGGTGGAGTTCGCCGTGACCGGGTCGGCCTTGGCGTAGTAGGAGCTGGTCAGGTCGCCCACGTCCGGGCCACCGTTGGCGACACTGCACGACGCAGCGGTGTTGGCAGCGCCATCGGATCCCGGATCCATGTCGATTTCGTAGCCGCTCTTCTGAACGCTGGCAGCCGCGCCGAGGTCGGGCGAGATGAACGGCGCGCCGTCCGCGGTCGGGGTGATCATGAGCTGCGTCAGATCCGAAGCGTAGAATCCGTTGCCGCAGGTCGAACCGAACGACTGCTGCGAACTGTTGATCGCGCGAAGCGAACCGATCGCCGACGCCTCGTTACCGGACATGCGGGCGCGGAGCAGACCGGGCACGGCGATGGCGGCGATGATGCCGATGATGGCGACGACGATGAGCAGTTCGATGAGGGTGAAGCCCTTGTTGCTGCGAATACGCATGATGTTCGTTCTCCTGAGGTCCAAGGTTGCCGCGAATACTCGTTGTTGAGGGCCCGCCGCCGCTGCCGGCGGCGCGCGCCTGCCCGGTCTAGAGCAACCGGCGTACCAGTTCAGCCGCAGGCACGGAGGATCCCAATAACTTGCTGGTTTCAGATGGTTTATCGGGATTCTGTGGCCGGAGCCTTAGGCCCGCCGGGCTTCAAGAACTGACAATTCGTGTCAGTCCGACTTGCCACAAAACGTCACGTGCACAGTTCTACATTTTGACGATCCAGAGGCCCCTCTCGGTCTTTAGCAGGACCTTACGACCCCGGGCGACTGCTGGCAAACCCCACGGCCGTAGCGCCGCTACGTAGCGAACGCCAGATTGCTCCCAGCGTACCCAGTTGCGCTCAGGAAACGCCAGAGCCACCCCTTTGCGCCCCGTTCGCAAGTAAACCAGGCCGGGATTCGAGGAGACGACCGGACCGGAATCGGCCAAGCCCGTAGACATCCAGTCCAGCACATCTTCAACCTCGCGGGCTTCCGCAATCCAGTTCGGCATGGACGTCGCCTTGGCGCGAAGAAAGAGGCCATGGTCGATCAAATGGAATCCGATGATCGTCGCGACAAGGATGCGAGCGGCAGCTGGCTGCATCATCCCGCGCCACAGGAACAGCAACAGGAACGGCGCCAGCGGAACCACGTAGCGGATCGTCTGGGAGCCGACCGTCGCAATCATGGCGATGGACGCTGCGACGAGCAGCGCCGGCAACGACCACCACGATGCCGTTCTGGCCAGGCCAATCATCATGACCACGGCCAGCAAGCCGGAGATGATCATCGTGCCGGTCGCGCCGCCCATGCTGCCGCGGCCGGGCTCCCCGACCGAAATGACTTCCTCGCCACTCTCGGAAGGTCCGCGATACAGCGTCGGCAGGAACAGCGCCCCTACATCGCGCGTCAGCATGTCGCCGACGTTTCGCGCGCCGCGCCGCACGAACTCGCCCGCCGAGACAGCGGTTCCAATCGCGCCGGGCCGCTCCATCGCGAGCAACTGTTCGTACGTGTAGGCGATGGTGCCGCCGTGGGCCATCCGCTCTTCCAGGGTCGGCGCATTCGCCCGCGCGTACACCTGCCACGGCAGCACAAGTGCCGCGGCGGTCGCGGCAAATACGGCAGCCTGGCGCCACCGGCGATTCACCAGGAAGTACGCGAGGCCTGCCGCCACCGTGGCGATCCCAGCCACGCGAACCAGCATCGTCGCCGCCGCCATGCATCCTGCGGCCACCGGGCGACGCACATCTGCTGCATCGCGACGCATCGCGCGTTCAACCGCGATCACCGTGAGCAACTGAACGAGCATGAACACGTTCTCTGCCATCACGGCCGATGTCGCCAGGAAGACCAGAGCCGGCGTCAGGACGACGGCGGCCGTCATCCACACCGCGGCATCGCGATCCAGCTGCCGGTGACGTGTGTAGTCGTACCAGCAGGCCGCACCAACGCCGGCCATTGCGGCGATCGACACCGACTTGAGCAGGATGACGTTGCCTGGGTACGAGGGAAAGAACCAGAACACGATCGAGAGCAGCGCGGGAAATCCTGGAGGCACCGACGGCATGATCGGCGGCTCCGAGGAGCTGATCAGGCGGAACCCCTCGCCCAGGGACAACGCCTTCCCCAGCACCATGTACCACCCATCGTCGAGGAGCAGGCCGGCGTAGGGATCGAGCCGAAACAGGTAGATGGCGGCCACGATGGCGATCGTGACGGCTACTTTCAATACCGTGCCCTCATTCGCGCTTGAGGCCGTGCTTCTTCATCAAGTAGCGGAACTGACGGAAGCTGAGGCCCAGCACGTCGGCGGCACGCGTCTGCACGCCGCCGGCGCGATCCAGCGCTCGCTCGAGGTGAGAGCGCTCGATGTCCTGCAGGTGGCGTTCGAGGCTGAAGCCGTCGCCGGTATCCATCGCCTCCCCTGCCCGCGGCGTTGCCGGGCGGCCCTCGCGCAGGTATTCAGGCAACGCCGAGCGTTCGATGCGATCGCCGGACTCGAGCGCGACCGATCGCTCCACCACGTTCTCGAGTTCGCGGACGTTCCCTGGCCAGGGGTAGGCGCGCAGCGCCGCCATCGCATCCGGAGAAAAGCCCGACACCTGCTTGTTCATCTCGGCGGTGAACTTCGCCAGGAAGTAGTCAGCGATCAGCGGGATGTCTTCGGGACGTTCGCGCAGCGGCGGCACGTTCACCGGAATCACGTTCAGCCGATAGAACAGGTCTTCGCGGAACTTGCCTTCGCCCACCTGCTTCGGCAAATCGCGATTCGTGGCCGCGATCACGCGGATGTTGGATGCCGCTTCCTCGGTACCTCCGACACGCCGATAGCGACGCTCCTGCAGGACGCGCAGCAGCTTGACCTGCATGGTCGGCGGCATCTCCCCGATCTCGTCGAGAAACACCGTGCCGCCTTCCGCCGCTTCGATCAAACCCTTCTTGTCCTTGTCGGCTCCCGTAAAGGCACCGCGCACGTGGCCAAACAACTCCGACTCGAGGAGCGCCTCGGGCATCGCGCCGCAGTTCACGGCGACAAACGGACGATCGCGCCGCAGCGACAACTGGTGAATGGCCCGGGCGACGAGTTCCTTGCCGGTACCGGACTCGCCGGAGATCAGCACCGTGCTGTTGGTGCGGCACACGGTCTCGACCAGGCGGAACACCTCGAGCATCACGGCGCTGCGTCCGATGATCCCGCCGAAACCCTGCTCGGCAGTGGTGTGGCGCAGCACGACGTTCTCGTGACGCAGCCGCCGCGACTCGAGCAACTGCCGCACCTGCATCGTCACCAGGTTGACGTCGCGGAACGGCTTCTCGAACAGCGCCTCGGCGCCCAGCGCCTTCGCCGCGGTCCAATCCTCGGAATCCTGCGTCCAGTGCGCCGTCATCATCGTGACGATCACATCAGGCGCCGTGTCGCGGATCGATTTCAACAGCGACACGCCGTCAAGGCGCGGCATGCGAATGTCGGTGAGCACGACGTCCACGTACTCGCGCGCGATGATTTCGCGCGCCACGGCGCCGTCTTCGGCGATCAGCACGTCAAAGCCGTCGCGCTGGAACAAGAGACGCATCCACTCGCGCATCGATTGCTCGTCGTCCGCAATCAGGATGCGCGGCTTCTCGCCGGTTCCTGCCCCCTGGTCCCCGACCCCTGTTCCCTTGTGCTTCACGACGCCTGGCGCTCCGAACGAACATCATTACGTGCTGGAAACGTGACCCTGAACACGGTGCCGGCACCAGGCCTGGGCTTGACGTCGATCTGCCCGCCGTAGTCAGTGACAATGCGGTGAACGATCGCGAGGCCGAGGCCTGTGCCTTTGCCGAACGAGCCGCGGAATGGCTGGAAGATCGTGTCGAGTTCCTCCGCGGGAATGCCGACGCCTTCATCCTCTACCAGCAGCACGGCCGCCTGGCCTTCAGGCGTCGGTTCGCTGACGGCGCTCAGCACCAGCGTGCCCCCGTTTGGCATCGCGCGCAGCCCGTTGGTGGCGAGATTCCAGACGATCTGGCGCACCTGTCCCTCATCCGCATGCACGGGCACGGCGGCATCCGGAAGACGCACCTCGACTTCGTGCTGGTCTCCAACCTCGGTGCTGTTGCGCAGCAGCATGGCCGTTTCCTGCACGATCGTCCGGAGGTCAAGCTGCTGGACTGCGAAGCGCTGCGGACGCGCATACGCCAGGAATGACTTGATCGTCTGATTGAGGCGCTCGGATTCCTTCAACACGATATCCATCAACTGCGCCTGGTCTGCGGAGAGCGGCAGTTCCTGCCGCAGCATCTGCATCGAGCCGGACATGGACGCCAGCGGGTTGCGAATCTCGTGCGCGATGCCGGCGGCCATTTCGCCCACCGCCGCGAGGCGCTGCTGCAGCCGGGCGCTCTGCTCGAACCGACGGATATCGGTGACGTCCTGGAACGTATAGATGAAGCCGCGCGTACCGTCGGGCAACGGCAACGACGCCACGCTCAATCCGATCTCGATCGACGACCCCTTCGGCTGCCGCAGGATGTAGTCGGTGCGCTTGCTGCGCAGGCGCGCGAGGTCCTGAGACAGGCTGGCCGCAAACGCGGGCGGCAACTGCAATACTTCGGCGGCGGGCTCACCGATCGGCAGCGGGCCGTCGCGGCCGGTAATCATCATCGCGGAGCGGTTGAACGTGACGAGCCGGTTCTCGGCATCCGCCGTCGCCAGTCCGCTCAACAGGTTGTCGAGCACGTACTGATTGAATGCCTGCAGGTCGGCGATCTCTTCCGTCGCCTGTTCGAGTTGCGCTTCACCGCGCCGCGCGCGCTCGGCAAGTGAGCCACTCAACACCGCCACGCCAAAGAAGCCGAACGCGTTGAGTGCCACCGTGTACTGCGCCACGTTGACCGGCGGCAGGTCCGTGGCCACCAGGTCGCCGTACGGAAGCTCGAGATAGCCGTTGGCGCTGAGGTACTGCGCGACCACCACGCCGACGAACAGGATGGTATTGAGCACCGCCAACTGGATGCCGCCGCGACGAAACTGCACCGTGCTGGCGGCAACGATCGGCATCATGTAGAGGATCACGAACAGGCTCTCGACCCCGCCGGTGATCAGCACGGCGGCGGACACCACGATCGAGTCGATGGCGAAATGAACGTCCGTCAGCCACGGCAGGCGCTCGACGAACTGGAGGGAGGCAATGAAGCCGAGGCTGACCGCGAAGGTCAGCCCGACCAGGAAATAGAACGGATTGATCGGCAGCGCGCCCGGCGAGCGCAACTGCACCACCACGGCGGCGCCCAGCAGCACCGTCGCCACCAGCAGGCGCACGGCGATGTGGACGGCGAGGCGCCGCCGCAGGATCGGATCCTTCATCAAGTCAGCTTGCTGATCAGGTCGAAGATCGGCATATACATCGCGATGACAATGCCGCCGACGGCTCCGCCCAGGAACGCGATCATCACGGGTTCCAGGAGCGTCAGCAGGCCTTCCACCGCCACGTCGACTTCTTCCTCGTAGAAGTCGGCGATCTTGGCCAGCATCGTATCGAGCGCGCCGGTGGCTTCTCCGACGCCGATCATCTGCACCACCATGCCCGGGAACACGCCGGTTTCCTTGAGTGGCGCCGCGATCGTTTCGCCGCGCTCGATACTCTTGCGCGTCGTCTGGATCGCGTCCTCGATAATCGCGTTGCCCGAGGTCTTCGCCGTGATGTCGAGACCGTCGAGAATCGGCACGCCCGACGCCATCAACGTCGATAACGTGCGGCAGAATCGCGCCACCGCGATCTTGCGCAGGATCGGTCCGAGGATCGGCACCTTCAGCGTGATCGCGTCGATCACGCGACGGCCACCTTCGGTCGCGTAGTAGGAGCGGAACGCCCACCCGAACGCGAAGAAGCCGACGAAGATGAAGGGCATGAACGTAATCAGGTTGTTGCTGAGCGAGATGACAATGCGCGTCGGCAGCGGCAGCTCGGCGCCGAGGCCGGCAAACAACGCCGCGAACGTCGGAATCACCTTCCACAAGATCACGCCGATCACGACACCGGCGATCACGATGACGGCGATCGGGTAGATCATCGCCGACTGTACCTGGCTCTTCAGCTTGACGGCCTTTTCAATGTAGGTCGCCAGGCGCTTCAGGATGGTGTCGAGAATACCGCCCGCCTCGCCCGCCGCGATCATGTTGCAGAACAGCGCGTCGAAGCACTTCGGATGGCGCTTCATCGCCTCGGCCAGCGACATGCCGCCTTCGACGTCGGAGCGCGTCTGCAGGATCACCTGCGAGAAGTACTTGTGCTCTTCCTGGTTGCCGAGAATGTCGAGGCACTGGACCAGCGGCAGGCCGGCGTCGATCATCACCGAGAACTGGCGGGTGAACACCGCGAGGTTCTTGGCCGGCACGCCACGGGCCTTCAGCTTGCGGGCCTGCGCGGTCGCACCGGTCTTGGCCTGGGCCGGCTGGATCCGCGTGACCTGGATCTGCTCGCGGCGCAAGGCCGCGACCACGGCGTCCATCGTGTCGCCGATGCGTTCGCCCGACACGCTTTCGCCGGTCCGGGTCCGTCCTGAAAATGCAAAGGTCGCCATAGCAACTCCGGGGGGAGCGTAAGTTTACCGAACCGGCGGCCGCGCGCCCGGCGGAGGTCCGCCCGGCCGGCCCATGCCGGCGCCGGCCACGACGCCGGCACCGCGGTTAATCATCTCCTGCAACTCTTCGCGATTGGATGATGCGCCCATCGCGGTCTCGAGCGTGATCAAGCGACGGAAATACAACGTCGCCAGCGACTGGTTCATCGTCTGCATGCCGAGCTTCTCCTGCCCGGTCTGCATCGCCGAATAGATCTGGTGCACTTTGTCTTCACGAATCAGGTTGCGGATGCCCGGCGTCGGGACGAGGATCTCGAGTGACACGACGCGGCCTTTGCCGTCGGCCCTCGGCAACAGCGCCTGGCAGACGATGCCTTCGATGACCAGCGACAGCTGCGTTCGGATCTGCGCCTGCTGATGCGACGGGAACACGTCGATGATGCGGTTGATGGTCGACGCCGCCGAGTTGGTGTGCAGCGTGCCGAACGTCAAGTGACCGGTTTCCGCAATGCGCAGTGCCGATTCCACCGTCTCCAGGTCGCGCATTTCGCCGATCAGCACCACGTCCGGATCCTCACGCAGGGCGGCGCGCAGCGCGTTGGTGAAGCTGTCGGTGTCGCTATGGATCTCGCGCTGGTTGATCAGGCAGTTCTTGTGCTGGTGGATGTATTCGATCGGGTCTTCAACCGTCAGGATGTGGCCACGACGCTCGACGTTGATCTTGTCGATCATCGCCGCCAGCGTCGTGGACTTGCCGCTGCCCGTGGGGCCGGTGACGAGGACCAGCCCGCGCGGACGCTCGGCGAGCTTGGCCATGACGGCCGGCAAGCCGAGCTCGTCGAACGCACGGATCTTCTCGGGGATCTGGCGATAGACGGCGCCGACCGCCCCTTTCTGGTTGAACATGTTGCAGCGGAAGCGCGCCAGGCCGCGAATGCCGAAGGAGAAATCGAGCTCCTTGGTTTCTTCGAAGCGCTTCTTCTGCGCGTCGGTCAGGACCGCGTACGCCAGCGACTTCGTCTCGGTCGCGGTCAGCTCGGGATGCTGCGTCATCTTCTCGAGCTCACCGTGCACGCGCGTCTGCGGAGGTGAGCCAATCGACAGATGCAAGTCCGAGCCCTGCATCGCAACCATTTCTTTCAACAAATCTGGAAGTGTCGCCATAGTGTGCTTATCCGGGCAATCCGTGTAATCCGTGTAATCCGTGGATCACTTCACGGTTTCCCGGAGTACCTCTTCGATCGTCGTGACGCCTTCGGTAATCTTGCGCAATCCGCTGCCGCGCAGCGTAATCATCCCCTCTTCAATCGCTTTTCGGCGCAATTCAAGTGCCGATGCGCCCACCAGGATCAATTCACGCAACTCGTCCGTGATTTCCATCACTTCGTAAAGACCGACGCGGCCTTTGTAGCCGGTCTTATTACATTTTTCGCAGCCGCTGCCCTTTTTCGGTTTGACCGACGCGGCCAGGTCCGGCGTGAAGCCAATCTGCTCGAGCGCCGGCGGCGGCACGTCGTCTTCGATCTTGCAGTTCACGCAGACGCGCCGCACGAGGCGCTGGGCGCACACCAGGTTCAGGGAACTGGCCACGAGGAACGGCTCGATGCCCATGTTCATCAAGCGGTTGATCGTGCTCGGCGCATCGTTGGTGTGCAGCGTCGACAGCACCAGGTGGCCGGTGAGCGCCGCCTTCACCGCGATTTCAGCGGTTTCAAAGTCGCGGATTTCGCCGACCAGGATGATGTTCGGGTCCTGGCGCAGGAAGCTCCTGAGCGCCGCCGCGAAGTTGAGGCCGATGCTCTCACGCACCTGCACCTGGTTGACGCCCAGCAGGTTGAACTCGACCGGATCTTCCGCGGTCATGATGTTCGTCTCGGGCGTGTTGACCTTCGAGATCGACGAGTAGAGCGTGTTGGTCTTGCCGCTGCCGGTCGGGCCGGTGACGAGCACCATGCCCCACGGCTTCTGGATCTGCGTCTCGAGTTTCTTCAGCGACTCCGGCTCGAACCCCAGCTTCGTCATGTCGAGCATCAACTTGCCCTTGTCGAGCAGGCGCATGACGATCTTCTCGCCAAACAGCGTCGGCAGGCACGACACGCGGAAGTCGATGTCCTTCGCCTGTCCCGCGTCGCTGAAGCGGATCTTGATGCGGCCGTCTTGCGGAAGACGCTTCTCGGCGATGTCGAGCTTCGCCATGATCTTGATGCGCGACGTGATGGCGTCACGCATCTTCAGCGGCGGCGCCATGATGTTGTAGAGAATGCCGTCGATGCGGTAGCGGACGCGATATTCCTTTTCGTACGGCTCGATGTGGATGTCGCTGGCGCCCTTGGAGATCGCCGACATCAAGACGACGTTGACGAGCTTGATGACCGGCGCTTCCTCACCCTGGCGGGTGAGCATCTCCGCGCTGATTTCCTCGAGCTCCTCCATGACCTCGACGTCGCCGGCGGCGTCGAGCATGGCGGGCATATCACTGAGCGAACGCGCGGCGGCATCAAGCGCGCTCTCTCCCGGAATCTCCTGCGTGACCACCGGTCCGCCGGCCTTGGGCTTCTCGCTCGCGCCGCCGGCGGCGTAGTACTTGTCGATGGAATCGAGGACCGCGGTTTCTGACGCGACGACCGGCTCGACGTTGTAGCCGGTCATGAACTTCACGTCGTCCATCGCAAAGACGTTGGTCGGATCGGTCATCGCGATCGTCAGCGTCGCGCCGGCGCGGCTGAGCGGCACGATCTGGTACTTGCGCGCCGTTTCGGCGGGCACCAGCTTGATCACCGCCGGATCGATCTCGAATTGATTCAGGGCAATCGACGGCACGCCGTACTGCTTCGACAGCAGCGCGGTGATCTCCTCGTCCTTGACGTATCCAAGCTTCACGAGATTGGCGCCGAGCTTGCCGCCATTCGTGCGCTGGTAGTTCAGGGCTTCCTGGAGTTGTTCCGCCGAAATGCGCTTCTCTTTGAGAAGCAGTTCCCCAATTCGAACCGGCATGGTGTGTTACTAAACGCTCCGTCTCGCCTGTTGGCCCGCAGGCCCGCTCGCCCTGTGGGCCTAGAAAAACACCCGCGCTCCGATCCTCCAGGAGCGCTGCTCCGCTTGTCCGCGGGTGACGTGCGCCTCGAGCAGCATCCCCGCTGATAACCCCGCCGAGACGCCCGCGGCCACCGCCGCACGCGCGTCCCCGGTCGTGCTCCGCCGGAGGCCGGCTCGCACGCCGAGCCTCTGGTTGAGCCACCAGGTTTCGACGCCGCCGGCGAGGTCGCGACGCGCGCCCCCTGCCGCCGGGCGCGAGGTGATGTCGCTGTCCACCGACACGATGACGCGCGAAATTCCGGTCCACCCCGATCCCCACGCGGCGCCCACTCTCACTTCGCGTTCCAGTTCGATCGTCTCATGCGCACTCGGCGTGCCCGCCGGCGCCCTGGCGAAGGCGGGCGTGGTGAGATTACGCGCCACCATCCCGACGCGAAACTTGTTCACCGACACCATGACACCGGCGTCGACGTCGAACGCGTTCGTGGACCCGCCGCGAACGAACTTCGGCGTGGCGCCAACGATGACGTGTTCCGACAGCGATTGCACGAGAGACACGCCGACCGCAGACGCCTGCACACTGCGCAACACTTCTTCTCGGCTCGGGGCGCCCGGCGCTGCAGGCTCAGCCGCGGCTTTCCCAAAGGCGTCGAGTCGATAGTATGCAACCCCTAACGCGGTCGCCGACATGCCGACCATGGCGGTCGTATCCCATTGACTGGCAGATGGTTGTCCCGGATTCGGCGCCGTGCGCCATCTGCCATAATCAATGACGGCGCTGACAAACGCACCCGTACCGATGCCCGCAGGGTTCCAATAGACCGCGGACGCGTCGTCCGCGACCGCCACGAAGGCTCCAGCCATCCCCGCTGCCCGTCCGCCTGGAAAGGACTGGGCATTTACCGCGTCGGCCGACGCCGCTGCGAGGAATGCCGCAAACAGGGCCCGGTTGCGAATCTTCGTGAACATGAAATATTATTTTTGATTAAGCAAAATCACGCCGGTTCTGCAGGCGTTTGAAACAAAAAGTCTATCGTATTCAGCGATTTGGAAGGCTAACAAGAAACCAATGCTCGTCTATCATCGTATCTCTCAGCAAAGGAAGTTTTGATGAACCGTGTGACGGGTGTCCTGTTGCACCCTCGGTCCACCATGGTCGAGGTCGTGCGGAACCCGGCCTTCATCACGACTTGGGTCGTCGTGCTTCTCGCCGTGGTCGTCTGTGGCGGGTGGCTCATCTCGACACCGGTAGGCAAGCAAGCGCTCGTCGACGAGCGTGTGCGAGTGACCGAAGCGCTTGGCCAGCGCGTCGATGACGCCAGTTACGCGCGCCTGCAGGCGGATCCACCGGTCTCGACCTATTGGACGAGCGGCGGACGGCTGCTGTTGACGCCGCCCGTGACGCTGCTGATTGCGGCGGGCTTGATGGTGCTGGCGCGGCTCGACGGCGCCCAGTTGGGGTACCGGACTGCCCTGGCGATTGCGGTGCATGCCACCGTGATCCTGGCGGTCCAGCAGATCGTTGCAACGCCCGTGCATTACCTGTACGAGTCGTTGACGAGCCCGACGAACCTGGCAGGCATCCTTCGCCTCTTCGACGAAGGCAGCCTGCCCGCTCGCTTGTTCGGCACGATCGACGTGTTCGGACTGTGGTGGATGTGGCTGCTGAGCCTCGGGCTCGCGGCCGCGGCCGGCAAGCCGGCCCGGCGATACGCCGTGCAGTTGCTGGCCGTCTATGTAGGCATCGCGGCGGTGGTGGCGACACTGTTCGCGGTGCTGGGTGGCAGTGGCATTTGATTCTGTTGGCCCGTAGGCCCATTGGCCGTCGGCCCGATTTGGGAGGTTAGCTGTGCTTCGCAAGAAATGGTTCTGGGTTGTAGTCGTGCTACTGATCATCGGCGGCGGCGTGGCTGCCTCATTCGCACGGCGCGGCGACACCGGCATCACGGTGACGGTGGAGTCAATCCAGAAGCGGGATCTCGAAGCGATCGTCTCGGCATCGGGCAAGATCGATCCCAAGAAGACGGTCAACATCAGCGCCCAGACGATGGGCCGCGTGACGCGCCTTGGCGTCAAGGAAGGCGATCGCGTCAGCGCCGGCCAGTTCCTCCTGCAGATCGACCCGGTCAACGCGGAAGCGGCCGTGCGCCGCGACGTGGCCGCCGTCGCCGGCGCGCGTACCGCGCTCGAACAGTCGCGTGTCGGCCTGCAGAGCGCCCGCGCCAACCTCGACGTCGCGCGCCAGAATCTCAAGCGCCAGCAGGAGCTGTGGAGTGCCGGCCTGACGACCCGCGAAACGCTCGAGCGCGCCCAGGCGGAAGTCGAAGTCCGCGAGAGCGACCTCAAGGGCCGCGAACAGGAAATCAAGAACCGCGAAACGCAGCTCAACCAGCAGCAGGCCGGGCTGTCCAGCAGCCAGCATGCGCTGGCCCAGGTCCGTTTCGAAGCGCCGTTTGACGGCATCGTCACGCGCCGCAACATCGAAGAGGGCGAAAACGTGATGGTCGGCACCATGAACAACGCCGGCACCGTGCTGCTGACGGTCGCCGACATGTCCGTGATTGAAGCGGAAGTCGAAGTCGACGAGACCGACATCCCGTTCGTCCAACTCGGACAGCCCGCGAAGGTCATGATCGACGCGATTGCCGACAAGGAATTCACCGGCCGCGTCACCGAGATCGGCAACAGCCCCATCCAGACGGCGGGCAGCGGCACCACGCGCACGGCGACCAACTTCAAGGTCACGATCACGATCGACGGTCAGATTCCTGAAGTGCGTCCCGGATTCACCTGCACGGCCGAGATCACGACGGCGACGAAGAAGCAGGTCATGTCCGTGCCCATCCAGGCGCTGACCGTGCGCGAACTGCTCTTTGACGCCCAGGGCAACATCGTTCACGACAAGCGCCCGCCTCGCACCGGCTTCCGGTTTGGTCCGCCACCGGCGGCGACCACCGCGGCGGTGCCGGCTGAACTGAAGCCGGGCGAAAAGCGCGAAGAAGTGGAAGGCGTCTTCCTGATGCGCGACGGCAAGGCCGCGTTCACGACGGTCAAGACGGGCATTGCCGGCGAGCGCTATCTCGAGGTGCTGACCGGTCTCAAGGAAGGCGACCAGGTGATCACCGGGCCGTTCGATTCGGTGCGCGGCATGTTCGAGGGCGACATCGTGAAGACCGCCCCGAAGCCAGGCGCCGCGCAGAAATGACGGTAGGAACTGCGACGCCGGAAACAGTTGTAGCGACGACCCTTTAGGGTCGTCGACACCAAATGTCTCAATTATTCGAATCCGTCCTGCTGGCGCTGTCGTCGATCTGGGCCAACAAGCTCAGGTCGATGCTGACGCTGCTCGGCAACATCGTCGCCGTGTCGTCGATCATCACCGTGGTCGCGCTGATCACCGGTGTGAACGCCGCCGTGACGGATGCGATCGTCTCTGACCTTGGCGCCGACTCGTTCACCATCCAGCGGATGGGCATCACGCAGAACGAGGACGACTTCGAGCGCATGCGCAACAACCCGCTCGTCACGCTCGACGACGCCTCCGCGGTGAAGCGATTCGCGACCTCGGTGCAATCGATCATGGCGCAGGCGCAGACGCAGACACGCGTGGCCTATCGCGACGAGGAACTGGAGACGATCCAGGTCCAGGGCGTCAGCGAGGAGTACCTGGACTTTGCGACCTTCGACGCGGAAGTCGGCCGGATGATGACGCCCACCGAGGTGATGCGCAAGCGGCCGGTGACGTTGATCGGCTGGGGCACCGCCGACCGGCTGTTCCAGGGCGCCGACCCGCTCGACAAGCAGATCCGGATTGCGGGGGTGCCGTTCACGGTCGTCGGCGTGAGCAAGAAGAAGGGCGCGTCGTTCGGCCAGTCGATGGACGAATTCGTGGTCATCCCGCTGGGCAGCTACCAGAAGCTGTTCGGCGCCCGCCAGTCACTGCAGCTGGTGGTCAAACCGCGTGACGCGGCACTCGCCAACTACGCGCGTGATGAAGCGCGCGTCGCGCTGCGTGTGGATCGCGGGCTCAAGCCGGCCGCGCCGGACAACTTCGGCATCGTGGCCTCCGATTCAGTGCTCGGTATTTTCCAGCAGGCCACGGCGGGCATTGCCGTGGTCCTCGTCGGCATCGTCGGCCTCTCGCTGCTGGTCGGCGGCATCGTCATCATGAACATCATGCTGATGGTGGTCAGCGAGCGCACGCGCGAGATCGGCCTGCGCAAGGCCCTCGGCGCGAAGCGCCGCGACATCATGTCGCAGGTGCTGACCGAGTCGATCACGCTGTCGCTGGTCGGCGGCATCATTGGCATCGCGCTCGGCGCGGTCTTCTCCACCATCATTGCGACACTGACGCCCGTGCCATCGTCCGTGGAAACCTGGTCGGTCGCCCTCGGCGTCATCATCACGGCGGCCGTCGGATTGTTCTTCGGGTGGATGCCGGCACGCCGGGCGGCGATGCTCGACCCGATCGAAGCGCTGCGGCGGGAATAACTCATGACGGCTTTCCGAAAACAGTTCGCGTTGTTTGGCGAGACCGCCGCGATGGCGTTCGAGACGCTGCGCAGCAACAAGATGCGCTCGGCGCTCACCGTGCTCGGCGTGGTGATCGGCGTCACCTCGATCGTCGGCATGACGTCGCTGATCCGCGGCTTCGACAGCTCGCTGCGCGAATCGATCAACTCGCTCGGCCCGAACACGATCTTCGTGCAGAAGGCCGGCATTGCCAGCTTCTCGTCCGGCGCCTCGTTCATGGAGTTGATGCGCCGGCCGAACATCACCGCCGACGACATGAAGGCGATTCAGCGGCTCGGCACCACCGTTGGCATGGTGGACTTGTGGCTGGGCGGCGGCGGTCCCGGCAGCCAGGAATCCGTCCAGCGCGTCTTCTATCGCGGCGAGCGCACCCGCCCGATGCCGATCATGGGCACCACCGAGCGCTACGTCGACATCAACTTCGCGAAGATGTACGCGGGACGGTCGTTCACGCAGCAGGAAGTGCAGCGCACGCGCAACGTGGCGGTGGTCGGATTCGGCGTCTACCAGGCGCTGTTCGAGAAGCGCGGCATCGACCCGATCGGCAAGCCCGTGCGCGCCGGCAACGCGGAGTACACCATCATCGGCGTCGTCGGCAAGCGCGCCTCGCCGGGCGGCTTCGGCGGCGCGGACGATTTCGCAATCATCCCGTACACCGCTTTCCGCAAGCAGTTCGGCAACGAGAAGCGGCAGCGCGGCCCGTTTGGCATCCCCGCCATGGTCGCAGTCCTGCCCAAAGAGGGCGTCTCGCGCGAGGAGGCCATGCGCGAGATCGAAACGATCATGCGCATTCGCCATGGTCTGACCCTCGACAAACCAAACGATTTCGACCTCGTCACGTCGGACGCGATCCTCGCGGTGTGGGACCAGATCTCGGCGGCGATCCTGCTCGCGCTGGTCGTCATCTCGTCGATCGCGTTGATGGTCGGCGGCATCGGCGTGATGGCGATCATGACGATCTCCGTCACCGAGCGAACCCGCGAGATCGGTGTCCGCCAGGCCATTGGCGCGCGACGCCGCGAGATCCTCGTGCAGTTCCTGATCGAGGCCGCCGTGCTGACCAGCGTTGGCGGCATCCTCGGCGTCTTGATGGGCAGCGCGATCGGGCTGCTCGTCAACCTGGTCTCGGGCTTCCCGGTTTCACTGCCCTGGTGGTCGTTCGCCCTCGGCCTCGGGTTCTCGGCCGGAATCGGCATTTTCTTCGGCATGCTGCCCGCCTGGCGCGCCTCGCGCCTCGACCCGATCGAAGCTCTGCGCTACGAATAGCCGCCTGTTGAGCTGGGAAAATTCTCTCAGCTCGCCGCGCGGAAGTCCCAACTGACAACGCCACCCTGCGGGTGTATGCTCCGCCCTGTCGGGGACCTGACGGCCCCCGGGAGGGTACCGCCCATGAAGGTGTATGACGCTGCCAGCATCCGTAACGTGGCCGTTGTCGGGCACGGCGGATCTGGCAAGACCCAATTGGTGTCGGCCTTGTTGTTCGATGCCGGAATGGTCAACCGGCTCGGCAAGGTCGACGAAGGCAACACCGTCACTGACTACGACGAGGAAGAAATCGCCCGCAAGCACACTCTGTCTGCAAGCCTCGCCTACGCAGAGTGGAACAAGACCAAGATCAATCTCATCGATACACCCGGGTTCGGCAACTTTTTCGCCGATGCGCGCGCCGCGATTCACGTCGCGGATGGCGCGATGGTCGTCGTGGATGCCGTGGCCGGTGTCGAAGTGCAAACTGAAAAGGCGTGGGCCGCGGCGGCCGAAGCGGAGTTGCCACGACTGGTCGTGGTCAATCGTCTTGACCGCGACCGGGCTTCTCTGGATCGCACGCTCGAGTCCATACGGCAGACACTGCATCGCGCCTGCGTGCCCGTGCAGTTGCCGATCGGCGAAGCCGGCGACTTCCGCGGCGTCGTCGATCTCGTCGCCATGAAGGCCTACACCTTCGCCAACGACGAATCAGGAAAGATGACCGAGGGCGAGATCCCTGCGGACCTCGCCGTCGCCGCCAAGTCAGCCCGGGATCTGCTGATCGAGATGGTGGCCGAAGCCGACGAAACGCTGATGGAGCATTTCTTCGAAGCCGGCACGCTCGCGCACGAAGAACTCGTGCTCGGCCTGGCCGCCGCCACGCGCAACGCCCGGCTGTTCCCGGTGGTGTGCGCCTCAGGGGGCGCGAACATCGGCATTCAGCCGCTGCTCAACGCCATCCTTGAATACCTGCCGTCACCCGCCGAGCATCCGTTCAACGTGCTCGTCAACGGCGAAGCGGTGTCCAAGCGAGCCGACGACAAGGCGCCGTACGCGGCGTTTGTCTTCAAGACCGTCGCCGATCAGTTCGCCGGACGCATCACGATGTTCCGCGTCTACCAGGGCACCATCAAGGCCGACGCCGCGGTGACCAACGCCACGCAGGGCACGCAGGAGCGCCTGGGCCACCTGATCGTGATGCAGGGCAAGACACCGGCCAACGTGCCCGAACTGAAGGCCGGGGACATTGGCGCCGTCGCGAAGTTGAAGGACACGCGGACCAACGACACGTTTGCCGACAAGGCCACGGGATTCACGTTCCCGAAGATCACCTTCTCCGAGCCGGTTCTCTCATACGCAATCGAGCCGAAGAGCCGTGGCGACGAAGACAAGATCAGCACCGCCATGCATCGACTCGAAGAGGAAGACCCGACCATCAAGTACCACCGCGATCCCCAGACCCACGAGCTGCTGCTTGCCGGCCAGGGGCAAATGCACATCGAGGTCACCGTGGCGAAGCTGAAGCGGCGCTTCGGCGTCGAGGTGCTCTTGAAGCCGCCCCGCATTCCCTACCGGGAGACGATCACCGCGCGCGCAGAAGCGCACGGCCGGCACAAGAAGCAGACCGGCGGCCATGGCCAGTTCGGAGACTGCAAGATCAAGCTGGAGCCGTTGCCCCGCGGCAGCGAGTTCGAGTTCGTTGACGAGATCTTCGGCGGCTCCATCCCGCGCCAGTTCATTCCGGCTGTCGAGAAGGGCATCCAGGAATCCCGGATGCGCGGCTACCTCGCCGGCTTCCCCGTCGTCGACTTCCGGGTCGTCTTGTTCGACGGGTCGTACCACGATGTCGATTCGAACGAGCTGTCGTTCAAGACGGCGGGCTGGCTCGCATTCAAGGACGGCATGAGCCGCGCGCGACCGACGCTGCTCGAGCCGATCATGAACGTCGAGATCTACGCGCCGGGCGATCACGCCGGCGACCTGATGGGCGACCTCAACGGGCGGCGCGGCCGCATTTCAGGCATGGAGGCGCGCGGCTTGACCACCGTGATCAAGGCGCAGGTCCCGATGTCGGAGATGCTCACCTACGAGCAGCACCTCACGTCCGTAACCGGCGGGCGCGGTTCGTATCACATGGAGTACTCGCACTACGACGAAGTGCCGAGTCACTTGCAGACGAAGATCATCGCGACGCATAAGGCCGAGCGCGGCCACGTCGCGGAGGAAATGGCCTAGGTCATCTCGTCTTCGGCCTCAATGTCGGTAATCGCCTGGACCGTGACCCCGAGGTCCGAGATGATGCCGTCCTTGAGGCCGTAGATCCAGCCGTGCAATTGCAGCGGATGGCCGCGCCGCCACGCGTCCTGGACGATGGTGGTGCGGCCGATGTTGCGGACCTGCTCCACCACGTTCAATTCGCACAACCGGTCGACCCGCGCATGGTCAGTCGCAATGGCGCGCAGTTCGCGGGAGTGGTCCCGCTCGACATCCTGGACGTGGCGCAGCCAGTTGTCGATCAACCCGTGTGAGGCCCGGTCCATGGCCGCGCGCACACCGCCGCAGCCGTAGTGGCCGCACACGATCACATGCTTCACCTTCAGGACGTCGACGGCAAACTGCAGCACGGACAGGCAGTTGAGATCGGTGTGCACCACGACGTTCGCGACGTTGCGGTGGACGAACAACTCGCCGGGGTCAAGGCCGACGATCTCGTTGGCCGGGACGCGGCTGTCTGAGCAACCAATCCAGAGGAATTCCGGGGCCTGCTGGCCGGCCAGACGCGTGAAGAAGCCGGGATCGCGCTTGATGCGCTCCGCAGCCCAGGTGCGATTGTTGTCGAGAAGCCGGCTGAGAGGGGGCACGGCTAGATTCTATAGGCTCGCCTGCTTCGTCGCCACCCATGTCGTCATCGAACGCTGGCCGTGGACGACGGTCGTCTTGATCGGATCGATCAGCGATCCGCCCAACCGGCGCGTGAACTGTTCGATCACGTCGGCGTCGACCAGGAAGCGGTCGGAACCATCCGGTAAGCGGTACCTGCCGTCCCGGATCGGCACAACCTGGTCCGCGATGCCGATGGTGCTGGCCAGCCGCGCGAAGAACACGCCGCCTGGCTTCAGCACTCGCCACAGTTGCCGCACCATCGCCTCGAAGTGCTGGCTGTCGCGCGCGAAGTGCAGTACCGCGCTGGACATCACCACGTCGGCATGGGCGTCGGGGAACGACGTGTGCTCAATCGCTTCGACACGGAGGTCGTGCGCGCGCCCTGGCGCGAGCGATCCGGCCAGTGCACGCACCTGCGCCACGGCACGAGGGTCCGCATCATTGCCGCAGACCTCGTAGCCTTCGCGAAGCAGGTAAACGAGGTTACGGCCGCCGCCGCAGCCGGCATCCATCACCCGCATGCCGGGAGTGATCCGCCCTCGCAACAGCTGATCGAAGACGTAGATGTCGATGTTGCCGAACTGCTCGGCGAGCGGCGTGGTCATATCGGCCTCAGATCCGGCTCCACCCATGACCGTCGCGCCACCACGGAGAACAGCTTCCCCTCCGAGTAGTGGTGCAGGGGCAACTTCCGGTCGCCGCAGGCGGCGAGGAGCGCGCGCGCCAGCTCATCGAGATCCATCGATCGGTCGGCCGTGGCCAGGAATCGGTCAATCACGGTGACGTAGAAGCGCGTCAGCGTCTCGTGGTAGCCGGAAGTGTCGGTGTTCTGCGTTCCCACCGACTCGTTGTACAGGGTGATGCGCTTGCGCAGCAGTTCGAGCGCGGCGACTGCGCCGTGCGCGTGCACGTGCCACAGGCCGGCGCGCAAGTGCGCCTCATGCGTCCACTCGCGCTTCGGCAGCGTGCGGTCAATGAGCGCGCGCGCGATGCGTTCCGTCTCACTCATGCTCAAAAAGAAATGGCCTCGACGGTATTCCCATCGAGGCCACAAACTCAACTTGAAACTTGAAACTCTAAACTTGAAACTTTCCTAGGCTCCGCCGGCCTTGCGCGGGGTCGTGCTCTTCTTCTGAGCACCACGCGCCGGCTTGCTGGCCTTGTTCTTCGCGCCACCGCCGTCGTTCTTCTTGCCGCCGCCGATGTTCTTGGCCGCGCCGCGAAGGCGCTCGCCAAGGCTCTTGGTCTGCTTCGGCGCGTCACCGGCCTCAGCCGCCGCTTCCGCGGCCTTCTTCTCTTCTTCGGCCTTCTTCGGGTCGAATTCGCTGCCGATCAATTCGATCTGCGCGACTTCGGCCGCGTCGCCACGGCGCGCGCCGATCTTGAGGATGCGGGTGTAGCCGCCCGGGCGTTCCATGAACCGGGGCGCCAGCTCGTCGAACAGCTTGGTGACCACGGTCTCATTGAGAACGTCGCGCATCACCAGGCGGCGGGCCGACAGGGACGCGCCCTTCGGATCGTTCGCCTTCACGCCACGCTTGGCGATGGTGATGAGGCGTTCCACGTAGGGCCGAAGCTCCTTCGCCTTGGGGACGGTGGTTTCGATCTTCTCGTGCGCGAGCAGAGCTTCCGCCTGGTTGCGGAGCAGGGCGGTGCGGTGCGCGGAAATCCGTCCGAGCTTGCGGTGTGCATTTCGATGACGCATGACTGTTTATTCTGCGGCGGCGGGCTGGTCGAGCTTCATGCCGAGGCTCAGCCCCATCGACGTCAGGATCTCCTTGATCTCGTTGAGCGACTTGCGCCCGAAATTCTTGGTCTTGAGCATTTCGGTCTCGGTCTTGCCGACCAGCTCGCGAATGGTGCGGATGTTGGCGTTCTTCAGGCAGTTGTACGACCGCACCGACAACTCGAGTTCCTCGACGCTCTTGTCGAGGTGTTCGTTCGACACGCCGGCGCGCGCCGGCTCCGAACCGGATTCGATCGCCTCGTCGTCGCCGTCCTCGAGGTTCACGAAGATGTTCAGGTGATCGCGGACCAGCTTGGCCGACAGCGACACCGCGTCGCGCGGCGTGACCGAGCCATTCGTCCACACTTCGATCGTCAGCTTGTCGTAATCGGTGACCTGGCCGATACGCGCGCCTTCGACGAGGTAGTTCACCTTCTTGACCGGCGAGTGCGTCGAGTCGATCGGGATCCAGCCAATGCCGAGATCCTCATCGAAGTTGCGGTCGGCGGCGACGTAGCCGCGGCCGCGCTTGACGCGCAGCTGCATGTGCAGCTTGCCGCCTTCGGCGATGGTCGCAATGTGCGCATCCGGTTCCAGGATTTCGACGTCGGCATCGGCTTCGATGTCCGAGGCGCGCACCGGGCCCGGCTTGTCCTTCCGCAGCGTCAGCGTCTTCGTGTAGTCCACGTGGCACGTCAGCGGCAGCTGCTTGAGGTTCAGGATGATGTCAGTCGCGTCCTCGACCACGCCCTTGATCGGCGAAAACTCGTGCAGCACGCCGTCGATCTGCACCGCCGTGATCGCGGCGCCTTCGATCGAGGACAGCAGCACGCGGCGGAGCGCGTTACCGATGGTCGTGCCGAAACCGCGCTCGAACGGCTGCGCATAGAAGCGGCCGAAGCGGTCGGTCAGGGTCTCGCGTTCGAATTCAAGGCGCTTGGGGCGCTGAAAACCTTTCCACATATCTCACGTTCCTTTCGCGAACGGGCCACCAACCGTGGCCTCCAAACCTGCGGGTTGTCACCGCGCTCGCTCGCTGCAGGTTTGAAGAGCTGCTGGAGCGCGGCTTGCGAAGCAGGCGGGATGACTGTCCCGCCTCTACGACTACTTGCTGTAAAGCTCGACGATGAGCTGTTCCTGCACCGGCAGGTTGATCTGCTCGCGGGTCGGCATCGACACCACCTTGGCGCCGAGACCTTCCGACGAAATCCATTCCGGGATGCCGCGGCCCTTGACCTCTTCCTGCGCGTGCAGGATGGTCGGGTTCTGGCGGCTGCCTTCGCGCACCAGCACCGTGTCGCCCGACTTCAGCGAGAAGGACGGGATGTCGACGCGCTTGCCGTTGACCAGGAAGTGGCCGTGGCGCACCAGCTGACGCGCCTGCGCGCGCGAGGTCGCAAGACCCATGCGGTAGACGGCGTTGTCGAGGCGGCGTTCCAGCAACTGGAGCAGCGTCTCGCCGGTGATGCCGCCGCGCGTGCGCTCGGCCTGTTCGAAGTAGCGGCGGAACTGGTCTTCCAGCACGCCGTAAATGCGCTTGACCTTCTGCTTCTCGCGCAGCTGAACGCCGTAGCCGACCATCTTGGCCTTGCGCAGACGGCCGTGCATGCCCGGGGGCATGTTGCGCTTTTCAATCGCGCACTTCTCGGTGTAGCAACGCTCGCCCTTGAGGAACAACTTCATGCCCTCGCGGCGGCACAGGCGGCAAACGGGTCCGTTATATCGAGCCATATAGATTTCAGATCTCTGATGTCAGATTGCAGATTGCCATATCAAACGCGGCGGCGCTTCGGCGGCCGGCAGCCGTTGTGCGGGATCGGCGTGACGTCGCGGATCGAGCGCACTTCGAGGCCGGCGGTCTGCAGCGCCCGGATCGCGGACTCACGGCCTGAGCCGGGGCCCTTGACCAGCACGTCGCACGAGCGCATGCCGAACGTCTTGGCGGTATTGGTGGCGCTCAGCGCCGCCTGGGTGGCCGCAAACGGCGTGCCCTTGCGCGAGCCCTTGAAGCCGATCGCGCCGGCGCTCGACCACGACACCACGGCGCCTTCGGCGTCGGTGATGGTGATCAGCGTGTTGTTGAACGACGCCTGCACGTGCACGAAGCCGTGATGCACGACGCGCTTCTCGCCGCGCTTCTTGAACGCCTTCTTCTTCTTTGCAGGCGCTTCCGCGCCGCCCTGCTGTTCTGCTTTTGCCATGATGCGTTACACCGTCTTCTTCTTGGCGACCGCGCCCTTGCGCGGCCCCTTGCGCGTGCGGGCGTTGGTCTTGGTGCGCTGCCCGCGCAGCGGCAGGTTGCGGCGGTGACGACCGCCCCGATAGCTGCCGATCTCGATCAGCCGCTTGATGTTGAGCGAGATCTCCTTGCGGAGGTCGCCTTCCACGCCGCCCTGCTCTTCGAGGACACGCGTGATCTTGCGCACGTCGTCTTCGGTCAGGTCCTTGACGCGAACGTTGGGGTCGACACCCGCCGCCGTCAGGACGACGTTCGAGCGGTGACGGCCGATGCCGAAGATGTACGTGAGACCGATCTCGATGCGCTTCGTGCGCGGAAGATCGACACCTGAAATACGCGCCATAGTCCTTATCCCTGCCGTTGCTTGTGCTTCTGATTCGAGCAGATCACACGCACCACTCCGCGGCGGCGCACGACCTTGCACTTGTCACAAATTTTCTTGACCGAGGCTCTGACCTTCATCGCTTTCTCCCTTTGCGGCTCTCCGAGCCGCCGGCGGTGCCCGGCACCGCCGACTTACAACTTCTCTACGATCCGAGCTCGGCCTGGGTCGTTGGCCATCAATTGCACCCGAACCCGATCACCGACGATCACCCGCACGTAGTTGCGTCCCACCGGACTCGCCAAATGCGCGGTCACAACATGCCGCCCGTCGAGCTCGACCCGAACCAGCTGGCTCGGCAACAACTCGAGGACGACGCCTTCTGCCGTCCGATCCGGCGACCGTTGCGCATCCATTGCTGGCTCGCTCCGCTCGCTGCGGTCGGCTACGCCGACACGCGATCCGGCTCGTGCGTCGCGTCCGGCAGCGTCAACACGCGGCAACCATCTTCGGTCACCACCACCGTGTGCTCGAAGTGCGCCGACAGGGCCTTGTCTTTCGTGACCGCCGTCCAGCCGTCTCCCAGCACCTTCACCGCCGGCTTGCCCGCGTTCACCATCGGCTCGATCGCCAGGGCCATGCCCTTTTCGAGCCGCGGTCCGCGTCCTGCGGTGCCGTAGTTCGGAATCTGCGGCTCCTCGTGGAGCGACGTTCCGATCCCGTGGCCCACGAACTCGCGGACCACCGAAAACCCGTTCGCTTCGACGTAGGACTGCACCGCGGCGCCGATGTCGGAGACGCGCGCGCCGGCCTTGACCGCCGCGACCGCGCGTTCGAGCGCGACCTTCGTCACCTGCAGCAACCGCGCGGCCTCCGGTGTCACCTTGCCCACCGGCACCGTCACCGCCGAGTCGCCGTAAAACCCATCCAGCTTCGCGCCCATGTCGATCGAGATGATGTCGCCCTCGACCAGCGCGCGGTTCGACGGAATCCCGTGCACCACTTCTTCGTTCACCGACGCGCAAATCGTCGCCGGGTATCCGTGATACCCCTTGAACGCCGGCTCGGCGCCCGCTTCGATCAGCCGCTGTTCGGCGATCTCGTCGAGCTGCTTGGTCGTCACGCCCGGCTTCACCGCGGCGGCCAGCTCCTTCAACACCTTCGCGACCAGCGCATTGACGCGCGCCAGCTTTTCGATCTCGGCCGCCGATCGGAGCGTAATGCTCACGCTTGCGCTCCGTTATTCAGCTTCTTCGCCATCATGCTCTGCAGCTGTGCTGCCGGCATGCCGAGCGCCGAGGCCACCGCCGATACCAACGCTTCCCGCACCTGCTCCGGCGTCTGCATGCCGTCGATGCGGCGGAACGTCGGCCGGGCGCTGTAGTAGTCGATCATCGGGCGCGTATCGCGCCAGTAGACCTTCAACCGCTCGCGGACGATCGTCTCCGAGTCATCCGACCGTGCCACCCACTTCGGGCCGACCGACCGGCACCGATCGGTGTTCTGGCACAGGTCCGGCAGTGCATCGGCCTTGTGCTCGAACGCGTCGGCGTTCGCGCCGCAGTCCTCGCACACGCGCCGGGCGCGCACGCGGCGCACCAGTTCTTCGTCCGGCACCTGGATCTCGACGCAGATCACCGGGCCACGTGCCGAGGTAATCTGATCGAGCGCGTCAGCCTGCGCCGCGGTGCGCGGAAATCCGTCGAGCACAAATCCCGCAATCGCATCCGGCTTCGACAGCCGCTCGCGGACGATGCCGATGATCAGGTCGTCGCCGACGAGCTCGCCCCGATCCATCACGGCCTTCACCGCGCGGCCGAGTTCGGAACCGCTATGCACCGCTTCACGCAGGATGTCCCCGGTTGAAACCTTGGGAATCCCATGCTCGCGTGCGAAACGTTCCGCCTGCGTGCCCTTGCCCGCTCCCGGCGGGCCAAGCATCACCAGGTTCAGCGCCACGTTAGCCGCGCCGTCCCCGGATCCGCGTCTTCTTCATGAACCCGTCGTAATGCCGCATGATCAGCTGCGACTCGACCTGGTTCACGGTGTCCATGGCCACGCCCACGACGATCAGGAGCGACGTGCCGCCGAAGAAGAACGTCACGCCAAGACCCTGCGTGATGAACCGCGGCAGCATCGCGTCGAGCTGTTCGCCGATGAACGGGATCGGCGCCACACGGAAGCCGACCATGATGAACTCCGGCAGGATCGCCACGATCGCCAGGTAGATCGCACCGACGAGCGTGATGCGCGCCAGGATCTGGTCGATGTACTCCGCCGTCCGCTTGCCGGGACGGATGCCGGGAATAAAGCCGCCGTACTTGCGCATGTTCTCCGACACGTCATCCGGGTTGAAGATGATCGCGGTGTAGAAATACGCGAAGAACACGATGCCGAGGACATACAGCAGGTTGTAGAGCGGCATGCCGTAGTCGATCTGGCGGATGGCGCGGGCCATGAACGAGTCCGGCGCAAACACGCCCGAGAGCGTGGCCGGGAACGTCAGGATCGAGCTGGCGAAGATCACCGGGATGACGCCGCCGGTGTTCACCTTCAGCGGAATGTGCGTGCTCGAGCCGCCGTACTGGCGTCGCCCAACCACGCGCTTCGCATACTGCACGGTGATGCGCCGGTGGCCGCGCTCCACGTAGATGATCGCGGCAATCACGCCCACCATCAGCGCCACGAGAATCGCCATCGTCAACAGGCCGATCTGGCCGGTGCGCAACTGGTCGATCGTCGCGATCACCGCGCGCGGGAAGTTGACGACGATGCCCGAGAAGATGATCAGGGACATGCCGTTGCCGATGCCGCGTTCGGTGATCTGCTCACCGAGCCACATGATGAACATCGTGCCGGTCGTGAGCGTCAGCACGCACATCATGCGGAAGCCCCAGCCTGGCTCGTAGACCAGCGGCAGGCCGCCGGCAATCTCCGTCTGGCGCTCGAGGTAGATCGCGATACCCAGCGACTGCACGATCGCCAGCACCAGCGTCAGGTAGCGCGTGTACTGCGTGATCTTGCGGCGGCCCAGCTCGCCTTCCTTCGAGAGGCGTTCCAGGTACGGCCACACCACGGTCAGCAGCTGCAGGATGATCGACGAGCTGATGTACGGCATGACGCCCAGCGCGAAGATCGTGATTCGCGACAGGCTGCCGCCCGTGAACATGTCGTACATCCCGAACAGCGTGTTCTGCGCCTGCTCGGCGAGAATCCGCAGCGCCTCGGAGTTCACTCCGGGCGTCGGGATGTGATTGCCGACGCGATACACCGCGAGCATGCCGAGCGTAAACAACACCCGGTTGCGGAGATCGGCGACGGCGAACAGATTCTTTAGCGTTTCAACCACGGTAACCTCAGGGCCCGATCGCTCGGGCCCTTAAGACCTAGCTACTAATCGCCTCAGCTTTGCCACCAGCGGCGGCCAGCTTCTCGGCGGCCTTGCCACTGAACTTGTGTGCCTGCACGGTGAGCGCCTTGGTGATCTCACCGCGCGCCAGCACCTTCACCTTCGCGGTGCGGCTGCTGACAATGCCGTGCTCGCGCAGCGACTCCACCGTCACCGTCGCGCCCTTCTCGAACAGCGACTCGAGCTGGTCGAGGTTCACCACGTCGTACTCGGTACGGAAGATGTTGGTGAAACCGCGCTTCGGCACGCGCCGGTGCAGCGGCATCTGGCCGCCTTCGAATCCGCGGCGTGACTTCCAGCCCGAACGCGACTGCGCACCCTTGTGGCCCTTGCCCGACGTCTTGCCGAGGCCCGAACCGGGACCGCGCCCGACGCGCTTCTTCTTGAATTTCGACCGGTCAGCCGGCTTGAGATTGTTCAAACCCATGATCTATTCGCTCACCGTGACGAGGTGACGGACCTTGAAGATCATCCCGCGGATTTCCGGGGTGTCCTTCAACGTCACCGTCGAATTCAGCTTGCGCAGGCCCATGCCTTCGCAGGTCTTGCCCTGAGTCTTCTGGAAGCCGATCGGGCTCTTCACCAGAGTCACCGTGACGGTCTTCGCATCGCCAGTCTTCTGTGCTTTTTTGGCCATGTTCAATGTCCTGTAGCGACGAACCTTCAGGTTCGTCGACCGCTAGGCTTTAGCCTCTTCCAGGTCCTTGCCGCGCAGACGCATCAGGCGGACCGGATCCTTCAGCTCAGCCAGCGCCGTGAACGCCGCGCGCACCACGTTGTGCGGGTTCGCCGAACCCAGCGACTTCGTCAGCACGTTGGTCACGCCGGCCGATTCCACCACCGCGCGCACCGCCGCGCCGGCAATGACGCCGGTGCCGTCCGGAGCGGGCTTGAGCAGCACGCGGCCGGCGCCGTAGCGGCCAACCACCGGGTGCGGAACCGTCGTCCCGTTGACGGGCACGCGGATCAGGTTCTTCTTCGCCGCCTCGATGCCCTTCTTGATGGCCGACGGCACTTCCTTCGCCTTGCCGACACCGAAACCGACCACGCCGTGGCCGTCTCCGACGACAACCAGCGCGCTGAAGCTCAGGTTCTTGCCGCCCTTGACGACCTTGGTGACGCGGTTGATGGAGACCACCGTGTCCTTGATGTCGAGCTGCGACGGGTCAATCTTTTCGCGTTGACGCATTTAAAACTCCAGGCCCGCCGAACGAGCCGCTTCCGCAACGGCGCGCACGCGCCCGTGATAGAGAAACCCGTTCCGGTCGAACACCACCTTGGTGATGCCCTTTTCCTTCAACTTCTCGGCGATGGTCGTGCCGATCAGTTCGGCGCCCTTGATGTTGCCGCCGGCGACGCCCTTCGCCATCTTGCCCTTCACCGTCGGATCGACGGTGGAGGCCGACGCGATCGTCTGGCCGTCCATGTCGTTGATCACCTGCACGTAGATGTGGGTGACGCTGCGGAACACACTCAAGCGCGGCTTCTGCGCGGTGCCCGTCATCTTCTTGCGGATCCGGAACTTGATCCGATCGCGGCGATCTTCTTTGGTCTTAATCTGCATAAATCACCAATCACCCAATGGCCTAGGCGCCGGTCTTTCCGGCCTTCTTCTTCAACACTTCACCCGTGTAGCGAACGCCCTTCTGCTGATAGGGATCCGGCTCACGCAGGCGGCGCAGATTGGCGGCGACCTGGCCCACCAACTGGCGATCCACGCCCGTCACGGTGATGTGCGTCTGCTTGTCGATCGCGACGTCGATGCCCTTCGGAATGTCGAAGATCACCGGGTGCGAATAGCCCAGGGCGAGATGAATCTGCTGGCCCTTCATCTCGGCGCGGTAGCCGACGCCGACGATGTCCAGTTCCTTCTTCCACCCCTCGGTGACGCCGAGGACGGCGTTGTTCACGAGGCTGCGCGCCAGGCCGTGGAACTTGTTCAGCTCCGCGGCGTCCGACGACTTCTTCGTGACGACGTTGCCGTCTTCCACCACGGCATTGATGCCGGGCGGCAGCGCCTGCTTCATCTGCCCCTTCGGACCCTTGACGTCAACGCCGCTTGCGTCGGCCTTGATGGTCACGCCCTTCGGGATCGCGATCGGTTTCTTTCCAATTCGTGACATGACTGCTATCTCGTTTAATGAGGCCTTACCAAACGTTGCAGAGAATCTCGCCGCCGACGCCCGCCTTCTTGGCGGCCTGTCCCGTCATCACGCCTCGCGACGTGGTCAGGATCGTCACGCCGAGTCCGCCGAGCACTGCCGGCACCTCGCCGCTGTTGGTGTAGACGCGGCGGCCCGGACGGCTGACGCGCTCGATCCCGGAGATGGCCTTTTCGCCGCCGGGTCCGTACTTCAGGAACATACGCATCGCCTGGCGCGGCGCCTTGCCGGCGCGTTCAGCGGGCGTTTCCACCATCTTGAAACCCGCGATGTAGCCCTCGTCTTGCAGAATCCGCGCGATCTCGGCCTTCAACTTCGAGGCCGGCATCTCGACGCGCGCGTGGCGCGCCGTGACGGCGTTGCGGATCCGGGTCAGCATGTCGGCAATCGGATCGGTCATCTCTTCTTCCTACCTAGCTTCCTAAGCTACCAGCTGCTCTTGGTCACGCCCGCGACGTCGCCCGTCAGGGCCAGCTCGCGGAAACACAAACGGCACAGGGCGAACTTGCGCATATACGCGCGCGGACGTCCGCACCGGCGGCACCGGTTACGATGCCGAACCTTGAACTTCAATGTCTTGCGCTCACGCGCCTTCTTCGCCGTAGTTGCCATCGATTAGTTCCCTGTCCTGAAGGGCATGCCCATGAACTGCAGCAGCTTCCGGGCTTCTTCATCAGTCTTGGCCGTCGTCACCACGCTGACGTTCATGCCGCGACCCTTGTCCACCTTGAGGTAATCGATCTCGAGGAAGATCAACTGGTCCTTCAAGCCGAGCGTGTAGTTGCCACGGCCGTCGAAGCCCTTCGGCGACACGCCGCGGAAGTCGCGGACGCGCGGCAGCGCGATGTTCATCAGGCGATCGAGGAACTCGAACATCAGGTCGCCACGCAGCGTCACCATGGCGCCGATCGGCTGCCCCTGGCGCACCTTGAACTGGGCGATCGACTTCTTCGCCTTGCGCACCGCCGCCTTCTGGCCGGTGATCTTGCCGAGCTCTTCAGCGCCGGTGTCGATGATCTTGGCGTTCGACGTCGCTTCACCGAGACCCATGTTGACGACGACCTTCGTCACCTTGGGCACGGCCATGATGTTCTTGTAGCCGAATTCCTTCTGCAGCGCCGGGATCACTTCCGCGCGGTACTTGTCGCGCAGGCGGATCACCGAGGGCTTGGCATGGCTCGGGCCGCCGCTCTTGGGGGCGTCCTTCGCGGCCGCCTTCGCCGCCTTGGCCGCCTTGGCCTCGGCAATCTGTTCGTCGGTTGGCTTCGTCTTGCTCATTTGTCCACCACTGTGCCGCTCTTGCGGCCAATACGCACGCGCGTGCCGTCGGCGTTCACCTTGGTGCCGATTCGCGTCGGCTCATTGGTGTCCGGGTCCAGCAGCATCACATTGCTGGCATGAATCGCCGCTTCGCGTTCCACGATGCCGCCCTTGATGTTCTTCTGGGGGTTCGGGCGCGTGTGGCGCTTGATCAGGTTCACGCCTTCGACGACGACGCGGTTCTTGCCCGGGACCACCGACAACACGCGGCCCTTCTTGCCGCGGTCCTTGCCGGCGCGGACGATCACCTGGTCGTTTTTACGAATCGACATTGCCATGGTCTTACAGCACCTCTGGCGCGAGTGACACGATCTTCATGAACCGGCGCTCGCGCAGTTCGCGGGCCACCGGACCGAACACACGGGTCCCGATCGGCTCGCCCTGGTCGTTGATCAGCACGGCCGCATTGCGGTCGAACCGGATGTAGCTGCCGTCCTTGCGGCGCTGCTCCTTGCGCACGCGCACGACGACCGCCTTGACGACTTGTCCCTTCTTGACGGTGCCCTCAGGCGCGGCTTCCTTCACGTTGCACGTGATGATGTCGCCGAGGTAGGCGTAGCGCCCGGTCGAGCCACCGATCGGATTGATCACGGACACCTTCCGCGCACCCGAGTTGTCGGCGACGTCGAGGATGGATCGCATCTGGATCATGACAGCCCTCTCATCTTTTTCTGCGCCATCTGCGGCCCTTAAACTTCCGCAGCGCGTTCAACGATGCGCACGAGGCTCCATCGCTTGCGCTTGCTCAGCGGCCGCGACTCGGAGATCACCACCGTGTCGCCGACCTTGGCTTCGTTGTTCTCGTCGTGCGCGACGAACGTCGACGTGCGCTTCTGCGTCTTGCCGTAGACGTCGTGCTGCACGCGCCGCTCGGTCGAGACCACGATGCTCTTCTGCATCTTGTCGCTGACGACCGTGCCCTGCTTTTCCGCTTTGCCCGCCATCGCTACTTCGCCTTCTCTTTCAGGATCGTGAGGATCCGCGCGCGCTCGCGGCGGATGTTGCGCATCTTGCCCGGCGCCTCGAGCTGGCCCATCGACTTCTGAATCCGCATGCGGAACAGCTGGTCGTCAATTTCCTGCGTCTTGGCGCGCAGCGCCTCGACGTCGAGGTCTCTCAATTCAGCGGCCTTCATCACGCTTTCTCCTCGGCAAACCGCGTCGCAAACTTCGTCAGGATCGGCAGCTTGGCGCCGGCCAGTTCGAAGGCGCGGCGGGCTTCAGCCGCCGGCACGCCGTTCATCTCGAACAGGATGCGGCCCGGCTTGATCACGCACACCCAGCCTGACGGTGCGCCCTTGCCCTTACCCATTCGGGTTTCGAGCGGCTTGGCGGTGATCGGCTTGTCGGGGAACACGCGCACCCACACCTTGCCGCCGCGCTTCACGAAGCGGGTCATCGCCACACGCGCGGCTTCGATCTGGCGATCGGTCAGCCAGCACGGCTCCAGCGCCTTCAGGCCGTAGTCACCAAACGACACATCGTGACCGCGCCACGCCTTGCCGCGCATGCGGCCGCGCTGCTGCTTGCGGTACTTAACTTTCTTTGGCATCAACATAGAGTCACCAAATCTTCAATCGCCGGATCTACCTGGCGCCTGGGCGGTCACCCTGCGGACGACGCGGTCCGCGATCGCGGTCGCGATCGCGATCACGATGATCGCGCCCGCCGCCGCTGCCGCCGAATTCCTCTTCACGTCCGACGCGCGGCGTCAGGCGTTCACCCTTGTACAGCCACACCTTCACGCCGATCTGGCCGTAGGTGGTGCTCGCTTCCGCGAAGCCGTAGTCGATGTCGGCGCGCAGCGTCTGCAGCGGCAGCTGCCCGTGCAGGTACCATTCCGAGCGCGCGATTTCCGCGCCGTTCAGGCGGCCCGACACGCGCACCTTGATGCCGCGCGCGCCGAAACGCAGCGCCGATTCGACGGCCTTGCGCATCGCGCGGCGGAACGCCACGCGCTTTTCGAGCTGCATCGCGACCGATTCGCCAACCAGCTGCGCATCCAGTTCCGGCTTCTGGATTTCCTGGATGTTGATGAAGACCTCGCGGTTGGTCCGCTTCTGGATCTCCTGCTTCAGCTTGTCGACTTCCTGCCCCTTGCGGCCGATGATGATGCCCGGACGCGAGGTGTGGATGTTGATCTTCAGGTTGCGCGCGGCGCGCTCGATCTCGATCTGCGCCACACCAGCGTGCTGGAAGCGCTTCTTGAGATCCTTTTTCAACGCCAGGTCCTCGTGCAGCAGGTTCGCGTAATCCTTGTTTGCGAACCAGCGCGACTTCCAGGTCTTGTTGAAGCCGATGCGGAACCCGTACGGGTGTACCTTCTGACCCACAGTTACTCCTTGGCCTTCGCGGTCTTCGCCGCACGCTTCTTGGCTGCCGGCTTGCTGTCCGCCGCGCCTTCCGTTCCGACCGCCTTGATCACCTGGGCACGCTCGGTCACTTCAACAGTGAGGTGCGTGGTCCGCTTCACGATTCGGAACGCGCGGCCCATCGGCGCGGGACGAACCCGCTTCTGCGACGGACCGTTGTTGGCGTGGCACTTCGACACGAACAGGCGGGCAACATCGCCGCCGAACGCATCCTGCTGCTGCGCGTTGGCCACTGCCGAACGCAGCACCTTCGCGACATCACGCGCCACCGACTTGCGGCTGAATTGCAGCGCGGACAACGCCATGTTGACGTTCTTGCCGCGGATGAGATCGAGCACCAGCCCGGCCTTCTGGGCCGAGGTGCGCACGTACTTGGCTGTGGCCTCTGCACGAACCATGGCTTAGCCCTTTCCTCCAGCTGGCGCACCGGCCGCCGGCGCTGCCGCCGCGGTCTTGTCGGTGCGGGCCGAGTGACCCTTGAACTGGCGCGTCGGCGAGAACTCGCCGAGCTTGTGGCCGACCATGTTCTCGGTCAGGTACACCGGCACGAACTTCTTGCCGTTGTGCACCGCGAGCGTGTGGCCGACCATTTCCGGCACCACCGTCGAGCGGCGCGACCAGGTCTTCACAACCTTCTTTTCGTTCGCGCGATTCATCGCCTCGACCTTTTCGAGGAGATGCGTGTCGACGAACGGACCCTTCTTGAGTGAGCGACTCATTACTTACTCCGCCTCTGAACAATGAACTTGTCACTCGGCTGCGGACGACGGGTCTTGTAGCCCTTCGTCGGCACGCCCCACGGCGTCACAGGGTGACGGCCGCCCGAGGTCTTGCCTTCACCACCGCCCAGCGGGTGATCCACCGGGTTCATGGCGACGCCGCGCACGTGCGGACGCTTGCCCATCCAGCGGCTGCGGCCGGCCTTGCCGATCGCCACGTTCTCGTGGTCGAGGTTGCCGACCTGGCCGATGGTCGCGAGGCAATCGAGGTAAATCTTGCGGATTTCACCCGACGGCATCTTCACCGACACGTAGTCGCCTTCCTTGGCGACGACCTGCACGGCCGCACCGGCGCTGCGCGCCATCTGGCCGCCCTTGCCGGGCTTGAGCTCCACGTTGTGCACCATCGTGCCCAGCGGGATGTTCTTCAGCGGCAGGCAGTTGCCCGTCAGGATGTCGACGTTGTCGCCCGAGATGATCGCGTCACCCACCTTCAGCCCCGCGGGCTGGAGGATGTAGCGCTTCTCGCCGTCCGCGTAGGTAATCAGCGCAATGCGCGCCGAGCGGTTCGGGTCGTACTCGATCGTCGAGACCTTGCCGGGGATGCCGGCCTTGTCGCGCTTGAAATCGATGATGCGATAGAGGCGCTTGTGACCGCCGCCGCGCCACCAGATCGTCTGCTCACCGGTGCTGCTGCGGCCGCCGTGCTGCTGCAGCTTCTCGGTCAGCGGCGCATGCGGCTTGTCGGTCGTGATCTCGTCGAACGTCAGCGAGGTCATCCCGCGACGGCCCGGCGTAGTCGGCTTGTATTTGCGGATAGGCATGATGCGTTACGCCCCTTCCAGGAAGTCAGGCAGCTTCTCGCCTGCACGCAGCGTGACGTAGGCCTTCTTCCAGTCCGAACGGCGGCCCACAAAGCGCCCCTGGCGCTTCAACTTGCCGCGGGTGATCGACGTGCGAACGTCGGCGACCTTCGCGCCAAGCAGCTTTTCCACAGCGCGCTTGACGTCGATCTTGTTGGCGTCCTTCGCCACTTCGAACACGACGGTCTTGCCATCGTCACGAAGCGTCGTGGTCTTTTCGGTGACCAGCGGACGGCGGATGACTTCAGTGAGTTTCATGGTTATGCGCCGAGCGCGGCCTCCAGCTTTTCGACCGCGGCCTTGGTCAGCACGACCTGGCGGGTGTTCGCCACTTCGCGCGCCGTGACGCGGTTGCTCTGCACGAGCGAGACGCCGGCAATGTTGCGGACCGACATCGCGAAGTTCTCGTCGAGCGTTGCGTCGACGAGCACGGCCTTGCCGGTGACGCCAATCGTCTTCAGCACGCCGACCGCCGCCTTGGTCTTCACTTCATTGGCAGTCAGCGCGTCGATGATGATCAACGAGCCTTCCTGCAGCTTCTGCATCAGCGCGGCGCGCAGCGCGCCCTTCTCGACCTTCTTGGGGATCGAGTACTCGTAGCTGCGCGGCATCGGGCCGAACACGGTGCCGCCATGACGCCACAGCGGGGTGCGCGTTTCGCCGACGCGGGCACGACCGGTGCCCTTCTGGCGCCACGGCTTCTTGCCGGAGCCGCTGACGGCGCCGCGGTTCTTGGTCTGGTGCGTGCCGCGGCGATCGGCCGCGTTGGCGCGCACGACGGATTCGTGGATCAGGTCGGTCTTGACGCGGCCGCCAAAGACTTCGTCCTTGAGCTCGACGCTGCCGACCTTCTTGTTTTCGGCGTTGACGACATCAATTTTCATGATGGCTACTTCTTGCCCTTCTTCGGCTTCTCTTGCAGCTGCGGCTGCGGCTCAGGCTTCGCGGCCACGGCCTTGCGAATCACGACATAGCCGCCGTTGGCGCCGGGGATCGAACCCTTCACGAGAATCAGGTGATTCTCGGAATCGATCTTGAGCACCTTGAGGTTGCGGACGGTGACGCGGTCCACACCCATGTGGCCGTGCGCGCGCATGCCCTTCATGACGCGCGAGGGGAACGACGAGGCGCCGATCGAGCCCGGCGCGCGATGGAACATCGAGCCGTGCGTGTCGTGGCCGCCGCCGAAGTGATGGCGCTTCACGACGCCCTGGAAACCATGGCCCTTGCTGGTGCCGATCACGTCGACACGCTCGCCCTGGTTGAAGATCGAGCACAGCACCTGGTCGCCAGGCTTCGGCGCATCCGCGCCCTTGGCAACCTTGACCTCGCGCAGCACGCGCGTCGGCGGCACATTCGCCTTCTTGTGGTGGCCGGTCGTGGCCTTGTTCGCGCTTCTGGGCGGGTTCTTCTCCACCAGGCCAAGCTGCACCGCGTCGTAGCCGTCGGTCTGGCCCGACTTGGACTGCACGACGATGCACGGGCCGGCCAGCAGCACGGTGGCGGGCTCCAGCGTTCCGTCTTCGAGGAACAGCTGGGTCATGCCGACTTTCTTCCCGATGATTCCTGTAACCATGATTCGTATCTCAGCTCGTAGCCAGTGGCCTGACGGCTACCGGTTACTTCCCGTGTTCCTTGCCAAACGCCTTGATCTCGACGTCGACACCCGCCGGCAGATCCAGCTTCATCAACGCGTCGACCGTCTGCGGCGTCGGCTCGAAAATGTCAATCAGGCGCTTGTGCGTGCGCACTTCGAACTGCTCACGCGACTTCTTGTCGACGTGCGGCGAACGCAGCACGGTCCACTTGTTGATTTCGGTCGGCAGCGGAATCGGACCCGCCAGGCGCGCGCCGGTGCGCTTCGCCGTCTCCACGATCTCGCCCGTGCTCTGATCGAGGACGCGCGCGTCGTAGGCCTTCAAACGAATTCGGATCTTGTCGCCCAGCATCTGTTTAGTCTCTGCGCCGTCCCGGCGCTATTTAGTCCCCTGAACGCGCGCGACCACTTCATCGCTGACGTTGCGCGGTGCCTGTTCGTAACGGTCGAAATGCATTGAGTACGTCGCGCGGCCCTGCGTGCGCGAACGGAGGTCGGTCGCATAGCCGAACATGTCGCTCAGCGGAACGCGCGCGTTGATGATCTGCGTGCCGCCGCGATCTTCCTGCGACTGGATCTTGCCGCGGCGCGACGCGAGGTCGCCAATCACGTCGCCCATGTTGTCCTTGGGCACCACCACTTCGACGCGCATCACCGGTTCCATCAGGACCGGAGCCGCCTTCTTGGCCGCGTCCTGAAACGCCAGCGAGCCGGCGATCTTGAACGCCATTTCCGAGGAGTCGACGTCGTGATAGTCGCCGTCATACAGCTCGATGCGCACGTCGTCGATCGGGTAGCCGGCGAGGACGCCACGCGTCAGCGCTTCCTGGATGCCCTGGTCGATCGGCTTGATGAATTCCTTCGGGATCGAACCGCCGACGATGTCGTTGACGAACTCGTAGCCGGAACCCGGATCGCGCGGGAACAAGCGGATCTTGCAGTTGCCGTACTGACCACGGCCACCGGTCTGGCGCTTGAACAGGCCATGACCTTCGGCGGCGCGGGTGAGCGTTTCCTTGTAGGCGACCTGCGGCTTGCCGACGCTCGCCTCAACGCTGAACTCGCGCTTGAGGCGGTCAACGATGATTTCGAGGTGCAACTCGCCCATGCCGGCGATCACCACCTGGCCGGTCTGCTCGTCGGTCTTGACGCGGAAGGTCGGGTCCTCAGCCATGAGCTTCTGCATGCCCTGGCCGAGCTTTTCCTGGTCGGCCTTGGTCTTCGGCTCAATGGCGAGCGAGATGACCGGCTCCGGGAAGACCATCCTCTCGAGGATGATCGGGTTCTTCTCATCGCACAGCGTGTCGCCGGTGGTCGTCGACTTGAGGCCGACGGCCGCGGCGATGTCGCCCGCGTTGACTTCCTTGATTTCCTCGCGCTTGTTGGCGTGCATCTTCAGCAGGCGGCCAATGCGCTCGGTCTTGCCCTTGGTGGAGTTGATCACCGAGGAGCCCGACGTCAGCGTGCCCGAGTAGACGCGGAAGAAGGTGAGCTGACCCACGAACGGGTCGGTCATGATCTTGAACGCCAGCGCCGCGAACGGCTCCTTGTCGTTCGCCGAACGGGTGATCTTGTCGGCGTCTTCCTTGGCGTCAGGATTGTCGCCAGCCACCGGCGGAATATCGAGCGGCGACGGCAGGTAGTCCACCACTGCGTCGAGCATGGGCTGGACGCCCTTGTTCTTGAAGGCGGTGCCGCACACGACCGGCACGAACGGCGCGTCTTCCTTGCGCACCGACTCGATGCAGCGCTTGCGAATCGCCGCCTTGATCTCGGCCTCGGTGATCGCCTCGCCACCGAGATACTTCTCGAGCAGCTTGTCGTCCGCCTCGCTGACCTTCTCGATCAGCTTCTCGCGGTACTCGTTGGCCTCGGCGACCATGTCGGCCGGGATGTCCTGGATTTCGTAGTCGGCGCCCATGGTCTCGTCCTTGTAGACGAGGGCCTTCATGCGCACCAGGTCGACGACACCCTTGAACTTGTCTTCGGCGCCGATCGGCAGCTGAATCGCAACCGGGTTGCCCTGCAGCTTCGACGTGAACTGAGAGAAGGTCTCTTTGAAGTCCGCGCCGATGCGGTCCATCTTGTTGATGAAGCAAATACGCGGCACGCGGTAACGGTCCGCCTGGCGCCACACCGTCTCGGACTGGGGCTCAACACCCGACACTGCGTCGAACACCGCCACGGCGCCGTCGAGCACGCGCAGCGAACGCTCAACTTCAACCGTGAAGTCGACGTGGCCGGGCGTATCGATGATGTTGATGCGATGGTCCTTCCAGAAACAGGTGGTCGCCGCGGACGTGATCGTGATGCCGCGCTCCTGCTCCTGCTCCATCCAGTCCATGACGGCGGTTCCTTCGTGGACTTCACCGATCTTGTAGGTGATGCCCGTGTAGAAAAGAACGCGCTCGGTCGTGGTGGTCTTGCCGGCATCAATGTGGGCCATGATGCCGATGTTCCGTGTCCGTTCGAGTGGTGCCTGTCTCGCCATTACGATTTGCCGCTTCCGCTTTTAAACTTGAAACCTTGAACTTTTAACTACGCGCGATAGCACACCGCTACCAGCGATAGTGAGCGAAGGCCTTGTTCGCCTCAGCCATGCGGTGCACGTCTTCACGCTTCTTGACCGCACCACCGCGAAGGTTCGCCGCATCGAGCAGCTCGTTGGCCAGCTTTTCCTGCATCGTCTTGCCGTCGCCCCGGGCGCGCGCAAAGCCAACCAGCCAGCGAATGCTCAGCGACAGGCGGCGGGTCGGGTTGACCTCGATCGGCACCTGGTAGTTCGAACCACCAACGCGACGCGACTTCACCTCGAGGGCGGGCTTCACGTTGTCGAGGGCCTTCTTGAAGACCTTCAGCGGATCGTCGCCCGAACGCTCCTTGATCAGCTCAAAGCTCTGATACAGGATGCGCTCCGCGGTGGAACGCTTGCCGGCGCTCATGATGGTGTTGATGAACTTGGTAACCAACGGGCTCTGGTAGAGCGCGTCCGGCACCTGTTCACGTTTCGCAATTTCTCGTCTACGTGGCATGGCTTACCTGCTTAGCTCTTCGGGCGCTTGGCGCCGTACTTCGAACGACCCTGCTTGCGGCCCTGGACGCCGACGGCGTCGAGCGTGCCGCGGACGACGTGGTAACGCACGCCCGGCAGATCCTTCACACGGCCGCCGCGGATCAGCACCAGCGAGTGCTCCTGCAGGTTGTGGCCGACGCCGGGGATGTAGGTCGTGACTTCGATCTTGTTGGTCAGGCGGACACGCGCGACCTTGCGAAGCGCCGAGTTCGGCTTCTTCGGGGTCTGCGTGAACACGCGCACGCAGACGCCGCGCTTTTGCGGGCTGTTCTGCAGCGCAGGTGACTTGGTCTTCCACTCGACCTTTTCGCGTCCTTTACGGACTAGCTGACTAATCGTCGGCACGAGCACTCCATCGCACTGCAAGCGGACGTCTCCGCCCAGCGCAATAAAACGAAAAACTCCCCACTACCTCGACACTTCATCGAAGTCGTGGTGCCTAAGGCCTTGAAGCGCTCAGCGTTTCCGACTGAGGTGCTTGGCACCTTGAGCTGTAAAACCCTACTGAATGTGTGTTTTCGGCCTTGGCGGACACATTGTTGCCCCCCTTGACGGAGCGCAACTCAGACGTGTCACAAGGCAATTGAACCTAGATAGGGTGTCCTAGGCTCACGAGAACCTGACGAATATAGCACGCATCTCTAAAACGCTGCAACTCGCCCTATACTCACCACGATGAAACTCGTCGTTTGCGCCACATTTCTCACTATTGCACTCGCCTCAAGTGCCGGCCTCAGCGCACAGGCGCCCGCCCCGCAAATTGTCGAAGGCCCGAATATCAAGGTCCTGAATGGCCTCTATGCCCAGCAATTCCAGGAGGAGATGAACCTGATGGTCCAGGCCCTCGGCATTACTTGCGGCACCTGCCACGTTGCGCGGAATTTCCAGAGTGAAGACAAGCCCCTGAAACTCAAGGCGCGCCAGATGCTCGAGATGACCAAGGCGCTCAACAAGCAATACTTCCCTGACTACAAACCTAAGGAAGGCGAATCGGTTCTCGGGAGGGTGACGTGCTACACGTGCCACAAGGGCGAGCAGACGCCCAAGCATTCCGTCGGGCAATAGTCGTCGTCGCATTGCTCCTGGTCCCCTTCGCAGTGAGTGCGCAAGGGAACAAGAAGCTGCTGTTTCTCACGCACGCGGCTCTGTACAAGCACACCAGCCTCGGTCCGGCCGAGAAGGCGGTCACGGAGCTGGGCAAGACCGGCGGCTATGAGGTCACGACCGTCGAGGGCTACAAGCAGGATCCGAAACAGCTCGACTTCTCGTTCCTCACGCCTGACTACCTGAATCAATTCGACGGCGTGATGATGATGACGAACGGCAACCTGCCGTTCACCGATGCACAGAAGACGTTGCTGCTCGACTTTGTCCGCAGCGGCAAGGCCTTCATCGGCGCACACTGCGCCTCGCTCACCTTCTATAACCATCCCGAGTTTGGCGAGATGCTCGGCGGCTACTTTCAGCGCAATCTTCCGCAGGGCACGATCGCGGTCCTCAAGGTCGAAGACACCCGGCACCCGGCGACGAAGATGCTTGGATCCAGTTGGCCGCTCGTCGACGAGTTCTACGTCTTCGGCACTGCGCCCTGGAACGAGTCGGCGCCGAACGACAACATCGACGTGCTGTTCAAGAACAAGATCCCGATGGGATTCACGCGCGATCGCGTGCACGTGCTGCTCAGCCTCGACACCAACGCGATGGACATGAGCAAGCAGCCGAACCTCGTGAAGGGTGGCGACTACCCGCAGGCGTGGACGCGCGAATACGGAAAGGGCCGGACGTTCTACACGTCGCTCGGCCATCGCGACGACATCTGGAGCGGTGACGCGGTGTTCCGCGCGCACATCAACGGAGGCATCCGATGGGCGCTCGGACTCGAGCAGTAGCTGCGGTCGCGATTGCCGTCGGCTGTCAGCTCGCGGCCGCCGGCCAGCAGCCAGCTTCCGGCTCCCCGCTCCCGACTCCCGCTTTTCACCACCTCCACCTCAATTCGGTGAATCCCGACGCGGCGATTGAGTTTTATACGAAGGCATTCCCGTCAACCTCGCGCACGACCTTTGGGGGTCAACCCGCGCTCGCGTCTCCGAACAACGTGCTCGTGTTGTTCAACAAGGTCACCGCGCCGCCGGCAACACAACCGCAAACATCGTTCTGGCATTTCGGGTGGCACGTCACCGACGTGCGCGCAACGCTCGAGCGTTATCTGAAGCAGCACATCCCGCTGCTCCCGCTCTATACGGGCGAGGGCACGCGAACCGTCTTCGTCAGCAGCGATACCTATCCTGGAACAGGCGGCGTGCTCGGGCTGACGCGCGCGCAAGTGGACGAGGCGAGGGCCAGGGGCGTACAGCCCGCGGGCGGCGCTGGGTTCGCCTATCTACGCGGACCGGATGACGCGATGGTCGAGTACCAGGGCAACATGCCGGCCGAGCGTTTCAATCACGTGCACATGTACCAGGACCAGCCGTTCTGCGCCCAGCTCTGGTATCAGCGTCATTTACACGTCACCTATGCCAAGCCGCCGGGTCGCACTGGCGCGAATTGCACAGTTGAACGAGGGCCCGACAAGACGCTACCCGCACTCGAATGGGACGGCATGTATCGCACTCCGTCGCTCACCACGACGACGTTCGGCGACGTGTCGCTGTTCTGGTACATGAATCAAGGCGCGACGCCCGCCGCATCGACGCGCGGGCATTTGATGGATCACATCGCGCTTGGCGTCACCGATCTCGACGCGTGGCTCGCAAAGCTCACGGCCGCGAACGTCACGATCCTCTTGCCGCCGTACGCCATCGGCAACGGCCGCGCCTTCATGATCGAAGGCCCGAGCAGGGAGGCCATCGAACTGATCGCCGTGAAGTAGGTTCGCCTACTGTCGCGACGCGAGGTACTTCGCCAGGGCGTCGAGCTGTTCCGGCTTCAGGCGCGCGCCGAACGCCGGCATCGACGAGGGCTCGCCCATCAGCGCTTCCGGGTCCACGATGAAGGCCCTGATGTCGGTCTCCGAACGTCGCCGCCCGACGAGCGTCAGGTCGGGTCCAACCGTTCCGCCCTCACCGGAAATCCGGTGGCAGACGACGCAGGTCTCGGCGTAGGTCTGAGCGGCGAGCTTCACGGTCTCGTCGATCTGCACCGGCACCGGATCGCCCGAGTGGACGCGCTTCAGATACGCCACCGCCGCCTGCGCCTTGAAGCGCGACATCACGGGCCGCGGTGCCGGTTCCTGCGCCGTGCGGACACCCGGGGCGATCGCCACGGGATCGGCCATGTGTGACAGCAACCATTCGGTGTCCTTGCTGAGCCGCGTAATGGAGAGTGGCGCTGCTGGTCCGCCGTTCTCGTGACACCGCGCACACGTGTTGCCCTCGCCGGTCGCGATCTGCATGCCGGCGATGGGGAGCAGACCCCAGTCGTTCCGGTCCTTCTGTGGCGGCCGATCTGCCAGACCGAGCAGCGTCAGAGTCACGACGCCGATGCCCATCACGGACATCACCGCGGTGAAGAGCCTTCGAGGACGCCCGAGGGGATGACGGCCGTCGGCGCGATCCAGGAACGGCAACAGCGCGAGAAACCCGATCGCCAGCCCTGGTATCACCATCGTGGCGACAGGCTCGAGCGGCCCCGGGAAATACTTCAACATCTGGAACAGCGACAGGAAGTACCACTCGGGCCTGGGGATGTAGTTGGCGTCGGTCGGGTTGGCAATCTCATCGAGGTGCGCGGGGAACAGCGCGGCTGCGGTGATCAACGATGCGAATACCGCCGCCATCATCACCGTATCCTTCATGACGTGCCACGGGAAGAACAGCACCGTGGGGCCGCGCTGAGGCCTGATCGGTCCGGAGATGCCGTGCTTACGCATCAGCGCGATGTGCGAGACGATCAACGTGACGAGGACCGCCGGCAGCAGGAACACATGCGCCGAATACCATCGCCCCAGCGTCAGCGCACCGAGGTCGGCGCCACCGCGCAGGACATTGGCCAGCGCATCACCGATCAGTGGCGTACTTTGCGCGATCGCAATCGTCACCGTCGTTGCCCAGTAGGCCTTCTGGTCCCACGGCAGCAAGTAGCCGCTCAGTGAAAATCCCAGGATCACCAGCAACATCGACAGCCCGCTCAGCCAGGTCAGCTCGCGCGGCGCTTTGAAAGACCCCAGCACGAACACGCGCAGCATGTGAATGACCGAGGCCACGACGAGGAAGCTGGCCCCCCAATAATGCAGCCCTCGTAACATCCAGCCCAGCGGCAGGTCGTCCATGATGAAGCGCACGCTGTCGAACGCCAGCTTCGGCGACGGCACGTAGTACATCGTGAGACCGATACCGGTCGCGAACTGGCAACCAATCAGCAGCGTCACGACGCTGCCGGTGGTGAACAGCCACGCCGTGCCACTCGGCAGTTCCTCGTAGAGCAGGTGGCGCACCAGCGAGCGATAGCCGGTGCGCGAGTCGAGCCAGTCGAGCAGCGGCGTCACACCTGCACCATCACCTTGCCGTCTTCGACTCTCGTGGTCATCGCGCGCAGCGGTGCGGGTGGCGGACCGGAGATGACGTTGCCGTGGACGTCGTAGACGCCGCCGTGGCACGGACACTCGATCTGTCTGGTCTCGGCATTGAAGCGCGTGCGGCAGCCGAGATGCGTGCAGGTTGAATCAAGCACCCGCACGTCGCCGCCGTTCTTGACGAGGTAGACGATCTTGCGGTCGACGACCTCCGCCGGCCCGTCCGGGCGTGCGACGCGGAGCGTGATCGGCTGAGGGATACCATCCTCGAGGCTGTCCGCGTCACCGGCGCGCAGCCACATCGCCTCGCGGCGCCCGAAGCTTGGGGCCACGACGGCGCCGCCCACCACAAAGGCGAGGGTGGCCCCGATGACGGCGTAGGTTCCCTGAATGATCCGCACCACAAAGCCGCGGCGGGCCATGGAATCGATCTGCTGTCTTTCTGTCATGACACGTGACTCCCGATCGGGAGCGATCCTCGCGCGCGCGAAGAGGGACGCTCTTACAAGGGCGAGTATAAGAAGGTGTGCCGTCTTTGAATGTCATTTGTCGTGTGACCTTGTGAACCGCGTGTGACAATGAATCGTGGCTGTCGTCGTGCTCGAGGCCCCTGCGGCGTCGGAGTGGCCGTTCCGCTGTCCGTTGTGCCCGCAACTGCCGGCAGCTGACGTGGTGCTGCGTGTGCGTGGAATTGACGACGCCTACGTGAACCGGCAGTCGGGAACACAGCTTGTGACCACGCAGCGTGCGTATCTCGACGCAGAGTGGCAGCACGCCCTCGCCGCCCACGGTCACGCTGTCCTGAAGGTCGAGGCGGGCGATGTGCCGCCCGTCGTGCACCCGCTCGCACTCGCATTTCGCCTCGACGACCCGGCCGAACGCCTTGCCCGGTGCGTGGCGCACCTGGCCCTTGGGCGCACAGCGCCCGCACTGGTTGCGGCCGCGAGCGTGTGTGTCGAGGTGAATGATTTCGCCGCGGCGGCCCGCGATCTCGACGAGGCCATCGCGCTCGCTCCGGCCTGGGCCGCCGCTCACTACGAGCGGGGCAAGGTCTGGCTCCGGGCCGACGACATGGAAAAGGCGGCCGCATCGTTTCAACGCGCCGCGGACCTGCTGCCAGGATTCGCGCCCGCCTGGTCCAACCTCGGCGGTACGCTCGGCGAGCTGGATCGCCCCACAGAGGCACTCGCCGCCTTCGAGCGGGCGCTGGCGCTCGAGCCGTCGAGCGCCCAGGCCCTGAACAACATCGGGGTCGTCCGCCGCGAGCTCGGCCGCTTGTCGGAGTCGGAGGCCGCATTCCGGCAAGTCATCCAACTGACCCCCGGTATGGCCTTTGGCCATTACAATCTCGGGCATACACTGTTTTTACAGGGACGTTTTCAGGCCGCCCTCTCGTCCTATGCCGAAGGGCAATCGCGCGACCCGGAACGCAATCCGATCCAGGCGTCGCGACTCGCGCTCTGCAAGGTGGCGACCGGCGATGGCGCCGGGGCCCTGAGAGAGCTGCAGCGGGCAACGACGGGCCTGCCGAGGGAATACCGGCAGCAGTTGCTCGGCGACACCAGCGCCATCCTGTGGGCGCTGATTACGCAGCAGCCGGGATTGCAGGGCTGGCAGCCGGTTCAGCAATGGCTGACGGCCGAACTTAGGGGATAGGGCACTCAAGGGATGACGACGAGATGAGCAGCACACGTCCAAATCCGTTCAACATGGTCTTCTCCGACCGGGGCATGCGCCTCGCCGCCGGACTCGCGGTCGTCGTCGCGATCCCGATGGCGGTGCTGTTCTATTTCCAGTTCAAGTCGCTCAACGATATCGAGACCACGTCGGCGGTCGTGCTGCGGCAACTGAGCAGCGACACGGCGGAGTCGTTGACACGTTCGGTCGAGGATTACCTGAAGCGCCCGCACATCAGCGTGCTGCTGCGCATTCCGACCGCACGTACCGAACCGCTCGACCTGCCGTTCATCGAGCCGATCTTCAACGACGCAATGACGGAGAGTCCATTCGTCGAGTCGTTCTTCGTCTGGACCGAACGCGGCCCGATGTCGAACAAGTGGCTGGTGTTCGATCAGTCGAGCCGCTCGATGCCGACGGGTGACATCGAGCGGCGGTTCCGCGAGGACAAGGCGCTCGGCGACATGCTCCTGCCGAAGCTCCACGAGTTCGTGAAGACGCGGCGCGCGATCGTGGCGTTCACCGAGAACATCGGCGGCCGTCCGAAGTATGTACAGGCACAGTTGCGATTCGAAGGCCCCCAGCGCGAACGCATGACCAGCGTGATGGCGTTTGCGGTCGATGCCGAGAAGCTGCGCAAGCAGTACATCCCGCAGGTGCTGCGCGACTGGCTCGCGACCGTGCAACAGCCGTCCGGCTTCCCCGCTCTCGAGACGGAAGTCCTGGACGAAGCCGGCGAACACATCTACCAATCGCATCCGGAACGCAGCGGCGGTCACGTCGAGCCCGTGGACGAACGCAGCTTCGCGATCATCTTCTTCGACAAGGAGCTCCTCGAATTCGCGGCGCCCTATGAGCAGCATCGCGAGGTCTGGGGCCTGCGTACGAGCTACGGCCCGCCGATTCCGGAAATCGTCAGCGCGAGCACGCGGCCGCAGTTGGCGTTGATGGTCGTCCTCGCGCTGGCGATGGGACTTGGCGTGTTCCTTGTCGCCGGCGCCGCGGCCCGGGAAGTGCGGGTCGCGGAACTGAAGTCGAACTTCGTCGCCTCGGTGTCCCACGACCTCAAGACCCCGCTCGCGCTGATTCAGCTCTTCGCCGAGACGCTGGAACTGGGTCGGGTGCGCACGCCCGAACGCGCGATGGGGTACTACCGCATCATCAACGGCGAGTCGAAGAAGCTCACGCGGCTGATCGAGAACATCCTCGACTTTTCGCGGATGGAAGCGGGCCTGCGTCCCTATCGCATGGAGCCGGCGGACCTGAGCGAGTCAGTCAAGAAGGTGCTGTCGCGCATGGACACGCAGTTCGACCAGGGGCAGTTCACGGTGACCACGAAGATCGAGCCCGACCTGCCGCGCGTTCTCGCCGATGAGGGCGCCGCCGAGCAGGCGATCGAAAACCTGCTCGCCAACGCCGTCAAGTACTCCGGCGACGCCAAGCACATCGAAGTGTCGGCCAGCCGGGTCAACGGCCATATCGTGGTCAGCGTGACCGATCACGGCATCGGCATCTCGCGTCGTGAACAGGGCCGCATCTTCCGTAAGTTCTACCGCGTGCAGCGCGAGCTCGGCGGCGGCCCGCAAGGCACCGGCCTTGGCCTGGCGATCGTCGATCACACGATGCGCGGTCACGGCGGCTTTGTGCGCGTCGAGAGCGAGCCGGATTCCGGCAGCACGTTCTCGCTGCACTTCCCCATCCCCAGTGAAAACGCGTTCCAGGGAACGCTGGCTACCGAAGGCCGTTAGGCCACAGCAGGCACAGAAAGCACAGAAGGCGCAGACAACATGAAGAGGATTCTGGTGATCGAAGACGAGCCGCAAATGCGACTGGGGCTTCGGGACAATTTGGAACTGGAAGGGTACGAAGTCGAAACCGCCGCCGATGGCGACGAGGGCCTGCAGAAAGCCGCGAGCTTTGCGCCGGACCTGGTGATCCTCGACGTCATGCTGCCGAAGAAGAACGGCTTCGACGTGTGCCGTGACTTGCGGACGCGATCGATCTCGACGCCGATCGTGATGCTGACGGCGCGCTCGGCGGAGACCGACAAGGTGCTCGGCCTCGAACTCGGCGCCGACGATTACGTCACCAAGCCGTTCTCGATCACCGAGCTGCTGGCGCGCGTGCGCGCCGTGCTGCGCCGCACCGGCCAGCAGAAGCCGGCGGCGGACGCGATCAAGATCGGCGAGATCGAGATCGACTTCAAGCTGCACCAGGCGCGCCGCGGCAAGCAGCGCCTCGAGTTCACGGCACGTGAATTCGACCTGCTCCGCTACTTCGTCCAGCACACCGGGCAGGTCGTCACCCGCGAACAGATCCTGAACGAAGTGTGGGGCTACGAGGAGTTCCCGACGACGCGCACCATCGACAACTTCGTCGCGAAGCTTCGCCAGAAGATCGAGAAGGCGCCGCATGCGCCGGAACACATCCTGACGATTCACGGCTCCGGTTATAAGTTTGTCGGTTAGGCCACGGCAGGCTCAGAAAGCGCAGATGGCGCAAACCAATCTCAGCTAAAATCCCCCGGTGATGGAACCCAAAAACATCCTCATCGCACTGCTGATCGTCATCGCGATCGCGTTTCACGCGTTCTGGTTCGTCACGGCGAAGCAGCGCAAGAACCGCCAGCCCGACGACACCAAGCCCAAGGGCATCGCGCTGCTGGCAGCCTTCATCGCCAACTTCTTCGACACGCTCGGCATCGGCTCCTACGCCACCACCACGTCGATGTCGAAGCTGTGGAACATCATGCCGGACGAGAAGATCCCCGGCACGCTGAATGTCGGCTACGTCATGGCGACGGTCGTCCAGGCCGTGATCTTCATGACGATCATCGAGGTCGACTTCCTCACGCTCGTCAGCATCATCGGCGCCGCGGTGCTCGGTGCATTCCTCGGCGCGGGAGTCGTGTCCGGCTTGAATCGCCGGCAGGTGCAGATCGGCATGGGCACCGCGTTGCTCGTCGCCTCGGGGCTCATGGTGCTGTCGATGTCCGGTCAGGGCCCTGCGCCCGGTGTGGCGCTCGGCTTGTCGGGCGCCAAGCTCGGCATCGCGGTCGGTGTGTCGATGGTGCTCGGCGCGCTGATGATGCTCGGCATCGGCTTCTACGGCCCCTGCCTCATCATGATCAGCCTGCTCGGCATGGACCCGCGCGTGTCGTACCCGATCATGATGGGCGCCTGCGCGTTCCTGATGCCGTCGGGCAGCATTCAGTTCGTCCGCAAGGGAACTTACGACCTGCGGACCGCGATCGCGTTTCTCATTGCCGGCCCGTTGGCCGTAGTGATCGCCGCGCCACTGGTCGACCGCATTCCTCTGCTCTACTTGCGTTTCCTGGTTCTCGCGGTCGTGCTCTACACCGCCATCAGGATGCTGAGCTCAGCGGCCCAGGAAAAAGCCGCAGCAGCGCGCGCCTAGTGAAGTGAGAGGTGAGAAGTGAGAGGTGAGAAGTGAGAGGTGAGAAGTACTTCTCCCTTCTTACTTCTCCCTTCTTACTTCTCCCTTCTTACTTCTCACTTCTCACTTCTCACTTCTCACTTCCTCTTGCCCTTCTTCTCTTCTGCTCGCGCGCCTGCCAGGATGCCTTCCATGGCGTAGTTGCCTTCATGGCAGGCGTATTCGTAGATCTGTCCTTGAGCCTTCTTCAGGCGCACCATGAACGTGTAGGGCCTGGTCCACGTCGCCGGATCCTCGACCGTCACCTGCCAGTTGATGAAGTCCGGGCTCACGCGTGTGTACCGCTCGGTGAGCTTCACGTCCGGCGTCGATCCCTGGAATCCGTTGATGTAGTTGGTGGTTTCAACCACCAGCGTGTCACCTTCCCATCGGCCCCGCGGATCGCCGTGTAGCTGGCGGAGCTTCTTCGGTAGATGCGGCTTGGCGGTGAGCGGCACCACGCGTGCGTCGTGAATCATTTCCTGGAGCAGCACCACGTTCTGTTCCGACTGAATGATCTGCGTGTAGCTGTTGTAGTTGGCCTGGGTGCGCGGCGCGCCGTAGGAAATGCAGCGCTCCGACAACGGACGATCTTCCGGACCGTCAGCCGGGCCACGCGTCCGCGGACGTGCCGCGGCGGCGGTGCGCCGCGCCTGCGCCTCCGGCGTGAGCGGAGGGAACTGGCCGTCGGGCGGATCGATGATCAGCGACGTGCGGTGATCCCAGTCGCGATCGGCCATCCAGAACTGGTTGTAGTTACCCGTGGTCGGATCGTACGAGTTCTGCTTGTAGCCGTCCTTTTCTTTCGCGTCCAGCAGCTGCTGGATGAAGTTGCCGAAGATCGCGTCACCACCTTCGTCAACAGACTTCGAGGCCAGCTGCTTGATCTCCTGCAATTCCGCGTCGGTGATGACGGCCTTGTCTTTCCACTGTCTGGGGCGCGCCATCGGCGTCACGCCGTTGTTGCCCCACACGCCCTGCAAATCGGGCTGCCCGTTCGCCAGGCGCGGCACCTTGTAGTTCGGGTCGGCGCCGTAGAGCGCCGGATTGGCCGGCGTTTGGGCGCCGAGCGACACCATCACGAATGCGAACCCGGCGGCGATAGCAAAGCCATGCAGGACCTTCATGCGGCGGATTCTAGCAGGCCCCCGGGCCGGCAGGCCAACGGGCAATCAGGCGTACAGCGCAGCAGTCTTTTGCGCTATTCTCCCGCGTCAGGAGAGTGGGCGATGTCGTGGAAGGCTTGGATGCTTGGGGCCGGAATTGCTGCCGCCGCTGCGGCGCCGCTGTGGGCCCATCACGCGTTTTCGGCGGAATTTGACGCCAATGCTCCGGTCACCCTGCGCGGACCAGTGACGCGCATCGAGTGGATCAACCCGCACGCGTGGATCCACATGGAAAACAAGACCGCCAGCGGCAAGGTCGAGACCTGGATGGTCGAAGGCGGCACGCCGAACACATTGCAACGCAACGGCGTCACGCGTGACTCGGTCAAGGTCGGCACCGTGATCGTGGTCGCCGGCTACAAGGCCAAGGACGGACGCATGCGCGCCAATGGCCGGGACATCACCCTGCCCGATGGCCGCACCTTGTTCATGGGCTCGTCCGGAACCGGCGCGCCGCGCGACGGAAAAGACCCCAACGAGCGGCCGAAGCCGAAAGGCGAATGAGGATGGCCGTCAGAGACGCCGTGATGATGCGATTGCGCATCGCCAGCGTGGCACTCGTCGCCACCACGCTCCTCGCCTGCGGTGCGACGCCAGGCGGCGGAGCCACCCAGGAAGCGTTTCGCGCGCCGCGCAGCGCCGACGGCACGCCGGACATCAGCGGCATCTGGCAGGCCAACAACACCGCCAACTGGGACCTCGAGCCGCACGAGGCTCGCATGGGTCCGGTCGTCGCCCTCGCAGCGGCATTCAGCGTGCCGCCGGGACTCGGTGTGGTCGTTGGCGACGAGATTCCGTACCTGCCGGCAGCGCTCGAGAAGCGCAATGCCAACCGCGCTGACTGGGTGAAGCTCGATCCCGAGGTGAAGTGCTACATGCCGGGGATTCCGCGCGCCACCTACATGCCCTACCCATTTCAGATCGTGCAGTCGAAAGACAACGTGCTGTTCACCTACGAATACACGAGCGCGAGCCGGGTGGTGCGCATGAACACGCAGGAGAAGAGCCCGGCGCCGGCGTGGATGGGATGGAACGTCGGCAAGTGGGATGGCGAATCCCTCGTGATCGAAGTGACGGATCACATGCCTGACACCTGGTTCGATCGCTCCGGCAACTGGCACAGCGACGCGCTCAAGGTCACCGAGCGCTACACCGCGACCGACGCCAATACCCTTGATTACGAAGCGACCATCGAGGACCCCAACGTCTTCTCGAAGCCGTGGACCATCAAGATGCCGCTCTATCGCCGCCGTGAACCCAACATGCAGCTGCTGGAATACAAGTGCGTGCCGTTCACAGAGGAGCTCTTGTACGGCCATTTGCGGAAGCAGCCCTGACCACGTACGTTGGCCACCGAGAACACCGAGGACACCGAGGCATTGATTGAAAAAGCTCTGAGTCCTCGGCGCCCTCTGCGGCTAACGTCCGTGATCAGTGAACCGTGATGATACGAAGCGATCGCCCGCGATATGCGGCCGGATCTACGTTTCGAACCTGGCTCGCTTTCCGCTGACCACCCATCAACGTAATCACTTCGATATCGATCGCGCCTTTCCACGCCTCCCCGATACCAAGATGCACCGGCATGTCGTTCTGCGAACAGTAGCCGCTACCCGAATCAACCAACGCCGACGACAGTAACTGCCGTGTGCCGGCTCGGAAAACGCGCACTTCGCTGCCCGCGCGCGTGCGGCGCGCGTTGGGATCGGTGACCTCGACGGCAATGGACCGCCCGCGCATCGTGGCGGTGCTTCTCAGGAGCGGATGGCCTCCGCCGTCCGGGTCGTTATTGGTCAGCGCAAGGTCGAGCCTGCCGTCCCGATCGAAGTCGACAAACTGCACGCCGTGTGTTGCATCGTTCTTCAGGATGACGTCCGGCAATACGTCGGCGAACGTCGCCCCGTTCACGAAGAGCGCGTCCCGATACAGGGGCTGGCCGGCGATGAAGTTTCCGACATAGAGATCAGGACGCCCATCGTTGTCGAGGTCCCCCCAGGCGGAGGTGACGCCGTGTCCGTTGAGATCGATTCCCTGCGGACGTGACACGTCTACAAACGTCCGTCCGCCGTCGTTGCGATAGAGCGCGCTGTGGCCGTAGTTGGCCACGAACAAATCAAAGTCATCGTCACGATCGAAGTCAGCGACGGCCGGCCCTACGCCACCGTCTTCTTTCGGCCGTGGCAGCCCGCTCACGCCAAGGGCAGCGGCTACGTCCTCGAACTTCCCCGCCGTCTGACGGTAGAGGCCGTTGGCTTCACCTTCCTGGTTGGCCGTGAACAGATCGAGATCGCCGTCGCGATCGAAGTCCCACCACACGGCGCTCACCGTCTTCCGCGGGTCGCCAATCCCGGTCGCATCGGTCACGTCGACGAACATGCCGCGATCGTTCCGGAGCAACCGGTTGGGCACGTCGCGGAACGCCGCGAACAGATCCAGGTCGCCGTCGCCGTCGTAGTCCACCCACGCCGGCTGCCTGGCCACGCCGGTAAGATTGACGCCGATGGACTTCGCCACGTCGACAAACCGACTGCCTTTCGCGTCATTGCGATACACCTTCGCCGGGACCTTCGGATCCGCGAAGCCGAGGTAAAGATCCGAATCGCCGTCGCCGTCGAAGTCTCCCCAGGCGGCGGCGCGCGTCTCAACTTCGTCGCCCAGGCCCACGTCCTTCGCCACGTCTACGAACGTGCCGTGGTCGTTGCGATAGAAACGATTCGGCCGGCCGCGAAATGCGACGAAGTAGTCGAGGTCGCCGTCGCCATCGACATCGGCCCAGGCGTTCGCCTGTCCTCCTGTCGCGCTGAAGAGCTGGGACTGGACGCGCTCAAACGCGGGGCGCCACGCAGGCGCCTGGGCCGCCGTGGCGGCGATGGCAAGGGTGACAACTCCACGAAGCAGCATGACGCGCTCACAGTAACACGGGGCCTTCGCAGGCATGGCCGTTGCAACACCTGGCCCTGGTGGAACCATGACGACCGAACTCGGGAAGTTCTATGCCGCGATTGAATCCATTGAGACGGCGATGATGACCACACGGCGCGCCGATGGGCACTTGCGCTCGCGCGCGATGGCGAACCAGAAGCCCGCTGGCGGAGCCGACCTCTGGTTCGTGTGCAAGGAAGGCACGGCCAAGCTGGCCGATATCGAGAACGATCCGCACATCAACCTTTCTTACTACCGCGACAGCAATCGTGAGTGGGTCTCCGTCTCGGGCATCGCGATGATCTCGCGCGACCGCGCCAAGATCCACGAGCTCTATGCGCCTGACTGGAAGATCTGGTTCGACGACGAGGGCGATCCTCGCCACGGCACGAAGGACGATCCGCGCATGGTGCTGATCGGCGTCAAGGTGCACGCCGCGGAGTTCCTGGAAGTCAACAAGTCCAGGCCGGTGCTGCTGTACGAGCTGGTGAAGGGCTGGGTGACCGGCGAAGAACCCGAATTCGGCGAGATGCACTCGATCAAGCCGTGATTCAGGACGCCGTTTCGCTTCCGGAAGCCGTCGACTTCGGCCGCGTCAGCTGGCGGCTCGGGTGCGCGGCCGTGCTCGGCGCCCTGATCGGCGTCGAGCGCGAGTGGATGCGCAAAGCCGCCGGCCTCCGCACACACACCACGGTGGCACTGGCGTCGGCGACATTCGTGCTGGTCTTGAGCGAAAGCGGCGCGACCGTCGCACATGTCGGCCCCGTGGTGCAGGGCATCGCAGCTGGAGTCGGCTTCCTCGGCGCGGGAACGATCCTGAAGGGCGACAGCGCGCAGACGATCCAGGGGCTGACGACTGCCGCGACCATCTGGTTGACGGCCGCGGTCGGCGCGTCGGCGGGTGCCGGCCATGTCGATGTCGCGGTGATCAGCGTCATCGCTGCCCTGCTGACCTTGTCGATCTTCTCACTCGTCGAGCGCTGGATGGGCCGGCGCGAATCGCCCAGCGACTAACGATCCGCGGATCAGGGAACGGGCAGCTTGGCAGCCACCTCCTTGATGCGAGTCACCACGAACTCCTCGCTCGCCGTCCAGTTTCCCAGCTCGCCTTTGAAGTCCTTCACGTAAAACACCACGCGATCGGTCGGTGCGAGCACCGTGACGCGCACCTTCAGCTCGCGGCGCTGCACCTGCTGTGGCTTGAGGTTCTTGATCTCGGGCATCACCTGCGTCGCCTTGATCTTGCCGTTGATGTCGACAACGGCCGCGGCAATGGTCAGCGATGCGATCGGCAGCGACTCGCGGTTGCCCACAAATACGCCCCAGGCGCTCGGCGGATTCTGCTGCTTCACTTCCTCGACCTGCGTGATCACGAGCGGCGTGTCCGGATCGGGGTTGCTGTTCACCGAAAACACGCGCCAGCTCGAGCCCGGTATGTCGAAGTCGAACTGCGACGTTCGCGCATCCCCGGTCGTCGGCGCCGCGGTCGGATTGAGAATCCGGGTCGGGGCCTGGCTGGCCTGGAACAGCATCAATAGCAACGCGATGGGCAGCATATGGGTAGGCTCCGGCTCTGGATTCTAGCCAACCCCGGGTCCGGAACCATTAGAATTTCCCCATGTCCCACCTGAAACGTTTCTCCCTGGTCGTTGTTGCGATTGCCGCCGTCAGCACCGTCACCGCGCAGGAGCGCGGCCGCGTGCCCGGCATTGACGCGTCCGGCATGGATTTGTCGGTGCGCCCTCAGGATGATTTCTTCCGCTACGTCAACGGCCGCTGGGTCGACAACACGCCGATCCCCGCCGATCAATCCACCTACGGATCGTTCGCGATTCTTCGGGAACGGGCGCAGGAAGCGGTGCGCGGCATCGTGGAATCAGAAGCGAAGTCGAACGCCGCCCCCGGCACGAACAGCCAGAAGGTCGGCGACCTCTACAAGAGCTTCATGGATGAAGCGAAGATCGAAGCCCTGGGCATTACGCCGCTTTCCGCCGAACTGGCGCGCATCGCCGCGATCAAGGACGCAAAGGATCTGCCGGCCGCATTCGCGCGCGCGTCGCGAATCGGCGTGCGCCTGCCATTTACCGTTGGCGTGGGTCCAGACCAGCGCAACTCCGAGGTCTACGCGGTGAGCGTGTCGCAGTCTGGCCTCGGCATGCCGGATCGCGACTACTACCTGCGCAACGACGGACGATTCCCTGACACGCGCAAGGCCTACACCACCTACGTCTCACGTCTCTTCGCGCTCGGCAATCAGCCCGACCCCGAAGGTGCAGCGGCCCGGATTGTCTCCCTCGAGACGGAGATCGCGAAGCTGCAGTGGGATCGCGCCCGCAATCGTGATCGCAACGCGACCTACAACAAGATGGGCGTCAGCTCGCTGCAGGCATCAACGCCGCACTTCGACTGGCAGGCTTTCCTGGCAGCCATGCCGGCCGGAGCCGGCGGTAAGGTCAGCGAGATCATCGTGCGGCAACCGGACTACATGAAGTCGGTCGATCAGTTGATTGGTTCGGTTCCGCTCGACACCTGGAAGGAATATCTGAAGTTCGGGCTGATCAGCGAATACGCCGACGGCCTGTCGGCGCCGTTTGCCGATTCCGACTTTGAGTTCCGCGGCAGGGTGCTGGCCGGACGTCAGCAGCAACAACCGCGATGGCGCCGCGCCGTGAACGAAGTGGAGCAATCACTCGGCGAACCGGTTGGGCGCCTCTACGTCGAACAGTACTTCAAGCCCGAGGCCAAGGCGCGGATGGATGCGCTGGTGAAGAACCTTCTCGCCGCCTTCAACGTGATGATCGACGAGCTCGAGTGGATGTCGCCGGCAACGAAGAAGGAAGCGCAGGCCAAGCTCGCGAAGTTCAAGGTGAAGATTGCCTACCCGGACCAGTGGCGTGACTTCTCGAAGCTCGAGGTCAAACCCGGCGACCATGTCGGCAACCAGATTCGTTTCCGCGAGTTCCAGAACGACGAGTCGTGGTCGCGGCTTGGAACGCCGGTTGAGCGCTGGCGCTGGGGGTTCACGCCACAGACGGTGAACGCGTCCTACAGCGCCACCAACAACGAAATCACCTTCCCTGCCGGCATCCTGCAGGCGCCGTTCTTCGACATGAACGCGGATGATGCGATCAACTACGGCGCCATTGGCGCGGTAATCGGTCACGAAATCAGCCACGGTTTTGACGACCAGGGCCGCAAGTCAGACGGCGACGGCAACCTGCGCGACTGGTGGACGGCGGACGATGCCGCGAAGTTCGAGGAGCGAGCCGCCAGGCTCGGCGCGCAGTTCGAGTCCTACAATCCCCTGCCGGGCATGAAGATCAACGGCCGGATGACGATGGGTGAGAACATTGGCGACCTGAGCGGCATTGCGGTCGCCTATCGCGCCTACAAGATCTCACTGAAGGGCAAAGAAGCGCCGGTGATCGGCGGCTTCACGGGTGATCAGCGCTTCTTCATCGGCTATGCGCAGATCTGGCGTTTCCAGTCGCGCGACGAAGCGCTGCGCAATCAGTTGCTCACCGATTCGCATTCGCCAGGCATGTATCGCTCGTTCGTGCCGCTCACAAATATCGACGCGTGGTATACCGCCTTCAACGTCAAGCCGGGCGACAAGTTGTATCGCGCGCCGGCCGACCGCGTGAAGGTCTGGTAGTTATCGCTGAACCCAGGGCGGCCTGATCAGGAGCGCCTTGTCGGCGTCCGGACGCGGAACGAACTTCTGCGTCCGGCCGTACTGATTGTCCCCACCATACAAGTTGCCGTCGGAGTCCACCGAGAACGTGTGGACTTCGAGGTAGCCATCCGGCAGATCCGGCGGCACCATCCAGGTGTAGAGTCGCTTCCCTGAGAAATCCAGCTTCACAAACCGCAGCGGCTTGAGATCCGTGATCCACAGGCTGTCGCTGTTGACGATGATGTCGAGCGGCAGCGAGAAGCCCGGAAAGTCAGCGACGAATTCCACCTTCGCCGGGTCCGCGGTCGTCCGGAACACGTTGATCCGGCCGCCGGAGCGGTCGAGCGCGAAGATGCGGCCCTCGGGACCAACGGCGATCGCATGCACGCCGCTGAACTGCCCTGGGCCCTTGCCGTTGCCGCCGAACTCTCCGAGATAGTTGAGTGCCCTGTCGAGGATCATCACGCGATGATTGTCGAGACCATCCGCGATCAACACGCGGCCATCGGGCAGGAACGCCACGTCCTGCGGCTTCGCGAAATGCGTGCGATCGCTGCCGGGAACGTTCTTTTCGCCCAGGGTCTTCAGCAGTTGCTTGCCGTCATTTGAGAACACGTAGATGGTGTGGAAGGTTTCATTGATCACCCACACGCGCTTCTCGCGATCGTACGGGCTGATGCGAATGCGATGCGGTCCAGGACCTGACGACCCCTCACAGAGATGATCCCACTGCGTCCAGCGCTCCTTCACCCGGCCGTTACGATCCAGCGTGTACAGGCAGTTCTGCCACACCCGTCGATCGGCAAGCGTCAGCACGTTCATCTTCAGCGAGCCGGCATAGCCGGCATATTCGGCCGGCACCGGATCGGGCAGGCGGAACTCGCCGCGCTGCGCCACGAAGATGCGGTCAGGCGACTCGGCAAACACACCGGAGTTGCCTCCAAACGCAAAGCCCGGCGCCGCGAAGGGTTGGTGCCACGCGCGGACCACCGCGTATGGACTGGGCCCGATCGGCCCTTCCTGCACGGCCGTCTGCGCATGCCCGGACGGCATGACCACTGCGACGAGAAGGGCAACGACGGCACAGGCTCTCGGAGTCATGGGCGGCATTCTGGCACGGCGGAGGCGTGGCACAAACGGCGTTTGTGAAGGTAGTGGGTCGGGGTACGATAGTAATTCGATGTCCGCTGAAGAGTTCCTAGCCGGTCTGTCTGTCATCGCCGGCCTCGTCGTCCTCGAGGGTTTGCTCTCCGTCGACAACGTCCTGGGCATAGCGGCGCTGGCCAACGAGCTGCCGGCTTCGCAGCAGAAGAGGGCCATCCGCATCGGCCTCTTCCTCGCCTACCTGTTCCGCGTCCTGGCGCTGTTTGTCGCCGGCTGGCTGGCCACCAACACCTGGGTGCGCTGGCTCGGCGCAGGATACCTGATCTGGCTGATGTCGTCGCACCTCACCAAGGGTCACGCGCACGACGTGGGCGAGACGCTGCTCGATGAGGACGCCAGCAACGACGGCAAGCCGGCGCTCCAGGCCGCTCCGCGCCATCTCAAGGTGGTGCTGATCCAGATCGGCTTGATGGATCTCAGCCTGAGCATCGACAACGTCATCGCGGCCGTCGGACTTGCCCCGAAAGATGCGTCCGGCGATCCCGTGATGTGGCCGATTTACGCCGGCGTCCTGATTGCGATTCTTGCCTTGCAGCAAATCGCGCCGCACGCGATGAACTTGCTGAAGAAGTACCCGATTCTCGAACCGACCGCCTTCATCCTGATCGGCTACGTCGGCGCACTGCTCATTGGGGAGGAGGCATACCACCTGATTACCGGTACGCCCATCCACCTCCCTGCCTATGCCAAGTTCGTTGGCATCCTGATGATCATCATCATTGCGCTGTCGTACGAGGCAGACGACACGGTCCGGAAGCTCGTCAAACCGGTCGTCGCGGCATCACAGCCCGTCATGCGCATCATCACCCGCATCGTCGGCATCATCATCTGGCCGCTCGAACAACTGATCGGGATGATCTAGCGCACCGCTGCGCGGTTCAGGCCGCGCGACGGTGTCGCACCACCGGCGCTGGCGCAGCCTGTTCGACATGTTCCGTCGCCGCGGCCACTGGCCCGCCGCCGATCAAGTCACGCAAGCTGTCGACGAGCGCCTTCGATTCCTCGGCCTGGTTGGTCAGCTGCTCGCTCGCCGCCGCGCCCTCTTCGGCCGCGGCCGCATTCGACTGCGTGACGCGCTCCATCTGCTGCAGCGCCTGGCCCACTTGTCCCACACCATCGGCCTGCTGACGGGTCGCCTCGTTCACTTCCCCGACCAGTCCCTTAGCGTGCCCGACGCTCTCGGTGATGCGCGCGATCGTGGCGCTCATCTGGTTCACGCGCTGGCTTCCGCTGGCGGCATTCGCTGCGGCCTCGTCGATCAACAGCGTGGTGTCACGAGCCGCTTGCGCTGAGCGCACAGCGAGCTGTCGAACTTCATCGGCGACAACCGCGAAGCCCATTCCGGCATCGCCGGCCCGGGCGGCTTCAACCGCCGCGTTCAGCGCCAGGATGTTGGTCTGAAACGCCAGACTGTCGATCGTCTGGATGATCTTGGCCACCTTCTGGCTCGACTCGCCAATCGCGGCCATGGTCGAAACCATGGCATCGAGGTCGCGATTCGAATCCTTCACGCCGGCATCGACGGCCGCCATCAACTCGGTGACGCGGACCGCGTTGGCGGCGTTCTGCCGGGTCATCGCCGACATCTCCTCCATCGAGGCCGACGTCTCCTCGAGCGATGCGGCCTGTTCACTCGCGCCGCTCGCCAGTGTTTGGGCGGCCTGGGAGACCTGGCCGGCGACGCTGGCGACCTGACCCGCGCCCATCGTAAGACCATCGACGACGGCGATCACCGGACGCACGACCGCCCGACGAATGATCTGATAGAACGCAACCGCCGCCAACGCGACGAGCAGGAACACGATCGTGATCGACCGCATGGCAGCGGACGCAATCGTCGCGTCCGCCTTCTCGAGGGACTGGATCACCTCGAAGGCGCCATGCACCTCACCGACCTTCCAGTTTTCCATTCGCCCGCCCGTCGGATCGACACCACGGTCGTTTCCCCACAGCGCCATCGACGTCTTCGGATCGCCGTGGCAGTGGAGACATTCCTCTGTCAGGCGAATCGGCCGGAAGTAGCGGATCGCGTTCTTCTCCTTGTCGATCTCGAAGTGCTCGGCAACGCCATTCTCCTCAAACATCCTGATGACGCGTGCCTCGATCGCGTCTGGCTGGTTCTTTGGATTGCGCGGCTCGAACTTCGGCACGCGCATCTGGTACCCGCCCTCGTCTGACTTCTTCATCGCCGCGTTCCAGGCCGTGACCACAGGCACGGCGCTGAGCACCTTGTCGATGCGGCCTTCGCGCGCCCAGCCGGCGAGCTGGGCCGTCGTGAAGATGCCGTCATGCCACTTGCGGCCCATCTCCTCACGCGTGGACTCGGCGGCGAGGACGATGGCACGGGACTTCTCGACGTACTGTTGAATGACCTCGTCCCGGGATTCGCGGTAGGTGACACCGATCAGTACGCCGCCGACGATCACCAACTGCACGACCCCGATCGCCACAATCTTCTTCGTTATGCTCATACTCTCCTCCAGCCCCCCGAGAAGCTCGACTCCCCCGTAATCGACCCGGTGACTGGCGTCTTCACTGAGAAAGATTCCACGCTGATGTGCGGATCTGACTCACTGGCGGCAATGGGACGGGTGGTACTGACGAACTGGCGTGCAATCGCGTAGGATTGCGCTCCTATGGCTGATCAGCTTCTCGGTTCGTTCGTGTGGTGTGAGCTCATGACCACGGACATGGCGGGTGCGGAGTCCTTCTACAAGAACGTGGTGGGATGGAACCCGGCGCCGTTCGCGCCCGATGGTTCTTATATCGTCTTCAACAAACCAGGCGGCAGCGGTGCCGGCGGCATGATGCTGCTGCCCGAGTCTGCGAAGCAGATGGGCGCCCCGCCGCACTGGTTGATGTATGTCGGCACGCCCGATGTCGACGCGACCGCGATGCGCGTCGCGCAACTCGGTGGACGCGTCTTGAGGCAGCCCGCCGACATCCCCAACACCGGCCGCTTCGCCGTCGTCTCGGATCCGACCGGAGCGATGTTCGGGATCTACCAACCGGCGGCGTCAATGGCCGGCCAGTCCCGCGGACCGCAGGGCCTTGGCGACTTTTCCTGGTTCGAGTTGTATACGCCGAATCCTGACGCCGCATGGCGCTTCTACAGCACGTTATTCGGTTGGGAGAAAACGTCCGCGATGGACATGGGCGAGATGGGCGTCTACCAGATGTTTGGACGCGGTGGAGACATTCCCAACGGCGGCATCATGAAGCCACCTCCGGGTTCGCCCGCGGCATGGATGCCGTACGCGATGGTGAAGGACGCGAAGGCCGCTGCCGCGGCGGCCGTCGCCAATGGCGGACAGATCGTCAACGGACCGATGGAGGTGCCAGGCGGCGATTGGATCGCGCAAGGCATCGATCCGCAGGGCGCGATGTTTTCCGTGCACTCGCTGAACCCCAACGCCGCCAAGGCGCTGACAGACATACCGGCGAAGCAGGCGTCGCCCAGGAAGAAATCAAAGCCGGCGAAGACGGCCCCGAAGAAAGCGGCGAAGAAAGCCCTGCCCAAGAAGGCCAAGGCGAAACCGGCAAAGAAGTCCAAGCCCGTGAAAAAGCCCGCGAAGCCCACAAAGAAGAAGCCGGCAGCGAAGAAGAAGGCCGCCAAGAAGCCGGCGAAGAAGAGAGCACCCGCCTCCGCCAAGGCTTCGGCGCGCAGGCCAAAGAAGCCGAAGAAGAAGTAGCAAGTAGCAGGACGCTAGAGTCAATAAGGGCGCGGAGGCTTGAAGTCACCGCGCCCTCGTTCTTGTTACCTGCTACTTACTACCTGCTACTCTCGTTTCATCGAGAATCGGCAATTGGGATTGTTGCCCATCACGTTGCAGTGTCCTTCGACGTTGTCGAACGTCGCATCCGCGGTTCCAGTCAGGTAGAACGCGCCACCCGCACACGACAACTCGTCGACACCGAACGTCACCGTCGCCGCCGAGCCCACTTCGAGCCGCTGCTTGAAGAAGTTGGCGCGCGTTTCCCGGCATCCGGCGTCGTCAGTCCATCGGCCTTGCAGCAACAGGGTGTCGCCTTCACGCGTAAACCCGGTGATCAGCATTTCGAAGCTGGTCATCGCTACCGGGCGATGTGCGGGAAACGCGGTGAAGCCGCTCATCCTGCCTGTCCAGCGCCCGACCATCGAGCGCACGGACACCGGCCTGGCGGCAGAGCCGGTCTCGCTACCTCTTCGGGCGGTGACGTTCACACCGAAGATGCCTGCCTGCCCGAAGACGCGGCTGACGTTCGGCGCGGTCGTCGTCGACGACGATCCATCACCGAAGTTCCACACGAACTCGGTGCCCGCCGGGAACGCTCCGGTCGCGGTGAATTGAAAGTCCGTCGCGAATTGAACGCCAGCACCATCCGGCACACTCGTAATGCCTGACACCGAAAGCTGAGGACCTGGTCCAGGTTGAGGATTGGTGGATGTTGCCGTCGGCGCGGTCGGTGAGGAGATTTCGGATCCGCTGTCACCCGCGCACGCCGCGACCGATAGAGCCGACACTACTGCCAGGGAGAGAATGAATTGACGCATGCAACCAGCCTCGGGGAGAAGCTGGCTCGCAGCATTGCGAATTCTCTGCCATTCACAAATCTGTCAGGAGCTGTAGAAACCCGAGGATCTCGAGCATGTCGCCGGTACTCGCCCTCCGCCGGCGTGAAGAAATTACGCGACCCTAGACGTTTGTGCTTACTGACCAGCTCGGTAAATCACGGGTACGCCTGTTGCACTCGGTTCCGTAGAGGTCGAACATGTTGGCAACGAGCCGGGCATTTCTGAGGGATGTATCCGCCGCGAGCGCCGCGGCAACCGCCGCCACAACCGCGACAACGATGGCGCTGGGCGCCATGCGCGACGAATCAGCGTGGGCGCCGCTCAATGCAGTGAGCCACATCTTGTGGGGTGATGAGGCAGCCCGCCACATAGAGCCGTCAGCGGGCTACACCGCAACAGGCGCGGCGTTGAATGGTGGCGCAATGGTCACATGGGCGATCGCGTACACCGCAGTTCGCAGGCTGCTTCCGCCCGGCCCTGCCTCAAGTGTCGCCGCAGGTGCGGGTGTTGCCGCCGCTGCGTACCTGATCGACTACCACGTGGTGCCGAAACGATTGACGCCGGGCTTCGAGAAGCGTCTGAGCGGACGATCGATGTTCTGGATCTACGCGGCCCTGGCAGTAAGTCTGGCGGCCTCTCAGGCATCGAGCAATCGGCGCAGTGTGTAAGCCAGAAACGGCGTGGGCATGAGACTCAGCGTACCGGCAGTGATGGCCAGTTCCACGGCGAAGCCGTGGGTGCTGCGGCTCGTCCGGCTCGGTTATATGGCAAAGGGCGTCATCTACGTTCTCGTTGGCATGCTGGCGATGCGCGTCGGCTTTGGCATGAGCGGCGGGCGCCTGACAGAGCCTAGCGGGGTGCTGGTGGATCTCGTGCGACAGCCGTTCGGGCTCGTCATGCTGACAACAGTCGGCATCGGCATCGTCGCCTATGCCGCGTACTACACCGTCGAAGCGATCGCGGATCTGCGCCGAAAAGGCAGTAGCTGGGCGGGCCGTTTCGATCGCGGACTGACGATCTTCAAGGCGGTGGCCTACGGCGTCATCGGGATCCAGGCGTTGATGTTTGCGCTGCTCGGAGACCGGCCGTCCGGCACACCGGAAGACCAGGCGCGTACCGTTCTGCAGCTTCCGTTGGGTTCGTTTCTTCTGATTCTTCTAGGCATCGGCGTAGCGATCTATGGCGCCACGCAAGTGAAGATGGCGTGGGATGGCGGCGCAGACGAAGACATCGACGCCGCCTGGGCACGTCGCGAAGCACGTTGGGTGCTGCCGCTCGGCCGCGTCGGAGTTGGCGCGCGTGCCATCATCCTGGTCTTGATAGGAATCGGGATGGCGCTGGCCGGAGTCCGAGAGCGGCCTTCCGATGCGGACGGATATCGCGACGTGTTGGACATGATCGCGTCGATCAACCCGTGGCTGCTGTCAGTTATGGGCGCGGGTCTTCTGTGCTTCGGGCTGTATCATCTCTGCCATGTTCGCTACGCGAAGCTGGCGCTGCCGAAGTAGCTCTGGGGCGAGGCGAACCTGCGCCGCTACGGCGAGGCGTCACGCGAAGGATGCGATTTCTCCGAGCCGTTTCCTGGTGACGTCGGGCACCTGCGCATCCGCAGCCGGATGGCCAACAACAAGCAGCAGGAACGGCTTCTCGTTGGACGGACGCCCAAGGATTTTGTTCAGGAAACCCATCGGGCTGGGAGTATGGGTGAGCGACACCAGTCCCGCCTGGTGAACTGCGGTGATCAACATGCCGGTCGCGATGCCTACGGATTCCTGGACGTAGTAGTTCTTCACCTTCCGGCCATCGGGCAACACGCCATAGGACTGGCTGAAGATGGCGATCAGATATGGAGCCGTCTCAAGAAACGGCTTGTCGGCGTCTGTGCCGAGCGGCGCCAGCGCATCAAGCCACTCCTGCGGCGCCCGGCTCGCGTAGAACTCGCGCTCCTCGGCTTCGGCCGCATCGCGAATCTGTCTCTTGATGGACGGGTCGCTCACGACCACGAAGTGCCAGGGTTGAAGATTTGCGCCACTGGGCGCGCTGCCCCCGACGAGCAGGCATTGTTCAATGATCTCCCGGTCAACCGGCTCATTGGAGAAGTGCCTGACGGTTCGCCTCGTCTGCATCAGTTCCTGGAACGCCCGGGCGCGTGAAACCATGCTGACCGGATCGATTGCGCGCCTGGGTAACGGAATGAAAGTGGCCATAGGCGACCAACGTTACCAGAGGGCAAATAGAAAGGGCACGAAAGCCATTGGTGAATTCAGTGGGTCGACGCAACACCATACAAGATCAGGGGTGTTATGCGTAT
>CAZVLS010000003.1:0-32631 GCA_964628295.1 uncultured Acidobacterium sp.
GCGCCGCCGTCCGCCGCGCCGCCAAGCACGGCATCCCTGTGCCGATCATGTCGACGCTGTATGCGCTGTTGAAGCCGATGGAGAGTGGTCCTGTGAAATAGGTTCAGTCCGCGGCGCACCCGATGAGGCGTTCTGAGATTTCTTCGTGAAGCATTGTTGTCAAAGACCTCCGTGTCTCCGTGCCTCCGTGTCCCGTGCGTAAGCCCGCGAGCAGGCGCTTCGCAGGTCCACTGAGAGCAGCGGGAAGGTCGAGAGGATGTGCTCGTGCTGGTCGGGCGTGATGCCGTACTCGCGGGCGACAAGGGCGTTGAGGGAGGCGTATTCGGCGGGGGCAGCGTCGACCCCTGACTTCGAGAGGGATCGCGCGAGCGAGGCGATTCGCCTCACCGTCTGCGCTTCGGGTTTCGGGACAGGGAGACGCGCCATCAGCGCCGTCGTTACGTGTGTCGTGACCTGCAGGCGAACGAGGTAGTTCGCGACCAGGCTGTTCATCAACCCCAGCAGGCACCACTGCTCCTCGTCTCCAAGCGACGTCTTCTGGCAGAAGACGGTGTGGGTTGTCACGACGCCGGCCGGCAGCATCGCAGCGATCAGCGTCAGCTTGTTCGTGGCGCTTGCCACGTCTCGATATGCAATGCGGCTGCGATCGAAGCTGGTTGCTGGATCGAGAAGAGCAGTCGCAGCCTTCCGCGGGATCGCGAACAGGGAACGCGTGAGATCGGCCTGGAACGGCGCAAGCTGTTTGCCCTCGACGATGGGCAGGACTGATCGCCGGAGGCTGCCTGCCCGGACGAAGTGAGGCCGATCGTCGGTGGCGTTGAGTTCGCGTCCAAAGCGGACGTTCCACCCGGCCGGATCGGCAAGCGCCGGCACGCGCTCGGACACGCCGGTCACTATCGCCAGCGCGGTGGCGTTGCCGATCTCCGGAATCGTGAGGTGATCGGGGCTGATCGTCTCGAGACGTGATCGAGACAGTGTCAACGTTTCATCAGCCGCATTCTTCGCATGAAGAGCCGCCGGATCCGTCACGCCGCAACGGAACTGCAGAGTAGCGGTGGTTCCCTGGTTTGTGGTCGATATCAATACGAACCGCACGCTGCGATGGATCGGGAAGATCCTGCGCCGGTTGTCGAAGCCGATCCACGCATCGATGGTCGTGCGATCGAACAGATGACGACGCAGGGCGGCGCTGCCGTGGTCGGTGGCAATTCCCGAGGGCAGCAACAAACCCAATCGCCCGCCCGGCTTCACCAGTTGCAACGCGCGCTCGACGAATAGCTGGTAACAGTTCGACTGCCCGGATCCTTGTTGCCGGTAGATACCGGACGAACGGAAGAATCTCACCGCGGCCGTCGTCATCGGCTTTGAGTGATCGCGCTCGGGCGTCGACCCGGTGTCGGCGCGCAACATGTCCCATGGCGGATTGCCAAGGACCGCATCAAAGCCGGCGTCGCGCATGTGCCCGCCGTCAGCGGAGAAGAAGGCTTCCGGAAACGCAAGCTCCCAGTGAAACGCGGCGTGCGCTGCCGCGAGCGCACGCGCGCGATCGAGAGATGCGCGCAGCGGCGGGTGAGGCAACGTCGTTGATTCGCCGGCCGCCGCCGCCATCCACTCCGCGACAACGCCGGCGGACGGCGGCGTGCCGGGCCAGAGTGCGGCGGCGCACCAGGCGTCGGCGGCGGCACTCCATTTCGTCAGCGGCCCACCGGCGCGCACCAGGTTCGCCAGTGCGCGTTCCTTGCCGCGTACGGCTTCGACGTTGTCGGAAGGCTCAAGCGCCATGCGAATCCGTTCCGGCAATACGCGCGCGGCGACATCGCCGGCAATCACGGTGTCCAGGAGCGGCATCGACGATCGCGTCGCCAGTGCTCTTGTGCGAGGCGCTCGCGTCAGATCCGAGAGCCAGGCGCCGATCAAGCTGTTGCCGACGGCCAGATGATGATCCAGAAACGTCAGCGGACGATCGGCGGCAAGCGTGGTCAGCCATAACGACACGCGCGCCAGTTGCACCGCGGTCGGATTCATGTCGACGCCGAAGAGGCACTGCTCGGCAATGGTTCTGCGCAGTGTCGCGCGTGCCGCCTCTTCATCGACGATGCCGGCCCACTCGCCGTCCCGCATCATGGCCTGTTCGCATCGATCGGCGAGATAGCGGCAGGCGGCGACGAGAAACGCACCGCTCCCCATGGCCGGATCGAGGACGCGCAGCTGGAGAATCTTCCGGGCGGGCTGGCCCTCAACGAGCGGCGACAAGGTGCGTCGGACCAGGTAGTCCGTGAGTGACTGCGGCGTGTAGAAGCTGCCGGTGGTCTTGCGCTGCAGGGAGGTGCGCTCGAGCGCCGGCGTGTCACGCGACGGTGCGTACTCGAGCACGCGTTCGTAGACCGATCCCAATTGCTCGACCCCGAGGTCGTGGTACGCAATCCGTCGTCGTCCGTATCGTGACACCACCGTCGCGAGCGAGAGCAGCACGTCGCGTACCACTGAGTTGGGAAACTGCCGCTGTTCGGCGAGCGGTGCATGCCGAGGTGAGAACAGCCGTCCGTTGAACGCGGTGACGACGAGGTCTCCGGCGACGCATCCGGTATGAGCCATCCTGGAGATCGCCTGCAGCGAGTCCCATAACCCGTAGCCGCGCCGGGACTCGTCGCCGCTACCCTGTTGGCACGCACGGGCCACCAGCGCGTCGATCGTGTAGGCGTCTCGGTAGATGTCGTTCCAGACCGGCACCAGCGCGCGTGCTTCGGCGAACAGCAGGAAGAGGATCCGGTAGATCAGCGTGAGCGACTGATCGAACGCGGCGGCACGAGTCGCGCGCCCGCGCGCCCTCAGGAGCGCATCCGCCAGTCGCGGCAACGCCGTCAGCACGCCGTTGCTCAGCGACCGGCAGATATGCGACGCGAAAGCGTCCGAGCCCTCGACGATCGACGACAGCGACCCCCGCCCGTTCGCGCTGAATACGTCAGCGCGCGCCAGCAGCCACAACGCCGCGACACCGGCCGGACTGATCGTCAGCCGGTCGAACTCGAAGTGAATGCCGGCGCGAGACCATGATCGCCGGCAATCGATGAGCCGCAACGACCGGCCGTTACAGACCAGCGCCCACGAGGCACCGTGATCGAGCCCGCGCCGAACCGCATCGCGCCACGCGGACGGGGCCGCGGTCACCCACGGCACCGAAAGCAGCAGGCTGCTGGTTTGTGGAAGCGTGGCGCCGACGCCGAGGGGATCACCAAACACCGTTGTTTGCCGGTGCCCGAGCAGCTCGAGCAGCGGCAGCGCGGCGACGTCGTGAACGGCGCGCGCACTCGATGCCGGGCCAAGTGTGCGGCTCACGGCCTTCCACCATCGAAGCAGCTTGCGTTCGAACGCCGCGAGCTCCGCGCGGTTGGCCGATGGCAGCAACTGTTGTTCGACGAACGCGTGCGCGATCAGCTCGCCGCCAAGACCGGCGATCACCGCCGGCCGCCCGGGAAGGCGGCGATCAGCTCTCGCACGGTACGCACGGTGCCCGGTGATGCCGCCGCCCGCGCCGCTCGATCGAGTGCCGCGTCGAGCCTCGTCGTGGTCAGGTCGCGCTCCGCGGCGTCCGCGTCCGCACGACCGTCGAACAACGAGCGCTGATACTCCACGAGCGCACGATGCGCGATCATCTTGCGGATCGCCGTGATGCGTTTCGCCAGCAGATCGCGGGAGGGCGGCGGCTCCATGGACCGGTCAGGTGATACCGGCATGTCGGCAAGGTGTTCGACGACCTGCCGCCATTCGCGGCGGTTCGCTGGCAACCGCAGGAAGGTCGCGACGCCGGCCTCGATGCGGTCGGATAGCGGCAGGCCGGACTCGTTGAGAAGTGTCGTCCGATGCACGGTGACGAGGTCTCCCGACCGAGACGAGGTCCAGCAGCGGGTCGCGGCAGGGCCGCCAAGCGCGCGGGCGCGTCGCTGCCATTCCACCAGGACGGCTTCGCTGGCTGCGGCCGCGACAACGTGACCGCGTGGCAGCGACGGAGGCGCAGGTAGATCGCGGTCGTCGAACGTCGCCGCCGCAACATCCTGTTCGCTGACGCAGCGTGCCATCGCTTCGTCAGCGCAGCGGCGACGGATTTGCAGATGATCCAGCACGCGTGCCTCGATCGTGGCCGGATGAAACATGCGAATTGCGTGCACGGTGCGGCGCTGGCCAATCCGGTCGACTCGGCCAATGCGCTGCTCGAGTCGCAGCGGATTCCACGGGACTTCCATGTCGATGACGAGCCGGCACCGGTGGTGCAGGTTGAGGCCTTCTCCCGCGGCATCGGTAGCGAGCAGCACGTCCGCGCCGCCCTCCGTGAAGCGCGCAATCGCGTGGCGCCTGGCTTCCGCCACCAACCCGCCATGAATGACGCAGCATCGTTGCTCGTCGACCACGGAGGCGATCGCCTGCAGCGTGTCGCGAAATTCGGTGAATACCAGCACTGGCTCGTGCACCGACTGCAAGATGCGCAGTAGCCGTGTGATCTTCGAGCTGCCGGCGCAGGCGCGGACCAGTTCGAGCAGCTGTGCAAGCGTCTGCCGTTCGCGTACTGGGTCGTCGAGCCCTCGCACCGAGAGCAGTCCGTCAGGCTCGATCTCGTCGGCGGCGTCCGATTCGTCCCAGGGCAGCAGGCCTTGCTCCGGCTCGCGCACGGCATCGCCGGTCAGCAGCGCGTGCCGGCGTCGCAGTGAGTGCGCCAGCGCGTCCAGGCTGGATGCGGCACGACGCGCGATGGTCATGGCCACGAGTCGCGCGGCGCGGTCGGTGATGCCGCGCCCGCGCCAGATCGCCTGCACGTAGCGATCGACGGCGGCGAACACGTCGCGCTCGTCGTCCGCCGGATGGACCGGCAGCAGGTGCATCCGCCTTTGCACCGCGCCACCGGCCTCACGCCGCGTCCTCCGAAAGACCGCGAGCGTGTCGTCGTGATCCCCGATTGCGGTCAAGTACTTGAACGCAGCCGCATCACCTGAATGCGGGGTGGCAGATAGCAACACCACCCACGGCGCGCGGCCCGCGAGTCGCGACACCGCCGCACCCCGATCAGTGGCCGGCGTGAGGTGATGCGCCTCATCGGCGATCAGCAAATCGATGGCCACGCGATCGACCGCGGCAATCACTTCGGGGCGCTTGAGAAGATCGACCGAGACGATGATGATCGAGTCCGTGCTCCACGGGTTGACCCCGGGAGGAAGTTTCGCGATGCGGTCGGCAAGTGCAGGCTGGTCGACGATTGCGGAGGTGAGACCAAAACGCATCCGCAGCTCGTGCGCCCACGTGTCGCGCAGACCGCTTGGACACACGATCAGCGTGCGTTCCACCCACCCTCGCGCATGCAGCTCCGCGACGACGAGTCCGGCCTGGATCGTCTTGCCGAGTCCGACCCCATCGGCAAGCAGCAATCGTGTTGATCCACTGACGACCGCCAATGCCGGTTCCAACTGATAGGGCAGCAAATCGATGGATGCCGCGGCGGCACTCCATAGTCCACCGGCGGTTCGCGCGGAAGCGATCGCGCCAAGCGTGGCGCGCAGCACGGCGCGCCGCGGCCGGCGCCGCAGCCTGGGCTTGGTCATCGGGCGCGGTCGGTCGAACGGATCGATGACGCGCAGCGTTTGCGATGCGTTCGAGGGTTGCAGGCCGTGCAGCGTCAGTAGCCGGTTGGTCTCGAAGCGCTGCTCGCGCGCGAGCAGCCAGTGTTCGCCTCTGACCTCGAGTTGAGCGCCGGGTTGGTAGTTCGCGGACATGCGGACGGACGGTGCAATCCGTCGGCCCCACGGCGATCAGGCGATTGCGGCCTGATCAGGACGGGAGCGTCCACCCAGAGCGCAGTTTCTGCGATGACACCCGACGGTCTCTGCTGCAGATCTCGCCATGCTCGTGGCGGCAAAAAAAGAGGGTGGCCTGACGGCCACCCCCGAGCAGGGACGTTGAGGAGTAGTGAGGCGTAGCGATCTTCTAGCGCGCGTCGCCGAGCGTGGGTCGCTGCGGCGCCGGTACAGCTTCAGGCGTTTCCGTCTTCGTGGCCGGGGCACCAGCGGCAGTCGCCGCCTTCGGTTCCCGGGCATCCAGGCGAGCAAACAGGGCGGCAATGCCGGCCTGCTGCGGGTCATACACACCCCACTCGTCCTTCGCAGGACGGGTGAGCGAACGGGTATTAGTCAATGCCATACGTTTTGGGGTCCATCTAGCTAGCAGGAGCAACTCCTCGTAGAGCAAGTGACGTGCCGCAGCCGTGGCGCGCACGCCGTCCGTCCAACTCTTCATGACAGCTCAACTTAGCGTCACCGGTCGAGGTGAGCCCGCTACAGCGGAGCTGCGAAAACCGACAATTCGTGTCACGTCACTTACAGTTATGACGGTCGGCAGCACGCACAGAACCGCCGTATTCACGGATTCCCCGGTAGAGCAGTCCTTGCCCGCAATGGCACAGCGGTTGCCTATAGGGTTGGCATGATCGTGAGCTTTCTTGGCACGAAGGGCGGCACCGGCACGACGACTCTCGCGGTGAATTGCGCGGCGGATATCCGCCGCATCACCAATCGGCCAACGGTCGTGGTCGATCTCAAGAATGGTCCCGGCGACGTCGCGTTGTTCCTCGGTCTGCGTCCGCGTCATTCGTTCCTGACGGCGCTGGACCACTTGTCGTGGATTGATCCGCCCTCGCTGTCCCGTTACGTCGTCGAGCACGACTGCGGCTTGCACGTGCTGGCGGCCGGCGACGAGTTCGGCCGGCCCGCGCCGCGCGAAGCGGACGCCGTCGAGCAGACGCTCCGCGCGATGAATTCGATCTACGACTTCGTGATCCTGGATGCCGGCACGTCGTTGATGATGCCGACCAACGCGGCGCTGCAGTTGTCGGATGCGATCCTGCTGGTCGCCAACCCCGACGTGCCGTGTCTGCGGAACCTGCAGCGGCTGATCGATGCGGCAAAGGCGGCCGGTGTCCCGGGCGAACGGCTGCAGATCGTCCTGAACCGCGCCTCGGAGTTTGGCGTGTTGTCCACGGCGCAGATCGAGCGCGTGCTCGGCCTCAACATCTCGTACAGCGTCAGCAGCGATTACCGCACGGTGGCGTCGGCGGTGAACTCCGGAGTGCCGGTGTCGGCGCTGCGCGCGTCCGAGCTCAATGGCCAGCTCGATACCATCGCGCGGGCGCTCGCGCTACTCCGGGAAGTGAGAAGTGAGAAGTCGGAGGTGAGAAGTCGGAGGTGAGAAATGCAGCATTCCAAGGCGCCGACCTTCCAGCTTCTCACTTCTCACTTCTCACTTCCTTCTGACTTCTCACCTCTTCAGCCGCACGATCGTCGCACCGAGGTGCGACTCGGGCGCGTCCCAGAAGCGCTCGACGATCGCGTGGTCACGCAGCAGCCGCTGGATGTCGGCGCGCTGCACGCCCTTGCCACGGCCGTGGATCAATCGCACGTCGGTGAAGCCGGCGTCGCGCGCGGCCAGCAGGTACTCCTCGACCACCGACAGGATGTCGCGCGGCGCAAAACTGTGAAGGTCGATCGAATTCTCGATCGGAATCTCGACCGGATCGTCCTCCACGCGGCTTACCTGGCCGGCTGGCTGAACTCTGCGGTGACTTTCGTGCTGATGCCGCCGCGCGCGGTGAAATCGCCGATGATCGTCATGCGCTTCGGTGCGCAGGCGCCGACCAGGTCATCGAGGATCTGGTTGGTGACCGCCTCGTAGAAGATCCCCTTGTTGCGGAACTCCAACAGGTAGTACTTCAACGACTTGAGCTCGATGCAGCGGGCGTCCGGCACGTAGCGGATGCGGATGGTGCCAAAGTCGGGGAGGCCCGTCTTCGGGCACATCGACGTGAACTCGGGACAGTCGATCGCGATCTCGAACTCGCGCTCGGGCCGAGGGTTCGGGAAGGTCTCGATCGTGGACGTGGCCATAGAGGATCAGTCTACATTGACAGCCCCAAGGGGCGGGGATAGCATACGGCCCTCATTGAGCGAGGCGTCGCCTCGCAAGACAGCAATGCTTCTGCCCGCCTCCGGCGGGCATACTGGGGGACACGATGGAAGACGCCCGGAAGATGGGCAAGTCGGAACTCTTCTCGCACTTCGCGGAGCGCTTTGACATCAAGCGCACGCAGTCTCGGGAATTTTTCGACGAGCTCGCCGCGTTGGCGGAGAAGGAATTGAAGCGCACGGGTGAGTTCGTGATTCCCGGCATGGTCAAGCTCGTGCTGAAGAAGACCAATGCCCGCACCGGCCGCAACCCCGCGACAGGCCAGCCGATTCCGATCGCCGCCAAGACCGTCGTGAAGGCGCGCATCGTCAAGCAGCTGAAGGACGCCGTCCTTCCGAAGAAGGCGTAAGCCGCCAGACCGCGTAGTCAACCCCGCCTCGGCGGGGTACCTACCTCTTAATCTTGCGCGCCAGCTCGCGAATCTCGAGCCGCTCCATCTTGAACTTCAACGTGCTCAGCGGTACGCCCAGGTAACGCGCGGTCTGCGTGACGTTCCAGGCGTTCCGCTCGAGCGCGCGCACCACGAAGTTCCGCTCGAACGTTCCCAGCGCCCGATCCAGCAGGCTGGTCTCCGACCGCGTGCGATCCAACTCGACGACGTGAAACTCGAAGGGGAGATCCTCGTCGGTGATGTACTCGTGGTCGACGACCGCGACGAGGCGTTCAATCAGGTTTTCGAGCTCGCGGATGTTGCCGGGCCACCGGTAATGCGACAGCGTGGCGAGGGTTGATTCGGCGATGCCGCGCACGTCCTTGTGGAAGCGCGCGCTGTAGCGGCGGATGAAGAAGTCGGCCAGCACCGGCAGGTCCTCGATGCGTTCGCGAAGCGGCGGCAGCCGCACGGGAATCACGTTGAGCCGGTAGTAGAGATCTTCGCGGAAGGTGCCTTCCTTCACGGCGCGTTCAAGGTCGACGTTGGTGGCGGCGATCAACCGGAACTGCGTCCTGATGGGCCGCGAGCCGCCGACGCGCTCGACCTCACCCTCCTGGATCGCGCGCAGCAGCTTCGCCTGCAGGTCGCTCTTGAGGTCGCCGATCTCGTCGAGGAACAGCGTGCCGCCGTTGGCCAGCTCGAACTTGCCGATGCGCTGCTGGAGTGCGCCGGTGAACGAGCCCTTCTCGTGCCCGAACAGCGTGCTCTCCACCAGCTCGCGCGGGATCGCCGCGACGTTGACGGCGACGAACGCCGCGTCGGGACTGGCGGATTCGCGGTGCAGCAGGCGGGCCAGCAACTCCTTGCCGGTGCCGCTCTCGCCGAGGATCAGGACGGTGGCGGACAGCTTCGCGACCTTGTGTACCGTCTCGAGCACGTCTTTGAGCGCGGGACTTGGCCCGGTGATGAAGTCGCGCGACGCCACGTCGCCGGCCGCGTCCTGCAGCGTCAGCACGTGGCGCTGCAGATCCTGCCGCTCACCAGCGTGCCGCACCAGCTCGCGCAGCACGTCGGGATCGGCGTCCTTGGTGAGGAAGTGGTAGGCGCCGAGCTTGATGGCGCGCACCGCGCCGTCGACGTCCGGCGCCGCCGACGTCATGATGATTTCGACCAGCGGGAAGTTTTCGCGGACGATCTGCAACAGGTCGATGCCGCCCAGCGCCGGCTGCTGCACGTCGGCCACCAGCACGTCGACGTCCTCACGGTCCATCAGGGCCAGGCCGGCTTCAGCCGACGCCGCGCGGATCACGCGATAGTCGCGGCGCAGGACCTGTGACAGCCGCTCCCGCGCGTCATCCTGCGAATCGATAACGAGAACTGTCTTGCGTCCCGCGGCCATCGGCGGAAGTATACGGGAATGGCATTGTGGGTCGTCGCCGTCTCGGCGTTGATCATGGCGCTGGCCTCGTGGCTGCAGGCGCGCCGGACGGCTCGGCAACTCGCCGACCTCACGCAAATGTACTGGCAGCTGAAGTTCGACCATGGCGAATTGAAGGCCAAGGTTGACCCCGCTCAGCCCGCAGCACCCGCCCCAAAACAGACGTTTGTCCCGCTTTCATCCATCAAAAAAGCGTAGGCGAGAAATTACATTCCCTCGCTTGACTGCTCGTTCAAATCCGGGCCACAGTGAATGGTTGTGGCAAACGAGTACGACGTCGTAGTTATCGGCGCAGGCACCGGCGGGTATGTCGCCGCCATCCGCGCTGCACAGTTGGGCCTCAAGGTAGCGGTGGTCGAGAAGCAGAAGGCGCTCGGCGGCACCTGCCTCATCTGGGGTTGTATCCCCACCAAAGCGCTGCTTGAACACGCGCACGCGCTCAAGGTCGCGCAGTCGGCCAAGGAATGGGGGCTGACCGGCATTGACGGCGCCGCCGTCTCCATTGACATGCCGTCCGTGCACGCGCGCAAGGACAAGATGATCTCGGGCCTCACCGGCGGCATCGAGATGCTCTTCAAGAAGAACAAGATCGACTGGATCAAGGGCACCGCGAGGCTCACCGGCGGCAAGGGCGTCGAGGTCACGTTGCATGACGGCGGCAAGCAGTCGCTGGCGGCGACGAAGGAGCTGATCATCGCGACCGGCTCGACGCCGCGCAGCGTGCCCGGCATCGAGGTCGATCGCAAGAAGATCATCTTCAGCGACGAGGCGATTCACCTGCCCGCCGTGCCGAAGTCGATCGCGATCATGGGCAGCGGCGCCGTCGGCGTGGAGTTCGCGTCGATCTTCAAGAGCTACGGCAGCGAAGTCACCGTGATCGAACTGCTCCCGCGCCTCGTGCCGGGCGAAGACGAAGCGGTGTCCGCCGAACTCGAGCGCGTGTTCAAGAAGAAGGGCATCAAGGTCCTGACCGGTTCCAAAGTCACGTCCGCGAAGTCCGGTGCCAAGGGCGTGGACATCGACGTCCAGGGCGCCGACGGCAAATCACAGAAGCTGAACTTCGATTTGCTGCTGGTGGCCACCGGCCGCGGACCCGTCACTGAAGGCCTCGACGCCGAGAAACTCGGCCTCAAGATGGATCGTGGCTACATCGTGGTCGACACGATGTTTCGTAGCAACGTCCCGGGCATTTCCGCGATTGGCGACGTGATCACGATGGGCGGGCCGCACTACCAGCTCGCGCACGTGTCATCGATGGAAGGCATCGTGCTCGCCGAGCGCATCGCCGGTCATCACGTGCAGCCGATCAACTACGATCACGTGCCGCGATGTACCTACACCGAGCCCGAGATCGGCAGCGTCGGCTTGACCGAAGCGCAGGCCAAGGCGCAAGGTCATGAGGTGCGCGTCGGCACCTTCCCGTTCCGCGCGCTTGCGCGCGCCCGCATGGCCGGCGAGACCGACGGCTTCGTGAAGATCGTCGCCGAGAAGAAGTACGACGAGATCCTCGGCGTGCACATCATCGGCCCGCGCGCCACCGAACTGGTGGCAGAAGCCGTGATGGCGCTGCGCATGGAAGTGACCGTCGAGGAGCTGGTGAAGACCATTCACGCGCATCCGACGATGTCGGAGGCGGTGGGTGAAGCCGCACATGCAGCACACGGCGCGGCCATTCATCTCTAGGTCTTGAAGTCTTCAGGTCTTGAGGTCTTAGGGAATTTATGTCGACACCAGTAGTCATGCCGCAGATGGGCGAATCGATTGCCGAGGGCACGATCGTCCGATGGATCAAGAAGGTTGGCGACACCGTCGATCGCGACGAGCCGCTCTTCGAGATCTCGACCGACAAGGTCGACGCGGAAATTCCGTCACCGGCGGCCGGTGTGCTGATGGCGATCGCGGTCAAAGAAGGCGAGACCGTTCCCGTCAACAGCGTCGTCGCGACCATCGGTGTTGCCGGTGAGGTTGCGCCTGCTGAGCCGGCAGGTAAGGCTGGTGGGGAGAAGGCTTCAGAAAAAGCTGATGCCACCGGCACACCAGGGCCTGGCGTGAGCGCCCCAGCTTCGCCTTCAACAACAAATGTTCCGGCGGCTGTAGCCCAACCGGCCCTACCCGCCCCACCCGCCCCGGCCCAAGGGGACGACCGCCACAAGTCCTCGCCGCTCGTGCGCCGGATCGCGCAGGAGCACAACGTCGACATCTCGCGGATCCAGGGTTCGGGTATCGGCGGCCGCGTCACCAAGCAGGACATCCTCGGATTCATCGAGGGTGGCGGGGCTGCGTCGGCACGGCCGGCATCAGAGCCGGCGCCGCAGCCGGTCACGCGACTCGGCGGCGACCAGGTCGAGAAGATGTCGGTGATGCGCAAGAAGATTGCCGAGCACATGGTGCTCAGCAAGCGCACCTCGGCCCACGTCTACTCGGTGTTCGAGGTCAATTACTCGCGCGTCGACCAGATCCGCAAGGCGAAGAAGGACGAATACGAGCGCGCCGGAGCGAAGCTCACCTTCACATCGTTCATCGCGAAGGTCGCCGTGGACTGCCTGCGCCGGCACAAGACGATCAACGCGTCGATCGACGGCGACAACATCATCTATCGCAGCGACATCAACCTCGGCATCGCGGTTGCGCTCGAGAACGGGTTGATCGTGCCGGTGGTAAAGGCGGCCGGCGAAAAGAACACGCTCGGCCTGTCCAAGGCGATCCAGGACATTGCCGACCGCGCGCGCAGCAAGAAGCTCAACCCCGAAGAGGTGCAGGGCGGGACGTTCACCATCACCAATCCGGGCAACTTCGGCGCGCAGTTCGGACTGCCGATCATCAACCAGCCGCAGGTCGCGATTCTCGGCGTCGGCACGATCGAGAAGCGCCCCGTCGTGGTTGATGACGCGATCGGCATCCGCTTGATGGGCTACCTCACGCTCGGCTACGACCATCGCCTGGTCGACGGCGCGGTGGCGGATCAGTTCATGGCGGATCTCAAGAAGGGCATCGAGAACTTCGATCCTTCGCAGGCCTGATGAAGCCTCTCGCGGTGCGGAGACTCGGGCTCGTGTCCTACGCGGACGGGCTCGAGCTGCAGCGCCGGCTGGTTGAAGACCGCAAGGCCGATCGCATTCCAGACACGCTGCTCCTCCTGCAGCACCCGCACGTCCTCACCGTCGGCGTCAAGAAAGACGGACGCTCGCACATCCTCGCAAGTCCCGACCGCCTGTCATCACTGGGTGTGGATGTCTTCGAGACCGGGCGCGGTGGCGACGTGACGTATCACGGTCCCGGCCAGCTGGTCGGATATCCGATCCTGGACCTCAATCCCGATCGCCGCGACGTGCACCTGTACGTGCGTGACCTCGAAGAGGTGATGATCCGCGTGTGCGGGGATTACGGCATCGAGGCCGGCCGCAGCAAGGGCTTCAGCGGCGCGTGGGTCGCTGATGAAAAGATCGGGGCGATCGGCGTGCGCATCTCCCGCTGGGTCACCAGCCACGGCTTTGCCTTCAACGTGACGACGGATGTGAACTTCTTCAGCCTCATCGTGCCGTGCGGCATTGCCGACCGCGGCGTGACGTCGCTTCAGGCCCTGCTCGGCCGCGGGCCCTCCATGACGGAAGTGGAAGATCGGTTCGTCCGGCACTTCGCCGCCGTGTTTAACCTGTCCGTATCTCTAGCAGAATCAATAGTTTAGCGCCGGCGGAATAGACCTCAGCTGAGCGGGGTTCTTACTGCCATATATGCGCGACCATTCCGAGAGGGCTCTTCTTGAGCGGCTCCGCCGTGGGGACGAACACGCCATCGCGGAGCTGTCGTCGTTGTACGGCCACAAGATCTTTCAACTTGCCTTCCGCTACCTCCGCAATCACGAGGACGCCGAGGAGGTCGTGCAGGACGTCCTGATGAAGGTGTTCCGCAAGATCGAGATGTTTCGCGGCGACTCGGCGCTGTCGTCCTGGATCTATCGCATCACCTTCAATACCGCGATGTCGCGACTGCGCCGCGGCAGGATGACGCGCGCGGCCGAGATCACCGAACTCGAGATCGGCACGGCGCTGACCGATGAAGGGACCAACGCGATCGATCCCGCAGACTGGTCGCACATGGCCGACGAGGGACTCCTGCGGCAGCAGATGCGCGAGCGACTGGTTGAAGCGGTGGGCGACCTGCCTGCGATCTACCGCGAGCCGGTGATCCTGCGTGACCTGAAGGGATTGACGACTGAAGAGGCCAGCACCCGTCTTCGCGTGAAGGATCAAACGCTGAAGTCGCGTTTGCATCGTGGACGGATGTTGTTGCGGGAGCGGCTGGCGGACTTTGCCGGCGGCCTCTCGATGCACCACACCGCGCAAGCGTTCTGACGATCGTTCGACGAACGTCAGGCTCGCATTGTCGTTTCGAACCGCACGCGATCTCGAGAGGAGAGCGCAGGCGAGACCAGGGTGGCGATGCCCTGAGGCTTCAGCGTGATTGGCATCATCGCCGAGCGTCCTGGATTTCCTTCATCACGAGTGACCGACACGAGCGCGGCGTGCACTCTGCCCGACTTCGAAACGGCCGTGCGGATGATTCGCGCGGCAGCGCCGGCAAGTGCGTAGGGCCCCGGCGGCCACAAGCGCGCAATGCGCGCATCGAGCCGTGCCAGCTGCGCGGCATTCAAGACTTCGGTCGCGGTGCGGCCCGCAATGGCGGCCTGGTCCCACGGCACGATGATGTGGCCCGGCGCCCTGCCGAGCACCGATAGTGACACGTCCGCGGGTGCGGCGCCGGCCTCGAGCGAGACAATCGCGGTGATCGCGGACCGTAACGCCTCGGGGGCCGAGCCAAACAGCCGCATGCGCGATATGCCGCCTTCGCTGACGCCCTTCTCGATCACTCCGGACTGCGACGTCCCCGCGCAAATGATCGGCGCGAGTTGATTCAAGCCGGCAACGCGCTTCACCAGGGCAAGGCCGGCCTCGTCTTTCCATTCGGCGCCCGGTGCCTTCGCCGAGTCTGCAACGACAATGATGGCGGCGCCAACCACGGCGGAGACATCCGCGGTCCCGCTCATCACCGTGTGATAGCGATCGACCGGCGCTGACTGGGCCACGTCCAGGGCCTTGCCCGCCGCGACCGTTGCCAGGTCGTCGACGATGATGATGCGCGACACGACATCGAGGGCCGCGAGTTGCCTCGCCAACGCCCCGCCGATATCGCCGGCGCCCAGAATCACCGCGGTGGACACGGAGGTATTCTAACGGTTCAGGACGTCGGTTCAGGACGCAGGTTCAGGACGAAGGTTCAAGAAATGCCGAGAGTTGCGCTGGTGACCGGGGGAACGAGGGGCATTGGCTACGCCGTGGCCGAAGAGTTACTGCGGCGTGGCGATGCGGTGGCGATTACCGGAACGACCGATGACGGCGTCGTGAAAGCGGAGTTCGCGCTGTCAGCGGCAGGTGACGGACAGGTCGCAGGCATCGTGTGCGACGTGCGCAATCCTGCGGCGACCGAGCTAGCGGTGCGCACGGCGGTAGCGCGATTTGGCGGACTCGATGTGCTCGTGAATTGCGCCGGTGTGGGCGTCGGCGCCCCCATCGCCGAGCTGTCGCACGACGAGTGGGACCGGATCATCGGCACGAATCTCACCGGTGTCTTCAACTGCTGCAAGGCCGCGATCCCGCACCTGCGTAATCGAGGCGGAGGGTGGATCATCAACATCTCCAGCCTGTCGTCGACAGGGCCGTTTCCCGGCGGTGCCGCGTATTGCGCCTCCAAGGCGGCAGTGAACGCATTCAGCGACGCGCTGATGCAGGAGCTGCGAGACGACAACATTCGCGTCTCGACCGTCCTGCCAGGGTCCGTGGCGACAGGCTTCTCGGGGCGCGGTGCCGATAGTGGCGCCGAATGGAAGCTGCATGCCGAGGATGTCGCTCGCGTGATCGCCGACATGCTCCAGCATCCGGCCCGGAGTCTGCCCAGCAGGGTCGAGATCCGGCCGGCGCGGCCGCGGAAAGGCTAGCTTCGCAACGCCGCGGCGAGCACAGCGGCCGATTGCGCGCTGTTGACGGCGTCGCCGGGTTGGCCGCCGATCGTCTTCAGCAGCACCTTCAACTCGTTCACGTCGAGCATCTCATCGTCTCCGCCAATTGCCGACGCGAGGCGCAGGCGCGCCCTGCCCTTCGTTGTCAGGATCGTGGAGGCCTGCGTGATGTTGCCGTGCACGAGGCCGCGGGCATGCAATTCGGCGACGCCGTCAGCGATCTCGGAGACGATCTCCGCCGCGCGTCGAGGGTGACAGGGCTCGCCGTGAAACAGTTCCATGAGCGACCGGCCCTGAACGAACTCAGAGGCGGCGAGCCGCTGCCCGAGGTGTTCGACGATGGTAAAGACGCTGATGAGGGCTGGATGGAACACGCCGGCAAAGCGCTCGTCAAGCGTCGGCGCGTCGACCAGCATCACCGTCTGCGCCGTCTCCTGGTCGCGCGCCTTGATCCCGGCGGGGCTGCTCTCGAGTCGGACGAACCGGTTTGCGATCACGTCGTCAGCTGATCGTGAACAGCCACTTCGGCAGGTCGACGTTCCCGCCGGTCACCATGGCGACGACGCGTTGCCCGGGCGTGGAGGCTTTACCGGCCATGACCGCAGCTACTGCGGCTGCGCCCGCGCCTTCAACGATCAGTCGCTCTTCGGTCGCGAGGCCCTTCATGGCGCGCGCCAGTTCCTCTTCGCTGACCGTCACGACCTTGTCGATGACCTGCTGGACGATGGGGAAGGTCATCGCGCCTGGCTCGAGGTTGCCGACCAGGCCATCGGCGAGCGACGGCCGTGGCGTGATCTCCGTGATGCGTCCGGCTTCGAGACTGAGGGTGAACGGGGAAGATGACTCGACCTCGACGCCGACGACCTGGGCCCCGGGAGCCGCGGCTTTCATGGCGAGTCCGATACCACTGGCCAATCCGCCGCCGCCGATCGGCACGACGACCACATCAACAGCCGGCATCGACTCGACGATCTCGAGACCGATCGTGCCCGCGCCGGCAATGACGTCCTCGTTGTTATACGGCGAGATGTAGACGCCGCCCTCAGCTGCCGCGAATGCCTTCGCCTCGCGCTCTGCGGTGTCGTAGTCCTCCCAGTCGGAATGGAGGATCGCGCCGTGGCGGCGAATCGCGGCCTGCTTCGCTTCGGGCGCGGTGGCGGGCGTGAAGATGACGCACGGGATCCCAAGCTCTTCGGTCGCGAGTGCCAGGGCGCGGCCATGATTGCCGGCCGACGCCGCGACGACCGTGGGGACGTCGCTATCGATGCCTTCGCCGAGCTTCAATGCGGCGTTGAGCGCACCGCGGATCTTGAACGAGTTGGTGAGGTTCAGCGACTCGATCTTCAGAGACACCTGGCCGTCGGCGATCGAGGAGAGCCAGGCCGACGGCAGCAGCGGCGTGCGCGGGATCCGCGATCCGATCCGGCGACGTGCCTGGTAGACGTCGGAGACGGTCGGTAGCGGCATCGTTGGCAGTATCCTAGCTCAATGATCCTCGAAAGTGCGGCCGTCGGGCCGTTCTTCAAGAACGGCTACATCATCGGCTGCGAACGCACGCGGCAGGCCGTGTTCATCGACCCGGGTGACGAGGTCGAACAGTTGCTGTCGTTTGTCGACGCCGAACGGCTGAAGGTGACCCACATTCTTCTGACGCACGCCCACGTCGATCACGTGTCTGGTGTGGCCGCAGCCAAGCGTCACCTTGGTGCGCCGATCTATCTGCACAGAGACGATCAGGCCATCTATGACATGGCGGTCCGCACCGGCCTGATGTTCGGCCTGACGGTGGAGCAGCCTCCACCGGTCGACCATTACTACGACCTCGATCAGCCGATCGTGTTTGGTGACTACACGTTCACGCTGAAGCACACGCCCGGACACTGCCCGGGTAACATCTGCCTTGCGCTGACGAAGAACGGCGAGACGAAGGCCCCGGATCTGTTTGTCGGCGACACCCTGTTCGCAGGATCGATCGGCCGCACCGATCTGCCTGGTGGCAACTACGAAGTCCTGATGAAGGCGATCACCGAGGTGCTGCTGGCCTACCCTGATGAATCAATCGTGTATTGCGGGCACGGTCCTGAAACGACCATTGGCCGCGAACGGACGACCAACCCGTTTGTCCTCGAATACTTGAACGCCCGCTGACCGGGAGTCGAACGATCGTCGAACGGGCGTGGCCCGTCCGTCGAACGACGAACGACCGTTACGAAGTCCAGGTCGTATGGGGCTTGGGGCCCTGTTCGTTCGATTCAGAATTCACGACGAACATGACGCGGCCAATGGCCAGCTTGTCGCCGTCCGCAAGCATCGCCTTCGCGACCTTCTTGCCGTTCACGAACGTGCCGTTGGTGCTGCCGAGATCCTCGAGTTCGAGCTGGTTGCGCTCGTCAAGGGTGAACCGGCAATGCACGCGGGACACCAGTGCTGCGTCGACCACGAAATCCGCCCGCGGCGCTCGTCCCAAGGTCTTCAGTGTACCAGGCAGCAGACGAAACGTCAGTCCCGCGTCTTCGGGTTCAACCGATTGCAGAATCCACATGCAGCTTCGTTGAAGTTTAAAGTTAAAAGTTGAAAGTTAAAAGTTAAAAGGCAGAAGGCAGAAGGCAGAAGGCCAAACGCCAAACGCGTAGGGAGACACCTGTGGTACAAGACGCCGATGGTGAAGAAAGATCCGCGCATTGACGACTACATCAAGAACGCGCGGCCGTTTGCCCAGCCGATCCTGAAGCATCTTCGCAAGGCAGTGCATGCGGCCGTCCCCGGTGTTGAGGAGACGATCAAGTGGAGCGCGCCGGCGTTTGACTACAAGGGTCCGTTCTGCAGCTTCGCAGCATTCAAGCAGCATGCGGTCTTTGGATTCTGGAAGGCGGAGCTGTTGAAGGATCAAGTGCCGGGGTCCCTGGTGACGCCGAACCCCGGCAATCAGTTCGGCAAGCTGACCTCGCTCGAGGACTTGCCGGCGCTGAAAGAGTTGACGCGCGTGATCAAGGCGGCCGCCAGGTTGAACGACGAGGGTGTGAAGGCGCCATCCATGCGACGGGCCGGTCCTCGCCCGGCGCTGAAGGCGCCGAAAGATCTGCTCGACGCCCTGGCGAAAAACAAAAAGGCGATGGCGTCATTCGAGACTTTTCCGCCCGGGCAGCGCCGCGAGTACATCGCGTGGGTCATCGAGGCCAAGCAGGCGGCGACGCGCGAATCCCGAATCAAGACGGCGGTCGAGTGGATGGCCGAAGGTAAGATCCGCAACTGGAAGTACGCAAAGTAGGTGAGCGAACACCGCACCGCCCGCGTTCTTATCTACACGCATCGCTGGCTTGGCATCGCACTCGGACTGCTGTTCGTGGTGTGGTTCGTCTCCGGCATCATCATGATCTACGCGCGCATGCCGGAGCTGTCATCGGCGGAGCGGCTGGCGCGTCTCCCGGCGATCAACCCGGCATCGATCCGCGAAGCGCTCCCTGCTCCCCTCGAAGGTGAGATCACGCGCGTCGCGATCGGCACGCTCGAGGGCCGGCCGGTGTATCGCGTCACCACTCGCGGGCGCACAGACATCGTGTTCGCCGATGCCGGCGGCGCCGCCCCGCCTGTTGATGCCGACCAGGCGATGCGTATCGCGCGGGCGTTCGACGGCGGCCTCCACGAGCTTCGCTACGACGCGCGATTAACGGACGCGGACCAATGGTCGTTTGGCATTCGCGGGCGCATGCCTGCGCATCGAATCGCCGTTGGTGATTCCGCCGGCACCGAGCTGTACGTGACCGAGGCCGGCGGCGATGTGGTGCTGAAGACGACTGCCTCTGGCCGCTTCTGGGGCTGGACCGGCGCCGTCCTGCACTGGATCTATTTCACGCCGCTTCGCCGCAATGGTCCGCTCTGGAACGAGGTGGTGATCTGGTCATCGATCGCCGGCACGATCACGTGCATCGTCGGTTTGGTGTGGGGGCTGTGGAGGATTTCACCGCGGCGCGGTTATCGCCTCCGGCAGGCGGACGCAGCAGCGGGGCGCCGGACACGTCGGCACTGGTCGCCTTATGCGGGTTGGATGCGTTGGCACCACTGGGCCGGCCTGCTCTTCGGTGTGGTCACCGCCACGTGGGTATTCAGCGGCCTGCTTTCGATGGATCCGTGGGACTGGCATCCGGGCACGGCGCCGACGCGTGAACAGCGCCAGCGGATCACCGGTGGCGCTATCGAGGCCGCCGATCTGACCGTCGATCGTCTCCGCGCCGCCATTCAGTCGTACGCGCCGTCGCTGCCAAAGGAGGTCGAGATCATCAAGTTCCGCGGCAGCTACTACGCGACATCAGCCAGCGGGATCGTATCGCTCAGTGCGCCGCAGTCCGGCGTGCAGCCGCGTCTGTCCGCGGATGCGATGGAGCCGTTGCCGGGCCTTGCAATGCCTGGCACCACGATCGAGAACACAGCGTGGCTGACAGAGTACGACGCCTACTACTACGATCGTGAGGGTGCGCTGCCGCTCCCGGTGCTGCGCGCCAAGTATGCGGATCCGCAGCGCACGTGGTTGTACTTCGATCCGAAACGCGCCGCGGTTGTGCGCAAGGAAGAGCGCCTGACCCGGCTCAATCGCTGGCTGTATCACGGCCTGCATAGCCTCGACTTTCCATTCCTGTATTACCAGCGTCCGCTGTGGGACATCGTGGTGATCGTGCTCAGTCTTGGCGGCTTGGTGTTGAGTGCGACGACATTGACCGCTTCGTGGCGAAGGGTCAAAGGCAAGATCACTTAGGGACGGCGATCCTGAACGGGTAGTAGCGCGTGATATCGCCCGACGACAGGATCAGGAAGAAGTACGACCGGTCGCCGCCTTCGGGAACCTTCACGGCCTTGCGAAGTTCCGCGATGCGTTCAGGCTTTTCGAGATCGGCCGCTCGCGCGGCGACTGTGGACACGGCCAGCGGCCTGATGAAGATCGGCAGCAGTCTTCTCTCGGCGTATTCCGACTTGAACAGCTCTTCCGACGCCACCAGCACGCCTTTCGGCGCCCAACCGGTAAGGCTGCAGCGGAAGTAGCTGACATCCGACACGGTCGGGATGTCTTTCGCCGATCCGGAAGCGAGTTGCAGGTAGCCGGCGCGCATCATTTCCGCGTATGTCTTCAACGGGATCTGTTCGGTCGATGTGTGCAGGACGACCGGCGCCGCTGCTTGCGCGAACAACGGCTTCACAAGCTCGCCGAGGGGTACCGCCGCCAGCATCGCGACTGCGGCAATCACCGCCGCGGTGGTGCTATTCGCCCTGCGGCTTTGCGCGTCCATAGTCCGGGCGGTAGTGCTTGTGGCAGGAAGTGCAGGACTCCAGCAGTTGGTCGCTTAGTGCGCTGATCGCCTCGACGTTCTTGGCCTTGGCGGCCTTCACCGCCGCCGCGCCGGCGTCGAGCATCAATTTGGCGTCCGCCATCCACTGCTTCTGATCGCGCGCGCGGCCCGGCATCATCAACAGGTTGGCAGACTCGGCCAGCATCAACGCCTGGCCTTCAAGGGCGATCCATTCCGCGTCGGTCTTCGGCGTGCGCGACTCGATGTAGAACAGCGCATCCGACGTCGGGTAGATGATCTTGACCATCAAATCGCTCATCGACCCGACATTCCGCGTCGGCGGACGGCTGGGCGATGCGGCCTGCGACAGTGCCGCAGCCAGCGCGATGGACAAGCCAACGAACTTCATCTCGCGCAGTCTAGCATTGGGGCAGGCGAGATAGAATTCGCCCAGCAATTTGCTACCGAGGGGGCCAGATGAAGCGTTTGCTGTTTTGGGTAATTACGGCCGGGATCGTCGCCGCATCGATTAGCCTCAACGCGTCCACCCTGGGTCCTGCCGCGACGCCGGCTGGGCAAGCGCCGGCCGCGGCACAGGCCGCCACCGTCGAAATCAAGCCGAACGACTACAAGGACGACGCGTCGTGGCTTTGCCGACCCGGACGGAAAGGCGACGCCTGCGACGTTGACCTGACGGCCACCATCGTCTCCGCCGACGGCACGTTGACGCGCGAGCCGTTCACGGCCGACCCGAAGGCGCCCATCGACTGCTTCTACGTGTATCCGACGGTCTCGACCGACGCCACGCCGAACAGCGACATGAGCCAGGATCCAGCCGAGAAGAACGTGGTCTTGCAGCAGTTCGCTCGATTTGGGTCGAAGTGCAGGACGTTCGCGCCGATGTATCGCCAGGTCACGCTTCGCGGCCTGCAGCCGACCCTGGTCGCCAACGGCGACCCGTTCGGCCTCTTCAGCAAGGGATTGCACTATGGCGATGTGCGCGACGCCTGGCATCACTACCTGAAGAACGACAACCAAGGCCGCGGCGTGGTGTTGATCGGGCACTCACAGGGCGCTTTCATTCTCGAAGCGCTCATCGCGGCGGAGATCGACGGCAAGCCGGTCCAGAAGCAGTTGGTCGGCGCGTACATTCTCGGCGCGTCGTTCCTCACACCAAAAGGCAACGATGCGGGAGGACAGTTCAAGCAGATCCCGCTCTGCCGGAAGCCGGGCCAGCTGGGTTGCGTTGTGAATTACTCGGCGTTCCGTTCCAACGTGCCGCCGCCGGGAAACTCGCTGTTTGGACGCAGTTCGGACCCGGGATCGACCGCCAACTGCACGAACCCAGCGGCACTCGGCGGAGGCAGCGCGCCGTTGAAATCGTACTTGTCAGCGGGTGGCAGGATGATCGTGATGAGCGGGGGAGCGCCGAAGCCGTGGGTGGCAGACAAGACCATCGACACACCGTTTGTGGCGGTCCCGGGTTTGCTCACCGCGGAATGCAAGACCAACGAGTTTGCGAGCTATCTCGAGATCACCGTCAACGGAAACCCGTCAGACCCGCGCGTCGATGACATTTCTGGCGATCTCGGCGCGGTCGGCAAGCCGCTCGCCAACTGGGGCCTGCACCTGGTTGACGTGAACCTGGCGATGGGCAACCTGCTCGACCTTGTCGAGCAGCAGTCGAAAGCTTACCGCTCGCGGCGCTGAGCAAACACGGCGAGGCTGGTCGCGACCGGGCGGCCAGCCGCGTTGTCCGACGAGACGTTGACGATGGCGGGTGTGCCGGGGGCGCCTTCCATCACCATCGTGGTTGATCCCCCGCCATCAAGGTTGAGCGCGTCGAACACGCCGAAGTCGCGGATCAACACGTCCGCCACCTCGCTCAATCGCATGCCTTCACTGCCACCCCTGGCATCGACCGTGAACAGGGTCAGCACGCGCCGATCGCGCGACAGGCCAATAGCGGTGCGCGCGGTGGCCACGTCGGCCCAGGCTTTGGCGTTGGAGTAATCGCCCGGCCCTCCCGGATCGAGTTCGGCGTCGAAATGGTTGTCGTCGCGATACACCGGAACCGTGGCCACGCCGCTGGTGACGATCCGCGACGAACCGGCCACGACATTCCAGAGTGCGACCTTCTCAATGACGTGTGTCCCGTCCTTGAATGCGGGATCGTAGTGCACGATGGCCGCGGCGTTGTTGCGATCGATGTTGATCGCAGGTGCGTAAGCGACCAGCGCGTAGTTCTGCGTTGGTATCTCGAATCCGGAGAATACCCGCCCTTCCGAGGCACCGAGGCCAATGACCCAGGCGTCTTTGTCTTCGGACGGGAAGGGCAGGAAGAAATGCGCGTTGATCGCCAGTTGCGCGCGCTCTCGCACCGCGAACGCGAGCGTCGTTTCGCGGACGACTTCGCGGTTGCCGCCAGGCGGCGACACCTTGAAGCGAATGCCTGGAGCCGTGAGGTCGATTTGCGCGACGTGCATCTTCAGCGGTCGAGGCGACGTCACGGTGCGATCGAAGTACGTCACGCCGACAAACGGCTGAGAGTCTTGCCAGACCCCTGCGGGACCACCCGCAAAGCCGAGTACCGCCAGGATCCAGGCCGTCAGCAACCGCACGGCGTTCATGCTAGATTGCCCGGATGACGACACGCAACTGGATCGCCGTCGGCCTTACGCTCGTTTCGCTGGCGCTGATCGTGCCCGGCCTGCGCAGCGATGCCATGACCATCACCGCGTCGATTCCCATCTTCAACAAGCCCACGGAAATCTTCCGTGAAACGCAGAGCATTCTGCGCGCGATCAAGCGGCTTTACGATTCTCAGAACTACTTCGTGGCCGGCCTGATCCTGCTGTTCAGCGTGATCGTGCCGTTCATCAAGGCCGCGCTGCTCGGGGTGATCTTGCGGACGAAGAATCCGGTGACCAAGTACCGGCTGTTCCAGTTCGTGCGCTCGGTGAGCAAGTGGGCGATGGCGGATGTGTTTGCCGTCGGCATCTTCATCGCGTTCATGGCCGGCAACGCGATCGACAACCTTGATGCGCACGTGCACCCAGGCTTCTACTACTTCATCGGCTACTGCCTCGTGTCGAACCTGTCGTTCCAGTTCTTGCACGTTCCGGAATCTTCAGAAGTAGCAAGTAGCAAGTAGCAGGTATCAAGAAGAGCGCTCTTCTTGCTACTTGCCTCTTGCTACTTGCCTCTTGCTACTTCTTCGGCAAGTAATACTGCGAGTAGTCCATCTTTCCGAACAAGCCGCCCTTGCGGAACAGGAATCCGCCGAGCACGCCGCCCCACTGCAGCAGGTAGTGCGCCGGGCCGAGATCCATGATCTCGATCAGGATGCCGTTGCAGTCCTTGATGAAGAAGAATTCCTGCCCACCGTTTGGTGACTTCTGGGGCTCTTCGAGGATCGTCACTCCCTTCGCCTTGAGGTGGTCGTACCACTTGCGAATGTTGTTCACGCGCAGGCTGAAGTGCGTGACACACGGGCGGTTCCAGGTGGTTTCTTCGACCGGTAGCTGGGGATTGAATTCGAAGATCTCGATCACGCCGCCGCCGGGGATTCGAATCCACCCGATGCGGCAATTGGCTTCGGGACTGTCGACGCCGAAGAACGCCTTGACGCGATTGGGGTCAGCGATCGACACACCGACGAGCGGGCAGCCGAACACATCCCAATAGAAGCGAACGGATTCGTTGAAGTCCCGGACGGTGATGCCGACGTGGCTGAACGAGCTGACGCGCATTTGGTAATACTATGCGACTCATGAAATTGACCACAGCATTGGTGGCCGTGTTCCTGGCCGTTCCAGCAATCCTGGCTGGACGCGAGCCCGTCAGTGATGGGCAGGGCGGGCAGGCCGCGGCGCTCAAGGGCGTGCCGCAGTTCAGCGCTGATCCGAAGTGGCCGGTGATGCCGGATGGATTCACCTGGGGACAGGTGATCGGCATCTTCGCGGATTCGAAGGGTCATGTCTGGACGTCGAGCCGCGGGATGATCTCCGAGTGGGACGCGCAGGGCAAGCGCCTGCAGTCGTGGGATGCGCGTGGTCCTGATGGCAAGTGGAACACGATCCACGGGTTGTTCGTGGATCACAACGGTTTTGTGTGGACCAACGCGCGCGAGAGCAATCTGACGGTGAAGTTCACGCGCACCGGACAAGTGGCGCTCGTCATCGGCCAGTTCGACAAGACCGGCGGCAGCAACGACACGTCGTTGATGGGGCGTCCGTCAGAGATCTGGGTTGATCCTGCCGACAACGAGGTGTTCGTCGCCGACGGATATGGCAATCGACGCGTGATCGTGTTAGATGGCGCGACCGGCAAGTATCTTCGTCACTGGGGGGCGTACGGAAGGCGGCCGGAAGATCCGCCGCCACCGCCGGCCGGCACACCCGCTGGCGGCAACGCGAACGCTGACACGGTTCCACCGGCCCCGCCTTCGCAGTTGCGCGTGCCGCACGGCATCATCGGCTCGCGCGACGGACTGATCTACGTTGCCGATCGCGCGAATAATCGTATCCAGGTGTTCCGGCAGAACGGCGAGTTCGTGCGCGAGAAAATTCTGCGTCCGCGCTGCGGCGCGCAGGAGAAAGCGACGTGGACGCCGAAGCGGCCATGCGGCAACGAAGCGACTTTCTCGCTTGGCTTCTCGCATGATGGGCCGCAGACCTATATCTACAGCGCCGACGGTGGTTCGCACTTCATCAACGTGTTGCGAAGGAGCGATCTGGAGGTCGTGAGCGAGTTTGGCGGTCCTGGAGTTGGCGTCGGTCAACTCGGCCGGCCGCACAACCTTTCGGTCGATCCATCAGGAAACATCTACGTCGGCGAAGCGCAGGGACCAGAAGTCAAGGACCCTGCGACGGGCAAAATGCGTGAAGCTGGTTTCCGCGCCCAGAAATTCACGTTTACCGGAGTGAAATAGTCCGCTTAGTACCCCATGGCGTACCCGGTACGTCGTGGGTCACCACCTGCGGTGATCGCTCCCGTCACGAGATCGACCTTGATCGTCTGCATGTGTCCGATGCTGCCCCAGCCGGGCAGCACTCGGATCTTGTGGCCCATCTTCTTCAGCGCCTCGATCGTGGCAGCCGGCATGCGGCCCTCGATTGACACTTCGATCGCCGAGCCCGGCTTGTAGAAGTTCGGATCGGCATCGAGCGAGAAGCGCGGCGCTTCGATCGCCTGCTGCACGGGTAGCTGGAAGTCGATCAGGTTTACCAACACCTGGAATTCCGTCTGGCCGATCGTTTCGCCGCCAGGGGTGCCGAACACGAATGCGAGCTTGCCGTCTTTCAGCACGACGATCGGCGAGTTGTTGAGGATCGGAATCTTGCCGGCGCCCACGTAGTTGAGGTCGCTCGGGTACGGCGAGGTCGATCCGAGCCGCATACCGTTGTTCAGCAGCAGGCCGGTGTTGCCCACGACGACGTTGTTGCCAAACAGGCCGCCGAGGGTCGGCGTGACGCCGATCGCGTTGCCGAACTTGTCGACGATCGAGAAGCTGGTCGTGTGCTGCTCGCCGTCGTAGCGCTCGGGGAACTCCTTCGCGCCCGCCTGCCCGGCGGAAGTTGAGGGCCGGCCTTCAGGCGTGCCCGGCTCCGGATAGGTCCCGGCCTTCGACATGTCGATCAGCCCGCTGCGAGTAGTTGCGTACTGCTTCGACAGCATGCCAGCTGTCGGGATCACCGTGAACTTGGGATCGGCAACGTAACGATAGATGTCTGACTTGGCGACCTTGATTGCCTCGATCATCGCGTGCGTGGCCTGTGGCGATCCGGAGCCGAACGACTTCATGTCGAACCGCTCGACGAGATTCGCCTGCATCAGGACTTCGAAGCCGCCCCGTGAGGTGGACGGATTGCTGTAGACGTCGTACCCCCGATACGCAGTACGAATCGGCTCGGTCCATTGCGGCTCGTACGCAGCCAGATCCGCCACTGTCAGCAGGCCGCCGTTCTCCTTGAAGAAGCGCTCGAACTCCTGCGCGATGTCGCCCTTGTAGAACCGATCGAACGCCGCCCTGATTGCCTGTGATCGCGTCGCCTTCTTTGCGAGCGCCTGCTTCTCGGCGTCAACGAGCTTGCGCAGCGTCGCGCCGTAATCCTGATTCTTGAGCAGCTCGCCGGCTTTGATCGGCTGGCCGTTGGGCAGGAAGATCTTCGCGGTGGTTGGATACTTGCCGAGGTTGCCCTTCCCGCGATCGATCGACTGCGCCAGCATCATGTCGATCGGATAGCCTTTTTCTGCGTATTCGATGGCCGGCGCGAACACCTCCGCGAGGCTCATCGTGCCCATGCGATCGAGCAGCGAGAGATAGCCGCCGAGGTTTCCTGGAACGATGCCGGCCTTCATCCCCGCGTTGAGCAGCTCCGGCGTCATCTCTGCCGGCTTGAGTGCCTTCGGCGCGGCGCCGGCCATCGAGACCGAGTGCACCTTGCCGGTCTTCTTGTCGAAGAGGGTCATGAAGCCGTTGCCGCCGATGCCGTTCATCTCGGGCTCTCCGAGCCCGGCGATCGCGCCAACCGCCACTGCGGCATCGAACGCGTTGCCACCCTTGAGCAGCATCTGCAGTCCGGCCGACGATGCGATTGGATGTCCGGTAGTGACGACGCCGTTGATGGCGGCGACGGCCGGGCGCGAGTAGAACGGTCGTGAGGATGCGGGAGCCTCGGCCGCCTGCTGCTGGGCGACGGCGATGGCTGCGCCGGCAACTAGTGAGGCGGCAACCGAGAGAACTGAAACACGCGCGCGGCTGAGTTGGAACATGTGCGGCTCCTCGAGGCGGAGCATAACACCGCAAGAGGATTGGCCACAGAGGCGCAGAGACGCGGAGGAAATTCGAGCGGCACCGCGCATGAGCGACTCGCGGAACGGCCGGCTGTGCCAGCCGCCCGGCTCGATCATCGGGCCTGGCGCATAGCGCCTTCCGCGAGTCGCCTCTGTGCTTCTGGGTCTCTGTGGCCAACCTTGTAGTTGAAGAATGGATTCTCGGAACGCGCCTTGAGGCCCTCGGCTTCCATCTTCAAGTACCGATTGGTGATGTTCGCGGTCAGGCGGGCCAGTAGCGCCGCGAGCAACCCTTCGTAGCGGAGCGACAGCGTTGCTCGAGCGCCCGTCGCTGTCGGTTCCGCGAAGTGATGTGCGATCACGCGGACGCCTGGTGCGCGGCTCTCCCACGTGAAGCTGCGATCGTCGATCGCCGTGATCGTCCACAGCGCCGGCGGGAACTTGGGTTGTCGAATGACCGCCCGGCTCCCGACCACGAACTCCCCACCATCGAGCCGCTTGATGCTCGTGACGCTCGGCGTCCACTCGTGCCAGCGATCCGTATCCGCCATCACTTCGAAGACCCGGATAACCGGGGTGTTGATGTCGATCGAGATGCTGAATGCGTTGTCGGAGGCCATGACTAGCTGCCCTGCGCGGCGCAGCGCGCGACGAGCCGCTGCCACTCTTCCGGATCGCGCTGCACCCAGGCCGTGAACAAGTCGACGGCTTCACGATCGGCGACCACCGTGCCGATCGGCGGCATCTGCGAGATCGGCCGGCGTGACTTGATCCGGCGGATCAGCGAGCTTGATTCCGGGTGACCGGGGTTGATGATGCGTGACTGCTCCGGTGCCTCCGGTACGACCCAGTGCCCGCGCTTGCCGACCGTGGTGGCAATGGCCGCGCAGTCGGCTCCCGGCTCCCGGCTCCCGGTTCCAGTCGTGTTTCGAAGATCGAGGCCCAACGACGCGATCGACCCCTTGCTGTTGTGGCAGCTGCCGCAATTGGTCGAGAGGTAACCCAGCGCGGTGCGTGTGACCGGCGATGTCGCAGCGATGCGGGGCGGCGTGGCCACCAGGTCCGTTCGCTTCGGCGTCACCAGGTTCTCGGTGACCAGCCTCTTCACGGTGACCATGTCTTCGGTCAAGGGCTCGGCGTGCAGCGCATTCGGGTCGCGGTCATCGGATAACTGCAGCGCGTTGAAGCCAAGGGTCTCCGTGCGGTTCGAGTCGTGGCACGAGCGGCACTCGGTCACCGATGGAATGCTGTGACGCTTGCCATCGGCGAGTTCGGCGATGTTCGCGACGCCTGACTCCGATGCGAGCACTGCTTCGGTCTGCGCCTCGTTCCACATATACGAGGCGAACACCCACTGGTCCTTCCGCATCCTCCACAGGAAACGGGTTTCCACCTTTCGGCCGTTGAACGCGAACTCCTTCCAGAACTTTGTGCCCACCGGCAGTTCCCAATTCGCCAGGTCGGCGATGTTGATCCGGGAGCCCTCCGGCAGCCGCACCCAGCGCCGCTTGGTCGCGCCGTCGCTCCACAGCGGATACTGCGGCGAGAAGGTTCGGTTGCGTTGGTCGACCTTCAGCTTCGCGGCGTCAGCGTAGAGACCTGTCTGGGAGAGAAGACGGGGCGCCCCTCGACGATGCTCGGGGCTGTCCTGAGCGGAGTCGAAGGACGCCACCGGCGTCTCCGTCTCCGTCCCTTGTCCTGCGGTCGCGCGGCTGATGGCGACGAACAACGCAACCGCAACGGTGGTGGTGAAGAACTTCATGGTTCAATCTCTTCCTGATCCCTGATCCCTGATCCCTGATCCCTGATCCCTGACCCCTGTTACTTCTGCTCGCCCGGCTCGATCGGCTGCGGAGTGCGGTTCTTGATCGCCGGGATCGACTGCAGATACGCAAACAGCGCGCGGATGTCACTGTCGGTCAGCGCCGCCAGGTTCTGCACCGGCATCGGCGGCATCACGGGACGGCCCTTGCCACGCTCGCGGCCGGTCTTCATGGTCGCGATGAACTCTTCGACGGTCCAGTCGCCGAGGCCCGTTTCCTTGTCCGGCGTGAGGTTGCGCGTGAACACGGTGCCGGCGGGCGACGCAAACGCGGTGAACGTCGCGCCGATGGATGCGACCCAGGGGCCGGCAGCCGGCGGTGCCGGCGGCATCACCATTTCTTCGGGATGACCGCTCAACGCGCGCGTCATGTCCCACTCGGGTCCCTTCGGCCCCATCTTCATGGGGGTGTGACAGTCATGGCAGCCCATGATGTCGACCAGGTACTTGCCGCGAGCGACCTGCTTCAGGGTGTTGCTGGCCTTCGCCTCCGGCTTGGCGCTTGCCTGTCCTGAGGTACCACCGGTACCTTCAGCGCCGACGCTGGCGGTAGAAATGAATGCGGTAAGAAGAATTGCGCTCGCGATCAGGGCTGTCGTCCAAACAATGTTTTTCAATCTCATCGAATCAATCTCCACACCCGATGAGACGCATCTGAACGGTGTTCGAACCCTAACCAGTTCTTGAAGCGTTCCTAACGCTTCTTAAGAAAATCCTAAACGGCTATACTCCTTTGTTATCTGCGCTTTGCGCGGACCCAAAAAGCAATGCTCGACCGATCCTTAACTGAATTTCTGGAGCGGGGCCTGGCCATTCACATCGGAACCAGGAACGCCCAGATGCGGCCCAACGGCTGCCGGGTGACCGCCGTTCGGGTGGAGAACCAGGGCCGCCATCTTGTTGCGTACCTCCCAAAGGCCGTGACGTCCGCCGTGCTCGAAGACCTCAAGTCCAACGGACAGGCCGCGGTGTCGTTGACCCGGCCGATCGACGATCGCGCGGTGCAGGTGAAAGGCGTGTTCGTGTCGGAGCGCGACGCGGAACCATCCGAGGAAGCGTTCGTGATGGGGCAGTGGCAGGCGTTATTGACCGAACTTGACGTGATGGGACTCGCCACCCTGACCTCAACCAGCAGCTGGTCGATGTGGCCGTGCACCGCGGTCACGTTGCAAGTCACGTCTGTCTTCAGTCAGACGCCGGGACCTGAAGCGGGAGCGGTGCTCAAATGAGTCTCGGTCTCGAACGCCTCACCGCGTGCTTCCAGGGCATCCTGCCCGCCATGTTCTTCACGTGTTCGAAGGACGGCATTCCCAATGCGGCGTTCCTCAGTCACGTGGACTACGTCGACCCCACTCATGTGGCGCTGTCGTTCCAGTTCTTCAACAAGAGCCGCCGCAACATCGCGGAGAATCCCTACGCGCTGGTGCGCGTCATCGATCCGGATACCAACCAGGGATGGGCGCTGCGCCTGAAGTTCGAGCGCTCCGAAACCTCGGGGCCGATCTTCGATCGCATGTTCCTCCGTATCGAGGCGATCGCGTCGTACGTCGGGCTCAAAGGCATCTTCAAGTTGAAGGCCGCGGACGTGTATCTCGTCGAGTCGATCGAGCCGACGCCCGAGGAGCCGGGCCGCAAGGAACGCTGGGCCGCCCCTGGCCAGCGTCAGCACGACGTCGTCTTTACAATGAAAGCGCTGCAGGAGCTGTCGGCGCGCATGACGACGGCGAACAACCTCAGCCACTTGCTGGAGTCGATCCTGTCAGGCCTGAAGGAGTTCTTCGGCTTCAGCCATTCGATGATCCTGCTGGCCGGCGTGAAGCCCGGCGTGCTCGTGACGATTGCCAGTCGCGGCTATCCACCGGGCGGCATTGGCTCGGAGATCCAGCTTGGTGAAGGCGTCATCGGTGTGGCCGCGGAAGCGCAACAGCCGATTCGTATCTCGGGGCTGATGCGCGGAATGCTGTATGCCGCTGCCGCCCGCAAGCGCGCCGAGGATAGCGGGTGGCGTCCACAGGATGCCGTGCGGCTGCCGGGCCTCGCCAATCCCATGAGCCAGCTCGGGGTGCCGCTGGTCGTGCGTGGTGAGCTCGTCGGCGTGCTGTGCATCGAGAGCGAGACACCGTATCGCTTTCACGAAGAAGACGAGAACACCATTGAACTGCTGGGCGGATCGCTGGCGATCGCCATCCAGAACATGCAGTTGCGCGAGGCAGAAGGCCGAGCCGAGATCGAAGCGCCGCCGGCCGCGCCAGCCGCGTCTGCCGAGACTGCGGCGCCTCCGGCGCCGCGGCGCAAGAAACGCGAGATTGCGTATTACCCGCAGGAAGAAGTCGTCATGCTCGACGGCGACTATCTGATTCGCAGCCTGCCGGCGCGGATCCTGTGGAAGCTGCTGCAGACGCACAAGTGCGAAGGCCGCGCCGAGTTCACCAATCGCGAACTACGCCTGGACAAGACGCTCAACCTTCCCGAGTTCAAGGACAACCTCGAGACGCGCCTGTTGTCGCTGCGACGCCGTCTCGACGAGAAGTCGGAGGATCTTCGAATCGTCCAGGTCGGCCGCGGGCGCTTTGCGCTGGAACTGCGCTGCGAATTTGACCTGGTGGAGAAGAACTAGGCCAATAGGCCGATGGGCGGATGGGCCAATAGGGCCTTGGTTCTGGTTCAGTAATTGCGATGTCGCCGTCGTCTTGGCGGTGCGGAAACCGCGCACTCAGCGATCGGAACTCAAGATTTCCGGCTTCGGCCAGCTTCGGAAATAGGCAGGATGCTTGCTGGCTTGCTAAGGGCGCTGCCAAAAGGCCCGGCCTGAACCAAGTGGGGCCCATCGGCCCATTGGCCTATGACCCTACTGGCCTTTAATGTGGTCCGCCACTCTGATCGACTGCGCGACGATCGTCAGTCCGG
>CAZVLS010000003.1:32731-321413 GCA_964628295.1 uncultured Acidobacterium sp.
TGGCCTTTAATGTGGTCCGCCACTCTGATCGACTGCGCGACGATCGTCAGTCCGGGATTCACCGCGGCAGACGACGGAAAGAACGACGCATCGACGACATATAAGTTGTCGACGTCGTGAGTCTTGCAGTGGGTATCGAGCACTGATTCGCCCGGATTGGTGCCGAACACCAGCGTGCCGCACTGGTGCGTGGTGTTCTTGGTCCGGTGCGAGTGCGCGATCACCACCCAGCACCCAAGCTTCCGAAGGATCTTCTTCGTCTCCTTGACCAGCTTGTCGTGCGCCCGGACGTTGTTCGGCTCGTAGTGCAACTGGATCTTGCCGTCCGTGCCAACGGTCACGCGGTTCTCGAGCTTGGGCAGGTCCTCGGTCATCGCGAGCCAGTCCACGCCACGCGCCACCCAGGCGTCATACGCCCACAACGGAATCTGCGGCACGACCGACTGCGCCATGATGCCGTGCGTGCGGCCCTGCGACTGGATCTGGCCCAGTGGATACGGAGAGTTCGGACCCTTCCAGTAGAAGTCGTTGATCGCCACCGTCTTCTGGAACACGGTGTCGTTCACCCGGAACGGATGAAACCCCTGCATCATCGTCGCCAGGTGCGCCATGTAGCGCTTGCCGACGAGGCCGGACGAGTTCGCGAGTCCGCGTGGGTGCTGGTTGCTACCGGACTTCAGGAGCAGCGCCGCCGAGTTCACGGCGCCGCACGACACGATCACGAGCGGAGCGGAAACCGTCTCGACGCGCTTGTTGCGTTCGATCTCGACGGCCTCGATCCGGTGACCGGTCGCGTCGGTGATCAGTCGTCGCGCGAACGCCTGCGTCCACAACGTGACGTTGGGATGGGCGGTTGCCGGGCGAACCGCGCACACTTCCGCGTCGCTCTTCGCGTGGATCTTGCACGGGAACGAATTGCAGGTATTGCAGAGGACGCAATGGTCGCGAAGGCCGAGCGGCAGCGGGAAGGGATTCAGCCCCTGGCCGCGGAGCTGCTCGACGATACCGCCGACGAACGTGGAGTGTTCGACTGGCGGAAGCGGGAACGGTCCACGCGGGCCTTCCGTGGGATCGATGCCGGCCTGTCCGTGGACCGAGTACATCTGTTCAGCGCGATCGTAAAACGGTGCCAGCGTGTCGTAGTCGATGGGCCACGCCGGCGACGTGCCATCCATGTGCTGCGTTTCCTTGAAGTCCTCAGGACGGAGCCGGAACAACACCGTGCCCCAGAACTTTGTATTTCCGCCGACGCAGTAGTGAGTGTAGGGAACAAACGCCTGGCCCGACGCGTCGAGCCAGGTTTCGGTCGTTCGATAGCGCAGGTCCTTCCAGACCGCGGTGGGGTTCCAGTTTTGATCTTCCTGCGGGATGAAGTCACCGCGCTCGACGATCAGGATCTTGCGTCCCGTCGGCGCGAGCTCGCGCGCGAGGGTGCCGCCGCCGGCGCCGCTGCCGATGATGATGATGTCGAACGTATTCATCAGGGATCAGGGATCAGGGATCAGGGATCAGGGATCAGGGATCAGGGTTCGGGGATCAGAGAGGAATACACCTGGTCCATCAACGCTTGATCCTCGATGGCGCGTTCGAGGCTCATCTCGGGTTGGCGGCCGTCGCGGATCGCGTCGCGGAAATCGCGATACATCGCCTGGTAGCCACGGATGTCGCGGAAGCCGGGGAAGACGATCTTTGGGATGCCGCCGCCGCGCACCAGCATCACCGTGCCGTTCGACTCGAAGGTGATCACACCTTTGCGCCCCATCAGTTTCGAGAGCCGCGCGCCCTTCAGCAGTGACGGAATCTCTCGAGAGTAGTAGAGCGAGCCGACCGCGCCGTTGTCGTAGTTGAACGCGACGAGCATGCTCTTGACGCGCTTGTCGGGGCCTTCGCTCGAAGGCGCGGGCCGATAGCCGGTAATCGTCGTGATCTTCGGGCCCAGGCAATTAGCGAGGTGCAACCAGTGGATGCCTTCTTCGAAGAACGCATCGCCGCCGGCCATGGACTCGTCATTGCGCCAGTCGTCCGCCGTCTTCAGGCGTTTGACGATGGTGCTGAAGTGACCGAACACCATTTCGCCGATCACATCGTCTGCCAGCAGCTGCCGCAGCTTGTTGGCGAGCGGCTTGTAGTGATCGTTCTCGCCGACCAGGACGACGCGCCTGGCGCGGTCGCGCGCTTCGAGCACCGCCTTGTAGTCGCCCATCGAGAGATAGGCCGGTTTCTCGACCAGCACGTGCTTGCCAGCCGACAACGCCTGCAGCGTCAGGTTGAGATGGAACTTCGGCGGGACGGCGATGACCACCGCATCGACGTCCGGATCGTTGATGGCTTCCGAGTAGTCCGCGTAGCTGCCGCTGCCCCGGAACTCCCCGCAGAACGCTTCAGCCTTGACCTTGTCGCGGCTGGCGTAGCCGCAGACGATCTCGCTTTGGAACCGCCGCAGGTTGCGGCTGTGCACGCGGGTGATAAAGCCGCAGCCGAGGAAGGCGATGCGGAGAGATGACGCCATCAGACGAAACCATCATACCTGCGCTCTTGAATGGTATAAGGGCGCCATGCGATTGATTCTCTGTGCCGCAATGTCGCTCGCGCTGGGCAGTTCGGTAATGGCGCAGCAGCCCGCGGCTGCGCCGCCGCCACCCGCTCCTGCCCCAGGATCCCCGGCAACGTTCAAGTCCGGCCAGGACCTTGCCACGGTCCTGAGCGCGGTGAAGCCAAACGCGGCCGGCATGTTCTCGTCGAGCGTCACGGCCAACGACCAGTATCGCGTCAGCGTGATCAAGCGAGAGAAGCCGGCCGGAGCGCTGGCGCACGCCGGCAACAGTGAGCTGCTCTATATCCTCGAGGGAGAGGGCACCATGGTTACGGGAGGCAAATTGGTGCCGGCAGCGAACGGCAAGCCGGCCGCGGTCAGCGACGGCGTCACCCAGAAATTCGTCAAGGGCGACGTCTTCATCGTCCCGCCGGGATCGCCGCACTGGTTCGCGGGCATCGACAAGGCCGTGACCTACCTGGAAGTGCGCTGGGTCGCTCCCACCTCCGCTAACCCGAAAGAGCGTTAGCTACGGTGGGCAGGCCTCCGCGGTAAGATTCGCCGTTGGCGCATCAGAACCTTTGGACCATGTTCGCCGGGGCGGTCAGCCGCTTTGGCGAGCGCACCGCCGTCGAGATTCAGCGTCCGGATCGCGTGGACGCCTTCACGTACCGACAGCTGCATGACATGGCGGCGTCGTGGGCCGCGCACTTCGACCGCCTGGGTATCGCGGGCGGCGATCGCTGCGCTATCCTCGCGCACAATGACGCCCATTGGTGCGCGGCGTATCTCGGCGTCCTGAAGCTCGGCGCGGTGGCCGTCCCACTCGATACGAACTACTCCGAAGAGCAAGTCTCGAAGATCGTCAAGGATTCCGGGTCGAAGATCCTTCTCGTCAGCGACAAATTGAGGGAGAAGGCCGCGAGCGCAGGAGTGCCGCTAGAGAACCTGCACCAGATACCCAACAGCACCAAACCTCTGGAACCGTTGGAACACTCGGGACCGTTGGAACCGTCGGCGCCCGCGGTGATCCTTTACACCAGCGGCACGACCTCCGATCCCAAAGGGGTGGTGTTGTCGCACGCCAACCTGCTCGCCGAGCGTGACGCGGCTTTCGCCGTAGTCAACGTCACCGACTCGGACGCGATCCTCGGTGTCCTGCCGCTGTTTCACTCGCTGGCGCAGCTCGCCAACCTGCTGCTGCCATTCGCGGTGGGTGCACGCGTCGTGTATCTCGAGACGCTGAATTCGGCAGACCTCGTGAAGGCACTTTCAGCCCGGCGCATCACAATCTTCGCGTGCGTGCCGCAGTTCTTCTATTTGATCCATCAGCGCGTCACCAGCCAGGTCGAGAAGTCAGGCGCCGCAACGCGCGTCATCTTCAAGACGCTGCTCGCCTTGAATTTCCGTCTGCGGCGGATGGGCGTGAATCTCGGCCGCGTCTTCTTCGGAAAAGTCCACGACGTCATGGGCCGCGACATGCGGCTGCTGGTGACGGGCGGATCGAAGTTCGATCCGGTGATCGGCAAGGATCTGTACTCGCTCGGCTTCACGATCCTCCAGGCCTACGGCCTGACGGAGACGAGCGCCGCCGCATCGATCAACACGCCGGATGAAGCGCACATCGACACCGTCGGCCGCGCGCTGCCGGGCGTTGAAATCAAGATCGTCGACGGCGAGATCCTGATCAAGGGTGCCAACGTGATGATGGGGTACCACAACCGCCCGGATGCGACAGCGGAAGTCCTCAAGGATGGCTGGTTCTACAGCGGCGACCTCGGCCGCATGGACGAACAGGGCCGCATCACCATCACCGGCCGCAAGAAGGAAATGATCGTCCTCGCCTCCGGCAAGAACATCTACCCGGAAGAGATCGAGGCGCAGTATCGCAAGTCGCCGTTCGTGAAAGAGATCTGCGTGATGGGCCTGGCGGATCCAGGACGTCCCACGTCGGAACGGCTCTATGCCGTTGTGGTGCCCGACATGGACCTGATGCGCGACCGGAAGATCGTCAACGCCGGCGACATCATTCGATTCGAGATGGAGAGCCAGGCCGTCGGCCTGCCCGCGCACAAGCGGGTGCTGGGCTACGACATCTGGTTCGAGCCGCTGCCGCGCACCACGACGCAGAAGATCAAGCGCCACGAAGTGGAGGAGCGTCTTCGCGAGAAGCAGCGTACCGCCGCCGCCGCCGCAGATGCACCGATCCCGGCCGCGGATCGCGACTGGATGGACCAGCCGCACGCCTCGGCGGTCATCGACGTGATCAAGGCGCGGGCCAAGGAGGGTTCGCGCCTTGCTCCGGACGCGAACCTCGAACTCGATCTCGGTCTCGATTCCATGGAGCGCGTCGAGCTGCTGACCGAACTCGAACAGAAGTTCGGCGTGAAGGTGGCACCCGCCGCAGCGCAGCAGATCTTCACGGTTCGCCAATTGAGCCAGGCGCTTGAAGCCGGAACAGCGGTCGGCGATGCAGCAGGCGCGGCGCAAGCCGCGCCGTCCTGGTCCGTATTACTGCGCGATCTACCGCCCGCCAGCGATCCCGTGTTGAGCGGTCTGCTCGAGTCGAAACCGATCGCCGCACCGTTGTTCTATGTGGCGGGCCGCATGAGTGTTCCGCTGATGGCGCGAATCGATTTCACCGGGATCGAGAACCTGCCGGCCAGCGGCCCATACCTGCTGTGTCCGAATCACCAGAGTTTTCTCGACCCGTTCCTGATGTGCGGCGGGTTGCCGTTCTCGGTCTACAAACAGCTGTTCTACGTTGGAGCGTCGGAGTATTTTGCGACGCCGCTGACCAGCTGGTTCGCCCGAACCATCGACCTGATTCCCGTCGATGCCGACTCGAACCTGGTGCCCGCCATGCAGGCCGGCGCATTCGGCTTGAAGCTCGGCAAGGTGCTGGTGCTGTTTCCTGAGGGCGAACGCTCTGTTGATGGGACCGTGAAGAAGTTCAAGAAGGGCGCGCCGATACTCGCCCAGCACCTGCAGGTGCCGATCGTGCCGGTGGCGATCAAGGGAGTCCACGAGCTGTGGCCGCGCTCTCGTGGCATCAACTGGAGCCTGGTGTGGCCATGGAGCGGGCACCGCGTGAAGATCGCTTTCGGCAAGCCAGTAATGTTTGCGGAGAACGCCGACTACAACGAAACCGCAAGCAGATTACGCGACCACGTCGCAGAAATGTGGGACCGCCTCTAGTCCACTCATGTCAAAACCTGCGCATCGGAATGGGTGCCTGACACCAACTTCCGATTACTCGGTGGAGAAGCCGAAGCGGTCGATCAAGTAGTCCGGGTGATGCTCCTGCAGCGTCACGAACATTTCGTTCACTACGTTCAGCGCCCTGCTGACTGCGTACTCGTGATTCGTTCCGCGGATCTCCATCGTCACTGACAGATCGCCTTTGCGAAGCGTGCTGTTGATGCGTCCTTTGCGAGCGTCGATGCGCTTGTGCTCCGGCAGATTCTTCGCGCTGCGTTCGTCGATGATGGCTTTCATCCGCGCGGCAGCCTGGCGATCGAGCTGCGGCAGGAGCGATGGAAAGGAGAAGCGCTTCGCGGCCGGATCGAATACCGCGGTCATCGGATTCTTCGTCAGCCAAAGAAACTGATACTCGATCTTCTTCCGAGCGATCGGTGACGCGCGGAATCCGCGGAAGACGCCGCGGTCCGCGTATGCCTGCAATGCGGCAGTGACCGGTTCCCGGTTTCCGGCCTTCGGTTCCCGTCTCAATGGTAGTAAGACATGCAGCCGGGCTCGACCTTGCCGATCGATCCCGGTGGAAACTTTGCGCGATCCCAGAATTCCTTCTTGCCCTGGACGTTAATCACCGACGGACGGCCTTCCTTCACGGCGATCGCGTAGGCGCGCTCGAGCGCCGGACGGAAGCCCTCTGCGCGCGTCACGTACTCGCCATGCCCCCCCAGCGCTTCGGCGAGCTTGTCGTAGCGCAGGTTCTCCTGGAACAGGTGAATCGGCATCGCCTTCGGATCCTGCGTCGCGCCGGTCCACGTACCCCACGCGTTGTTGTTGTAGACGATGGTGACGACGGGCAGCTTGTACTTGGCCATGGTGTCGATCTCCATGGCGGTGTAGCCGAAGCCGGCGTCGCCAGTGATGCAGATGACCGGGTTGCCCTTGTGCGCGGCCTGCGGGCCGACACCAAGCTGCACCGCGGCAGCCACGCCGACGGCATAGCCGAGATCGGGACCAATCGCGCCGTACTGGTAGGCGCCGTTCATGATCTGGCCCGGACGATAGCCACGCAGCTCGCGGCGCACGAAACGGGCGATGCCGTAACCGCCCGATGCAATGGTGGTCTGCTCCTTCGCCAGCTTGCCGCGATACAGGAAGTCGCCGAGCTCCTTGGCAATCACGGCCGGATGCACCGCGTCGGTGTAGCTCAGACCCGTCTTGTAGTACTCGAGGCTTTGATCCTCGAATCGCTTGCGCGCGGCCGCGATCTCCGCGACCCAGCTGTCGTGGGTCATGCGCGGCACAGCGTCAGCCAGTGCCTCGAGCGCGGCAAGCTCGCACGAGACGATGCCGAGGTCGATCGGGAGGTTGCGGCCGATGTCTTCGGCAGCCTGGTCGATGCGGATGTACTTCGCATCGGGACCGAACGCGAACTCACCAACAGTCGGCATACAGTGCTGGCCGACCAGGATCACGAGGTCCGCACTGGCAAGCGCCGCAGGAGAGGCGTTCGCCGAGAGCGGGCTGGCGTCCGAGAACTGGCCCTTCATGGCGCCGGACTCGACGACCGGAATCTGCGCCTTTTCCGCGAAACGCTTCAGTGCGTCCCACGCCTTCGCGTAGAACACGCCGTTGCTCGATACGATCATCGGCCGCTGCGCCTTGCGGATCATGTCGATCGCGGCGGTGATCGCCTTCGGCGACGGATGCGGACGCGAGTCCGTCCGGTAGCGCGTCTTGTCGTGGAAGAACTCCAGCTCGGTCGCGTCCTTGAAGCGCGCCGACGCGACTTCAGCAGGGAAGTCGAGGTGCACCGGCTTCGGCACGCCACTGCGCAACTGCCGGAACGCGTAGCCTGCGTACTCGTGCACGCGTCGCGGAATGATCAGCCGCTTGCCGTACTTCTTCAGGCCTTCGGTGGTCGGCTGCTGGTAGCCAAGCTGGATGCCGCCTTCGGTGTCCTCGGCGCCGATCGACATGTTGCTGGCGACGATCAGCAGCGGCGTGCGAGCCGCATTCGCGCACGCGATCGCGCAGATCATGTCGGTGAAGCCGGGACCTTCCGTGCCTGATGCCACCGCGATCTCACCGGTGACGCGAATGAACGCGTCTGCCGCGTGAGCCATCGATCCTTCGTGACGTCCGCCGAACGCGGGAATGCCGCTCGACGCCATCGCGTGGATGACCGGGTAGTTGCCCGGACACGCGAACAACGCGGCCACGCCTTCTTCCTTGCACGCGCGCGCAAACACCTGCGCACCGGTCATCGGAAAACTGAACGTCGTCGGCGTCGCCGAGGCCGCGGCGGAAAACTCCGCCGGGATCTTGATCGGCGCGACGGCTGATTGAGCGGAGGCGTTCTGCGAACCCTGTTGCGCGCTCGCGGTGCGGCCGGCCATGGCGGCTGCCGTGGCGCCTGCGCCGGCAACAGCCTTTGAGAGGAAGGATCGGCGTTTCATCGCCGCAGAGGATAGCAGAAGGACGCGCGTTCGGCCGACCGTTCAGACTCGCGTTCGAATCGCGTTCGACGTCAGCTCAGATCGCGGTCTCTGACACCAATCAGATACAGGATGCCGTCGAGTCCCATGGCGGAAATCGACTGGCGGGCACTGGACCGGACGAGCGGTTTGGCCCGGAACGCGATGCCGAGACCCGCCAGCCGCAACATCGGCAGGTCGTTGGCGCCGTCGCCAACCGCGATGCACTGTTCGAGGCTCAAGCCCTCGCGTGCCGCAATCTCCGTCAGCCGCTGCGCCTTCCCTGCGCCGTCGACGATCGGGGGAATCACCTCTCCGGTGACGACGCCATCGCGGATGTCGAGCGCATTGGCGTGCAGGTGATCGATGCCGAGGCGCTCCTGCAGCACGCGGCCGAAGAACGTGAAGCCGCCGGAGAGAATCGCGGTCTTGTAGCCAAGCTTGCGCAGCGTGCTGACGAGGCGCTCGGCGCCGTCGGTCAACGGCACTTCGTCGATGACGCGCTGCAGCGCGGATTCGGGCAGACCCTTCAGCAGCGAGACGCGCAGCCGGAAGGACTGCTGGAAGTCGAGTTCTCCCCGCATCGCGCGTTCGGTGATCTCGCTGACGCGGTCGCCGACGCCGGCGTGGCGGGCGAGCTCGTCGATCACTTCGCCCTGGATCAGCGTTGAGTCCATGTCGAACGCGACGAGGCGGCGATTGCGCCTGAAGATCGAGTCGTGCTGAAACGCCACGTCGACGTCGCCGGCATCCGTCATGATCGCCAGTTCAGTCCTGACGCGATCTTCGTCCACGTCGGCGGGCTTCGCCGCTGTGGCCGTGAACTCCACGCAGAAGCGCTGCTGTGAATCCGCCGGCGAGAGCGGCACGCGCGACGACAGGCGTTCAATCCGGTCGATGTTCAATCCCGCCGCAGCCAGGATGCCGGACACGCGGGCGATGTGCCCCGCGGTGATCGCCGGGCCCAGCAGGGTGATGATGAAGCGGCGCCGCGACTGCGCGGCCACCCACGCATCGTATTCATCGGACGATGAGGCAGAGAACTGAACTTCGACGCCGAGCCGATGTGATTCGAGCAGCAGGTCGGTCAACAGCGCGGACGATCGCAGCGACTCAGGCAGCTCAACGAGGATGCCGAACGCCAGGCCGTCGTGAATGACCGCCTGGCCGATGTCGAGCACTCGAACCTCGTAGCGAGCGAGGATCGAGGTCAGTGCGAATGTGACGCCTGGACGATCGTGACCGGTGACGCGGATGAGAAGGGCGCTGCTGTTCACTCCTTGAGCGCCTTCGCCATGAACGTCGCAATCGCCGTCGTCACTTGCCCGGCAACCTTGGCGTCGGCGCCTAATGACGCGTATTCGGTGACGTCGCCGGTCTTGGCGGGCACCAGGAGGTGATTCACGCCGGGCACCTTTACCACCGCGACTTCCGTCTTGGTCCTGCGCGCGCGCGCGAACTCCGCCAGCTTGTCGGCGTGGTACGGCTGCACCTGCGTGTCGAGCTCGCCCTGGACGATCAGCACCGGCTGGCGCGTGTCTTCCATGGCTTTCGCCGGATTGAACGTCAGGAAGCTGTAGAACCAGGGGGTGTCGGCGACCTTGCGCGCGGCCACCGGGATGTCTCCCCAGCCTGTGCCCTTGATGACCGCGGCGTTGATCTTCTCCTGCAGCGCCGTGCGTTCGGCGCGCTGGGCGTCATCGATCGGCATCTTTGACAGCATGAGCTTCTGCTGCTCGAGGACCACGATGTTGCCGTCCGTTGACGGACCCGCGATCAGCGCCATTGCGCCAACCTTGCTGCGTTCGCGTCCGGCGAGGAGCATCGCGACCAGCGCGCCTTCGCTGTGACCGACGACGCCGATGCGCTCCTTGTCGACTTCCTTGCGCTTCTCAAGCCACAGCAGGACCTGGCGGGCATCCTCGGCGTAGTCGGCGATGGTGACTGATTCGGAGCGTCCGCCGCTCTGGCCAACCCCGCGCTTGTCGTAACGAACCACCACGAATCCGGCATTCACCAGCTCGCGCGCGATCTGTCCGAACACCGGAATGCCCGCGACGGTTTCGTCGCGATCGGTAGGTCCGGAGCCGCCGATCAGGATCAACGCGGGAAGCGGACCGGTGGCGGATGCCGGCTTGGTGATCGTGCCGCCAAGGTTGAAGCCAAGGCTCGGGATGGTGACGCTCTCATCGCCAGGAATCGAGAACGCCGTGGTGCGCGACGCGGCCGACGCGATGTCCTCACGCGCCATTTCGATCATCTGGGATGGGATGCTCATACGGAGCAGTCCGCCGTCGTTGTCCGTCCACATGTTGACCGGCAGGTCACCCTGCGGTGGAGGATTGCTGAACGTCAGCGCGAAGCGGGTGGCGGTGATGACGCCTTTGGGTGTTTCGATCTGTCCGGGGCCCGCGCTCATGACCCGGACGGTGATTTCGGATTGCGGCGCGATATACACCCGCAGCTCGCCGCCGGTGGTCTTGCCCTGGAGCCGCCGCGCGAGGGCGGTGTATGAACCGAGGAAGGTGTTCGGGAGGACCACGGTGTCAGCGGCCACCGTGTCTTCCTTCGTTTGCGGCTTGCCTTGCACCTCGATCACGTTCGACGCCTTGCCGCCGGCGAACGTCGTCTTCATCAGGATGTCCTGACCGCGAACGATCGAATCGACGGTCATCGACTTCGGGCGCCATTCGAGGTCGTAGACCACCTCCGCCGTGCGCGACGTGATGTCGATCGGCGCGCCGAGCCGGCTCGTGCCGCGCACGACCCAGCTGTCCGCGGTGCGCAGCACGACGGCTTCTTCACGTCCGACTGGCTGCGAGCGGAAAAACACCAGGAACTGCGTGTCGCCCGAGCCCGCTGGCTGGGCTGGAGCCTGTGCAAAGACCTGTGACGCCGACAGCAATAGCGCGAGGCCAACGCCGGTAAGATTGGAGAAGGTCACAACCCCAAAGCTTACATGTTTTCCCTTGATGCTTATCGATCTGCCCTTGCGCACGGAGGCCTGGTTCGTCGCACGGATCGCGGCGTGCTTGCCGTCGGTGGCGCCGATCGCGCCTCGTGGCTGCAGGGTCTGCTCACCAACGATGTCGAGTCACTCGCCGAGGGCGAGTCTCGCTACTCTGCCTACCTGACCCCGCAGGGACGAATGATCACGGATATGCACGTCATGGCGAAGGGCGATCGGCTCTTGCTGGACGTGCCGGCCCCCCTTGCCGCGAGCTTGCGCGACAAGCTCGATGGCTTGATCTTTTCCGAGGACGCCACCGTCACCGACGAGAGCCAGCGTCTGTTCGTGTGGACCATCGTTGGGCCGGAGTCGATCACCGACGCCATCGCCGAATCGGTACCGGCGGAATTCTCCGGTTTGACCGAGATCGATCTCGACACATTTGAAGTCATCCGCATCGAGCGCGGCGTGCCTCGCTTTCTCGCGGACATGACCGAGGACACGATTCCGCTCGAAGCCGGCATCGAGGATCGCGCCATTTCGTTCACCAAGGGCTGCTACGTCGGGCAGGAAGTGATCGTGCGCGTGACCACGCGCGGTGGCGGACGAGTGGCCAAGAAGCTGGTCAAGTGGGTAGCCGATCCTTCGGCCGAGATCGTGCCGCTGCCCGATTCGCGCATCATGTCGTTCGACCCCTCGACTCCGCTCGGGGCAGGCAAGGACATCGGCAAGGTCACGAGCGCCGCGTTCTCGCCGCGCCTGGAGCGCGTCGTCGGCCTTGGTTACGTGCACAGAGATTTCACGGACGGTGGCACCGGCGTTACCGTGTTGTGGAAAGATGCGCGCGTGAAGGCGGTAGTCCAGTGATGATCTCCCGGTGGCGCGGCGCCATGCTCGTCATGGCGGGGGCGGTTGGCCTTTCGGCCGTGACCTTACCCGCCCAACCTGCCCCGCCCGCCCTGTACTTCAAGGGCAACCTTCACACGCACACGCTGAACAGCGACGGCGATTCGACGCCTGATGATGTGGTGCGCTGGTATCGCGAGCACGGCTACAACTTCGTCACGCTGACCGATCACAACTACCTGACCAGCGTCGATGGACTGAACGCGTTGCACGGCGCGGACGAGAAGTTCCTGGTCATGAAGGGCGAGGAGCTCACCGACCGCTTTGAGAGCAAGCCGATTCACATCAACGGCTTTGCGCCCAACAGTTTCATCAGGACGACCGGCGGCAAGTCGGTGCTCGACATGACGCAGCGGATGATCGACGCGATTCGCGGCGCGGGCGCGGTGCCGAGCATCAATCACCCGAATTTCGGCTGGGCCATTTCCGCTGATGAACTGCTCCAGGTGCAGCGCACGCGCCTGTTCGAAGTGTTCAACGGACACCCGACCGTCAACAATCTCGGCGGCGGGGGTGTGCCTGGACTCGAAGAGGTGTGGGACCGCATCCTGTCAAGCGGCAAGATGATCTACGGCATTGCCGTAGACGATGCGCATTACTTCAAGCGGCCGGAAGACAAGACCGCTCCACGGCCGGGTCAGGGTTGGGTCTACGTCAAGGCGCCACGCCTGGAACCGCGCGCGCTGCTTGAGGCCCTCGAGCGGGGGGACTTCTATTCGTCCACTGGTGTGGAGTTGCAGTCCGTCACCGCAACTGCTTCCGCGCTCACCGTGGCGATCAAGACCGAACCGCAGAGCAAGTATCGAATCCAGTTCATCGGCAAGCAGGGTGCGGTGTTGAGCGAAGCGCATTCGACCCCGGCCAGCTACACCTTCAAGGGCGATGAGTCGTACGTCCGCGCCAAGGTCGTTGAGTCAAACGGCAAGCAGGCGTGGATTCAGCCGGTGCCCGTCGGCTCTTCCTCCCCGAAATGAACCCTGTCGTCGTCGTTGCCGCGGTCATCCAGCGCGGAGACTCGTATCTGCTCACGCTGCGGCCGGCCGGCACTCACCTGTCGGGCCACTGGGAGTTTCCCGGTGGCAAGGTGCACGAGAGCGAGACGCATGTGGAAGCGCTCCGTCGTGAGATCTTCGAAGAGCTGGATGCGGTGGCGGCCGTTGGCGATCTGGTCCACACGGTCACGCATTCTTATCCAGAGAAGACGGTGCAGTTGTTCTTCTATCGCTGCGAGCTGATGGGGGAGGCGAAGCCGATGATCGGCCAGGAGATGCGCTGGGTGCCGCGCGAAGAGCTCGCGTCGCTCCCGTTCCCTGAAGCGGACCGCAATCTTATCGCGCTCCTGATTGAGCCCCGTAGTAAGTGACGCTGCGGCAGTAGCGCTTCATACCGCACGTTGTGCACTTCGGTTTTCGTGCGCTGCAGTGCGTCGCGCCAAAATCCATCAACGCCTGGTTGAAGTCGAACACGTGCTTGTGCGGCAACACTGCGGCTGACACCGCCCACAGGTGCTTCTTCATCGCGTGACTCTTGGGATCGCCCTTGCCGACGAAGATCCGGAACAGCACCCGGGCGACGTTGGTGTCGAGGATGGCGGCGCGCTGACGGAACGCGAAGCTCTGGATGGCGCCGGCCGTGTATTCACCGATGCCCTTGAACGACAGCAGCGTCTCGCGATCGCTCGGCAGCTTGCCGTCGTATTTCTCCACGGCCTGCTGGGCGATCGACTGCAGCCGCTTCGGGCGGATGTTGTATCCCAGTGGCCGCCACGTCTGGCTGACATCCGCCGGCGGCGCTTCTGCCAGCACTGCGAGAGACGGGTACTTGCCCAGCCACTCGTGGTACTTCGGCAGCACGCGATCCACCTGCGTCTGCTGCAGCATGATCTCGGAAACGAGGATGTGGTACGGGTCGTCCGTGTTGCGCCACGGCAGGTCTCGGCCGTTCTTGCGATACCAGGCGAGCAGGTTCTTGCGAAAACGCTGGCGCAGGACAGGCGTTGGAAGTGGTCGAGAACGTGTTGGCAACGCCCTATAATCCTATCGTGAAGATCTACACGAAGACTGGCGATGCGGGCGACACCAGCCTGTTCGACGGCACGCGCGTCAATAAGAACGATCCGCGTGTCGTGGCGTACGGCGATGTCGACGAGCTGCAGGCCTGCATCGGCGTGGCGCGCGCGGCGGGATTGCCGGAGGACCTGGACGAGATGTGCGTGCAGTTGCAGCGCGACCTGTTCGCGCTCGGCGCGCGGCTCGCCGATCCGGCGCACAAGATCGCCAAGCGAGTCGAGAAGATCGTCATCAACGACGACAGCGTGACGCGGCTCGAGGGCTGGATCGATCGGCTCGACACCGAGATTCCGCCCCTACGGCACTTCATTTTGTCTGACGGCGGGCCGGCCGGCGCGGCACTGCACCTCTCCAGGACCGTATGCCGGCGCGCGGAACGTGCCGCCCTGTCTCTCGGGAAGGACGCCGTCGAGCCGGTCGTGATCGTCTACTTGAATCGACTGTCGGACCTGCTGTTCACGATGGCGCGGGCCGCGAACCATCGCTCGGGATCGCCAGAGACGCCGTGGTAAACGGGCGGCTTGACCAGGCCTATCGCGCCTGTCAGGAACTCGCGCAATCGCACTACGAAAACTTTCCGGTCGCCTCACGGCTGATGCCGGCGCACTTACGCAAGCACGTTGCTGCGGTCTACGCGTTTGCGCGCACGGCTGATGATTTCGCTGACGAACCAGGTCGAGAACCGGCGGAGCGGCTTCGCCTGCTCGACGAGTGGCGCAGCCGCCTGCATGCGTCGGGAACCGGGCACCGGCAACCGGGAACCGCTCCCGGCTCCCCGCTCCCGGCTCCCGATCTGACGTTCATTGCGCTGCATGACACGATCGAGCGCTTCCAGCTTCCGATCTCGCTCTTTGACGACCTGCTTGATGCGTTCGCCCAGGACGTGACGACGCATCGCTATCAAACGTGGGCGGCGGTGCTCGACTACTGCCGGCGCTCGGCGAATCCGGTGGGCCGCCTCGTCTTGCGGTTGAGCGGCTACCGCGACGACCGCCTCGACGCGGCGTCCGATGCAGTCTGCACCGCGCTGCAGTTGACGAACTTCTGGCAGGATCTCGCGGTCGACTGGCCTCGCGGCCGCTTGTACGTGCCGGAAGACGTCTGGCAGCAACACCATGCCGATCCTGCCACGCTGGACAGCGGCCGCATGACCGCCGCATGGGTCGCGGCACTGCGGGACTGCAGCGAGCGCACCCGGGCATTGTTTGCGGACGGCCGGCCAGTCTGCAACGGCGTGTCCGGACGGCTGCGCTACGAACTGCGGGCGACGTGGCTGGGTGGCACGCGCATCCTCGATCGGCTCGATCGCTCCAGCTACGACGTCTTCACCGATCGTCCGTCGCTCGGAACCTTCGACGCATTAGTGATAGCGTGTGAAACGCTGTTGTGGCGAGAGACACGTCCTTCTCCTATTCGTTCCTAGTCCTGCCGGCCGAGCAGCGCCGCGCAATCGGCGCGGTCTGGGACTTCTGCCGTGCCGTGGACGACGCGGTGGATGAGGCGGCGAGTCCCGCCGTTGCCGCCGAAGCGGTGACGACGTGGCGTGCGGAGGTCGGGCGCCTGTTCGGACCGGAAGTCCCACAGACACCTCAGTCGCGCAACCTCAAGCCCTACGTCCGGTCCTGCTCGCTCTCGCGCCAGCCCTTCGATGACCTGGTGGATGGCGTGGAGATGGATCTCCATGGCTCGCGCTACGAGACGTTCGATGAGCTGATTGGCTACTGCCGTCGCGTGGCATCGGCTGTCGGGGTCATGTGCATCGAGGTGTTTGGTTGCCGCGACACCCGCTCGCGTGACTACGCCTTCAACCTCGGTCTCGCGCTGCAGGTCACCAATATCATTCGCGACATCGCCGCCGATCTGAAGCAGGGGCGCATCTACATCCCGCGCGAGGACATGGCAAGGTTCGGCGTCGACGAGCAGGCTCTTGCCGCCGGTGTCATGACCGACGCGATCCGAAACCTGTTGGCGCACGAATGTCAGCGCGCGCACCACTTCTTTGCCGCTGCGCGCCAGGCCATGCCTCCGGCCGAAGCGCGACGGCTGGTCGCCGCCGAGATCATGGGTGGCATCTACTTCGAAATCCTCCAGCGCATCGAGCAGCGAGGCTACGACGTGTTCACCGAGCGTGTGCGCGTGCCGAAACTCGCCCGGGCGCGCATTGCGCTGCAGATCTGGGCGATGTCGCAGTTGTCGGCGATCGGCCTGACGCGCTCGGCGCGGGCCAACTGACGTTCGCCCGGACGACGGCATGAGCGATTTCGACGCCATCATCATCGGGGGAGGCTGTGCCGGCTTCAGCGCGGCGACCGCGCTCGTCGAGCGTGGCGCCAGGGTCCTGGTGCTCGAGGCCCGGCCGGGCCTTGGCGGTCGCGCGACGGCGTTCACCGATCCGGAGACGGGCGAACGCGTCGACAACGGTCAGCACATCCTGATGGGGTGCTACACCGAGACACTGGCTTTCCTCGATCGCATTGGCGCTGCCGACCGCGTGCGATGGCAGACGGGATTGAAAGTGCCGATGGTCGATCGCGATGGCGACGCGAGCGTGCTGTCCCTGCCGTCGCTGCCATCGCCGCTGAATTTTCTTGCGGGCGTGCTGGCATGGGATGCGCTGAAGTGGAGCGAGCGCCTTTCGGTGCTGAGGATCGGCCGGATGCTGACGGTCGACGAGCCTAAAGGCTCGTCGCTACAGGGACGCGGGAACCTGGCGGTCGACGAGCCTAAAGGCTCGTCGCTACAGGGACACGGGAACCTGGCGGTCGACGAGCCTAAAGTTTCGTCGCTACAGTCGCACGGGAAACTACAGACGCACGGGAAACAGACGCGAATCGACTGTAGCGACGACCCTTTAGGGTCGTTGACCGTCCGCGAGTGGTTGGCGCGAAATGGCCAGGCGCCGCGGCTGTGCGAGTTGTTGTGGGAACCGCTTGCCCTCGCGGCGCTCAACCAGTCGATCGACCAGGCGGAAGCCTCACATTTCATCAAGGTGCTGCGGTTGATTCTCGGATCAGACCCCAATGCCGCGGCTTTGGTGCTTCCCTCCGTGCCGCTGGACGAGATGTACGCGGAGCCGTCGTGTGAGTGGCTGGTGGCGCGTGGCAGCGAGGTGCGTGTGCACTCTCCGGCGAAGGTCGTGATCGACGGTGATCGCGTGACCGGCGTTCGCGTCCGCGACCACGAGATCAGCGCGCCGGTCGTGATCTCCACCGTGCCATGGCACGCATTTGCAGCGCTCTTCGACGCTGTCCCCGGAGCCCTGCAGCAGACGGTCGCGAACGCGTCAGCCCTTGGCAGCCTTCCGATCGTCACCGTCAACCTGTGGTTCGATCGCGCCGTGATGCACGAGGCACTACTCGGCTTGCCCGGACGCAACTTTCAGTGGGTGTTCGATCGCCGCGCATTGGTTGGCAGTGACGCCTCGCACCTATCGCTCATCTCCAGCGGCGCCGAGACCATTGTCGCCAGCACCAACGAAGCGCTCACGGCGATGGCGCTGGCTGAAGTGCGAGACGCCATTCCGGAGGCCCGCCTGGCGGTGCTCAAGAAGTCCGTTGCCGTTCGCGAGAAGCGCTCGACGTTTTCGCTGGCTCCCGATGCGCCGCCGCGGCCCGGAACGATCACGCCGATCGGCGGGTTCCTGCTCGCGGGCGACTGGGTTGAGACAGGTCTGCCGGCGACCATCGAGTCGGCCGTGCTGTCGGGCCGACGGGCGGCAGAACATGTGACCGGCTTCTCCCGTCACCAGCACACGCGATGACCTCGATCCTCGTTCACTACTCGGAAATCGCGCTGAAGGGAAAGAACCGCACGTGGTTTGTCGGCCGCCTGGTCCGAATGATCCACGGCGCGCTGGTCGGGCTCCACATCAAGGAGGTGCGCACGCCAATCGGCCGCATCGAGGTGGTGCTCGGCCAAGACGAGGTATTGCCGGAGGTCCTCGACCGGCTGTCGCGGGTGTTTGGCATCGCCAACTATTCGGTCGCCACGCACATCCCAAGGGACTTTGAGGGGATGGCTGATGCGATCGTGTCGCGTCTGCCGCCGAAGGAGTCCGCACAGTCGTTTCGCGTCTTCGTCCGCCGGGCCGACCAGAAGTTCACGACTCCGTCACCTGAGCTGGCGCGCGACCTAGGTTCCCGCGTGTGGACTGCGCGCGGGTGGAAAGTGGATCTCGATCACGCGGATCTCGTGATCAGCGTCGAGATCATTCCGGGCACGGCTTACTGCTTCGTGGGCCGCCAGCTCGGCCCGGGCGGTCTGCCAATGGGCACCGGCGGCCGAGTGGTGGCGCTGCTCTCCGGCGGCATCGATTCGCCGGTCGCGGTGTGGCGAATGATGCGCCGCGGCTGCGTGGTGACCGGGGTGCACTTCCACGGCGCGCCGTTCGTGTCGAATGCGGCGCAGGACAAAGTCAGGAAGCTCGCGGCGATCCTCACGCAGTACCAGCTCAAGATGAAGCTGTACATGGTGGCGTTCGGCGAACTGCAGCGGCAGATCACACTGAGCGTGCCCGGCGAGCTGCGCGTGGTCATTTACCGCCGCCTGATGCTGCGCATCGCGCAGCGCATTGCACGCGATGTGCGCGCCAAGGCGATCGTCACCGGGGACGTGGTTGGCCAGGTCGCCTCGCAGACGCTCGACAACATGACCACCATCGACCGCGCGAGCCACATGACGATCCTGCGCCCGCTGGTCGGCATGGACAAGGAAGAGATCATCGCCACAGCCCGGAAGATCGGCACCTTTGACGTGTCGATCCTTCCGGACCAGGACACCTGCACGCTGTTCACGCCGCGGCACCCCGAGACCCACGCGCACCGCTTTGAAGTGGACCAGGTGGAGAAGGACCTGCCGCTCGAGGCCATGGTGGTTGAGGCGGTGAAGGGCGCGGTTGTAGAGCAGCTGTCGTACCCGGTAAAGTAAAGCGTTATGCCCACAGTTGAAGAGATCCTCGGATCGGATGCCGCCGGCCTGCTCCAGCACCAGTGCAAGACCATTGCAAAGGAATCGCTGCACCTGCCCGGCCCGGACTTCGTAGAACGGATTCACCTTCAGTCGAACCGGCCGATTGCGGTGCTCGGGCGCCTGCAGTCGCTGTTCGATCACGGGCGGTTGGGAGGCACGGGCTACGTGTCGATCCTGCCGGTCGACCAGGGCATCGAGCATTCGGCCGGCGCGTCCTTCGCGCCGAACCCCATCTACTTCGATCCCGAAAACATCGTCAAGCTGGCGATCGATGGCGGCTGCAACGCGGTCGCTTCGACGCTCGGCGTGCTTGGCATGTGCGCGCGCAAGTACGCGCACCGCATTCCCTTCATCCTGAAGTTCAACCACAACGAATTCATTTCGTATCCGAACAGCTACGACCAGATCCGCTTTGCCAGCATCAAGCAGGCGTCGGAGATGGGCGCGGCCGGCGTCGGTGCGACGATCTACTTCGGCTCGGAAGAGTCGAAGCGTCAGCTGGTGGAAGTCAGCGAGATGTTCCAGCAGGCTCACGAGCTCGGCATGTTTACCGTGCTGTGGTGCTACCTGCGTAACTCCGCGTTCAAGACCAAGGAGGTTGACTACCACCTGGCCGCCGACCTGACCGGCCAGGCGAACCACCTCGGCGTGACGATCGAGGCGGACATCATCAAGCAGAAGCTGCCCGAGTCCAACGGCGGCTACAACGCGATCGCGTCGTTCGGCAAGACGCACAAGAAGGTCTATGCGGATCTGTCGAGCGATCACCCGATCGACCTGACGCGCTACCAGCTCGCCAATTGCTACATGGGACGCGCGGGACTGATCAACTCCGGCGGTGCGTCCGCGGGGGAAAGCGACCTCAAGGAAGCCATCAAGACGTCGGTGATCAACAAGCGCGCCGGCGGGATGGGCCTGATCTCGGGCCGCAAGGCCTTCCAGCGCCCGATGAAGGAAGGCATCGCGCTGCTCAACGCGATCCAGGACGTCTACTCGAACAAGAACATCACCATCGCCTGATGCGGCTGATCAAGGCGGCAGCAGCGCTGGCTGCGATCGTCATGATCGCCGGCGCGCTGTCGCTGACGCGCGCCGGCTACACCGTCGACGAAGAATACACAGTCTTCGCCGTTCGCGGCATCGCCGAACATGGGGTGCCGCTGCTTCCCTCCAAGCTTCTCTACGATCGCGGCATCGCGTACTCGTACGCGAGCTGGCTTGCCGGCGCCGTTGCCGGCACTGAATTGCCGGCCTTCAGGGCGATCAGCGTCGTCAGTGCGGCGCTCGTGGTCCTGCTGACCTACCTGTTGGTTCGCAGGCTGGCGAGCGAGGCGACAGCCTTGACGGCATCGCTCTTCGTGACGATATCGGTGCCGTTCTGGGCCACCGCCACCAGCGGACGCTTCTATGCGCCGTTTCTTGCCGCCTTTGTGTTGTCGTTGTATTTCCTGACGCACCGCCATTGGTGGATCGGCTTGATCGCCGCTGTCGCCGTCGCGCGACTGACTCACGAGCTGGCGTTCCTGCTCGCGCTCATACCGGCACTCGTGTTCCTGTTTGCGAAGGGTGATCGACGGCACTGGTTCTGGATGACGATTGCCGTCACGTTCGGCCTCGTCCTCGGCCAACTGGCACTGTTCGGCTTTCACTATGCCGCGCCGACGAGCGGCGAGACGATGGTGAGGCGATTCTTCCTGTGGCAGGTGCTGAACCTGTTTGAGAGGCCCGGCGATCGGCAGTTCATGATTCCGATCGTCGCCCTGGTGGTTGGAATGCTCCTCGCACCGAAACGCGCGTGGATCATCACCGTGGCCTCGATGTCTGTGTTCGCGCTGATCCTCTCGATGTCGGTCGCGCAGGCGTCCAACAGCGCACCGCTCTCGCGGGCGCTCGTGCAGTCGGTGCTGGTGGAGGGATCTCGATACCCGCTCGACATGTTCTGGCACATGATGCGGCTGACGCCGTTCACGCTGCTGGCCGGGATCGCGCTCATCGCCTATCGATCGCCCGCCTTCGCCAAGGCTACGGAGGGCGAGCGAAGCGAGTGGCCGGCGAAGCACCGCGCTGCTCACCTGGTATGGATTGGCTGGGTGCTGTGGTTTGGCGTGATCGAGTCCGGCATCACCACAAACTATCTGCTGCTGCCGGTGTCGTTCCTGCTGATTGCCATCGCGATCGACGCCACGGCCGTGTTGCCGCGCGCGGCCGTGGCCGCGCTGGCGCTCCTGATCGGTGTGGACCAGTGGCGCGCGTCGATGCTTGCGGACGCGAGGCCGACGATCCTCGTCGAAGGCATCGACGAGATTCGAGACAGTCTGCGCCCGAACGATCGCGTGGTCTGCACGGATGAACTCGGGTGCTTGATGCTGGTCGGCCGCATCGATCGCTGGCTGGCGCTCGACGAGTACGTCCGGGAACGGTTTCTCGTCCGGAGAGGCGATGGACCGGTGACCGGCGTCTACACCGGCGCGCCGGCCGTGTTCCGCCCCGCCGACCTCTTCGCGCCAAATGCGGATGGCTCCAGGCCGGATCGGATTCTGATCGTCGATCTCTTCAAGGATTACCCGATCGGCAACTCCCGGTCGTGGCTACCGAAGGCGATTGAGGAGGATGGCGTGAAAGTGAATCCGCTGCTCGAAACGCCCCAGGCCCGCGTCCTCGAAGTCTCGTCGCCGGAAGCGCTCGCCCGCCTTCGCTAGACTGCAGCGGACTACTTCTTGCCGGCGATGAAATCGCGCAGCGCATCGCTGGTGCTGTGGAACGCCAGATCATCCCACGGGATCTCGTTCAGTCCGAACTCGCGGATCTCGAGGCCCTCGTCGTCCGTCGCCAGTGTCCCGCCGGTCATCGTGGCCGCATAGACGATGATGATCGGCGCCCGACCGGGATACGAGTAGACATTGATCAGCCGCTCGATCCGCACGTCGAGGCCGGCCTCTTCGCGTGCCTCGCGGATCGCCGCGATCGTGACCTCCTCGCCGAGATCGACGTAGCCCCCTGGGAACACCCACTTGCCATAGCCGGGCTCGATCGCCCGCTTGACCAGCACGATCTTGCCGCTGCTCATCGTGATGATCGTGCCGACCGCGATCTTCGGGTCGAGATAGAACACGAAGCCGCATGCGGTGTTGGTGCAGACCAGGCGTTTCGGATCGCTGATCTTGAGGACACGTGGCTCGAGCGGACTGCCGCAGACCGGGCAGAACTTGTACGGCGGTGTGTCGTCGTGGGAGGGCATCCCTGAGTATAAAATCCATTCATGTCGATCCTGAAAGTTGCCCGCATGGGGCACCCCGTCCTTCGCGCCAAGGCGCGGACCGTGGACAAGAGCGAGCTCAAGAACCCGACCGTCCAGCAATTCATCGACAGCATGATCGACACGATGTACGAGTATTCGGGCGTCGGCTTGGCCGCGCCGCAGGTGCACGAAAGCCTGCGCGTCTTCGTGGCGATGCTCGATGCCGACGGCCGCGGTGAAGGCGACGCGATCGCCTTCGTCAACCCCGAGATCACGGTCGTCGGCGACCAGGTCGTTGAAGGATGGGAAGGCTGCCTCAGCATCCCCGAGATCCGCGGCCGCGTGCCGCGCGCGCAGCACATCAAGGTGTCCGCGCTCGATCGTCACGGCAAGCGCTTCGAGCTCGAACTCAAGGACTTCCCGGCGCGCGTGGTCCAGCACGAGACCGACCACCTCGATGGCGTGCTGTTCTTCGATCGCATGCGCTCGTTCGAGACGCTGACCTACCTCGAGGAGTACTCGCGCTACCACACCAGTCGTGGCGAGGCAGAGGACGAGGACGATGAGTAGAACCGTCGTCGTTACCGGCGGCGGACGCGGCATTGGCCGGGCGATCGCGTTGTCGTTCGCGGAGCCCGGCGCGAAGATCGTCATTACCTCTCGGACCGAATCCCAGCTTCAGCAAACCGCACAGGACATCAGGTCGAAGGGCGCGGACGCGTTCCCGGTCCAGATGGACGTCAGCGACGAGGACAGCGTGGCGCATGGCTTCGGCACCTTGCACGGCCAGGTGACAAACGTCGACGTGCTGGTCAATAACGCCGGCGTCGGCGGCGGTGAGGTGGTGCAAGGTTCGGACGTGAAGCGATGGCGTCAGACGATCGACACCAACCTGACCGGCATGTACCTGGTTTCCCGCCAGGTCTTGCCGCTGATGAACGACAACGGTCGCATCATCAATCTCTCGTCCGTGCTTGGACGGTTCGGCGTCCCTGGTTACACCGCGTACTGCGCCTCGAAGCACGGCGTCATTGGTTTCACACGCGCGCTGGCCCTGGAACTGGTGAAGCGGAAGATCACGGTGAATGCGCTCGCGCCGGGATGGGTCGACACCGACATGGCTGCACTCGGCATGAAGCAGGGTGCGACCTACGCCAAGACGACGTTCGATGAATTCAAGGAGCGGCAGATTTCAGCGGTGCCGATCAAGCGCATCATCGATCCTGCCGAGATCGCGGCGCTCGTGAAGTTCCTGTGCAGCCCGGACGCAAGCGCCATCACCGGGCAGACCTACAACATCTGCGGCGGTCAGACGATGGGCTAGGGAAGGTGCGTGCGGTGCTTGGGAGCGTACGGGTGCTTACGGTGCGGATCGCTTCAGGATTTCCGCGCTGACATCGAACGCTATCCGCTGCGCGAGGCCTCGCACATCGTGCTGCTGCCCGCGATAGTCGGCGACCCACACCTTCCGATCCGTCTCCGCGTTCACGATTCTCGCCACGATCAGAATCTCGCTCGCCTCGTCGTCAACCGACGCTTCAATCACGTAAGTAGATTTGAGCGCCGCTGCCACCTGGCTCATCGTCGGTCGCTGGTTCTCGAACTGCATGGCGCTCGTGAATGAAGCGACGCTGATGGTGCCGAGCCTGGCCAGCTCAGTCGTCACGGCTTCCGTGATCAACGCCGAGTAGTTCTGGTTGTCACCGCCGATCATGTTCGCGGCGAACGGCAGGACGGCGGCTGTGGGACGCAGATCGGGATGCTCCGACCGGTCACGGCTGACCAGCCACCACACCATCGTGCCTATGGCGACGACCAGCACGGCCGCCAGGAGAACGGCCGCGCGCGATCGCGGTTTCGCCGCCGGCTCCGGGACGTGATGCGGCGTGGCCGGTGCGGCTGCGCTGCGCCGCTCGAATGTCGCTGAGTATCCACCTCGAGGGAGCGCGATACGGATGTCGGACGCCGCACCCTCGCCGTTGTAGTACTCGTCCAGCCGGGTACGCAGCCGCCCCGCTTCAACCCGGACGATGGAATCGAGACGGGGATCGTATTTCTCGTCGCGATCGAAGACCTCGACGCCGACGGCGTATTCCTTCAATTCATCGGTCTGGCCGGCAAGCGTCTTATCGACAACGTAACGGAGGAGCTTGCTGATGCGGCTGGCGCCGGAAAATCCCTTGGTGGCGAGGATGCGATCGAGCTCGGCGCGAACGTCTTGATCCGGAATCGGCGTCACGCGATCAGTATCCCGCGAAAAACCACCGCCCGCCGCGCCCCGGGCTTCGCGAAGGCCGCTTGTAACCGTTACAGCAACGGTAACTTACTTCAAATCCACGACTTACAGCCGCACCATCAGCCTCGTGCCCCCGTCTGAGTAGGGCAGGAGGCTAGTTGATATGAAGATGTCCATTCGTTCTCTCATCGCCGTTGCCGTCGTTGTGGTGTTCGCCACTCCCGCGCTCGCGGGTCCACCGCTGATCTGTCATCCATTCCAGACCGATGGCGGGAGGCTGATCGCTTGGGGCACGGGTTCCGGCTGGAACACCCCGGACCGCGGCTACGACATCAAGCGCCTGGTGGTCGACACCACCTCGGCGCTGTCGTCCGAGGCTCCCATCCTGAACCGGATGGAGAACATCCGGCGCGCCACGATCTACGCGATGCGCGATCCGCAGATCGCCCACCAGCTGTTGAAGACGACGATCGATCGCGCGTTGGCGACATCTACCAACAGCGCGGCGTGGTTTGACGCCGGCTACATGATCGAGAGCTACAAGCAGGCCGTCCCGATTCGCGACAACAGCAAGCCAGAACTGCGCGCCTGGGCGGCGGTCGACGAGACGATCAAGGTGGATGGCTACAACTGGGTGAAGAAGGCGATGGCCATGACGTCGGCGAGCGCGGAGATGGAGTTTGCGGCGTCGCTGATGACGCAGGGCACGATCGCGTCGGCGCATCGCGTAAAGGCGCTGGCGGCCGCAACCAAGGGCTCGCTGCTCGCCAAGAACCTTGCGACGTCAGCAGACTTCTTCTGAAACGGGAAAGGCGGGCCGCCCGAAGCGCGCCCGCCTTCCTTCTACCTCTTAATTTTTAACTTTCAACTTTTAACTTTTAACTATTTCTTCACCCCGGTGCCACTCATCGTGAACATCCCGGCATTGATGTCGAATGTGACTTTGCACTTGTCCGAGCCGTCGGGAACGAGGGTGACGGTGGCGTCGAACGGGTTGCCCTGGAAATTACCGGCGAACTTGAGCACCAGGTCGTTGCCGTTCTTGGACACGTCCGTGACTTTCTGCACGTCGGGTTGCATCGCGCTGGTCATCTCCGCGACGACCTTGCCGCCTTCGTCTTTCAGGACCACGGCCTGTTCGAAGGCGCCTTGCGGCGAATCGAGCGTGAGTGTCCACGAGCCCATGAAGGCGCCGGCGTCGGCAGGCGCGAGTTGGGCTTCAGCAGCGGTCGCACACGGCAGCAATACCAACAGCAACGCGAGCGTCTTGAGCGAGCGGGTCATGATGCGTTCCTTTGTTAGGGTTTGGCTCCCTTGCGAGCGGCACGGATATTAGCATTTTGGAGCGGGCAGGGGCGTATAATCTCGTGAAGTTCCATGCCCGCGCTCGCGCTTTCCACGGCACCTCCACGAATCACGCTTCGCTCGTCGCCGGCCGTCCCGTACGACGGCGCTATCGCCGCCGCGCGCACCTGTTATTCGCCGCGCGTCATCGAGCGCAGCGAGATCACGGACAAGCAGCGCGATTCGATCGGGCCGCTGACCTTTGAAGGTGGACATCACACCGTTTTCCAGCACGCGCACTTCGAATTCGGACTCGAGAACATCTCGCGTCAGCTGGTGTGGAGCGTGCTGCACTCGTATCCGTTCTACAACTCCGAACAGTCCAGTCAGCGCTACGTCAAGCTGAATGAGCCGCGCGCCTTCGTGCCGCCGATCACCGGCGAAGCGCTCGATGTCTACGAGCAGGCGGTGCTGAAGGCGTGGGACGCGTACTCGCGGCTCTCCGCCCTGCTCAAGGATGACGCGTGGGCGATCCTCAAGGAGTTGCGCTACGTTCGTCCGACGAATACGCCGGCCCGATTGAAGGCGGTCGAGCGCGAAGCGGAAAAGAAGGCGATCGAGACGGCCCGCTACGTGATTCCGATCGGCGCGTTCACCTCGATGGTGCATACGGTGTCAGGCATCGTGCTGCACCGGCTGAACCGCATGCTCAACGCCGGTGACGTGCCGTACGAAGCGGCTATGGTCATCGGCGCCATGGTCGACCTCGTGAAGGAAGTCGACCCGATGTTCTTCGAGAAGATCGGCTTCAGCACCTTCGAGCGCGAAGCCCTTCCGGAGATGTCGTTCCCGCAGACCCGCTCGAACGGCGATGCGTTCGCCGCGGAGTTCGATCGCCGGCTGGGTAACAAGGTGTCCCGCCTGCGCGACTGGTCGGCCGGCGCCGAACGCGTGGTCGCCGATGCGGTGCGCGCGACATTCGGGCTGACCACCGTGGAAATGGACGACGCCGAAGCGATCGACCGGGTCATGAATCCCGCGCGCAATCAGTACCGCGTCGACATGCTGGACGTGGCGTACCACTCGCCGATGATGCGGGCGCTCAACCACGCCAGCTACGTGTTCGAAAAGAAGCTGAGCCACACGGCTGATTCGCAGGACCAGCGCCACCGCATGGTGCCGGCCTCGCGCCCGATGATGACGCTCGCGGACACGACCGCGCCCGACTACATCACGCCGCGCCTGATCAGGCAGAATCCCGCCGCCCTCGCCGTCTACGAACAGGCCATGGCTGATGCGTGGGCAGCGAAGAACAAGTTGCTCGCCCTCGGCGTGCCGCTCGAGTACGCCCTCTACGTGGTGCCGAACTCCAAGGCGCTGCGGCTGGTCGAGTCGGGTTCGTTCATCGCCTTGCAACACAAGTGGACACTGCGCACCTGCTTCAACGCGCAGGAAGAGATCTATCTTGCGTCGATGGACGAGATCACCCAGGTGCGATCGATCCATCCGCAGTTGGGCCGCCACCTCGGTCCGCCGTGCGTGCTCCGCAACAAGATCGTCTCGCCGCGCTGCACTGAAGGCTCGCACTTCTGCGGCGTGCCGGTCTGGAACACGTTCCCCAACGCCGAACGACGTCTGTAGCGGATGCCGATCCTGCCCTGGATCGCGCATCTCTATACCGCCACCGGCATCCTCCTTGCGCTGTTGGCGACCGCCATGACCTTCGCGCATAACTTTCGCGCGGCCTTCCTGTATCTGGTGGCCGCCACCGTGGTCGATGCGACCGACGGCTGGCTGGCGCGCGCGGTGAAGGTGAAGGAGCGCCTGCCGGGATTTGACGGCGCGTTGATGGACAACATCATCGACTACGTCACCTATGCGTTCATCCCGGCGTTGATCGTGTGGCAGGCGGAGCTGGTGCCCAGCGCGTTTCCAATCTGCGCCGCGATGACGGTCTCGAGCCTCTACGGGTTCTGCCGCACCGACGCCAAGGTCGAAGACGGCGATCACTACTTCACTGGTTTTCCGTCCTACTGGAACATCGTGGTGGTCTACCTCTACGTCGCAGGCCTCACGCCGGTGGTGAACGCCGGGATCCTGTTGGTGCTCGCGATCCTGGTGTTCGTGCCGATCCGCTACCTCTACCCGTCGAGGACGCGCACGCTGCGAGTCCCGACACTCGCTCTGGGTACAATGTGGAGCGTCCTCTTTGCCTGGATGATCTGGCGACTGCCGGACACGGATGGTCCGTGGACGATGGTGTCGATGATCTATCCGGTCTATTACACCGCGCTGTCGTTGTGGCTGCAGGCCCGCGGCGGCACCGGCAAGCTGTAAATGTCGCCGCTCGTCATCATCTTCGTCACCGTCTTCATCGACCTGCTCGGCTTCGGCATCATCATTCCGCTGCTGCCGTTCTACGCCGAATCGTTCGGCGCATCGGCACTGCAGATCGGATTGCTCGGCACCAGCTTCTCGCTGATGCAGTTCCTGTTCTCGCCGGTCTGGGGCCGCTGGTCGGACAAGGTCGGACGAAAGCCCATCATCCTGATCGGCCTGTTTGGATCGTGCCTGTCGTATCTCGCGTTGGCGCTGTCTTCGTCGCTGTCGCTGGTGTTCCTCGCCCGCATCGTCGGCGGCATTGCCGGCGCCAATATTCCGACCGCGCAGGCCTACATCGCCGACGTGACGACGCCGGAGAATCGCGCGCGAGGCATGGGGATGGTCGGCGCCGCGTTTGGTCTCGGATTCATCTTCGGTCCGGCGATCGGTGGCTTGCTGAGCCGCTTCAGCCCGGAAACGCCGATGTGGTTTGCGTCGGCGCTGTGTCTCGCCAACCTGATTGCGGCCTGGTTCCTGCTGCCTGAATCGCGTTCTGTCGACGCGTCTACGAAGTCGCTCGGTCGCATGGACGCGTTCCGGCATGCCATGTCGAAGCCGACACTGCTGCTGTGCCTGGGCCTGTTCTTCCTCGTGACGCTGGCGTTCTCCGGCTTTGAAGCCACGTTCGCGATCTTCACCGAAGCGAAATTCGGGTTCACCAGCTCCACGATTGGCTTCCTGTTTGCGTTCATCGTCGTCGTGCTCGCTCTCGTCCAGGGAGTGCTGGTGCACAAGGTGGTGAAGATCCTGGGCGAGCGACGCCTGATTCCCCTGGCGATTGGCGCCATCGCCATCGGCATCGGGTTGGTGCCGTTCGCGTGGAATGTCCCAACGTTGCTCGGAGCGCTCGGTGTGCTCGCGCTGGGCATGGGCTTCAACAGCCCGTCGATTACTGCGATGGTGTCGAAGCTTTCCGATCCGGATGACCAGGGTGGAATGCTCGGCCTCGCATCGTCTCTTGCAAGCCTCGGCCGAGTGGCGGGGCCGGCGTGGGGCGGATACCTCTACGACGCGTACGGCATGACGACGCCCTATGTGAGTGCGGCCGCGCTGATGTTCCTGGCGTGCACCATTTCGTTCACCGGGTTGCGAACGCTGGGGACGGCTGAGCGTCCGCCCGCAGCATGAAGCCGGTCTTTCTTCACGCCGCCAATCCTGGTCCGATGACGGGCGAGGGTAACTGGACCTACCTGATCGGCGCTGGGCGCCCTTTGCTGATCGACGCCGGAGTCGGCAATGCCGCGCACCTCGACGCCATTGCCGCCGCCGCGCCGAATGGACCTGCGCACCTGCTGGTCACGCACGCGCATAGCGACCACATCACCGGCGCGCCAGCGATCTACGAGCGATGGCCGGCGGTCGCGCTGTCGAAGTTTCCATGGGAGGTGCGCGATCAGAATCTGCCGTGGATGGCGCTTGCCGATGGCGCGATCGTGACGACGGATGAGGGCGATCTCGAGGTCCTGCACACTCCGGGGCACTCGCCCGATCACCTGACCCTCTGGCACGCCGACTCGAGGACGCTGTTTGTCGGCGACATGCTGGTGCTTGGCAGCACCGTCGTCATCCCCGCCTCACATGGGGGCAGCCTTGCTGACTACCTGACGTCGCTGGACCGGATGCTGCGCCTGAATCCCTCGCGTGCGTTGCCTGCGCATGGCCCGGTGATCGAGGACCCGGCGGCGCTGATTCACCGATACATCGGCCACCGGGCGCAGCGCGAGGAGCAGGTGCTGTCGTTCTTGTCGGATCGGCCCTCGACGCTCGAGGAGCTGGCCACGTTGATTTACCCGACGCTCGCCCCGGAGTTGATCGGCATGGCGCGCGAGAGCGTGCTGGCGCATTTGCACAAGCTACAGGTGGAGAAACGCGTGCTGGTCGAGGCCGATCGGTGGTCGGTGACCGAGTGAGCCGACGTTATACTTAGCTCGGGCATGGTGCGTACGGTTGCTATCGCGGGGGCGGCATTTGTGCTCGTCTATGCCGTGCTCTCGGTCGCGACCGGGCAGGACGTCGTCGCCTTGGGCGACCTCGCGCAGCTCATCCCACCAATCGCGTACGGCGCGTTCACGTTATGGCTGGCGCGCCGGTGCCGCGGCCAGGTCCGCATTTTCTGGAACCTCAACGCGGCTCACGCGCTGTTGTGGGCGGTCGGCCAGGTCGTCTGGACCTACCTTGATCTGTTTCGCGGCGGTGTCCCGGTCATTTCGCCGACCGATCCGCTCTTCTTCATTTCCAGCATTCCGCTCGCGGCGGCGTTGTACGGCCGCCCTGAGCGCGATCGTCCACGCTGGCTCTTCGACATCGTGCTGCTCGACCTGGTCTTGATCGCGCTGTTCTCTGCGTTCGTCTATATCTACTTCGTCGTCACCATTGCGGTCACCGATGGGCGCGAGGACCTGTATAACGACAACCTGACGCAGCTCCTCAATGGGCGCAACCTGTTGCTGGCGATGTGGGGGACGTGGGTGTGGCGCACCGCCGCAACGCCGCTGTGGCGGAAAGTGCTGGGCGTCTACGCGATCGGCTTGTCGGTTACGTTCGTCGGCGGGATCGTTTACGACGCGGTCGACCAGTCCGGCACGTACATCCCAGGCGCCCTGTGGGACATCGTGTTCATGGCGCCGTATGTCGTCCTGCTGATCGCAGCGGCGGTCGCTTACGACAGCAAGCTGTTCGAGTCCGATGAAGAAGCGCCGGCGCTGTCGCGGCTGCCGGTCGTGTCGCTGATCGCGATCACGCTGTTGATCGCGATTCCCGCGGTCGACGAGATCGCGCGCCGGCTGCTGACCGTGTCGCCCGCCACCGAGCAGCTGCGCACGCGCGTGGCGCTCGCGATGATGATCCCGTTCGGCATGGTCGTCGTGCTCCGCGAGTTCCTGTCGAGACGAGCGTTGCTGAGAGCGGGCCAGGAACTGTCGGCGACGCGCCACCAGCTGGTGCAGCGCGAAAAACTCGCGGCGGTCGGCCAGTTGGTGTCCGGTGTCGCCCACGAACTGAACAATCCATTGCAGGGCGTGCTCGGTTATGCCGAGCTGATGCTGGCGACCAAGCCGGCCACCCAGGACAACGAAGAGTTGCGCGCCATCCGCGACAACGCCAATCGAGCGGCGGGGATCGTCCGCAACCTTCTGACGTTTGCCGGCCGCACCACCACCGCGCGCGGCTGGCAGCAGATCAATCGAGTCGTGCGCGACGCGATCGCGGTCCGTGAAGGCGCGCTGCAGATTTCAGGCATCGACCTGACGCTTGATGCGGCTGACCGCCTGCCGCTGGTCTACATCGATGCGACCCGCCTTGAAGACGTCATCACCAACCTGATCCAGAACGCCGAGGCGGCGATCGCGGCGCGGCGGGAAGGCAAGGCGCTGAGCCGCATCGTGCCGGAGAAGGCCCGGGGCGAGATCAGGATCACGACCGAGCTCGTGGCTGAACCGGACCGCATCCTCGTCAGCGTCGCCGACAACGGCGTTGGATTGAAGGAAGAGGATCTGCTGCGGCTGTTCGACCCGTTCTTCACCACACGCGAAGTGGGACAGGGGACGGGACTGGGCTTGTCGGTGTGCTACGGCATTGTGCGAGAGCACGGCGGCCAGATCCTGGCGAGCAATCGAGAGGACGGTGGCGCGAACTTCACCATCGAGCTGCCCGTCATGACCGAGTCGCTCGTGGCCGCGACCGCCGCCGCCGCTGGCGTGCCGATTCCCGCCGTCGAGCCTCGCGTGGTTCCACCGTCGCCGTCGTACGCGCTGGTGCCGCCGGCGCCCGAGGCGGACGTCGACCGGACGCCGCGCCGCCGCAAGGCGCTGGTCGTGGACGATGAGGAATCGAATGCCGCGCTGGTGCGCCGGGTGCTTTCGAGCGCCGGTTACGAGGTTGAAAGCACGACGCTGTCGAGGCGCGCGTTGGTGATGATCGAGCGCACCGCCTACGACGCCGTGATCGCGGACGTGAAGATGCCGGAGCTCAGCGGCCAGGAACTCTACGGCCGCGCCTGCCAGATCCGTCCTGAAATGGCCCGGCGCTTCATCTTCATCACCGGCGACATCGACGGCGAAGACACGCGCGAGTTCCTCGAACAGACGCGCTGCAGCTACTTCATGAAGCCCTTCAACCTCGAGCGGTTGACGGCCGCCGTTGACATTCTCACAGGCCAACAGGCCAACAGGCCAACAGGCTAGCGGCCACACGAATTCAATGACTAGCCCGCGAGCCTGCTGGCCTGCTAGCCTCTAAGGATCTATGGACAAAGTTGTCGACTTCATCAACGTCAATCGCGATCGCTACATCAGCGAGATGAAGCAGTACCTCGCGATCCCGAGCATCAGCGCGTTGCCCGAACACAAGGGCGACGTGCGCAAGTGCGCCGAGTGGACGCGCGACGAGATGACGCGCATCGGATTGCACAACTGCCGTCTCGAAGAGACGCCCGGTCACCCCGTTGTCTACGGCGAATGGCTGGGCGCCGCCGGCGCGCCCACGATCCTGTTCTACGGTCACTACGACGTGCAGCCCGTTGATCCGGTCCACCTATGGACGTCACCGCCGTTCGAGGCGACGGTCCGCGACGGCGAGATCTACGCTCGCGGCGCCGCCGACGACAAGGGCCAGGTGTTCATGCACTTCAAGGCCGTCGAAGCGCACTTGAAGCAGAACGGCCATTTGCCGGTCAACATGAAGTTCCTGATCGAAGGCGAGGAAGAGGTTGGCAGCGCCAATCTCGACAACTACATCAAGGCGCACAAGGAGCAGCTGAAGGCTGACGTGGTGGTGATTTCGGACTCGCCGATGTTCGACCGCGGCATTCCGTCGATCTGCTACGGTCTGCGCGGCCTCACGTACTTCCAGATCGACATGCGCGGCAGCAAGTCGGACCTGCACTCGGGTTCATTCGGCGGCGCGGTGGCCAACCCGGCCATGGTGCTGGCGCAGGTGCTGTCGCAGATGAAGGACAAGAGCGGCCGCGTCAAGATCGACGGTTTCTATGACGACGTCGTTGAGCTGCGCCCGGAAGAGCGCGCTGAATGGGAGAAGCTGCCGTTCAACGAGAAGAAGTACCGGTCCGAACTGGGTGCGCCGAAGTTGTTCGGCGAGACCGGATTCACGACGCTCGAGCGTGTGTGGGCGCGTCCGACCTTCGAGGTCAACGGACTTCTCTCAGGCTTCACCGGTGAGGGCGCCAAGACGGTGCTGCCGGCCGTGTCGATGGCGAAGGTCAGCATGCGGCTCGTGCCGAACCAGGATCCCCAGAAGATCGGCGACCTGTTCGAGGAATACCTCCAGAAGGTGACGCCGAAGACCGTGGAGCTGAAGATCACGCGCATGCACGGCGGCAAGCCGTGGATGACGGCATTCGACAACCCGTATGTGCAGGCTGCCGGCCGCGCGATCGAGCAGGGCTTTGGTAAGCGCCCGGTGTTCAATCGCGAGGGCGGATCGATCCCGGTGGTCTCGACGTTCCAGGAGGAGCTGGGAGTGCCGTGCGTGTTGTTTGGCGTTGGCCTGCCGGATGAAAACGCCCACGCTCCTGACGAGAAGCTCGACCTGGGCAACTTCCACGGCGGCGTGATCTCGTCCGCGTACCTCTACAAAGAAATCGGCGCGATGAAGGCGTAGTGCGGAGGCGGGCCTTCAGACCCGCCTCCAGTCGCTTGTATCGTCGGCGCTTATTTCGCGCCGACGCCTTCCTTGAGGAACGCCACCATCGGCTGCGTGGTCTTGGTCGCATCTTCCAGGTGCGGCACGTGGCCGAGACCGGGGATCAGGTGCAGCTTGCCGTTCCCGTTGGGGATCGTGTCGGCAAGGACCTTCATGCGATCCTGGAACAACTTCGCCGAACCCGGCAGCACGTCCTCGGCGCCGCCAAAGGCCAGCGTGGGCGCCTTGATGTTCGCCCAGTCGTAGACAACCGGATCCGATCCCAGCACATTGCTCGTCAGCGTCTGCACCATGGCGAGTCGCGGCCAGTCGGCGCCGAGCGTCCAGGAGTAACGAATTCGCGCGTAGCGCTCGAATTCGTCGTTCCACGCCGCAGGGTTGTGGGCGACGTAGCGCATCAGGCTCTGTTTGACGCTCGCATAGCTGGCGTTCAGCGCGTTCTTGTACTGTTCGTCAATGTTCCCCGGTGCGCGACCATGACGCGTGTCGGACAGGCCGATCGGGTTGTAGATGATCAGGCGTTCGGTGACCGCCGGATACAGCGAGGCAAAGCGCGCGGCCAGCATGCCGCCCATCGAGTGGCCGATCAGCATGGCCTTCTCGATCTTCAGGCTGGTGAGGATCGCGCGCGAGTTGCGCGCGTGGTCGTTGAAGCTGTACGGAATGATCGGCTTCGATGATCGGCCGTAGCCCACCTGGTCGGGCACGATCACGCGGAACCCTTCCTTGCGCAGCGCGTCGATGATCGGGCCGAAGTAGAAGCCGCCGAAGTTGTTGCCGTGGAAGACCATCACGGTGTGGCCGTTCGGCGTCCCCTGCGGAGCCACGTCCATGTACGCCATGCGCACGTCCTGGCCGTAGAGCGTCAGCGGCAGGTAGGACGATGGGTGTGGGTAAGGACACTCTTCACAAGTGATGCTTCCCGGCTTGACGTCTGGCGGAGGCGGCGTCGCGGCGGGCTTCTGCTGGGCGCCGGCAACAGCCGGGGCCAGGACGCCCGCGATCGCGGCGGCAAGGGCAAATTGGCGAAGGTTTCTCATCGCCGGAATTCTAGTGCAGGTGAGAGGGAACTGCGCGGCCGGTGAACTAGTTCAACTGGGCGACCCGGCGCCGCAGGGTCTTGACGTGTTCCCAGACCTGCTCGGTCTCCTTCTTCTGATCCTCGTCCTGTTCGGACAGGCGCGCGACCTTCAGGTATTCCTCGAGGTCGCGTAGCGCGCGGGCGAAGTCGTTCATGTGATACGCGAGGAGTCCGCGATCGCGCAGGTCAGCCAGTGAGGATGGCTGCAGCGCCAGCAGCGCGTCGGTCGTGAGGCGCGCCTGCGGAAACGAGTGCATCTTCACATAGAGCTTCTTGAGGTTGAGCAGCATCCTGACCAGGATCTGCCGGCGTGTGGCGCGCGCGAGCAGTGACGGCTCGAAGGCGGCCTCGTTCATGTGCGGCTGCAGCAGGCGACGGCACTCGGCCTCGTCGAGGATCGCGCCGCCGTGGAACGGATCAACGATCAACCCGTCGTTCTGATCGTCGGTGTGCAGGTCCGGCATGCAGCGGACGAGGAAGTGGCCGGGAAAGTTGACGCCTTCCGTGCGCACGCCGGCACGCCGCGCCACCTCGATGAAGATCAGCGCCATGGTGATCGGAATGCCTTTCTTCCGATCCATGACTTCGTTGAGACAGCTGTTGCGCGGATCGTCGAACTGTTCGCGATTGCCCGAAAAGCCCAGCACGCCAAACAGGTAGCGGTTGATGGCGTCGATGCGCGCGGCCAGTGGGGCGTCGTGACCCGGATCCTTCGCCACGAAGTGAAACGCGGCGTCACCCATCTGGTCGAGGCGGTCGAGATACGGTTCCGCATCGAGCTTCGGGTATTCGATTCGCGCGACCAGGAAGGCCGGAGCGGCGAGGTCCGGACCGGGTCGATCAGCGGCGTCGGCGATCAGTTCAGCGAGGGGCTTCAACAATCCTCGTTAGTCTACCCGGCCTCCGGCCGGGTAGCGCAGCACCTCTAATCCGAGACGAGCGCATCCAGCGCGTCGAGTGTCAGCGCGTGGAGGCCGGCCACCACGAGTTCGGCATCGGCGCGCAGTTCGGCAGCCGGGTAGGTATTGGTCACGGCGACACACCGCAGATCGGCGCCCCTCGCCGACACCAGTCCCCATCGCGAATCCTCGATCGCCACCGAACGCCAGGCGATCAGCTCCTTGCCGGTATGCGCGCGCAGGCGCGCAAACGCCGTCTGATAGGGATCGGGATGCGGCTTGCTCCGCTCGGTCTGGTCGGCGCCGACGATCACCGGGAACAGGTCGCGGAGGCCTGCGCGCACCAGGACGTCCTCGATCTCGTGGGTGAGCGCGCCCGACGCGATCGCGATCGGCACGCCGGCATCGACAGCTGAACGAATAAAGTGCGCGGCGCCGGGGAACAACATCTCTCCTGCCGCCGCCAGCGACTCGTAACGTTCGCCCTTGCGGGCGATCAGCTCGGCGACTCGCGTGTCGTCCATGGTGACGTTGTGATCTTTTCCGACGGCCTTGAACACGCCGACATCGTCATACCCCAGGTACCTCGCGAGGTAGTCCTCCGTGGAGATGGTGATGCCTTCCGGCGCGAGGATGTCCTGGTAGGAGCGCAGGTGCAGGCGCTCGCTGTCGGCGATCACGCCGTCGAAGTCGAACACGATCGCCTGTAGAGAACGAAGAGTGTTTCCCGCTCCCGGTTCCCGGGTCCCGGCATCCGGTGTCATGGAATGCTCGAATCCGCCTTCTGCATCTTCTCGCCCGCGCGAATCGGCACGCTGAGACGGTTTTCCTTGGGCGGGAACGGGCAGTCGTATTCCGGGCTGTAGTAGCAGTACGGGTGGTACGCGATGTTGAAGTCGACGAGGTAGATGCCGGTCGGTGTCGGATCGAGTTCCATGTAGCGGCCGGCCGGATACGTTTCGGTGCCGCTGGTGAGATCCGCGAACGGCACGAACAAGCGGTTCGAGCGCGGTTCGGTGATCTCCATGAACGCCGTCAGCTTCATGGGCTGGCCCTTGACCGAGAACTTGAGCGCGCCAACAACCTCGAGATCGCGGATCTTGCCGATCGAGGTCGGCACCTGGATCCGCGCGCGATCGGATGACGGTTCGAGGGTCGCCGGGACGGCATACAGTTCGTCGATCGGGAAGTAGGCGAGTGGCAGCAGGGTCGCCTTCTTGTCGGCCGGGATCGGGGAATCGGGATCGTTCTTGAAGCTCTCGTCCTTCGCGGCGCGAAGCGCCTGGATCTTCCCGGTGTAGTCCTCGATGACCGGCTGGGACCCGCACGCGGATAGCGCGAGGCTGGCGACGAGAATCAGGATTGGCGCGCGACGCACAAGACAACTATAACGTGCCTCCCGCCCGCCAGCAGGGGGGCGCCCGTCCGAGGTATCCTGAATAGCTGTCACAGTCTCCAGGAGCCTCGTCGTCATCATGTTAAGAGCCGGAATCGTCGGTCTGCCCAATGTCGGCAAGTCGACCCTTTTTAACGCCATCACCCGCACGCGCAAGGCGGAAGCGGCGAACTATCCGTTCTGCACCATTGACCCGAACGTGGGCGTGGTGACCGTGCCTGATGCGCGGCTCGAGACGCTGCGCAAGATCGCCGGCACCACCGTGGTGATTCCGGCGGCGGTCGAGTTCGTCGACATCGCCGGCCTGGTCAAGGGCGCGAGCGACGGCGAAGGGCTTGGCAACAAGTTCCTGACGCACATCCGCGAAGTTGACGCGATCGTGCAGGTTGTCCGCTGCTTTGACGATGAGGACGTGCTGCATGTGTCGGGATCGGTGGACCCGGTCCGCGACATCGAGGTCATCAACACCGAATTGATGCTGGCGGACCTCGAGACGGTGCGGAAGCGCCGCGAACGGGTCGCGAAGGAAGTGAAGCGCGGCGACAAGAACGCGGCGGCCGAAGACGCGGTGCTGCAGAAGATCGAGACGTCGCTCGATGCCGGCAAGCCGGCGCTGACGGTGGACCTGTCGCCGGAAGAGCGCGTCATCTCGAAGCAGTTCTTCCTGCTGAGCGACAAGCCGACGATCTTCGCCTGCAACGTGAAGGAAGGCGATCTCGCGACTGCCGACAGCAATCCCTACGTCGTCAAGGTCCGTGAATACGTCAGCGCGCACCTGTCGTGCGAGGCGGTCATCATCAGCGCGCAGATCGAGAGCGACCTGGTCGATTTGGAGCCGGCGGAAGCGGCGGAGTTCCTCAAGTCGCTGGGGGTTGAAGAGAGCGGCATCGGCGCCCTGATCCGGGCGACGTATCACCTGCTCGGATTGCAGACGTATTTCACTGCGGGTGAGAAGGAAGTCCGCGCGTGGACCATCCACCGCGGCGACACCGCGCCGCAGGCCGCCGGCGTGATCCATTCAGATTTCGAGCGCGGCTTCATCAAGGCCGAGACGGTGGCGTATACCGATCTGGTCGCCTGCGGTTCCGTCGCCGCCGCTCGCGACAAGGGTCTGTACCGCATGGAAGGCAAGGAGTACATCGTCAAAGACGGCGACGTCCTCCTCTTCAAATTCAATGTGTAGGGGAAGGGGCCGGGGATCATTTCTTCGGTCTGCCTCTGGGTCTTAAAGTCAGTCCAACGAATGGTGCAACGGCCTCGACCCATTTCGGGTCACCGATCGGGTGATCGCGCTCGATTCGTCTGCGCAGGTCTTTGAGTTCTGCTTCGGTCTGAGGAGTGTTTACGAGTTGCACCCAGTTCGGGGGTGGCGGAATTGGCCACTCCGCCAGCGGGATTGGATAGTAGTTATTGCAACGCGCGTGGAGGCTTCCCCACTCCCATTCCTCCGCCGCTTTCACCAGGTTTTGTCTGAGAGCGTTCCGCTCCACGTATCTGCATACCCGAAAGAGCGAGTGGCTGTCTTGGATTGGGACCGACTTGAACCGTCCTTGATAGACGTACCCCTTGCCGCGGGCGTCGTGAGCGCCAGCCCAATTGTTGGCATGTCTTCCTTCGAAGTCATGCATGAACCTTGAAAGATCTGCGATCCGTTCGCAGTTCATGACCATGTGCCAGTGTGTGCGCATGACCTCGTACGCGATAACTTCCACTCGTGACTGGTAGAGCTCCTCTCGGGCGATTCGCGCAAACGCGTCGAAATCACCTTGGGTAACGAACAGGTCTGTTCCGCGCACTGCGCGATTCATGACGTGAAACGACACGCCTCGCAATTTGTTGCGTGGACGTCTTGGCATTCGAATCCTCCTTGAGCGGAGGACTTCAACGCAATCGAGCTGCCAGGAGAAAAGGTGCCCGGCCCCGTCTAGAACCAGGTCTGGACGAAGAGGAGGACGGCGGAGGCGGCAGCGAGCTGCAGGGCGAGGGCGGTGCGGTCGCGGAGAAACAGGACGCCGAGGACGAGGAACACGCCGGCGGCGAAAAGGAAATTCCAATACAAGTCGCGCGTGCCTTCCTGGATGCCGGTCGTGCCGGCGCGGCGGCGCGTGGAGTCGATCAAGGCGTTGGCGATCTCGCGATCGGTCTCGCGATCGAGCTCGTAATACCGCCCTCCACCCGCCGTGGCGATGCGCGTCAACTCGGCGCGATTGAGGACCGATCGGACCGCCGGTTGACCCTCTTCGCGCTTCGGGTCTGGAATGATGCCGCCCGCCGTGGTGCCGACGCCGACGACGCTGACGGGGATACCGCCACCCTGCGCCATGGCGAGCGACTTGGCCACTTCACCACTCCACGACTGACCGTCAGAAATCAGGATGAACGACCGGGCATTGTTCGCGTCCGGCAGCTTGGTGGTCACCGCCGCGGTGCGACGCAACTCCTCATCCTTCTCGATGAGACGCATGCCCCAGTAGATGCCGCGCTCGATATTGGTGTCCCACGTGCCGTCATCTTCGAGACGGAACGGCGACTTGTCCTCGAGGTGATCGAGGAAGAAGAAATAGGTGTTGGGATCCTTCGTCAGGCGGATCTGCGGAGTCGCCATGTGCGCAAACAGCGCCATGGCGACGCGATCGTTGTCCCACCGCAAGGCTTCGCCGAGCGTGCGCAGGAAGCGCATCGACCGCTGCCAGCGGTTGCCCTTCACGTCCGTGACGTGCATCGACGCGGAACCGTCCTGCAGCACGACGAGATCCACACCCGCGGTGCGGACCAGCGACGTCACCGCCAGCGGGCGCGCCAACGCGAGGATCGCGGCGCCGGATGCCAGGACCAGGAAGAACCAGAACAGCAATTCACCGAAGAACGGAATCCGCTCGTTGACCGGCACCTGGCGCCGGCGCACGAACGCGCGTGCGTCAGCGCGACGCCGCCACAGCTGCCAGAACCAGAGGATCAGCAGGCCGGCGGGCACCACCAGCAGCGGTAGGAATCCTGGAGCGCCGAAACGCATAACTATCAGGCCAACACGCGAACGGGCGAACAGGCCAACAGCAGGCTAGCCCTTACGCACCTTGGTTGCGCCCTTGCCGGCCTTTTCGGCCTCGAGACGCTCGTCAGGACGCATCGGCACGATCATCTTGAACTTCTTCATGTCCGACTCTTCCGGCGGTGCGCCTTCGTAGCCGTGAATGCTGAGGCCCGCGGCCTTGGCATCAAGCGGCGGCACGGGCAGCTTGCGGGCCGCGAAGACGGCGCGCAGGCGGACGACGTACTCGTAGTTGAACGCCGCATCCGCGTTGCTTGGATCCTCGCGGAGGATCTCCGCGTAGTCCTTGACGATGGTGTCGAGGCGGCCGACGACGGCCTGCCAGGAACCACCGGCTTCGCGCACCTTGCGGAACTGCGCGTTGGCGGAGAGGAGCTTGGCGTCCGGGTTCTCGGTGGCGCGATCGTATTCGCCGCGCCAGTATCCCGCGGTCGACTCGAGCGCCTTGGCCTCGGCCGCAGTGGTCGCGCCCGGCATCAGGTTCGCGAGGCGTCCCCCCGGCTGTCCGGCCGCGGCCTGCGCCTCGTCGTATTTCAGCGTGACGAGATCACGTTCAGCCGCGGCGACGCGCCGCTCGTATTCGGACGAACGCCACAGAATGGCGCCCGCGCCGACGAGCAGGATGGCGATCAATGCCTGTAACAACCAAGAAGACGATTTCATTCTGTGCTCCACCAGGCGCGCCTCACGACGCGCCTCTACAAACCCGCTACGGAAACGTCTGGAACGTCGGAATCGTGAACCGCAAGATCAACGCCGCGCACCACAGCAGCGCCGCCGTCATCGCAAACGGCGCGTAACGCGGACGCTCGGTGCTGTACTGCTTCATCTCGATCTTGCCGGCAGCGCGCCGGTCGATCGACTGGATGGCCCTGATGATCGTTGCCTCATCGCCACCCGAGAAAAATTCGCCGCCGGTCTTCTTGACGGCGCCGATCCACAAGTCGTCAGCGACGCTGCGCTTGTTCTGGATGTTGCCGCCGATCTTGATCAGATAGACCGGGATCTTCGACTTCTGCGCTTCGGCGAGCACGTCATCAACGGTCTTGCCGTTCTCGAGCACGTCCGCGTCCGCACCATCGGTGAAGATCACCATCAGGTTGCCGGATGCGTCGAGGAAGTCAAACGCCTGGAACAGACCCACGGCCTGTTCGACCGCGCGCGCGACGACGGTGCCCTGGTCCGGGAACGCCATGAACTCGTTCCAGTCGCCGATCAATGCCGTACTCAGCAGGATGTTCTCGTAGTCGGTCGTAAACGGCGTAATCACGTACGCATCGTCACCAAACTCGACAAGTCCCATCAGGTCGCGATACTTGCCGGACATGCGGCGCTCGATGAAGTAGCGCGCGGCGCCAACGGTGGTGAAGAAGGCGGCGTTGTTGGGCGCTCCCTTCGCCAGCGTGGTGGACGGCAACGCCGACAACATGCTCGACGATGCGTCGATCAGCAGCGCAATGCGGCGGCCGGGGAAGGTCGTTTCCGATCGCGTGAGCGCGGTGCGCGGATCGGCGAGCGAGAGGATGAAGAAGGGCAGGCCCGCCAGCGCCAGCAACAGCGCGCCGTGACGCGTGAGCGACGCGCGCGACCACGCCGAGGTCTTGACGAGCGCGGGCAGCGCCATGCGGCTCTGACCCGGGTTGCGGCTGCCAAACGAACGAATGACCAGGAAGATCGCCGCGATGCCGATCAGCGCGAGGACCACCTGGCGAGCGGTCGTCGACTCCGAAAACAGCAGCCTCTCGAGACGGAGATCTCCCCACTCGGCCCAGGTGGCCGTCACGAGATCACTCAGGTCACGGAAGAACTGCATATCGTCAGGCCTACAGGCTAACGGGCCAACAGGCCAACAGGAGCTACGCCCAAACCTTTTTTCTCAAATCCACAACGTTGGCCACGAAGGTGCGGCCCCATTCCTTGATCAGTGAGTGCGCCGACTGCTGTTCCCTGGTGATGCGAATCGCGGTGGCGATGGCTTCGTCAGCTGTCGAATCGAAGCCCTCCTTGCGGCCATAGCGTCCAGCGGTCAACGCCTTGAGCGCCTCCGCCAGCCCGGGGACCGCCGCGGTCGACTGCGTTGTGGCCGCGCCGGACACGAACACGTCACCCTTTCCGAAGGCGTGGACGACGAGCATGCCGTCGAGCGGCGTGTCTTTGCCGGCGGGCCGCTGCCCGACGCTGCGGCCGGTGGCATAGGCGCCGGCAATGCGGGCGCCCGCCAGGGCACGGCCGGCCAGTTCCTGTGTCCAACCACCACGGCTCGCCTGCTGCACGTCGGCGAGTTCCTTTGCGACCGCCGCGAGAATCGTGCGGGCGTGGAGATGCGCGGCCGTGGTCGCCGACTTCGGCGCCTGGCGGCGCAGCATGCTGATCAGCATCACGATGCCGAGCACGGCGGCGAGGCCGAACAGGATGGTGGCCGCCGTCTGCAGAATGCCGGCGCGCGAGTCGCGGCTCTCGATCGCGGTGAACAGCGCCGCGGGCGTCTCGCGAATATCGGTCGTGTCGTCCGGCACCAGCGAGATCAAGCGGATCGACGCGCGCGGCAGCGTATAGGCCTGTTCGCGGCCCTGCACCGTGTCGCCGCTGGTGACCTGGCTTTCGATGCGGTACGAAATCTCGAGTGGGGGAATGCTGACGTCGTTGCCGAACGCGTCTTCGGCGATCAAGCGCATCCGGTAGTCGTACTGGAAGAAGCGCTTGCCGGGGACCACGAGGTCGCCGGCGTGCGTGCCGCCCAGCACTTCAAACGGCGGCAGCGTCACGACCGTCGGATCGAGCTTCGAGAAATCGGCGACGACCTTGTTGGCCTCGGTCTCGACGACGGCGCAGGTCAGCGTGAGCATGAACGACTCACCGGTGCGCACCGCGCTTGTCGACGTCCGCCACCAGCACTTGATCGGCTCGACTTCGACCATATCCGTGCCAGTCTGCGCCGCGGCAGGCAGCACGCTCACGAACAACCCCAGAATGATGAGAGCTCTTTTCATAGTCGTCTACTTGCGGCGGCGCAGCCGGCGCTCCGCAACCCACTCAACCAACGCCACGTCAAACTTCACTTGGTCGACCGACAGCCGGACGACATCGAGATCGTTGTCCTTCGCCATCTTCGCGACTTCGTCCTGCCAGGCCTTGACGCGCTGGCTCTGCTTCGCCAGTTCGCGGCGCGACATCATGCGCGTCCGCCCGGTCTCGACGTCGTAGACCTCGATCCAGCCCGCCGAGACGGTGGGCAGCTCGAATGCGAACGACGCGTCCACCATCATCAGGAACACGTCGTGGACGTTGTTGACCTGGCGCAACTCGCGCAGGAACACATCCACATCCTCGAACAGGAAATCCGAGATGACCGGCATCATCGCGGTCTTGCGCGAGAAGCCGGTGAGGGTGGCGCTGAGACTGCCGATATTCCTGATGTCCTGCAGGCCGGTGCCGTGCTGATACGCCTCGAGGCAGTGAATCACCTGCCCCTTGCCGATGCGCGGCCGCACGGCGCCGAGCTGATGAAACCCTTCATCGAAGGTCATCAGGCCGATCGAATCCTGGAAGAACACCGCCGACATGCCGACCGTCGCGATCGCCCGCGCGATCAGCGTGGCGATCTGCAGGCCCTGGTTTTCACCGGAGCCGCTGTTGGCGCCGCAGCGCGTCGACGCGGAGCGATCGACGACCATGATCACGCTCGACGTGGTCGGCTGCTCGAACTCGCGCACCACGAGCGGGCTGAAGTTGTTCAGCGACGACTGCGGCCAGTCGATGTGTTCGAAGCGATCGCCCGCCTGCCAGTCGCGCAGGCCGACGTAGTCGAAGCCCGTGCCGTGAAACATGCTGGCGTGATCGCCGATGGTGAACTCCCGCATCCGCTTGACGATGATCAGCTCGACTTCCGTGATCTCCGACAAGTTGATGAGGGGCTCGACCTCTTGTTCGCGCGTTCTCATCGAATCAGGGAATCGGCGTCTTGTCGATGATGTCCTTGATCACGGCTTCCTGCGTGAGGCCGTGGCTCGCGGCGTGCGGGCCGAGCCACAGACGATGGCTGAGCACGTACTTGGCGAGTTCCTGGATGTCTTCGGGGTAGACCTCGTCGCGGCGATGCACGATGAGCGCCCACACCTTGGCGAGACGGCCCCACACGATGATCGCGCGGGGTGACGCGCCAAGATCGACGCCGGTTTCCACCAGCTCCGACGGTGAGTGCCGGTGCCAGTCTGTGTCGGGATTGTAGGGGCGCGAGTTGGCGACGAGCCGCTGCACGTAGTCGCCGAGACGGTCGTGCAGGAACACGTGCTCGGTGATCGCGGCGCGCAGCTGGATGATGCGCTCCTTCTTCATCAGGCTGCCGAGGCGCACCTGCTTGAAGTCGAAGTTCACCAGCTTGCGTTCCTCTTCGGGCGGCAGGTAGCCGATGTTGACCATGATCGCGAAGCGATCGGTCGCCGCTTCCGAGAGCGGGAAGGTGCCCTGCCCGAGCTCGACCGGGTTCATCGTCGCGATCGCGAAGTTGAACGCGGGCAGCTCGTAGGTCTTCTTGCCGACGGTGACGGTGCGGTCCTGCAGGCCTTCGAGAAACGCGCTCTGCGACTTGAGCGGGATGCGGTTGATTTCGTCGAGGAGGATGACCTCGGCTTCGGCCAGCGGACCCATTTCGGTGGTCAGTTCGCCCGTGGCCGGATTGATCATCTGGAAGCCGACGACTTCGGTCGGCTGCAGGTCCGCGCGGCCCTGGATGCGCGCGAACTTCGCGTCGCTGATGGCCGCCAGGATCACGCCGAAGAAGGTCTTGCCGACGCCAGGCACGCCGCGCAACAGCAAGTTGCCGGAGTTGACCTGCCGCTGCTCCTTCTTGTCGTAGGTCGTCGGAATTTCCGACAGCAGCACGAGATTGGCAAGGATCTTTGGCAGGTGATAGCCAACGAGCGCTTTGCCGCCTTCCGCGAGAATGGCTTCGTGGAATTCGATCGTTTCTTGGAGGTCAGGATGCACGTGTCCGCCTTGGTGTTTCCTTAACCGCGCGCCGCGCGGCAGAAGCGGTAATCGTATCCCGACCGGCGCGCGCCGCGCGCCAAAAAAGCGCCCTGCGCTAGAATCACCGCTGAAAATCCCGCTGGGTCAGATTGGGAAATCCGCAGGGACGTGAGGCGGGACGGAGGCACACATGCTGGAACTGCTTCTCGCGGCACTGCTTGGCCAACAGCCGGCGCCATCCGGCCCGGCCCTTGACTACGAGTTCTACAAGGCGAGGGTCGAGCCCTTGTTTCTCGAGAAACGCGAGGGGCATGCCCGGTGCGTGACCTGCCATGCCGGCAGCGCCACCCTCCGCCTGCAGCGGCTGCCCGAGGGGGCCGATCGCTGGACCGAGGAGCAGACCCGTCAGAACTTTGAGGCCGCCAAGGCCATGGTGGTGCCCGGCAGTCCCGGCGCCAGCCGTCTCCTGCGCCATCCGCTGGCCCGAGCCGCGGGTGGCGACGTCTTTCATGGTGGCGGCCAGCACTGGTCCGCGAAGAGCGATCCCGACTGGACGGTGCTCGAGGCGTGGGTCAATGGCGCCACCATGGCGTCCCACGCGGGCGCGGCCCGCGTCGCGCGCATCGTGCAGACCAACGCGGCGGGCGACAACATCCATTTGATCGACCCTGCGACCAACAAAGTCGTTGGCGTTATCAACGACATCGAAGTTCCTCATGGCGTGGCCTCCGCCCCGGATGGAACACGGCTTTATTTCACCAACGAGTCCAAGCACACGGTTGATGTGGTCGACGGCGTGACGTTCGCGGTGATCGCGCGCGTTCCGTTGAGCGGCCGGCCCAACAATCTCTCGGTCTCGAAGGATGGCAGGCGCGTCTATGCCGGCATCACACAGGCGCCTGGGGCCGTGGATGTGATCGATACCGTCGCGCTGACGCGCGTCAAGACGATCCCTGTCAAGGGCGGGATCCACAACGTCTACGTCACGCCCGACGGAAGGCACGTCGTTGCCGGATCGATCCCGGGCCGGATCATCACCGTGATCGATCAAGCCACCGAAGAGATCGCCTGGGAACTGCCGATGTCGGCCGGCATCCGCCCCATGGAATTCGAGAAGGCCGCCGACGGATCGACCTCGCGAATCTTCGTGCAGCTCTCGGACTACCACGGCATTGCCGTGGTGGACTTCAAGGCGCGGAAGGAAGTCGCGCGCTTCGAGACGCCGGCCATCCCCGGTGAAGTGAAACATACGGAAGGGTTGCAGGCCGCGCCGATGCATGGCTTCGGCACCGCGCAGGACGGCAAGCTCCTGCTGGCCACGAGCAAGGTCTACAGCACGATGTACGCGTATTCGCTGCCGGACCTCAAACCGGTCGGCCACGTGAACGTCGGGCAGCACCCCGAATGGGTGACGATGTCGCCGGACGGAAAGACCGCCTACGTCGCCGCGGCCGGAGACAACAGCGTAAGTGCCGTAGATACTGCAACTTTGAAGGTTATCGCTCGTATACTAGTAGGGCAGGTTCCAAAGCGGAACGGGACCGCTTTACTACGGCAGTAGGCGTAAAATGGAGCTCCCCATTCGGGGGCTTCAAGGAGATTCTGATGGCAGTTCGAAGGTCGTTCGCGCCGGCGGTCGTGTTGTGTTTACTGATCGTGGCGGCGGTTCTCGGCACCGCGGTGTCCGCGCAGCAAGCGGCCGCTCCGGCAGCGGCGGTTCCCGAAGTCACATTTACCAAGGACATCGCGCCGATCCTGCAGCGCAGCTGCCAGAACTGCCATCGGCCAGGCCAGGTGGCGCCGATGTCGCTGCTCACGTACGAAGAGGCCAGGCCGTGGGCGCGCGCGATGAAGCAGCGCACCGCGCTTCGTGACAAGGCCGGCGTGATGCCGCCCTGGTATATCGAGAAGAACATCGGCATTCAGCACTACAAGAACGATCCGTCGCTGAGCGAAGTCGAAATTGCGAAGATCGCGAAGTGGGCCGACTCGGGCGCGCCGCGCGGCAACCCGGCCGACATGCCGAAGCCGCTGGTGTTTGATGATGCCGATGCGTGGCACGCGGGGGAACCGGACCTGATCGTCGAGAGCCCGGAAATCACCGTCAAGGCGAACACGCCGGACTGGTGGGGCGAGTTCCCGCCGACCCTGCTGCCGATCAAGGAAGACCGCTACGTGAAGTCGGTCGAGATTCGCGAGGTCAACAACTTCAGCAACGAATCAGGACGCCAGACCGTTGGTCAGCGCTACGTGTGGCATCACCTGATCTGGGCCACCGCCCCGGTGGATGAATCGGGCGACGCGCTCGACGCCTCGGTGACGCAGGACGCCGTGGGCTGGCCGGTCCACGAAGTGGGCCGCAACGCGGATATTTTCGACGAGGATGCGGGCCGCCTGTTGAAGGCCGGGTCGAGCATCATCTATCAGTCGGCGCACCTGCACTCAGGCGGCGCGGATGTGAAGTCGAAGCTGATGTTCGGCTTCCGCTTCCACCCCGTTGGCTACAAGCCGAAGAAGCGCACCACGCTGCACAGCCTCGCCAACGCGCTCGACATCGACATCAAGCCGCAGGAAGCCAACCAGCAGCTGCACGCGTATGAAGTGCTGCAGACGCCGGCGAAGGTCGTGACCTTCGAGCCGCACCTGCACGCGCCCGGTCAGCGCATGTGTCTCGAAGCGATCTGGGGCTTCAACATCCAGACGTTGACGTGCGCCGGCTACGACCACAACTGGGTCCGCCAGTATGAGTACCAGGACGACCACGCGCCGATTCTCCCGCGCGGCACGATCCTGCACATCATCGGCTACATGGACAACACGCCGAACAACAAGAACATCCCGGACCCCCGCAACTGGCAGGGATCGGGCAACCGCTCGATCGCGAACATGTTCATCGATCTCGGCCAGATCATGCCGTTGACCGATGCCGAGTTCCAGGAAGAGATGGCCAAGCGCCGCGAGAAGCTCGGCCCCAATCGTCCCGACGTGATCATCGGTTGTCCTTTGTGTAACGTCATTCCGCCGCCACAGACGGCAAAGCCGACCGCCGGCGGTCAGCAACAGCAGCAGTAGATCAATGAAGCGACTCGTCTTATCAGCGTTGATGGTGGGGCTCGCGTATCAAACCGCGAGCACCCAGATGCTCACTTACTCCAGCGGCCAGAACGTCTCGCCGGCCTTCGAAGGCTGGGAGAAGAACGACGACGGCTCGTTCAACATGATGTTCGGCTACATGAACCGGAACTGGGAGGAAGAGCCGGACGTTCCGATCGGTCCCGACAACATGATCTCGCCGGGGCCGGCCGACCAGGGCCAGCCCACGCACTTCCTGCCGCGCCGCAACCGGTTCGTGTTCAAGGTGCGCGTGCCCAAGGACTGGGGCAACAAGGAACTCGTGTGGACGTTGACGGTGCGCGGCAAGACCGAGCGCGCTTACGCCACGCTGCGTGAAGACTCGCTCGTCGACAACATCGTCCAGGCGTCGGAACAGGGTGCGCTGGGTGCCGGTGTCAGCAGCCCGTTGATTCGCGCGAACGTCGCCCCGGAAATCACGATCGACACCGGTGAGCGCCGCGCCCAGGTTGGCCAGCCGCTGACGCTCGTGGCGATTGCGAAGGACGACGGCGTGCCGCGTCCGCGTTACGGTCCGGATTCACGTGAAGCCGAACGTGTTGCCGCGGCCCGCGCCCGGGCGACCAACTCCACGCCGACCGTGGTGCCGCGCGGCACCATGACGTTTGATGCGGCCGCACAGCGTCCGCCGTCAGCGATCACCGTGGGCAGCCAGACCGGCTTGCGACATTCGTGCTTCGTGTATCGCGGCGCGGGCCGCGTCTCGTTCACGCCGCGCCAGGCCAAGGTGTGGGAAGACACGCGCGCCGGTGCCAACTCACCGTGGGCACCGCGCTGGATGGCGCCGGCTGTTCCGGCGGACGGCAAGTACCAGGTCAATGTGACGTTTGCGGATCCGGGTCAGTACACGATCCGCTGCATGGCGTCGGACGGCGCGCTCAACACCTACAAAGACGTCGTCGTTCAAGTGAAGTAAACAGTCTCGACGAGCTGGTAGCCAGGGCCGCCTGGCTATCAGCCTCGTCGCGCCTACTGCCTCCGGCGCTTCACGAGCGCCATTCCCACCAATCCGAACATGCCGGCGATCGCGCCGCCCGCGGCGTGGATCGCGGAGCTCGGCGGTTGTTCCGACAGCGTCACGGCAGGATCACCCATGATCACGATCGCTGCCCACGTGCGGCTGTTGGCGTAGGGATCGCGGCCGGCGACGGCGCGCTGCGCACGTGACATGGCCGCCGCCGCGTCACGGCCGCGTTCGAGCTCGCGATAGAACGACAACACGAGATCGGCCGCGCCCGAATCAGGCAGCTCCCACAACGCACCGGCGACGGTGCGGCCTCCCGCATGGAGGAACGCGCGCGCGAGGCTATGCAATCCCTCTGCGCCCGACACCTGCCCGTCGGCTGTCTTGCAGCCGCTCAACACCACGAGCGCGCCTTGCAACGGCAGCTCATAGATTTCGCGGGCTTGCAGCAGCCCGTCTTCGTCCGCGGAATCCGCGAGCACGACCGCGGAGCGTTCGGGCACCGTCTCGTCGAGGATGGCGTGCGTTGCGAGGTGCAGGATCGGATAGCCGGAGCCGGCTTCGCTCTTGATCGCCTTCTCCGTCGCGTCCTTGCCCACCAACAGCGTTGAGGTGGCGTGGCGCGCGACGGCCGCGGCCTCGATGCGGCTTGCCGGCAACGCGCGCAGCCGCCGCGTATCGCCTGCAGGCGGAAGCGCGTCGGCAACGGCGAGCACGCGCCTGCCGAGCGCCCCGTGGTGCGCGGAGCGCCGGCGCTCAAACAGCGTCAGCGACGGCAGATAGCTGATGTCGTGGTCGAACATCAACGGCGCGACATCATTTCCCCGCGCCGCCGGCAACGCTGCGAACGGCAGTCGGGCGAGCGGTCCCGCCGCCACGATCAACAGACGGGTTCCTCGCTCGAGGTGCAGCGGCTCGATGAGTTCCCGCGCCAGCACCTGCCCCGATGACACCGCCGCATCGCGCGCGTTGTTCTCCAGCGCCCGCACAAAGAACGCCACCCGGTCCGACAGGCCGCTGGCGATCGAGAGGCGCACCAGCTTGACCGACGACCGCGTGACGACGAACACCATCGACCGCGACTGATCGACGGCGTACTCCAGCACCACCTCACCCGACGCGAGGCTGGCTTGCAGATCAGGTAGCGAAGCGGCGCGACGCTCGGCGGCGACGCGCGTCAGGATCGCCGGGCCGCCAAGTTGCAGGTTCCGTTCCGCGTCATCGAGCTCTGCCTGCAGCTGCTGGCGGCGCGCATCAGCGAGATCTGGCGCAAACAGCGCGCTCTGGATGCGCGCGATCCGTGCTTCCGGCTCGGCAGCGCCCTGGGGCGACAGACGACGCGCGAGCGCGGCATCAAGATCGAGCGATTGCGATCGCTCTCGCTCGAGCGCCATCAAGGCGCGACGGTCATACCCGTCCGCAGGGCGCTCGCGATGCAAGGCCTCGAGAACGCGCACCAACCCTGAATACACATCGTGGGTCGAAGCGGCAAAACTGGTGCGCATCTCGATTGAGACAATGTGACCGCGAATCCGATCGACGGCCGCGGCGGCTTCCTCGAACATCGCCGCAGCTGATGCGAGATCGCCCGTCACCTCGGTCAGGTGCGCGCGACCAGCGATCGCGGCCGGGATGAGGGGGAGCAGCCGCGCGTCGTTAGCGACGGCGATCGCGTACGCGAAGTCCTGGCGAGCGTCGCCAAAGGAGCGTGCCAGCGTTCGTTGCCGGCCGCGCTCGATCAACGCCAGTACGGTCGATGCGGTTTGCTGGCGCGCTCTTGAGAGCGCGATCGCGCGATCGAGGTCGGCCGCTGCGCCCGCGTGATCACCCAATCCGGCTTTCGCCTTCGCGAGGTAAACCAGATTGGTGGCGTAGCGCGAGAACAGTTCCGCTTCGCGGAACACCTCGAATGCCTCGCTCAACTGCCGGGCGGCCAGCGCGAAGTCGGCACGGGCGAGGGCGACGCGACCCAATGCTCCGAGCGCCTGGGCTTCGAGCTCCTTCCCGTTCTGCTGGCGGCGCGTGTATTCCACCGCGCGGCGATAGTAGCGTTCGGCCTTGTCGAGATCGCCTTGCGTTTCGTACCACTCGCCGGTGTCGAACAGCGCATGCATTTGGCCGCCGATGTCGTTGTTGCGCTCTGCGACCTGGAAGGAGCGTTCCAGGTAGGGCCGTGCCCCGACAAAGTCGCCGCTGTCGGCCATGGCCTTTCCGAGATTGAACGGAACTGCGAATAGCACACGCGGTGTGAGTTCCTCGCCGGCCACCATCGCCCGTTCGAGCACACCCATGGCCTGCTGGCCAAATCCGATCGCGTCGCCGAGCTGTCCCTGGATGCGCGCGTTGGCGGCGCGGTTGTTCAGCGCCAGCGCATACTGCGTGCTCGTGCCGTGTACCGCAAGAAGTTGCGAGGCCAGGTCGAATTCCCGGTCAGCCTGTTCGAAGCGCCCGAGACCCAGGTTGCAGGCGCCGGTCGCGCGATAGAGATTACCCAGCAGGTCTTTCGCATCAATGCTTCGCGCCAGCGCCTCCACCTGCGGAGCGATGGCGAGGCACTCCGTCAAGGCGTCCGTCAGGTACAGGCCCTGGATGACTTTGAGTTTGGCCGTAGTGCGGAGGCGGACGTCCGGACTTGCCGCGGCGATGCGATCCGCTTCGCGGTACTTCAGGATTGCGACTTCAGTTTGCCGGACCGCCTCCGACGCAAGGTGGTCTCCCTCGGCGATCAAGGCGTTGACACGGTCGCTCTGCGCGCTGGCGGCTCCGGCGACGATTGCGAATGCGAGCGTTGCGAGCGTTCGCTGCCAGCGCATCGCCGTCACTCCACCTGGATCGGGACGAGCGAAGATGAGCCGATCGTCGCGCCGTCACGAGTGGCGCTGATCTGCAGATAGTAGGTGCCGCGAGGCCACGTCATGTCGGCGGGGACTTCCACCGTGGTCGCGGTGACGCGCGTGGTCCACTTCAGCGCGCCAGTGGCATCGCTGATCCGGACGTCGTACAGGTCGGCGTCGCGGACGGACGTCCAGGCCAACCGGCGGTCAGGAAGCGAGAGCGACTGCGTGACCGTGATGCTGGTGCCCTCGACATTGGTGCGCGTCACGTCGGAGGCGCGCCGGCTTCGCTCCGGATTGTCGACCAGGACTGCAAGCGTCAGGATCGCCGCCGCGGCGAGTCCGCCGCCGACAGCCCATCGGCGCCATGCAAACGCCGGAGATGGCGGCTGAGCACTCGAGCGAGGATCGAAAACGGCGGATTCCTGGTTCAGCGCAATCAAGCTGCGATGGATCGTTGAGCACGTCTCGCACGACGTGACGTGCGACAGCGCGGCCCGCTTCGCGAAGTCGTCGAGGTCGCCACAGGCCAGCTGTTCCCAATCGCGGTCGGAGAGGTGGCCATCGCGATGGCGGTTCGCAATCTGGTATGCCGCTTTCAGCACATCGTCATCCAGCCGGTTCTTTCGCGGAGGCGCCGGGTCAGTCACCGAATCCTCCCTTCTTCAGTTCGTCCCGCAAGTCAGCCATGCCGCGCGCGATCAGGTTACGCGCTTTCTGGTACGGCCAGCCCTGCACCGCCATGATTTCTTCTACCGAGTAGCCCGCCAGGTTCGCCCGAACTGCAACCGCCCGGTCAGGCAAGAGTCCCCCGATGGCCTCCTCAATGCCTTGCGCAACCTGCTGGGCCGCCGCCGCTCGTTCGGGATTGGGCGCGCCGCTCGACGGCTCGACCGCGCCGTCTATCGGCGCGTGCAGCTTCTCTTCCTCGAGCCGCCTGCGGACTTCTCGGACGGTTTCCCGGACCGCCGCCCTGTAGATATAGGAGGAAGGGTGGGAGATCTCTTGCTCACGCGAAATTTGCTGCCACAGGCTCATGGCGACCGACTGTGCGACATCGTCGCGATTGTCGCGAAGCACACGTCCGCCCACCCGCGCGACGATTTTGCGGATCAAGGCTCCGTACTGCTGCAACAGGGCGCGCAGTACTTCGTCTGGGACTTCGGAGGGGCGAGTCACGGCTGAGCTGCTGCCCGCGAACCTTATCTCAGCCCTCTGCCAGCGGGTGTGAGGGGGCTTGCGCCTAACAGTGCCTCGTCAAAGCCATCGCAGGCCTGCCGCGTACCCGACCCACAACGCGGTGCACGCGACCGCTGCCGTGGCTACGGTTGTCGTCCAGCGGCGCCGGTTCAGCGTCGGCAGCATCATGATGATGACGAGGGCAAGCAGCGTCTCGCCGATCACGATGTAAACAGGTACCGAAGCAATGGTGGGCACGCGTTCGTAGCTCCAGAACCCCGCAGCAATCGAGAGTGCTTCGCAGATCGGGATGTAGACGGCGCCGATCGCCAGCGCAAACAGCACCCTGGGTCGCGCCGGCCAGTGGCTGACCGCATCGCCCAGGATGGCGATGTGCGCCACCAACACCTGCCAGGCAAGTGGCATGAACGCCGGCGATGCCGACCACATCGGGCCGCCTCTGGCGGCGTAGTCGTCGTAGCTCAGCGTGCCCGTTGAGTTCACCAGCCAGTTATCCACAGCCAGTTCAGCGACACCGAACAACAAGCCAAACAGCCACACATGCGTCAGGAACGCGTCCCGACCGGCCACTCCCGCGACGAGGAACGTGAGCGAACACAGGACAGCGAAGGCTGATGCGTATGGCCAGTCCGTCAGCGAGAGCACGATCAGCAGCGGTACCACGACGATGATGGCGCCGATCTGTGCCATCACCAGCGTCAGCCGCGCTTGGCGCCGCTCGCTATCGGTGACTGACGCCATCGAGCTGTCGGTGCAGGATACGAGCCGTCGCGATGAGGATGAACGGCGACATCGTGAACACGGTGATGAGCACTGCAGCGCGATTGCCGACCGCCAGGTTTCCAAACGCGGTGACGGCGAACGCGATGAAGTACGCCGCGATCGGCTGCCATTCGGGTGCGGTCGCGCCCGGCTCCGCGCGTGGTGCGACGCGCATCTCCCACGCGAGGAACGCGAACGCCGCCGCGGCTGATGTGCCAACCCAGCTCACGAAGTTCGGGATCGGCACTCCGAAGTAGCTTCCTGGCTCAGTCCACGTGTATTCGCGCGTGACGACAATGATGGTCTCGACGCCCATATCCCAGGCGGTCATCGCGAAGCCGGTGATGATCGAGACGACGGCCGCCCAACAGAGCGCGTGTGATCGACCTGCGCGCGCGCGTATCTCGCTGATGGGTCGTGCGCCGAGAATGGTCTCGACCATCAGCAGCGTGGGGTAGAGCATCATCAGCCACGCTGCGGGAATCAGCAGCGGCACCTCGAGCAGCTTCGGACCAAGGGCCGGCGTGTAGACGTAGTCGCCGATCAATCCGGTGGCGATCGAGATCGCTTCCATCGAGAAGGTCACGACGAACGTGATCGCCATCAACACGCCGAGCCGCCTCGCGCCCAGTCGATGACCGCCGTGGACCAGCGTGAACGCCAGCAACGCGAGCGACGCAGGCGCGGATGCGCCTGGGCTTTCGGCGCCCTCAAACAGCCGGGCGGAGAAGTTGTCGAAGCTGATCGCTCCCGCCACGAACAGGATCGCCGTGCTGATCCAGGCGGTGGGCAGGGGGCGGATATTCGTGGCGGCGGCATCCATGTGGCGTACACGCTTGTGAGGCGCCCGTGCGGCGGTTTGCTCACCGCGGTGAGCAAATCGGTCCTTGCCTTCCTCCTGTCATCACCAAGAGAGGAATCCCATGACGTCTTCCCCGCGGATCCGACTGTTGACACGGCTATGCGTGGCCGTTCTGGCCTGCCTGTTCTTTGCGAGTACTCCCCTTGCCGCGCAGACCGCCGGGTGGGTGCTGACGCCCACCGGAGAGCTGCCGGTCGCCGTGGCAGGCCATTCGGCCATCAAGCTGAACGACGGGCGAGTCCTGATCGTCTACGGACAGGTTCTTCAAGTGTTTGATCCGGTGACCAGTTCGTTTTCAAGAGTCGCCGACTTGATCGGCCCTCGCCAGGGAGCATCGATCACCGTTCTCGCGGACGGTCGCGTGCTGTTCGCCGGTGGTAACGACGCCAATACGGCGACCGCGGAGGTGTTCGATCCCTCGACCGCGACGACATCACTGGTGGGATCGCTCAACGTCAAGCGTGCGAAGCAGGCGGCCGTCCTGCTGAGCGATGGCCGGGTGCTGATTGCCGGCGGCTACACGCGCAACCCGTTCCGCACGCCAGCCATGGTCAGCGAAATCTTTGATCCGGTGACCAATACGTTCTCGCTCCTGCCGGCGGTGTCGTTCCGCGGCCAGAGTGCGAAGGGCTACCTGCGGGCGGACGGATCGATTCTGATCATCGGGCAGGCACTGCAGCCCGAGGACACGTTCTGGTGGTTATCGCCCATGCAGATCGTCGTCGATGCGACCCTGACCGGCGCCGTGGCCGCGCCGATTTCGGCGGAAGCGATGTATGCCAATCTCGGTCGACGCCCGGACGGCAAGTACCTGGTTGGGAGCCTGAACGGCCCGCTGTTCGCATTTGACCTCGCCTCGCTTGATATCGATCCGGCAGAACTCACCGGCTTCACAGGTTCAGTCAATAGCGCCGGTGAAGCCGTCGCGGTGACAGGTAACACCACGGTGATCTTTGGCGGCGGTGCGCTGTTCACGTTTAACGCCCCGACACAAATGCTGCCGTTCGCGTACTACGACGGCTCGTCATCGGTCACGTTGCCGCTGATTCCCCGGCGCACGCTCCACACCCTGACCGTGCTCGATGATGGCCGCGTGCTGATGGTTGGTGGTGTTGACTACGCCCTTGGTAGCGCCGGCTTGAACACTGCCGGGGTGTTTTCGTACGCCACCGATGGACCGACGGTGGACGCCGGTGCCGATCAGGTCATTCCGACCGATCACTTCCTCCGTGGTCACACATCGTTGCAGGCGCTGGTGAACAACCCGGGCGGCTTCGCGCTCGCATACGCGTGGTCGTCGCTGGGCAACGTCATTTCGACTCAACCATCTATCAGCGTCGACCTCGCGCCTGGGATCTACACCTACACCGTGACGGTCACCGACGTTCGCGGTTTCAATTCGACTGATTCGATCACCGTTGAAGTGCACGCCCCAATCGCCGGTGCCGGTGTTCCGGGACCGGCTGGTGCGATGGGGCCACAGGGCGACGCAGGTCCGATGGGCCCACAGGGTCCGGCGGGACCGCAAGGGTTGCAAGGGCCGGCGGGTCCACAGGGGCCAACAGGTGCGCAAGGATCGCAGGGTCCAGCAGGTCCAGCAGGTCCAGCAGGCCCAGCAGGCCCAGCAGGCCCAGCAGGCCCAACAGGCCCAATAGGCCCAATAGGCCCACAAGGTCCGCAGGGCGCGAAGGGTGACACCGGCAATGCGATTGCGGGTTCGCTGTTGCTCATGCCGGAGGGCCGCAATCCCGGACCCGGCTACACCCGCATCGGGTCATACAAGGAAGAGCGCGTGGACGAGGACGGCAAGAAGGGCAAGAAGCCGTTCACGATGGTCATCGTCGTCTGGCAGAAGCAGTGAGCTGAGCAAATCGCGCCAGAAAGCGCTCTTACTGAGTGATTGGGTGCTTTCTGGCGCGATCGCCTCCTTGTAGCGGTGCTCCTTGCCGTTGCCATTCCGGTGCTGGCCGTCGGCTATCGGGATGTGGCATTCGCGTCCCTCGTGATCTTCATTCTGGCGGGCATGTCTGCGGGGACATGGCGACGGCGCGAGGACTGGATTCTCGGAGCAACTGGCGCGGCTCTCGGGCCCCTGGCTGAGCTGGCGGCAACGTCGAGCGGGCTGTGGGCGTACGCGGCGCCGTCGGTCGGCCCGTTGCCGCTCTGGGCGTTCGCAATGTGGTGGATCTATCCGGTCGCGGTGTCGCGGCTGGTGGGATCGGTCACGCATCGCGATCCTGCGCGCACGCTTCCGGTTTCACAGGCGGCGTTGCTTGCGCTGGTCACTGTCGCGTGGCTCTGCGCGTTCGGATCCCGCCAGCCTGTGATCGCGTTCGCCGGAACGGCGCTGCTTCTGGTGGCGATCGTTGGCTACGATCGGTCTCAGGAAACCATCGGCCGATTGATCGTGTGTGGACTCATCGGCCCCGCTGCCGAAGTGTGGCCGGTCGCGATGGGCGCGTGGAGCTACCCCTCGTCTGCCGTGTTCGGCATGCCGCTCTGGCTCGCCACCGGCTACGGCGTGTTTGGCTGGTCGCTGATCGAGGTCGGACGCGGACTGCACCATCGTCTCGCAGCCGGGGCCGCGTGGGCGGATCCGGGCTACTCGCGATGACGCGACAGCCGCTCCGCCAGAACGCGCGCATCGCGATCATGGGTGCCGGCTGCGCCGGATTGACCTGTGCCGAGGAATTCCGCGATCGCGGGTACAGCAACATCACGGTGTTCGAGGCGCAGCGGCGGCCCGGCGGCAAGATTCGCAGTGTCGGCTATGCCAACCCTCCCGAAGGCGGGCGCGGACTGTTCGAGGCCGGCACGGTGTTCTTCGTTCCGAGTCCACTGTGGACCAAGCTCCTGCGGCGGTATCGCGTCTCGGAGGCGTGCGCGTTCATGCCGCGAGTTCGCGTCGCCGATATCAACGACGCGAGCACGTCCAACCCCCTCGGCTTCTCCCAGGGATTCTCGGCATCCAGTCGCGCGAAGCAGATCTGGCGATTTCTGTCGACGCTCCGCCGCTACTCGGGCGCGCACGACGCCCGGCCCGGCATAGGTCCGCACGTCGTTCCCGGGCTATGTGGCGCCACGCACGTGTGGTTCGATCGCGAGGGCATGCCGTACGTCCGCGACGTGTTGTTGCCGATCGCCGGCGGCGCGCAATTCGGGCCGCTCGTCCGGGACGTGCCCGTAATCTACGTCCTGCAATTGTTGACGATGTTGCGCCGCTATTCGCTGACGCAGCAGCTCCGCCTGGCGATGCCGCAATTGAGAGAAGGGCACGAAGCCGTCTGGACGCGGGTGGCCGCCTCGCACAACGTGCGCTACGGCGCGCCGATCACGCGCGTCACCGCGAACGGCACGGTCGCTATAGAGTCGACAGCGGGCGTCGAGCATTTTGATGCGCTGGTCGTCGCGTCACCGACGGATGCGTATTTGCAGGCAGCGACGCACCTGTCTGCTCACGAGCGAATGGTTCTGTCGCAGGTGCGCACGCTCGAGCGAACGGTGATCACCGCCCGCGTCAGCGGCCTGGGCCGGAACGTGTTCTATGCGCCACGCTACGGCAGCGACGGTGTCGTCCCGCCCGCGCACCCGTACCTGTTTTACGAGGTCGATCGCGGCAGCGGGATGTATACGTTCCACCCCTACCTGGATGACGGCCGCTCTGTCGATGATGCCGAGCGGGCGATTGGCTCACTCGTGCAGCGGTTAGGTGGCCGCCTCGAGTCCGTCGAACATCGCGTTGTGGTTCGCGGATGGTTTCCGCACTTTCCGGAGCGGGCGCTGCGAGCCGGCGCCTATGACACGCTCGAATCAATGCAGGGGCGCGGCAACGTCTGGCTGGCGGGCGAGCTGCTGGCGGGTGTTGGCGTGCCGAGAGGGATGGAGTTTGCGGCGGCGCTCGTTGAGCGCATTGCCGCGAGCCCCGTCGCCGTCTGCACGATGCCGAATCCGAAGAGCGCGTAGCCCGTCGGTAACCACACCGGAAACGGCAGCGGACTTCCCGGTGGATAGATCCACGCACCGAGCGCGATCGGCAGCATTTCACACAACATCCCGAACACACCGCTCAGCGTCAGCATCACCGCCGCCTGCGGGGATCGCATCACCGCCGCCGATGCCACCAGCATCATCGTGGTGACCCCGGCCGTGAACACCGGCCTGCTGTTTCCGTAGGTCGTGAGCAGCGGTATCTCGACGGCCAGGATGGTGATGCCGATCAGCGCGATGCTCGTGGCTCCGAGCTCGCGCGTCTGCGCCGGCCAGATGGTGTGAGTGAGTCGAACGAGGCACAGCGGGAACGCGGGCCACAGCGTGAAGACCCACGCAGGCATGGTGCCGATGGTGGTGAAGGGATACGTCCAGAGACCGGCGCCGGTGGCGTAGTACTCGAGTACGGGCCCGAATACCGCGCCGCACAGCGCGATCGTGATGTCGGTGCGGGTGTGCCAGCGCCAGAGTCCGGCAATCAGGACCGCTGCCGATATCGCCGCGCAGACCAATGGCTGCGAAAAGAACAGGCACACGCCGGCGACCGCGCCTCCGATGAGGCTCGATACGAACGCCAGGTCGATGCGCCGTTGGCGCGTCCACGGTGCTTGCCGCCACGCCGCGATCGCATCACCCGCTTCAGCGTGAAGCGCATCGATCAAGCGCCCCATCGCGACAAAGAAGACGGCGTAGGCTGCCGGTAGCCAGCTTGGAATGAGGCCGAGTACATCAGGCGCCGGGAATCGCCACGCCCCTGATGCAGTTGCCGGCAGCTCCCAGACCATTGCGACCGAGGCGCCGGCCAGTGCCGTCACCAGATCGTGCCGCGAGTGAAACCGCCATAGCGTCGCCGCGAGCAGAAACAGTGTGACGATCCATTGCGCGCCGGCGTCCTGACCGAACCGCAACGACAGCCCGACAAAGGCGATCAGCAACAGCGTTGCGACCGGAATGGTTGACGCGCGGTGTTCGACGGGTGAGCGTGGACCGCCGCGCACTGCATCAACGAGTCGCGGTGTCGCGATGCCCAGGATCGGGTAGCAGAAGAGGATGTACACCGGCGCGAGAGAAAGCACAGTGCGGTCGGCGTGTTGCCAGACCCCCGCCGCATCGCACGCCAGTTCGATCGCATTGCCGATGGTGGCGCCGATGGCGAGCCCAATGAGGTCCCGCCGCTCGTGATATCTGGCCAGGAGCACTGCCAGCAGGATGGCGCAGGCGAAGGCGCAGGCGGCGGGCGCGTCCCGGAATCCCACGATGCTCGCCGACCCCAATGCCGCGGCGCCGACGATGAATACGATGTCTTTCACGCGGTCGTCCACGAGATCAGGCGTGCAGTGATGGTTGGAATCCGCTCGCCATCGCCGCCGACTGCAGCAGCGCAAACTTATCCTGGTCTGTCAGCACCGATTGCCGACGCAGTACGCATTCGGGGTCGTCTTCGATGCGGTCGAGCAGTTCGGCATAGGTCTCGACGATCAACCGGAAGATGAACGAGCAATCGGACGGCAGCCGGTCCCATTCCGAGCCGGCCAGCGCCGTGCCGCGGGCGCGCATTTCTCTCGCCCGGCCGCAAATGTCACGCACCAACGCGCGCCAGGAGGCGCGCACGTCGTCGCCAGCCGTGCCCGCAGCGAGTGAGCGCAGGTCGTGTTCCGTCAGGTGATGCATGCGGAGGTCGGCCTTCGACAGGTAGACCAGCCCGGTTTGTCCAACCGCCAAGTCTTCACAGACGTCGCGCAACACGTGCGCGATGTAGGCGAAGCGTCCAAGATCACGGCCGCATGTGATGAAGTCGAGACGATCGACCAGGTATCGGCCGTCGGCCCCGCGCTGCGACGTCAGCAGATAGACGTAGATCGATGTCGGCGCGACGGTGGCGCCTTCGCCGTATTCGAGAAACTCGTCGAAGTCGTCGAAGCGAGGCTTGTGCACGTCAAATCGCATGGCCTCGATGAACCTGGCCCACAACTCAAATGGCACCGGGAAGGTGTGCACCGCGGCTGCCAGCGCGATATCGATCAGGTCATCGGACGGGCGGCCGTCGTAGGCGGCGCGAATGCGCAGTTCCCAGCAGTTGAGTTCGGCGACGAGCGCGGATCGGGCGGCTTCGCTCAACAGCGTCTTGTCTTCGACCTGATCGACGCGATCGTCGATCAGCCGCATCACCGCATACATCGCGATGAACGCGTCATAGCGCGCGCGATCGGTGAAGAACTGGCTGACGACGTACAGGTTGCTGCGGTCCTTGCCCGCCACTTGTTCGGCGACACACAGCGCGTCGGTGAGCCGATCGCGCCCGATTCCCGAAGGCAGGATCAGGTTGCTCATGCTGCGGCTCCTGGAGAGCGCCAGTTCACCGCGGCACGGGCGATCGAGCTGCCGGCCAGCAGCGCACGGCGGGGCTCGGCATGCCCGACCAGCGACAGAAACAGGCCGCGCAGGCCGGGGTGGCTTGCGCACGTCCTGATCGCCGCATCAACGAGGCGCGGGCGCGCATGCAACTGCTGCAGCATCCATCCACGATCGACTTCCGGCGCAAAGGCCTGCCGGCATTGCGTTTCATAGGCTGCCAGCCGGCCGAGGTCGCCGGTGCTGATCGCGTCGGCGATCGCTGTAGCTGCCATCGCTCCGGCGACGATGGCGTTCTGGATGCCGTGGCCCGTGAAGGGATCGACCATCGCACCGGCATCCCCGACCAGCACCCATCCCATGCCCGCCAGTCGTCGTCCTTCGGTCGCGGCGGGCAAGACCCAGCCATCGAGGCGGAGTGGATCGCAACCCTGGAGCCGCTCGCTGAGCAGCGGCGATTCGCTGATGAGTGCGTCCATCATCGCTTGCGGCGTGCAGCCGAGGCGCTGTGCGGTGGCTTGCACCATCCCAATGCCGACGTTGGCCTCGTCAGGGCCGATCGGGACAATCCAGGCACACCCAGGAAGGACGCGCGGTGTGGTGAAGACTTCGAGGTAGGGGGCCGGCAACCTGATGCCGCGCACATACGCACGCGCGGCTAGACAGGTGTGCTCCGGCGGCCTCGAGAAGGCGCCAACCTCGCGCGCCACGACGCTCGACGCGCCGTCGGCGCCGACGACGACCCTGGTCTTGATGGTGCGGGTCCGGCCGTCGGCACTCCGGAGCGTGACGCCAGTGGTGACGCCGTTCTCTCGAATGACTCCGGCAACCGCGGTCTTCTCAACCACGTCCGCGCCGGCCCGGCACGCTTGTGCGAGCAGCCAGTCGTCAAAGTCGCGGCGCCGGATCATCCACCACGGCTGCGGACCTGCCTGGGTGCGGAAGTCGCCGGACACCTGCGGTCCCTTGGCGCCGGCGTATCGCACGCCGGTGCAGGCATACGTCCGCTGTTGGAGGCTGCTGAGATCAAGGTTGAGCGCGCGCAGCCCTGCTCGGGCCTCTGGCAGCAGTACGTCGCCGCAGACCTTGTCGCGCGGGAACGCGGCCCGATCCACGAGCAGGCAATCAATGCCCCGTTGCCGCAAGGCAATCGCCGTCGCTGCGCCGGCGGGGCCGCCGCCGGCAATCAGCACGTCCACGTGACCACCGCGGCTCATGACTGTCCCTCCAGGTCCCGCAACATGGCGATCAGCTCGTCGGCCGATCGATGGGTGAACATCGTTGATTCGATTCGCTCGGCGCGCACGATGCCGTGGCGGTCAATCACGAACAGCCCGCGCGTCCGGATCTTCAGCCACTGCGGCACCACCCCGTAGGCCCGCGCGACCGCGTTGTCCGGATCGGACAGCAACGGGAACGGCAGGTGCTTCGCGGTGATGAACTGGCGATGCCGGTCCGGAGAATCAGGGCTGATGCCGACCACGCGCGCGCCAAGCGAACGAATCGGATCGTATGCATCGCGGTAGCTGCACAGTTGTTTGGTGCACACCGGGCTGAAATCGATCGGGTAGAAGGCCAGCACGATTGGTCCGTGCGCGATCAGCTCGTCGAGCGACACCCATCGCCCATCGTGATCGCGCAGGTTGAACGATGGCGCCGGCCGGCCGATTCGAAGTTCGCCGCCTACATTGGTGGCTGCGATAGCCATTGCTGAAGTTCTCCGGTGATGACGCGGGGGGCGGTGGCCAGGTCGGCCGGGTGACGGCTGCCAGACAACAGGCATGCGGTGCGGATGCCGTCGATCACGCTTTCGAGATAGGTTCGCGCGCCAAGCATCCCGCCATCTCGAACGGCGCAGAGCACCGGCTGCGCGACGCCGGCCACTCGTGCCCCGAGGGCCAGCGCCCGCGCGGCATCAAGCCCCGAGCGAATGCCGCCGGAGCCGATGACGTCGGCACGCAGGCCCGCTCGCCCGAGCCAGCCCAGCGATGCGGCGGTTGGAATGCCCCAATCCCAGAAGGTGCGGCCGCGATCAGCCGCCGGACCTTCCGTGCGCTGCGACTCGATCGCGATCCAGGAGGTGCCGCCGGCGCCGGACACATCGATGGCGCCGACACCGGCCTCGTCGAGCGCGCGCGCCGATCGCGGATCGATTCCGCAGCCGGTTTCCTTGACGAGGATTGGCAGGCCGAGCTCGCCCACCAGGCGTCGGATGGTTTCGAGCAGGCCTCGAAAGTCACGATCGCCGTGTGGCTGGATCAGCTCCTGGCCGGCGTTGAGGTGCACGCAGAGCGCGTCCGCTCCAACCCTGTGCAAGAGTTCGCGCACCCGCTCGATGGGCAGCTGCGCCAGTTGCACCGCGCCGAAGTTTGCGAGGAGAAAGACCGTCGGCGCGGCCTCGCGCACGTCGTAGGTCCACGCCAGCTCCGGCTGCAGCAGCATCGCGCGCTGGCTGCCGAGACCGAACGGCAGGCCAAGCGATTCCGCGGCGATGGCGAGGCAGCGGTTGATTCCCGCGGCCTCGTCGGTGCCGCCGGTCATGCCGGTCACCATCAAGGGTGCCCTGATCGGGTAACCCAGCAGCGAGGTGCTCAGGTCAATTTCGTGTGCAGCCAGCTCAGGGAGGGCGGCGTGGACGAGGTGGACGTCGTCCAGCAGGCTGCCCCGGCGGAACGCGCCGCGGCCGCTGGCGGCGATCGCCAGGTGCTCAGACTTACGTTGTTGTATTTCGGTTTCCGCCATCCGCTGATTCCTGCGTACCCAGTAAGAGGCGCAGGCCGGCGGATTTGCTCACCGGGTCTGATCAGTTCCTTGTTGCCCGCAGATCAAAGGCGGCGAGCTGACGGTCGTTCCGAACAAAGTAGCGACCGTTGGCCAGTGCCGGATAGGCCCGCACGACCCCCTTCAACAACTGCGCTCGCGCCGAGAATCGAAAGGCCCTGGGCGACGCCGGCGCGAGTGCCAATTCGCCGGACTCGCGCATGATGACCAGCGTCTCGCCGGCGATCAATAACGACCCCGCACCGAACCCATCGACGTTCCACATCACTTTACCGGTCGCCAGTTCCACACACCGCAACGTCTGGCCAAATTCCTGGCGCCCGTCGAAGCCGTAGAGATAGCCGTCCTTCAAGACGCTGGTCGAATAGTGGTTCGACATTGACTCGTCGCCAGACCAGACCGGCGTGACCTGATTGTTTGCAACCTTCAGCAGCACCGCGCCGGTGCCGTAGCTTGCCGATAAGAAGATCTGGTCGTTGAGGACGATCGGGATCGCGGCGTTGACGGATGCGGCCTGTCGCGCGCGCCAGCGATACTGATAGAGCACCTTGCCAGTCGAAGGATCAACCGCCACAAGTCCGGTGCGCGTAAAGAACACGGCTGTGTGCTGCTTGTTGATGTCGGCGATGATCGGCGCAGAGTAACTCGGCTCGTCACTCGTCGCGGTCCACAGCGTCCGGCCGCTCGCCGCATCAAAGGCGACGATCCCACCCTGCTTGCCGCCGACGTTGACCAGGACGCGATTGCCATCCACCACCGGAGACGACGCGACACCGAAGTAGCCCTTTGGCGCCTCGAAGACCTTGCGCGTGTCGCTGCTCCAGAGCATCTTGCCGGTCGCGAAGTCGAGGCCGTGCAGCATGCCGTCGGCGCCGTGCGTGAAGACGCGGCCGCCGGCGATCACCGGAATCGCGCGCGGGCCTTCATCGAAGCCGAAATCGTCGCGATAGGACGTGGGGTAATCGAAGGTCCAGGCCGTCTTGCCGGTGAGCGCGTCCATCGCCTCAACCGTCTCGCGATTGTTGACGCGGTGGAACAGGATGAGCCGATCACCGACCACTGCGGGCCCGGCAAATCCGGCGCCGACCTCGCGGGTCCACAAGGACGGCGGTCCCGATCGTGGAAACGACGGCACGATCGGCGGACCGCTGTAGATGCCGTTGCGATTCGGCCCAAGAATCTGCGGCCAGTCCTCCTTCGCTAAAGCGACGGAGGACAAGTCCTGCCCGGTAGGCGCCGCACAGAGTGCCACAGCCAGGGCAAGCCTGCTTGCCCACCGTAGCCTTGGCGAAGGTGGGTTGGCCTGCTCCTTCATCACCGTGTCATCGAGCGTTCGGCGTTGCCCGAGTAGTTGATGAACACCGTCTTGATCTCGGTGAAGAAGTTCAAGCCTTCTTCCGCCATCTCGCGTTCGCCGACGCCGGTGGACTTGGTGCCGCCGAACGGCAGCTGCGCCTCGCCGCCGACGGTCGGTTCGTTGACGTGCACCATGCCGACCTCGACTTCGTCGATGAACTTCATCACCGAGCTGATGTTCTCGGTGAAGATCGACGTGGTGAGTCCGTACTCAACGCTGTTAGCGAAGCGCAGTGCCTCTTCGAGGTTGCCTGCCGTCGCGACCGCCAGTACCGGTCCAAAGATCTCCTCCTTGAAGATCCTCATGGTCGGCGCCACGCCGTCGAAGATGGTCGGTTGCACGAAGAAGCCATGCTTTAGTGCGTCGGGACGTGTGCCGCCGGTCAGCAGCTTCGCGCCTTCAGACTTGCCGACGCCGATGTAGTCCATGACCGTCGACCACTGCTTCTCGTCGACCGACGGTCCCATGTCGGACGATTGGTCGAGGCCGGGTCCGAGCCTGATCTTCTCGGCCATCGCCACGAGCCGATCGACGAGCTTTGCTTTGATATCTGGGTGCGCGATTACGCGCGACGTTGCGGTACAGCGCTGGCCCGTCGACCCGAATGCGCCGCCGTGAATGGCGACGGCCGCTTTGTCGAGATCCGCATCCGGCATCACGATCACTGCATTCTTACCGCCCATTTCGCACGTGACCTTCGCGCCACGCTGCGCCGCTTTTACGTACAACGCATTACCGATGGCGTTGGAACCGGTGAACGAGATGGCCTTCAGTTCCGGCGCCGCCACCATCGCGTCACCAACCACGGAGCCGCGGCCGACGATCATGTTGAACACGCCCGGAGGCAGCCCGGCTTCCTCGTAGATCTCCGCGAGCAAGACCGAGGTCGCAGGCGTGAGCTCCGCGGGCTTGAACACGACGGCATTGCCGGCCACGATTGCCGGCGCTGACTTCCAGACCGGAATGGCCCACGGGAAGTTCCACGGCGCGATCAAGCCGACGCAGCCGAGCGGCTGCCGCAGCGTATAGGTGAACGTATCGCGCGATTCCGACGGCAGGGTCTTGCCGTGCATGCGGAAGCCTTCGCCCGCGTAGTACTCGAGGAGCGAGATGCCCTTCAATACTTCGCCGCGCGCTTCCTTGAAGATCTTGCCTTCCTCGCGCGTCAACGTCTGCGCGATCTCGTCGAGCCGGCGGCGAGCGATATCTGCGGCGCGCCACAGCACGCGGCCGCGCTCGGGCCCTGGCGTCTTCCGCCAGGCCGGCTGCGCCGCCATTGCCGCGTCGACAGCGGTTCGCACGTCGTCAGCGGTCGCGAGCGGGAATTCGGCGATCACGTCCGCCGTGTCAGCCGGATTGATATTGCGGCTGATCTGGTTGGAATTGGGGTGGAACCACTTGCCGTTGATGTAGGAGCCGGTATTCACACCGTAATAGTAACGGTGAAGCCGGCGGTTGGCAGTTCCCCAGTTGGCGATTGGAAAGCTACTTCAGGTTGGCGCGCATGACTCTTGCCGCCACTGCCGTAGCCGCGTCCTTCTCCGCGCGCAGGAGCTGTTCGCTTGCCTCGGCGAGTAAGCCGGAATTCGCGAGGATGATGGCGAGTTCGAGCGGGCGGGAGGCAAGGCGTTCCCGGACCGCGGCCATGGACTTTGCCGTGGCCTCGTCGATGATCTGGAAGCGCGCCTCCGGCTGGGGAGGCGCGGGGCCGACCAGGTCGGATCCGCCGAGGTGTGCCGTCACCTGCCACGTCAGAGCGCGATCGCGTGGAAGATCGATCGTCGCGTCCCAGGTGGTGTCCTTCACCCTGGGGCTGCGCGCGAGCTGCTTGAAGCGATCGTCATAGACCGCGACCGAATAGGCCTGCGCGCCCTTGACGGGGTTCCAGGAAAACGACGGACGGCTCGATGCGACGGCGGTGCCGAGTGGGGCCACCGGCACGAGCGTGGTGCCGGAGCCGGTGCCGAGCAAGGTGCCGCGCGTGCCGCGGAGCGCCGCGATCGATTCCGGAATGGCCAGGCGTCCTGCTGAGGTCACGCGGTCGACCAGTGCGCGTTCGTCTGGCGCAAGAAGGTCGGCGACGACTGGTGGTGGTGCAGGCTGAACGGCGGGTGACGGGGCGGGGACAGCCCGGGCCTGTTCGACTGCAAATGGAGCAGGTTCACGCGCAATCCACACGGCCAGGAGCAGCGTTGCGGCCGCCGCGGCGATGGCCGGTATTCGCCACCACGTTGATAGTGCCGGCGCGACTGGCCTCAGCAACTCGCGCACGCCGCGCAAGTCTTCGAGGTCCTGCGCGCACTGCGCACAGAACTCGATGTGCGACTCCGCGACCTCGCGCTCGACATCGTCGAGGCGGCCATCCACCAGCGCTTCGAGGGTCTCGTAAGGCGGGTGTTCGGTGTCACCGGGCACGACCCGAACGCCGCTTGTAAGCGCGCCCAACGCCCGCGATGTCTCGTCAATCCGCTCGGTCACACCGTCCCCACACTTTCCGATGACGCAGGCCCGAGGGCCGTATTACCGGCGGATTTGCTCATGAATTTTCACTCTGCATGCGACGCATGAGCCGGGCGCGGGCCGATTTGCGCAGGTTGATGACCTGCTGACGGGTCAGCCCCATCGATTCGGCAATGGCCCGATCTTCGAGCGGCAACCTGGCCCAGAGAGCTGCCAGTTCACTCCCCCGCATGTCGAGCACCCTCGCAATGTCGGCTTGCGTGACGACGCCGGTGGCGGGCAGCAGATGGAGCACCGCTCCGCCTTCCGGATCCCGCAGATTCAGCAGCAAGGCGGCACGCTGGCGCACGGGGAGTGACGCAATCTCGTTCCAGACTTTCAAGAGCCGTTCGCGCTGCTCGAGCACGTCACCGGTTGCAGGCGCCGGATCGGGAACGGAGTCGATGGGATCGGCATGCTCGGCCGATCGGGCCGCCGCCGGGGCCACGTCCTTGATCCCCAGCACGAGCGCCAATGCATCCACCAGTCGATCGAGATCGATCGGGCGGTCGAGGGCCGACAGCACCTCGTCGAGCAGCACCGGCAGTGGCGCCTGCACATTTACCGCGCGAGCCTCGAGAAACGTTCCGGGTGAATCGATGAAGGTTGTCGTCGCGCCTGGCTCTGGCGCCTTCCTGACAGGACGTTTGGAGGAGCAACGCCAGGTTCCGAACGGATCGCGCTCGAGCGCGATCGCCGAATGGTGCGCGGCTGCGTAGCGCACGCGGTTGCGGAAGCGTGAACGCTCTGGATAGCGGCGCCGCAGGAATGAATAGCAGGCATGTTCCGACGCGCGGGTGATGTAGGCGCGGAAATTGTCGATTGCCTCCCCGCGGCCGCGGCGAAGTGCCATCAACCGTTGCATCAGCGCCAGCCGCACGTCTCCGACCACGTCGTCCACGTGGGCGGAGGCAAAACCGCCTAACTCCCGCTTGACGACCTCGCCAATGTGCCTGAGCGCATCGTTGCCGAGCAGCCCTTCGAGGGCGTCGGTCGCAGCCTGCTCCGAGCCGGCATCAAGGAACGCGGCGAGGGCAGACCGGCGAAGTGCGAGCGGCGTATCAGACGACATTTGGGGGCGAACGGTGGGGCAAATGGTAATACGACCCGAACTTCGCCGTCATTCGTGCACAGAGCCGCGCGGTGCGGCCAACGAGGGGAGTGCGTCTGATGGCGGTCCGCAAGAACGTGACCTGGGGACTCAAGGCAGCAATATTCGGTGTGGCCATGTTTGTGGCTGCCCAATCGGCGGCGGCGCAAACGGCGACGCTCAGCAACCTGGTAATCGCCAATCTCAGCCCCGCCTTCACTCCCCAGACCCGCACGTACTCGATTCCGCGAACTGCGGCCTGTTCGGTGCCCGTCACCGCCACGCTCTCGAACACTTCGCTGAAGCTGCAGATTGCCAACAGCGATACGCCAAGCGGCACCATGCGTCAGGCATGGGTCTGCGACGGTCGCACCAAGATCGATATCGTCATCTACTCAGGCTGGACCGAGGCGGGCCGCTACACGGTCAACGTTGTTGGTTCGGTGCCGCCGCCGCCACCGCCGCCGGCTCCCGCGACACTGTCGTCGCTGATGGTCGAGAACCTGTCGCCGGCGTTCATGTCTACGACGTTCAGCTATTCGATACCGCGGCCGGCTGGATGCTCGCTGGCCGTGACGGCCACGCTGGCAGACCCGACGCTGAAGCTGCAGATTCAGAACCAGGACACCGCAAGCGGCACCACGCGCCAGGCCTACATCTGTGGATCCAGCTCAAAGGTTGATGTCGTTCTCTACAAGGTGTGGACCGAGGTTGGGCGTTACACGATCAATCTGATTGGCGTGGCACCGCCGCCGCCGCCGCCGTCCGTACCCACGCCACCGCCACCGCCGGCGTATGAGGCCCCGCCCACCGCGGCACCAGGCCCAGATCCGTATGCGGTGCCCGCGCCTCCAGCATCACCAGTCACTCAGCGGACCGCGGCGCGCCTCCTCGGGCAGGCAACGTTCGGTGCCACCACCGCGGACATGACGAAGGTGCAGGCCGATGGTGTCGAGCGATGGTTGAACGAACAGTTCAAGGCGCCTGAGTCGCCGATCGCCGATGGTCTCGACATCAACGCGCTGCGCGGCGCGGTGTTCACCAACATGGCATCGGGCGCCGATCAGTTGCGCCAGCGCGTGGCCTTCGCGCTCGGCCAGATCATGGTGGTCTCGGCCAACAAGAACACCAATGGCTACGAGATGACGCCGTGGGTGAGGCTGTTGTCGAAGCACGCCTTCGGCAACTACCGGACACTGCTGCGTGAAGTCACCATCAGCCCGTCGATGGGCAAGTTCCTCGACCTTGCCAACAGCATCGGCGGTGGCGGCAATATTGCGCCGAACGAAAACTATCCCCGCGAGTTGCTGCAGTTGTTCAGCATCGGCATCTACAAGCTGAATCCGAACGGAACGTTCCAGAGCGTCAACGGCATCTATCAACCCGCCTACGACCAGAACACTGTCCGTGAACTGGCGCGCGCATTGAGCGGCTGGACGTATCCGACCGCCCAGGGCGCCACGCCTCGATCGCAGAACCCGCCGCACTTCGTGGGCGTGATGGAGCCGCGGCCCGCAAGCCACGATCGCAATGCGAAGACGATCTTCGGCGTGTCGATGCCGGCCAACCAGTCGGTGACCGCCGATATGGAACAGGCGATCGACATCATCTTCGCGCACCCCAACGTGCCGCCGTTCGTCGCGACGCGCATGATTCGCGCGCTCGCCAACTCGAATCCGTCGCCCGAGTACATCGGCCGCGTAGCTACAGTGTTCATCAACAACGGGCAGGGGATCCGCGGAGACATGCGGGCGGTGATCGAGGCCATCCTTACGGATCCGGAAGCCTCGCTGCCGACCTCGGTTGACGGACGGTTGATGGATCCGATCCTCAACACCATCGCGCTCGGACGCGCGCTGGACGCGCAGATCACCGACCCCGGCCAGTTCCAGTACATCCTCTTCAATCTCGGTCAGCACACGCTGACGCCGAACTCGGTGTTCAGCTTCTATTCGCCGCTCGCGCCGCTGCCTGGAAACCCCGGTCTCTACGGACCCGAATTCATGTTGTTTGCGCCGGCGCTGGCGGTCCAGCGCGCCAGTTTCTCGTGGTCGCTGATCACCAACCAGTTTGGTTCAGCGTTCAGCGTGAACCTGGCCCCGTTCATCGCGCTCGCCAACAACCCGGCCGCGCTCGTCGAACTGGTCAACCAAAAGGTGCTTCACGGCCGGATGTCGCCGGAGCTTCGCGCGGAATTGATTACCGCGCCGCAAGCCTTGTCGGATTCCGCGCAGCGGGCATACGGCGCCATCTACCTTGCGGCGATCTCGAGCGAGTTCGTCGTGCAGACCGGCGCGTAGCGCCAGACAGAGCGGAGACCCATGGCTCACACACATCAAACGGATCGCCGGCACTTCCTGAAACTCAGCGCGCGGCTCGCCGCGCTGGGGATGACAGCCGTAGGGGGCGGATTCAGGGGTGCCGGCGTGTATGCCGCCGAGCTGAACCCGGACGTGCCGCTGACCGATTACAAGGCACTGGTCTGCATCTACCTGTTCGGTGGCAACGACGGCAACAACATGATCGTGCCGCGCGACACCACGAGCTACAACGCGTACCTGAACCTGCGCAGCGGCATTGCCCTCAGCGGCAACAAGCTGCTGCCGGCGTTCACGCATGGGCTGAACTCCTACTCGTTGCACTACGGCATGCCCGAGATCAATCAGCTCTACGGGCAGGGTTCCGTCGCCTTCGTCCTCAACACCGGCCAGCTCGATCAGCCGTTGACGAAGGCCGAGTACTTCGCCGGGCAGAAGGTGCCGAGCAACCTGTTCTCGCATTCGGATCAGACGGTGCAGGCGCAGACCGCCTCATCGACGCCGGACGGCACCGGCTGGGGCGGGCGCCTGCTCGATTGCTGCAACGTCAGCGAAGGCCTGGCCGCGATCTCGATGTCGTCACCGGCGATCTTCCTGCAGGGTAAGAACGTCGCCGGCAACGCGATCCCTCCCGGGATCGGCCTCGCGGTGGGCGGCATGAACTTCTGGCCGCAGACGCAGGCGCAGACCCGCCGTCTCGCGCTCGAAGAGATCCTGAAGTTGGACAACGGCAACCTGATACGCAAGGCGCACAATCAGCAGTTCGCGGTTGGCCTCCAGCTTGCCGATCAACTCAACCAGACGACGATGGATACGACGGAGCTGCAGTTCCCGGGCACGACCATCGGCACGCAGCTCAAGGAAGTGGCGAAGTTGATCCTGACGCGATCGGCGCAGGGGCCCGGACGCCAGGTGTTCTTCTGCGGTCTTGGCGGCTTCGATCTTCACGCGGGGCAGGACTGGACGCACTGGTCACTGCTGTCGCAACTGTCTCCGGCGATCGACCGCTTCCAGAAGACGATGGAAGACAAGGCGATGTCCAGCAGTGTCGCGACGTTCACGCAGTCCGAATTCGGCCGCACGTTGCAATCGGGAGGCACCGGCAGCGACCACGCGTGGGGGAACCACCAGATGGTGGTCGGTGGCGCCGTGAAGGGCGGCGTGTATGGCAACATGCCCGTCTTCGAACTCGGCGGCCCGGACGACGTGGGGAATCGCGGCGTCTGGCTGCCGAAGATCTCCACGACGCAGTACGGCGCCACGCTCGGCAAATGGTTTGGCGCCGATGCGCCGAGCCTGCAGTGGGCGTTCCCAAACCTGAAGTACTTCGTCGGCCAGGAAGACGTGGGCTTCATGAAGCCCTGAGCTATCCTGATGCGCGTGATTCGCAGGGGACTGATCGTGTGCGCGCTGGCGGCAGGCCTCGCCCTGCGGGTCGTTCACGCGCAGGCGCCGCAACCCGATCCGGCGATTACGGAGTTTGTGATGGCGAGCGATGCCGATCGTCTCGACATGTTCGCGAAGCGTCCGCAGATTGGCGGGGTCCCATTTCGCCAGGCCATTGGTGCCCAGGGCTTTGAGCTCGGCCGCCGCGGTGATTTTGCGATGGCCGAGCGCTATTACAAGGCCGTCCTCTGGATCGCGGAGCAGCAGCAAAGCGACGAAGTTCGCGCGATTGCCTTCATCAACCTCGCTCGCATCAGCGGCCAGCAGGGCGACCTCGCCGCGGCGCAGGACTATGCGCGTGATGCACTGACCCTGGCTGAAAAGGTCAACGACACCGACAGCGTCCAGTCTGCCGCAGCGAACCTCGGCATCATTCAGCGGCGGCTCGGCGATCCCGTCGGCGCGCTCGATAGTTTCAGGCGCGCCTACGACCTCGCGGTTGGGCTGAAGCTCGAAGACAACGCTGCGCGCGTGCTCAACAACATCGGTCTCGCGTATTTCGATCTCGGCGACCTCGCCCTGGCTCGCGACTACCTGGATCGCAGCCTGGCCATCAAGATGAAGCTCGATGACGGCGGCCGTATCACGCAGGACATTGCGAGCGGCCTGAGCAACATCGGCATGCTGTATACCGAGGTCGGCGACTTCGCCCAGGCGCTCGATCACTTCAATCGTGCGATCGAGTTGCTGATGCGTTCCGGCGGGGGACCGTTCTTGTCGAGCGCGCTCGGCAACTCCGGCAACGTCCTCGCCAGGATGGGCGACCGGGTCGGCGCACGCGATCGGTTGATGCGCGCGCTCGCGATCGCCGAACAGCAGGGTGACAAGAGCCGTATTGCGACGATCCACTACCTGGTGGCGTCGCTGGAGCGGAGCGGCGGCGACTACGCGGCCGCGGAGCAGCGGCAGCGTCACGTGCTGGCGATGCGCGAAGAGATCGGGGAAAGCCTGGCTCTCGTCGAGAGCCTGAACGAGCTGTCGTCGTTGATGATGGCGACGAAGCGGCCAGCCGAGGCGCTCGAGTTTGCCAATCGCGCCGTCAGCCTCGGAACCGACGCGCGCCTGTCGAACCGCCTGTGGAAGTCGCAGATGGCCAAAGCGGATGCGCTGGCCGCGTTGCAGCGCGAGCCGGAAGCGGTCGCGATGTATCAGGCAGGCATCGATGGTATCGAGGCGGTACGTCAGCGCACGGCAGGAGGCGATCGCAGCCGGCAGATGTATCTCGGCGAGCGTTCTGGCCCGTACTACGGATTAGCGCGCCTCCACGCCGAATCGGGGCGGCCTTTCGAGGGATTGCTGGCGCTCGAACGGGCCCGCGCCCGGACTCTCCTCGACGTCCTCTCGCTGGGCCGGAAGTCCAGCCGTTCGCTGACACCGGCCCAGCAGACTCGTGAAAGGGAGCTCACCCAGGCCGTGATCTCTGCGTCGCTCGAGATCGACAGCCTGCTGGCGAGGCGCAAGTACGAGGAGAGTCAGCTCAAGGCACTCGAACAGAAGCTGTCGCGCGCGCGCCTCGAGCGTGATGCGTTCATGACGAGCCTGTACCATTCGACGCCGGACCTGCGCCTGGCGCGTGGTGATGCGCCGATCATCACGCGGCAGGGTCTGGCGGTGCTGGTCAAGCCGTCAACCGCGATCGTCTCGATCGTCATGGACAACATGCAGGTCTGGGCGTACGTGATCACGAAGGGCGCCGCGGGCGTCTCGATCACCGCGCACCAGGTGAATTCGACCAGTTCCGCGCTGGCGGCGCTCGCCGATCAGTTTTCGAAGCAGGTGGCGACGCGTGACCTGGGCTTCTCGGCGAACGCGCGAAAGCTCTACGACCTGCTGTTTGTCGACACGAAGATCGAACCGCTGCTGAATGGCAAGTCGCAGCTGATCATGGTGCCGGAGGGGCCGCTGTGGCGCGTCCCGTTCCAGGCGCTGCAAACGCCGCGAGAGACGTTCCTCATCGAAGAGCGCGCGATTTCGTACGCGCCTTCAGTGTCTGCCCTGGCGGCACTCGACCAGCGACGCCGGTCACGCGATCAGCGGCAGCCGTACCTGCTGGCGCTCGGGGACCCGGCTCTGGCCGTCCGAACCGAGTCGGTGATGCGTGGTGGTCCGGTGAGGGGCCGGCTGCCCCAGGCCGCGCGTGAGGTGAAGGCGCTGGGCCAACTCTACGGCGAGGCAAAGAGCCGAGTGCTGGTGGCGGAGGATGCGACGGAGGCCGCGCTTCGCGACAACCTCGGACGTGCGAGCGTGGTTCACGTGGCGACGCACGGCGTGCTCGACGACCTGAGCCCGATGTATTCGCACGTGCTGCTCGCGCCGAAGAATGGCCTCGACAGCGGGGAAGACGGCCGCCTCGAGGCGTGGGAGATGATGAACCTGCCGCTCGACGTGGACCTCGCGGTCCTGTCGGCGTGTGAGACGGCGCGTGGTCCGATCGGCGACGGTGAGGGCGTGATCGGGTTGTCGTGGTCGCTGTTTGCCGCGGGTGCGTCAACAGCCGTGGTCAGTCAGTGGGAGGTGGATTCGGCGAGCACCACCGCGCTGATGATCGCGTTCCATGAGCGGCTGCTGTTGTCGCCACGCAACGGCCGCGATCCGGTTGCGGCTCCTGAGGCGCTCCGCGTCGCGGCGATGCGGCTGATGCGCGGGCCCGCCTACCGGCACCCCTTCTACTGGGCCGGCTTCGTCGTCATCGGCGCGTCCTAGTTTTTCCAGCGCCCGCTGACCCAGCGGCCGGCGCGCCGCAATGCGTCGACGTAACTGATCATGTCGAAGTGGGTGAGGTCGTCGATGGCCTCGAACTCGACCTCGCGTTTCAGTTTCTTCAGTTCCTGCGCCGTCTCTTCCGCAGGCTCGAATGGCACCACTTCATCGGCGCGGCTGTGAATGATGTAGGTTGGCTGGCGGCCGAGCTGATCGACGTTGATGCCACGGGTTGACGCGGCCATCGGTATCGCCGCCGTGAACACGTCCGCGTGATTCGCGGCCATGTGCCACGTGCCGCGGCCGCCCATGCTGTAGCCCACGACCAGCACCCGCCTGCGATCGATGTTGTAGGCCTTCATCGCATCAGCCACGAGCGTCATTGCCGCCTTGTCACACGCGGTATCGGACCACGCACGCTCGGTGCAGTCGGGCGCGATCATGATCGGCTTCAGCTGGCGAAGCGCGGGCTCCGCGATTCGCCGCGCGAACTCGGCACCGTAGTACGGCATGCGTGCGCCGCCGGGATGCAGCACGAGGACGAGCGGCGCCGCCGTCTTCGCGTCGTAACCGTCCGGCACCGATACCGCGTACAGCACCTTCCCTGCGCCGGGAATATCAGCCTGCAGTTGATGCAGGCCTCTCGTGACCGGCAGGTCCGCGCCGGCGAATGCGAACGTCAGCAGCCAGGAGGCGAGCCAGTGCACTACGGCTTTGTCCCCGCGGGCTTGGGCGGCGCGGGCTTCGGGAACGTCCCTTCGCGCATCGCCGCCTGGTAGAGCACCGCGGCCATAACCGTGGCCGCCTGCTTCAACGCGTTCGGTTCAACGCGCTCGGCGAAGTCGACGTTGGTGTGATGCGTACGCACGTCGTAGTTGACGTACTCCTGCACCGCCTGGAAGCCAGGTACACCGACATCGAGGAACGACAAGTGGTCAGTGGCGCCGATGTGCCCGGGTGAGGGCATGATCGCGCCGAGCCCGGCGAGTGGCTTGAGCCACTCCGCCATGATCATGCGCGCCGGCTCGTTGCCCTCCATGTAGAACCCGCTGATCGGCGGATAGCCGTTGTCGAGATTGAAGTAGACGGAGAACTTGTGGCGCGCGGCCTTGTTCTTGTCGCCGGCAAGGTGTTGTTCGACCCAGGCCTTCGAACCGAGCAGGCCCTGCTCTTCACCCGCCCACAGCGCGGCGCGGATCGTCCGGCGCGGCCGCACGTTGAGCGTCTTCAGGATGCGCATGGCTTCGAGCACCGTGGCCGTGCCATCGGCGTTGTCGGTGGCGCCGGTCGCGGTGTGCCACGAGTCCAGGTGCGCGCCGACCATCACGACCTCGTCCTTCAGCGCGTTGTCGGTGCCGGGGATCTCGCCGAGCACATTGTGCGTCTGCTTCTCGTCGTTATAGGTCGCCTGGACTTCGACGGCGAGCTTGACCGGGATCTTCTGCTCGAGCATTCGCGCGACCAGGTTGTAGTGCTCGGACGCGAGCACGATCGAGGTGACCGAGTTGGGGCCCATGTCCCGGCCGGTCACGAACACCGTGCCGTGCTCGCCGATGTTGGGCTCAATCGTCACCGCGACACCTTCCGACTTCAGTTGCGCATGCCGCTCGGCATTCAGGTTCGGCGGACGTGACGGCGCCGGCGTTGGCGCCTTCAAGTCGCCGCTCGCCGCGGGACGGTCAGCGCGAATCGCATACTGCTGAATTGGACTCGTGAACAGGATCGCGCCCTTCAGCTTTCCAGCCTGCGCCTTCATGGCCGCGTCTTCGAGTCCCGGCATCCATACCGGCGTGGCGAGGACGCGTCCGGGGGTCGAGGGCGCCCAGCCGCGGGGATACCCGGTCAGCGCCATGTAGCGCGGTTCGACCATCTCGATGGTCACCTTGTTCAGCGTCCAGCCCCGTCCGAACTGGAAGGGCTTGGCCTCGACGCCGGTCAGGCCCATGGCTTTCATCTGTTCCTGCGTCCACGCAATCGAGCGCTGGTGCGCGGGCGAATTCGTCAGGCGCGGTCCAATGACCGTCGTCAGGTAGTCAAAGGTTTCGAGCACCTTTGACCGTTCCATGCCCTCGGCTTTGATCTTCTCGATCACGCCGAAATCCACACGATCTTGGGCGGCGAGGCCCGTACACAGCGCCGCCAGGGTGACGAGAGCGACGGAGATCTTCTTCATGGGGCGGATTCTAGTTCACATTCCGAAAGGAGTAGTATTTCCCCCATGAAGACCAACCGACGTTCATTCCTGCGGATGACCGGCGCCGTCGGCGCCTCCGCGTTCGTGCTCAACGACCACAGCATCGAGCTGGTGGCCCAGGCGTCACGTGCGCTTGGCAACCGGACGCCGGATGACGTCGCCCAGGATGAAAGCTACTGGCGTGATATCCAGAGCGCGTTCACGCTCGACCGCTCGCTGATCAACTTGAACAACGGCAACAGCTGCCCGAGCCCGACGGTGGTGCACGAGGCCTACAAGCGCTATCTCGATTACTCGAACCAGGCACCGGTGTATCACCGCGGCCTGATCGAGCGGAACATCGAAGTGGTCCGCCGCCGGTTGGCAGACCAGTTTGGGTGCGACGCCGAGGAAATGGCGATCACGCGCAACTCGAGCGAGTCGCTGCAGATTGCACAGAACGGCATCGACCTCGAGCCGGGTGACGAAGTCGTCACCACCGAGCAGGATTACGGACGCATGTTGACGACGTGGGATCAGCGCGCGCGCCGCAACAAGATCACGATCAAGAAGGTGAACTTCCCGGTGCCGACGACCGGCGAAAACCTCTACGGCATTCTCGAAGGCGCGATCACGCCTCGCACCAAGGTGCTGCACTTCTGCCACATCACGAACCTGACGGGACAGATCTTCCCGGTGCAGAACCTGGCACGCATGGCCCGCGCCCGCGGCATCATCACCATCGTCGATGGCGCGCACGCGGCGGCGCATTTCCCCTACAAGCTGCGCGACCTCGAAATGGACTACTACGGCACGAGCCTGCACAAGTGGCTGCTGGCGCCGACCGGCACCGGTTTCCTCTACGTGCGCAAGGACCGCATCGCCAAGACGTGGCCGATGCAGGCCGCGCCCGAGCGCGCCGACAACGACATTCGCAAATTCGAAGAGATCGGCACGTCACCGGCGGCGACGAAGGCGGCGATCAACGAGGCACTGGCGTTCCACCAGGCGATCGGCACCGAGCGCGTGGCCGCGCGCCTGCGCTACCTGACGCTGCGCTGGGCCAACAAGCTGAAGGCGAATCCGCGCATCCAGATCCACACCGGCCTCGACCAGGTCTACGGCGTCGCGTGCGTCGGCATCAAGGACATTCCCGCCGCGAAGATCAACGCGTTCATGTGGGACAAGTACCGCATCATCACGACAGCGATCAGCCGTCCTGAGTACAACGGCATCCGCGTGACCCCGAACATCTACACGCCGCTTGAAGAGATCGACACCTTCACGGCGGCGATGGAAGACCTGCTGAAGAACGGCGTGCCGGCTACCGCCTGATGACGGAATCCGGGAGCCGGGAACCGGGAGCCGGCCTGACACCCGAGCAACAGCGCGCGATCGAAGAGTTCAAGCGCGTTCGTGGTGTCGAGCCGTTTGGACCGTTTCTCGATCTGCTGGTCAGTCCAGAGTTAATGAATCGCGTCAGCGCGCTCGGTGAGTATCTCCGCTACCGTAGCGCGCTGCCGCCCCGCCTCAGTGAGCTGGCGATCCTTGTGACCGCGGCATATTGGCGGCAGGAGTTTGAATGGGAGATCCATGCGCCCATCGCTCTGGCGGCCGGGCTCTCGCAGGAAAAGATCGAGGCCGTCTGGGCGCACGTGCCTCCGCCCAATCTCGGACCCGACGAACAAATCGTCTACGACGTCTGCAACGCACTTCACAAGGAACAGAGCATCGGACCCAGCCTGCGCTCCCGCGCACATGAAGTCATTGGAGAGAAGGCCACCATGGATGCAATGGCCATCTGCGGCTATTACGCACTCCTGGCCATGGTCTTGAACTCGCGAACGCCCTGACCCCTTTCCCCTGACCCTGATCCCCGAATTATTACGGCTGAGCTTGTCGATCTGGCGGCCTCCCGTTCGACGTGCAAGTGAGGAGACGAATCATGAAGTTCTTTGTGCAGATGAACGTGAAGCGCGGCCAGGGGCTGCAGGGGTGGTCGAACGACGACGTGAAGCGGATGGTCGAGTTCATGCACGAGCTCAATGCCGACCTGAAGGCCAAAGGGCAGTTTGTGGTGGCGGAAGGACTGGTAGACCCGTCCGAGGCCCGCATGGTGACGGCGCAAGCGGACGGCACTCCGTCGGTGACGGATGGCCCATTCGCGGAATCGAAGGAATTCATCGCGGGGTTCTGGATCATCAACGTCAAGGACGCAGACGAGGCCTACCGGTTCGTCGCCAAAGTGTCGTCGTGTCCCGGCCCTGGCGGCAAACCACTCAACTTCCCGGTGGAAGTGCGCCAGGTTGGCGAGGCGCCGAAGACCGACTAATCGCTTCAGGGATCAGGGATCAGGGACCAGGGATCAGGGCAGAGCAGGGCACAGAGTTGGGCAGGGATCCGGGGTCATCGAGTACGAGAAGATAGCGGAACGATGACCTCGTTCCTGGACCTGGCGCGCGGGCGCAAGGGGCACTTCGTGATGGAGGCGGGCCTGCACTGCGGGCTCTGGTTCGATCTGGATATTGCGTTTGTCGATCCCGCGGTGCTCGATCCGTATGTGACGCAGCTCGCACAATTACTGCGGCGTCATGACATCGAAGCGGTGTGTGGACCCCTGACCGGCGGCGCGTTTGTCGCGCAGTTGCTCGCGCGCTTGCTCGGCGCCGAGTTCTATTTCACGGCACCGGCCACTGCGACCAACGAGGAGACGTTCAAGGCCCGCTATCAACTTCCGCCGGCCATGGGGCATCGGCTGCTCGGCAAGCGGGTCGCGTTGGTCGACGACGTGATGAGCGCTGGATCCTCGCTCCGTGCGACATTGCGGGAACTCGAGCAGCACGGCGCGATCCCCGTAGTGGTCGGTGCGCTGCACGTGCTTGGGTCCGCGGGGGCCGGCTTCTTCGCAGAGCGCGGCCTGCGCATCGAGACCACTGGACGCAGCGCCTTCGACTCGTGGCGCCCGACCGAGTGTCCGCTGTGCGCGGCCAACGTTCCCTTCGAAGACCCACTCGCACAACAGTCGTAATGGCCACCGCGATTCACGTCCAGGTCGAAGCCGCGCGCAACGGGTCGTTGCCCCGGGTGGTGGCGCGCATGAAGTCAGGATGGGCTGTGCTCGGTGATCCGCAGATCACCCGCGGCTATTGCCTGCTGCTTCCGGATCCCGTCGTTCCCGATCTCAACAGCCTCACGGGCGAGGCGCGCGCGCAGTTCCTTTGCGACATGGCCGCCCTCGGCGACGCGGTGCTCGCCGTCACCGGCGCCGAGCGCATCAACTACGAGATCCTCGGCAACGTTGAACCCGCGCTGCATGCGCACGTCATTCCGCGACACGCCAGCGAGGACCCGTCGCTCAGGCGAACCGCCGTGTGGCTGCACGACTGGAGCCAGGCTTCGGCGTTCGACGATGCCGCCCGCGCGTTGGGACGCCTGATCGCGGCGCGATTGTAACGAGACGTCATCGAGCGCCGAGCCGGCATTACACTAACGGCACGATGTCATTCGTTCGCCGCATGTGTTGTTGGGGCTCGCTGTGCACGTTCCTGTTCCTGCCTGGCCCCGCCTTCGCGCAATCCACCGAACACAAACACGAAACACCAGCGGCCGCCAAGCCGGCGCCGCCGGTCGCCCAATCGAGCCGCGAGCGCCGCACCATCTCCGCGCATCGGGTCACCGACACGCTTCGCATCGACGGCGTGTTGGATGAACCGGTGTGGGCCGCCGCGCCGGTCGCCGAGGGCTTCGTGCAGCAGGAGCCGCTCGAAGGCCAGCCGGCGACCGATCGCACGGAGGTGCGCGTGTTGTACGACGCCGGTCATCTGTACATCGGTGTGCGCGCCTACTCATCGCTGGCGGTGACCGCCACCGAGATGCGCCGCGACGCCGATCGCCTGTTCGACGAGGACAACTTCCAGGTGATCCTCGACACCTTTCACGATTCACGCAACGGCTACATGTTCGTGACCACGCCGCTTGGCGCGAAGCTGGAACAGCAGATCTTCGACGAAGGTGAAGGTGGCAACCGGCAGGGCACCTCGAACATCAACCGCAACTGGGACGGCGTCTGGGACGCCGCGGCCAAGATCGTCAGCGACGGCTGGACCGCCGAGATCGAAATCCCGTTCAGCACCGTCCGCTTCATCCCGAGCCAGGCGCAGGTCTGGGGCGTGAACTTCCAGCGCCACACGCGACGCAAGAACGAGAGCGCGGTGTGGTCGCCGATCCCGAAGGCCTACACGCTGACCCGCGTCAGCATGGCCGGTGAGCTGCATGGTCTCTCGGACATCTCCCGTGGTCTCGACCTTCGCTTGAAGCCCTTCCTCGTCGGGGGTCTTCACAACGTCCACGCCAGCGCCACGAACAAGACCACCGACGCGATCCGCGACATCGGCCTCGATGCCCGCTATGGCCTCACCGCCGGGATCAGCATGGACGTGACGGTGAATACCGATTTCGCGCAGGTCGAAGTCGACGAGCAGCAGGTCAACCTCTCCCGTTTCGGACTGTTCTATCCGGAGAAGCGCGACTTCTTCCTCGAGAACACGAATTTCTTCACCATGGGCACTGGCAGCGCCTTCTCGGTGACGCAGGTCCAGACCGACCTGTTCTTCAGCCGCCGCATCGGCTTGTCCGACGCCGGCACGCCCATCCCGATTCTTGGCGGCGTGCGCGTGGCGGGTAAGTCCGGCCGCAACAACATCGGCGTGCTGGACATCCAGACAGACGATGCGTTCGGAGTGGATGGGGCGAACTTCTTCGTCGGCCGATACAGCCGCGACATCCTGAAGCGTTCGCGCGTGGGTGCGATCTTCATCAACAAGGATACGGTTGGCGGGTCGACCAACCACTTCAATCGCACCTTCGGCGTGGACGCCAACATCGCGCCGAGTTCGAACCTCCAGGTGCAGAGCTACATTGCCAAGACCGAGACGCCCGGCAAAGACGGCAACGACATGGCCTGGTTCGGACGCGTCGCCTATCGCGACACCAGGTGGAACCTGTACCTGAACTACCTGGACGTGCAGGAGAACTTCAATGCCGAAGCCGGCTTCGTGCAGCGCACCGGCATTCGCACGACGAAGGCGCACTTTGGTCCGACGCCACGCCCCAAGGGCGGGAAGGTGAAGCTGTTCGAGCCGATGTACGTGTTGACCTACACGACCGACCAGGACAACCGTTTGGTCTATCGCAATCACCACGTGATGCTGGGGACCACGCTGCGCGACGACACGTTCATCAACGTGTTCTACCAGAAGGTCTACGACGTGCTGGATGTGCCGTTCCGGATCCGTCCCGGCGTCACGATTCCGGCCGGCCAGTACTCGATGGATGAGTGGTACTTCACGCTGAACACCAGTCCCGGCCGGCGTTTCTATCAGCGCCTGTCGGTGACGCCGACGGACTTCTATGACGGCACGCGCTTGAACCTGTCAGCCGCCGCCGGCGCGCGAGTCAGCAGCCAGTTCTCGACCGAACTGCAGTTCAATCGCAACGATGTCGACATGCCGTGGGGCAAGTTCGTGGTCAACTTGTCGACGCTGCGCATCGACTACACGTTCTCGCCGCGGATGACGGTCCGCAGCCTGACGCAATACAACACGTCGACGCACGAGGTCACCAACAACGTCCGCTTCAACTTCATCTATCGCCCGGGCAGCGACATCTACATCGTCTACAACGACCTGTCGCAGACCGGCCTGCCCGCGGATGTGTTTGGAAGGAAAGACAGGCAGCTGCTTATCAAGGCCACCTACCTGCTGCAGAAGTAACCGGAAAGTTTCAGGTTTAAAGTTCTAAGTTTCAAGTTGAGTTGAAGTTCGCGTTCGCGTTCAAGTCTGAGTTGAAGTTTGTCCTCAGTGAACTGCCACTGAAACTTCAAACTCCAACTCAACTTGAAACTCAAAACTTAAAACTTAAAACTTTAGAACACGTAGTCGCCTTTGGCGACCGTGGCTTCTGCCAGCCGCCGACGCATCAAGACGGTGTTCACCGGCGTGACCTTCAGCAAACGACGCAGGGCAGCGAGCTGCGTGCGCAACACGTCGCCATCCGCCATCGCCGCCAGTGCGCTGCGAGCGGCCAGTTCGATCCGGCCCGCGGCTTCGTTCACGGTCACGCTCGCCGCATCCTTGTGCAGTTCGGCGTTCGAGAGTTTGCGTCCGGCGGCATCCTGCGCGCGGAGCACCGCGCTCTCAGCCGCGTAGGTGTCGATCAGGATGTCCGCCAGGTAGCTCAGCACTTCCTGTTCCTGTTCGAGCTTGGTGCCATAGCGCTGCATCGCGGTGCCCGCGACCATCAGCACGACCTTCTTGAAGGCGCCGCACGCCCGCGCCTCCGCTGACAGCACCCCATCCCCGTCGTCCGGCGCGCTCATCGACGGGCTCATGATCTCGTCCTGCAGCGCCTTGGCCGCGGCCATCAGCGGCAGCTCGCCCTTCATCGCCTTCTTCATCAGCATGCCCGGAATCAGCAGGCGGTTGATCTCGTTGGTGCCCTCGAAGATGCGGTTGACGCGCGCATCGCGGTAGTGGCCCTCGGGCGGATACTCGTGCACGAAGCCGTTGCCGCCGTGGATCTGCAGGTTCTCGTCGATGGTGAAGTCCACCGTCTCGCTGCCCAGCACCTTGGCGATCGATGCTTCGACCGCGAACTCCTCGAGCGCGGCCAGCGTGCCGCTGCCGTCGCCGGGCGTCTTGTCCGGCACAGCGGCGATCCGCTGCTCGATCAGGCCGGCGGTGCGATACATCATGCTCTCGAGCGCGTACTCGCGAGCCGTCATCTCGCCGAGCTTGTGCTTGATCGCGCCGAAGTTCGCGATCGGCGTGTTGAACTGCTTGCGTGATGCCGCGTAGCGGGCCGCCTCCATGATGTTGATCTTGGTGCCGCCCGAACACATGGCGCCGAGCTTGAAGCGGCCGAAGTTCAGGACGTTGAACGCGATCTTGTGCCCCTTGCCGACCTCACCGAGCAACGCATCGGCCGGCACCTTCACGTCCTGCAAAATGATCGGCGTCGTCGAGGAGCCGTGGAGACCCAGCTTGTGCTCCTCCTTGCCGCTCGACACGCCCGGCCACTTGCGCTCGACGATGAAGGCGGAGAAGTGTTCCCCATCGACCTTGGCGAAGATGATGAAGACGTCGGCAAAGCCGCCGTTGCTGATCCACATCTTTTCGCCCGAGAGCACGTAGCTGCCGTCCGGCTGCTTCATGGCCTTGGTCTTGGCGCCCAGCGCATCGGAGCCAGAGCCGGATTCGCTGAGCCCGTACGCGCCAGCGAGCTCGCCGGAGACGAGGCCGGGCAGATATTTCTGCTTCTGCGCTTCAGTGCCAAACATGTAGATGGGCAGGATGGTGAGGTTGGCCTGCGCGCCAAAGGTGGTCGCGAACGACGCATGATGCGCGATCTGCTCGGACACCAGCAGCGTCGCGATCTTGTCGAGATCGACGCCACCGTAGGCTTCAGGAATATTGGTGCCGAACAGGCCCAGGCTGCCGCACTTCTTGATGAGTTCGCGCTGCAGCGCCCAGTCCTTCTTTTCGAGGCGCTCGTTGGCGGGGACGACCTCGCCGGCGAGGAATTCGGCAGCGGTCTGCTGGATCAGCCGGTGTTCCTCGGTGAGCTTCTCGGGTGTCATCACGGTTGCCGGATCGGTTGACTCGATCAGCCACGCGCCGCCCTTGACTGTCTGTTCGCTTGCTACGTTCGCCATGTCATCCTCAGCTTTCAGGTATCGGCCTTCGGCTTACATTCGTTCGAAGATTCCGGCGGCGCCCATGCCGCCGCCCACGCACATCGTGACCATTCCGTATCGCGCCTTGCGGCGATGCATCTCGTTGATGATCGTGGCCGTCAGCTTGGCGCCGGTGCAGCCGAGTGGGTGCCCGAGCGCAATCGCCCCGCCGTTGACATTGACCTTTTCGGGATCGAGATCGAGGGCCTTCATGCACGCCAGCGCCTGCGCGGCAAAGGCTTCGTTCAATTCGATCAGGTCGATCTGGTCCAGCGTGAGGCCCGTCTGCTTGAGCACCTTCCGGATCGCCGGCACCGGGCCGATCCCGAACAGTTCCGGCGCGACACCCGCGGTGGCGTAACCGACGAATCGGGCCAGCGGCGTGAGGCCGCGTTCCCTGGCGAGTTCGGCAGACGTGATGACGACCGCCGCGCCGCCATCACTGGTCTGCGATGAGTTGCCCGCGGTGACCGTGCCGCTGACATGAAACGCCGGCTTCAGCTTGGCGAGCACGTCGAGTGAGGTGTCCTTGCGGGGGCCTTCGTCGGTATCGAAGGTAATTTCCTTCACAGGAATCCGGCTAAAGCCGGATCCCGCAGGATTACTGTGGGGTCCGCCTTCAGGCGGACCGACGACTTTCAGCGTCAGCGGCACGATCTCGTTCTTGAAGAAGCCCTGTTCGATGGCGTTGACCGCGCGCTGGTGGCTGCGCAGCGAGAACTCATCCTGCTGCGCACGCGAGATGCTCGACTGCCGCGCGTGGTTCTCGGCGACAAGACCGGTGCTCAGGTAGACGTCCGGATAGGACTGCACGAGCGCGGGGTTCGGCGAGATCTTGTTGCCGCCCATCGGCACCATGCTCATCGACTCGGTGCCGCCGGCCACGGCGGCGCCGCCCTGTCCCAGCATGATCCGTTCAGCGCCGTAGGCGATGGCTTGCAGTCCGGAGGAGCAGAAGCGGTTGATCGTGACCGCTGACGCTTCGACAGGAATGCCGGCGCGCAAGCTCGCAATGCGGGCGACGTTCATGCCCTGTTCGCCCTCAGGCATCGCACACCCGATGATGACGTCGTCGATCAGCGCCGGATCAAGTTGCGGCACCCTGTCGAGCGCGCCTTTGATCGCGACGGCGCCGAGCTCGTCCGGACGCATCACGCTCAGGGTGCCACGGGGCGCCTTGCCGACTGCGGTGCGGACCGCGGAAACGATGACTGCGTCCTGCATGAATCCCTTTCAGGCGGGCCAGGCCCGCCTCTACATCAAACTAGGTACGAACCGTGTTGAAGTCCGCGAGCAGGTCTTCGACCGCTTCACCGACCATCGACGTCTTGCCTTCGAACAGGTGGTTGGCGTCCTCGATCGTCACCAGTTCTTTCGGCTCGGGAATCTGCGAGTAGAACTTCCGGATGTCCTTGATCGAAATCAGCTCGTCGCTTTCGCCGTGGATGATGAACTTCGGCAGCGTGCAGGTCTTCAGCACGTCAAACTCGTAGCGATCGACCGGCGGAGCAATGCCGAGCAGCAGCGACACGCGCGGATCCTCGGCGCCCACGGTCATCGCGACCCAGGAGCCGAACGACATGCCTGCGGCCCAGATCGGCGTATCGGGAAAACGCTCGGTGACAAACGACAGCGCCGCGCGGAAGTCATCCTTTTCGCCAGGCCCCGAGTCAAATGTGCCCGCGCTGCGGCCACAACCGCGGAAGTTGAAGCGCAGCGCCGCGACGCCGATGCGCGGCATCGCCTTGGCCGCCTGGTACAGCGCCTTGGTATGCATCGTCCCGCCATGCAGCGGGTGGGGATGGCCGAACACGGCGATGGCGCGCGGTTCACCCGCGGGCAGGTCGAGCAAGGCTTCGAGAGGGCCGACCGGGCCCGCGATCTCACGCAGGAACTCGGACGTCATTCACAAACCTTTCAAGCACGCCTGCAAACGCATCGGGCCGGGTCACCAGGCCGTTGTGGCCGGTGCGCGGCAGCACGACATGCGTCGCCGAGCGGATGTCGCTCAGATATCGGCGTGTCACATCAACAGGAACCACTCGATCCAGGCCGGGCTCGCCGGTAACGAGTAACGCCGGCGCTTCGATCTGTCGCGGATCGGCGAACTGGTGGCGGGTGGCCCATTCGATACGGCGGGCCATCTTCACGGGCGAGGTCAGCGCGCCAATTACGCTCAAACCGTAGGTCACGGCGAATTTTGACCGGGCGAAGAACCGTGGGAACGAAGCGGTCATCTCAGCTCGCATCCGTCGTGGCGCCGTGGCGACGAACAGCGGCGACATCAGCACCGGGGCAGCGAGAAATCGGCGCTGTTCTGGGTCGGGTTGCCACGAGTGGTGAAGGGCATTGGCGAGCACAAGCCCAGACACTCGTCCTGGGAACTTGGCGGCGAACTCCGCGGCGATGAGCCCGCCATACGAGACGCCGGCGATGACGGCCCTTTCGATACCGGCGCGATCCAGTGCAGTTTCAACCTGCTCGACGAAATTGTCGAAGGCCTTTGCCGGATCGCACGGAAACGGGCTCGAGCGCTCATCGCACAGCGAGAATGTGATCACGCGGTTGTGCCGGGCCAGCGCGCGCACAGCCGGACGCATCCATTCCCAGCGTCCCTGGACGCCAGGAATGAGCACGATCGGTGTTCCGTGGCCGGTATCGATCATCCCTAGTTCCTGAGCGGCTTGCCGGTCTTCAACGTGTGCTGAATGCGTTCGAGCGTCTTGCGTTCACCCAGCAGGCTCATGAACGCTTCCCGCTCGAGATCCAGCAGGTACTGCTCGGTGACCGTCGTAGCATGCGGCAGATTGCCGCCGCCAAAGATGTGCGCGAGCTTCTGGCCGATCAACTTGTCGTGATCGCTGGCGCGTCCAGCGCGCCACATCAGGTGCACGCCAAGATTTAGAGCCGCGGTTACGGACTCGCCGCCCACCGGGATCGCCGTGCGGGGAGGCGGGACGTGATAGCCCTCGCGCACGCGCTCGAGCGCCTTGGCCTTGGCATCCGCCATCAACCGTTCCCGATTCATCGTGAATGAATCCGTCGCGGTGAGGTAGCCAAGACGCTGGGCATCCGGCCCGCTCGCGGATACCTTGCCGAGCGCCACCGTCTCAAACGCTTTCGAAACGTAGGGCAGTGGATCGCTCGACGGTGTGGGCAGCTGCGACATGGCGCGCACCAGCATTTCCTTCGTGCCGCCCCCACCGGGAATCAGGCCGACGCCCACTTCAACGAGACCCATGTAGGTTTCGGCAGCCGCCTGCACGCGATCACAATGCAGCGGAATCTCAGTGCCGCCGCCGAGCGCAAGACCTGCAGGCGCCGCGACCACCGGCACCGGGCTGTAGCGAAGCGCCATGGTCGCCTGCTGGAAGGCGCGGATCATCAGGTCGATCTCGTCCCAGTTGCCCTCCTGCGCCTCGAGCAGCACCAGCATCAGGTTGGCGCCGGCAGAGAAGTTTGGCGCGTCATTACCGACGACGAGGGCCTGGCCGTTCTTGGCGGCTTCCTTCACCCCGGCCTGGAGCATCTGCACCGTGTCGCCGCCGATGGCGTTCATCTTCGAGTGGAACTCGACGGCGATGACCCCGTCACCGAGATCCACCAGGCTGGCGCCCGAGTTCTTCTTGATGACGCGATCGTGTTCCTTGGCGGTGCGCAGGATCTGCAGAGCCGCGGCCGCCGGCTTGACGAGGCCTTCGCGGAAACGCGGCGTGCCGGCTTCCAGGAGGCTGGCCATCAACGGGGGCACGCCCCCCTGCATCGCGTGGGAACCTTCGGCGGCAGCGAGCACTTCCTTCGCGCCGATCACGTCGATCAACTCGAACGGGCCGAGGTCCCAGCCAAAGCCCCAGCGCATCGCGCGATCCACATCGTCAATCGAGTGCGCGATCTGCGGGGTGATCCGGGCGGTGTAGACCAGCGTCGGCGCCAATGTGGCGCGCAGGAACTCGCCGGCCTTGTCCTTGCTGTTGAACAGCATGCGGACACGCTCGCTGACATCGTCAATCGACTTGCCGGCTTCGATTGAGCCGATGCGGGCGGACTGCTTCTGTCGGTATTCGAGCGTTGCGGGGTCGAGCGTCCAGATCTCGGACTCGCCGCCCGCGCCTTTACGACGTTCGTAGAAGCCCTTGCCGGTCTTCTCCCCGAGCGCGCCCTTCGCGATCAGCTGTTCGACCAGCGCCGGCACCGCAAAGGCCTTGCGATCCGTCTCGTTCTCGAGCCGCTCGTTCAGGTTACGCAGCACGTGCGCCATCACGTCGATGCCGGCGATATCGGCAGTGCGGAACGTCGCGCTGCCTGGCCGGCCAAGCGCAGGACCCGTGATCGCGTCGATCTCCTCGATCGTGTACTTGCCCGTCGCGAGCACGTCGAGCGTGCGGACAATGCCGTAGAGACCGACATGATTGGCAATGAAGTTCGGCGTGTCCTTCGCAATCACCACGCCCTTGCCGAGCACGTGATCGCCGAATCGCACCATGGCGGCGACGACCGCCGAATCGGTCTCGGTGGTCGGGATGATCTCGAGCAGCCGCAGGTATCGCGGTGGATTGAAGAAATGCGTGCCGAGCCAGTGCCTGCGAAAATCATCGCTGCGGCCTTCAGCAATCGCGGCGATCGGGATGCCCGACGTGTTGGAGCTGACGATCGATCCAGGACGGCGTTTTGCGTCGACCTTGGCGAGCAGCTGCTGCTTGATGTCGAGCCGCTCGACGACGGCTTCCATGATCCAGTCGCTCGTCGCGATCAGGTCGAGATGCGTGTCGAATCCGCCGGTGGTGACCAGCTTGTGCGCATCCGGCGTGAACTGCGGATCGGGCTTGAGCTTCCTGGCCTTCTCGAGCCCCTGCCTGGCGATGTCCGCCGTCAGGTCGAGCAACAGGGCCGGGATGCCGGCGTTGGCGCAGTGCAACGCGATCTGCGCGCCCATAGTGCCGGCGCCGAGAACGGTGACGGAGTTGATTCCCATTTGTGTCATCGGTGCCTTCCACCTTCGCGCGCCGCGCCACGGCGGGCAGGTCGGCGGCTCATCCGGGGCCTCACGGGCGCTTGACTCCGTTGATGAAGAGATCGGCCACGGCGTCCGCTTCAGCGCGAAGGTCATGCTTGCGGCGGCTCAACACCCAGTTGGTCGCCATTTCATCGAGCGCGCCGAAGAAGATCTTCGTCGCGGTGGTGGCACTGATGTCCTTGCGGAATGCACCGGCCTGCTGCCCGTCGGCAATCGCCTGGCGGATCAGCGTGAAGTAATCCTGGAGGAACGATTCCGAGAAGCGTTCCATGAACTTGACCGACTGCCGCAGCTCGACCTGGAAGACCACCGCGAGATCCTTGTCGCGGCCGAGCCGTCCGAGATGCAGACGGGCGATCTGCCGCAGCCGGTCCGCGGGATCATCGACACCGTCGACGGCGGCGCGACATTCGGCCAGCACTTCGCCCATCGACCGCTCGAAGATCGAGACCAGCAGGTCGTCCTTGCCCTTGAAATAGAGATAGACGGTGCCGGCCGCCACACCTGCGACGCGCGCCACGTCGGCGACCTGCGAGTTGAAGAACCCGTTCTGGGCGAAGACCTTGGTTGCGGCCTTGAGGATCAGGTCGCGCTTGTCACCGGTCGCCGGAGACTGGCGAACCACCGAGAGTCGTCGCGCGGATGAGTTGGCTCGTATCGACATGACCTTGTCCGCCGTCGCCTTGGCGGAGGCGGATGAATGAATATTCATTCATCGTCCGGGACATGTCAACCAGGGCTGTCACTTCCACCGCGTCAGAATCGTTTCGCGCTGGAATACCTGGACGCCGACCCATAACAGGATGACATTCAGCACCAAGCAGCCGACGGCGCCGGTCAGCATCGCCGTCGCCCCGACGACGAGCAGGCCCATGAGCTGGGCCACGAAGATCCCGGTGATGGGCAGGATCAGCAGGCCGGTGATCTGCTGCGCCGAGCGCGGGTCGCTCGATCGTGACGAGACGATCACGCTGACCAGCAGCGAGGCGAGCTCGACCAGTGGTCCCAGGATCACGAACATGACAAAGAGGCGCGGACCTGCCACCGCGGCAAACACGCCGGGTTCACCGATCACCGCTGCACCAAGCAGATAGAGAGCACCCGCGCCCCACGACAGGCCCAGCGCAAACAGGAACGGTGTCATGGTCTTGGCGGCCAGCAGTTCGAGTGTGGAGATCGGCGTAGACAACAACGGCTCGAGCGCCTTCGACTGCTTCTCGCCGATGACCGCGTGCGTGGCGAGCGCCATGGCGGCGACGACCGGTACCATCAGCAATAACAGCGAGAACTGATGAAACAGGTAGCTCTGGACCAGCGCGTTGCCACTCAAGCCGGCAAGCTCCGGCAGCATCGCCGCCGCGTTCGCCGCCTCATTGGCGAATTCACCCGACTCCTCGAGCGTCTTGCCGACCAGCCTTGGCGTGATCACGATCACGAGGAACGCAGGGAAAAGGGACCCGAAGACCATCATGATCGCGGGGATGATCGCGCCAGGGTTGCGCATCAATTCGCCCGCGTCCTTGCGGGCGAGCGCGAACACGCGGTGCCACGCGAAGCGCATCATGACTGCGCTCCAACCAGCTCCAGATACACGTCCTCGAGCGAGCGCTGTGCGGGAGTCACGCGCACGATGCGGCGGCCTTCGTTCACGAGCTTCGTCACGATGTCCGCAACATCCACAGTGGCCGTCATCGGGAAGGCTTGCGTACTCCCGTCTGCGAACTCGATCGTGACGTCATGGCCACCGCGCGAAGAGCGCAGCGCGGAGGGCGTATCGCATGCCAGCAGGCTGGTCTTGAGAATGGCGATGCGATCCGAGAGTGCTTCGGCTTCGGCCAGGTTGTGCGTCGACACCAGGATTGCGCGGCCTTCGGCGCGCAGCGTCTTGATCAGATCGCGGAGATGCCGCGCGCTGGCAGGATCCAGGCCGGAGGTCGGTTCATCGAGCAGCAGGACCGGCGGCCGGTGCAGCAGAGCCCGGCAGACGGCGACGCGCTGCTTGAGTCCTTTCGACAACGTGCCGGCCGCATCGCCGGCGCGGTCGGACAGCTCCACTTGTGCGAGCGATTCATTGACGCGCTCGTTCGGGTCCGGAAGGCCGTGCAGGCGCGCATAGGTGAGGAGATTCGCGCGAACTGACAGCCGCTCCCACAGGCCGGGCGCCTCGGTGAGCAGGCCGACGGCACCGCGTGCCTGGCCCGCAGTGGCCTCGGTGAGACGGATGTCATTGATCGAGACCTGGCCCGCGGTGGGCATGATCAGCCCCGCCAGCATGCGCATCGTCGTGGTCTTGCCGGCGCCATTGGGCCCGAGCAGCGCGAGGATTTCCCCGGCGCGCACGGATAGCGACAGATCGCGCACCGCGACGCGATCTCCGAAGATTCGTGTGAGACGGTCCGCTACAACCACTGGCGCAGCGGCAGACTATCGCACTTCGAGACTAGTCTGGATGGCCTGGAAGAACGTATCTGCGATCTTCGCGTATCCCGCTTCCGACGGATGCAACCCGTCGATACCAATGTAGCGAGTCACGTCCGTCCGCAGCGCGGCATAGGTGTCGACGATGGGTATGGCCTGGCGTGCCGCAATGATCCGGAGCCGGGCGTTGAAGTCGTCGATGTAGAGCTGCGGGATCGGCTTGGTGGTCCCGCCGGTTCTCGCCGGCAGCACCGTGGCCAGATACACGCGCATGCCGCGCTGCCGTGCTTCGGCCACCATCTGTTCCAGCTCGGCCGCGGCGCCGCTGGCCGCACCGTCCGCACCAGCCGCGATGTCGTTGTGGCCATGCAGCAACAGCACGACCTCAGGCCGTTCAGTGGTCAGCGCGGAGAGGAACCGGCTGCGAGCCGTCACGACGCGTTCGCCCGAGACGCCGAAGTTGGCCACCGTGAACGTTTGCGTGGCATAGCGCCCGCGCAGCGTCTGCTGCAACACCGTCGGCCACGATAGCGACGGCACGACGACGTTCTTGGTGATGCCTTTCAGGAGGCTCTGGACGGTGGCGGTCGCCGGGGAGACTTCGCCGGCGGTGATGCTGTCACCGAAAGCCAGGAACTTCGTGCTCTGCAGCGTGGCAAGCCGGGAAACCGTGACGCTGAACGTGCACGACCCGGTTCGGCTGAGTGCATCGGTCGCGGTGCAGGTGACCTGTGTGCTGCCGATCGGGAAATTCTGGCCCGATGCCGGCGAGCACGCCACGTTGACGGTGCCCTGGCCGTCGGTCGCCGTTGGAGTATCGAAGGTCACCGCCATGCCCGTTGCGCTGACCGTTGAACGGGAGATCCCCTCGACGCACGACACCGACGGTGCGTTGGGCACGGGCGGTGGTGTGACGACCGGTGGCGGCGGCGTTGGCGCCACCGGGGTCTTGGAGCAGGACGCGACCGACAGCACGAAGGCCGCCATCACCGTCACCACCGAACGAGCGCCCCAATGTCTGAAATGCATCATCGACGTGAACTGATGATTTTACCTTACGGTCGTATCGGCATCACCCGGGCGCAAACTCATAGCACCCAGGCGTGACCAGCACACGTCCGCGCTCGCTGAACCACAAGCTCGACGGTGAGACGATGCCCGCGGCCCGGAACTGAACCGTCCGGAGCTTCTCTCCGCCCGCGTCGAACTCGTACGAGAACGGCACCACAAACGACACCCACAGCCGGCTGGAGCGATCTAGCGCGGCTGTCCGGACGATCGGCGCCACCAGCGGCACCTCGCCGGCGGTTCGGCGCGGCCAGCGATCGGGAATGGCGGCGACCAGCGGATCGATCTCTCGTCCCTGGATCACGCGCTCGAAGACCAGCTCGCCCGTCGCGTCGTACTTGCGAAAGGCCGGAGCGCCGGCCATGAACACAAAGTAGAACCCGCCGCTGGGATCGGCGATCGGGATGCCGGCATTGAGCGCGAAGTGAAGGTCGCGATCTGACTCGTGGCCGGTCTTGCGGAGTTGCCCGATCGACCGCAGCGGCGTGCCGCCGAGTCCGTACTCGGTCATCAACCATCCGCTTTCCGGGTGACTCATGAGCAGCGTGCGGCCGGTGTACGACAACGTGCCGACGCCGTTGAGCGACAGCGATCCAAGCACCACGCGCGATACGCCTCGGCCCGGCAAGAGGAAGCCGCCGGTGCGCACACCTGCCGCATCGAACAACTGCACGCGCTCGCGGCCGTTCGGCGCATCGGCAACGGCGAAGCTGCCGTTGTGCGCGACATCGAACGCGCTCGGCTCAATCACGCGTCCGTCTTCGGCGCCGATCTGCACGAGCTTCTGCGCCGTGCTGCCGGACCGATCGACGCTGTACACCGTATGCCCGCGGCGATCGAATACGTAGTAGTCGCCGTTCGCGGTTTGCTTGCAGCCGATCGGTTCGCGAAATAGCCCCGCGATGTGCGGAGGAAGCGCGCTGACGGACTTGAGGACTTGAACGGCGCCTGGGGAAGGGCGCTGTGCGGAAGTGAGAAGTGAGAGGTGAGAAGTGAGAAGAAGAACGGAAGCGAAGATCGGAGCGTGGCTTCTCACTTCCTACTTCTGACTTCTCACTTCGCTAGTAAGCCGCCAGCTTCTTGATCGCCGCCAGGACATCCGCCGACTGCGGCAGGATCTTTTCTTCCAGGTCGGGGCAGTAGGCCACCGGGCAATCGAGGGCGGCCACGCGCTTCACCGGCGCGTCGAGGTATTCGAACAGCTCGTCGCCGATCCGAGCCGCGATCTCGGCGCCGAAGCCGCAGGTGAGGGTGTCTTCGTGAGCCACTATCACCTTGTTGGTCTTCCGAACCAACTCAGCGATGCCGTCCCAGTCATACGGCATGATCGTCCGCAGGTCGAACACCGCGACGCTGATGCCGTCCTTTTCCGCCTGCTGGGCGGCGAGGAGCGAACGCTGCACCAGCGCGCCCCATGTCAGCACCACCATGTCGGTACCCTCGCGGCGCAGCGATCCCTTGCCGAACGGGATCATGTAGTTGTCGCCGGGATACGCGCCCTTGTTGTAGGTCTGGCGATAGAGGTGCTTGTGCTCGAGGTAGAGCACCGGATCCTCGCAGCGGATCGACGTGCGCAGCAGGCCCGCCGCGTCGGTGGCATTGCTCGGGAACACGATGCGGACACCGGGGCAATGGGCGAAGATGCTGACGCCCGACTGGCTATGGTACGGGGCGCCGCCGCGCAGGTAGCCGCCAATCGGCACGCGTACAACCATCGGGCACGCCCAGTTGTTGGCCGAGCGGTACCGCAGCATGGACATCTCGTCCTTGAGCTGCATCATTGCCGGCCAGATGTAATCGAAGAACTGGATCTCGACGACCGGCTTCAATCCACGGGTGGCCATGCCGACGGCGCGTCCGACGATGTTGGCCTCGGCGAGCGGCGAGTTGAATACGCGATCGGCGCCGTAGGTCTTCTGCAGGCCATGCGTGACCTTGAACACGCCACCCTTGCCGGGCACGTGCGCGAGCGAAGCCGCCTTGCTCGCATCCGCCACGTCCTCGCCGAAAATGACGATGCGCGGGTTGCGGGACATTTCGTCCTTGAGCGTGCGGTTGATGGCGCCGACCATCGTGTCGGGCTTGCCTTCCGGCTGCGCGCTCGTCAGGAACTGCGTGGAGGTCGGATCGACGTCCGGGGAAAACACGAACGAGGTCGCGGTGTCGACCGACGGCTTCGGGGCCTTCAACGCGAAATCCGTTGCGGCCGCCACTTCACGATCGACCGACGCGAGCACATCGTCGAGTTCGGCTTCGGTGGCGATCTGTTCCTTCAGCAGGAACGCGCGCATCTTCGTCAGCGGATCGCGCAGCGCCTCCGCCTTGCGCTCGTCCGTCGTCTTGTACAACCGCTCATCGTCCGAAAGTGAGTGCGAGTACGGGCGAATCACCTTGGCGTGCACGAACGCGGGCTTGCGCTCGCGGCGCACGTAGGCCGCGGCCTCGCCGAGCGTGCGATAGCTTTCGAGGAAATCGGTGCCGTCGCACCGCCACAACTTCAGGTTGGGGAACGACTCGACCAGGCGTGACACGTCGCCGCCGGGCGTCTGCACTTCGACCGGCACCGAGATGGCGTAGCCGTTGTCTTCAACGAGGTAGAGCACCGGCACCGATCGCGTGCACGCGGTGTTGAGCGACTCCCAGAATTCGCCTTCACTGGTCGCGCCCTCGCCGATCGAGATGTAGGTGATCTCGTCGCTGTGGAATTGATCCGCGCGATCGGTGATCGCGGTGACGCGCTCGTAGATCATGCCGGCCTCGCCGGCTCCGACGCCCTGCAGGCACTGTGTGCCGGTCGGGCTGCCCTGCGAGGGGATGTTGAGCTTCTTGTGGCCCCAGTGTGACGGCATCTGCCGTCCGCCGGAGTTGGGGTCGTCCTTCGCGCCGACCGCGGAGAGCAACATCTCCTCCGTCGTCATGCCGAGCTGCAGGCAGAGCGCGCGGTCGCGATAGTACGGGTAGAACCAGTCGTAGCCGGCGCGCAGGTGCAGGCCGGCCGCGGTCAACACGGCTTCGTGACCGGCGCCGCTGATCTGGAAGAAGATCAGGCTCTGGTTCTTGAGCTGGATTTCCTTGTCGTCGATGCGCCGCGAGAGCAGCATCGTGCGGTACGCCCGCAACAGATCTTCAGAAGTGAGGCCGTCCCAACGCGCGCTGGAATCGCTGCGTGCGTCAGGCCTGGAGGCGAGCGTTGAAGCCTTCATGCGCTGAAAATTATACCACCCGGCCGGGTGCTATAATTCGCCCCTAATTCTCACGGCACGAGACACTTATTAGGCGACATTCACAGACATGAGCACACCTTTCGACGCCTCGCAGACCAAGCGGCCGGTCACCCTCTACCGGTGGGACGAAATCGCACTCGAGAAAGTCACCGAAATGATTTCGCGCAAGATCATCACCGGCGAGCGCGAGATGGTCACGCAGATCTACCTGAAGCGCGGCGCGATCGTGCCCATGCACTCGCATGAGAGCGAACAGATGACCTACGTGCTGCAGGGCGGCCTGCGCTTCCTGATCAACGGTGAAGAGATCACCGTCCGCGAAGGCGAAGTGCTGCACATTCCGTCATGGGTACCGCACCAGGCCGAAGCCATCGACGACACGTTCGAGATGGACATCTTCAGCCCGATCCGCCACGACTGGCTGGACGGCTCGGACAAGTACTTCTTCGATAAGCCCACGGAGAAGTGAGAAGTGAGAAGTGAGAAGTGAGAAGTGAGAAGTGAGAAGTGAGAAGGCAAAGTGAATGTCATCTTCACTCTCGTCTTTTTCGCCGCCGTGGGCGCCTATGCGCTCACGTGTTACCGACGACTGCTCGGACTTCAGATACAGGTCAAGCTGGCGTGGAAACGGCTCGAAGCTGACCAGTCAAACGACGCAATCAAGAACGTCTACAACCGGCACGTGCGGAGCTACAACGAAGCGTTGGAGGCTTTCCCGGGATACCTGATCGGGCCTGTGTCTGGCTTCAAGCCCGCTCGGTACTTCTGACTTCTCACTTCTCACTTCCACGCTAGTGGATGTGTTTCTTCCACTCTTTCTTCCACTCTTCGTCGATGTCGTCCGACTTGCCGCCTGAGTAGACATCGAACCTGCTGCGCGCGCGGCCCATCTTCCACCGCAGGTAGCGATACTTCACTTCGTCCATCGGACGGGAACGCAGCATCTTCAAATACAGATAGCCGACCACGAGCCCGCCCAGGTGCGCGGTGTGGGCGATGCCGCCACCCGGACCGCCCATTGCGGACAGAAATGCGATGGCGCCGAGAATCGTGACGGCCAGGCGCGCCGGCACCGGGAAGATCAGCAGGATCAATTGGCGATGCGGAAAGTACATCGCAAACGCCAGCAGCAATCCGTAGATCGCGCCCGACGCGCCGACGGTGACCGAGTAGTAGAAGGTGTTCGAGAACAGCGCGAGCAGCAGGCTGGTCGCACCCGCGCCGAGACCGGTGATGAAGTAGTACTTGGTGAAGAAGCGCGTGCCCCACGTGCGCTCGAGGTCGGTGCCGATCATCCACAGACCCAGCATATTGAACAGGATGTGGCCGAAGCTGCTGGTGCTGTGCAGGAACATGTAGGTGAACGGCTGCCACAGCGCAAACTGTTCGAACACCGCCTGCGGCGACAATCCGAGCCGCAGCGTCATCATTTCGCCGACGATCATGTTGAGCACGAACACGACCACGTTCGCGATGATCAGCAGCTTCACTGCCGGCGTCATGGGGCCGGGCCCGAAGGAGTAGCTGGCGCCCGATGAGGGATAGCGTGCCACCTTCTGATCGTAACAGGGAACGGGGGCCAGCGAGCGGGGATCAGGGGAGCGGATCTACCTTCGGCTCGACACAGTGCATGCCCCGCTCCGGAAGCTGCCACGCCAGCGCCGCCGCGAGCAGCGGGATGAAGGCGACGACCGCGAGCGTCGGCTGAATCCCGAAGCGGTCGGCGCCCATGCCGATCAGCGGCACTGTCAGGCTGCCCATGCCCCATGCGAACCCCATCATCAGCGACGACACGGTCGCCGCGCCACCCTTCACGAAGGTCTGCGCGAACGTCACGCTGATCGGCAGGGTCGACTGCAACAGCAGTCCCCCGATCGCCAGCATGGCCGTGAAGCCAAGCGGCGGCAGATGCGGCGCCACCGCCATGAACGGCACCGCGATGATCAGCGACCAGAGGATCACCGTGCGCGCGCCGATGCGGTCGGCGAGCGGTCCGCCGAGGAATCCGCCAATGCCGCTTGCGAAGAGATACAACGACACCGCGGAGCTCGCTTCGCCGATCGTGAAGCCCTGTTGCGTGAGCAGCGTCGGCGTAAAGGTCATGAAGCCGTAGGTCGTCGCGGTGCGCAGCACGATCGTGAAGTAGAGCAGCGACAACGGCGTGGCGGCGGGGCGAAGCGTGGCCCACGTCGATCGCTCGTGCGACTTCGGACGCGTCATCTCCGGCGTCTGCCGAAGCGTGAACGCCAGCGCGATCAGCCCGGGGATCATGATCAGCGGCGAATACCCGAGGCCCATCGACGCGATGAACGGCGCGAACAGCACGGGCGCAGCGGCGAAGCCGAGCGAGCCACCGGACAGATGTGCCGACATCGCCAGCCCCTTGCGATGGTCCGCCATCTTGTAGACCAGCGCGGCCGCCGGCGGATGGAACGCCGCGCCGCCGAGTCCGCCCAGCACGAGGATCGCGCCGAGCTGCAGCGGCGTCGTCGCGAGCCCGATCTGGCTGAGCACGATCACGGCGAGCAGCGGACCGGCGATCAGCAGCACGCGGGGCCGCCAGCGATCCGCGAGCGCGCCGAACGCGAGCTGCGACACCGAGTTCGCCAGCTGGAAGCACATCGCCAGCGTTCCAGCCGTGGCCAGCGACAGCCCCAGGTGCGGGATCAGCAGCGGCAGCATCGGCGCGTAGATGTTGGTGTACGCGTCAACGACGATGTGCGTCGAGGCGACCTTCCAGATCGAGGGATGGAGTCCGAACCAGCCTGGAGTGGTGTTCGCGGTGTCGCGTTCCGTCAACCGACCATCCTCTTGAACTTGCCGAGCACCAGGTCGCGCGCCTCGCCGAACTCCTGGATACGCAGGATCTGCGCCGCCGCCGTCAGCGTCGCCAGCGCGATCATGATGGTCAGGAACAACCGGATGATCTGCATCGCCAGGCTGTCACCCGGCATCAGCCCAAGCAGGGTGTTGTAGGCCAGTGCCGTCGCGACGCCCATGATCGCCGAGGCGACGATCACGCGCGCGAACGACGCGGCGATCTTCGAGCCATTGAGGCTCTGGATCTCGCGGCGCAGCAAGTACATCTGCAGCGCGGCGTTGACGATCGCGGTGATCGAGGTGCCAAGCGCCAGACCGCGGTAACCCATGCTGCGCACCAGCATGACGTTCAGCACCACATTCACGACGACCGAGGCGGCCGAGACCATCACCGGAATGCGGCTGCGGCCAAGCGCGTAGAACGTCGGCGAGATGATGCGGACGATCGAATAACCGATCAACCCGATTGCATACAACTGCAGTGCGGCGGCCGTCGCGATCGTATCCGCCGGCGTGAACTCGCCGTGCTCGAAGATGACGGCGACAATGGGGCGGGCCAGCACGATCAGGCCGACCGTGGCCGGCAGGTTGAGCAGCAGCATCAGGCCAAGCGCGTTGGCGAGCGTCGAGCGGATGCGATCGAAGTTCTTCTCGGCGACCATCCGCGAGATCGCCGGCGTCGCCGCGGTGGCGATCGACACCCCGAACAACCCGATCGGCAGGTACATCAGCCGGAACGCGAAGTCGAGCCACGACACCGCGCCCGTGCCCTGGCCCGTGGCCAGCACGGTGTTCACGAACACGTTGATCTGCGTCGCCGCCATGCCGAGCGTGCCCGGCCCCATCAGCAACAGCACGCGGTGCAGGCCCTCGTCCCGGAAGTCGAGCACGGGGCGATAGCGGAACCCTTCTTTCAACAGCGGCGGCCATTGGATCACCAGCTGGCCGATGCCGCCCACCAGGGTGGCCACGGCCACGATCGTGATTGGCTCGACGCCGAGCGATGGCGCGAACGGAATCAGCGCCACCGACATCAGGATGCCGGCGACGTTGAACATTGCCGGCGACAGGGCCGGCACGAAGAAGTGACCGAGCGAATTGAGCATCCCCATCAGCACGGCCGCAACCGCGACCAGCGTCAGGAAGGGGAACACGATGCGCGCAAGGTAGATCGTCAGTTCGATCTTGCCGGGCACATCGGCAAACTCGCTGGCGTAAAGCCGGACGAGGGGGCCGGCAAAGATCATCCCGATCACAACGATCACGCCGGTGACCAGCAGCAGCGAGTTGATCACCGAGTTGGCCAGGTGCCACGAGCGCTCGCGCCCTTGCAGCGTCAGTTGCCGGGTAAAAGTGGGGATGAAGGCGGCGCTCATCGCGCCTTCCGCAAACAGGTCTCGAACGAGATTGGGGATTCGGCTCGCCACGCGGAACGCGTCGTTCGCGTCGCCGGCGCCGAAGTAGTACGCCATGACCTGCTCGCGCGCCAGCCCAAGAATGCGGCTCGTGATGGTCGCCAGCCCGAAGACTCCGGCCGAACGGGCCAGGCGTTGATGCCCGCCTTCGCCAGCAGGCTTCGGCGTGGCACGCCCGCCTTGGCTCTTTGGAGCTTCAGCGGGACTGTCAGAATCGGTCATCAGGTGTCAAAAGCGTAGCATGCGGTTCGTCACACCACTTTTCACAGACTTTACAAACGGGAGGCAAACATTTAGCCGGGGTCGACCGTCTATACATTTGAAAGGCCTAGTCAGCCTCTCACCATCCTCCTTGGGGCTCTTACTGAACAGTGAGATGCCCCAATTTTTTTGTCCGGCCTCCGCCGGACGGCTTCGCCATACCTCGGTCGAATAGGTTAGGCGAGTCGCGCCTTGACGGCTTCGCTGACCTTCTTGCCGTCAACGGTCTTACCCGAAAGCGTCACCATGACCGCCTTCATGACCTTGCCCATGTCCTTGGCGCTGCTGGCGCCGGTTTCCGTGATGGCCGCCGCTACCGCGGCCGCGATCTCGTCGTCCGAGGCCGCCGCCGGCTGGTAAGCCTCGAGGATGAGGATCTCGGCCTGCTCCTTGTCCGCCAGGTCCTGGCGACCACCCTTCGTGAACTGATCGATCGAATCGCGCCGCTGCTTCACGAGCATCGACACGACCTGCAGCTCCTCGGCGCCTTCCAGCGCGCGGCCCTTTTCGATGCTCTTGTTGGTCAACGCCGTCTTCAGCATGCGCAGCGCGGTGAGCTTCGTCTGATCCTTGGCCTTCATCGCCGTGACGATGTCGGCGCTGAGCGTGTGTTCGAGAGACATCTGCTATCCGTCCTTTTAATCCGAAATCCGAAATCCGAAATCCGAAATCTAGTGGTCCATGTCCCCGTCGCCGAGAGTGAAATGCCACTCATCTGCGGAATCGTAAAAGCCCTTCGGCACCGTGACCGCGTTCACCTTGACGGTCAGGTCGATGCCGGACTTGACCACGAAGTATCCCGAGCGGCGCAGCACGCGCCGGAACGCCCCGTTGGTGAGATGACAGCGGATCTTGTCCGAGTCGTTCATGCGCGCTTCGCGATCGACCCAGCGCGCCAGCGTCTTGATACCGCGCTCGTCGGCCGGGTCCGCCATCAGGTCAACGATCTGCGTGACGCGCCCCTGCGGCTCGCGGAAGTGGCGGTACACCACGTAGCCTTCCACGTCCTCGCCGCGGCGCAACATCGCGATCGCGTAGCGCACGTGCGGCGGCTCGGCGTACTTCCAATTGAGGTAGCGCGCGTCGCGGCGGACGGCCAGCGCGAAGCGGCCTGACAGCTTCTCCCACAGCCGATCGGCGCTCGCATCGAAGCGGCGCACGACCTCGACTTCTTCCTTCAGCGGCTGCGTTCGCGAGACGACCCGCACGACCGGGAGCGCGATCGCGGAGACGAGACGGTTGATCGCGACGGGCCAGGTCGGGATGCGCAGTGCGCGGCGGCTGATCGGCTTGACCAGGCAGGGCAGCGGCTGCGACTTCGGCCACCGCATTTCGTCGAGCTTGCCGCGCGTGGCGTCGGACAGCGACGCGCCAAGCGCCACGCCCGTGCCGCGATCCCACGCGCGGAGCAAGGCCCCACCAAGCCCCTGGCGCTGCCGCTCGGCGACGACCAGCGGATCAGAACTCCACGTGCCCGCAACGTCGTGGCCCGTCACCGACACGCGCACCGGTGTCAGCGGCGAGGCTGCGATCAGCGTTGGCCCTTCGCGAACCACCCAGTAGGGAGGCTCGACACCGTTGGCGGGATTGCGGCGCGCCCAGTCCCAGTGCAGGCGCAGGCGATCGGCGGCTTCGTTGCCGAGCGTGCGGCGATGCAGCTGCTCGATGCCTTTGCGATCGTCGGGAGTGAATCGTTCGATGTCCGCCATCACGGAAGTAGCACGTATCAAGTAGCAGGTAGCAAGACACAGCTACGCCTCAGGGAAGTATGACATCCCTCTCCGGCATTCTTGCTACTTGCTGCTTGTTACTGTTTTACGCCGGGAGGACGAACCGCACCAGGCTGCGGCGGCTGTACCACCATGCCGGGCGTTGAGGCGCCAGCCGGCATCCCGGGCGTCTGCTGCCCTGGAGTCGTGGCTGGATTGATAGTGATGCCCTGTGTCGGCGCGCTCGGGTTCGCAATCATGCCCTGGCCGCCGGGCGAACCGTTGAACTGACCGGGTTGCGAGAATCCGTTCTGCGAGCCCGGGGCGGGGAAGGTGAACACCGGCGGATTCGGCGGATTCTCGTCCCGCTCCTCGGGTTCATCCTGCTCCGGTTGCTCCTGCTGTTCCGCGCGCTGGCGCGGCGGAACAAAGCGTTGTGTCCCGTTGAATGCGCCGTTTGGTTGACCGGGGGTGGGACGCGCCGCAGGGGCCGGAGCGGAACTGGTCGCCATCACCAAGATGCGGTCGTACATCGACGGGCCGGCGGCCATCGTCGCGCGCGGCGCCGCCATGTAGCCGGCCACGCTGCGAAGGATGATTTCGAGGGCCTTGGCCTCGCTGACGTTCACGAGCTTCAGCGTGAGTGGTGCACCGCTGATGCGTTCCGCACCAACGATCTTGGTCCCGCCGACCTTGCCCCATTCGGTGAGGACGGTGCGGACCGGCACGTTCGTCGCTTCCACTGTCACCAGCCCGCCATGGAAATCGAGCTTCAGCTGCTGCGCGAACGCAGGCGCGGCCATCACGACCGAAAGTGCAACGGAGAGAAGGGTGTGACGCATGGAAAACGTGTCTGTCCAGTATACGCCCGCGGTGCCGGCCACGATCGGCCGCGCCCGGTTTGGGACAACAGGTTAGACGTCAGTTAGGCGCGAAAAGCCGCCGCGGCGGTGGCGACCGCGTCGACGGCCGGCTCGGAGAGGGCCGGATACATCGGCAGCGACACGACTTGCGAGCACACCCGGTCCGCAATCGGGCAGCTCGCGGGGGTCTCGCGCTGCATCGACGGCTGACGTGGGATCGGAATGGGGTAGTGGATCAGCGTTTCGACCCCTTCGGCAGCCATGTGGGCCTGGAATCGATCCCGGGCCGTGGTCAGCAGCGGGAACAGGTGATAGACGTGACCTGAATCACATTCGCGCGGCACGGCGACGTTCCCCGTCGTCAGGGCGGCACGATAGCGCGCTGCGATGGCACGGCGGCGATCGGTCCAGGCCGGAAGCCGCTTCAGGCGCGCACGGAGTACCGCGGCCTGCATTTCGTCGAGCCGGGTGTTCACGCCGGGCTCATCGTGGTGATAGCGCTTCGATTGACCGCCGTTGCGCAGCCGCTTGAGACGCTCCGCAAGTGCGGCATCGCGTGTCAGGACCGCGCCGCCGTCCCCGAGCGCGCCCAGGTTCTTTGTCGGATAGAAGCTCGTCGCGGCCGCGATGCCGATCGTTCCGACCGGGCGGCCGTCCGATGTGGCCAGTTGCGACTGCGCGGCGTCCTCGACGAGCGCGAGGTTGTGCCGCGAGGCGATCGCTTCGAACGCGCGCATGTCGGCGGGCTGTCCGTAGAGATGCACCGGCATGATCGCTTTCGTGCGCGGTGTGATCGCGGCCTCGACCGCCTTCGGATCGAGGGTCAGGCGATCGGGATCGATGTCGGCGAACACCGGCCGCGCGCCGGCCATCTGGATGGCGAGCGCCGAGAACGCGGCGGACAGCGGCGAGGTGATGACTTCGTCGCCCGGGCCGATGTCGAGCGCGCGGAAGATCAGGAAGATCGCGTCGGTGCCGTTGCCCACGCCGACCGCGTGCGGCACGCGCGACGCGTCGGCGAACTCGCGCTCAAAGGCCTCGACCTCCGGCCCGAGGATGTACCAGCCGCTCGCCACGACGCGATCGATTGCGGTCTTCACATCCGCGGCATCGTCGGTGAGCGTCAGCGCGTTGAATGGGACCTTCACTGGTTTGGCGACACGTAATGCGGCAGGTGCTGCCGGTAGTAGTCGAACGTTCGCGCAAAGCCCTCGCGCAGCTTCACCGCGGGCGTCCAGCCGGTGCGCGCGCGGAATAACGACGAGTCCGCGTAGAAGCTGCCGATGTCGATCACCTTCTTCTCGGCGGGCCACTCGACGAACGTGTGGCGGCCGGTGCCGGCGATCTCGACCAGCATGGCGACGAGGTCCTTGTGCGAGATGTGTTCCTCGCCGCCGACGTTGAAGGCTTCGCCGTTGACGGCGTCGGTGGCGCCGGCGGCAAGAAACGCCTCGACGGCATCATCCACGTAGACGAAGTCGCGGACCTGTGAGCCGTCGCCGAAGACCTGGATCTCCTTGTTCTCGAGCACCAGCCGCACGAACCAGCCGATGAAGCCCTGGCGGTTGTGGCGCAGCAACTGGCGCGGGCCGTAGACGTTGGTGAGCCGCAGCGCGCACGCGCGAACGCCGAACACGTTGTTGTAGACGAGGTGGTAATACTCGCCCGCTGCCTTGTTGATGCCGTTGACGTCGGTCGGCCGCACGAGGTGCCGTTCGGTGACCGGCAGCTCGTCGGGCTTGCCGTAGATCTGCCGCGTGCTGGCGTAGATCACCTTCGCGCGCGGATTGTGATGACGGCACGCCTCGAGCAACGTCAACTGGCTGCGGCAGTTGATCTCGAGATCCGTGTGCGGATCGCGCATGCTGTCGATGTGGCTGACCTGGCCAGCGAGGTTGAAGATCACTTCGCGGCCCTGCACCAGGTAGTTCATGGTACTGGCCTGGCGAACGTCGGCCACGTTGACCTTGACGCGGTCCTCGATGCCGGCAATGTTGAACAGGTTGCCGCCGTAGTCGGGAATCAGCGAATCGACGAGCAGCACGTCGGCGCCGAGCTCGACGAGCCGGTGCGCGAGGTTGCTGCCGATGAAGCCGAGCCCGCCGGTGATCATCACGCGGCGGCCGTTGTAGAAGTTCGCGCTCATCCGCGTTTGGCGCCGGCGCCGGCCGCCGCCGCGGCGGCCTGGTGCTTGAGATGCGTGCGGCGCACGACCAGTTGCCACCACAGTTTGTGGACGTCGAGCAGCGTGCGGAGGACGCGAGGGAAGTTGAAGAACTGCGACTGGCCGTGCGCGCGGTGATAGTGGTGCACCGGCTGTTCCGCGACGCGGAAGCCCGCGTCCTGGAATTTCTTCATCATCTCGAGGCAGATCACGCCGCTGTCCTTCTCGAGACGGACCACGTCGAAGATGCGCCGTCGCATCAACCGGAAGTCGCAGTCGACGTCGCGCACCTTCAGGCCGAACAGCGTCTTGACGTAGTGATGGTAGAGGCGCCCGATGACGATGCGATGCATCGGGTCGGAGCGGCTGATCTTCCAGCCGTTGACCCAGTCGACGTCGTCGCGCATCTGTTCCCACAACAGCGTCATCTCGGTCGGGTCGTACTGCGCGTCGCCGTCGGTGTAGAACACCAGCTCCTTGCTCGCGGTCGCAAAGCCGGAGCGCAGGGCGCCGCCGTAGCCCCGGTTCTTCGGGTGGTGCACGACCCGAACGTGATCGGGATAGATGCGCGCCAGTTCGTCGAGGATCCTGGCGGTGTCATCCTTGCTGCCGTCGTTGATGACGATCACTTCGTAATCGTCGGTGAGAGTGGCGGCGACCTTGACCGAGGTGATCACCAGGCTGGCAATGGTGCCGGCATCGTTGTACGCCGGGAAGAACACGCTCAGGCCTGGCATGCGCCCCACCCTACTGCGATCCGTTCGGACGCCGCGGCCGGATCCGGCCGTGACGCAGGATCAGCTTCCACGGCGTGAACAGCGACTCGATCAGCACACCGCTCGACAGCTTCGACGCGCCCTGGCGGCGCTCGACGAAGATGATCGGCGACTCCTCGATGCGCAGGCCGGCATCAGCCGCCATGAAGGTCACGTCGAGCAGGAACGCGTAGCCGTCCGACACGATCCGGTCGAGCGGCAGCTTGGCGAGCGATGTGCGCCGCCAGATGCGATACCCGGTGGTGATGTCGCGCAGCTGCAGGCCGGTGACGGTGCGAATGTAGAAGTTGGCAAACTGGCTCAGGATGATGCGTCGCAGCGGCCAGTTCACGACGCTGATGCCGTTCAGATAGCGTGAGCCGATGACCAGGTCGGCGCTCTTCGAGGCGGCCTCGATCATGGCCGGCAGGTATTTCGGATCGTGCGAGAGGTCGGCGTCCATCTGCCCGACGAAATCGAAGTCGCTGGCAATGGCGCGATGGAAGCCTTCGAGGTACGACACGCCGAGGCCGCGCTGGCCGGTACGGTGCAGCGGGAAGACGCGGCCCGGATATTCGGCGGCGAGCTGATCGGCGACTTTCCCGGTGCCGTCAGGCGACTGGTCGTCGAGCACCATGACGTGCACGCCGGGAATCGTCATCAGGTCCTTCACGAGAATCGGGATGTTGTCCTTCTCGTTATAGGTCGGAATCAGGACCAGTGTTCTCATCGCCGGCCCTCGAACCGCAGCGCCGCAATCTGCTCCGAGACCAGGCCGACCAGCAGCACCATCACCGAAAACATCAGCAGCAGCACCGCGCCGTTCGGGATCCGCGAGTGGTAGATGAAATTCCACGCGCCATAGGCCCCGCCAACCGCGAAGGCGGCTGCGCTGATGGGGGCGAATATTCGCAGCGGGCTGAAGATGGTGATGACTTTAAGCAAGATCAGCAAGAACTTGGCGCCGTCGCTCGCGAAGTGGATCTTTGACGTACCGATTCGCTCGCGCGCGCTTATGGGTTCGAAGACAACATTGTACCCCGCCTTGAGGAAGGCGAGGGTGGTTGTCGTCGGTGTCGAAAAGCCGTTTGGCAGGAGGTGAATGAACTCCAGCAGGTGCTCCCTGCGCGCGCCTCGCAGGCCTGATGTCAGGTCGGGAATCGGCCGCTCGGTGAGGTACGACGCCAGGCCATTGAGCACCGCGTTGCCGGCGCGCCGGCCGAGCGTCGCCTGCGTCCCGGGATCACGCGCGCCGATGGCGAGATCGAACTCCCCCAGGCGCCCCGCGACCCGCAGCACATCGTCGGGTCCATGCTGGCCGTCGGCATCGACCACCATGAGCCACTCGCCGGTGGCGGAGCGAATCGCCGTCTTGACCGCGGCGCCATTTCCCTTGTTGTAGGGGTGTCTCACGACGCGTGCACCAGCGGCGGCGGCGACCGCGCTGGTGTCGTCGGTCGAGCCGTCATCGATGACGAGGATCTCGTGCCACGCTGCCGCGCTTTTCAGCGATCCGATCACCGCGCCGATGCTCGCGCATTCATTGAATGCCGGCAGGACAATCGTGACGGTTTGGGGCGCGGCCATCGCCAGATAGGTTACCGTCCCTTCGCCTCTTATCAAAATGTAGTAGTCAAAAATTTGACACGCCTGAAAGTTGATGGCGAAACTAAAGCGTAACGCCATAACTGTCAAAGGTTTAACGCACTTCGGCGTTGACTTTGCCAACCGCGCCCTCTACTATCCGAGTGGATTTTTGTGGAGAGTAGTGGAGCTATCGGCGTGCTCAGGGGCAATTCGCCGGCGAAGATCGATGATAAGGGCCGGCTCAAGGTTCCCAACGCGTTTCGGGCGGTGATTCAAAAAAATCACGGTTCGGAGCTGTTCGTGACGAGCCTGACGGGCCAGTCCGTACGCATCTATCCCATGCCGGTCTGGGCAGAACTTGAACGCCGGCTCGCCCAGGTCCCCTCCACGAATCCCGCGCGTCAGCGTTTTCTCGATCGCGTGAATTTTTACGGCCAGGTCGGCGAACTCGACGTGCAGGGACGCGTCGTGATTCATCCGCGGCTGCGCGACAGCGCGCAGATCACCGGTGAAGTCGACGTGCTGGGCCAGCAGAGTTTTCTCGAGGTCTGGAACCACGAGCGTCTCGTCGCGAAGCTCTCCGCGGAGCCATTCACCGACGACGACGCGAAGGCGCTTTCCGATTTCGGGATCTGACGCGTGCCGGAACAGCAACACGTTCCGGTACTGCTCGACGAGGTGCGGACGCTCCTGCAGCCGGAGCGCGGCGGCACCTTCGTCGACTGCACGGTGGGCCTCGCAGGCCACGCGCGCATGCTGCTCGAAGGCGGCGCGACGCGGCTCATCGGGTTCGATCGTGACACCGACGCGCTGGCGATTGCGCGCGCGGAGCTGGCATCGTTTGGCGATCGCGTCACGCTCGTGCACGCCGACTATCGCGACCTGGCGGGCGTGCTCGACGCCCACGGTGTGACCGAAGTGGCAGGGCTGCTCGCGGACTTCGGCGTGTCGTCGATGCAGCTCGACGCCGACGGACGCGGCTTCAGTTTTCGCCGCGACGAACCGCTCGACATGCGGATGGACCGCACGACGGGCGAGACCGCGGCCGAGCTGATCGATCGCGCCGACGAGACGGAACTCGCCGACGCGATCTACCAGTTCGGTGAAGAGCGGCGGTCGCGGCAGGTGGCGCGCGCCATCGTGGCGGCGCGCCAGCACGGGCGCATCGAGACGACGGGGCGCCTGGCGGAGATCGTGCGGCGCGCGGTGGCCGCACGCACATGGCAGCGGATCGATCCAGCGACGCGTACCTTCCAGGCGCTTCGCATCTGGGTCAACCGCGAGCTGGATGGGCTCGATCGGTTTATCGGCTCAGCCGTAGAGCGACTGCAGTGCAGTGGTTCTGAGAGCGGTGGCCGGATCGCCCTGATTGCGTTTCACTCGCTCGAAGACCGCGTGGTGAAACACACGTTCCGCACGTTGTCGCGGCCGCGTTCGTTCGACGAACGGGGCGCCCCGCAATACGAGGCGGGCGACGTTTTGGTGAAGGTGCTGACGAAGCACCCGGTGGTGGCCTCGGACGCCGAGGCCGACGCTAATCCGCGCGCGCGCAGCGCCAAGCTGCGCGCCGCCGTTCGAGTTCGGTAAGTCCGCCTTCGCTCAGGGAGCGACGGCGGGATAAAGGGGGCGCATGGACAAGGCAGGAACCTTCGAATACGAAATTCGGAAGGACTTCCGCAACAACCAGATCGTCCGCGAGGTCGATGAGCGGAGGCTGCGCGATCTGTGGCAGTCGCTCGGCATCGGCGTCGTGCTCGTGCTGGCGTTGTTGTTCTCCGCGTGGCAGCACTTCGAGCTGCTGCGTCACGGCTACCGCCTCGAGCAGATGCAGCGCGACCGCGCGGCCGAACACGACATCAACCGCCACCTGCGGCTCGAGATGGAAACGCTGCGCGCGCCGCAGCGCATCGAGAAGCTGGCGACCGAACGCCTCGGCATGGTGGCGCCCGGCGACAACGAAGCCGTGGTGCTCGAACGTGTGACGCCGCCGGCTCCGCCGGCCAAGTCCGTGGTCGCATCCCGGTAACCGACACACGAGTCTGACGTGGCCGTTCAGCCTGATCCCTCCTGGCGCACGACGCTGAAGAGCCGCCTCATGGTGGCCGCGGCGGTGCTTGCCTGTTGGGCGCTTGCCATCGAGGTGCGCCTGCTGGTGCTGCAGGTCGGCCAGCACGCCGACCTGGTGGCGCGGGCGGAGCGTCAGCAGATGAGCACCGTGCCCGCGCCGGCCAAGCGCGGCGAGATCTTCGACCGCAACGGCCGCCTGCTCGCCTACAGCGTGGACGCCGACACCATTTACGCGGTGCCGACGGAGATCACCGACGCGGCGAAGACCGCGGCGGCGATCTGCGATGCGCTCGACGACTGCACGAAGAAGATGCGCGACGAGCTGAAGGACCGGCTCGCCACCAACCGCGCCTTCGTCTACGTGCGCCGGCGCGCGACACCGCTGCAGGCCAAGCGCGTCGCCGCGTTGCAGCTCGATGGCATTGCCTTCCGCAAGGAAAGCAAGCGCTTCTATCCGAATCGCGAACTCGCCGCGCACCTGCTCGGCTACGTCGGCGTGGACAACGTCGGCCTGGGCGGCCTCGAAGCCACCTACGACAAGACGGTTCGCGGCCGTGAAGGCAAGTTGCTCGTGCAGACCGATGCGCGACGTCACGTCTTCAGCCGCCTCGAACGTTCGCCGACCGCCGGCGGTTCGATCGAGCTGACCATCGACGAGCACCTGCAGTACATCGCCGAGCGCGAAGTGCGCACCGGCGTGGAGGCATCGCGCGCCGACGGCGGCACCGCCGTGGTCATGGATCCGCACAGCGGCGAGATCCTGGCGATGGCGAGCTATCCGACGTTCAATCCGAACGAGTATGCGGCCGCGCCGGAGACCGCCCGCCGCAATCGCGCGGTGCAGGACATTTACGAGCCCGGCTCGACGTTCAAGCTGGTGACCGCCTCGGCGGCGCTGCAGGAACGCGTCATCACGCCCGACGAGATCATCGACACGCAGGGTGGCGTCATCAAGTTCCCGGGACGCAAACCGATCACGGACATGGGCCACGACTACGGTCCGTTGTCGTTTACCGATGTGATCGTCAAGTCGAGCAACGTCGGGGCGATCAAGGTCGGCTTGAAGATCGGCGCGGAGCGAATGGGACTCTACATTCGCCGCTTCGGCTTCGGCCGCGCATCGTCTCCCGATTTTCCCGGTGAGAGTCCTGGCATCGTGTGGGACTCGGCGAAGTTGAACGACAGCGCACTGGCTTCGGTGTCGATGGGATACCAGGTCGCTGTGACGCCGCTGCAGATGGCCGCGGCCGCGAGCGCCGTGGCCAACGGCGGCACGTTGTACCAGCCGCATGTCGTGCGCGCGATCATCAAGGGATCGCAACGCACGGCAGTGGAGCCGAAAGCGGTCCGGCAGGCGATCCTTCCTGAAACCGCCGCAACGCTCACCGGCATCATGGAGCGCGTCGTCACCGACGGCACCGGCAAGGGTTCGCGGCTGGTCAGCTACACCGTCGCCGGCAAGACCGGTACTGCCGACAAGCTCGTCAACGGCCGCTATTCACAGGCGCAGCAAAACGTCTCCTTCGTCGGCTTTGTGCCGTCGCGCGAACCGCGCTTCACGATCATCGTGATGCTCGACTCGCCCCGCGTTGGCGGCGACACCGGCGGCGCCATCGCCGCGCCGATCTGGAAGCGCATCGCGGATGCGAGCCTGCGCCACATGGGTGTGACGCCAACCATCAATCCCGCGCCGCCGGTGATCGTGGCGCGCCGCCAGGAGGAGCCGGTCGCGCCCGTCGCTGCCGTCGGCCAGCCCACCGTGGTGGCGATGACCGCGAACATGGCCGACGGCGGGCTTCCCGATCTGCGCGGCCTGAGCGCACGAGAAGCCGTTCGCGAACTGGCGCGGCTCGGCCTCACGGCCCGCATGACGGGCACCGGTGTCGTGATCGACCAGAATCCGCCGGCCGGCACGCCGTTCGAAGCGGGCGACACGTGCACCCTCGTCCTCGATCGTCGTCATCTCCCACGGGCAACCGCCACTGGAGACCAACGGTGATCCTTGGCGACGTGATCGCGACACTGCGCGATCTGGCGATCGCTCAGCCACCGGCGGGGATCAATCCTGATGCGCCGGTCTCGGCGATTGCCTATGACTCGCGCCGCGTGGTGCCCGGCGCCGTGTTCGTGGCGCTGAAGGGGCTGCGCGCCGATGGCGGTGCCTTCGCGGAGCAAGCGGCATCGCGCGGCGCATCCGCCGTGGTATCCGAATCGGCGCGTCCCGACGCGGTCACCATTCCCTGGCTCGGCGTCAGCGATGCGCGCCTTTCGCTCGCACTGCTGGCCGATCGTTTCTTCGACCACCCGAGCCGTCGCATGCCGGTGGTTGGTGTCACCGGCACCAACGGCAAGACGACGACCTCGTATCTGCTCGCGTCGATTCTCGATGCGGCCGGCCTGAACGCCGGCATGCTGGGCACCGTCGCGTATCGCATTGGCGGCGAAGACCGCGAGGCCTCACGCACCACGCCCGAAGCTCCGGACGTGCAGCAGCTGCTGAGCGAAATGCTGCGGCACGGCGGCAAGTCGGCGGTGATGGAAGTCTCGTCGCACGCGCTCGCGCTGAAGCGCGTCGACGGCATGCGCTTCGCGGCCGGCATCTTCAGCAACCTGACGCGCGATCACCTCGACTTCCACGAAGACATGGAAGCGTACTTCGCGGCGAAGCGCCGCCTGTTCGAGATGCTTCCGGCCAGCGCGCCTGGGGTGATCAACCTGGACGATCCCCGTGGTGCCGCGCTGGTGGAGATTGCCTCTCGGCCGGTGACCTACGCGATCAACGCGACCGCCGACTACACACCAGGGCCAATCGAGATGACCCTGGCGGGCCTGCGCTTCGACATTCGCTCGCCAAAGGGCGCGATTCACATCACGTCGAAGCTCGTCGGGCGCCCCAACGTCTACAACATCCTCGCGGCCGCCTCGACGGCGGCGGCGCTCGACGTGCCGATCGCCGCGATCGAACAGGGCATCGCCGGCCTGTCGGGTGTTCCCGGCCGGTTCGAAGTGGTGTCGCAGCCTGCCGACGAAGTCACCGTGGTCGTGGACTACGCGCACACCGACGACGCGTTGCGCAACCTGCTCGAGACGGCGCGGCCGCTGTCGGCGAAGCGCTTGATCACCGTGTTCGGCTGCGGCGGCGATCGCGATCGCTCAAAGCGCCCGCTCATGGGCATGGTCGCCGCCCGCCTCAGTGACGTCGTGATGATCACCTCGGACAACCCGCGCTCTGAGGATCCGGCGCGCATCATCGAGGAGATCGAGCGCGGCATCCCGGCGGGCAGCCAGGCGCCGTCACGCACCCCGGTCGTCGAGTCGCTGGTCGATCGCGCCGCGGCGATCGAACGCGCGGTGTCGATGGCGACACCCGGCGACGTGGTGCTGATCGCCGGCAAGGGCCACGAGAAGTACCAGCAGATCGGCGATCGCGTGTTGCCGTTTGACGACGGCGAAGTGGCAAGGACCGCGCTCGCGAAGCGGCGGGCGAAAGGCGCGTAGTGAGCGGACCAATTCCGCTGGCTGCGGGAACGATCGCGGCGGCGATGAACGGCCGGTTGGTGACCGGTGACGACGACCGGTACGTGACCGGGTTCTCGATCGACTCGAGGACGCTGGCATCGGGCGACCTGTTCTTTGCGATCGTCGCTCAGCGCGACGGTCATGACTTTGCGCAGGCCGCGTCGAAGCGAAAGGCCGCCGGGCTCATCGTCAGCCGTCCGGTCGACCTGGGTGACGACAGCGAGTCGTTCGTCATCGAGGTCGCGGACACGACGCGGGCGCTGCAGGACCTGGCGAAGTTTGTCAGGAAGCAGTCGGGCGCAACGGTGGTGGCCATCACCGGAAGCGCAGGGAAGACGACGACGAAAGACACGATCGCGGAGCTGATTGGCTCGCGACACCGCGTGGTGAAGAACGCGGGGAACTTGAACAACCACCTCGGGTTGCCGCTGTCGCTCCTTGAACTGCGGCACGGGGCGGACGTGGCAGTGATGGAACTGGGCATGAATCACGCGGGCGAAATCCGGACGCTGGTCGACGTGGCGACGCCGGAGGTCCGCGTGTGGACGAACGTCGGAGAGGCCCATATCGGCCATTTCGGATCGGCGGATGCCATCGCCGATGCCAAAGCGGAAATCATGGAAGGTGCGTCGGCGGAGACGTTGCTCGTCGCCAATGCCGACGATGACCGCGTGATGACGCGCGTGCCGTCGTTTGCGGGACGCACCGTCACGTTTGGATTGTCCGAGCGCGCCAACGTCCGGGCGGTCGATGTCGAGGATCTCGGCCTTGACGGCACGCGGGCCGAACTCGTCACCGCCGCCGGCACGCGCCCGCTGAAGGTCCCGCTGCTCGGCCGCGGCCACCTGATGAATGTGCTCGCCGGCACGGCGGTGGCCCTCGACATGGGCATCGAGCTCGACGCGATCGTCGAGTGCGCCGCCCGGTTGAAGCCGTCGTCACGCCGCGGCGCAGTGTTGCGCCTGCCGAAGGGCGTCACCGTCATCGACGACTCCTACAACTCGAGTCCGTCGGCATTGCAGCGCTCGCTCGAGGTGATCGCGCGTGCCTGGGCGGCACGCCGCATCGCCGTGCTCGGCGAGATGCTCGAGCTCGGTGATCTTTCCGAGTCACTGCACCGCGACTGTGGCCGCGCTGCGGCGGCCAGCAAGCTGACGAAGCTCTACACGATCGGCGGCGAGCCGGCGCGGTTGATGGGCGAGGCGGCGATTGAGGCCGGCTTGCCGCGCGCCAGCGTGGTGCATTTTGCCAACAGCACGGATGCCGCGCCGGTGATCGCCGGACAGGTGACCTCCGGCGATGTGGTGCTGGTCAAGGGATCGCGTGGCACGCGAACCGATCTGGTCGTCGAAAAGCTCACGGCGGTGTTCGGCTGATGCTGTATCACCTCCTGATCTCGCTCTACCCGCAGGTCTCGGTATTCAACGTGGCGCGTTACATCACGTTCCGTACCGCCGCGGCGAGCATGACGGCGCTGGTCATCAGCCTCGTGATGGGGCCATGGCTGATCCGCCGCCTGCGCGAATTCCAGATCGGCCAGGTCATTCGGCAGGAAGGTCCTGAGTCGCACCGCGCCAAGGCCGGCACGCCCACCATGGGCGGCCTGTTGATCCTCGTCGCGGCGCTTGTGCCCACGCTGTTGTGGGCGGACCTCACCAACCCGTTCGTGTGGATCGCGGTACTGTCCACCGCGGCGTTTGGCGGTATCGGATTCCTCGACGATTACCTGAAGATCACCCGCCGATCGTCGGGCGGGTTGCGCCCGCGCTACAAGATGGGGCTGCAGCTCGGCGTCAGCCTCGTCATCAGCCTGGTGCTGATGTGGCTGGCGAGCGAAAACCTCTACAACACGCGGCTGATCTTTCCGTTCTTCAAGCAGCTGATTCCAGACCTCGGCTGGATGTACGTGCCGTTCGCGATGTTCTTCCTCGTGGCCTGGAGCAACGCGGTGAACCTCACCGATGGTCTCGACGGCCTGGCGATCAGCACGTTCGCGGTTGCGGCGGCGGCGTTCACGGCGCTGGCCTACGTGACCGGTCACCGGGTGTTCGCTGAGTACCTGCTGCTCGTGCGCTTCGAGCCGGCGGCGGAGCTGACGATCTTCTGCGGCGCGCTGGTCGGCGCCAGCCTCGGCTTCCTCTGGTACAACGCCCACCCGGCGGAGATCTTCATGGGTGACGTGGGCTCGCTCGCGCTCGGCGGCGCGATCGCCACCGTGGCGCTCCTGATCAAGCAGGAGTTGCTGCTGGTGATCGTCGGCGGTGTCTTCGTGCTCGAGGCCGCGTCCGTCGTCATCCAGGTGGCCTCGTTCAAGTTGCGCGGCAAGCGCGTCTTCAAGATGGCGCCGCTGCATCACCATTTTGAGTTGATCGGCTGGGCGGAGCCGAAAGTGATCACCCGTTTCCTGATCGTCGCGATCCTGTTCGCGCTGTTCAGCCTGACGACGTTGAAGCTGCGATGACGGCCACTTCTTTTTCCGTGAGCGGACAGAAGGTGCTGGTCGTGGGCGCCGCGAGGAGTGGTGTCGCCGCGGCACTGCTGCTGGCGAAGCGAGGCGCCGTCGTCACGCTCACCGACGCCAAGCAGCAGATTCCGCAGGAGGCGGAACTGCGGAGTGCGGGCATCAGGCTCGAACTCGGCGCGCATCACGCCAACACGTTCACGTCATCAAACCTGATCGTGATGAGCCCGGGTGTGCCGTTGACGATGCAGGAAGTCACGCTTGCGAAAGCGGCAGGTGTCCCCGTCATCGGCGAGCTCGAACTGGCGTCGCGCTGGTTGCGTGGTCCGATCGTGGCCATCACCGGCACCAAGGGGAAGTCGACGACGACCACGCTGGTTGGACGCATGCTCGAGGCGTCCGGCAGGCGGGTGCTGGTGGGCGGGAACATCGGCGTCCCGGTGAGCGCGCAGGTCGAGGCGTCGACCGAAGACACCGTTCACGTGATCGAGACGAGCAGCTTTCAACTTGAGAGCACCGACTCGTTCCGTCCGTGGATCGCCGCGCTCCTCAACTTTTCTCCCGATCACCTCGATCGCCATTCGGACGAGGCCGAGTACGCGGCCGCGAAAATGCGCATCTTCGAGAACCAGCGCGCCGAAGACTGGGCGGTCGTCAATGCCGACAGCGTGGAGGCCACTCGCATGACAACGAATGTGCGCGCCCGGACGGTGAGCTACGGCGTTCAAGACCCCACGGCGGATGTGCACGTCGGCCGCGGCTTCGTGTGGCACCGCACTTCCGAAGGCGACATCCCGTTGCTGCCGCTGGCGGCCGTGCACCTGCACGGCCAGCACATGTTGAGCAACGTGGTGGCGGCGACGACCATCAGCCACCTCGCCGGTGCGACGGGCGAAGCGCTCGCCAGGGCGCTCGACGGATTCCGCGGCCTCGAGCACGTCATGGAGCTGGTGGCGACCAAAGCGGGCGTGCGGTTCGTGAACGACTCGAAGGCCACCAACGTCGATGCCGCCGCGAAGTCGATCGAGAGTTTCGACGGCGTGGTCGCGATCATCGGCGGCAAGTACAAGGGCGGCGATTTCGCGGACCTGGCCGCGCCACTGCGCGCGCACGGGCGCGCGGTCGTGGCGATCGGCGAAGCGCGGTCGATGGTGAGCGCGGCGCTGAAGGACACCGTGCCGGTGGTGGAGGCCGAGTCGCTGCGCGATGCCGTGCGCCGCGCCTTCGACCTGGCGGGTCCCGACGGCGTGGTGCTGCTCGCGCCGGCGTGTTCGAGCTTCGACATGTTTGCGGATTACGCAGACCGGGGCCGTCAGTTCAAGGACGAAGTGAGGCGGCTGGTCAGCGAGTGAGGGACGGGTGCAAGGAGTGAGTAGTCGTCAGCTGGTTTGAGGCAATTGAGAGCTGGTCGCTGGGAGCGCAGGCTGCCCCGGTCTGCGAGGCTGGTGTCTCAATTCCCTGACTGACTGGCGACTACTGACTGCTTGCACCCCTGTTATCGAGCGCAGGGCAACGAACTTTATAGGTTCCGGCGACGCCGGGCAAGGGTGCTGCGGATCGGCGCCGCGTCATCGGAGATGGCGCAGGAAAGATAGGTATGGCGAGAAAACTGCAATCCGACAAGTGGCTGTTCCTGGCGATCCTGACGCTGATCTGCGCGTCGATCGTCATGGTCTACAGCGCGTCGGCGCTCGTGGCGCTGGAGCGCTTTCAGCAGCCCTATCTCTTCGTGACCCGCCAGATGATGTGGGCCGCGGTCGGCATTGCCGTGCTGTCGATCGTGATGCGCATCGACTATCGCTCGTACCGTAACGACAAGATCGTCTGGGCCATGATCGCCATCGTCGGGCTGATGCTCATCGCCGTGCTGTTCCGGGCGCCGATCAACGGTACCCGCCGCTGGTTTGGCATCGGCGGCTTCGGCATCCAGCCATCGGAACTCGCCAAGCTGACCGCGATCATCTTTACCGCGATGATCCTCGAGCGCCGCATGTCGCGCATCAATGAGCTGAGCTACTCGCTGCTGCCGATCGGGATGATCGTCGGCCTGTTCGTCGGCCTGATTCTGCTGGAACCGGATTTCGGCACCTCGGTGTCGTTGCTGGCGGTAATCAGCGTGATGGTGTTCGCCGCCGGCCTCAGCTACCGCTACCTGTTGGGAGCGGCGCTGGTGGCGTTGCCGGCGCTCTACGTGATCCTCATGCAGGCCGACTATCGTCGCCGGCGCCTGCTCACGTTCATGGATCCGTGGGCGGATCCGCTGGGCGACGGCTTCCAGATCATCCAGTCGCTGATCGCCGTCGGCACGGGCGGCGTGTTTGGCAAGGGCCTGATGCAGGGCGTGCAGAAGCTGTTCTACCTGCCGGAACCGCATACCGACTTCATCTTCGCGGTCATCTCGGAGGAGACCGGCTTCATTGGCGCCACGCTCGTGGTGTTGTGCTTCTGCGTGATCGCCTGGCGTGGATTGCGCACCGCGATGCGCGCGCCGGACAGCTTCGGGTCGTTCCTCGCGCTCGGTATCACGCTGATGCTGGTGCTGCAGGCGTTCGTGAACATCAGCGTCGTGCTTGGCCTGATGCCGACCAAGGGCATCCCGCTGCCGCTCGTCAGCAACGGCGGCTCGTCGATGCTGATGAACCTGCTCGCCGTCGGTGTGCTGCTGAACATTTCGCAGCACTCGCAAATGGAGACGGGAGCCGCGTGACCGGTGCGCATCCTGATCGCAGGTGGAGGCACCGGCGGGCACTTGTACCCGGGGATCGCGCTGGCGCGCGAGTTGCGGCGACGCAATTCGGCGACGCAGGTGTCGTTTGTCGGCACGGCACAGGGGATCGAGGCGCGCGTCGTGCCGCGCGAGGGATTCACGCTCGACCTGATTCGCGTCGCTGGATTGAAGGGCAAGTCGACGGTGAATCGCGTGAAGGGATTTCTGCTGCTGCCCATTGCCGCCATCGACGCCGCGCGCGTCGTGATGCGGCTGCGTCCCGACGTGGTCGTCGGCGTGGGCGGCTTTGCATCGGGACCCGTGCTCGCGTTCGCGGCGCTCGCCGGCTACCCGACGATGCTGCTCGAGCAGAACGCGTTGCCGGGCGTGACCAATCGTCTGCTCGCGCGGTTCGTGCGCGCGGCAGCCGTGAATTTCGACGCGGCGTTGGCGTACTTCCCAGGCACGGGATTTGTGGCCGGCAACCCCGTGCGTCCGGAGTTCTTCCCGGCGCAGAACGAGGAGGCGAATGATCGAACCACTCAGCCGCGAGATGCGGCACGGGTACTGATCTTTGGCGGTTCTCAGGGCTCGCACGCGATCAACGTGGCCGTGGTGGCGGCAGCGCAGGGGCTGGCAGCCTCCGGGCTACGCCCTGCGATCACCCACCAGACCGGCGAACGAGATCTGGATCTGGTGCGCGACGCGTACCAACGCGCCGGTGTTGAAGCAAGGGTCGAGGCTTTCATCTTCCAAATCGACCGGGAGATGAAATCAGCGGACCTGGTCATCTGCCGCGCCGGGGCGACGACCCTCGCGGAACTGGCCGCGTCCGAAACGCCGTCGATCCTGGTGCCGTTGCCGAACTCGACGGACGACCACCAGCGGAAGAACGCCGAGGTGTTCGCCAGGTCGGGTGCGGCGCTGGTGATCGAAGAGCGGGAGCTGCAGGCGTCACTCGGTGACGCGCTGCGCGGACTGTTGGAGAACGCAGACCGCCGGCGGCAGATGAGCGCCGCCGCGAAGCTGCTGGCGCGGCCGGATGCCGCCGAACGGATCGCCGATCGAGTGGAGATGCTGGCTGGAGTGAAGGACCCGAATGCTCGGTAAGACCAGGCGCATCCACTTCGTCGGTGTCGGCGGCATCGGCATGAGCGGCATTGCGGAGCTGCTCGCGAACCTGGGCTACGCCGTCTCGGGCTCGGATGCGAAGCGCTCGCCGGTGACCGACCGTCTCGAGTCGCTCGGCGTGACGGTGCAGGCCGGCCACGCCGCGGGCAACGTCGGCGATGCCGACGTCGTCGTCTACTCGTCGGCGGTGCGGCCGGAGAACCCCGAGGTCGCGGAAGCCTCGCGGCGCGGCATCCCGGTGATCCCGCGAGCGGAGATGCTCGCGGAGTTGATGCGCCTGCGCTTCGGCATTGCGGTCGCCGGCGCGCACGGCAAGACCAGCACGACCTCGATGGTGGCGCTGGTGCTCGAACGGGCAGGGCTTGATCCCACCGCGGTGATCGGCGGCCGGTTGAGCGCGTTCGGCAGCAATGCGCGGTTGGGACGCGGGGAATACATGGTGGCGGAAGCGGACGAGAGCGATCGCTCGTTCCTGAAGCTGTCACCGTCGATTGCGGTGATCACGAACATCGATCGCGAACACATGGACGCGTACGGGAGCTTCGCCGACTTGCAGCAGGCCTTCGCCGACTTCGCCAACAAGGTGCCGTTCTACGGCGCCGTGGTGGCGTGCGCCGATGACGCGGAGCTCTGCGCCGTAATGCCCCGGTTCACCCGCCGTGTGATCCGCTATGGCATCGACAGCGACCAGGCCTCGATCGTCGCGAAGCACGTTCGTCTCGAAGGCTACGGATCGACGTGCACGATCGAACAGCGCGAGCGCGGCGCCGCCACGACGCTGGGTGAGATGCGGCTGATGGTTCCCGGCCGCCACTCCGTCCTGAATGCACTGGCGGCGGTGGCAGTGGGCCTGGAACTGGAAGTGCCGTTCCCGAAAATCGCTGCGGCGTTGGCGGAATTCCGCGGCGCCGAACGTCGATTCGAGAACCGCGGCGTGATCAACGGCATCACGGTTGTGGACGACTACGGGCATCACCCCACCGAGATTGCCGCCGTGCTGTCCGCGGCGCGAGCGGCAAAGCCCGCGCGCATCGTGGTGGCGTTCCAGCCGCATCGCTACACGCGCACGCGCGACCTGATGAATGAGTTCGGTGCGGCGCTGGCGACCGCGGACGAGGTGGTGCTGACGGGCATCTACGCCGCGAGCGAGGACCCGATTCCCGGCATCACGGTCGAGGCACTGGCGGCAACGGTGAACAAGGGACGGAGCACGCCCGTGCACGTTGTGCCGAAGCTGGATGAGGTCGCAGCGCGCGTAGCGGACCTGGCCCGTGACGGCGATCTGGTCATCACCCTCGGCGCCGGGTCGATCGGCGGGCTGGCGACGCAGTTGGTCGACGAGCTGAAGCGGAGGCAGGGCTGATGGCCGGTCTTCCGCAGTCGGTCGGCACCGTCGCCACGGACAAGCGCTTCAAGCGCGCGCACGTCAAGCCGGCGCGCAAGCGCACGCCGGCGACGACGCACGTGTGGCTGGTGGTTCGCCTGCTGCTGCCGGTGCTGCTGATCGGCTACGGCGCCTATCGCGGCGTGACGCTGATCGCCGCCTCGCCGACGCTGCAGATCGGCCACATGGTGGTGCGCGGGCATGAACGCATGTCCACCGGTGAAGTGCTGGCGCTGGTTGAAGGACTGCGCGGCCAGAACATCCTCGGCGTATCGCTCGAAGAGTGGCAGAACAAGTTGTTGACGTCGCCGTGGGTCGAGAGCGCGACGATTCGCCGCGTGCTGCCGTCGACGCTGGAGATCAGCGTGCGCGAGCGCCGGCCGATGGGCATTGGCCGTCTCGGTACGACGATGTACCTGATCGACCACAAGGGCGTGATCGTTGATGAGTACGGCCCTGCCTACGCCGACATCGACCTGCCGGTGATCGACGGGCTCGGTGCGTCGCCGCAGGATGGCGGCTCGATCATCGATGCGGCGCGCGCGGAGTTTGCGGCGCGCGTGATTGCCGCGCTGGCGGCGCGCCCGGAAATGGCCAAGCAGGTGTCGCAGATCGACGTCTCGGACCTGCACGAAGCGGTGGTGATTCTCGACGGCGATCCGGCGCTGCTGCGGCTCGGTGATACCGAGTTCGTGGCGCGCCTGCAGCAGTACATCGGCCTGGCACCGGCACTGCGCGAGCGGCTGTCGGGCATTGATTACGTCGACCTGCGATTCGACGAACGGCTGTATGTGCGACCCCCGAGAACAGCGGGTCGCGTGACGGCAACCGGCGGCCGGCAACCGGGAACCGCTTCGGATCCCCGGATCCCGGATCCCGGATCTCGGCGGTAATGGAGGCTTAGTGGCACGACAGGAACGATACGTGGTGGGGCTCGACATCGGCACCACCAAGGTCTGCACCGTAGTGGGCGAGCTGCTGGATGACGGCGGCGTCGATGTCATCGGCATTGGCGTCACCGACTCGAAGGGGTTGAAGCGCGGCGTCGTCGTCAACCTCGAGGCGGCGGTGGATTCGATCAAGAAGTCGATCGAAGAAGCCGAGCTGATGGCGGGCGTCGAAGTCGGCTCGGTGCAGCTGGCGATCAGCGGTCCGCACATCAAGGGCTTCAACAGCCGCGGTGTGGTGGCGGTCGCGGGCAAGAACCGCGAAGTGACGCGAGACGATGTGCGGCGCGCCATCGACGCGGCGCGCGCGGTGTCGCTGCCGGCGGGCCGGGAGATCCTCCACGTGCTGCCGCAGGATTTCGTCGTCGACGAGCAAGAGGGCATCGGCGCCCCGGTCGGCCTGACCGGCGCGCGACTTGAAGTGAACGTGCACATCATCACCGGCAGCCAGACCGCCACCCAGAACCTGGTGGCGTGCGTGAATCGCGCCGGCGTGGAAGTGCAGGACACCGTCATTGGCCAGCTGGCCGCGTCGGAGACGGTGCTGACGTCCGACGAGAAAGAACTGGGCGTGGCGGTGGTCGACATCGGCGGCGGCACCGCCGACCTGGCGATCTTCGAGCGCGGCAGCCTGTGGCACACCGCGGTGATCGCGGTGGGCGGCGATCACTTCACCAACGACATCGCGGTGGGCTTGCGCACGCCGATTCCGGATGCCGAAAAGGTCAAGCGCCGCGCCGGGTGCGCGCTGTCGTCGATGGTCGAGGAAGACGAGACGATCGAGGTGGCGAGCGTCGGCGGCCGCCGGCCGCGCGTGATGGCGCGCCGCATCCTCTCGGACATCCTGCAGCCGCGGGCGGAAGAGATGTTCCATTTGATCTGGGACGAGATCAGCAAGGCGGGCTACGAGAAGTCGCTCAATTCAGGTCTCGTCTTGACCGGCGGCGGCGCGCAGCTCGAGGGCATGTCCGAGATCGCCGAGCAGATCTTCGATCTGCCGATTCGCCGCGGCCTGCCGGTGGGCGTCGGCGGACTTGCCGATCACGTCAGCAATCCGCAGTTTGCGACCGCGGTGGGCCTGGTGCTCTACGCGGCGCGGCATCGCACTCCGTCGACATCAACCGCCGGCGGCGGCGCGCTGACGCGCGTGATGGGCCGGCTCAAGACGGTGTTCAAAGAGTTCTTCTAGGCCGGCAGGCGAACGGGCCTGCGGGCCAGCAGGAAATTCATTCGGAAGTAACGGGTTAGCAAGATGGGATCAAGACCAGGAGGCAAGATGGCGGATCAGGACGGCTTCGAATCGCTGCGATTGACGCTCGATGAAGAAGCGCGCATGGGTGCGCGAATCAAGGTGGTTGGCGTTGGCGGCGGCGGCAGCAATGCCGTATCGCGCATGGTCCAGGCTGGTATCTCCGGCGTGGAGTTCATGGTGGCGAACACCGACGCGCAGGCGCTGAAGGCAAACCCGGCGCCGGTGAAGATCCAGATCGGCGGCAAGCTCACCAAGGGGTTGGGCGCGGGCGCCGATCCCAACATCGGGCGCCAGGCGGCACTCGAAGACACCGATAACCTGATCCAGGCGCTGTCGGGCGCGGACATGGTGTTCGTGACCACGGGTCTCGGCGGCGGCACCGGCACCGGCGCCGCGCCGGTGATCGCCAGCCTCGCCACCGAACTCGGCGCGTTGACGATCGCGGTCGTCACCAAGCCGTTCAAGTTCGAGGGCAAGAAGCGCTTTCGGCAGGCCGAGGCCGGCCTCGAAGCGCTGCGTGAGGCCGTCGACACCGTCATCACCATTCCCAACGAACGCCTGCTGAGCGTGATCGATCGCAACACCTCGATGCTCGACGCGTTCGTGACGGCAGACGACGTGCTGCGGCAGGCGATCCAGGGCATCTCCGACCTGATCCTCGTGCCCGGCCTCATCAACCTCGACTTCGCCGACGTCAAGACGATCATGTCCGGCATGGGCGTGGCGATGATGGGCACGGCGATGGCCGAGGGCAACACCCGCGCCGTCGACGCCGCCAACCGCGCCATCTCGAGCCCGTTGCTCGAAGACGCGTCGGTGAAGGGCGCGCGCGGCGTGATCATCAACGTCACCGGCGGCCCGGACATGTCGCTGCTCGAGGTCAACGAAGCGCTGACGATCATCCAGGAGTCGGCGCACGAGGACGCGAACATCATCTTCGGCGCGGTCGTCGATCCCACCCTCTCGAACAAGGTGAAGATCACCGTGATCGCGACGGGCTTCGATCATGTCAAGACCGATCGATCAACCCCCGCGATGGCGCCGTCGCAGACGCCGGTCGACATGTCGGCCTACACGTCCGTCCTCCGCGCCAGCGAGGCGGCACAGCCGGCTCCGGCGCGCAGCTCGATGACGCCGACCATTACCCGTCGTCCGCCGATCGAGATGCCGATGAGCCCCAACGCGCTCAGCCCGCGCGCTGGGGACCCCGGATATGCGCAGAAGATCGCGGTCGGTCAGAACCCCGGCGACGTGCCGCTGGCGGCCGACGAAACCTCGACGCCCGGCGAGTTCGACCTCAATCTGGACCTCGACGTGCCCGCCTTCCTGAGGCGCAACGAGGGCTGAGCCGGATCACCCTGTCTTCGCGCACAGCGGAGACAGGGCTGATACAGTAGTGAAATCCAGGGGATGCGCGAGCGCCGGCGGCGCAAGCGCAGCTCCACGACGACTTCTAGAGCAGTAACCCCTAGAGCGGCCCCCTGGAATCTGTATGAAAGCCCGGTACCACCAACGAGAAGCCGCACGGCAAACCCTTTCGCGTGAAGTCGGTTATGTGTCCAAGCCGCACGCGAACCGGCTGCGTGTTGCCCTGATCTTCCCCAACACGTACTTCGTCGGGATGTCGAACCTCGGCTTCCAGACGATCTACCGCCTCTTCAACGACCAGCCCGACATCGTGTGCGAGCGCGCGTTCCTGCCGCCCAAGCAGGAACTGGCCGCGCTCCGCGAAGCCGGCACGCGCCTCGTCTCGCTCGAATCGCAGACGCCGCTGTCGGAATTTGATGTCATCGCCTTCTCGGTGTCGTTCGAGTGGGACTACACCAACGTCCTGACCATGCTGCGTCTCGCCGGCCTCCCGGTGCGCGCCGCCGATCGCGACTACAAACAGCCGCTCGTCGTCATTGGCGGCGCGGTGACGTTTGTGAACCCGGAGCCGCTGGCGCCGTTTGCCGATGTCATTGCCGCCGGTGAAGGCGAAGCGCTCGTGCCGGCGCTGCTCGACGCGTTCAGCACGTCGTCTCGCAGCGAGCAGTTGAGGCGTCTGGCGCAGAACCGCGGCTACTACATTCCGTCGTTCTACGACGTCGAATACGCCGATAACGGCACCATCGCGAGGTTCGTCCCGCGAGAAGGCACCGGCGCGCCGCCGATCGTCCGCAAGGCCGCGCTCAAGACCACCGACGCCGTTGATCCGCCGTCCACCACGATCTTCACGCCCGACACGGAGTTCGGGTCGCGGTTCCTGGTCGAGGTCGTGCGCGGCTGCGCCAACCTGTGCCGCTTCTGCTGGGCCGGTTACAACTACCTGCCGGTCCGCGCGTTCCCGACGCGGCGCATTCTCGATCTGGCGCAAGCGGCGCGCGCCCACTCGTCGCGCGCCGGCCTGGTGTCGATCGCGCTCTGCGATCACCCGGACATCGAGCACATCCTCCGCAGCTTGAAGGACATGGGCTACTCGATCAGCCCGGCCTCGTTGCGGCTGGATGACCTGACGCCGACGATCGTGTCGCTGCTGCACGACAGCGGCGAACGCACCCTGACCATCGCGCCGGAAACCGGTTCAGATCGGCTGCGCCGCGTCATCAACAAGACCATCACCAACGAAGAGATCCTCGATCGCGCCGAGTTGATCTTCTCGAGCGGCATCGAGAGCCTGAAGCTCTACTACATGATCGGCCTGCCCACCGAAGACGATTCCGACCTGGTGGCGATCCGTGACCTGACGATGCAGCTGCACGCGATCATGTTGAAGCATGCCCGCGCCCGCGGCCGCATCGGCCGCATCGTCGCCAGCGTCAACCCGCTGGTGCCGAAGCCCGGCACGGCGTATCAATGGCTGCCGATGGCGGCGTCGGACGAGATCGAACGCCGCATGAAGCGCATGCGGACCCTGGTCGCCGACATCGACAACGTCTACTTCAACATCAAGAGCGAGCGGCACTCCTATTACCAGGCGCTGCTCTCGCTTGGTGATCGCCGCATTGCCCCCGCGATCGAAGAGGCAGAAGCCAACGGCGGCCAGTGGCGCCGCGCGGTGGCGGATGCCGGCGTCGACGGCGACTTCTACATCTACCGCGACCGATCCAACGACGCCGTGCTGCCGTGGAACATCATCGACGGCGGCATGAAGGAGCCGTTCTTCCGCGCCGAATTCGAGAAGGCGATGAACGCGGAGTGGACGCTGCCTCCGAAGCGCGCCAAAGAGAACGCCAAGCTTCTGCCGGTCCTCAGCTAGGCACTCAGCTGGCGATTGCCGCCTGCGATTCAAATTCCGCGTACGCCTGCAGCACCAGGTCGCGCACGCGGTCCTGCGACTTGGCGTCGCCCTGCGGCCGCAACAGAGAGAAGCTGCGGCGTTCGCCATTCACCGAGTAGGTCCTGGAGGGGAAGGTCACGGTGCGGCCGGGTCCGTTCCGCTTCTCCCACACAGCAAAGCCCAGCAGGCGCATCCCTTCGAGGGAGCCGTCGGTGAAGTGCACTTCGGCATCCGCCAGCTTTCCCTGCGGCGCGCTCTTTTCAGTCGGCATGATCTTGACCACCATAAGTCGTCTCCAGTGTGAGCTTTCGTTCTTGTCGGGGTGTTGCTGGGTGGCAGATGATCAAGGTCGATGCCACTGCGAACTCCAGCAAAACAGGCCTCAGGTCGATCGGCGCGTGTCGCAAGTGACAACCGTGGTTGCCACCGCTCAGGGCCATTCGCATGACGCTGCCGGAGCCGAATCCCGCATTTCGTTGGAGCCGTGAGCCTTGGGGACACGCGTTGCGCTGTGCTCCTGTCGGGGCCGGGGCGCAACATTTGTTCACGTCGCGGCAACTGGCGTTACCGGCGCCTGAAGGGTGGCGGTCGGCGCTCGCATCGGTCGGTGCACCACCCGAAAAGCTGATGCGCGTGAAGCAGGTGCACGGCAACGCCGTCCGTGTCTTGAGGAAGGGACACATCCCCGCGGATGCGCACGACACGCGTCCGGATGGCGATGCGCTGGTGTCGAACGAACCTGGACTCGCGCTCGCGGTGATGGTCGCCGATTGTGTGCCGTTGCTGGTGTGCGACGCGGTGAGCGGCGCCGCGGCGGCAATTCACGCCGGATGGCGCGGCACGTGCGCGCGTATTGCGCAGACCGCGATCGAGGTGATGAAGCGCGAGTTCGGCAGCGATTCGTCCAACCTGACGGTTGCGATCGGGCCCAGCGCGGGACCGCGTGACTACATAGTCGGCGACGCGTTGATCGCCGCGTTCCGCGATGCGGGTCATCCGCAGCACGAGATCGATCGTTGGTTCAGCGCCAGCGACGGGCAGCTGCGACTCGATCTCTGGGCCGCCAACACACAGCAGTTGATGCACGCCGGTGTGCCGGCCGCGCACATCTACGTGAGCGGCCTCAGCACCATGTCCCACCCCGAGATCTTCGACTCGTATCGAGTGGATGGAGAACGCGCCGGCCGAATGGCCGGTGTCATCGTGGTGCCGTCTCCGCGCGGCTAAGCGCGGTTAGAATCCGCAACGGATGAAGGTCAACGCGCCCGGCCACGGCATTGTGCTCGCCGGGATGATCGCGGCGATGCTGTTGGCGACCGCGGCGATCTTCTCGGCCGGTTCAGTCACGCACGGCTTTGTGTCCTACTACACCGCATCGCGATTGCTCGTCAGCGGCGAGCTCGGACCGCTGGCCTACGACGACCAGTGGTTTGGTGAAGTCGTCCAGCGCCTGACGTCGAGCAGCGTTCGCGAGATCTTCATTCCGAATCCTCCGACGATGGCGCTGATGGCGGTGCCGCTGGCGGGGCTCGAGCCGCAGCCCGCGCGGGCGCTGTGGCTGTTTGGATCGGTCGCGGCCTTCATGGCCGGCATCGCGGCACTGGTCGGGTATCGGTCCAGGCAGAACTACTTCCTGTCGATCCCGGTGCTGTTGTTGATGATGCTGGCGCCGGCCGTCTTCACCAACATCCGTATCGGTCAGGGGTATCTGTTCGTCTGCGCGCTGTTCGCCGCCGCAGCGGTGCTGTTGCTCCGTGGCCGCGATCGCCTGGCCGGCGTGTGCCTGGGATTGCTGCTGGTCCTGAAGACCAGTGGCGTGGCGCTGGTGCTGGTGCTGATCGCGCGGCGTCGCTGGGTGGCGCTTGCGGCAGCCGCCTTGACCGCCGGTCTGCTGGCGATTGCCATCACGCCGTTTATCGATGCCCGCATGTGGATCGAGTACCCGTCCCACGTGCGCGCCTATGTTGACCGGCCGGCCAGTTCCGTGACGGCGTACCAAACGACGTTGAGCCTCTTCCGGCACCTCTGCGTCGCTGATCCGCGCTGGAACCCCGCACCGGCTGCCGACTGCGCGCCGGTCGCGTTCATGGTCCCGTCGGTGCTGATCGCTGCGGCAACTGCGATCACCCTGTTGCTGGCGAGGCGATCGCGCCGGACCGAGCCGTGGGTTGCGGCCGCGACGATTCTGTCCGTCCTGAGTCTTCCCGCCCGTGGCCGAGCCACACTTTGTGCTGATGGCCATTCCCCTGGCACTGCTGCGGTTGTCGGTGTTCGAAACCGTGCTGATTGGCGCCTTGCTGATCGTTCCGCTGGAGTGGACAGCTGAGCGATTCACGACCGGCTGGTGGAGTCTTCTGGCCTATCCGCGCCTCTATGCCGCGTGGTGGTTGTGGCTGATCTCGGCGCGCCAGATGCAACAGGCCAGGGCCTGATACACCCTCGATTGGTGCTACCATGCGGCCACGCAGGAGGCAGTTTTATGGCATTTTCACGTCGCGAGTTTGTTCGGAGGCTGGGCGCAGGCGGGGCGGCTGCAGCATCAATCATTAGCTATGGCCCCGAAGATCTGTTCGCGCTCGAGCAGGGACAGCGCAACGGCGGCGGCCGGACTGCCGGCGGCGGCGACGTCATTAAACTGAGCAACAACGAGAACCTCAGGGGACCGGGTCCAAAGGTCATCGAGGCGCTGAAGAATCACAACTTCAGCAACCTGGGTCTCGGCTATCCGCCGCCCAGCCTGCAGACCTTCGTTGAAGCGTGCGCGGCCATGGACGGCGCGACGCCGAACAACATCATCATCTCGACCGGCTCCGGTGAAATCCTCACCGCCGCGGTGATGGCGTATTGCAACGGCGACAAGTCGCTGGTCACGGGCGATCCCTCGTACGGTTCGCCGGCCCAGACCGCGCAGCGCATCAAGGCCCCGGTGAAGTTCATCGCCGTCAACCCGAAGACGCTGGCGCTCGACCTCGAAGGCATGATCAAGGCCTCGATTGGCGCCGGCCTCGTATTCCTCTGCAACCCGAACAATCCCACGTCGACGGTGCAGACCTCCGCGGACATCGAACAGACCGTCCGCACCATCAAGCAGCGTTCACCCGAGACCGGCATCCTCATCGACGAGGCCTATCTCGAGTACGCGACGAAGCCTGGCGTGTTCACCATGGCGAAACTGGCCCTGGAACTCCCCGGCGTGTTCGTCTCGCGCACCTTCTCGAAGGCCTACGGCATGGCCGGCGTTCGGTTGGGTTACGCGATCGGCCAGCCCGACACGATGCGCAAGGTCGGCAACGCATGGGGCCTGGGCAGCATCAGCGAACTGCAGGCCGTCGCCGGCACCGCGGCGCTGAACGACAAGGCACACATCGTGTGGGAGCGTGGCGAGAACAAGCGCGTGCGTGACTACACGCAGGGCGAGTTCCGCAACATGGGCTTCGAGACGCCGGAGTCGGACACCAACTTCATCTTCGTCAACATCCGCAGGCCCGCAGTGGAATTCCGCGATGCGTGCCGCGCACTCGGCGTGGCCGTCGGCCGCGACTTCCCGCCGATGGAGAAGAGCTACGCGCGCATCTCGCTCGGCCGCATGGAAGACATGCAGCGGGCGATGCCGGTGTTCAAGAAGGTGCTCGGAAAAGCCTAGCGCCTGCCAATCGCAAAGAGGGTTGAAACCCCTCGCACGTACATGACCCCATCGGAGAGTGCTGGTGTCGCCATCAGCATCTCTCCGATCGAGTTCGTTCCAATCTGCTTGAACGTCGCGCCGGCCTCGACGACCAGCATCTCGCCATCCTCATTCGACAAGTAGATCTTGCCGTCGGCCGCGACCGGCGACGCGCTGTAGCCGCTGCCGACCAGTGGCAGCCGCTGGCGGTAGATCTCCTTGCCCGTCACCCCGTCATACGCATCGAACACGCCGTTGTTGGCGAGCACGTAGATGATGCCGCGGTAGGCCAGTGGCGTGGGCATGTACGATCCGCGGCCGGTCTTGCTCCAGGCGATGCCGGCGTTCTCGGTGGCGTCCTTGGCCAGCGTGAGATCGCCTCGCGCGCCGGGCTTCACGGCGAACACCGGGCGTTCCGGTGCGCGACCACTGGCGACGATATGCAGGCCGTTGGCGTAGATCGGCGTCGGCGCCGTGATCTTCGAGCTGCCGCCAAGCTTCCACAACTCTTGGCCGGTCCGCGGGTCGTAGCCCCGCACGAAGTTCGACGCGTTGGTGATCAGCTCGGGGCCGGCCGGTGTGTCGACCACCGTCGGCGTCCCCCACGAGGGCAGTTCCTGGCGATCCGTCTTCCACACCGTCTCGCCGGTCAGCGCGTTGAGCGCGATCAGGAATGAATCCGCCTGCGTGTCGCACTGCACGATCACCAGGTCGTTCCAGATGATCGGCGAGCTTGCCGGACCCCACTCATACGCGGGGATGTCATAGGCTCCCATGTCCACGCGCCCGAAATCGACGCTCCAGCGCAAACCGCCGTTCATGTCGTAGGCAAAGATGCCTTGCGATCCAAACCATGCGACGACGATGCGGCCGTCGGTGGCGGGTGACGCGCTGGCGTAGGTGGATTTGATGTGGCGCTTGTTGCGAGGCTCTCCCTGCGACGCGACGCGTTCCCAGCGGATCTTCCCGGTCTTCTTGTCGATCGCATACAGCATCCACTTTTGCGGCGAGGCATCTTCGGATGCGTCGCCATCGCCGTAGAGGCCCGGCTTGAACGTGGCGTTTGGCCGGCTGCTGATTGCGCTGGTGACGAACAGCGTATCGCCCCACACGATCGGGCTCGAGTGCGCGAGTCCTGGAATCGGCGTGCGCCACAGCACGTTCTCGCCGGTTGCGGGATTCCAGGAGTCCGGAAGGTTCTGCTTCTCGGCTACGCCCGTCGCTTCACGGCCGCGGAACGAAGGCCAGTCGCCCGTTCCTGCCGCGCGCGTGATCGGCGTCCTGGCTGGTCCCGCCGTGCGCACGATGTTGCGAGCGGGCGCCGGGGCGGTGCTGCCCGGCGGCAGCCAGCGGCTGCGATCGAGGATCATGCGGCGCGACTGGCAATCGTCGGCGAGCACGTCGAGTCCGATGCGCGAACCCTCGACGCTGAAGGTGTAGCGCGCAACGCTGGCGCACTCTTTGGGGCCGCTCGCGTTCTGAAGCGTGATCTCCGCGCCGTCCAGCTTCCAGCTACCGGACATCGAGGGCCAACCTGCGCCGCTCAATGCGAACGTGCCAGCCGGATCGAACTGCAGCCGGAAGTCGCGCATCACCAGCGGTCCTGACGGGACCGCCGGCTGGGCGAGCAGAGTGGCGGATGACAGGGCGATGAGCAGTGCGCGCGTCAACATGACGCGCAATTATCGCAGAGTTATTTCGGTGGTGCCGGCGGATGCAGGGCAGAAGAGGGCGGCACGAGGCCCTGCAGGCGCAAGTAGATCGTGATCGTGCCGTAGTCCTCCGCGTCGTGCACGTTGTTGTACATGAACGCGTGCGCACGGATGCCTTCGATCAAGCCGCTGGACGCGCCGCCAAGGCGCGGTGCCGTCTCCATGAGCCACGCCTCGGATGCGGCGGCGAGCACGCGATCGCAATAGGCGACCGATTCATCAAGTGCCTTGATGATGTCGGCCTTCGCCGTGACTTGCCGCAGCGCCGGTGGCGCCTTGCGCTCAACACCTGGGGGCATGCCGGCCTGGTTGCAGAATGAATACTGTGCCGCGGTGGCATGGTTGATCTGCTCACCGAACGTGCGAAGGTCAGGCGTGGGCCGGAAGCCGTACGCCGCCTCGGGCATCATGCGCGCCGCCATCATCAGGTAGTTGGCGTTCACATCAAACGCCTTCTGGATCACGGAGGCGAGCGGGCGACTCTTGTAGGTCTCGAGCCGCACTTTCTCGCGCGCCGCCGATTGATCGTGCTGCGCCGCGAGGGCCTCGCTGGCCTTGATCTGTTCGGCAGTGAGGGCGGGGACGAGCGGGCCAGCCGGCTGGCCGGCCGCCTCGCGCGCGAACAGCGCAAAGGCGGCACAGGCGATGACATGCAGCATGGGTCGACGGTTCATGGGTGAAACTCTACACCTAACGCGGCACCCGTAGGGCCATCAGCGACGGTTCACGGTATCCCATCGCCTCCAGCCGGGCGAACGTTTGCCCGGCGTCGAAACCCCTGCCCAGCGCGAGCATGATGCGCGTCCACAGTTCGAGCATGTTGTGATCGCGCGTCTCGACTATCGAGAGCCGCAGCACGCTGGCGGCACCTTCGTAGTCGATCGTGGCCTGCCACCGATCGCCGCGCTCCATGGCGATCGCGCCGCTTTCCGCGCGCACGGCCGCCAGTCCTCGCAGCGTGTCGTGGTCCCGGCTTGCAGGCAATCTCCGCAGCGCCGCCGCCGCGGCGCGGATCTCGCGTGACGCGGCACTGAGCTGGTGAGAGGCCCGCAGCGCCTCGCCGAGGTTGATGTGCACATTGGCCAGGTCCCGCAACATCTCGACCCTGTCCGGATGTTGTTCGAGGAGCCCGCGTGTGATGGCGCCTGACGCGCGCAGTCGCGCGATGGCGTGTGTGGTCCGGCCGCGATCAAGATCGAGACGCGCTGCCGCGACGCCGGCCAGCGCGAAGTCCCGACGCCAGTCCGCATTCGAGGGATCACGGCGCGTCATGGCCTCGGTCTCGGTCAGCGCGACCTCGAGCACCCGCTCCGCGAGGTCGGTCTGCCCGAGCGCTCGCAGGATCAGGCCGCGGTGCATCAGGCACACGGCCCTTCTGTGTTTGAGCTTGATGTCGTCAGGAGAGCCGGCCAGCAGGCTGTCTTGCAGATCAACCGATGCGCGGAAGCTGTCGTTCGCCGCCCGCAGGTTGCCCTGGCGCTGGTAGATCGCCGCCACGTTGCTGTAGCCGTACGACTCGGCGAGTCGATAAGAGCGATTCGCCGGCTCTCTTACCGAGAGCTGTCCGGCCTCCAGTTGATACGCGCGAAGGTGCTCGAGGGCGCCGGCGAGGTCGCCGACGCGCAGCTTCGATTCGGCGAGAGAGAAATGACTGGATTGAAGCTCGATGACCGGCTCGGGATCACGAGGACTGTCGTTGGAATAGCTTCCGACCCAGAACGCTGCAGCGAGCGATAAGAGGGCAGAGAGGGCGCCCACAACCCGACGGTGCGAGACGACGAAACCGTCGATCCCCACGCTGAGGCGGATACTACCGTATCCGGCCCCCCACGGACGTGATTTGTGATGGCGGCTCTGCGCTAGACGGCGTTGCCGTCCATGCCGACGTTGGAGAGGCGGTCGGCGTCCTTGTTGAATTCCCGGCGGACGTGATCGAACTTCACGTCGCCGATCTGCATCACCAGCATCCGTGCCTTCATGTGCAGCGGCTTGAGGCCTTCGTTCTTGACCTTATAGTTGCCGCGCATCTGCTCGATGATCAGCAGCGAGTCGCCCTTGATGGCGATCTGCTTCACGTCGTGATCGACCGCCCATTGCAGCGCCGCGATCAAGCCGTTGTATTCGGCGATGTTGTTGGTGGCGATGCCGAGCGAGCCGCTCAATTCCGCGAGCACGTTGCCCAGGTCGTCGACGATGTACACGCCGTAACCGGCGGGACCCGGATTGGCCCGCGCGCCGCCGTCAAAGAACGCCGTAATCACGAGGCAGGTGAGGCGGGTGGGGCCGGTGAGGCCGGTTGGGGAGGCACGAAATACAGGATCCGGTTGCAGCTGTCGCACTGCACGAGCTGATCGTTCTTGCGGACTTCGGCGAACACGGCAGGACGCAACCGCACCTGGCAGACCGTGCAGCGTTCGCCTTCGGCACGCGCCACCGCGGTGCCGCGGACCTTGGCGATGCGCTGGAACGTGTCGATCGCGCCCTTGTTGTCCATCTTGGCGACGAGGGCGTCGCGCTCCGCTGAGCACTGCGCGACGATCGCTTTGTTCGACGTGACCTCGGCCTCGATGACGCCCTTCTCGGAGGCCATCTTCGCCTGCGCCGCCTTCAGCGCGGCTTCACACTTCTTGATGGTCGCGTTGATCTCGTCGGCTTCCATCATGTTGACGAGGACTTTCTCCTCGTGCTGGCCGATCTCGTCGCCAACGGCCTTGATCTGGTGCTGCATGGCGTGCAACTGCTCGTTGGTCTTCACCGCCATGACCTGCTCCTTGTACTTGTCCTGGCGCTGCTGGGCGGCGATCAGGTCCTTGTCGATGGAGCGGCGGGTGTTCTTGTTGTCTTCGAGGGATTGTTTGGCGGCGGCAAGGGCGGTGGTGGCGGACTGCAGGAGCGCGTCGAGCGCCGCAATCCGGCCGGGCGCGTCCGCAATGGCTTTGTTGGCCACTGCGGCTTTGCTTTCAATCTCTTGCAGTTGGATTAATCGTTCGAGGTCCGGGAGCATCACAAGGAAGTGAGAGGTGAAAAGTACGAAGTGAGAAGCAAAGCCGGGATGTTGTTCCTATTACTTCTCACTTCCAACTTCTCACTTCCTTTTGGTGTGGGCCCACCTGGACTTGAACCAGGGACCAACCAGTTATGAGCCGGCCGCTCTAACCAACTGAGCTATGGGCCCGTATGTTACGAGCGACCCTCGAGGAACGCGCGTAGTTTACGCGAACGGGACGGATGACGCAGCTTGCGCAGCGCCTTGGCCTCGATCTGGCGTATGCGTTCGCGGGTGACCGCGAAGTTCTGGCCCACTTCTTCCAGCGTGTGCTCGCTGCCATCGCCGACGCCGAAGCGCATCTTGATGACCTTCTCCTCGCGCGGCGTCAGCGTCTTCAGCACCGACTCGGTCTGCTCCTTCAGGTCGAGATTGATGACCGCTTCCGACGGCGACACCGCGGTGCGGTCCTCGATGAAGTCGCCGAGATGTGAATCTTCCTCTTCGCCGATCGGCGTTTCGAGGGAGATCGGCTCCTGCGCGATCTTCAGGACCTTGCGGACCTTCGAGACCGGGATGTCCATGCGGCGCGCGATCTCTTCCGAGGTCGGCTCGCGGCCAAGCTCCTGCACCAGCGCGCGCGAGGTGCGGATCAACTTGTTGATCGTCTCGATCATGTGGACCGGGATGCGGATGGTGCGCGCCTGGTCCGCGATGGCGCGGGTGATCGCCTGGCGGATCCACCACGTCGCGTAGGTCGAGAACTTGTAGCCGCGGCGGTACTCGAACTTGTCGACCGCCTTCATCAGGCCGATGTTGCCTTCCTGGATCAGGTCGAGGAACTGCAGGCCGCGGTTGGTGTACTTCTTGGCGATCGACACCACCAGGCGGAGGTTGGCTTCGACCAGTTCCTTCTTCGCCTGCTCGGCCTGCGCCTCGCCGCGCATGATCACTTCCAGCGTGTGGCGGAGGTGATCGACGCTCTCTTCGAGGTCTTCCGTGCGCTGCTTGATTTCGGCCTTGAGGACCGCCATCCGCTGCGTCATCTGCTTCTTCTCTTCCTCTTTCAGCTTCGGCTTGCGCGTCTTGAGGTTGAGTTCCTTCTTGATCTTGTCGTGCTCGCGCTGCTGCTTCGAGACGCGCTCGACGATGTCCTTCACTTCTTCGACGAGACGGCGCTTCACCGGCTCGGTGAACTCGATCTTGCGGATCAGGCGTGACGTCTCGACCTGCGCGCGCATCACCTTCCAGCGGGCGCGGCGGTACTTCTTCTTGTCGGCCTTCGGAATGGCTTCGAGCTTCTCGTCGAGCTTCTCGACGTTGAGGCGCGCCTTGCGCACCGCGTCGACCTGCTTCTGGAACTGCTCGGCGCGCTGCTCGATCTTGTCTTCGGTGATTTCCTCGTCGTTGAAGATCACCAGCTCGCGGATGGTGCGCTCACCGGCGCGCAGCTGGTCGCCCATGCGGATGACCGCCTTGGTGATCGCCGGCATGCGGGAGATCGACTTGATGACCGACAGCTTGCCGCGCTCGATGCGGCGGGCGATTTCGACTTCGCCTTCGCGCGTGAGCAGCGGCACGGTGCCCATCTCGCGCAGGTACATGCGGACGGGGTCGTTGGTCTTGTCGAGCGCGCCGGGCGTGAGGTCGAGTTCGGGGCCCTCGCCGTCCGGACCCTCCTGGCGCTCGATGCCTTCGCGTTCGAGCTTGTAACCCTTCTCGGAGTCGACCAGCTCGATACCTGCGGCCGAAAACACCGCGAGCAATTCCTCGAGGTCTTCGGGATTCGCGGTGAGGTCGGCAGGCAGCAGATCGTTGACTTCGTCATAGAGAAGGTAGCCCTTCTCCTTGCCGATGACGATCAGTTGCCGGACTTCATCAAATTTCTCTTCGAGCGCGACGGCCATAGTCGGGTTGGTCCTTGGAGTCCTTGGAGATGTATAGCCCTTCATTGTAACTCTTTTGGCGGTTTCATCGCCTCTAAGGCGCGGATCATCTGCGTTTTTCGGTGAAGCAGATCCATCAGCGCCGGGCCTGTATCTCCCACGTTTTGCAGGCGGTTCAGTTCGCGCTGCACCTCAGCCAGCTCGCGTTCGAGCCGGACATATTTCAGCGCCACAACACACAGATCCGGAAGCACAGCCGGGGGAAATGGTTCGGCTGCAACCGAGGCGAGGAGTTCCGCCTCCTGTGTACTTAGACGCTCCATGAGGGTTATCGGCACATCGTGGGCTGGAACTTCGAGCCCTTTGGCTGTCCGAAGCAGGTTTTCAGTGCTAAGTCCTTTTAAATCAGACACTTCAAGCTGTTTAATTGCCGCCATGGCAATTTCCGGGTGGTGCACCAACGTCCAAATCAGACCCTTCTCCGCCTTGCGGATGTGACCCTGGAGGGTCGGCACCCGCTCGGCCGGCAGCTCGGTCTTACGCTCGGCGGCCGCCCGGCGAATTTCCGCCCGGACCACACCCTCGGTCACCCTCGCCTTGTGTGCCAGCCGGTCGGCGAACTGGTCGCGGACGGCCGGGTCGGGAATACGCGACGCCACGCCGAGCATCCGCTTCAGGAAGTCGCGCCGGCTGTCGTCGCGCGACAAATCGTGCTCCGCCGCGGCGCGGTCGAGCAGGAACTCGAGATACGGCCGCGACTTCCGCAGCTGCTGGACGAACGCCTCGCGTCCGTGCTTCTGGATGAAGGTGTCCGGATCCTCGCCGCCCGGCAGCTGCACGACGTTGACGTCGAAGCCTTCGGCGACGAGCAGCTCCGAACTGCGCTCCGCGGCGGTCTGACCCGCGCGGTCGGCGTCGTAGCAGAGCACGGCCTTCGCGGCGAAGCGTCGCAGCATCTGTGCCTGTTGAGACGTCAGCGCGGTGCCGCAGGTCGCAATCACCGGGAAGCCGCCGGCCTGGAACACCTGACCGAAGTCGAAGTAGCCCTCGACGATCAGCGCGAAGTTGCCTTTGCGCAGGTGTCCCTTCGTCAGGTTCAGTCCGTAAAGCGTGCGGCTCTTCGTGTAGATCGGCGTCTCGGGCGAGTTCAGGTACTTTGGCTGTTGATCCGCCTCGAGCGCGCGGCCGCCGAACGCGATCACCGTGCCGGTGTCGCGCATGATCGGGATGATCAACCGATTCCTGAACCGGTCGACCTCCGTCCCATCGTCGCGCCGCGAGACGAGTCCGCTGGTCACCAGTTGCGTCGAGTTGAACCCGGCCTTGAGCAGCCGCTGCCGCAACGCGTCGCGTGACGGCGGCGCCCAGCCGATCTGCAGTTGATCGATCGTCTCCTGCGTGAGGCCGCGATCCTTCAGCAGGTATTCCCGCCAGCGCGCACCCGCGGGAGCGGCCAGCTGCTCGCGGAAGTAAGCGAGGGCCACTTCGTGCATCTTGACGAGCGCCTCGCGTTCCGCGGCGCTCTCGCGTTGATCGCCGCCGGCGCCCGGCTCGACCTCCGGAATCGGAATGCCGAAACGGTTCGCGAGCACGCGCACCGCTTCACCGAAGCCAACCTTCTCCTGCAGCTCGACGTACTTGAACACGTCGCCACCCACGCCGCAGCCGAAGCAGTGAAAGAAGCCCTTCTCCTTGTCGACGCTGAACGACGGCGTTTTCTCGCCGTGAAACGGGCAGAGGCCCTTGTACTTCGAGCCCGCCTTGCGCAGGGACACGGAGTCCCCGATGACGGTGACGATGTCAGCCGCCGAGCGAACTTCGTCGATGAAGGATTGAGGGAACTTCAAGGCAAGCCTGAACTTCCTATTATCCCCCGTCCGGCCTCAGGCCGGACGGCTTCGCCACACGTGTCCGATCTATCTCTTCAGTCGTGGAATGAACTTCGTAATGCCCTGGACTGGGCCTACTTCGCCGCCGTACACATTCCCTTGGGCGTCAACCGCCACACCTTCACCCATTGCGCCGATGCCGCCCATGCCCGTTGGCTGCTTCGAGATGTGTTCCGGCACGAAGTACCACACCTCGCCGGTGCGCGCGCTGCCGACGCGCAGGCCCTTACGCCAGCCGGGGTTGTAGTTGTCGTCCGACTCCGAGTCAATCGCGTAGAGCGTGTCGTTGCGATCGATGAAGAGGCCGCTGATGCGGGAGAACTGGTACCAGGTGTCGAGGTGCTTGCCCTCCTGGTCGAAGATCTGGATGCGGCGGTTGCCGCGATCGGCGACGAACAGGCGGCCGCGTGAGTCCATCGCCAGCGAATGCGGACCGCGGAACTGGCTCGGGCCATAGCCGTACGAGCCGATCGTCTTGATCAACTTTCCGTCTGGCGACCACTTCGTGATGCGCCCGACGCCGTTCGGCGGATTCTCGTCGAGGAACTGCGCCTGGTGGGCCTCGGCGATGAAGATGCTGCCGTCCGGCGCGACCAGCACGTCGTTCGGCTCGGTGAGCTTCTCGGGCGGGTTGCCGGGCTGGCCGCCCGTGCCGATCGTCATCAGCAGTTTGCCCTGCGGGCTGAACTTCAACACCGTATGGCCCTTGTCCTTCCACTCGGGGAACTTCGCAAGTTCGCCGGGCGTGGCCGACCGCGCATCCGCGACCCAGATGTTGCCCTGGCGATCGACATCCATGCCGTGCGGCCACAGGATCTGCCCCGCGCCAAAGCTCGCGACGACCTTGCCGGTCTGGTCGAGCTTCACCATCGGGTTCACGGTGGATCCGACGCACGCGTTGGCGCCGCACCGATCGCCGGCCCAGATGTGCTTGCCGTCGGCGTCGACATGAATCGCGCTGACCGATCCCCACTTGCGGCCGTCGGGCAGCACGCCGAAGTTGCGGATGGTCTCGTAGGGATTCGGCAGGTTGTTGATTGGCGTGACCTTCGCGTGCTCGGGCGGTCCAGACGATCCGCGCGGCGGGGCTGCGGGTTGCTGGGCCGGGGCGGCCGGCGCTTGAGCGAGCACCACTCCCAGCGTGAGTGCGGTCAGAGCAAGGGCGGAAAGGACTGTGCGCATGCGCGCAAGCTTACCCCGATCGGGGCGCGTGCAAGATCCCGCCTCGGTAGTAGAATCCCGCCCAATCCGTGACACATCCGTTTCGCATCCACTCATCTCGATACCAGTACGCCGCGGCGTTGCTTCTTCTCGCCGGCCTGCTCGTTGCGGGTGGTGCCGCGGCCGCGTTCCAGGGCGACGGCACGCAGCCGCCGGCATCCGCCGAGCCATCACCGTTTGCGCAGGCGTCGACGGTGCTCGAGGGCCTCAGCGAGATCCGCGTGGCCTTCGTTCGCCTGCCGCTCGCGGCCCTGTTCGGTACCGCCCTCGCATTCCGCCCGCGGCGCCGCGCGCAAGGCGCGCGCAAGGTCGTGGTCATGCAGACCCAGATCATGCTCGCCGTCGTCGGTGCCGTCATCATGCTCGTGGTTGGCAACAGCCTCTCCCGCGCGTTCGGCATCGTTGGCGCTGCCGGACTGATTCGCTATCGCTCGAACATCGCCGACCCGAAGGACGCGGTCGTGATGCTGTGCGCGCTCGCCTCCGGCCTGTCGGTTGGCGTGGGTCTCTACCAGATCGGCGCGGTCGCCACCGCCTTCATGATGTTGTTGTTGTGGCTGATCGAGTTCTTCGAACCAGCGGCCCGGCGCCGTTTCGAGTTGAGGATCCAGGTGACCGATCCTGATTTCCGATCCAAGGCCGAGGATGTGCTGAAGGGGCTTGGCATCGATTTCGAGCTGCTGCTCGAGGATGAAGAGGAAATCCGCTACAGCATTCTTGCTCCGGTGGACGTGCGCACGCGCGATGTATCGGATACCTTGCGCCTTGTTGCCGGCGAGCCGATCGTCGTGCGCTGGGAAGAGCGCAAGCTCAACACCTAGCCGGCGCCACCGTCTAGCGGTGCACGGAGTAGGTTGTCTTCAACACCAGAGACCGGTTCGAACGGCCGTCGAACACGCCGGCCGTGAACCTCGACTCGTTGTAGACGAGGTAGATGTTGTCGATGCTGCGGAAGATATAGTTCAACCGCACCTGCGTCGCGGCGACCTGGCCGGCACTGTTGTATTGCACGAACAACGACGTCAGCAGGTTGGTGGAGAACGACACATTGGCGCGCAAGCCAAACAGGTGTGTCACGAACGCGCCGCGTGACAGGCGCACGTCGTTGACCTGATAGCTGGGGTTGAACGACAGCATGCGGCTCGGCCTGAGGTCGCCGTTCACGGTCACCGTGCTCTTATTGCCATCGTAGAAATCCCCCATGCTGACCGACAGGTTGCCGCTCGCCTTACGGCCGTTGTAGGACCGCACGCCGAGCGTCATGCCGCGCCAGTCGTACTCACCCGGAGCCAGCGTCACGCCCGGTCCGATCGGAAACGGCCGCACGACCCGCTCGTAGCTGTCGAACGGCACCAGCTCGATGCGATCGCCGCTGTTGAAGGCGGCCGCGAGCGTCAGGTTCGACTCGCGGCTGCGCAGCACCGACTCGGCGTCGTGATACCACACCGTCGTCGGCGTGATCTCGAATTGCCGGACCCGCCATCGCTTCGGCCGCGGCTTCAGCGATCCACGGACCCCGGTCATGCGTTCGCGCACCCGCACATAGCCGATGCCGGCGTTGAACGCCGGGTCGATGTCGATGTAATTGGCACCCAGCTCGAACTTGTCGTCGCGCCACTCGGCCCCGAGCTGCGTGGCCCATTGCCCCTTGGCGCCACGGTCCTCGGCGCGCACCGCCAGACCCATGACGTTGAGATAGTTGAAGAGCGTGAAGCGCGCGTCTGCGCCGACCAGTGTGTTGCGCCGCCCGCCGCCCTGCCGGTTGGTCGCGATGGCGCCGATGTAGGAACGCCCCAGCACTTCCTTGCGCACGCGCGCGATCGTGAAGTTCTCGCCGTCCTGCGCACCGACGCTTTCGGTCTGCGCGTTGAGCACGCCGATGTCGAAGCCGCCGGCCTTGCCGGTCACCTTGCCGCCGACCGGAATGGAGATCGGCGTGCCGGCATTCGACAGGCCGATGTTGCGCGTGTAGACGATTTCCAGTGGTGGGGGCCCGAAATGCAGCAGGCCCACTCCCATGCGCAGCGAATCGGCACCCTCGATGAAGAACTGCCGCTTCTCGGGGAAGAACAGGCTGAACCGGGTCAGGTTGACCTGCTGGGCGTCGACCTCGGTCTGCGCGAAGTCGGGGTTGGCGGCGAGATCGGCGGTCAGCGTCGATGTGGCCTGCCACTTCAAATCGTCGATGCCGATCTCGGTGATGCGGCGCGTGCCCGATGGCGCCGAAACGGCCGCGAGGTCCTCGCCGCCGGCGAGCAAATACGGCCGCACCCGCCAGCGTTCCGACTGCTTGATGCCCGCGAGTCCCGTGAGTCGCCCGGCCTGTGACACGTTGTGGAAGGTGAAGTTCCGCCCCCACCCGCTCCAGTAGGCCAGCTCGTTCTTCCGCTTGATCACGCGTTCGAAGTTCAGGCCCCACGTCTGTGTCGCTGCGGCGCGGAAGCGCAGCACCTTGAAGGGAATCGCCAGCTCCACCGACCATCCGCGATCGGTCAGCACCGCCGCGGCCGTCCATTGCTCATCCCAGTCCGCGTAGTAGAAGCGCGACTCATTGCGGACCAGCGCGTCGAAGCGCGTGCCGCGCGGGTTGACGCGGAACACGAACGCGTTGCGGTTATCGAGATAGGTGTCGAGCAGGACGGCGAAGCTGTCGTCGCTTTCGAGCGTGTTGTCGCGTCTCAGCTCCGACGCGCGGATCCCTGAGGCCTCGGCGTCGAGCAGCTCCGCGCCGATGTACAGGTTGGTCTCGTCGTACAGGAGGCGGACGGTCGTGCCCTCGCTGACGTCATCGCCTTCAACGGGCTCACGTTGCTTGAACCCGGCGATGCCGGTCGCGGTCTTCCACGCCTCTTCGTCAAGGCGGCCGTCAATGCGCGGCGCGCTCTTGGTTGGCGCGGCAAGGGTTGACGGTGAAGGGGTTTGCGCTCCCGCGACGCTTGCGAGTATGAGGAGCACACAGATCGATTGAACGGTGCGAAGCACAGCCGTTCAAGCTACCACGGTTCAGTCCTTGAGTTCGACGATAGTCGCGCCGCCGCCGCCCTGGTTCTCTGGCGCGGACGAATACTTCATCACCAGCGGATGTCCCTTGAGGAACTGGTGCAGGCCCTTGCGCAGCTGGCCGGTGCCATGCCCGTGCACGATGCGGACTTCGTGCATGTCGGTGACCAGCGTGTCGTCGAGGAATCGTGAGACCCGATCGATTGCCTGGTCCACGGTCATGCCGATGACGTTGACTTCGCTCAGCATGCCTTCGCGCGGCTTGAGATCCACGTTGACGCGGACCCGCGACTGGCTGGCCGCGGCGGACGAGGGAGGCGGCGCGATCACGCGCAGCTCCTTGAGCTTCGCCTGGATGCGCTTGCCGCGCACGTCGATCTCGGCGCGATTGCCGTCGAGCGAAAGCACGACGCCCTCGAGGCCGAGGCCACCCACGGTCACTTTCGATCCTACTTCCGGCGTGGCGTTGATTTTGGGGTCAGACCCCGAACTCAACGGTTTGGCGGACGGATGACGAAGATCCTCGACGATCTTGTCGATCTGCGCGCGCGCTTCGGCGCGGGCCGATCCCGTTTCTCCGGTATTCACGACCGCGCGCAGCGATGCCTTTTCCGCGATGGCGTCGGACTTCTCGCGCAGTTGTTCGATCACCTGGTCCACGTCGCGCCGCGCCTGGCGCAGGCGTTCATCGAGCCGCTCGTTGAGCCGCTTCTTGAACACCTCTTCGCGCTCGGCGAGCGACCGTTCACGCTTCGACAGTTCGGCGTTGCTCTCGTTGAAGGCGCGGCGCTCGCGCTCGAGCTTGACGCGATCCGCTTCGAGCGCGCGCGCCTGCGCATCGAGCCTCGACAGGTGCGCCTGCAGCCGCTTCTGGTCGTCGCTGAGGTGGCCGCGCGCCGCGGTGATCACCACCTGCGGCATGCCGAGCCGTTGCGCCATCTCGATCGCGAGGCTGCGGCCGGGAGCGCCATAGAGCAGCTTGTAGGTCGGCGCAAAGTTCTGCGGATCGAACGCGAAGGCGGCGACCGCGACGCCCTCGGTGCCGATGCCCCAGGTCTTCACCGCGTCGAAGTGTGTCGTGGCCACCAGCAGCGCGCCGCGCTGACGGAAATGCTGCACGATCGCCGTGGCCAGCGCGCCGCCTTCATTCGGATCCGTGCCCGTGCCGACTTCGTCGAGCAGCACCAGCGCGGGCAACTGCAGGTCGCGATCCATCGCCACCAGGTTGCGGATGTGCGACGAGAACGTGCTGAGGCTCGCTTCGATCGACTGCGCATCGCCAATGTCTGCGAACACCGAGCGGAACACCGGCAACTTTGCCACTGTGGCCGGCAGGTGGAGGCCGGCCTGGGCCATCAACGCGAAGAGTCCGGCCGTTTTCAACGCGACGGTCTTGCCGCCCGTGTTCGGTCCGGTGATCAGCAGAACACGGTTCGGCGGATCGAGCAGCACGTCCACGGGCACCGCGCGCTCCAGCATCGGGTGCCGCGCGCCCTTCAAGTGCAGGGTGTTGTCGATCGTGAACTCGGGCGCAATGCCGTTGACCTTCGAGCTGTAGCGCGCCTTGGCCTGCAGCACGTCGAGCTGTTCGGCGGCCTCCTGGCTGGCCGTCCTGTCCGCCGGCCGGGCGCGGAATCGATCCGTGAGCTCCAGCAGGATGCGGAAAATCTCCTCGCGCTCGCGATCCTCGAGTTCGACGATGTCGTTGTTGATCTCGACGGTGGCGGACGGTTCGAGGAACAGCGTCGCCCCCGTGGTGGACGACCCGTGCACAATGCCCGGCACGTTGCTGCGATGTTCGGCGCGCACCATCAGCACGAACCGTCCGTTGCGTTCGGTGATCACTTCGTCCTGCAGGTACTTCGACGATGATCCGCGCGTGAACTGTTCGAGCGTGCCGCGCAGTTTCGAGCGTTTCTGTTTCAGCTCGTTGCGGATCCGTCGCAGCTCCGGGCTTGCTGCGTCGAGCACATCGCCGCCCGGATCGATCGCTTCTCGCACCGCCGTGACTTCGTGCTTGAACGACGTCACCTTCGCTACCAGCTCGCGAAGGATTGGGAAGTCATCGCCGGCGCGGCCGATACCGGCCCGTGCCTGGTCGACCGAATCCAGGAAGTCCGCGACCAGCCGCAACTGCTGCGGATCGAGCGGCCGGCCGACCACTTCGAGCGCCCCCAGGGCGTCGGGCAGCGCGTCCCCCGCTCGCAACGGAAACAGCGGATGCCGCTCGAGAAACCTCACGGTCTCGGTCGTTGCGTCCTGGGATGCCACGACGACTTTCGGATCGGTCGACGGCGCGAGCTCGGCCAGCGCGGCCGCGCCGAGCGGCGTCAATGCCATGGCGGTGACGGCTTCAACGATGCGGTCGAATTCCAGGATGTGTGCGGATGTCATGGTGACGAATTGCGGACTCTGGCTAGTCTATCGGAACGGAGGCGCGGCCTTGGCCGCGGGTCGACTCCACGAGTGAGGTAGAGTTAGAAGTACGTCAATGAAACGCAGTCTCGCGGCGGCGGCCGGAGCGCTCGCACTGTTCCACGGCTGGATTCTGGGGAACCAGCTGTGGGCCGGACAACTGTCCGAGCCGGGGCTCATCGCGCGCTGGCTGCTGGCTGCCGGACTCATTGCCGGCATTGTGACGCTCGCCCGCAGCGGCCAATCGATCTGGTGGGGCCGCAAGGCCGTGTCGATCTGGTTGTTGGCGGCGTTGCTCCATGGTCCCGCCATGGCAGACGGGCGCCTCTCGGCGCTCGATCAACCGTCCCTTCCAGAAGCCGCCACCGTGATGCTGCAGGTGGTGGCCTCGGTGCTCGTCGGCCTTGGTCTTGCGCTGGCCGAGCGGGCGTCGCACGCATTCTCTGTTGTACTCTCCACCCGCGCGTTCACGACCTTTGGCGTTCGTGGCGCGCTCAGTCCACGCCACTCCCGGCGCTTCGCGCCCCGTCCTCCTCCCCAAAACCAGTAACGGCAACGGTGGCCAGCCGCGTGTCGGCCTGGCGTTGTTTGTAGTGGTTGGCGCGACGCGCTCAGGCGCGCGGTGGCGCGCGCCGTTCTGAGCGCGCGTCCTGCAGGGTGAGGGATACGGAAATGGTCATGTACAGGTTGGCAATTCAAACATTGGCTGCGGTGTGTCTCGCCGCGGTCGCAGAGGCCGCCACGGTGCGAGGGCTCGTGACCGACGGCAGCGGCGCCGCAGTGGCGAACAGCCGGGTCGTCGTGCGCGACGTCGCCACGCGCCAGGAGTTGGTGGTCGAGACCGGCCCTGATGGGCGATTCGAAACGGAAGTGCCCACGGTGGGAACGTTCATCGTGACCGCCGCGCGCGAGGGATTCTCGGAGGCCGCCGCGACCGTCGTGGTCGAGGACGCGGCACAGTCCGTCGAAGTCCCGTTGACACTCGAGGTTGGATCGGTGGTGTCAGCGGTCGTCGTCACGGCGGCGCGCGCCGAGAGGGAAGTTCGGCAGATTCCCCTGCACGTTGAGACCATCACCCGCAGCGCGATCCAACAGTCCAATCAGCTGTCGACAGGTGACGCCCTCACCATGACCGCGAACATCACGCCGGTCGGCGGCGGTCCATTCGGCGTGCGGCCCCGGCTGCGCGGCCTGGATTCCACTCGCTTGTTGGTTCTCGTTGACGGCGAGCGCCTCAATACGGCGCGACAAGCCACCGATCGCACCGGAGCTGAAGTCGGCCTCGTGTCGCCAGATGCCGTGGCGCGAATGGAAGTGGTCAATGGCGCCGGAACATTGATGTATGGGTCGGATGCGCTTGCCGGCACCATCAATATCATCACCAACGAGTCGACTTTCTCGGCGAACCGGCAGTGGCTGTACGGCTTCAATGGATTCTTCAGCTCGAACGAGCGCGGCGTGCGCGGCACCGGCACGCTCGGCTACACCTCGCCGCGCCTGACGTTCCGCGTGCAGGCCGGCGCCGAGAACTTCGAGAGCTACAAGGCCGGCAAGGTCGATCAGCCTGAGAACACGAAGACGCTGCACGACAGCGGCACCCTGCGCCAGGCCGACACCATCGACGACAACTTCGGCTTCACTTTCAAGGCGTTCCCGGATCCGTTCAACGCGCCGTACGTGCGGACCGATAACGAGGTCCTGAACTCGCAGGCGCGCGGCAACTACGTCAACGTCTCGAGCGCCTTCGCGCTCAATGCGCGCCAGTCGCTGCGCCTTCGCTACCAGCGGCGGCAGATGGAAGACATCGGCTTCCCGGACTTTTCCGCCCCGTACTTCTTCAACGACACGTCGCTGCCATACAGCAACCTCGATCGCGCGTCGCTGCGCTACGAGGCCCAGGCGGTCACGCCGTGGCTGGCCAACGTGTCGGCAACGGCCTACTTCCAGCGCACCAAGCGCCTGCTTCGCAACCGGCTGCCGGTGCAGTTTCCCGCGCCGACGGCTGTCGTCTTCTTTCCGATCAGCGTGATGCGGCTCGACGTCCTCTCCGACACCGAGCAGAAGGTCGACTCGCCTGGACTCGACGTCCAGGCGGTGTTCGTGCCGGCGAAGAACCATCTTCTGACGACTGGATTCACCATCTACCAGGACAACAGCCGCGATACGCGCTCGACGCTGACGCAGACGAGCATGGTCGGCCAGGTCGTCATGGGCGCGCGCGGACCGCAGGCAGTGGTGCTGCCGTCGCCCGTGCCGCTCGGCCCGCCCACGTCGGCCCGTCCAGTGAGGGTCCCCGACGCCAGCCTGCGCGACACCGCGTTCTTCGTGCAGGACGAATGGCGCGTGTTGCCGCAGGTGTCGCTGATCGCCGGACTCCGCTCAGACCTGTGGACCGTCACGTCGGATCTCACGCCGGGCTATGAAGTGGCTTCGCTGACCACAGGTGCGACTCCCGCGATCGACAGCCGCACGCTGCCCAATCCGGCCGGCGCAACCTACACGCGGCAATCTCTCACCGGTGACATCGGTCTCGTGGCCAACGCCAACGGCAAGATCAGCCCGTTCGTGCGCTTCGGCCGCAGCTTTCGCCATCCCAACCTCGAGGAGATGTTCTTCGCGGGTCCCGCGACCGTCGGCACCATCGTGCCGAACGTCGAGGTCAAACCCGAGACCGGCAATAACTTTGATACGGGCGCGAAGTTCACCGTCGGCCGTTTCAGTGGCGGCGCCTACCTGTTCGTGAATCAGTACAACGACTTCATCGCGCAGGATCTCGTGGTGGCGACGACGCCGAGCGGTCCGTTGACGCAGACCACCAACTACGCCGACGTTCGCATTTCCGGCGTGGAGTTCAACGTCGATGCGCCGGTCGTGCTCGGCCGCAACGTGCTCACGCTGTCGGCATCCGGCGCCTTTACGCGCGGCACGGTCACCGACGGCGTGAATCCCGTCAACCGCGCAGAATTGGACGGCACTCCGGCCGACAACATCACGCCGTCGAAGATCGTCGCGGCGGCCCGTTACACCGGATCGTCCGGCCGCTGGTGGATCGAGTACGGCATCCGCGCGCAGGGCAAGGTGACGCGTGTCGCGGACACCGTCCTCGATTCGCCCTTCCTGATCGCGCAGGACATCTACTCGCTGGAGGGGTTTGCGGCGCAGCGCGTTGGTCTCGGCATCACCCTTGCGGGCAAGCGCGATCGGCTGGGACTGAACATCGCGGTGGAGAACCTGACCGACCGCTACTATCGCGAACACTTCCAGTTCGCGCCGATGCGCGGCCGGACCTTTACGGTGGGACTGAACGTGGGCGCGTTCTAGCGGGACCGCGGGCTTGATGCGCTGGGTGGAGTCGACTCCACCCAGACATAGGCCCAGTCCGCCAATCGCCGGCGTTACGCGCGGCGGATGTCGGTCTTGTTGAAATCGTTCCCGACAAACAACAGTGAGTCACTGGCGGTGGCCGCCGCTGCGTAGGCGAGGCAATCCCCGAAATTCAGCCCGGCCGCGTGGCGGCCGCGACCGAATCGATCGTAGGCGGAGGCGGCCGCCTGCCACTCGTCGGCGCCGAACGGGACGACGCTGACGCCGAGCTCATCGATCAGCCGCTGAACTTCCTGGTGCGACGGTTTGCCGCGACGGCTGCTGAGCACGATCGCCGTTTCGACCAGCGTCGGTGTACTGACACGAACGACCTCGGCCTCCAGGATTTGATCGACCAGGTCCAGCGCTCCGGCTTCAGACACCAGAATCGAGATCAGCGCCGAGGAGTCGAGCGTCATATCCCTGTCGGCCCGAAACCGAGAATCTCATCTTCCTCAGCACGCGTCGGTCGGCGGCCCAGGAACTCGGCGGGAATGGTCGGCCAGACATCCTTCTTCAGAAAGCGCACCACCCGGAGGCGTCGTTCGGCGATCGACGGGCCCTTCAATCGTCGCCGCCGTTCATCGAGCGCCTTTCGAATGGCTTCGGTCTTGGACTCGCCGGTGAGGCGGGCCAGCTCCTCGGCGAGGCGCTCGACCGTGGGATTCTTGATGTTCAGGGCCATGCGCCAGTATACCGCGCCATAGGTGTAATGGTGTAAAACAGGACAGGAGACGGCTACTGATGATTGATCATCGAGGCAATGCAGCCCGCGCCATAGCCGTTGTCGATGTTGACGACGGAGACGCCGTTGGCGCACGAGTTCAACATGCCGAGCAGGGCAGCAATGCCGCCGAAGCTGGCGCCGTAGCCGATGCTCGTGGGTACGCCGATGACCGGCACGCTCACCATCCCTGCCACCACGGAGGGGAGGGCCCCTTCCATGCCTGCCACGACGATCACCACGCGCGCCGCATCGAGACGCGCCCGCTGCGCCAGCACGCGATGAATGCCCGCGACGCCAACGTCATACATGCGATCGACGGCGTTGCCGAGCAGCTCCGCCGTCACGGCTGCTTCTTCGGCAACCGGAATGTCCGACGTGCCGGCCGAGCAGAGCACGATGGTCCCCTTGCCCGGGGCAATATCGCCTTTCAGCGTGATGCAGCGTGCGACCGCGTGAAATTCCGCGTCCGGCACCTCCTTCCGCACGGCCTCCCAGGCGTCTTCGGTGGTCCTGGTGACCAGGAGGGGGTGGCCCCGGCCCGCGATCTGTTTCGAAATTGTCGCCACCTGGTCCGGTGTTTTGCCCAAACCCAGCACGACCTCAGGGAATCCCTGGCGAATGGACCGGTGGTGGTCAACCTTGGCAAACCCAAGGTCTTCATAGGGTTGCTCGCGAAGGGCCGCCGAAATACGCGCAAAGGCGTCCGCAGGCTTCGTCGTGCCTTCGCGCACCGCGTCCAGTAAACCCTGTAGTTCGTTGACTTTAAGAGGCATCAATCCGTATTATTATTGTTTGGGCTGGGGCCAGAAACCCCCATCATAGATGACCGCAATCGAAACATTCATCCTCGCGTCTTACTTCTTCGTACTCCTCATCCTCGCTGTCTATGGATGGCACCGGTACTATTTGGTGTACATCTACATGAAGCATAAGAACGAGCAGCCTGTACCGAAGGCGTCGTTCAACCAGCTGCCCGTCGTCACCATCCAGCTGCCTCTTTACAACGAGATGTACGTCGTCGACCGGCTCGTCGACGCGGTCTGCAAGATCGACTATCCGCGCGAGCTGCTCGAAATCCAGGTCCTCGACGATTCGACCGACGAGACGCAGGAGATTGCGGCGCTCGCGGTGCGGCGCCACGCGATGCAGGGCGTGGACATCAAGTATCTCCACCGCACGGATCGCACCGGCTACAAGGCCGGCGCCCTCGATGAGGGCCTGAAGGTGGCGCGCGGCACCTACGTCGCGATCTTCGACGCCGACTTCATTCCGAAGCCGGATTTCCTGAAGCGCACCATCAACTATTTCACCGACGACAAGGTGGCATTGGTGCAGGCACGCTGGGGTCACGTCAACGAGGACTACTCGTTGTTGACGAAGATCCAGGCGGTGCTGCTCGACGCGCACTTCGTCCTCGAGCACGGCAGCCGCAATCGCGCAGGCTGCTTCTTCAACTTCAACGGCACCGCCGGCATCTGGCGCAAGACGGCCATTGCCGACGGCGGCGGCTGGCAGCACGACACGCTGACCGAAGATCTCGACCTGAGCTACCGCACGCAGCTCAAGGGCTGGCAGTTCGTCTTCGTGCAGGACCATGTGTCACCGGCGGAATTGCCCGTCGAGATGAACGCGTTCAAGTCGCAGCAGTTCCGCTGGGCGAAGGGGTCGATCCAGACCTTCCTCAAGCTGATGCCGCGCATCCTGCAGTCGAACCAGCCGTTCCACGTGAAGGCGGAAGCGTTCTTCCACCTCTCGGCGAACTTCAATTACCCGCTGATGTGCGTGCTGTCGGTGCTGATGGCGCCGTCGATGATCATCCGCTACAACATGGGCTGGTACGAAATGATGCTCATCGACATCCCGCTGTTCCTGGCGGCGACCGCGTCGGTGGCGAATTTCTACATGGTCTGCCAGCGTGAGCTGTATCCGATGACGTGGACCGAGCGGTTGAAGTACCTGCCGTTCCTGATGTCGATCGGCATCGGCCTCGCCGTCAACAACACCAAGGCCGTGTTCGAGGCGCTGTTCCACAAGCCCAGCGAGTTCGTGCGCACGCCGAAGTACGCGGTCGAAGGCACGCTCGACAACGAGTGGAGCCAGAAGAAGTACCGCCAGGCAATGTCGATCCAGCCGATGATCGAAGTCGCGCTCGGTATCTATTTCACCGCCACGCTGTTCTACGCGCTGATCAACGGCATTTACGGCACCGTGCCGTTCCTGATGCTGTTCCAGGTCGGCTTCCTCTACACCGGCATGCTGTCGCTGCTCCAGCAGTACGGCCCGGACACGGTGGAAGTCGTGCAGGGCAAAGAAGCCTAGCAAGATTTCGGATCTCGGAATCCGGAATTCGGATTTAGGATGCGGCTATGAGATTCATAGCCGCACTCTCCACGCTGCTGCTGTTCGTCACAGCACCCGTCCCAGCCCAGACCTTTACCGTTCCGGTCGAGTATTTCAAGCTCGACAACGGGCTGAAGGTCGTTGTCAGCCCTGATCGTTCAGCGCCGGTGGTGCTGGTCGAGGTCATCTACAACATCGGTTTCCGCGTCGAGCCGAAGGGCCGCACCGGCTTCGCGCACCTGTTCGAGCACATGATGTTCCAGGGCTCGGCGAACGTGAAGAAGATGCAGCACGTCTCGCTGATGCAGGAGGCCGGCGGCATCGTCAACGGCTCGACCCGCTTCGATTACACCAACTACTTCCAGTCGCTGCCATCGAACGGCCTCGAGCGCGCGCTGTTTCTCGAGGCGGACCGCATGCGCTCGCTCGACGTGACCGCGGAGAACCTCAAGAACCAGCAGAACGTGGTCAGCGAGGAAGTGCGCGTCAACGTCCTCAACCAGCCGCACGGCGCGTTCGACTGGATCGAGATCTGGGAGAAGGCCAACACCAACTGGCACAACGCCCACGACTTCTACGGCGCGCTGCAGGAACTCGAGGCCGCGACCATCGAGGACGTGCGCTCGTTCTTCAAGACCTACTACGCGCCAAACAACGCGGTGCTCGTCGTGGCCGGCGACACCACCGCCGCGGAAGTGAAGCGTCTCGCGGAAAAGCATTTCGGATCGATTCCGCAGCAGCCGCAACCGGCGCCCGCGGATCTGTCGGAGCCGGCGCAGACGGCGCCGAAGAGCTTCACGCGCTCGGACAAGCTGGCGCGAACGCCGGCCATCGCCGTGGCCTGGCACCTGCCGCCGCGCATGACCAAGGACTTCTTCGCGTTGAGCGTGCTCGATCCGCTGCTGAACAGCGACGACAGCGCCCGGATGTATCGCAAGCTGGTGCGGGAGGATCGACTGGCGATGTCGAGCTCCGGTGGCTTCAACTTTCTCGGTTCCAACTGGGACATGAAGGGGCCGATGCTCTACACGATGCGCGTCGACTACTTCAACGACAAGACCGCCGACCAGGTCGTCGGCGCGATCGAGACGGTGCTCGACGATGTGCGCAAGAACGGTATCACGGCGGCAGAGCTCGCGCAGGCGAAGACCACGATGAAGTCGTCGTTCTTCGACGAGATGGAAGGCGGCGGGATGCCGCTGTTCGGCCGCGCCAACCTGCTCGGCATCTTTGCGCTGTTCGACGACGATCCGTCACGCATCAACACCATCCTTGCTGAAATCGACAAGATCACGCTCGATGACGTGAAGGCGGCCGCGAACAAGTGGTTCGTGCCGGCCAACCGCACGTCGCTCGATAGCCGTCCTGAAGCCAAGCCGACCGGCCCGCCCGCCGAAGCCGTGGCGAAGGTGGGGGGTGCGCAGTGAGCGTCCTCCGCCAAGGCTACGGCCGACAGGTTCGCCGCAATGCTCTTGCCGTCCTCACCGCTGCGTTGATCGCAGCGCCTGTAACCGCCCAGACGACCTTGCCGCCCGTCGGCACCGAGCGGCCGTTTGCGCCCGCGGCTCGCGCCGAGCGCACCCTGTCGAACGGTCTGCAGGTGATCACGCTGCGGCATGCCACCGTGCCGAAGGTGACCGCGATTCTCGGCATCAAGTCGGGACTCGCCGCCGAGGCCGCAGAGAAAGCGGGGCTCGCGCAATTCGTCGTCGATCTGGCCCAGGAAGGCACCGCGACGAAGTCCAGCGAACAGATCAAGCGTGAAGTGTTTGCGATGGGGGCCAGCCTCACCGGCGCCGCAGGGCAGGACGCGTCCACCTTCCAGATGCGCGGCCTCAACACCACGCTGCCGCAGATGCTGGCCATCATGGCCGACGTGGCGCGCAATCCCAGCTTCCCGCAGGCCGAGCTCGACCTGCTGAAGGCCAGGACCGGCCAGCAACTGCAGGCGCAGACCGCGTCGCCGCAGTACGTGAACAACAAGATGTTCAGGCAGACGCTGTTCGGCAACCACCCGTATTCGCGGACCGGGGTGACGCCAGAGACGTTGCCGGCCATTGATCGCGCGTCGATCGTCAGCTACCAGCAGACATACTACCGGCCCAACAACGCGTTCCTCATCGTGGTGGGCGACATCGCCGCTGATGCGGTGTTCGCCGCGGCCGAAAACGCGTTTGGCAGCTGGGAACGTCGCGCCATTCCTGAAGCCAGGGCCGCGGCGTTGCCCGTCTTGAAGGGCCGCAACCTGGTCTTCGTCCAGCGTCCCAACAGCGTGCAGTCATCGATCTCGGTTGGTAACTTCACGCCGCAGCGCGACGATCCGCGCTGGTACACGCTGCAGCTTGCCAACCAGATCTTTGGTGCGGCCTTCGACTCACGCCTGGTTCGCAACATCCGCGAAGAAAAGGGCTACACCTACTCACCGCAGTCAGTGTTCCAGTCGATGGCGCAGGGCGGACTGTATCGCGCGGTCGCGGACGTGAGAAACGAAGTGACCGGCGCAACGATCAAGGAGATCTACGCCGAGATCGACAAGCTGCGTGAAGGCGGTCCGGAAGCAGAGGAGCTGAGCGACGCCAAGCAGTACTCGCGCGGCCTGTTCGTGCTGCAGAACGCGTCGCAGTCGGGCCTGGCGATGACGCTGAATACGATGACGACGTTCAATCTGCCGAAGGACTATCCCGAGACGTTCCAGCGCCAGATCTCGCAGCCGTCCGGTGAGGCCATCAAGACCGGCGCGCAAATGCTGCTCGGGTCGATGGACTCGGTGGTGACGATCGTTGGCGATTACACGAAAGTGAAGGATCAGCTGACCGGGTTTGCGAACATCAAGTTCTTCGACCTGACGGGAAAGCCCATTCCTGAGCCGAAGTGAGAGGTGAGAGGTGAGAAGTGAGAGGTGAGAGGTGAGAAGTACTTCTCACTTCTCACTTCTCACTTCTCACTTCTCACTTCCCGATTCGGTATAGCTTCGTCTGCGTTCGCAGGAAGATTGCATCCGGCGCGAGCGCAGGCGAGGCAAGACTCATCTCGTCGAGGCTGTTTCGTGCCAGCTCCACGTACTTGTCGCCGGCTTCGATCACGAACGTGAAGCCGTCCTCGCTCAGCAGATAGATCTTGCGGTCCGCAGCCCACGGCGACGCCGAGAAGGTGTTGCCGGGCCCGCCGGCGCGTGCCTTGTAGATCTCGGTGCCGGTCTGCGAGTCGAACACGGTGAGAATGCCGTTGTCGTTCACGACGTACATCCGTCCGCGATACACGAGCGGAGACGAGGTGTAGGCGGAAGCGCGCGGATGGAACCACTTCACGTGCGCGTTGCTCTCCTCGCCCTTGGCAAGCGAGATGTCACCGGTTGCGCCTGGCCGAACCGCAAACACCGGGCGGTTGCTCTCGCCCTGCGATCCGGTCGCGAGGTACAGCAGCCCGTCGGCCGCAACAGGACTCGGTGTCGACTGTCCCGTGAGTCCGCGCATCCGCCACAGCTCCTTGCCGCTGTCCGGCGAATACGAGATCGCGTGCTGGCGGCCAATGACGATCACTTCTGTGCGTTGCGTGTTCTTCCAGACAAACGGCGACGACCAGCCTGAACCCTGCGGCGCCTGGAGGTCGCGCTCGGTTCTCCACAGCTGCCTCCCGGTTCGCGCATCGACAGCTGCGACAAACGATTTCCCCTCGTTGTCGTGCACGACGAAGACGCGGCCGTCGAGGACGACCGGCGAGGCGGCCGTGCCGAAATCGAGATACATCGGCTGCGGGTCGAAGCGCGACGTCCACAGCAGTGTGCCGTCAAGCGCATACGCGAACAATCCGACGTTGCCGAAGTACGCATAGACGCGCTCACCATCGGTCGCCGGTGTTTCAGAAGCGAACGTGTTCTTGCGATGCCGGCCGCCAAACGGCGCGCCCTTGTGCGCCTCGCGTTCCCATTTCAGCTTCCCGCTGTTGGCATCGAACGCGAACACCATGTAGCGGATCTCACCGCTCTCGGCGGTCAGTTCGATGTCGCGCGCGATCACCCGCTTGTTGACCTCGTCATCTGGAAGGCCCTGCTTCATCAGCTCGGCGACGTAGTCGTTGCCGAAGATGCCGGTTGATGGCGCCTTGAACGCCCCCGGACTGATCGCCGAGGTGACGAACACCGTGTCGTTCCAGGCGATCGGTGACGACCACCCGCGGCCCTTCACCTTGATGCTCCACTTGACGTTGTCGTTGGCCGACCATGACGTCGGCAGCTTGCCGTCGTCGAGAATTCCGGCGCCGGAAGGGCCACGGAACTGTGGCCAGGCCACCGAGGGCTCGGAGGCCAGAGCGACAGCCACAGAAAGCACAGACAACACAGAGGAATACATGGCGAGCGTCCGACGATTCATTTCCGCAAGCTAGCACACAAGTCTCGACCGGTTTGGATGTTGTGACGGCTTGTCCCGTTCGCCCGCTAGCCTGCCTGCCCGCTGGCCCGCCAGCCCGCCAGCCCTGTAGAATCATCACGATCATGGCCACCACAGACAAACCCAAGGGCGGTCTCGAAGACGTCGTCGCCACCTCGTCGCGCATCTGTTTCCTCGATGGCGATCGCGGCGTGCTCGCCTACTGCGGCCACGACATTCACGAGCTGGCGCGCAACGCGACGTTCGAGGAGACGTGCTACCTGCTGTGGCATGCGCGGCTGCCGAATCGCGCCGAGCTTGGCGATCTGCAGACGCAACTGGCGGCGGCACGGCCGCTGCCGGAGCCGATCCTGCGCCTGATGAAGATGCTGCCGCCCTCGGACGGCATGGACGCGCTGCGCACGCTCACCTCCGCGCTCGGTCATTACGATCAGGACGCGCACGACAATTCGCTGCAGGCGTCGTATCGCAAGGCCGTCCGGCTCACCGGACAAATCGCCAGCATCGTCGCGACCTGGGGGCGCATGCAGCAGGGGCTTGGCCCGATCGCGCCGGATCCGGCCATGGGACATGCCGCAAATTTTCTGTACATGCTGTTCGGCCGGCGTCCGACGCCGACGGAGATTCGCGCGATGGACATCGCGCTGACGCTGCACGCCGATCACGAGCTCAACGCGTCGACGTTTGCCGCGCGTGTGGCCGCCGCCACGCTGACCGACATTCATTCCGCGATCGTCGCCGGGATCGGCACGCTCAAGGGGCCGCTGCACGGCGGCGCCAATGCCGAAGTGATGAAGATGCTGATCGAGATCGGTCTCGATGCGCCGGCGGATCGCATCGATGCCTACGTGAAAGACAAGTTTGCGAAGAAGGCCAAGATCTCCGGCTTCGGACATCGCGTCTACAACACCGAGGACCCGCGGGCGACCCACTTGCGCCGGATGTCGAAGGAGCTTGGCCAGAAGGCGGGCAACACCAAGTGGTTCGAAATGAGCGAGCGCATCGAGGGGCTCGTCAAGGCCGAGAAGAAGCTCTTCCCGAACGTCGACTTCTACTCGGCGTCCACGTATTACACGATGGGCATTGCCATCGACCTGTACACGCCGATTTTCGCGGTCAGCCGGATCAGCGGCTGGACGGCCCATGTTCTCGAACAATTGGCCAATAATCGCCTGATTCGGCCGCGTGCCGACTACACCGGCCCCGCCTACCCGCAGGCGTGGCTGCCGCTTGATCAGCGGTAAAATCGTCAGGCTAGTCTCGGCGCAACACTACGGAACCCGTCGGCGAACTCATCGCGTCTAACAAGCGCAGGAGCGAAAGATGAAGAAGTATCTGGCAGTCGCGGCCGTCGTTCTCGTGGCCACCGTGGCATGGTCGGGCAGTGCCGTGCAGGCCGAGCAGGCCGCCGCGCCATCCGGCGCGCCGACGTTCACCAAGGACGTCGCGCCGATTTTCTTTGCGAACTGCACCAGCTGCCATCGGCCCGGCGATATCGCGCCGATGTCGTTGCTCACCTACAAGGACGCGCGTCCGTGGGCGAAGTCGATCGCCAGCAAGGTCGCCGACGGTAGCATGCCGCCGTGGCACGCTGATCCGAGGTACGGTTCGTTCTCGACCGCGCGCAGCTTGAGCGACGCCCAAAAACAGACCATTGCCAGGTGGGTCGCGGCGGGCGCGCCCGAAGGCAAGGCCAGCGATTTGCCGGCGGCGCCTGTCTACACCGATGAATGGAACATCGGCACGCCTGACGCGGTGCTGTCGATGACGGAGGACTATCCGATTCCGGCCACGGGCGAAATCCCGTACCAGTATCTGGTCGTCCCCGCGAACTTTGCCGAGGACCGCTTCATCACCGATTGGGAGATTCGTCCTGGTGATCGTCAGGCGGTGCACCACTTACTGCTGTATCTCCTGGCGCCCAAGGAAGTCGCAGAGGCGCAAGCGAAGCAGCGGCAGCAGGCAATGCTTGGCCGCATGTTCGGTCCAGCGCCTCCCGCCGGCGCTCCTCGCTCAGTCGCGCCATTCGAATTTGCGTGCTGCGTCCAGATTCCCGACGGCGAAGAAGGCGGCCGTCCGCTGCCGCCAGAGATGCGCAAGGATCCGGGGCCGAACTATCGCGCGCGGCCGGTGGGCATGTCCCAGGGCATGGGCGGATTCTCACCAGGTGGATCGATTCGCCACTTCCCCGAGGGCATGGGCATGCGCATTCCGAAGGGGTATTCGCTGGTGTTCCAGATGCACTACACCACCTACGGCAAGGCCAGCACCGATCGTTCGCGCATCGGCCTGAAGTTCGCCAAGACGGCGCCCAAGACGATCCTCAACACCATGGCGCTGATCAACGCGTCGCTGTCGATCCCGCCGGGTGCGACCAATCACCTCGTCGAGAACACGATGACCTTCAATCGCGACACGACGATCTACAGCCTGATTCCGCACACGCACGTGCGCGGCACGGGCTGGCACTACGAGGCGACCTACCCGGATGGCCGCAAGGAAGTGATCCTGTCGGTGCCGAAGTACGACTTCAACTGGCAGCACGAATACGTCTTCTCGCAGCCGTGGAAGGTGCCGGCCGGGACCAAGCTGCTCGCCAAGGCGTGGTACGACAACTCGGCGAACAACAAGTCGAATCCGGACCCGACGAAGACCGTGACCTGGGGCGACCAGACGTGGGAGGAGATGATGTATACCAGCATCACCTATGCGTTCGCTCCCGTCGCTTCGACGTCAGCGCAGCAACGATAAAGGTCACAAGGGGTTATAAGGGTTACAAAGGTTATAAGGGTTACAAGGGTTAACGCCCCTATAATCTTTGTAATTCTCGTAACTCTTGTAACCCTTGTAACTCTTGTAACCTGCTTCTGCTATTGCGGCCAACCCGTCTGCGGCAATCCCTTGAACACTTTCAACGCCGTCTTGTAATACACGCTCTTCAGGACATCGTCCGGCAGCGACATGCCGTACATCTTCCAGGTGGCGTGGTAGTCGCGGTAGTAGTCGAAATATTCGTCGGCAGTCTCGAACACGCGCCAGTAGTAGGGATATTCATCCGGCTGGAACGAGTCCTTGCCGAACATGATGCGGTCCTTGTACTTCACGAAGAACTCGCGCGCGGCGCGCGGCTGGCGGCCGAGGTCATAGAGGATCGCGCCGGCTTCAATCGTCACGTTCGGAAACTCGTCGAGCATCTTCGCTGCGCGCGCCAGATCGTTGGCATGCCAGCCAAAGTGCGCGGCAACGAAGCGCGTCTTCGGATGCTTGCGGAACACGTTGTTGCGCTCCGTCATCAACTGTTCGAACGTTACCTGGCCCGGCTGATTGTTGCGGCGGTCGGGGAACAGTGACAGTTCCAGCCAGCGCTCGTTCTTGTAATCGATCGGCTGGAAGAACTCCTGCGGCTCGGCGGTGTGGATGAACGCGGGCACATCGAGGCGCGCGAATGCCGCCCACAGCGGATCGAGTTCAGGGTCGTCGACCTTCAGCCGCGAGCCATCGGCCTTGGTGGTGCGAAGGCCAAACGACTTCGGGACTTCGCCGACGCCAATCGCGCCGGCCTTCAAGTCGGCTTCGAGCTGCAGCGCAGCCTTCTGGCCCCAGCCCGGACCGACGTTGCGGAAGTCGATGCCGGCCAGCACGCGGAAGCGCTCCTTGTGCGGCGACGCGTTGAGCGCCTCCATGGTGCGCGTCAGGCGCTCGCCCGACACGTTCTCGGCGACCAGCATCACGCGCAGGTTCAAGGCGTCCATGATCCCGACGACGCGGTTGATCTGTTCCGGCGTCGTCAGCGCGCCCGGGTGTCCGTGCACGTCGACGGTCGGGAACTTGGCCTTCGGCACCTTGTGCTCGGCGGTCACCAGCGTCTTGCGCGGGCGGTAGTCGAGAATGCTCGGCGGCGGTTCCGAAGGCGCCTGGCAATTGCCCGGACGCACTTCCGTCGTTCCGGGGGGGCATTCCTGGCCGGGATTGATTCGAGTGCCGCCGCGCATGCCTTGCGCCGCGAGCCCGGCGCCGACAGCGGCGCTGAAGATAACGATGAGGGGCGTTCGTGAAAATCTCATTGCCAAACATTATGAACGTACGCCGAACGTACGTCGAACGCCGTCGAACGATTACCGAACGGCTCCCGTGGAGCGGAGCTGTTCGATCTCGTTGTCGCTATAGCCGGCCCACTGCAGAACGTCGTCGGTATGTTCGCCGAGCAGGGGACCACGGCGGCGAGGGTTCAGGGGCGTCGCCGACATCTTGATCGGCGTGCCGAGCGTTCGCAGTGGACCGAGCGTCGGATGCTCAACGTCCACCGTCATCTCGCGCGCCATCGCCTGCGGCGTGGTCAACGCGTCCTCGTAATCGAGGATCGGTCCGCAGGGCACTCCGGCCTTCTCAAGCTCCGCAATCCAAAACGCCCGCGGCTCAGCGGCCGTGACGGCCTCGATCAACGCGGCCAATTCGTCGCGATGCGCAACGCGCTGGTGGTCGGCACTGAAACGCGAATCAGCCAGCCATTCGTGGTGGCCGAGCAGCCGGGCCAGCTTCGCGAAATTGCGATCGTTGGCGGCGCCGATCGTGATGTAGCCATCCGCACACTTGAAGGCCTGGTAGGGCGCCGTCATGCGATGTGCGGAACCGAGAGGCCCCGGCACCTGTCCCGACGAGAAGTAGTCCGTGACTTCCCACACCGACAGTGCCAGCCCGGCGTCGACGAGCGAGGTGTCGATCTGCTGGCCGGCGCCCGTTTGATCGCGGTGCCGCAAGGCTGCGAGGATGCCGATCAGTGCGAACAGTCCCGCACCAAGATCGGTCAGCGGGATGCCCGCCTTCACCGGCGCTTCGTTGGGCCGGCCGGTGACGGACATGATGCCGGACAGTCCCTGCGCGATCAGGTCGAAGCCGCCCTTGTTCGCCCACGGCCCCGTCTGGCCGTGGCCCGAGATCGATCCGTAGATCAGTCGCGGATTGTCGTCGCGCAGCGTGGCGTAGTCGAGGCCGAGGCGAGCCATGACGCCGGGACGGTAGTTTTCGATCAGGATGTCTGCGGAGCGGGCCAGGCGCTTGAAGACCTCGCGGCCCTTCTCGTCGTTCAAATCGAGGACAATGCCTTGCTTGCCGCGGTTGACCGCGTTGAAGGCGGGGCTGTCGTTGCCGCGGGCGCCGGCCATGCTGCGAGTCGAGTCACCGGCGGGCGGCTCCACTTTGATGACGCGCGCGCCCATGTCCGCCAATAACATTGCGCAATACGGCCCGGCCATCACCTGGGTCGCGTCGAGAACAACTATGCCGTCAAGCAACGTCACCTGGGACATCCACAATTCCGTCGCAACCGTCTCGTTGAATCGCCCCGAAGCGCGCAACGCGCTCACCTGGGACATGTACGACGCGCTGGTCGAAGCCTGCGATAAAGCTGAAGCCAGTCGCGACGTGCGCGTCCTCATCATACGCGGATCGGGCGGCGCCTTCGCGGCCGGAACGGACATTCAACAGTTCAAGGATTTCGCCGACGGTCGAGCGGGGATCGAATACGAGCGACGTCTTGATGCGGTGATCGATCGCATCGAACGGGTGCAGATCGCGACCGTCGCCGAAGTCGATGGCGTGGCCGCAGGGGGTGGTTGTGCGATCGCCATGGCGTGCGATCTCCGCATTTGCTCCGACCGCGCGCGCTTCGGCGTGCCGATCTCGCGCACGCTGGGCAACTGCCTGTCGATGGCCAACACGGCGCGCATGGTTGACCTGCTCGGCCCCGCCCTCACGCGGGACTTGTTGCTGACCGGACGGCTGGTTGATGCAAAGGAAGCGCTCGCGGCGGGACTGGCAACGACGGTGGTGGATGTGGAGAGTCTTCAGCAGGAAACCGCGAAGGTCGCCGCCGAACTGTCAGCCCGCGCTCGCAGCACGATCGTCGCCACCAAGGCGATGATGATTCGCCTTCGCGATCATCGCCGCCCACCGGCCGGCATCGCCGACGACATCATCAGCGACTGTTACGGATCAGTAGAGTTCCGGGAAGGCGTCCGCGCGTTTCTCAGCGGGCGGCGCCCGGACTGGAAGTAGCCAGTATCCAGTCGCCGGTAGCCAGAAAAGCTCTTGCTCGCTACTGGCATCTGGCTACTGGCTACTACCGAAACAGCACCCAGCAGATCAGCGCGCCCACGAGCATCATCGACAGACCCCACCACAGCAGCTGGTTGAACAGCTTCTTGGCGTCCGCCTCGTTGTGCAGCGCCGCGATGCAGAGTGCGCCAATTGTCGACAGCGGCGACAGGTCCACGAGATGACCGCCCACATACATCGATGCGGCAATCGAGAGCGGATCGACCGCAAGACGTTCGGCCAGGCCGGGCACGGTGGGCAGGAACGCCGGCAGCACCACGCCTGACGTGCTGCTGTAGACCGACACTGCGCCGGTCACCAGGGCGATCATGAATGTCACCGTGCCAGGCGTGGCAATCCTCGCGAGCAGGTCGGTGAACAACTCCATGCCGCGTTGTGCGGACAGCACGCCGATCAGCACGGTCACACCGCACACCATCAGGATCACGCTCCACGGCATTTTCTTGATGGCCTCTTTCTCATCCGCCGCCTTCAGCATCGACAAGAGGGCGGCGCCGGTCAGCGCGGCAAGACCCACGTGCGCCTTGAACTCGATCACCACGACGACGAGCGCGACCAGGACGCTGAGCGTCAACCAGTGCTTCGACGCGAACGGCTCGACCTCGACGATGTCGGCATCGGCGCGGACGCCGGCTTGGTCGGACTGCGCAACGGCGATTGGCGCGACCTTCGACCGGGTGAACAACTTCCAGCCGCCAAAGATGAAATAGGCGACGAAGGTGACCACCACATGGGCCATCAGGTTGTTCAGGAACGTTCCGGTCTCGTGTCCTCCAAGACCGATCTTCTCCATGTTGGTATTGACGATGATTCCGGTTGGCGCGAAGCGCGACAGCGCGCCGGCCTGCGCGCCGTTGCCGACCATCAGTGCCATCAGGAACGGCGGGATCGCCGCGCGGGTGGCGACGGCCATGGCCATGGGCGCCATGATCGCGGTGGTGGCGATGTTGCCGGGCCCGATGCTCGACAGCGTCACCGCGATGATGAACAGCATGATCGGGATGACACCGGCGTTGCCGCGGCACGCGCGGACCGCCCGCGCCGCAATGCGGCCGAGCGTCCCGTTGTTGTTCGCCATGCCGAACAGCAGCGTCACGCCGACCAGGTTGAGCAGCAGATCGATCGGGAAGGTGCCGATGACCTTTGCCACGGGCATGGCGCCCAGATAGACGCCGACGATCCACGCCATGGCCAGCGAGACGACCCCGACGTTCATGCTCGTGACCATGCTCAGCGTGATGGCGACGATCAGCGCCGCCAGTGATACCCAGGCCAGATCCATCAGCTCTCCCTGTCAGTCTTCCTTGATCAGCGACCGCAAGAGTATCGCGGGATGCTTCGCCGTGACACCAGCGAGATCCGCGACCTGGTGGCGGCAGGACGTGCCGCCGGCCACCAGGACCGAGTCCGCTGTCATCGCCCGCACCGCCGGCAGGAGCTTCCGCTCGGCGATGGCGGCGGATACGTCGTAGTGATCGCGGGTGTAACCGAACGATCCCGCCATCCCGCAACAGCCGGCCTCGAGATCGGTGACCGAGGCTCCCGGGATTCGCGACAGCAACGCCTTGGCGGGCGAGGCGAGGCCCATCGAGCGCTGGTGGCAGTGCGGGTGCAACAGGATGTTCGACGGCCCCGGCTTCAACGCGAGGGTCGCGCGGCCCTCCGCGCACTCGGTCTCGAGGAACTCCTCGAACAGCATCGAGCGCGTCGCAATCACCCGCGCGCGGCGCTGTAATTCGCCACGCAACAAGTCGGGCGCGTCCTCACGGACAGCCGACAGGCAGCTCGGCTCGACGAACACGATCGCCTGCCCGTCGTGCGCTGCGTCGTAGAGCGCATGCACGTTCGCGGCCGCCAGCTTGCGTGCTTCCTGCAGGCGGCCTTGCGAAATCAGTGGCCGTCCACAACACACGTTCGGCGCAACCTGGGTCGCGAGTCCCGCAGACCGCAGCACGTCGATGGCCGCAAGACCGATCTCCGGATCGGCGTAATTCGTAAAGGTGTCTGCAAACAGGAGCGACCGGACTCCCTGGTCCCTGGCCCCTGATCCCTGAACCCTGACTCGATCCCGCAGCGTCTCCCTCGTCCACACCGGCAGCGACCGGCGGCGATCGAGGCCGACGAGCTGTTCAGCGGCCCAGCGCGCGATCGAACTATTGGCCATCGCGTTTGAGAGCGGGGCAATGCGGCTGCCCCATTCCGCGGCGGTGTGGCCGCTGCCAAAGGCCCGAGCGGTTGCCGACATGCCATTGCGGTCCCAATACCCCTGCAGGAACTCGCTCTTGTATCGCGCAACGTCGACACCGACCGGGCACTCGCTCTTGCAGGCGCGACATTCGAGACAGAGGTCGAGGACTTCGTGCACGGCCTCGTCCGACAACTTCGCGTCACCAAGCTGGCCGGCCATCGCGAGGCGCAACGTGTTCGCCCGCCCGCGTGTCGAATCGGCCTCGTCGCGCGTGACCATGTACGAGGGGCACATCGTGCCTTCGCGCTTCTTGCGGCACAGGCCAACGCCGCTGCACATCTCGACGGCGCGGCCGAAGCCTTCGTCCTGCGAGAAGTCGAAAAACGTCATCGGTTGCGCCGTGACATACCCGGCGCCGTATCGCAGGTGCGACGTGATCGGCGGCGTATCGACAATGCGACCGGGATTGAAGATGCCTTGCGGGTCGAACGTCTTCTTGACCGCTCGGAACGCGCCATACAGCTCGGCACCGAACATCTTCTCGTTGAAGGCGCCGCGCACCAGTCCGTCACCGTGCTCGCCTGACAAGGCGCCGCCAAACTCGAGCACCAGGTCGGCCACTTCGTTGGCGATCGCCTCGAACATGGCGACGCCGTCAGCGGTCTTGAGATTGACGACCGGGCGGACGTGCAGGCACCCGACAGACGCGTGCGCGTAGACACCCGCGGTGGTGCGATGCCGCTTGACGATCCCGATGAACCGTTCGATGTAGTCGCGCAGCTTCTCAGGCGCCACGGCAGTGTCTTCAACAAACGAGATGGCCTTGCCGTCAGACTTGGTGGCGGTCGAGAGTCCAAGCGCCGCTTCGCGGAAGCTCCAGATGCGCGCCTGTGCCTGGGCGTCCAGGACTTGCCGGACCTGCCTCGGCGACAGTGATGCCACGTCGCGTTCGAGCGCCGACATGCGCTCGCGCAATTCATCGACGGTGTCGCCGTAGAACTCGACGCATAGCAGCGCCGAACCATCGGCGCTCAACATCGCCTGTCGCTGGGCATTGAGGATCTGGTGACCCTTGGCGTGCGACAGGATGAAGTCGTCCATGACTTCGACGGCAGATGGCGCGTGCCGGAGGATCAGCGGCGTGGCGCCGAGCGCGTCGAGCAACTGGTCGAACTCGATCGTCATCACGGACTTTTGCGCCGGCAGTGGCACCAGCTTCAGCCGGGCATCGACGATGAAGCCGAGCGTGCCTTCCGAACCCACCATGATGCGCGTCAGGTCAACGGAGCGGGACGCGTCAACGAACGCATCCAGGTTGTAGCCGCCGACGCGGCGCAGCACCTTGGGGAATCGCCGATCGATCTCGGCGGCGTGTCGCTGTCCGAGCTCAGGAATGGCGCGATACGCGCGCGCTGCGATGCTGTCGCCCAGCCGGGCGCGCTCGAGCGCCGCCGCATCGAGCGGCTTGAAATGCGCGAGCTGTCCATCCGAAAGCACCACGCGCTGCTCGATCACGTGATCGATCGTCTTGCCGTAGAGCACCGAGCGCGCTCCACTCGAGTTGTTGGCCATCATGCCGCCAACGGTCGCGCGGCTGGCCGACGACACATCAGGGGCAAAGCGCAGGTGGTGCTGCCGCAGCTGCGCGTTCAACTCGTCGAGTACCACGCCGGGTTCGACACGCGCCCACCGCTGGTCCGGATTGACCTCGATCACGCGATTGAGGTGTTTGGAAGTGTCGAGCACCAATCCCGAACCGATCGATTGCCCGGCCTGCGACGTACCGCCGCCGCGGGGTGTGATCGGCACACCATGCCGCGCCGCGATCTCCACGGCACGGATGACCGCCTCCCCCGACTTCGGGATCACCACGCCGAGCGGCTCGATCTGGTAGACGCTGGCGTCGGTTGAATACAGCGCGCGCGAGACCCTGTCGAAGCGGACCTCGCCGTCGACGGCCTGTTCGAGTTCGCGTTGCAGGGTGATGGACACTACTGGGATTTGCCGCGGGCAGACACCGGCCAGATCGCCTCGACACGATCGCCGCGCAACGCGTAAATGTGGTCGTAGAGATTCACGGTCGGATCGATGTGTGGCGGGATGAACTCGATCCGGTCGCCGACCTGGAAGTCGCGTGAGGACCTGGACGTGTCCAGGCGCCCGTGCTCGTCGCCGGCCCAGTGATACGTGACGTCATCGAGCCCGACCGGTTGCGGCGTGAAGGGCCGATCGGTCGAGAACGCCTTGTAGCCGCCGTCGACAATGGCAATCCCAGGCGAGCGCGATACGACGGTGGTGACCACGGTCAGCGAGTTCTTGAAGTCGCGATACTCCGAGCCGTTCGGGCCGCCGATCATGCCGTACTCCATGTCCATGAACACGAAGCTGCCTGGCTGCAACTCGGTAATCCCGGGATTCTCGGAGTCCACGCGATACGTGCCGGTTGAACCCGCCGTCACCATCGGACACGCGATGCCGGATCGCTCGAGCAACACCTTCGTCTCGATCGCCTTGCCCATCGTGGTCGTCGTGCGGGCGGCGCGCGCGTCGAATGGTGTGGTGTGAGCGGCCGAGCCGTCGTACGACTGCAGGCCGACGAAAGTGACGTGCGGCAGTTTCTCGATCAACTGAGCCAGCTCCACGGCGGGCTGGCCGGGCTGCACGCCAGTTCTTCCGAAGAACAAGTCGACGGCCAGCTTGATCGGCTCGCCGCGCCCGCGCGCCCCGGCGGCGTCGTTGATGTCGCGGACGTTCTGGCGGTTGTCGACGACGAAGATCGTGTCCGGCGACTTGGCGGCCAGGTCCACCGCGCGCGCGATCTTGTCCTTGCCGACCACCGCGGTGGTAATCAGCAGTCCGGGAATACCCGCGTCAGCGAACACCTCCGCCTCGCTCAGTCGCGCCGCGCAACAGCCGATCGCGCCGGCACGCAGCAGCGCCCTGGCCACCTCCGGACATTTGTGCGTCTTGCCGTGTGGACGAAAGGCCTTGTGCCGCGCTCTTAAATGCGAGGCCATCTTCGTGATGTTGTCTTCGAAGGCGTCGAGGTCGAGGAGCAGGGCTGGGGTCGGAACGTCGCCACGAAGCTGCATGGAACGACGAATGCTAGCACTGTGGCACAATGTTTCGCATCCAGTCACAACACGATCGCTCTGCTTCGGCGGCGCTGCGGTGGATGTCGTGGCCAGTGGTCGCTGGATTCTTCACGATCCTGACCCTGTGGATGCACGCGGACCTTGTGCCGCGGCTTGCCGGGGCGATTCCCGCTGACCTTGGCGACCCCCTGCTGAACACCTGGATCCTCTGGTGGAACGCGCAACAACTACCCTTCACTGACGCGTATTGGAACGCGCCCGCATTCGCCCCCATGTCGCGCGCCCTCGCGCTGTCTGAAACGCTGCTCGGACTGACGTGGTTGACCACGCCCCTGCAGTGGATGGGAGCGTCGCCGGTCACCGCCTACAACGTGATGTATGTGGCTGAACCGCTGCTCAACGGTCTCAGCGCCTACTGGTTGTGTCTCGTCCTGACCTCGCGCCGCGATGCCGCGCTGATTGGCGGGCTGGCGTTTGCGTGGGCGCCGTACCACGCGACGCAACTGTCGCACATCCAGACTGATGCGACGTTTTTCATGCCTGCCGCCCTGGCCGCACTCCACCGGTACTGGACCTCGTCTCAACGGCGGTGGCTGCTGGTCTTTGGAGTGGCGGTGACCCTGAACGCCCTGGTCTGTGGATACTTCCTGCTGTTCTTCTCGGTGTTGCTCGCCATCGTCCTGCTATGGCTGGTGATCGCCACGCGCGACTTCAGGAAATTCGCGACGGTGATCGGCGTGCTGCTCTTGACCATCGTGGCTATCTCACCGGTGATCTTGATGTTCCGCACCGTGAGGAGCGAGTACAACCTGGTGCGCTCTGTTGCGGAGATGCAGCGCAATAGCGCCGACGCCACATCCTTTGTCCTGGGTTCGAATCACCTGCTGCTGTGGCCCGTGGCTACCGCGCCAGACAAGCCCGAGCTTGCCGCGTATCCCGGCGTGGTGATCGTGATGCTGATCATCGCCGGTGGTGTGGCCGCATTTCGCAACCGGCAGGCTCTCAAGGAGTCGCCGCTGACGCTTGGTGTGCTCGGACTGTCGGCGCTGACCGTCGTGGTCAGCGGGGCGTTCTTCCCGAGGCCGTACAAGGCGATCAGCATCGGCCTGTATCTCGCGATCATCGCGACGTTGGCGTCGAGGCGGTTCCGCGTGGCGTTGCTTGCGGGTTCGATTCCGGTGCTGTACCTGGTCGCACTGGTCGCATCATCCGCGCTGGCGCTGGGCCCCGTCGGCCACGCGCTCGGTCACCGCTTCTGGTACAAGCCGCCCTATACGCTGTTTCTCGGTCTTCCGGGCTTCGACGCCGCGCGCGTTCCCGCGTTGTTTGCCTCGATCGAGATCATCTGCCTGGCCGTGCTGGCGGCGTTCGCCGTGACGAGGCTGTGGCCCGTGGTCACTCGAGCATCGCTCGGTGCCACGGCCGCGATCGCTGTGTTGCTAGTCGTCGATGGCTGGGTCGTGGTGCCGGTCGTGGCGGTGCCGCCGCCCCCGCCACCCGGGCTCACTGCCGACATGGTGATCGAACTGCCCGCCTACGGCTGGGTGGAAAACGTGCAGGCGATGTACCGCGGCATGACGCACGGCCGTCCGGTCGTCAACGGGTACAGCGGCTACGTGCCACCGCACTTTCAGCGGCTGCAGGTGGATCTCTTCAAGGACTGCGTCGCCACCGTCGATCGTGTGCGTGGTGGACGGTCGATGGACGCCGTGATCTGGAAGGACCGATCGGGTGCGGCGGTCACCGATGCAGCACTCAGGTCGATGTGGCCGAATGCGATGCGCGAGGAAGCACCGCTGACGATCGTGTATCACCAGCCGCGATCGCTAGCGGCGCCGGATGCTGTCTATCGTGACCGGTGTAAGTAACGATTCCGACGATCCGCACTGGGCACCCAAATCCGAGATCCGAGATCTGAGATCCGAAATCGTTTACCGGTCCCATTCGAAATCCAGGCGGTTCGAACGCAGGACATCGCGGATCGTTCCGGGCAGCACGCTCGACCGCCGCGCATCGTTCACGGCGCGTTGCATCAGGCCCTGGAACTGCCGGATGTCGCTCTGGACCGCCTGGAAGTACGAGATGCAGCCGGCGCCCGCGTCACCGGGGATGCCGCGAGGCACCAGCACCGAGAACCATTCGCGATCGTAGTTGCCGGGGATGGCAGACGTGTAGCACTGCTGGCGGAAGCGTTGCCACCCCGCGTCGATCTGCGATGCGCCGGTGGCCATCTGCCGGATGGCGCCGCGGAACTCCTCGTCGCCCTGCTGCTGCAGGCGATCGCTCTCCGAGCCGCGTGCCTGCGACCGGATGTCGCTCAACCCGCCGGACGTGCCGAGGTTGGTCTGCCGTCCTTCGAGAAGATCCTTCGCATGGTCGATGGCCACGCCGAAGTTCAGGCCCTGCGCGCCCCTGTAGCCCATGGTGGTGATGCCGACCACTGCGCCGTCGCGATCGAGCATCGGGCCGCCGCTGTTGCCGGGATTGGTGGCGGCGTCTGTCTGCACGAGCGTGGCGCCACCCGCCGACCGCAGGCCGCTCATCACGCCTCGTGAGACGCTGTTCTGCAGCATGCCGAGCGCGGAGCCGATGACGATGATCTCCTGGCCGGCCCGTAACGAGCGCGAGGTGCCCATCGGGATGGTCGCCTGGGTTGACGACGGTTGCGCGACCTTGAGGATGGCGATGTCGAACGCCGGTGCGCGCGATTCCACGCGCGCCTGCACGCTCGCGCCGTCGTGCTTGCGCACCGTCACGTAGCTGTCGTTCTGCACCACGTGCACGTTGGTGATCAACGTGTCGTGACGCACGAAGAAGCCGCTGCCGCGGCCGCTGGTGGTCTCGATCAGCACGATGGCCGGCATCGCCTTGGCGACCATCTCCTCGATGCTCGCGGCCGACGCCGGCGCGACGGGTGCCACGGGCACGTCGCTGCCCGGAACGAGGGGCGGAAGCCCGTTGGCCGCCGCATCCCACGCCCTGGCTTCAGGGGAGGCGCTGCGCGATTCGACTTCCGGATCGGCCCCCTCATTACTCTCAGCGCTGACGGTCTCATCCACCTGGTCGGCCGCGGGCCGCAAGAACATCCAGTAGCCGGCCCCGGCAATGGCCAGGGTCACCACCACAGCCAGCACGACCGGGCCGATCGATGAGGAAGAGGCGGGTGCCACCGCCACCGGCGTCTCCATGACGGGCACGGAGCCGGGAGCCGGCTCGAGAGCGGGCAATTCAGCGCCGCAGCGGCAATTGGCTACCGCGCGCGGCACCCGTCGGCCGCAAGAAGGGCAGACCCTGCTGAAGCTGGCCTGGTCCCGGTCAGGCATGAGTCATAATAAAGGACTGAACCGCCGGTGAAGCAGCCCCACATACGTAACTTTTCCATCATTGCGCACATCGACCACGGGAAATCGACCCTAGCGGATCGCTTTCTCGAGGAAACGGGTGCGCTGCAAGCCCGTGAAATGACAGCCCAGGTCCTGGACGCGATGGACCTCGAGCGCGAGCGTGGCATCACCATCAAAGCGCATCCGGTCCGCCTGAATTACCGGGCGAGCGACGGGAAGGACTACATCCTCAACCTGATCGACACGCCTGGCCACGTGGACTTCAGTTACGAAGTGACGCGATCCCTCGCTGCGTGCGAAGGAGCGCTGCTGCTGGTGGACGCGTCACAGGGCGTCGAGGCGCAGACGCTCGCCAATGCCTACCTCGCGGTTGAGAACAATCTCGAGATCATCCCGGTCATCAACAAGATCGATCTGCCGTCCGCCCAGCCCGATGAAGCGAAGCGGCAGCTCGAAGAGATCATCGGCCTCGACGGCGACAGCGCGATCCTGGCCAGCGGCAAGAGCGGCATCGGCGTCAAGGAGATCCTCGAAGCGATCGTGCATCGCCTGCCGCCGCCCGATGGCGATCCCGGCGCGCCGCTCAAGGCGCTGATCTTCGATTCCTGGTACGACTCCTACCGCGGTGTCGTCATCGTCGCGCGCGTGCTCGAAGGCACCATTCGCGCCGGCATGAAGGTGACGCTGATGAACACCGGGCAGGATCACGAGGTCGAGTCGCTCGGCGTGTTCTCGCCGAAGGCCATTCCCGTCGAGCAACTCGGACCCGGTGAAGTCGGCTTCATCGCGTGCGGCATCAAGGTCGTGGCCGACGCGCAGATTGGCGACACTGTCACCGAGACGGCACGCCGCACGTCGGAGCCGTTCCCGGGCTTCAAGGAATTGAAGCCGATGGTGTTCGCCGGCCTGTATCCCGTGGAAAGCCATCAGTACGCGGAATTGCGCGAGTCGCTGGAGAAGCTGCGGCTCAACGATGCGTCGTTCTTCTTCGAACCGGAAACGTCCGTCGCGCTCGGCTTCGGGTTCCGGTGCGGCTTTCTCGGCCTGCTGCACATGGAGATCGTGCAGGAGCGCCTGGAGCGCGAGTTCAACATGGACCTGGTGACCACGGCGCCGGGCGTGCTGTACCGCGTCACCAAGACCGACGGCGAAGTCATCGAGATCGACAGCCCGGCGAAACTGCCGGAGACCGGCAGCATCGACAAGATCGAAGAGCCGGTGATCACCGCCACCATCCTCACGCCCGCGGAGTTCGTCGGCGGCATCCTGCAGCTGTGCCAGGACAAGCGCGGGGTGCAGAAGGCGCTCGAGTTCAAGGCCGCCGATCGCGTGCTGATTTCGTACGAGTTACCGTTCAACGAGGTCGTGCTCGACTTCTACGACAAGCTGAAGACCATCTCGCGTGGCTACGCGTCGCTCGACTATCACGTCACCGGCTATTGGGATTCTCCGCTCGTCAAGCTGGACATCCTCGTCAACGCCGAGCCGGTGGACGCGCTGTCGATCATCGTGCACCGCGACCGCGCGTATGACCGCGGCCGCCAGCTGGCGTCGAAGATGCGCGAATTGATTCCGCGGCAGATGTTCGAGGTCGCGATCCAGGCGGCGATCGGCGCGCGCGTCATCGCCCGCGAATCGGTCAAGGCGCTGCGCAAGAACGTCATTGCCAAGTGCTACGGCGGCGACATTTCGCGCAAGCGCAAGCTGCTCGAGAAGCAGAAGGAAGGCAAGAAGCGCATGAAGCGGGTCGGCACCGTCGAGATCCCGCAGGAAGCGTTCCTCGCCGTGCTGAAGATCGGAGACGAGTAACCATGGCCGAGGCGACGTTCCAGAAGTCGACGATCCGTGAATACTTCGAGTCGATCGTCGTCGCCGTCATCCTGGCGCTGTTCGTCAGGACGTTCATCTTCCAGGCGTTCAAGATCCCGACCGGCTCGATGAAGCCGAACCTGCTGGTCGGCGATCACCTGCTGGTCAACAAGTTCATGTTCGCGCCAACCGCCTCGGCCCTCGAGAAGGCAGTCCTGCCGATGCGCGACATCCAGCGCGGCGACATCCTGGTGTTCAAGTTTCCCGAAGAGCCCGAGCGCGACTTCATCAAGCGCACCATCGGGCTGCCGGGCGATACGGTCGAACTGAAGAACCAGACCATCCTGATCAACGGCCAGCCCCTTGCCGAGCCGTACGCGCACTACCTGTTTCCGCCCGCCGACGACACGCAGACGGACAGCTTCGACATCCGCCGCAAGTACGGCCCGGTGACTGTGCCCGAAGGGCATTACTTCATGATGGGCGACAACCGAGACGACTCGCAGGACAGCCGGTTCTGGGGTTTCCTGCCGGCCCACTACGTCAAGGGCCGGGCGCTCTTCATCTACTGGTCGTTTGACGTGCCGGACGACGGCACCAGCGCAGGATTTGCCCCGCGCTGGGGCAGGCTATTCCATCAGATTCATTGACCGACAATTGCTGATAAGGCCCCGCTCTCCCCGCGCGGCCGTGGAGACACATGAAGGCGCTGATCAAAATCATCATCGGAGCCCTAATCATCGTGGCCAGCCTCAATGCGACGCGGGCGGCGTTTGCGGAGTATCAGTTCACTGATTCGGTGCACGAGGGCCTGCTGTTCGAACCGCGAGCCTCGGACGAAGAGATCATCGACATGGTCGTGAAGGTCGCGGCCCAGCAGGATATTCCCCTCACCGCTGCCGATGTCGCCGTCCGTCGTGTCGGCCAGGAGCTTCATGTCGACGCCACGTACACCACCGAGGTCGTGCTGGTCCCGGGGGTGTTCTCGAAGGAATGGACGTTCACGCCGACGACCTCGATTCGTCAGCTCGACGGCGTCGGGCGCTAGCTCGCCGCTGACTGCAGGGCGGCCGCCGCATGCGCGGCCGCGGCGCTGGACAACCGCACGGTTTCCGCCTCCGTCTCCGACACGAACACCGCGTCCTTGAGCGATCCGAGATTGATGCGGACGTTCGCCGCGGCGCCGTCCGCCGCCGCCTTCAGCAGGCCAATCGCCACACCGGCATCACTGGCAGCCGAGCGGTTGCCATGTTCGGCCACCGCCCGCCCGTGATCCAGCGCCTCGACGCACGCGCGCAACGTGTCGAGCGGCACGATCGTGGCGCCGCGCAGCGCGAGCTGGATGGCGGCCGTGCGCGCCGCCTTCTCGTCGTCGGTTGATTTCGCCAGGCGAAATGCCGCCATCACGGCGTTGAACGATTCGGTGTCGGCATCGGCCAGCTGCGTCAGACGCGCGCCGACCGGGTCGATCGCCGCCCGCGCCGCGGCCAGTGCCGCCTTCTCGTCGTCGGTGTTGCTCTTCGATTTCGCGAGGCCCGTCACCATCACCAGCAGCGACGCGCCCATGGCTCCGGCGATGGCCGCCGCCGTGCCGCCACCCGGCGTGGGTTCTGAACTCGCGAGTGCTGCCAGCAACTGGGCGACGGTCATGTCTGCAAATCTGGTCACGATTCCATCCTCGTATGTACGACGCGGCCGCGCTTCACCACGTGTTTGATCACCGGGCCGCCGACACGGATCAGGTCGGTCAGCATGCCCGAGACCAGCACCGCATCGAGCTGTTTGCCAACCTCGAGGCTGCCGATCGTGTCGTGCCGGTCGATCGAGGCCGCCGCGTTGAGCGTTGCGCCAATCAACGCTTCTTCAAGCGTGAGATTCATGCCGAAACAGGCGAGCGACATCACAAACGGCATGGACGTGGTGAAGCCGCCGCCGGGGTTGAGGTCGGTGGCCAGCGCCACCGCCGCGCCCTGGTCGACCAGCATGCGTGCCGGCGCGTAGCGGCCAAGCTTCAGGAAGAACGCGGCCGAGGGCAGGAGCGTGGCGACGACGTTCTTCTCGGCCAGCAGGCGCGCGTGAGGTTCGTCCACGAAGATCAGGTGATCCGCCGATCGCGCGCCGACCTCCGCCGCGACCCTGGATCCGCCGCTCAGCGCGAGCTCGTCGGCGTGAATGCGCGCCTTCAATCCGCGCTGTTGTCCCGCCACCAGGATGTCGCGCGACTCATCAGGGGTGAATACGCCCTGCTCGCAGAACACATCGCACCACTCGGCAAGCCCTTCATCCGCGATCGCCGGGATCATCTCGTCAATCACCAGCCGGGCGTAGTCGGCACGGCGGCCGCGATACTCAGCGGGGACCTCGTGCGCGCCCATGAAGGTCGCGCTCAACTCGATGGGCTGGCCGGCCGACACCGTCTTGATCGCGCGCAGCTGGCAGCGTTCGGATTCGAGATCGAGTCCGTAGCCGCTCTTGGCTTCGGCGGTGGTGGTGCCAAACGTCAGCATCTCCGCGAGCCGCCTTCGCGCGCCGTCGACCAGGGTGTGTTCCGTCGCGGTTCGTGTCTCCGTCACGGTCTTGACGATGCCGCCGCCCGAGGCGGCGATCTCGGCATAGGTAGCGCCGGACAGCCGGCGGCGCAGTTCATCACGGCGATCGCCGGCGAATACGAGGTGCGTGTGTGGGTCGATGAAGCCCGGCACGACGGTGCAGCCCACCGCGTCGATGACCTGCGCGTTGGCGGAGAGGGTCACTGCCGTCTTGGCATCGCGATCGGAGCCGACGAAGACAATCCTGCCTTCGAAACCCGCGACGGTGGCGTTCGGAATGGCGCCGATTTCGCGCTGCGCCGGGCCGCGTCGCGGGCCAGGGCCGGCGCACGTCGCCACGAGGTCCGCGTTCTCGATCAGGACGTCAGCGATCACGCTTTCAGACTACCAGCTTTGCCAGCACGTCATCGCGGTCCATGCCCGCAATGCGGACGCGCTTCGATCGCGAGCGGTCGCCGGCCACGATCGCAATGTCGCGTTTGGGGATCTTGAGGGTCTTCGACAGGAGGGTAATGAGCTCCTCGTTGGCGGCGCCGTCGACCGGCGCCGCGGCGAGGCGCACGAGCAGGGCGCCGTCACGCAGGCCGGCGAATCCGCTGCGGCCTGCGCGAGGAATGACTTTGACGTCGAGGTCCAGGCCTAGCTGCCCGTCTCAGCTTTCGGCGTGATGCTGGCTTGCGCCGGGGGCAGTTCCTGCGCGCGCGGACGATGCAGCAGGATGCGCTCGTCGCGGGCGCGGGCGTCCTGCTCGCGGATGAACTCCAGCGTGCTGTTCAGCGTGCGCACCAGGCCTTCGATCTCGTTCTCGACTTCGCGACGCTTCATGCGCAGCGCCTCGATCTCGCGCTGCACGTCCTCGAGACGGCCCTGCGCCTTCTGCAGGATCAAGTCGCGCTGGCCCTCGGCTTCGCGCAGGATCAGGCCGGCTTCCTTCTGCGCCTGTTCCTTCACTTCGTCGGACAGCTTCTGCGCGGTGAGCAGCGTGTTGCGGAGGTTGCGCTCCAGGCCGCGGTGCTCGCCGAGTACGGCGTCAAGCTTGGCGACGTCCTGGCGCAGCCGGTCGTTCTCGCGCAGCGCGTTCTCGTAGTCGTCTGCGGCCTCGAGCAGGAAAGCCTGTACTTCGCCGCGATCGTAGCCGCGCATCACGGTCTTGAAGCGCTGCTGCCTGAGGTCCAGTGGCGTCACTTTCATGGGTAATGCCTCTCTCCAAAAATCGCCGTGCCCACGCGCACCATCGTCGCGCCTTCTTCGATGGCCACCTCGAAATCGTGGCTCATGCCCATCGACAGTTCGCGCAATCGTTCGGCCGGCACGCCGGTGGAGAGCAACTCGTCGCGCACCGCGCGGAGCCGCGCAAACCACGGCCTCGCATCCTGCGGGTTGTCGACGAGCGGCGGCAGCAACATCAGGCCGATCAGCCGTGCCGCCGTGCACTCCGCCGCGGCATGCACCACCGCCGGCACGTCCTCGAGCGGAGCGCCGTGCTTGGTGTCTTCCAGGGCGAGATCGACCTGGATCAGCACGTCGACGGTCCGCCCGGCTTCGCGCGCCGCCTGGTCCACCCGCTTCAGCAGATCGACACTGTCGATCGCGTGGATGGCCCCGGCCACAGACGCCGCTTTTCGCGCCTTATTCGATTGCAGGTGGCCGATGAGATGCCACCGCAGGCTGGTATCGGCCGATTGTGCAATTTTCTGCAGGGCCTCCTGCACCTTGTTCTCGCCGAAGTCGCGTTGCCCCGCCTCGGCGGCGGCCCGCACGGCGTCGATGGGATGGGTCTTGGAGACGGCGATCAGGGTGACATCGCCCGGCGAGCGCCCGGCGCGGCCGGCGGCATTCGCAATGCGATCGCGAATCTCCGCCAGCCGGCTCGGTATGTGTTCGTACACTGGCTGCTGACTGCTGGCTACTGGCGGCCGGCTACTTCTTCAACTGCGCGATCATGCCCTTCGCCTGCGTGGCGTACTGACCATCCGGGGCCAGCTTCACGTAGGCCTCGAACGACGCGACCGCTTCAGCGAGCTTGCCCTCGTTGAGCAGCGCCATGCCGAGCTGATAGTTCGCGTCGGCGTGGTTGGCGTTGATCTTCAGCGTCTCTTCGAACTTCACCTTGGCGTCGGCGATCTTGCCCTGGTTCCAGAGAATGATGCCCTGGTTGAACACCGCGTCCGCGTTCCCCGAGCCGCCGCCGGCCGACGCCGCCTTGGCGCTCATCGCCGCCGCTTCTTCAAAGCGCTTCTGGTTGTTGTAGAGCGTGGATAGCGCGGTGAGGGCCTCGGAGTAATCGGCCTTCATCTCGAGCGCCTTCTTCCACGCGTCTTCGGCGGCCTTCTCGTCCTTCTTGGCCATCAGCGCGACGCCGATGTTGAACTGGCAGTCGAAGCACGCCGGCGAAATCGCGAGGGCGGCGTTGAACTTCTCGATCGCGGCATCGTGCTGGCCGGCACGGCTCGCGGCCACGCCTTCCTCGAAGGTCTTCTTCAGCTCCGCGGCCTTCGCGGCATCGTTGGCGGCCGTCGAGGGGACGAGGACGATCGTCATCTCCGACACCTTGCCGAGCACGATGCGGGTGTCGTTGCTCGCGGTGCCGATCTTCGGATCGCTCGCGGTGACGCGATACATGCCAGAGTTGGTCAGCAACTGGACGAACTCGCCCTTGCGATCCGTCTTGGTGGTCAGCTTGCGGCCGGAACCGTCGAGCGACTCGACGGTGATCGTCGCGCCGACGACGGCTTCCTTCTTGGCGTCGATGACCTTGCCGCGAACCATGGTGGATTGCGCCAGCACCGCGGGTGCCAGGCCGAGCAGCAGGGCGATGACGAGGGTGCCCACACGAGCCGTGAAATTCTGTGTCATTGGAGTCTTGCCTTTATGGTGGCGCCCGGCGTCAGCCCGGGCTGTCTCTGATCAGTTTAAGTCAGCTTGCGAAAAACTTGCTGATCGCCTCGGGGTTCTGGGTCACCGGGGCCGGCGGAAACGAATCGAGGAATCGGCGCCCGTACCCCATGGTCCGCAGGCGCGGATCGAGCACGGCCAGCACGCCGCGATCGCTGCGGTGACGGATCAGGCGGCCCAGACCCTGCAGCATCGCGAGGATCGCGAGCGGTACCTGGTAGTCCTGGAACGCATTGCCGCCTTCCGCGTTGATCGCCTCGATGCGCGCGGCCGTGATGGGATCGCCCGGCGAGGCAAACGGCAGCTTGTCGATGATCACGCAACTCAGCTGTTCTCCGACCACGTCAACGCCTTGCCAGAACGACGATGTCGCGAACAGCACCGCGTTCGGTGTTGAGCGGAACTGCGCCAGCAGCGCGCTACGCGGTGCCGTGCCCTGCACGATGATCGGGTAGGGGACATCGTCGGCGACGCGATCCTTGACCGATCGCATCATGGCGTAACTCGTGAACAGCACGAAGGCGCGGCCCTCACTGCGCAACAGCAGGTCGCGCACTTCGCGCGCCACCGCATCGCCGTACTGCGGGGAGTTCGGCGGCGGCATCTGCCGCGGCAGGTACAGGATCGCCTGCTCGTTGAAATCGAATTCGGAGGCGACGCGCAGGCTGTCGGCGTCTTCCACGCCGAGGCGCCCCTTGACGTAGTCGAACGATCCTTCCACGGTCAGCGTGGCCGACGTCATGATCGTCGCCTTCATCCGGTCGAACAGCATCTCGCGAATGATCTTCGAGACGTCGATGGGCGCGGCGCGCAGGAACACGCCACGGTTGCGCGTCTCCAGGAAATAGACGTACGACGTGTCCGACGCTTCGAGCAGGAACGTGAGGTGATCGCGCAACTCGGCCGCCCGGCGCCCCAGCGTGGCGGCGTCCTCATTCGGCTGCGCACCGGCTTCGTTGGTGCCCGCCTTCTTCTGCATGGCATCGTCCAGGCCGCCGAGCGCCGCGATCAGCCCGAGCCCGTCGTCGAGCACGTCCCCGAACCAGCCAGGCCCGATGCGCAGGCGCTCTTCGAACCCGCCGCGTGCATGCCGCGCCATCTGCAGCGCGCCGAAGAATGTCAGCGAATGATCGTCGACCCGGGTGACCGCGTGGCGCAGCTCCGAGTCGTAGTCCTCGACCATGCCGAGGTTGAGCGCCCGCTCGCAGTCGCGCACCAGGTCGGCGACGCGCCAGTTGCTGATCGCGATGCCGAAGTACTGCGTGGCGACGTCTTCGAGCTGGTGCGCTTCGTCCACCACCGCGTAGTGGCAATCGGGAATCACTTCGCCGTAGGTGCTCTGCCGCACCGACGCGTCGGCGCACAGCAGGTGGTGATTGACGATGACGAGGTCGGATTCAGCGGCGCGCTGCCGCATCTTCGTGACGTAGCACTCGCGGTACTGCGGGCAGTCCTGCCCGAGACACGTCTCCGCGATCGCCGAGACGTCGTGCCAGAGCGACGAATCTTCCTCGAGTCCCGTCAACTCCGCGCGATCACCGGTCTCCGTCACCCGCCGCCATTCGTCCACGGTCGAGATGAAGTCCATCGGCGCGGCGGGGTGCGTGCGCAGCTGGTCGAGACGATGCAGGCAGAGATAGTTGGCGCGGCCCTTCATGTAGGTCGCGGTGAACGGCACGCCCAGCGCGGTCTTCAACGCGGGGATGTCCTTGAAGTAAATCTGCTCCTGCAGGTTCTTCGTGCCGGTGGAGATCAGGACGCGCTGTCGATTGAGGATCGCGGGGACCAGGTACGCGAGCGTCTTACCCGTGCCGGTGCCGGCTTCGGCGAGCAGGACACCGCCGTTGTGCAGCGTGTCTGCGACCGCCGCCGCCATCGCGCGCTGACCGCTGCGCGGCTCGAAGTTGTCGACGGCGCGGACGAGGAGCCCCTCATCCGCGAACGCCGCATCGACCGCCGACCTTAAGCCAGGCGTTCCGGGTACAGCGGGAACTTCGTGCACAGGGCTTCGACTTCCGCCTTCACCTTCGCCAGCGCGCCGGCGTCCTCCGGTGTGGCCAGCACGCGGCTGATGAACTCAGCGATCTGATCCATCTCCGCTTCGCCCATGCCGCGCGTGGTGACCGCGGGAGTGCCGAGACGGACGCCGCTTGCGACCATCGGTGGGTTCTGGTCGAACGGAATGGCGTTCTTGTTGACGGTGATACCGGCCTGTCCGAGCGCGGCCTCTGCCACCTTGCCGGTGATGCCCTTCGAGAACACGTCCACCAGCACGATGTGGTTGTCGGTGCCGCCGCTGACGATGCGGAAGCCCGACGTGGTCATGGCCTTCGCGAGGCGCGCGGCGTTCTTCACCAACTGGCGCTGGTAGGCCCCAAACTCGGGCGTGGCGGCTTCCCTGAAGCACACCGCCTTGGCCGCGATGATGTGCATCAGCGGGCCGCCCTGCACGCCGGGGAACACCGTGCGATCGAGGTCCTTCGCGTAGCTCTCCCGGCACATCACCATGCCGCCGCGTGGTCCGCGCAGGGTCTTGTGCGTGGTCGTCGTGACGAAGTCGGCGTGCGGTACCGGGCTCGGGTGCACGCCGCCGGCGACCAGCCCGGCGATGTGGGCCATGTCCACCATCAGCGGTGAACCGATGCGCCTGGCCACCGCGCCCATGCGTTCGAAGTCGATCACGCGCGGGTAGGCGCTGGCGCCGACGATGATCATCTTCGGCTTGTGCTGGTCGGCGAGCTGCTCGAACTCGTCGTAGTCAATCCGCTCATCGTCCTTCCGCACGCCGTACGGAACGATGTTGTAGAGCTTCCCGGAAAAATTCAGCGGGTGACCGTGGGTGAGATGGCCGCCGTGCGCGAGGTTCATGCCGAGTACGGTGTCGCCGGGCTTCAACAGCGTCAGGTAGACGCTCATGTTGGCCTGTGCGCCCGAGTGCGGCTGCACGTTCACGTGATCGGCGCCGAACAATGTCTTCGCGCGCTGGATGGCGAGCGTCTCAGCGACGTCCACGAACTCGCAGCCGCCGTAATACCGCTTGCCTGGATAGCCCTCGGCGTACTTGTTCGTCATCACCGAGCCGGCGGCTTCAAGCACTGCGGTGCTGACGAAATTTTCAGACGCGATCAGCTCGAGCCCTTCTTCCTGGCGCCTGGTTTCGTGGTTGATAGCGGCGGCGATGTCGGGGTCGGCCTGGGCAAGCGTGCGGGAGCGAATGTCGTGACTCATGCGGGATGCACATTTTGTCACCAAAGGCGGTGGGTTCAAAGGTTCATAGGTTCCAGCCGTTCAATGAAGTCGACCGGTGAGCGGCGGAACCCCTTGCGCATTGAACCGTTGTGTTATATAACCATTAAGTTATGAATCAGCAGGACGCACTGAGCGCGACCTTTGCGGCACTGGCGGATCCGACGCGGCGCGCGATTCTCGCGCGGCTCGCCAGCGGGGAAGCGACGGTCAACGAACTGGCTGAGCCGTTCGACATGAGCCAGCCGGCAATCTCCAAGCACCTCAAGGTGCTCGAGCGGGCCGGACTCATTTCATGCGGCCACGACGCGCAACGGCGACCGAGGAAGATCGAGGCGAAGCCCCTGGCGGATGCATCGAGTTGGATTGAGACCTATCGACGGCACTGGGAAGCCGCGTTTGCGCGCCTCGACGTGGTGCTCGAGGAACTCAAGGCGGAACAGGCAAAAGAGACAAAGGACAGGAAGCGAAAAAGATGATGACCGAAAACATCACCGTCACGATCACGACGCCGTCCGATCGCGAAGCCGTCGTCACGCGCGACTTCAATGAACCAGCATCGCTGGTGTTCGACGCGGTGACGAAGGCAGATCTCATCAAGCGTTGGTACGGCGCGCACGGATCGGTTGACTCGTGCGAGAGCGACGTGCGCGTTGGCGGCAAGTGGCGCTTTGCCTTCACCGTGAACGGCCATCAGATGGCGAAGTACGGCGTCTACAGCGAGATCGACCGGCCGCGTCGCTTTGTCCGCACCGAGCGGTTCGAAGGCTGGGATGCCTATGAGGCGGTCATGACGGTGGAGCTCGTCGAGCGCCACGGCAAGACCACCATGACGCAACACTTCCGGTTCCCGTCGCAAGAGCTCCGCGACCAGGTGATGAAGACCGGCCTGACGGCGCAGGGCATGAGCGCGTTCTACGAGCGGCTCGACGTGCTGCTGGGAGAACTCGCGTGACCGAAGGCATCACCGTCACGATCACCACGCCGACCGACTGCGAGGCCGTGATCACGCGCGACTTCGCGGCGCCGATCGCATTGGTCTTCGACGCATTGACCAGGCCGGACCTGATCAAGCGCTGGTACGGACCGCCCAATTCGATCGAAGTGTGCGAGAGCGACGCCAGGCCGGGAGGCGCATGGCGCTTCGTCAGCCAGGTGCGCGGCAAGTCGATCGTGCAGTTCGGGATCTACAAGGAAGTCAACGCGCCGCATCACTTCGTGCGCACCGAGCGCTGGGAGGACTGGGATCCGGGCGAGACGCTCGTCACGCTCGATCTCGTCGAGCGCGATGGCACGACCACGATGACGCAGCGCATCACGTTCCCGTCGCAGGAGGTGCGCGACGTCGTGATGAAGGGCGGACTCACGCCGAAGGGGACCAGCGAGTTCTACGAGCGGCTCGAGGACCTGCTGAAAGCGCTGTAGGGACTGAAGGCGCTGTAGGAACTGAAGGCGCTGTAGGAACTGAAGGCGCTGTAGGGACGAACCTTTAGGTTCGTCCTTCGATCTTCGCGACGCGGTTCGCATGGCGACCGCCTTCGAACGGCGTCTGGAGGAAGATCTTGACGATTTCGCGGGCGCGTGACTCCGGCAGGATGCGCGCGCCCAGCGCCAGCACGTTGAGATCGTTGTGTTCACGCGACAGGCGCGCGGTGTCGGTATCGACGATCGGCGCGGCGCGGACGCCGGCGACCTTGTTCGCGGCGATCGACATGCCGACACCGGTGCCGCACACCAGGATGCCGCGGTCGAACCTGCCGGCCGCCACACCATCAGCCACCTGCCGCGCGTAGTCGGGGTAATCCACTGACTGTGCGTTGGAGGTGCCGAAGTCTTCGTAGGTGATCCCCATCTCGTCGAGCAGCTTCTTCAACGAGTCCTTCAGCTGGTAGCCGGCGTGATCAGCGCCGATCGCGATCTTCATTGCCGATAGTATAGACGTGCAGGCAATGAGTACAGCGATCCTGAAACCTCGCGGCGAAGATCGAGTGCGCGGCGGGCACCCCTGGGTGTACCGCTCCGACATTGCCGATGTCGTCGATCCCGAACCGGGCGCCGTCGTCGAAGTGCGCGGCGCGCGTCAGAAAATGCTCGGTCACGCGCTGTTCAGCGACGAATCGCAGATCACGATCCGCATGATCTCGCACGACGAGACGCCGATCGACGATGCGTTCTGGCGCGCGCGGCTCGAAGCGGCGATCCGCTTCCGCGAGTCGCTGCAGCTCAATGCGACCGCGTTTCGCCTCGTGCACGGCGAAGCCGACCTGTTGCCGTCGCTGATCGTCGATCGCTACGCCGATTACCTGGTGATGCAGACGCTGTCACAGGGAATGGATCGCCTGTCGCCGACCCTGGTGCGCCTGCTCGCCGAGATCACCGGTGCCAAGGGCATCCTGGCGCGCAACGATCCGAAGGTGCGCCGGCTCGAAGGTCTCGAGCAGAAGGTGGAAATTCTGTTTGGCGAGGTGCCGCCCACGATCTCCGTTGCAGAGGTGGGCATCACCTACAACGTGGATCCGTGGCACGGACAGAAGACCGGGTTGTTCCTGGATCAACGCGAGAACAGGGAGGCCGCCGCGCGTTACGCGCACGGCCGCATGCTCGATTGCTTTAGTTACAACGGCGGATTTGCGCTGGTGCTCGCCTCGAAGTGCGAATCCGTCGAGGCCCTCGACGTGTCGGCCGACGCGGTCGAGCGCATCACCGCGAACGCGAGCGCCAACGGCATCACCAACCTGACCGCCCGCGAGGCGAACGTCTTCGACGAGCTGCGCCACCTCGAGCGTGAGGGTGCCCGCTACGATACGATCGTCCTCGATCCACCCGCCTTCGCCAAGAACAAGGCCTCGATTCCCAATGCCCTGGCGGGCTACAAGGAAATCAACCTGCGGGCGCTTCGGCTGCTCAATCCGGGCGGCTTTCTCATCACCTGCAGCTGTTCCTACAACGTGGACGAGGCGATGTTCGCTGAAGCCGTGTTCGGGGCCTCGGCCGACGCCCATATCCCGGTGACCGTCGTCGAAAAGCGGATGCAGGGGCGCGACCATCCCGTCCTGCTGGGCGTGCCAGAGACGTATTACCTGAAGAGCTTTATTCTCAGGAAGTTAGCCTAAAATTAAGGGGGCCGGATGCCGATAAACAGGCCGCCGCGTCCCGCCGTAGCTAGATCACGACGGCGGATCCGCCCACTGGCTACATTCGCGTAAGTGATGGTAGCCATTAGAGGTTTGAGGAGTGACAGCCCTGTAATGGCGTTGTACACTCCCCAACCGCTGTTATTCGGTTACAAAGCAATACGTTCGGAGGAGAAGATGGCTAATCGTATCGTCGGCCGGATCTTGATCGGGGCGGTGGGCGCAGTGGGCTTCCTGGCCCTGCCTGCAACACTCTCAGCTCAGACGGCCACACCCACGTTCACCAAGGACATCGCGCCGATCTTCCAGAACAAGTGCGAATCGTGCCATCGGCCGGACTCGATCGCGCCGATGTCGCTGCAGACGTACCAGGAAGCGCGCCCGTGGGCACGTTCCATCCGCGACCGCGTGGCGTCGCGCAACATGCCGCCCTGGCACATCGATCCGGGCGTGGGCATTCAGCACTACCAGAACGACCGCTCGCTGACGCAGAAGGAAATCGACACCATCGTGAAGTGGGCTGCCAACGGTGCGCCGCAGGGCAACCCGGCCGACATGCCCCCGCCCGTGAAGTGGGCCGCTGGTAACGATTGGAACTACGCGTCGAAGTTCGGCGGACCGCCGGACATCATCGTCCGCTCGCCGAAGTACAAGCAGAAGGGCGGCGCCATGGATGCGTGGTACAAGCCCGTCTCCGAAGTGCCGCTGACCGAGCCCCGCTGGGTCCGCGCCATCGAGATGCGTCCCGGCACGCTGAAGGGCCGCAAGATCACCCATCACGCGCTTGCCTACCTGATGCAGGACGAGAAGGAAGCGATCGCGTCCGGCTTGATCAGCGCCGACAACGACAGCGGCGCCGGCCTCTTCATGGAATGGGCCGTCAACAAGGAAGGCGAGATCATGCGTCCCAACACCGGCAAGCTCCTGATGCCGGGCGCCAAGATGCGCTGGGACATTCACTACAGCGACGGCGGGGAAGACATCGAAGACACCGTCGAAATGGGAATCTATCTCTACCCGAAGGGCCAGGAGCCGAAGTTCCGCACGATGCTGTCGCTCTACAGCGGCGTCACCGGCGGCAACCGCAACCTCGACATCGCGCCGAACTCGATCAGCGTGGGCCAGAACTTCCACGTGATGCGCAAGGCCGGCCGCGTCGAGAACTTCCAGCCCCACATGCACCTGCGCGGCAAGGCGATGATGGTCGAAGCCATCCTCCCGAACGGCCAGCAGCAGGTCCTCGGCCACGTGCCGAACTTCGAGTTCAACTGGATGAACAACTACGTGTTCGCGGATGACTACGCGCCGCTGCTGCCGAAGGGCACGATCCTGAAGATCACCGCGTGGCACGACAACACCGCCGCGAAGAAGAGCAACCCCGATCCGAACCAGTGGATTGGCTGGGGCGACCGCACCGTGGACGAAATGGCCCACGCGTGGATCAACATCACCTACATGAGCGATGACGACTTCAACAAGGAAGTCGAAGCGCGCAAGGCGAAGTTGGCGAACACGACCGATCGCCAGCAGCAGCAGTAAGGAATTCGTTTTATCGAACGCCGGGGTTTTCGGCCAGCAACTTCCGAAAACACCCGGCGTTTTTGTTTTCCGCCGAGCCTTCGGCGGATGTGTGACGCTGTTCAGGGAGCTTCGGATGATGTCATTGAAAGTGCAGTTCGGGCGCGTGGTGGCAGGGCTGGCCGCGGTTGCATGTCTGTCGGGAGCGCCTGCCGCGGCGCAGACCCTCGCCGTGGAACCGCTCAAGGATTCTGGTTCGAACGTCTATCCGGCCTACGAAGGTTGGTACCAGAACGCCGACGGCAGCTACACGTTGCTCGTCGGGTACTACAACCGCAACAAGAAGCAGACGCTCGACATTCCAATCGGTCCCGAGAACAAGATCGAGCCGGGCGGCCCCGACCAGGGTCAGCCGACGCACTTCACGGTCGGCCGCGGCTGGGGCACCATCGCGATCAAGGTGCCGAAGGATTTCGGCGACAAGAAACTGACCTGGACGATCACGGCGAACGGCCGCACGGTGTCGGTGCCGTTCGGTGTCACCAAGGGTTACCAGATCGAACCGTTCCTGGACGCCGCGATGGGCAACAAGCCTCCGGTGATCAAGTGGACGGAAAAGGGCGCCGAATTGACCGGTCCTCCCGCGCCGCTGTCCGCCGCGCAGGTGTTCAACGGCGCGGTTGGGGAAGACGTCACGCTGACCTACTACGTGACCGACGACGGCCATGAAGAACCGCCGACGGGTGGCTCGGCTGCCGCCCCGCCCCCGGGAGGCGCGCAGGCGCCGCCCCGTCGCCCGCGCGTCAGCACCACGCTGACCAAGTATCGCGGACCCGGCGACATCACCTTCGCCGACAACACGCCCGCAATCGAGAAGGACAAGGTGACGACGACGGCGAAGTTCTCATTGCCCGGCGAATACATCATCCGCATTGAAGCCAACGACTCATCGGGCGTGGGTGGCGGCGGCTTCCAGTGCTGCTGGACGACGGCGTACATGAAGGTCAACGTGAAGGCTGCGAACACCGGCGGCAAGTAACGGACCATCAGCTTTCGGTATCACATCAAGCGCCGCGGCTCATCGAATGGGTCGCGGCGTCTTCATTTGCGCCGGTAATTCCAATTTTCTGAATCGCGCCATAAGCGAACGCAATTGACTGTCCAGTTTCATCGCTGTAAGGTCAGTGGTGCTTTTGGCGAGGGGCGCCCGCCATCTCTTAGCGGCAGGTGTGTTTGGGGCTCGTTCGTTGATTGGGGGATTAGATGGCGCCTAAGTTTGTTGTACGAACTTTCTTGTTTGTACTCGCAAGTCTCGTTCTGGTGCCCGCGGTGGCGCGTGCCCAGAGCGTATTCACGGGAACGGTGAAAGACACGTCGGGCGCAGTGATGCCCGGTGTGACGGTCGAAGCAGCCAGTCCGGTGCTGATCGAGAAAGTGAAATCCGCAATTACCGACGAGAACGGCTTGTACCGCATCGTCGACCTTCGTCCAGGCACCTATACCCTCACCTTCACGCTCCCGGGCTTCAACACCCAGACGCGCGCGGGCGTGGAACTGCAGTCCAACTTCACGGCTACCATCAACGTCGAGTTGAGCGTGGGCACGCTGCAGGAATCCGTCACGGTGTCGGGCGCGTCGCCCGTCGTTGACGTGCAGCAGAACGTGAAGCAGCAGGTGCTGACGCGTGAAGTGCTCGACGCGGTGCCAACCGCCAAGACCATTCAGGGTCTCGGCCAGCTGGTGCTGGGCGTGACGCTGAACTCGCCGGACGTCGGCGGTTCGCGCGCCATGCAGCAGACCTACTTCGCGATCCGCGGCACGGGCGGCGCACAGTCGGTGGTGCTGGTCGACGGCATGATGACCAACGGCCTCATGGGCGACGGCGCCGTGCAGGCCTACCACAACGAAGCAATGAGCCAGGAAATGGTCTACCAGACGGCCGGCGGTTCGGCAGAAACGCAGACCGGCGGCATCACGATGAACCTGGTGCCCAAGGACGGCGGCAACCAGTTCAAGGGAGGCGCCAAGTGGGCGCGCTCGCCCGAGTCGTGGCAGGGCGACAACCTGACCGACGAGCTCAAGGCCAAAGGCGTCACCGGTGTCGACAAGATTGCGCACTTCGAGGAGTTCAACGTCGAACTGGGCGGCCCGGTCGTCAAGAACAAGCTATGGTTCTTCGGCGCGTTCCGCCAGGCGTATTACGACAAGCCGATTGCGAACACGTTTATGACCGACGGCTCGCTGCCGTATCCGCAGGCCTACGCGCGCTGTGCGGCCAACCCCAACTCGTGCGAGCAGGGTGTTTCGGACGAGAAGATGGCCAACCCGGTCGTGCGCCTTACCTGGCAGGTGTCGGAGCGCAACAAGTTCGCGGTCTACATGGACCGCGCGCTGCGTCTGCGCGGCCATGCCATGGGCGCGCTGACCGATCCGAACACCGCCTCGGTGATCTGGAACACGCCGCAGTTCACCACCGGCTCAGCGAAGTGGACGTCGACACTGTCGTCAAAGCTGCTGGCCGAAGCCGGCCTGTCGTTCAACCGCGAGTACTACGACAACTTGTATCAGCCCGGCATCTTCGCCGAGCGTGGCACGCCGGCCTGGTACCGCAACGTCCGCAAGGACGACACCAGCACGGGCTTTCTCTGGAACGCATCGGGCGCGCAGCTCGGAAACTACCCCGACCGTTTCGTGTGGCAGGGCTCGCTCTCGTACGTGACCGGTGCGCATAACGTCAAGGTTGGCGCGAATCACCAGTCCGGCAAGTATCGCCGTTACAACAACGCCAACGCCGATCTCTACCAGACCTATAACAACGGCGTACCGCTCCGCGTGACGGTGCTCAACACCCCGCTCGAAGTGCAGGAAAACCTCGATCACAACATCGGCGTCTACGCCCAGGACTCGTGGAATCTGGGCAAGCTGACGCTGAACTATGGGCTGCGTTTCGACACCAATCGCGCGCGCATCGTCGGGCAGAAGGCCATGCAGGGCCGCTTCGCCAATGTCGCCGCTTACGACGACATCAAGATGCCGGTGTGGAACGACTTCTCACCGCGCCTGTCGGCGGTTTACAACCTCTCGGGCGACGGCAAGACCGCCATCCGCGTCGGTTACAACAAGTTCGTGACCGCGCAGACCACTGGCTTCGCGCAGCTGTACAACCCGACCGCGCTCACCACGCAGCAGCTCGCGTGGACCGACGTCAACGGCAATGACATTGCCGACGGCGAACGCGGCTGCACCGGCTACCCGGCGGTTGGTTGCGAAATCAACTTTGCCGGCCTGCCGGCCAACTTCGGCGTCCGCTCGCTCGCGCAGTTCGACCCGGACCTGAAGCGCCCGTATCAGCTGGCCTTCAACGCCGGCATCACCCACGAAGTGTTCACCGGCTTCACGGCGACCTTCGAATACTTCCGCAGCGACTTCAAGAACATCACGGTCCGCCAGAACTCGCTGCGCACGGCCGCCAGCTACGACCAGTTCACGATCGCCAGCCCGCTCGATGGCAGCAACGTAAACGTGTGGCTGCCCAAGCCTGGCGTCGCGTCGCAGGTCGCCAACATCGACAGCACCAGCGAGGACATGAAGCGCGCGTATAACGGCTTCGACATGTCCTTCAATGCGCGCCTGCGTGGCGGCATCCGCGCGTTTGGCGGCTACAGCATCGAGCGCACGATCAACAACGTGTGCGTGGCGGCGCTCAGCGACCCGAACCGCAGCCTCTACTGCAACCAGGCGGACAGCGGCATTCCCTGGCAGAAGCAGATCAAGGCCACGGTCGTCTACCCGATTCCGTTCCAGCAGATCACGCTCAGCGTCGCGTACCAGGGCCTGAACGGATATCTCGCCGGTACTGCGGCGCAGGCTTACGGCGGCTTCACCGCCGGCACCGGCTTCGACAATCCGCGCGGCCTCGGCACGTTCTATCAGATCGCGCCGACGACGCGTTATGCGGCCGACTGCAAGGGCGCATGCACGCCGGGCGCGCTGGTGCTGCCGGCAATGGCAGCCAGCGGGTTGGCGACGATCAGCGTGCCGCTCGTGGCGCCGGAAACGGAATTCACGCCGCGCATCAACCAGTTCGACATCTCGCTGAGCAAGGCCGTTGACCTGGGCCGCGTCCGCATCATGCCGAAGCTGGACGTCTTCAACGCGCTCAACTCAGACGACTACACCTCAGTTGCGACGATGCAGTACGGCGCAGCGACCTACGGCCGCCCGTCGGTGATCCTCCAGGGCCGCATCATTCGCATCGGCGCGAATGTGACCTTCTAGAGCAGGTAGGAGAGCTAAGGCAGGTAGGGCGGGTGGGTAACCACCCGCCCTGTTTGCGTACGGCCTCTCCCGACCGGCCTTACCCGCCCCACCAGCCCTATACTGGCTCCAGTAGCCCATGCTTTCCGCGCTGGTCCTGACCGTCTACATCTTCACGACGACCGATTGCCCCATTTCCAATCGGTACGCGCCGGAGATCCAGCGTCTCGCGGCCGCGTTCGGATCACAGGCCCGGTTCGTGCTCGTCTATCCCGTGCCGGGCGATTCAGACCAGGAGATTCGCGAACACAAAAAGAAGTTCGCCTACGCGCTCGACTCGGTGCGCGACACCGACCAGCGGTTGGTAAAGCTGACGGGAGTCACCGTCACGCCGGAAGTCGCGCTAATGAAGGGGGATCAACTCCTGTATCGCGGTCGCATCGATGATCGCTACATCGACTTTGGCAAGGATCGCATCAAGCCAACGACGCACGATCTTCAGGATGCGCTGACAGCTGCGATTGCCGGCAAGCCTGTTGCCGTGAAGGAAACACGAGCCGTCGGCTGTTTTCTTGCGGAGCTCGTGAAGTGACCCTCGCGCGTCGAACGGCGTTCGTCGCCCTTCTCACCTCTCACTTCTCACTTCTCACTTCTGGTGCGTCCGCGCAAACCTTTGCTCATGACGTCGCGCCAGTCATCTACGATGCCTGCGTGTCCTGCCACCGCAATGGCGGGCCCGGTCCATTTCCACTCACCAGCTACGACGAAGTGCGCCGCCGCGCAACGCAGATCGCTCAGGTCACTCGCAGCCGCTTCATGCCGCCCTGGAAAGTGGAGCCCGGTGTCAGTCACTTCGTCGGTCAACGCCTGCTCACTGATGCGGAGATCGAGACGATCGATCGGTGGGTCAAGAACGGAACGCCGGAGGGAGAGCCGTCTGCCTTGCCCAGGCTTCCGACGTTCGCGGATGGCTGGCTGCTCGGCAAGCCGGATCTGGTCGTGAAGCCCGAGGCACCCTTCTCGCTGCCGGCGCTCGACACCGACGCGTTTCGCATCTTCGCGATCCGCATTCCGATCAAGACGCGCACCTACGTCACCGGCATCGAGTTCCATCCTGGCAACGCGCGCGTGGTGCACCACGCCAACATCCGGATTGATCGCACGTCAGCCACGCGCAAGCTGGACGAGGCCGATCCGCTGCCTGGGTACGACGGCCTGATGCCCCGTTCAGCGGAATACCCTGATGGCCACTTCCTCGGCTGGACGCCCGGGCAGGTCGCGCCGCTGGTGCAGCCGGAACTCGCCTGGGCACTCGAACCCGGCAGCGACCTGGTCGTGCAACTGCACCTGCAGCCCAGTGGCGCCGTCGAAGAAGTGTGGCCGGAGATCGGCCTCTATTTCACCAATCGCACTCCGGAGCGGACGCCGACGATCCTGCGCCTTGGCTCGCAGGGCATTGACATCCCGCCGGGTGAACCGCGCTATGTGATCCGCGACTCGTACGTGCTGCCGGTCGACGTCCAGTTGCTCGCCGTACAGCCGCACGCGCACTATCGCGCGAAGGAGATTCGCGGCACCGCGACACTGCCGGATGGTTCAACGCGACTGGTGATGCACATTCGCGACTGGGACTTCCGCTGGCAGCACGTCTACCGCGAGCAGACGCCGATCCCGTTGCCGAAGGGCACCCGCCTGGCGATGGAGTACACCTACGACAACTCGCCGATGAATGTGCGCAATCCCGAACTGCCGCCGGCGCGCGTGTTCTGGGGACAACGCTCGCGCGATGAGATGGGCGACCTTTGGTTCCAACTGCTCGCCTCGAACGAATCCGACCGCGCGCGCATGAGCGCCGAGATCAACGCCAAGATGACCGGTGAAGACATCGTCGGTTACGAGACGATGCTGAAGGTCACGCCGAACGATCCCGAACTGCATGACGATGCGGCGATGTTGTACCTGGGGATGGGCTTCGCCGCCAATGCGGTGCGTCACTTCCAGGCATCGGCCGCGCTGAAGCCGGAGTCGCCAGCCGCGCATTTCAATCTCGGCACCGCTCTCGCGCAGGCGGGCCGCTTCGACGACTCCGTGCGCGCGTTCCGGCAGGCGCTGACGCTCCGCCCCGACTACGGCCTGGCCCACGGCAATATCGGGCGGGTGCTGCTGGTGAAGGGTGACGTCAGCGATGCGCTGAAACACCTGGAGGAGGCTGTGCGCCTCGAGCCTGCGAATCCGCAGAGCCTGCTAGCGCTGGCTGAAGCGCTCGCACTGAGGGGCAGCTACGATCGCGCCGTCGAGATGCTCGCGCGCGCGTTGCGGCTGCCCCTGCCGGAAGCGCTCGCGAAGGAAATCTTCGCGAAACGGGCGGAGTATCTGAGGAAGAAGTAGCAAGTATCAAGTAGCAAGTAGCAAGAAGAACACTCGGCAACTTCGCATTTTCTTGCTACTTGCTACTTGTTACTTCTGCGATCTTCCGAATCAACGGCTCCAACTGTTCCACCGTCGGCTGACCCGGCAGGTAGGTCGACACCTTGCCATCACGATCGATCAGCACGTACGTCGGCGTCGTCGAGACACCGTAGCGGGTGTAGACATCGTCGCTGACCGGCGCAGGCACGGCCTTCATCCACGGATAGAACTCGTCGCGGACCTGTTCAATGTACTTGAGTTCTTCGGCCGGACCCACCGGGCGGCGCTTTTCGGCATAGCCGAAGCGCTGCGTTGGCGCGATCACGGTGATGCCGCTGCTCTTGTACTTGTTGACGAGCCCCTCGAGGATCGGTCCCTGCTTCTTGCAGTCGCCGCACCAGTGCGCCCACAGGAACACCACGACCGGCTTGCCCTTGAGTTCGGCCAGCGACGGGGGCTTCGGCCCCAGGAACTCCGACGATTCCCACGGCAGTGCGGGCTGGCCTTCGAGGCCAATCAGGTTGGTGTTCTTGTTCAGTCGCGTAATGATCGAGGTGCCCGCGAAGCGTTCGCCTTCACGCTGCAAATGCATCAGCGCCTCCGACCGGCGATTCTGTCCGGCAAGCGAGAGCGCCTGGGTTTCGATCGCGGCGCCGAGCGCAATGGGCAGTCGCGCTTCGTCGTCCAGCTTACGCGTCTTCAACTGTTCTTCGACGATCTCGTACGTGCGTGCCGCGTAGGTCATCGCCTCGTCGTAGCGCTTGGCGCCGAGGTAGCCGCGTCCGAGCCACGAAAAGGCCTCGATGGCGATCGGCGTGGTGCCGTTGGCCGCCATGTCGTCCAGCACGATCTTCTCGGCCTTCTTGAGATCGTTCTCCGCGATCGCATCGCGCACGAGTTGCACGATCGTCTTCGGTGGTGCAGCTGCCGGCGCCGGTGCGGGCGATTGCGCGACGGCCGGGGCGGTGACAACCAGAGACAAAACCAGGGCGAGCGAGATGCGTGTCATGACTCGTGAGCATACCGCGATCTCAGGACCTTCCGGCCCCATCCCTGAACCCTGATCCTGATCCCCGTTTATAGTGTGCGGATGCGCAAAGCTCTTCCGCTCGTGGTTGCCACTTTTGCACTCCTCTCATCGGGCCTCCCGCACGCGCAGGTCCGGTCCATTCGCGGCTTTCCCGATGACGCGGTCGCGGCACAGCGCCAGCGCGAAGAGCAGTACCGCAAGATTCCGGAAGCGGCGAAGTTGAAGGAGTACATGGAGGCCATGGCGGGCGACTCGCACGTTGCCGGTCAGCCCTCGTCGAAGCGAGTCGCCGACTACGCGCTTGCGAAGTTCAAATCATTCGGCCTTGATGCGCGCATCGAGGAGTTCGAGGCGATGATGCCGTGGCCGATCGAGACGACCGTCGAGGTCGTGGCCCCGGAGAAGTACACGCTTCGCGTCAAGGAACCGGTACTGCCGGAAGATCCTGACTCCGGCGATCAGACGCCGCTCTACAACGCCTACTCGGGTGATGGCGACGTCACAGGCGAAGTCATCTACGTGAACTACGGCATGCCCGCCGACTACGAGCGCCTGAAGGAACTGGGCGTCGACGTCAAGGGCAAGATCGTGATCGCGCGCTACGGCGCGGGCTGGCGCGGCATCAAGCCGAAGGTTGCCTACGAACATGGCGCGATCGGCTGCTTGATCTATTCGGATCCGCGTGACGATGGCTATTACCCCGGCGATGTGTATCCGGCAGGCCCGTATCGTCCGGAGTTTGGCGCGCAGCGCGGCAGCGTGATGGACATGCCGGTGCACGCCGGCGATCCGCTGACACCAGGGTGGGGAAGCGAAGCGGGCGGCAGGAAGCTACGGATCGAGGAGGCGCAGACGATCCTCAAGATCCCGGTGCTGCCGATTTCGTACGGCGACGCGCTGCCGATCCTGCGCCAGCTCAAGGGCAAGGTCGTGCCGAACGAATGGAAGGGCGCGCTGCCGATCACGTATCACGTCGGCCCCGGTCCTGCCCGCGTGCACATGAACCTGAAGTTCGAATGGAAGAACCGACCGCTCTACAACGTGGTGGTGCGCATTCCCGGCGCCACGCGTCCCGATGAGTGGGTGATCTTTGGCAACCATCACGACGCCTGGGTGATGGGCGCGGATGATCCGATCAGCGGCGCATCGGCGCTGATGGAAACGGCGCGTGGTCTTGGCGAAATGCTCAAGACCGGCTGGCGTCCCTCGCGCACGATCGTGCTGGCCTTGTGGGACGGCGAAGAGTGGGGCTTGCTCGGTTCGACGGAGTGGGCGGAGAAGCACGGCGCCGAACTGAAGCAGAAGGCCGCGATCTACATCAACACCGACGGCACCGGTAAGGGCTGGCTCAACACCGGCGGTTCGCACAGCCTGCAGCAACTGATGGGCGAGGTCGCCAAGGAGGTCATGGATCCGCGCACCGGCAAGCCGGTGTTCGAGGAGGCCCGCCGCCGCGCGATCCTCGGCGAGGCTGAGGCCGACCGCAAGGCGGCAGAAGCCGATCCATCCCTTCGGCTCTCACCGCTTGGATCCGGATCAGACTTCACGCCCTTCCTGCAGCACCTCACGACGTCCGTGCTGAACGTCGGGTTCGGTGGGGAGAGTCCCGGTGGTGTGTATCACTCTGCCTACGACACCGTGAAGTGGTACCAGACCTACTCGGATGGCGACTATACCTACGGCCGCACGCTGTCGCAGCTGACAGGGACGCTGATCATGCGTCTTGCCGACGCGCCGGTCCTGCCATTTCAGTTCACCGACACTGCCGACACGCTGATGCGCTACGTCGTCGAACTGGAGAAGCTGGCCGAGTCGAAGAAAGACTCGAAGGTCGACATGAAGCCGGTGCGTGGCGCCGTTGAATCGCTCCGCGCCGCGGCGCAGGCGTTCGAAAAGGCGTATGCATCGGTGCCTCGGTCAAACACGCAGGCGCTGATGGCTCGACAGGAATTGCGCCAGCTCAACTCGTTGCTCCTGACGTCAGAGCAGAAGTTGGGCAATCGCGAAGGGCTGCCGCGCCGGGACTGGTTCAAGCACCAGATCTATGCGCCCGGCTTCTACACCGGCTATGGCGTGAAGACCATGCCGCAGATCCGCGAGGGCCTCGAGGAGAACCGCTTCACCGAGGCGCAGGGCGGTGTGCGCACGGTGTCGGCGGCGATCAACGCGCTGGCGGCGCAGGTCACTGACGCGGCAGCCACGCTTCAGAGCGCTGTCAAGTAGCGGAGAGCCATCGATGGTCGCGTCGAACATCAAGTGGATCATGCTGGTTGCAGGTGTACTGACGTTCTCGATGATCTACGGTCTCTTCGCGCCACAGGCGCAGTTGCAATCGACGTTTGGCGCCACGCTGGACGGTCCGGTTGCCGACATCGTCGTTCGTAACTGGGGTGCGCTGATCGCGATGGTCGGTGCCATTCTGGCGTTCGCAGCGTTTCATCCGCCGAGCCGCCTCGTGGCGGCCGCCGCCGCGATTACCAGCAAGACGGTGTTCATCGCGTTGGTACTGTCGAAGGGAAGCGCCTATCTGGGGTACCAGGCGGGCGTTGCGGTTGCGGCCGACTCCGTCATGGTGCTCTTGTTCCTCACCTATCTCTCGACCCGGCCAAAGTAGTGTCGAAGACGCGATTGATCGAGTCCGTCAAGGCGCTCGATCTCCAGGAAACGAAGCGCCTCCTCGCGGCGCAGCCGGAGCTGGCGACAGTCTGGAACGAGCAGGGCAGGAACCTGCTGCACTCGCCTGCAGCGCCGAGTGCGAGAAGCTTGGCAAGCCTGAGTCCGCCGCCGCGAAGATGGTGACGTTCCTCCTCGATCGAGGTTTCGAAATCGAAGAAGAAGGCGGTGCCTCACCAGACATGTGCAAGCCGATCTGGTTCGCCACCGCACGTGGGCGCAATGCCACCGTCGTGAAGCTACTGCTCGACCGCGGCGCCGAGCCGACCGGGCTCTATGCTGCCGGCTGGTGGGAAGACGTCAAGATCCTCAACCTGCTGATCGACGCCGGCGCCGACCTGGAAGTGGTCGTCGGCGAGACGCCGTTTCTCGCGTGCTGGGGATGGAGGAAGTTCAAGGCTGCCAAGGCGCTGGCGGCCAAAGGCGCGAACGTCAACGCCCAGGACAAGCGTGGACGCACGGCGCTGCACATTGGCGTCGAGAAAGAGTTTGAGCCGGCGCTGCTGAAGTGGCTGGTAGAGCAGGGCGCTTCCCCGGACGTCCCCAACAAAGACGGGATCACGGCGCGGCAGAAAGCCGCACGCAAACGCGACAAGAGATTCCTCGCGGCGCTCACCTAGAGGCGGATCTTCAGATCCGCCCGCGGTAGATCAGCGCGATCCTCCGGCTTCCGTGATCTTCCTGTTGACGCGATCCTGCAGCCAGTGCGCGTCCCACCATTCGACCGGATTCACCGGAATCCCCTGCAGCAACATCGTGAAGTGCAAGTGATCGCCGCCCGCGAGGCCGGTGACGCCGGTGCGCCCCAGCTCCTGATTCTTCGTCACGGTGTCGCCCACCTTGACGCCGATCTGCGAGAGGTGGGCGTAGAGCGACTGCACGCCGAGACCGTGATCAACGATCACGCAGTTGCCGTAGATGCCGAGGAAATCAGCGAACACCACCTTCCCTGCGTTCGATGCGTGAACAGGCGCCTGCTGCACCGTCGCGAGGTCGAAGCCCAGGTGGACCTGCTTGTCGATTTCCTGGTCGTTGAAGTAGTAAGTGCGGCGGTCGGCGAAGCGTGATTCGACCTGCGAGTTGCCCATCTGCGCGAATGCCTCGGTCCACAACATGCGTGGCTCGCTCTTCTCGGCGAGCGAGGCGATGAATTCGCCGTTCTTCCGGCGCAGGTTGCCGTTGATTTCGAGGAAGCCCTTCAGCAGGCCTTCGGGCGAACCGGTGTCGACCTTCACGTCCGGCGTGTTTGACGCGATCGCCGGGACGACGCGATCGAGGAAGCGCTGATCGATCGGGATCTTCGACTGCAGGAACTTCTTCACGAAGGGCTGGTGCTCTACGGGTGTGGTCGCCTGGTTGCCGGCGGCATCGCGCGCGTACGCCGTGATTCGCGTGTTGATGTCCTGGTCGTGCTGCAGGGCAAAGAAGCCGACGCGAACCGCCGGATCGCTGATGCCGACGGCTGATCCCGGATAGGCGCGGAACCTGACATCGCCAACCTGGATACCCGCTTCAACGTCGTCCGGCGTCGCTCTCAACACGACGAATTCGGCGCCGCCGAGGTTGATGAAATGGTGGATGGAGACGACGGAGACTCGTGGCGGGTCCATCCGGGCGGTGAGCTCACGGTTCAACTCACTGTGAACGGTGCGCCACCCATAGAACGTCGTCCGCGATGCGTCAACTTCGAGCGTGACAGGCCCGTTGACCGCGCCCTGTCCAACCGTGCCGGACATCACGATCTTGCCGTCGGCACGATCGGTCTTGAGGTCGCCGACCTGGAGTGGCTTGCCGTTCTGCTGGAAGCCGACCATGCTGGCCGTGATCTCCGTCGGCGATTCGATGGTGATCGAGAAGGGCGTCGCTCGTCCGATGAACTTTTCCGGTCCGTTGATGGTGATCACCGGCCCAGGTTCGCTGCCGGCACGCACGTACAGGTAGCCGCCAACGGCGACGACAGCGAGGATCAGCCCAACGAGGATGAGCTTGAAGAAGCGCATCCCTCGATAATAAGCGGGCGACTGCAGTTCGCCGCTACGAATTAACGTTGCAAGCGTCGTGATCGGATCAAAGTGTTAGGCTGACGCCGTGCCGCGCTGGGCCGAATGGACGGCTGTGATCGCCGCGCTCGTCTACGCGCTCCTGTTCGCGCACTTTCAATGGGGAGGGGCCGCCGCCCACGTACTGGCGCTGCTGCCCGGCGTGATCACCTACCTGGTTGCGCGGTCGCTTCTGGCGTCGGTCGTCGTGTTCCTGATACCGATGTACTTCGTGATTGGCCAGGCGACGGCCGATCGGGTGCACTATCAACCATTCACCTGGCTCGATCGTGCGATGCCGTTGTGGCCGGAGTGGGTCTTCGTATACGCCACGCTTTACCTCTGTGCGTTCATCGTGCCGCTCGTGGTCGTTCGAGGGTCGCAGCTTGTTGAAAAGACGCTTCAGGCCTACCTGTTCGTCATGCTCGTGTCGTATGTCATCTTCTGGTTCTACCCAACGGTCACGCCGCGCGTCGAAAGCCAGGACGTCCATGGCGCTGCCGAGTGGACCCTGCAGTTGTTCTACAGACTCGACCAGCCGTACGGCTGTTTCCCGTCGCTGCACGTCGCCTATTCGGCGGCCGGCGCATTCGCCTGCTGTAGGGTGCGTCCACGATTGGGGCGGGCAATGCTTGCCTGGACCGTCTTGATCGCCGTCTCCACGATCTACACCAAGCAGCATTTTGCGGTGGATGCCATTGCCGGAGGCCTGCTTGGGATTGTCGCGTGGGCGCTGTTCTTGAGAACCGGGGTTCGCCGCTAAGATTAGCGGATGCGTTCAGCCACTCTCGCGCTCGTCGTGGTCCTTGGTGTGACGTCCCTTGCTGCGGCGCAGCAACCAGCACCGCCAAGCACCCTGCGAGCGCCGTCGCGCACGGACATCCTTCGCGGCGAGTACGGCCGCTACCGCGCCAACAACGACCTGCTGCACTACGACCTCGACATCAGGGTCAATCCCGAGAAGAAGTTCATCTCGGGCAAGAACACCATCCGCTTCAAGATGCTCAAGGACGACACCCGCATCCAGTTGGAGCTCTACTCCAACTACACGATTGAGAAGATCGTGATGGACACGACGTCGCTGAACTACGAGCGCGACACCAACACGGTCTACGTCGACTTTCCGCAGACGTTGCGATCGGGCCGGACCTATTCGATCGAGTTCCATTATTCGGGTCAGCCGCGTGAACAGGGCCGCTTCGGCGCGCTGGCGTTTCGCACGACGCCCGATGGCAAGCAATGGGTCAACACCGCGAACGAGGGTGAAGGGTCGGCGTCGTGGTGGCCGAGCAAGGACCAGTGGCGCGATGAGCCGGACGAAGGGTGCGACATTCGCGTCGCGGTGCCGAACGGTCTCACCAATGTCTCGAATGGCCGCTTCATGGGCAAGACAGACCTGAAAGACGGCTACACGCGCTGGGACTACCGCGTGCACTATCCCATCAACTCCTACAACGTGTCGCTCAACATCGCTGAATACGCGACGTTCTCTGAAACGTTCGGCGATCTGACGATGGACTATTTCGTCCTGCCGGGAAACCTCGACAAGGCGAAGGTGCAGTTCGCGCAGGCGAAGCCGATGATCGAGGCGTTCGAGAAATACATCGGCAAATACCCGTTCCCGAAGGACGGCTTCAAGCTGATCGAAGTGCCGTACTCGGGCATGGAACACCAGAGTGCCGTGACCTACGGCAACCGCTACGCCAACGGCTATCTCGAGCGCGACTGGACCGGCGTCGGCGTCAGCATGAAGTTCGACTTCATCATCATCCACGAGAGCGCGCACGAGTGGTACGGCAACGCGATCTCCGCCGCCGACGTCTCCGACATGTGGATCCAGGAGGGCTGGTGCAACTACCTGGAATTCGTCTACGTCGAGGCGTTGTTCGGCCGCGAAGACGCGATCAAGTATGCGGGCGGCTACAAGCCAAAGGTCGGCAACAAGGAGCCGATCATCACGCAGCGTGGCATCCATCGCACGCCGAACCAGGACATGTACTTCAAGGGCGCGTTGTTCCTCGACACGCTGCGCAACGCCGTCAACGACGACACACGCTGGTGGAAGCTGATGCGCGACACCTACGAGAAGTTCAAGTACCAGAACATCATGACCGAGGACCTGGTGCGCCACTTCAGCACGGAGTTGAAGCAGGATATGACGCCGATCTTCGACCAGTACCTGCGCCGCGCAGACCTGCCGACCCTCGAACTGACGTTCGATGATGCGGCGGAGCGCGTGTCATACCGGTGGAACGCCGACGAGCGCGGCTTCAACATGCCGATCAAGGTGGGCGACGCCGCGAAGTGGCAGGTGATTCAGCCGACGACGGATTGGAAGTCGATGGAGTGGGGCGCGGGCAAGGACGCGTTCAAGGTCGCGACCGATCTGTTCTATGTGAACGTGCAGGTGCTGCAGGCGAACGGCCGGCCCTAGTAACAAGTAGCAAGTAGCAACTAGCAAGTAGCAAGCAACCCTCAGTGCCCTTCTTGCTACTTGCATCTTGCTACTTGCTACTTCTCTTTGTTGTTCTGTGCGTTGCCGTGGCATTCCACGGGTCTTCGGGCCATGGATGCCTCGGGTATCGGCCCCGCAATTCCTTCCGCACCTCCGGATACGTCCGCTCCCAGAAGCTCCTGAGATCCTGCGTCGTCTGGACCGGCCGCGCATTCGGCGCGAGCAGATGGAAGGTGATCGGCGTCTTCGATCGCCCGATGCGAGGTGTCTCGGCGAGGCCAAACAGCTCTTGCAGCTTCACGGACACCGACGCGCTGCCGTCCGCGCCGTATTCGATCGTCATGTCGCGACCGCTCGGCACCGTCAGCTTTGCCGGCGCGTGGCGCTCGAGTTGCTGCCGGATCTCCCAGGGCAACGCATCTTCATCCAAGCGGACATCATCCAGTCGGCGCGCGGTTTGCGAAGCCTGTGCGACCAGGAGGGCGCGATCCGCCTCGAGGCCGGCGAAGTCGAGACGGCGCAGGAGCTGCAGGCTGTCCTCGTCGGGCCCGCGATCCAGCCACGCCTTGGCGAGGAGCTCCGCGCGACGACCGGCTGCCGGCGCAACGGCGCGTTCGCGAAGCGGTATCTGGTCGTACCAGTCGATCTCCGTGGCCCGAACGCTGCCCGTGCTGCGATCGAACTCGTGACGAGATTCAAAGTGCGTCGCTTCCAGCCATGCTGGATCGATGGGAATGGCTTCACGAATCAGCGCCTCGGTCGCGCCGGTCGATCGTCCGCTCGTCACGTCCAGTGCGATGATCCACTCGCTGCCGGTGGCATTGCTCTCGCGCACCAACGCCGCGCCGTGACCCGTGGCGATGGTGTACTTGTCCGCCTGTCTGCGCCTGGCAACCCGATCGGGGTACCCGGCGAGCAGTGATTGCCGGAGTTCACTCTCGCTGATGTGAGGCCGATACGCGCTGCCGAGCAGATGCCTGGCGGTTCCCGCGAGGTGGTCGGCAACCTGCTTCACGTGGAATGATGCCCGCGCACCCGGTTCCGACAGGCGCGCACACTCAGCGCAGCCCTCGACCGCACCGTGCGATTTGAGCAGTACCCGTCCCAGGCGTGGAGGCAACGGAAGCCGCAGCAGCAGACGGCCTGTCGCCGTGACCTTGCCGCCGTCCGTTGCGCCGAGTCGTTCGAGCAGCCACATGGCCGCGTCAACGCGATCCTGCGCCGGCCGATCGAACCATTCGAAGGTATCTGGTGACGCGCCCCAGGCAAGGATCGACAAGATAGGCCCGGCAAGGTCCACACGATGGATCTCGGCCTCCCGATGGGGACGCAAGCGATCGCGTGCATCCCAGAGTCTCAGCGCGATACCAGGACCCAGGCGCGCTGCGCGGCCGGCGCGCTGATCCGCGCTGTCAACGGTGATGCGCTCGGTGGTGAGCGTATCCACACCGCGCTCGGCATCGTAGCGAGCGACTTTGTGCAGCCCGGAGTCGATCACCGCCGACACCCCGGGAACCGTGAGTGATGTCTCGGCGACATTGGTCGCGACTATTACTCTTCGTCGGCCTCCGGCCGACGGGGTTGCTGTTCGTGAGCCTCCGGCCGACAGCGCCGCGTCCTGCGCATCGCTGTCGAGTGATCCGTGGAGGGGGACGACATCAAGGTCGTGCAGGCGCGCGAGTGAGCCACACTCGCTGATCGCGTCGTTGATCTCGCGCAGGCCAGGAAGGAAGCACAGGATATGGCCCGGGGTGCGAGGCAGAACCTGGCCGACGGCATCGGCGACGCGCGTCCCGGGCGCATGCTCCACCGTCAGCGGATGCAGCGCTCCGGGTACATCAATGACCGGGCAGCCTCCGAAGAACGCTGCCACCGGCGCCGTATCGAGTGTCGCCGACATCACGAGAATTCGTAGATCGGTTCGCGCCAGCCACGCTTGTCGGGCGAACGCCAGCCCGAGATCCGCGTGGATACTGCGCTCATGAAATTCATCGACGATCAACGTCGTGACGTCGCTCAGCAGCGGGTCGTCCTGCAGGTACGCGGTGAGGATGCCCTCGGTGACGACGACGAGCTTCGAGTCGCGTGAGAACTGGCGCTCGAACCGAATGTGCCAGCCGATCTCGCGGCCAATGGTCCAGCCTCGCTCCTCGGCGATGCGGCGCGCCATGGCCCGCGCCGCGAGCCGTCGAGGTTGCAGCAGCAGCACTCGTCCGCGATCGACCAGCGCCGGCGGAACCCGCGTCGTCTTGCCGGCGCCCGGCGATGCCGTGAGGACCGCCGCGCGGTGCCCGTCGAGGGCGGCGCGAATGTCGTCGACGAATGAATCAACCGGCAGGGGCGTCGGCACGGGGTATCATCAAAGCTTACTTGGGAGAGTGGCGATGTCGAAGCTCACGCCAGTGCCGACCGTGTCAACCTACGAAGAAGCCTTTCCAAATTCGAAGAAGGTCTATCAGACCGAGTTGCGGGTGCCGTTCCGCGAGGTGTCGCTGAGCGGCGGTGAGCCGCCGGTCCGGTTATACGACAGCAGCGGTCCGCAGGGCCACGATCCGCGGCAGGGTCTTCCGAAGATGCGCGAGCCGTGGATCGCCCCTCGCCGAGCGGATGCGAAGGCCGGCAAGCCGGTGACGCAGTTGCACTATGCGCGCAAGGGCGAGATCACGCCGGAGATGCAGTTCATCGCCACCCGCGAAGGACTGCCGGCCGACTTCGTTCGCGACGAAGTGGCGCGCGGCCGCGCCATCATCCCCGCCAACATCAATCACCCCGAGCTCGAGCCGATGATCATCGGCCGCAACTTCCTGGTGAAGATCAACGCCAACATCGGCAACTCCGCGGTCTCATCCTCGATCGAAGAGGAAGTCGAGAAGCTGCGCTGGTCAACGCTGTGGGGTGCCGACACGGTGATGGACCTGTCAACCGGCAAGAAGATCCACGAGACGCGCGAATGGATCATGCGTAACTCGCCGGTGCCGATCGGCACGGTGCCGATCTACCAGGCGCTCGAAAAGGTCGGCGGCCGTCCGGAAGACCTGACCTGGGAGATCTATCGCGACACGCTGATCGAACAGGCCGAGCAGGGCGTGGATTACTTCACCGTGCATGCCGGCGTGTTGCTGCGCTACATCCCGATGACCGCAAAGCGCATGACCGGCATCGTGTCGCGCGGCGGCTCGATCCTCGCAAAGTGGTGCCTGGCGCATCACCAGGAGAACTTCACCTTCACGCACTTCCGCGAGATCTGCGAAATCATGAAGGCCTACGACGTGTCGTTCTCGCTCGGCGACGGCTTGCGCCCGGGCTCGATCGCCGATGCGAATGATGAGGCACAGTTCGCCGAGCTCAAGACGCAAGGCGAGCTCACCAAGATCGCGTGGGAGTACGACGTCCAGGTGATGAATGAAGGGCCCGGCCATGTGCCGATGCACCTCATTCGCGAGAACATGGAGAAGCAGCTGGAGTGGTGCGCCGAGGCGCCGTTCTACACGCTCGGTCCACTCACTACCGACGTCGCGCCCGGTTATGACCACATCACCTCCGCGATCGGCGCGGCAATGATCGGCTGGTACGGCACCGCGATGCTCTGCTACGTCACGCCGAAAGAGCACCTCGGCCTCCCGAATCGCGATGACGTCAAAGCCGGTGTGATCGCCTACAAGATCGCGGCGCATGCCGCCGACCTCGCCAAGGGACATCCTCACGCCCGCGTGTGGGACGATGCGCTGTCGAAGGCGCGGTTCGAGTTCCGCTGGGAAGATCAGTTCAATCTGGCGATGGATCCGGTGACCGCTCGCGCGTATCACGACGAGACGTTGCCCGCCGACGGCGCCAAGGTCGCGCACTTCTGCTCGATGTGCGGCCCGAAGTTCTGCAGCATGGAACTGACGCAGCAGGTCCGCGCCGAAGCGGCGAAGGGCATGAGCGAGAAGTCTGAGGAGTTCCGTAAGGCAGGCGAGATCTACGTCAAACAGTGAGAGGTGAGAGGTGAGAAGTCGGAAGCTTCTCACTTCCTGTCTCACTTCTCACTTCTCACTTCTCACTTCCTACTTCCTTCTTCCTACGGCCTGGGCGCAGCCACGATCTGAATCACGGTCGGATACCGCGCCGGATTGCCGTCCGTCCTCGGGTTGGGATAGCCCGCCGAACCGCCGTAGCTGTAGTCCTTGATCGTCACGCTTGGCGGAAACGCCATGGTTTCGTCGCGGAATTTCGCGGTTTCGAACTGATGGGTCGGCGGCGCCTGGAACAGTTCATCCCCTTTGTTCTTCAGCACCGTCTTGTAGTACCCGACGAGATCAGCAAACGGCACCGTGGCGCCGAAAATGTAGAAGCGCTGCCCGCGGCCCGCGTCGTACGACGTCAGGTAGACCGCTGATGGATAGATCGGCGCACCCAGCTCGGCCTCGGTCGGTGATCCGTCTGTGCGCGGCGGCTGAGGCTTCGCCGTCTGGATCGTCGCAGAAGGCGGCGGTGGCGCTGACGTGGCCGGTGGCGGCTGAGCCGGTTTCTGGCTGTTCGGACGTGGAAACGGCTGCGGCGTCTGCGCCAGGGCGGCAGTCGCGCACACGGTCAACACGGAAACACAGAAGCTGCGAAACACAGAACTATTATAGGCACTTCAAGACCTGTCGATCCCAGGACCTCAAGACCATGAGCTACATCGACTACTGCCGGGCCAACCACGAGTGGTTGCTCGAATTCATTGAGGCCCTCGTGGCGATCGAGTCGCCGAGCGACGATCCGGTTGCGGTGAATCGTTGCGGCGCCGAGCTGGCGTCGCGCCTCGAGGCGATCGGCGGCGCCGTCACTCGCGTGTCGTCGGCGTCCGCGGGCGATCATCTTCGCGTCAGCTTTGGCAGCGGTCCAAAGCAGATCCTGTTACTCGGCCACTTCGACACGGTGTGGCCGATCGGCCAGCTCGCGCGCATGCCGTTGAAGCGCGAGGGCGGGAAGTTGTACGGCCCGGGCGTCTTCGACATGAAGGCGGGCATCGGTCTCGCCACGCTCGCCACTCGAGCAGTGCTCGAGCACGGCCTCCTGACCGGCCATCGCATCGTCATGGTGTGGACCACCGACGAAGAGATCGGCAGCGCGACGTCGCGCGCGTTGATCGAAGCCGAAGCCGCCAGGAGCAGCGCGGTAATGGTGTTCGAACCCTCGCTGCCGGGTGGCGCGCTCAAGACAAGCCGCAAAGGCGTGGGACAGTTCGAGATGGTCGCGACGGGTGTCTCGGCGCATGCGGGTCTTGATCCCGGCAAGGGTGTCAGCGCGATCCGCGAACTCGCCAGGCAGATCATCGCGATCGACGCCCTTCAGGATCCGGCCAGCGGAGTCACCATCACGGTCGGCACCGTAGCGGGCGGCACACGCGTCAACGTAGTGCCCGCCGAAGCCCGCGCCGTGATCGATGCGCGCGCCGTCACGCGCGCGGATGCGGACCGGGTACAGCAGGCTATGCGCGCGCTGAAAGCGCAATTGCCCGGCGCGTCGCTCCTCGTCACTGGCGGTTTCGAGCGTCCACCGCTGGAGCGAACCGCGGGCGTCGTTGAACTCTTCGAGCAGGCAAAGGCCGTGGCCGCAGAGATCGGCGTTGTGCTGGAAGAAGGAAGCGCGGGCGGCGGATCGGACGGCAACTTCACCGCGGCACTGGGGATCCCGACGCTCGACGGCTTCGGCGCCGTTGGCGACGGGGCCCATGCGACTCACGAGCACGTCGACATCGAGGCGCTCGTGCCTCGAGCCGCGACTATTTCCGGTCTGTTGGCTCGGATCGTTTCCTGACGTGCGGTAAGTAGCGAGAGCGCATCAGCCCGACCACCTCCTGCACGCGTTTGTCGTAGTCCTTCGGTACGTACTTGGAGGCGTAGAGCTGTTCGTACTTCTCGGACAGTTCGGGGTACTCGCGGTGGATCATCGCCATGAAATGGTCGCGCGTGCCACCCTCGAGGTGCATCACCATTGCGCCGACCGATCGCGCACCTGAATCGGCAATCGCCTTGATGGTGCGCTCGAGCTTCGACGGGTGTGTCGAAAAGCCGGGGACGATCGGTGCCATCAGCACGCCGCAGTCGATGCCGGCATCGACCAGCTCGCGCACGGCGCGCAGCCGCTGTGAGGGGTGAGCGACGCCCGGTTCCAGCTTCTCCCACGCGTCCTCATCCACGGTCGGGATGCTGATGTGCACGCGGCACGCCGCGCGAGCGGTCAGATCCTGCAGCACGTCCTTGTCGCGGACGATCATCGGCCCCTTGGTCACGATGCCGACCGGCGACGCGGCGTCGCACAGCGCCTCGAGCGTTCCTCGCGACAGCTTGTACGTGCCCTCGATGGGCTGGTACGGGTCGGTCGCCGTGCCGAAGCCAATCGATTCTTTTGTCCACGACGGTTTGTCGAGTTCGCGGCGCAACACCTCGACGAAGTTGGTCTTCACGAAGATCACCGACGCGAACTGATCGCCCGCATCCAACTCGAGGTGCGGCTGGTACTTTCGCGCGAAGCAGTAGTGACAGCCGTGCGTGCAGCCGCGGTAGGGGTTGAGTGTCCACTTGAAGAACGGCATGCCCTTCACGCGATTGAGCGCGGAGCGGCAGCGCACCTCCTGGTAGGTGGCAGCGTCGCCACGCCGTTTCGCGTCGGGCAACGCCGCAATACCGCCCACCTTCACGAGCTCGGCGATATCGCGCGCGGTGGGGAAGCGGCCTAGTTCGAAGAGCGGTGATTGCGTGGCCACAACATTCCAGCGCCCTCATTGTTTTCGCTTTTTATTCGCCAGTCAACATCTTCAAAAGGCCGATCCTGGGTGATCGCCCCAGAGGCGCGGGAAACGCTCGACGGATAATCGCTAGGTCTGCGATCCGCGCCAGTAGTTCAGCAGGTCGTCAACGGTCTGCTCCAGCGGTATCTGCGGCGTCCAGCCGGTATCGCGCGTCAGTTGCGAGTGGTCCCCCAGCACCAACGGCGTGTCAATCGGGCGGAAGCGCGCCGGATCCTGTTCGATCGTGATCGGCACGCGCGCCCGCTTCAGCAGAGTGTCGACCAGCGTGCGGACCTGGACCGGCGTGCCTGAACAGACGTTGTACGGCACACCCGGCCGGGCCGAGCGCATCATCGCCTGGTAGGCGCGCACCGTGTCGCGCACGTCCATGATGTCGCGGCGGGAATCGAGGTTGCCCATCGACAGGACGGGCGCTTTGCGTCCGGCCTCGATTTCCGCGATCTGTTTCGCGATGCTCGACGCAACGAACGATGGCGCCTGCCGCGGGCCGATGTGATTGAAGGCCCGCGCGATCAACGCGGGGATCCCGTCGTCCTCCCACGCGCGCCTGCCGACCATTTCCTGCGCGACCTTGCTCGTCCCGTACGGGCTATTGGGCCGAATCGTGCTGCTTTCCGTGATCGCGCGATCGAGCGGCGCATAGACGAATGCCGTGCTGGTGATGAGGACGCGCGGCGCCAGCCCCAGGCGGCGCAGGCCCTCGAACAACTGATGCGTTGCGAGGACATTGCCGGCGAACGTCTCGGTGACGTGAGCCCAGGAGTCGCCAACATGCGGAACTCCGGCCAGGTGGTAGATGGCGTCGGGCCGTGCCGATTCGAGGGCCGCGGTGACGGCGTCCCGGTCGTGCATTTCGACCGAGAGCCACATGACGCGGGTGCCGGAGACCAGCGGCTCAGTGCCGGGACGGAGCCACGCGATCACGTGATCGGTGCCGTCCCGCTCGAGGAGCTCGAGCAAATGGCTGCCGACGAAACCGGCCGCGCCGGTCACCAGCACCGTCGTGGTTCGACCGTGCTCACCACGATCCTGAGCCTGCCGAAGGCCCGCCATGCTCAGCCTCGCTTGCCGTACTGCGCTTCCATGTAGGCCTTGTAGGCGGGATCGCGTTCCTTGATCGGCCGCCACCACCATTCGTTCTGCTGGTACCACGCCACCGTTTCGGCGAGGCCCTGCTCGAACGGCACCTGCGGCTTCCAGCCCATGGCCTCGAGCTTGGCGCTGCTCAGGCTGTAGCGGCGATCGTGCCCCTTGCGGTCGGCGACCGGCTTGATCAGCTCCGTGCCCTTGCCCGACAGCTTCAACACCTTGTGCGTGAGGTCGATGTTCTTCACCTCGTTGCCGCCGCCGATGTTGTAGACCTCGCCGTTGATGCCCTGGTGCAGCAGCAGATCGACGCCGCGGCAGTGATCGAGCACATGCAGCCAGTCGCGGATGTTGCCGCCGTCGCCGTACAGCGGCACCGGGATGTTGTCCATCAGGTTGGTGACGAACAGCGGCAGGATCTTCTCCGGGAACTGGTAGGGGCCGTAGTTGTTCGACGCGCGCGTCACGATCACCGGCACGTCGTGCGTCGCCCAGTAGCTGTAGGCCAGGCGATCGGCGCCGGTCTTGCTCGCCGCATAAGGGTTGCGCGGCTTGAGTTCGTCGGTCTCGACGCTCGAGCCCTCCGCCACGCTGCCGTACACTTCGTCGGTCGAAATCTGGATGAAGCGCTTGAGGTGCGGATTGCGGCGTGCCGCTTCGAGCAGCACGAACGATCCCTCGACGTCGGTCTTGATGAAATCGCCCGCGGCCATGATCGAGCGGTCGACGTGCGTTTCCGCCGCGAAGTGCACCACGTAGTCCGAGGCTTCGACGAGCGGACCGGCCACGGCCGCGTCACAGATGTCGCCGTGGACGAACGTGTGGCGCGGATTGTCCATCACGTCGTGGAGGTTTTCCTTGCGGCCCGCGTAGGTGAGCTTGTCGAGGGTGGTGACATGCCAGTCAGCGTGCGTCTGCAGCGCGTAACGGACGAAGTTGCTGCCGATGAAGCCGGCGCCACCCGTAACGAGGACTTTTACCACTTGATCCACACCTCAGAGTTGTCGCCGAGCATGAAGCGGTGCGCGACCGGCTTCAGCGGCAGGCGATGAATCTTTGCACCGCGGCCGATCAGGCTGTCGGCGACGCGGGTCTCGAGATCGTGAATCAGCGCGCCCTCGAGGACGATGCTGTGCTCGATCTCCGACTTGTTGATCTCGACGTCCTTGCCGATCGACGTGAACGGCCCGACATAGCCGTCGATGATCTTCGCGCCAGGGCCGATCACCGCGGGTCCGCGGATCACCGAGTTCTTCACCACCGCGGTCTTGTCCACCACGACGTTGCCTTCGACGCGCGAGGCGGCGTCGATGTCGCCTTCGATCTTCGGCGACAGCGTCTCGAGGATCAGCCGGTTGGCCTCGAGCATGTCCTCGAGCTTGCCGGTGTCCTTCCACCACCCGGACACCAGGTGCGGATTGACGCGCAGGCCGCGATCGATCAGGTCCTGGATCGCGTCGGTGATCTCGAGCTCGTTGCGGAAGCTCGGCTTGATGTTGTTGACCGAGTTGAAGATCTCGGGCCCGAACATGTAGACGCCGACGAGCGCCAGGTTCGACTTCGGTTCCTTCGGCTTCTCGACCAGCCGCCTGACCTTGTCGCCCTCGAGTTCCGCCACGCCGAACATCTGGGGATCGGGCACCGGCGTCAGCAGGATCTGCGCCGCCGGTCTGTCCTTCACGAACTGCTCGACGAACTCGACGATGCCGCGGTTGAGCAGGTTGTCGCCGAGATACATCACGAACGGATCGTCGGCGATGAAGTCCCGGCTGATCTTGACGGCGTGGGCCAGGCCGCGCGGCGCGTCCTGCTCGATGTAGGTGACCCGGGCGCCGAAGCGCGAGCCGTCACCCACAGCGGCCTTGATTTCGAGGTGCGTCTCGCCAACGACGATGCCGATGTCCTTGATGCCGGCCTCGACCAGCGCCTCGATTCCGTAGAACAGGACCGGCTTGTTGGCGACGGGAACGAGCTGCTTGGCACTGGTGTAGGTCAGCGGCCGGAGGCGAGTGCCCTTGCCCCCACTGAGAATGAGTCCCTTCATGCGAACTTCCAATTTTATCCCAGCCACACCAGCCGGCGGGGAATCATCTGGCCCCGCCGCCTCCGAAGGCTCCAAAAAAGTTCGAGAACGAGCCGACACCCGCCAGCGTGAAGGACATGTTGAACCGGCGGTCCTTGGGGATCAGGAACTGATTGGAGTTGGGGTAGTTGTAGGACTGGAACTCGAACGACACGCCGCAGCACTGCGCGTTGTAGAACGCGATGTAGCGCTGATTCAGGAGAATCCGCCGGCCGAGGTCGTAGTTGTAGGCGACGTTGCCGCCGAACCGGCTCTGCATGAACCGGAAGTCCGCCGTGGTGTTGATCTGGTCGTCCGCGGCGATCACCGCGCCGGTGGCCGTGGTCTGCGAAAACGCGCGGCGAGTCCACCCGCCGCTGACGTTGACGTCCTGCGATCGGAAACCGCCATTCAGGCTCATGCCGAGCAGCTTCGGCGAGCCAACCTCCGCCCGCGGGTCGTATTCCAGGCGGTAGTCGATCGCGAGCGGATTGATCGGGATCGCGCGCGCGGTGAGCGAGATCGGGGAGAAGGCGTTGGGCTGGCTGCGCGCGAAACCGTAGGTGTATGACTGGTCGTACTTCGCGGCGGATTCGTCCGTGTAGTAACTCTGGCGGATCGCGAGGTTGAGCAGCTCGCGCGGCGCGCTGGACGCGGGCTCGCCCTCTTTTTCCTTCCTCACCATCAGCCGGTTGGTGAGTCCGTAGTTCATGGTGGTGACGCCGCCCACCACCACGTCGTAGCCGGTGGCGGTGGGAATGCGGGTCTGGTTCGGAATCTCGGAGCGCCGCGACACCGAGAACTGCGGCTCGATGACGTGCTTCAACCGGTCGGCCACGGCGTTCTGCGGACTGAAGACGCGCGAGATGACCGGCCCGATGATGTCGACGCGCAGATCGTTGTAACTGCGCGTGATCGGCTCCTCGATCTGCGTCCTGAGATCCTCGGCGAGGCTCTCGCTGTAGTAGGTCGTTCGATATTGGGCTGTGGCGTTGACCTGCAGGAAGGGCAGCGTGCTCAGTGCCGCCTTGATCTGCGGCGAGAAGTCGGCCTTGACCAGGCTGAGATCCGATTCCGCGGTTGCGGTCCGGCGGATGTAGACGTTGCGGGCCGCTTCGCCGTTGACCGTCGCGAACACCGGCAGCCGCCACAGCTTCACGCCGCTCAACGCGAAGTTGAATCCCGGCTCCTGGCCCGTCACGGTGGAATTGGTGAGGTCCGCAAACGTTTCGGTCCGCCGATACGTGCCGTTGGTGGACAGGTTCCGCCACGATCCCGAGATGCCGCCCTCGTAGCTGCGCGTGCTGTTCGACGCGTTGTAGAAGTCGCGGTCGTAGGTCTGCCGCACCGAGACGTCGGTGACATAGTCCACGCGCCCGCGTGCCGCCAGTCCGAACGGCAGGTTCTGCGACAGGTTGCCGCGCATCTGCTTGCTGCGTCGCGGCGTGCGGGTCCGGCCGTTGATCACCGCTGCCTTTTCGTCCAGCCAGTAATAGCGGAAGTCACCCTGGGCCGCCGGACCGAGGATGTAGCGATACTCGGCGCCAATGCCCTGGCCCCGCGAGAACATCCAGTCGTGAAACAGCGTTGCATCATGGCTGCGATTGATCGCCCAGAAGAACGCGTTGCTGATCGACGATCCGGTCGCGAGCGACGATCCGTACATCGGCAGCAGCACGCCGGTCGCGCGATCGTCCTCCTGGATCGGGTAATACATGACCGGCAGGTAGAACACCGGCACGTCCTTCACCTGGACGACGGCGTTGCGCAGCAGGATGTAGTCGTCCAGGTTCAGCGTCGCGCTGCCGCTGACGATCTCCCAGCGCGGCGTCGGCTGCACGCAGGTCGTGAAGCTGCCCCTGGTGATTCGATACTTGTCTTCGCCGATCTTCTCGATCGTGGCGCCGCGGAAGTAGACGTCGGGCTCGAGCGTGCCGAACATGCTGCGGTTGCGCGCGCCGCGCTCGCCCAGCTGCGCAATGCCGGTGGCGTTGGTGAATGTGCCGCGGCTGGTCTTGGTGTTGAAGACCACGCTGTCCGCCGCGATGCGCGCGGTCGGTGTCTGAAAGACGACGTTGCCGCTGGCGACCAGCTCGCCCGTCTTGATGTTCATCTGCAGGTCGTCGGCAAAGAACTTCTGTCCGGCCTGCGGCGTGTTGGCCTCGCCCTCGATCTCCACTTCCCGCATCAGCCGCACGAGATCGCCGTCACGCTCGCCGGTGAAGCTCTTCTGCAGCCAGCCGGGCAACGACACCTGCGCCGCGACGCTCCGCGGCGACAGCACCGCAGCGACGACCAGCAGGCCGATGAGGAATGGCCGGATGAACACCACCAACATTCTAGAGTTTGGTGGCGCCGGCGTCGATGAGACGCGCGCGAAGAGGGCCGATCATGTAAATCGATCCGCACGCGACGGCGCGGCGCGACAGCTCGAGCGCGCGAGTCACCGCGGCCACCGGCGAGGCGAACGCCTCGACCGGCACCGCAACCATGCGGCGCAGTTCGCCGGCCAGCTGGTCAGCCGTGCGCGCGCGCGCGTGCGGCACGCTCGTCGCGAGGAACGCCGACGCGACCGGTTTCAGCGGCGCGATCATGTTGATGAGGTCCTTGTCGGCCATGGCCGCGAACACAAACGGCAGCGGCTTGCTGCCGGTGTCCTGCAGGTACGACGCCAGCGCCGTGGCTCCGGCCGGGTTGTGCGCGGCATCGATCAGCAGCTCGCCCTGCGGAGGGATGCGCAGCCATTCGAGGCGTCCCGGCCACTCGCATTGCGTCAGCCCGGTGACGATCGCGTCGGTCGATACGTGGCCGACCAGGGCGGACCATCGTTCGAGAATGGCGACGGCCACTGCCGCGTTTTCCAACTGATGGCGCCCGGGCAAGGCCAGCGTCAACGGCGGATACTTCCGGTCCGTCGTCGTGGCATGCGCGTCGAACACCGGCGCCTCGGCTTCGCGGGCCACCTTGGTGATGCGGGCCGCCGCTTCGCGCGGCAACCGCCCGATCACCAGCGGCACGCCGCGCTTGGCGATCCCGGCCTTCTCAAACGCGATCTCACCAAGCGTGTGGCCCAGGTGCCGTTCGTGATCGAACGCGATCGAGGTGATGGCGGTGATGGTCGGTGTCAGCACGTTGGTCGCGTCGTAGCGGCCGCCAAGGCCGACTTCAACGATCGCGACGTCGATGCCCGCGCGCTTGAAGATCTCGAACGCAATGGCGGTTGAGACTTCGAAGAACGTGGGGGTGACCGTCAGCGCGCGGGCCTCGATGGCCGCGTCGATCACATCGAGCACGTGCCCCGTCACCGCTTCGAAGGTCGGGCGATCGACCGGCCGGCCATCGAGCGCGACGCGCTCCTCGATGCGATCGAGATGCGGGGAGGTGTAACGACCGGTCTTCAGCCCCGCCGCTCGCAGTCCGCGCTCGGCCATGGCCGCGACCGACCCCTTGCCGTTGGTGCCGGCAATATGGATGGAGCGGTAACTGCGCTCGGGATGACCGAGCGCGTCGAGGATCGCGCGGATGTTGTCGAGCCCGAGCTTGATGCCGAACTGTTCGAGCGAGAAGAGCCGTTCGAGCGGGGTCAACGGCCTGGTTCGGCGTCGTTTCGCTGGGGGGCGGGCGGGGTGGTCATGAACTTGAGCGCGTGCCCAAGCGTGGCCTTCATCTCACGGCGGTCGACCACGAGGTCGAGCATGCCGCGCTCCAGCAGGAACTCGCTGCGCTGGAATCCGTCCGGCAACTTCTGACGGATGGTCTGCTCGATGACACGCGGGCCGGCAAAGCCAATCAACGCCTTCGGCTCCGCGACGTTCAGGTCGCCGAGCATGGCAAAACTGGCGGTCACGCCACCGGTCGTCGGATCCGTGAGGATCGAAATGTACGGCAGGCGCGCGCGATCCAGCCGCGCCAGCGCCGCCGAGATCTTGGCCATCTGCATCAGCGACAGCGCGCCTTCCATCATGCGCGCGCCGCCCGAGCACGACACGATCAGCATCGCGCAGCGCTTCTCGAGTGCGAGCTCGATGCCGCGGACGATCTTTTCGCCGACCACCACGCCCATCGAACCGCCGATGAAGCTGTATTCCATCGACGCGACCACCGCTTCGACCCCGTTGATGCGGCCGACGCCCACGATCACCGCGTCCTTCTTGCCGGTCGCCTTCTGGGTGGCCGCCAGGCGCGCCTTGTACTGCTTGGTGTCGGTGAACTTCAGCGGATCGTTCGAAACCAGGTTGGGCGCAATCTCCTCCCAGCGCTCGTCGTCGAACAGCGTTTTCAGCCGTTCGGTCGCGTCGAGCCGGAAGTGATGCGCGCACTTGCCGCAAACGTGGAGATTCTTGACGAGATCCTTGGTGTAGATGACCGTGTCGCATTCCGGACACTTCACCCACAGGCCTTCGGGAACCCGGCTGGTCTTCGTGGACGCGGCAATCGGTTTGCGCGTCTTCTTGAACCACGCCATATAGAGTCAATCGTATCAAAGTGAGAAGTGAGAGGTGAGAAGTAAGAAGAAAGGCTTCTCCTTCTCACTTCTCACCTCTCACCTCTCACTTCTCACTTCTCACTTCCGCGCGACGTAGTAGCGCGTCCCCTTGCCCATCCCCTTGATCTGCTTGACAAGGTCATCCAGCGCGGCATCGTCCGATTCAGGGTCGAACTCCGACGTTTCGACCACCAGGAGCGGGGTCGAGGTGTAGTGAAAGAAGAAATGCTGGTAGGCCTCGTTCAATTCGCGAACATAGTCTTCGGCCGGCAGCGGCACGGTGGTTTCGGGCAGGCCGCTTTCGCGCTCGGATTCTTCACGCGCGCGGGCGCGGCGGCGGAGCCGTTCCATCAACAACTCGGTCGGGGCCTGCAGGTAGACGACAAGATCCGGCGCGGGCACGTCGCGGGCCAGCAGGTCGAACAACCGCTGGTAGATGAACAGCTCGTTATCGTCGAGATTCAGGTACGCGAAGATCTTGTCCTTGTCGAAGACGTAGTCGCAGATCGTGGTCTGCAGGAACAGATCCGCCTGGCGCTTGCTGGTCAGCTGGCGGTGGCGGTTGAGCAGGTAGAACAACTGCGCCTGCAGCGCCGAGCCGGGGCGATCGGCGTAGAAGTCCGCGAGAAACGGGTTCTCGGAGTCTTCGAGCACGGTCGTTGCCTCGAGCTTGCTGGCCAGCCGCTCGGCCAGCCGCGTCTTGCCGACCCCGATCGGGCCTTCGATGGCGAGATAGTGAAAGGCCACTCCGCCGCCGAGTATAGTTTGTAGCGTGACGATCGAGAAGATCGAGCTGTTCCTCTGCCGCCTGCCCCTGGTGCATTTCTTCGAGACGAGCTTCGGGCGTTCCTACGACCGGACGTTCGTGCTGATCCGCGTGGAAGGCGAGGTTGGCGGCGCGCGTTTCGAGGGCTGGGGCGAGTCGGTTGCCGAAGCCAACCCGTACTACAGCAGCGAAACCACTGAGACCGTGTGGCACATCATCGCCGGTTTCATTGCCCCGCTGATCCTCGGCACGCGCTTCGAGCACCCCCGCGAGGTGTATCCGGCGCTGAAGCGGATCCGCGGCCACAACATGGCCAAGGCCGGCGTCGAAATGGCGATCTGGGACCTGTATGCGCGCGCGCAAGGCCAGCCGCTGTCGAAGATCCTCGGCGGAACACGCGATCGCATCGCGTCAGGCGTCTCGATCGGCATCCAGGACTCACTCGATCAGCTCATGGGCAAGATCGAGAAGGAGCTCGCGGCCGGCTACCAGCGCATCAAGATCAAGATCAAGCCCGGCTGGGACATCGACGCCGTTGAACGCGTCCGCAAGACCTTTGGGCAGATCCCGCTCCAGGTCGACGCCAATGCCGCCTATTCACTCGACGATGCGGCCTTGCTCGCGCGCCTCGATCCGCATGACCTGCTGCTGATCGAGCAGCCGCTCGATTACGACGATGTGATGGATCACGCGGTGCTGCAGAAGCAGATCAAGACGCCGGTGTGCCTCGACGAGTCCATCCATACCGTGCGCATTGCGCGTGATGCGATAGACGCCAAGGCCTGCAAAATCATCAACATCAAGCCCGGCCGTGTGGGTGGGCACCAGGCATCCATCGAACTGCACGATTTGTGTGCGGCCAACGGCATCCCGGTGTGGCACGGCGGCATGCTCGAGAGTGGGATTGGCCGCGCCCACAACATCCATCTCGCAAGCCTGCCGAACTTCTCGCTGCCCGGCGATATCGCCGCGAGCAAGCGCTACTACCAGCCCGACCTTATCGATCCGCCGATCGATATTGCGCAAGACGGAACCATTGCCGTGCCGCAAGAGCCGGGAATCGGTGTCAATATCGTTCGAGAGCGAATCGAGAAAGCGACGTTGCGGCATTTGAGTCTATGAATCTGAGCCTTCTGCGGCCCTGGTGCTATCTGTGCCTTCTGGTCAGTTGCGCCGCCCCTGCGGCGCCGGTCCAGGCGCCGACTCCTCCGGCGGCGGTCTTCGAACAGAAGATGAAATGGATCCTGCAACTCGAGGACGAGCGCCAGCTGCGGGGAAACGGTGGGGATCTCGTCGCGCTGCTGAGCGATTCGGAGGCGCGCATCCGGCGTCGAGCGGCTCTGGCGATCGGCCGCGTGCATCTCCCAGACGGCATCCCCGGCCTCACCACGCTGCTCCAGTCGGAAAGCGATCCGGAAGTACGGCAGATGGCCGTGTTTTCCATGGGCCTGATTGGCGACGCGACAGCGGCGCCGGTGTTGATCACCGCGCTCAACGATCCCGACCCGATGATTCAAGGCCGCGCTGCTGAGGCGCTCGGCCAGATTGCGCACAAGGCGGCAGCGCAACCCATCACCAACATGGTCTACGCGCACGTCAACGGCGGCGCGCTGAACGGCATCAACCCTGATGACATGGGGTATCCCAAGCCGCCGGCCGCGGAAGCTGTTCGCCTTGGTCTGTTTGCGCTGGTGCGCCTCGGCTCTTACGACGGGCTCGCATCGGCGATGCTCGATCCGGCCGGCAAGCTGCGCAGCCGCTGGTGGCCGGTGGCGTTTGCGTTCCAGCGTGTCAATGATGCGCGCGCGGTGGACGTGCTGCTGGATCTGTTCAACGGTGAAGGGCAACTGTCCCGTGCGTTCGCAGCGCGGGGCCTCGGCACCTCGAAGGACCCGCGGGCGGCAACGCCGTTGCTGGGCGCAGCGGAAGACGCCGCGCAGCCCCTTGCGGTGCGCATCCAGTCGGTGCGCGCGATTGCCGCGCTCGCCGATCCGCGTGGCGGCGCCGTGATGCGCAGGCTGATCTCCTCGCCGAAGACCGACCAGAACCTGCAGCTCGAAGCGACGACCGCGCTCGGGCGGCTCCGCGACGCGGCATCGGTGGAATTGCTGATCGACCTCGTGTCGGCGGAATGGCCGTCGGTGCGGGCGGCCGCGCTGGATTCGCTCGCCAGGATCGACGTGGACACGTTTACGAGCGCCCTCTCCGGCCTGGGCGGTGACGCCCATTGGTCGGTGCGAGCGTCGCTGGCGCGGACGTTGGCGGATCTTGGCCGCGAGCGCGCCGAGGCGCCGCTGACCGCGATGCTGGCCGACCAGGATCAGCGCGTGATTCCTGCCGTGCTCAACGGGCTGGCGGCCATCAACGCCGCCAACGCGGCCCAGGAGTTCTTCGCGCGCCTCAAGAGCGACGATCCGGCCGTGCGCGCCGCCGCCGCACGTGGACTCGCCACCGTGAAGGCCTCCAACGCCACAGCCGCGCTCACCGAAGCCTTCAAGACGGCGCAGCGTGATGGATTGAACACCGCGAAGAACGCCGCGCTCGATGCGCTGGCCGCGCTCGACCCGGCGGCGGCGAAACCGCTGCTGGCCTCGGCGCTGGCCGATCGCGACTGGGCGGTGCGGATGCGGGCTGCAGACCACCTCCGCAAGCTCGATCCGTCCGCTGACGTGTCGTCAATACGTCCCGCGCCGCCGCAGTCCGTGCCGGAACTCACGGCAATCGATTCGCTCGTGGCGCCGCAGTATTCACCGCAGGCCTACATCGATACCAGCAAGGGGACCATCCAGTTCGAGCTGGCGGTCCTTGATGCGCCCAGGACCGTCGCGAGCTTCATTTCGCTCGTGCGCAGGAACTATTTCCGCGGCGTGCAACTCCATCGCGTCGTCCCCGATTTCGTGGTCCAGACCGGCGATCCGCGCGGGGATGGTTCGGGCGGCCCCGGCTACACGATTCGCGATGAGCTCAATCAGCGCCCATACCTGCGCGGTACGGTCGGCATGGCGCTGTCAGGCCCCGATACCGGCGGCAGCCAGTTCTTCATCACGCATTCGCCCGCGCCGCACCTCGATGCGGACTACACGGTCTTCGGACAGGTGGTGTCGGGAATGGATGTCGTCGATCGCCTGCAGCAGTGGGACACGATCGATCGAATCAGGGTGTGGGACGGGGTGAACTGGATCGGGCAGTAGAAAAAACAAAAGGGGCGCCGTGAAGCGCCCCTTTTCGAACTACTGGCTGATGAAGCTTAACGCTTCTTCGCCTTTTTCTTAGCAGCCTTCTTAGCCTTCTTTGCCATTTTCGAATCCCCCCCTTCAGGTTGGGTTATGCGGAAGATTCCGCCGCAGCGCCGATCGGCCTCTGCCGCCTGGCACTCCGCGTCACGGTGCCGGCTGTCTTCGCGCCTTGACGCGCACGCGATGCGTGCGCAAAAGCAAAAGGGTGGGGCAGTCTGTGAGAACCGCCCCTGTAGCGACTAGCGCTTCTTGGCCTTCTTCTTGGCCGCCTTCTTTGCCTTCTTCGCCATTGTGACTCTCCTGATGGGGGGTGACTCTGCCTGATGGCAACCCCTGATTGTTTTTAAGTCTTCGAAGAGTTTTTACCTCTTCACAACCAGTGGCCTGAGCCGTCCGCCCTCATACCAGATGTAGATTATGGATGAGAAAATTCGGTTGTCAAGCACAAAGCGTTTGATGTAGTCCGACAAACGCGCGCCGAACGCACCGATTGATCGCGTCCACACACACCTGCGATCAACGTGTCGGCTGCTCGCGCACGATTCTGTAGCCCGCACACCGTAGCGCGTGCGCGAAGGTGTGAGCGTCATTTCTTCTTCAACGCGATCAGTTGCCGTGCGATGTTCTTGCGCGCGGCGCGCTCGGCCACATCAGCGCGGAAGACCGCGCCCGACTGCGCGAGCGACAGCAATCGCTCCGACGCCTTCAGGCTGGCGGCCGGATCGTGAAAGTACACGTCGAGGATCTCGGCTTCGATGTGCTGGAACAGCGGGTTGTGCGGGTAGCGCGATTGCAGCCCGCGGATGATGGCCAGCGCCTCCGGCCATTTCTTTTCGTACCAGAGATAGAGCACGTGGAGCTGGAACTGGGCCTCGTCGCGGACCAGCAGGCCCTGCGCGCCGGCCCGTTCGAGTTGTTGCAGGCCGCCTTCGCGATCCCCGCCTGGCAGCAGGAACAGGAACCGCAGGAACTTGAAGATCGCCGGCGCCACGCCCGCGTAGTAGCGGTACATGCCGACGCCGAATTCGGCGTCGTGCATGGCCGGATCGAGTTCCAGCGCCCGCTCGAGCGCCTCCTTGATGCGCTTGCCGTCGCGGGCTGCGGCCAGCCGTTCCGATCGATACACACGAAATTGTGATCTCGCGCCGTACGCGGCGCCGACGTAGAACCAGGCCTCGGCCCGCTTCGGCTCCGCGGCAGCGAAGCGCTCGGTTTCGGCGATCGCCGCGTTCACCGTCGACATGAACTTCTCGTCGAGGGTGCGGTTCTCGAGATCGAGCTGGATCTGCCACCACAGGCTCAGCGATGCGAGGCCGCGGCACGCGGCCATGGGTGCCGGCGGGCACACCGTGGGAAGTGTCTTCTCGAGCTGTTCGAAGTTGGCGTCGAGGATCAACTCGTACGCCTTCGCGACGGTCGAGGCGGCGGTGATGCCGGGTTGGGCCGTTGGAAGTGAAAAGTGAGAGGTGAGCGGTGAAAAGGAAAGAGGCGAGAAGCAAAGCAGAAGACCCACGAGCGCCAGCGTTCTCACGTCTTACCTCTCACTTCTCGCTTCTCGCTTCTCACTTCTCACTTCTCACTTCTCACTTCTCACTTCTATCGCTCCTCACCTTAAAGCGCGCTGGTGCGAAGCCGCTGTTTTTCGGAGTGCCGCTCCAGCCCGAGTGTGATCAGTCGATCGACCAGTTCGGTGTAGCCGACCCCGGTGGACTCCCACATCTTCGAATACATGCTGATGGTGGTGAAGCCCGGCATCGTGTTGATCTCGTTGAGGTAGATCGCGCCGCTATCACGCGACACCAGAAAGTCCACGCGTGCGAGGCCGGCGCCGTCAATCGCGCGGAACGCTTCGACCGACAGCCGGCGAATCTCGGTGGCAAGCGCGGCCGGCAGGTCCGCGGGGATCACCGACTTCGATCCCTCGTCCAGGTACTTGGCTTCGTAGTCGTAGAACTCGCGTGACGGGATGATCTCGCCGGGCCTGGACGTGTTCGGTTCGTCGTTGCCCAGCACGGCGCATTCGATCTCGCGGGCGTTTGGCACCGCGGCTTCGACGACGACTTTGCGGTCGAAGTCGAGGGCCATCAGGATCGCCGGCAGCAGTTCGTCCTCGGTCTTCACCTTCGAGATGCCGACGCTCGATCCCAGGTTCGCGGGCTTCACGAACACGGGCAGGCCGAGCTGCGCAATTTTCTTCAACACAGCAGCGCGATCGCGGTCCCAATCGGCGCGCACGAAGCCATGCCAGTCGCACACGGGCAGGCCGCGCGCGGCAAACAGCACCTTCATTACGGCTTTGTCCATGCCGGCGGCTGACGCGAGCACGCCGGGACCGACGTAGGGGATGTTGGCGAGTTCGAGCAGGCCCTGGACAGTCCCGTCTTCACCGTACGGCCCGTGAAGGATCGGGAACACCACATCGAGCTTCAGTGCCGCCAGGGCCGGATCGGTAGTGCCGGCGTTGACGGATGTCGCCCCCGCGGCCCGGGCCTGCTGAATCACTTCCGCCGCCGACGTCGCGGTCGGCGGCTGATCGGGAAACGACCAGCGCCCGTCCTTTTCGATGCGAATCGGCACCGGATCGTACTTGGTCCGATCGATGTGCTTGAAAATCGACGCCGCCGACGTGACCGAGACTTCGTGCTCTCCCGATCGCCCGCCGAAAATGATCCCAACCCGCAATTTCTTCACTACGCCGATAATAAGGGGTCGGGCCTATTTTGTTCACCCTCACTCATACAGACGGTGCCGCGCGCCGCGGCGTATTGCAGACCGCGCACGGTCAAATCGACACTCCGGTGTTCATGCCGGTCGGTACCCAGGGGGCGGTCAAAGCACTGACAGCACGTCACTTGGAGGAGATTGGCGCGAGCATCATTCTCGGCAATACCTATCACTTGATGCTGCGGCCGGGTGATGAGCTCATCGCAAGGCGCGGAGGCCTTCACAAATTCTCGGGCTGGAATGGGCCCATCCTCACCGACAGCGGCGGCTTCCAGGTCTTCAGCCTCGCCGATCGCCGGAAGATCACCGAGGACGGCGTCGATTTCCGCTCCCATATCGATGGCAGCGCTCATCGCTTAACCCCTGAATCTGCGGTAGATATCCAGCTGAATCTCGGCTCGGACATCTCGATGGTGCTCGACGAGTGCCCGGCCTTGCCGTCGACGCCGGAGATCATCGACAAATCGCTCGATCTGACGGCTCGTTGGGCTCGCCGTTGTCGCGACCGGTTCCTTGAACGGAAAAAGATCCCCGGCCCTTTCCCCCACAGTGTTCCAGTGTCGGACAGGGCACAGTTCGGAATTTGCCAGGGGGGGACGTTTAAGGACCTGCGGGCGAAATCGGCGGAACTTACTGTATCTATTGGGTTTGATGGTTACGCGATCGGGGGGCTGAGCGTCGGGGAGCCGAATGAAGTGATGTACAGAGTGGTCGAGGAAACGGCTCCTCTTCTTCCGGTCAGCCAGCCACGCTATTTAATGGGCGTCGGCACGCCTATAGATATTGTCGAAAGCGTGGCCCGCGGCATCGACATGTTCGACTGCGTGATGCCGACCCGTAACGCCCGCAACGGCCAGCTGTTCACCAGCGAAGGGCCCATAAACATCAAGAACGCCCCGTATTCCGAAGACGACGGACCGGTCGATCCGAACTGTTCGTGCTACACCTGCCGCAACTTTTCGAGGGCCTATTTGAACCACCTTTTCAAGGCCGGCGAAATGACCGGAGGCACCCTTAACACGTTGCATAACCTGAGCTTTTACCTTGACACCATGCGCCGGATTAGGGAGGCTATATCGTTCGGCAGGTTCGAAGATTTTAGACAGAAGTTCCATCAGACCTTTACCCGCCGCGCGTTGATTTCATGACCACGACGGATCCCCACTTCGGAATGATTTTGGCACTCGCGTCCTCGCCTGGCCAGCAGGTGAGCCCACTCGTCCAGCTCATTCCATTCGCGCTTGTCCTTGCCATCTTCTATTTCGTCATCCTGCTGCCCATGAAGAGGCGGCAGAAGAAGGTGCAGGAGTTCCTTTCCGCTCTGAAGGAAGGGGATAAGGTTGTCACCACCGGCGGCATCTTCGGCTCGATCGCGAAGGTCGGGGAAGACAAGATCAGCCTCCAGATTGCTCCTAATGTGAGGGTGGACGTTGCCCGGGCCGCGGTTGTCGGCTACCAGGGCCAGCCACCCGTCGTAGAAACGCCGAATACATAAATCATGGCGAAGAACCTTCGTTGGAAAGTCCTCTCGATCGTCGCCGTTCTGGCGCTGGCGGTGTTTGCGTTCTATCCGCCCGACCAGAAGGTGAAGCTCGGCCTCGACCTCAAGGGCGGCGTGCAGCTGGTGCTGCGTGTCCAGACCGATGACGCGCTTCGTCTTGAAACGCAGACCACGGCCGACCGGCTCGGGGAACTGCTGAAGACGAAGAACGTGGCGGTTGGCGCGATCACCGTTGATTCGGCGACCGCGTTCACGGTGAGCGGCGTGGCTGCCGACAAGGACGCCGAGTTCCGCAACAACCTCGTCGAGGTTGAGACGAACTACGACCGCAGTTCCGGCGCCGGCACCTACACCTTCACGCTGAAGCCGAACATCGTAGTCCAGCTGCGTGAAGACACGGTGAACCAGGCGCTGCAGACGATTGAGCGCCGCGTCAACGAGCTGGGCGTCGCCGAGCCGATCATCGCGCGCCACACCGCGGCCGACCAGATCATGGTGCAGCTGCCCGGCGTGACCGACGTCGATCGCGCGAAGGAGATCATCCGTTCGACCGCGCAGCTCGAGCTCAAGCAGGTCGAGCAGGGGCCGTTCTCGGATGAAGCCGCGGCGCGCGCTGCGCTCGGGGGCACCGTGCCCCCCGACATGCAGCTGCTGCCGGGCACGATCGAGGCGGCGCCGGGCCAGCCGGCCGGCACCGGTTACTACGTGGTTCGCCGCATTCCCGCTGTGACTGGCCGTGACCTGCGCAACGCGCGTCCGACGCTGGACGAGAACAACCGCCCGGCGGTGAGCTTCTCACTCAACAACGAAGGCGCCCGCAAGTTCGGCGCGTTCACGCAGGCCAACATCGGCCGCCAGCTCGGCATCGTCCTCGACAACCGCGTGCAGTCGGCACCGGTGATTCAGTCGCGCATCGACGATGAAGGCCGCATCACCGGCAACTTCACCAACCAGGAATCACAGGATCTGTCGCTGAAGCTGCGCTCGGGCGCGCTGCCGGCCAACCTGACGTATCTCGAGGAGCGCACCGTCGGCCCGTCGCTCGGCGCCGACTCGATCCGCGCCGGCGTGCTGTCGGCGGCGGGCGGCTTGCTGCTCGTGACGTTGTTCATGCTCGTCTACTACAAGGCGGCGGGCATCAACGCGCTGCTGTCGATCGCCGCGAACCTGATCATCCTCCTCGGCCTGATGGCCTACGCGGGCGCGACGATGACGCTGCCCGGCATCGCCGGCTTCATCCTGACGATCGGCATGGGCGTCGACTCGAACGTGCTGATCTTCGAGCGCATCAAGGAAGAACTGGCGACGGCCAAGGGCGTCAAGCAGGCGGTGAGCGCCGGCTTCGACCGCGTGCTGCTGACCATCCTCGACACGCACGTGGCGTCGCTGATCGCGGCGGCGTTCCTCTTCAACTTCGGCACCAGCTCGATCCGCGGCTTCGCGCTGACGCTGACCATCGGCCTGCTGTCGAACGTGTTCACCGCGTATTTTGTTTCCCGCACCTTGTTCGAGGCGACCTTGACCGGCCGCAACGTGCAGAAGCTGTCGATTTAATTTATGGCTCTCCTCCAGAACGCGAATTACGACTTCATCAAGTGGCGCTGGCACGCGATTGTGCTGTCGACCGTCGTCATCGTCGCCGGCCTGGCCTATGGCCTGACCAGGGGCATTCCGCTCGGTATCGACTTCTCGGGCGGCACGATCATGATCGTCAAGTTCGAGCAGGCGGTCAGTGACGACCAGGTGCGCCAGGCGCTGGCGTCGGTCTCGAGCGAGCAGGTCATCCAGACCTACGGCGATCCGGCGCAGAACCAGAAGGTCATCCGCCTGCCGCAGTTGATCCAGGAGCAGGGCGGCGCACTCGACCAGAACGCCCGTGCGGTGGTCGACGCGCTGAACAAGGCCAACGTCGGCAAGATCGAGGTGATGAGCCAGGACCTGGTCGGCCCGGTCATCGGCGCCGACCTGCAGCGCCGGGGTATCTACGCCATGCTGGCGTCGATTGTCGGCATCACGATCTACATCGGCCTCCGGTTCCGGTTCGCATTTGCGATCGGCGCGATCGCGGCGACGTTCCACGACATCCTGATCGCCATCGCCTTCCTGTTCTTCTTCGGCTACGACCTGTCGCTGAACGTGGTCGCCGCCATCCTGACCATCACCGGTTACTCGGTCAACGACACGATCGTCATCTTCGACCGCGTCCGCGAGAACCTGCGCAGCAAGCGGCGTGACTCGCTCGAGAAGGTCGTCAACGAAAGCGTCAACCAGACGTTGAGCCGCACGATCATCACCGCGGGCACCACGTTCCTCGCCGTGCTGGCGCTGTACCTGTTCGGCGGCGAAGTGCTCGAAGCGTTCGCGTTCACGATGCTGGTCGGAATCATCAGCGGCACCTACTCGACGATTTTCATCGCCTCGTCGATCGCCATCATCCTGAGCAGCAAGCAGGCGAAAGCCCGCACGACGAGCGCTCGCAAGACGGTTTAACCCGCCGCCGTGGATCTGATCTCGGCCGCGCTCCTGGGGATAGTGCAGGGACTCACCGAGTTCCTGCCGGTCTCCAGTTCCGGCCACCTGATCCTGGCGCGCGCGTTTTTCGGCTGGGATCCGGGGCGGTTCGGGATCGCGTTCGACGTGGCGTGCCACGTCGGCACGCTGCTCGCGGTGGTCGCGTTCTTCCGCGCCGACGTCGTGAAGTTGATCGCCGCGGCGCCCGGCGCGCTGACCGGCCGTGACGGTGAATACGAGCGGCTCGGCCGGCTGATCATTGCCGGCACCATTCCGATCGTGATTGTCGGCGGCTTGTTCGCCGGCGTGATTGAAGGCCGGTTGCGGTCGCCGATGATCGTCGCGGTCACGCTGACGATCGGCGGCATCGGCCTGGTGCTGGCCGAGCGCATCGGCCGCAAGTCGCGCGATGCGCGGACGCTGGGCTACGGCGAGGCGTTCGCGATTGGCTGCGCGCAGGCCCTGGCGCTGGTGCCGGGGATTTCGCGATCCGGCGCCACGCTGACGCTGGCGATGTTCCTGAACGTCGAGCGCGCGTCGGCGGCGCGGTTTGTCTTCCTGATGAGCCTGCCGGCGATCATCGCGGCGGCCGCCAAGGAAGCCCTGGATTTGTCCGAGGTCGGCATGGCGGGTTTGCCGGTTACACTGCTCGCCGTCGGCCTGGTGGTGTCGGCCATCGTCGGCTACATCACGGTGAAGTTCTTTGTGCGGTATCTTGCAGCGCACTCGCTCGAGGTATTCGCGTATTACCGTTTCGCGCTGGCCGCGGTTACGGTGCTCTGGTTGTTGACGCGGTGAAGGTCCGGGCCGGAGGCCTGGTGGACGATGCAGTGGCTGCGGCGTAGTTTCTTAGCCGGCCTGGTTGTGACGGTGCCGTTGTTCATCACCGTCGTGACCCTGCTGTGGACGTTCAGGTTTATCGACAGCGTGGCCGTGCCCCTGTCGATGTACGTGTTCGGACGCGAAGTGCCCGGGCTCGGCGTGTTGATCACGACCGCATCGATCCTGCTGGTCGGTGCGATCGCGACCAACGTGCTCGGACGGCGGATCCTGCAGCGTGGCGAACGGTGGCTGCTGAACGTGCCGCTGTTCAAGACGGTCTACGCGCCGGTGAAGCAACTGGTGGCGGCGTTCTCGCCCGACAGCGAGTCGGGGTTCAAGAAGGTCGTGATCGTCGACGACCAGCGGCGCGGGGTGGTGATCGGGTTCCTGACGCGCGAGTTCACGCTCGACCGGGGGCAGGGGCCGGAAGAAATGATTGCGGTGTACGTGCCGACGAACCACCTGTACCTGGGTGACGTCGCCGTGTATCCGCGGTCACAGGCGTTCTACCCGGATCTCTCGATCGAAGAGGGCATCCGAATTTTCCTGACCGGCGGCATGGCCCTCCCGGTCAGCTTGAAGCAACAGAACAAGAAGTAGGGGAGACAACGACCAGATGGTGATGAGGCTAATCAGGATGAGGCTAATCAGGACGAGGCTTATTCAACGAGCCGCCATGGTGTTGACGCTCGGCGTCCTGATGGCGCCGGCATTGCTGGCCCAGGAAACCGCGCAGGATGCCGCGCATCACCGCCCCGGCGGTGAAGTGAACATCCAGCTGCCTGATCTCAACACAGGCGACTTCTTCGGCATGACCGGACACGGCATCCTGATGACCGGCCTGGTGGTGTGCGTGCTGGGGTTGCTGTTCGGCCTCTGGACCTACACGGCGGTCAAGAACCTGCCGGTACACCAGTCGATGGCCGATGTCTCGGCGCTCATCTACGAGACGTGCAAGGCCTACCTGGTGCAGCAGGGCAAGTTCCTGCTGATCCTCGAGCTCTTCATCGGCGCGGTGATGATCGCCTACTTCTGGCTCACCGGCCTCGAACCGGGCCGCATCGCGATCGTCATCATCTTCAGCCTGATCGGCATCGCCGGCAGCTACGGCGTGGCGTGGTACGGCATCCGCATCAACACCCTCGCCAACTCGCGCACCGCGTTTGCCAGCCTGCAGGGCAAGGCCTTCCCGGTGTGCGACATCCCGCTGCGCTCGGGCATGAGCGTCGGCATGATGCTGATCTCCGTCGAACTGCTGTTCATGCTGGCGATTCTCCTGTTCATCCCGGGTGAATACGCCGGCGTCTGCTTCCTCGGCTTCGCGATCGGCGAATCGCTCGGCGCCGCGGCGCTGCGTATCGCCGGCGGCATCTTCACGAAGATCGCCGACATCGGCTCCGACCTGATGAAGGTCGTGTTCAAGATCAAGGAAGACGACGCGCGCAACCCGGGCGTCATCGCGGACTGCACCGGCGACAACGCCGGCGACTCGGTCGGCCCGACGGCCGACGGCTTCGAAACCTACGGCGTCACCGGCGTCGCGCTGATCTCGTTCATCATGCTCGCCGTCAAGGACCCCGCCATCCAGGTCCAGCTGCTCGTGTGGATCTTCATGATGCGCGTCATGATGGTGCTCGCGTCGGCGGGTTCGTATCTCGTCAACAACGCGTGGGCGAAGAGCACCTACGGCAACGTCGAGAAGATGAACTTCGAGATTCCGCTCACCACGCTGGTGTGGCTCACCTCGATCGTCTCGGTGATCCTGACCTACGTGCTGTCGTATGAGCTGATCCCGTCACTCGGCGGCAACACGGCGCTGTGGTGGCAGCTCTCGACGGTGATCACGTGCGGCACGCTCGCCGGCGCGATCATCCCGGAGTTCGTGAAGGTGTTCACCTCCACGCACTCGGGCCACGTCAAGGAAGTGGTGACGTCGTCGCGCGAAGGCGGGGCGTCACTTAACATCCTGTCGGGCCTCGTGGCCGGCAACTTCAGCAGCTACTGGCTGGGCCTGACGATCATGGGCCTGATGACGATCGCCTACATCGTCTCGTCGTGGGGCCTGGGCGAAATCATGGTCGCCCCGGCGATCTTCGCGTTCGGCCTGGTGGCGTTCGGCTTCCTGGGCATGGGCCCGGTGACGATCGCGGTCGACTCCTACGGCCCGGTCACCGATAACGCGCAGTCGGTCTACGAGCTGTCGCAGATCGAAGAGATCCCGAACGTTGAGGCCGAGATCCAGAAGAGCCACGGCTTCAAGGTGAACTTCAAGGTTGCGAAGGAGCTGCTCGAAGAGAACGACGGCGCGGGCAACACCTTCAAGGCGACCGCCAAGCCGGTGCTGATCGGCACCGCGGTGGTCGGCGCGACGACGATGATCTTCGCGATCATCATGGCGCTCACCGGCGGCCTGACCAACGCCGACGCGATCGCCAAGCTGTCGATCCTGCACCCGCCCTTCCTGCTCGGCCTGATCACCGGCGGCGCGGTGATCTACTGGTTCACCGGCGCGTCGATGCAGGCGGTGACGACCGGCGCCTACCGCGCGGTCGAGTTCATCAAGAAGAACATCAAGCTCGAAGGCTCGACCAAGGCCTCGGTGGAAGACAGCAAGAAGGTGGTGGAGATCTGCACCATCTACGCGCAGCGCGGCATGTTCAACATCTTCCTCGGCGTGTTCTTCTCGACGCTGGCGTTCGCGTTCATCGAGCCGTTCTTCTTCATCGGCTACCTGATCTCGATCGCGCTGTTCGGTCTCTACCAGGCGATCTTCATGGCCAACGCGGGTGGCGCGTGGGACAACGCGAAGAAGATCGTGGAAACCGAATTGAAGATGAAGGGCACGCCGCTGCACGACGCCTCGGTCGTCGGCGACACGGTGGGCGATCCGTTCAAGGACACCTCCTCGGTGGCCATGAACCCGGTCATCAAGTTCACGACGCTGTTCGGCCTGCTTGCAGTCGAGCTGGGCGTCTACATTGGGACCGGCGCGACCCTCACGCTGGCACTGTCAGCCGTATTTTTCGTGGTGAGCATGTATTTCGTGTACCGCTCGTTCTACGGAATGCGCATTGAAGAGTAGGTAGTCTTACGGCGAAAGGGCGGAAAACCATCGAAAAGCCTGTAACAGTTCGTCACCATGCGTAATTTCGCTGCATTTTCGGTGGCCAAACGGTTGACGATGGTTTGAAGCCCGACTAGAATCGCCGGGCGTCTGAGGGGTCAGGTGCGGATGTGCCTGACCCCCTTTGTATTCCAGGGGAACTCCGCGTTCTTGGCAATACGTCGCGAATTTGTCGTGTTTTTGTAGGGAGCAGGCCCGGATTTCCGGTGTCTAATTGAAAGACGCGCACCCTTCCGACCCCCCGGCCTCGGCGCTTGCGTCCGGCCAAAGTCGAAGGGATAATCGGCGGTCTTTTAATGAATACGAAGTTGAGGAGGAATTAGTGCCACGCGACATGTTTGGTGATGTCGTCGATCCATCGATCAAGATGGGCAACAAGATGTGGTACACGGTGCCACTGACGATGTTGCTCCAGGCGACGATCATTGCGGCGTTAATCATTGTTCCGCTGATGGCTATGGGAGCCTTGCCGACGACGCCGAGCATGATGGCGTTCGTTGCAGCGCCACCACCGCCACCACCACCGCCTCCGCCGCCACCACCGCCAGAAGCGAAGGCTCCGCCACCGCCGATGGACGTCAGCCCGGATGCGGCACCGCTCGAAGCGCCGAAGGAAATCAAGGCCGAGACCGGTCTTGAAGCCGGCTTCGAACGTTCGTCAGGCATTGAAGGCGGTATCGTCGGCGGCGTCGCCGGCGGCATCACCGGCGGCATTCCTGAACCGCCGCCTCCACCGCCGCCACCGGCCGCGCCGGTGCGCGTGGGCGGCAACATCAAGCCGCCCCAGAAGACGCGCGACGTGCGCCCGGTGTATCCGCCGATCGCACAGTCAGCTCGCGTGCAGGGCATCGTCATCATCGAGGCCACGATCGGTCCCGATGGCGCGGTGAAAGATGCAAAGGTGCTCCGCTCGATTCCGCTGCTCGACCAGGCGGCGCTCGATGCGGTGCGGCAGTGGGTGTTTACACCGACCTTGCTGAACGGCGTTCCAGTGCCGGTCATCATGACGGTTACCGTTCAGTTCACGTTGCAATAGAGGCGGGTCGAGCGACCCGCCGACGACGCCGGGCTCGGCGTCAAGGTTCCAGGGGTCAGGCCTTTTCTTAGGGTTCGAGCTTTTTAAGTTTTTGGAGGAATGCGATGGAAGGTCGGAAGATTCAGTTCGGTCGGATTGCCGGTGCCGCGTTCGCGATGATGCTCATGAGCACGCCTGCTTTCGCGCAGGAAGGCGGCGGCCTCGATCTCGTGGACATGTTCGAGCAGATGGGCCCCGCGGCAATCGCGGTCGCCGTCATCCTCTTCATCATGTCGTTCTGGTCGGTGGGCGTCGCGATTGAACGCATCTACACGTTCAACCAGGCCACCAAGCAGTCGAAGATGTACGCCCCCCTCGTGGCCAAGCACCTCAAGGAAGGCCGCCTGAAGGAAGCGATCGCGCTGTCGTCGGCGAAGGAATACCGCTACAGCCACCTCGCGAAGGTCGTGCTCGCCGGCCTGCAGGAATACCAGTTCCAGCAGGAGAGCGGTGCCAACCTGTCGCGCGAAGACCTGCTCGACACCGTGCGCCGCTCGATTCAGCGCGCCACGGCGCTCACGTCGAACGACCTGAAGAAGGGCGTGTCGGGTCTCGCCACCATCGGCGCAACCGCGCCGTTCGTGGGTCTGCTCGGCACGGTCGTCGGCGTTATCAACGCGTTCGTGGGTATCGCGTCGTCGGGCTCGGGTGGTATCGGCGCCGTGTCGGCCGGTATTGCAGAAGCGCTCGTCGAAACCGCGCTTGGTCTGTTCGTCGCGATCCCGGCGGTGTGGTTCTATAACTACCTGTCGGGCAAGCTCGAGTTCTTCAACGTCGAGATGGACAACTCGTCGTCGGAGATGGTCGACTACTTCATCAAGAAGACGGCGTAATAGAAGTCAGACGTTAGAAGGGAGAAGTGAGAAGCCGCTGCCTGGCCTCTCACTTCCGACTTCTCACCTCTCACTTTGTAGGGAGTAACTGCAATGTCAATGGACGTCGGCGGCTCCAAAGGCGGAGTCAAATCGGACATCAACGTCACGCCCCTCGTGGACGTCATGCTGGTGCTGCTGATCATCATGATGATCGTCGCGCCGCTGTTGCAGAAGGGCGCGGACGTCAAACTGCCGCTCGCCGCCAACACGGCGGAGAAGCCGGAGACACAGGACCAGACGGTAGTCGCGGTCGACAAGACCGATCGCTACTTCGTCAACGGCCTGCCGGTCCGCAAGGAAGAACTGCGGCAGAAGGTCGACGAGATTCTCGAGACCAAGAAGGAGCGCATCATCCTGATCAAGGCTGATGAGGACGCGCGCTACTCGGCGGTCATGGACCTCATGGATGAACTGCGGGCGAGCGGTATCGAGGACATGGGCCTCATCACCGATCCCAAGAACCGCACCGGCCTGCTGGGCGGAGGTGGCAACTAATGGCACACGCACACGCACACCACGGCGCGGATCGCGTCGTCCAGGCGAAGAAGCTCGAAGTTTCGTCGGACATGAACATCACGCCGATGATCGACGTGCTGCTCGTGCTGCTCGTCATCTTCATGGCCGCCCTGCCGCTGTCGCAGCGCGGCCTGGACGTGAACCTGCCGGCCGAAACCAAGAGCGCTCAGCAGACGCAGGTCGACGTCTCGCAGATCGTGATCGAGTACACCTCCGATCGGAAGCTCTCGATCAACAAGTCGGACGTCTCGGTCGGTGAACTCGAGGATCGCCTGCGCAAGATCTACGAAGAGCGCAAGGACAAGACCCTGTTCATCGCGGCCGACGGCGGCCTGCGCTACGGCGACATCGTCGAAGTCATCGACGCCGCCAAGGGCGCGGGGGTCGAGAAGGTCGGCATCATCACCGAAGGCATGCGCCGCGCTGCGGCCGCGCCGGGTCGCGTCGGCGGTAACTAACACCGCCGATTCGATTCACGAAGATCGACAAGGGCTGTTCCACACGGGGCAGCCCTTTTTGTTGTACGGTTAGCGCCGATGACCGACACCGCGTGGAGCAACACCGCCGAGTGCGGCCCTGAGCAGCTCGCAGACGCCATTACGGGCTTCCTGGTGCGCAAAGGCGGCATCGAAGCGGCAAAGGTGCGCCCGGTGGTCCAGCGCATCATCGATGAGGCCGGCACCGACGCGGTGCTGCGCCTGCGTGGCAGGCTGTCCCAGCCCGCTGAGGCGTTTTCCTACTACTCGGGTGACCAACTGGCCCGCCACGTCCATCGTCGCCTGGCGGCCGTAGTATTGCGAAAGCCGCCGGTGGTCGACGCCGCGCAGCTTGCGGCCGTCCACGGCAAGCCGGCGATCATCGTCGCCAACCACCTGTCGTATTCCGACGCCAACGTCATCGAGGTGCTGGTGCACCAGGCCGGCTACGCGGAGCTCGCCGATCGACTCGCGGTGATCGCCGGACCGAAAGTCTATTCCGACGTGACGCGCCGATTCTCGAGCCTGTGCTTCGGGACGATCAAGACGCCGCAGAACGAGCACGTGTCGAGCGGTGAAGCGTCGATGAGCGCGAGGGACGTCGCGGTCGCGGCGCGACAGACACTCGCGGCTGCCCGGGAGCGCCTCGCGGCGGGCGACGCGATCGTGTTGTTCCCCGAGGGCACCCGCAGCCGCAGCGGCGCCATGCAAGCGCTGCTACCCGGCGTGTCGCGCTACTTCGAGGATGATGACGTGACGATTGTGCCGATGGGACTGACCGGCACCGAGCACATGTACGGCATCGGTGAGGGCCGTATCGGCGACGCCGCGATCACGCTGACGGTCGGCACACCGGTGACGGCAGGCGAGGTGCGCCGGCTTGCCGGTGACAGTCGCCGCCGCTTTGTCGACCTGCTTGGAACCGCGATCGCGAACCTGCTGCCGCCACCATACCGCGGCGCATATTCGCGGCCCCCGGCACAGCCGCAGCCGGGCTGCCCGGCTGACTGACACATGCACGACGAGGCCAAGCGCGCCGACGTCTTCAAGGTGGCATTCCGCAACTACTGGTGGGCGAGTTGCCTGGGCGGACTGTACTTCGTCGCCGGATTCGTCGCATGGGGCGGGACGCGGGCGGCGATCGCGTCGAGCACCGTGTTCTTCGCCGCCGCCCTGACCGGCCTGATCGTGCACTACCTCAGTCCCTTCCGCAGCCGGAGGCAGGGACTGATGATCGTTGTCACCTCGCTCATCATCGGTCAGGCAGTACTGGCGTGGCAGAAAGCCAACCTCCCGCTCAGCGACTACACCGGCAGCGGAGACCCCGCGGCGCGCGACACCCTGACCTATCTGGTGTCGGCGATCTTCATCGGAACGATGAGCATGTTTGGCGGCAGATGGGGTGCTGGTCTCGCACTGGCCTCACACTACCTGTTCATCTTCGACTTCGCCGATGAATTCTCGTTCACATGGGTGTTCCCCATCCTGATCGCCGCCGCCGGGCTGATCTTCAGCACGGCATTCTGGAAACTCGACGAAGCCTACGACCACCTCGAAACGCTGGCCGACCGCGATCCGCTCACCGGCCTGCTCAATCGCCATCGGCTGGTTGCCGAATTCGAGCGACTGCGCCGCCACGCAGGCGTACGGCGAAAGCGCCTCCTGCTTGTCGCCTGGGACCTGGACGATCTCAAGCGCATCAACGACAAGGAGGGTCACGCTGCCGGTGACGGATACATTCGCGACTTCGCCGGTGCGCTGAGTTCGACCGTGCGAGCCGAGTCGGCCGCGCGTGCCGGTGACGCCGCCTTTCGCGTCGGCGGCGATGAGTTCATCAGTCTTCACCTCGACGCGGAGGATGGAACGTCGATCGTGGCCCGGGTACGCGCTCAATGCGCGTCGGTGTCTGCCGGATGGGTGCAGGCGGAAGCGCTCAGCCTGGACCAGGCCATGAGCCGCGCCGACCAGGCCATGTACCTGGACAAACAGGCGCGCAAGCGACCGCTCGCTCCCTAATACGAGCTGGGCTTCGGCGCGAGCGCTCCAACTTCCTTGAGCTCGGGCAACGTCTTGTCGGCCTTCTTCCAGACGTCGCGCAATTCACCGTAGGCGCGCTGCGCGGTCGCAACGTCCCGTGCGGCAGTGGCGGCGCGGGCAAGACCCAGCAGGGACAGCGCGCGCTTCGGCGTGCGCTTCAGGGAAAGCTCGAAGGCCTCCATGGCTTCCTTTGGACGGCGAAGGTCCATGAGCATTTCGCCGACCTGCTCGTTGACCGGTTTCACGGGAACCGGTGGGCCGAACTCGAACGCGAGCGCGGCTTCGACGACCGCGGCCTGGCGCGCGAGCACGAGTGCTTCTTCACGCCGACCCTCAGAGAACAGGATGGCGGCCTCGAGTTGCTGAGCCATCACTTGCGGGACCCTCGGGTCGCCTGCCGCGCCTGCGGTTGGCAGACCCGTGGCCGCCGCAGGCTGGTGCTCGGCGTGGCCAGGAGCGGCCGCAGCGGCGCTTGGGGGGGCAATGGGCTTCACACCCGGAGGTGCGGCCACCGCTCGCGGACCGGGGGCCACAGGCACGATACCCGGCCGAGCGGGCGCGCCGGTCCCGGTTCGCACCGGAGCGCCATTCACCGGCGCCTCCTCCATCAATGCGGCCATCTGCGCCATCGCGTTCGCGGCGCCGGCGCGGTTGCCAGATCGCACCGCGGCAAAGCCGATGGCGAACAGGTCGGCGATCGCCGGATCCTTGGGCAGGTCCTTCGACGCCACGGGCGCCTTGGCCTCACCCCATTTGCGTGTCTCGATCAGCCAGGCGGCGCGGGCGAGTGCGAGGTGGCTGCGCGTGCGCTCGGATCCGCTTTCCTTTGCGGCCGCATCCATTTCCGCGAGCACGCCGCGCGCGTCCTCGTATCGCCCCTGCTGCGCGTAGGAGTAGACGAGCCACAGCAGCGCATGGAAGCCACGCTGATCGACAGGCAACTTGCGCGCCTCGCGCCGCGCATCCGCGGCCTTTACCGAGCGTTCATTGATCGCCGCAGATTCGTCCCACATCCCCATGGCGACATAGATGTGCGAGGGCATGTGGAGCGCATGTGACGCCGCCGGTGCGATCTTCGAGTACGCATCCGCGTAGCGAAGTCCGAGGGGCGCGTGCACCGGATCGTCGTAGGCGTGAATCAGGTAGTGCGCGGCGCCAGGGTGTTGTGGATTCTTCGCGTAGACCTGCTCAACCAGCGCCGCGGCGCGCATGTAGATCGCGAAATCACGGCCACCGTGACTCGTGCCGAGGATGGCCAGCGCGTAAAAGGCCTTCACCTCGTCGTCATTCGGATACTTCTCGTGCATGCGCTTCATCGCATCCGCGTACGACAGGTCACGCGCGAGCTTCTCGCCGGCGCCGTAGAGGCGTTCCACCGCGCCGAGCCAGTCCTTTTCTTTTTCCGTCGAAGCCTTCGCGCGCCGTGCGTCCGGGGTAGGTGCGAGCTTGGCGAGGGCGGCCTTCGCGAGATCCGGCGACGTGCGCTGCCACACCGCGTGGTTGAACGTCATCGCCTCGCCCCAATACGCCATCGCGAATGCAGGGTCGGTCTTCTGCGCCTCGATAAACGCCTCGCGCGCATCGTCGTACTCGAAGCTGTGCATCAGCAGCACGCCCTTGATGAAGTGCGGCTGTGCGGCGGCGGAACCTGAAGTCGGAAAGTCGATGGAGCCGAGTTCCTGTGCGCTTACGGTCCGCCTAAAGGCGGACCCCGCCGGAATCAGGGTAAGGGCAACAACGGCCGCCACGAGGGCACGCGTCTTCATAGCCGAAATATACCCGTACAAATGAAAACGGGCGGGTCGTTTTCGACCCGCCCGTTCCTGGTGGCCTGATGGCCCGTTAGCCTGTTGGCCTGGTTTAGTTGAACGAGTAACGGAAGCTGAGCATGAACTGGTAGACGTCCAGCAGGCCGCTCGTCGACTCGAAGGTCTTGGTCGGCAGGGCGTTGTTGACGACCTGCATGCGGTAGCCGAGGCGCCCGGCCGCGTCAATGGCCGGCGAGGTCAGGATGTTGTTGCGGATCACGCGCTGGCCCACGCCCCAGTCGGCGTTGAGCATGTTGCCGGCGTTCTGGATGTCGATACGGAACTGGCCGGCGTTGCGCTTGCCCTTGATGTTCTTGAACACATCCTGCGTCAGGCTGAGGTCCAGCTTGTGCAGCAGCGGCAGGAACACGGCGCCGCGCTGCGCGTACTCGCCGCGGTGTTCGCTCAGGTACTTATCCTGCGCGATGTAGGCCTCGAACGCGGCGGCCTGCTGTTCAGCGGTGAAGGTGATGTTGTTGGCGGTGAACGTCTGGAAGTTCATCTCCGAGGTGTTGCGCGGGATGTAGATCAGGTCGTTCAGCGCGCCGCCGTCGCCGTTGGCGTCGGCCGCGAACACGTAGCTGGTGTTGCCGAGCGTGCGGCTTTCCCAGAACGCCGAGATGCTGGTCGCGCCAAAGCCGAAGTACTGCTTGGTGTAGCTGGCGGCCAGGAAGAAGCGGTGACCCGGCGTGGCGTTCGAGAAGCCGAGGCCCGGGTTGTTCGGGTCGTTCGGGGTCGGGTTGCTGTTCCACGACGCGTTGGCCGTTGAACCCGGATCGATGGTGTTCTTCGCTTCGCCGTAGCTGTAAGCGGTGCGCAGCGACAGCCCGTGCCACATCGGCTTCGAGGCCGAGATCGCCACGTTCCAGTTGCGGCCGATGTCCTGGTTCTTCATGACAATGGCGGCCGTGACCTGGTTGCCCGTGACGTTGTTGATGCGGTTGGAGGTGTAGCGCGCGCGCGTGTCGGCGCCGACGTACTGCGACTGCGCCGCCGGCAGGTTGGCATTGATGTAGTAGATGCCGTTGACGTCGCGGTTATACATGAACTCCGCCGTGGCGGTGATGCCACCGGGCAGGCGGCGGTCGATGGCGAGGTTGCTGCGCCACACCTGCGGGAAGCGGAAGTCCTGGTCGGTGACGTTCAGCTCGTAGCTGGTCGCGGGCGCGCCGGTTGCGGCCGGCTTGTACTTGTTGACGTTGCTCGAGAACGGATACGCCGTGGTGTTATCCACTGACAGGCTGCCCTGCAGCATGCCGGTGTTCCCGAGCTGGTTCGAGATCCAGACGTAGAGCGGCTGGCCGGTGAAAACACCTGAACCGCCGCGGATCTGCGTCTTCTGGTCGCCGGCGAGGTCGTAGTTGAAGCCGAAGCGGGGCGACCACAGGATGTTGGCGCCGGGCATCTTGCCGCTGTCGTACTGGACCGGCTGTCCGTCCTCGTCGCGGAAGGTCAGGGCGTTGGCATTCGGGTTCAGGTAGGCGGTGTTCTCAAACGACGGCACGTCGAAGCGGAGGCCGAACGTCAGGCTCAGGTTGTTACGCGGGCGCCACACGTCCTGCGCGTACGCGCCGCCGTAGATCGCCGTCAGCGGCTGGCTGGGCTTGTCGAGGCCCGGCAGGTTCATGTAGCGAACCTGGTAGCGGAGGGCCGTGACCGGGGAAGTGGTGCGGTTCGGGTTCGCCAGCGCATCGCGCGCGTCGGCATAGAAGTCTTCCATGCTGGCGTAGGTCCACGCACCCTGCTTGCAGCAGTTGAAGAACACGTTGTCCGAGTGGTAGCGCTCGACGCGGAAGCCGCCCGTGATCTCGTGCTTGGTCATGAACTTGGTGAAGTCGTTCTTCACTTCGTAGGAGTTGTAGATCAGCTCGTTGTTCGGCGTGAACGGCTCGCTGCCGAACGAGGTGTAGACGGAGCTGCCGAGGCGGATGTCCACGAACGGGAACAGCACGTCGCTTTGCGGACGGCCTTCGTCGCTGTAGGAGTAGGCGAACTTCAGGCTGTTCGACATCGTGCTGCCGATCACCGAGTTCAACTCACCGCTGGCGTTCTTGCGGTTTTCCAGGATCTTGTAGTTCGAATTCTGGAAGTTCATGTAGTCGTTGTTCACCTGCCGGCGGCCGAAGCCGGCTGAGGTCGAACCGGACAGGATGGCGTCCGAGTCCGAGTTGAGCTGCATGTAGTTGGCGCTGAACTTGTGCTTCGGGCTGATGTTGAGGTCCAGGCGCACGAGACCGCGCTTCTGGGGCGTGTTGTCGGTCGGGGGCTCGAAGGAGCCGGTTTCGTAGTTGAAGTTGGTCTTGAGGAAGCTGCTCAGGGCCGTGAGGTCCGACGCGAGCACGCGGGTGATGTTGCCGCCGACCGCCTCACCGCCGCTGTTGGCGCGGAACGAGCTGAGCGGACGCGCGTCCTCTTCATTCTCAAAGTTGCCGAACGCGAACAGGCGGTTCTTGAGGATCGGGAAGCCGAGCCAGCCGCCGGTGTTCTTGGTGTTGAAGGTGCCGGGATTGAAGACCAGGCCGCGGGCTTCCTCGCCGACGAAGTCCTCGTTGCGGAACCGGTGATAGACCGACGCGCGGATCGAGTTGGTGCCGCTGCGGGTGATGGTGTCGACGCTGGCGCCGACGAAGTTACCCTGGCGCACGTCGTAGGGCGCGATGCTGACCTGCACCTGCTCGATGGCTTCCATCGAGATGGGCGCGACGCCCGTGCGGTCGCCGGGCTGGCCGCCGAGGCCGAACGAGTTGTTGAAGGCCGAGCCGTTGACCGTCATGTTGTTCATGCGGTTGTCCGCGCCGCCAAACGAGTTGGCGCCGGAGTTCTGCGGCGTGAGGCGGGTGAAGTCCGAAATGCGGCCGCTCACGGTGGGCAGCGTCTCGAGGGCTTCGCGGCTGACCGCGGTGGCGGCGCCGGTGCGCGCCGAGCTGAACACCGTGTCCGACTGCGCGGTCACGGTGACCGTCTCGGTCACGGCAATGTTCTTGACGTTGAACGTCAGGTTGGTGGCGACGCCGAGGTTGATCTCGACGTTCTCCTGTGTCTCAGGAGCGAAGGCTGCGGCTCCCGTGCCGGTGAAGGCAGCGGTCACCGAGTACGGACCGCCGACGCGCATGTTGAGGATCGTGAACCGTCCCTCAGCGTTCGACGTGGTCTCGTAGGTGGTGCCCGACGGCAGGTGGATCGCGATCACGCTCGCGCCCGATACGGCTTCCTGCTGTGCGTTCTGAATTCTGCCGCTAAGTGAACCGGTAGTGACCTGCGCGTGCGCGTTGAGTGTAAATGCGCACACCGCAGCGAAGGACAAGACAAGCCTGGTCAAAAACATTCTCATTTGGACTCCTGAAAAGCTGCGCAGAAATTATCCCTCGTCGGTGTTACGCATGGGTAAAGAAAAAAGGCCGGCCCGCTATGTGCGGAACCGGCCAGTTTCTGCGATATTTCAGGGCCATCCGGCCCTGTTCGGGCGATCGCCCGACAGCCCGCCGGAGGCGGGCAAGGCGACTTAATCGCCCTGACGAGCCTTCCGCATGGCGTTGGCCTTGTCGCCGAGCGCCGTGCCTTCGCGGATCAGTTCCTGCTGCTTCGCGGGATTCTTTTCGATCAGCGCCTGCGTGCGGAGGAGGAGGCCCTTGTAGGTCAGCGCTTCGATGTAATCGGCATTGAGTTCGAGGGCCTTGTTCACCGATGCCAGGCCGTCCTGGATGATCGCCATCTTCTGCGCATCGCTCAGGCGGAAGTCGCGCGACGCCTTTTCCCACGCGTAGGGCGCGAGACGGTAGTGCGCTTCCGGGTTCTGCGGTTCGAGCGCGATGTTCTTCTTCAGGTTCTCGATCAGCTTGTCGAAGTCGCCCTGGCGGTTGTAGTAGCCGGCCACCGTCAGATAGACCGTCGGGTCGTTCGGCTTGGCGTCGCGTCCACGCAGGTAGGTCTCTTCAGCGAGCTGGTATTCACCGGAGTCCTCGTAGATCTTGGCGAGCTGGAAGTAGTTGGTCGGCTCGTTCGGCGCCAGTTCGATCATGCGCTGCACGACCGGTTCCGCCTGCGTCGGATCGGCCAGCTTGTCAGGACCGTAGGTCGCGACCAGGAATTCGAGTGCCAGCGAACGCTTCGGCACGGTCTCTTCCGTCAGCTTCTCGCTGGCGAGCTTGTAGTTCTCGACCGCCTTCGCGAGGAACGCGTCGTTGGCGGGCTCGCCCTTGCGGGCCGGGCGATAGAGGTTGTCGTAGGAGTTGCCCAGGTAAAAGAAAATCGCCGGGCACCACTGGCAGCCGGGCTGGTCGGCGCTCAACTTGGCCGCTTCTTCGTACTTGTTCACGGCCGCGCGCCAGTCGCTAGCGGCGTAGGCCTTGTTGCCGTCCTTGAACGCCTTCATGGCGCGGACTTCACTCAGATATCCGCAACCGGCCAGCGTGACGCTCAGCCCGAGAAACAGCGCCAAATACGCTGCCGAAGACCGCTTATTCATCTCAAAATTCTCCTGTATAGATCACGTTCAAGAGCCGCAAGCCGGAGAGTATATCTGTCTTACGGAAGGCCCCGCAAGCCAATGGATCCCCTACTTTTCGCGTCTCTAAGTTTAGACACCAATCACAGGAATTTGGGCTTCAAACCGATAAAGAATTGGTAACGAATTGTCATGATTCGGTTTGAAGACCTGCTCGACAAGGTCCGGGGGTATAGCCCGGACGCCGACCTGGAGCTGCTCCGCAAGGCCTACGTGTTCTCGGCCCTGGAGCATAAGGGACAGATCCGCCATTCCGGCGAGCCCTATCTGGTGCACCCGCTCGAGGTTGCGGACATCCTTGCCGACATGAAACTGGACGCGGTGTGCATTGCCGCGGGCCTGCTGCACGACGTGGTCGAGGACACCCTGACGACCCCGGACCGCATCCGTGAGCGCTTCGGCGAAGACGTCGCGCACATCGTCGAAGGCGTGACCAAGATCGGCGCCATCCCCTTTTCCTCGACCGAAGAGCGCCAGGCGGAGAATTTCCGCAAGATGTTGCTGGCGATGGTGGACGACATTCGCGTCATCCTCGTCAAGCTCGCCGATCGCCTGCACAACATGCGCACCCTGCAATACATGGCGGACGAAAAGCGCGTGCGCATCTCGCAGGAGACGCTCGACATCTACGCGCCGATCGCCAATCGCCTCGGCATGAGCCGTATCAAGAACGAGCTCGAGGAGCTGTCGTTCCAGTACCTGGAGCCGGCCGGATTCCAGTCCCTCAAGAGCCGCGTTGAGAGCAAGCGCCGCGCGATGCAGGGGATGATCGAGGAGCTGACCGCCGAGATCGGCAGCAAGCTCGACGATGCGCAGGTGCCGGTGATCAGCATCGACGGGCGCGTCAAGCGCCTCTACAGCATCTGGCTGAAGCTGAAGGCGCAGAAAATCGACCTCGAGCAGGTCTACGACTTTGTCGCGCTGCGCATCGTCACGCCCTCGGTGAAGGACTGTTACGCGGCGCTCGGCATCATCCACCAGACATGGTCTCCGGTGCCCGGACGCATCAAGGACTTCATCGCGATGCCGCGGCCCAACGGCTACCAGTCGCTGCACACGTCCGTGATCAGCGACCGCGGCTTTCCGTTCGAGGTACAGATCCGCACCGAGGAGATGCATCGTCTCGCGGAGGAAGGCATTGCCGCGCACTGGAAGTACAAGGAAGGCCGCGTCGGCGCGCAGCGCGACGAGCAGTACTTCCAGTGGCTGCGCCAGCTGCTCGAATGGCAGCAGGAAGTGCGCGACCCGCAGGAGTTCCTGTCGAACCTGAAGATCGACCTCTATCCCGAAGAGGTCTATACCTTCACGCCGCGCGGCACGGTGAAGGTGCTGCCCAAGGGCTCGACGGCGATCGACTTCGCCTACGCGATCCACACCGACGTCGGCCACCAGTGCGTCGGCGCCCGCGTCAACGGGCGCATGGTGCCGCTGCGCACGCGCCTCAAGAACGGCGACATCGTCGAGATCGTGCGCAACGCGACGCACAAACCCAGCCGCGACTGGCTGAACTTCGCGGTCACGTCGCGCGCCCGCAACAAGATCAAGCACCTGATCCAGGTCGAGGAGAAGGAGCGGGCCGTCGAACTCGGCAAGCGCGTGTTCGACAAGGAAGCGCGGCGCTTCGGCCTCAACGGCGCGAAGCTGATGGAAGGCGACATCGCGAAGGTGCTGGCGGAGTTTGCGACCCCCAAGCCGGAGGATCTGCTCGCGCAGATCGGCTACGGCAAGGTCTCGCCGCGCCTCATCCTCGACAAGATCGTCCCGCAGGATCAGCTCAAGGAACAGGCACCGGAGCACCCGGTCGTCTCAGCGGTGAAGCGCGTGATGGGCCGCGGCACCGAGCCCGACCGCATCAAGGTGCGCGGCGCCGACGACGTGATGGTGTTCCGCGCGAAGTGCTGTAACCCGATCCGCGGCGAGAAGATCGTCGGCTACATCACGCGCGGCAAGGGCGTGTCCGTGCATTCCGCGAAGTGCCCGAACGTCATCAACCTGATGTACGACCCCGAGCGGAAGATCGACGTCGAGTGGGACAAGGGCAGCGACATCCAGCCCTACACGGTGCGGCTGGCGATCGAAGTGGAAGACCGCAAGGGCATGCTCGCGGAACTGTCGAAGCGCATCTCCGACATCAACACCAACATCACCAACGTCGAAGCGCGCACCGGCGACCAGCGCGGCCGCATCGACGTGACGGTCGAGATCAAGGACGTGAAGCACCTCGAGCAGGTGATCAAGTCGGTCAGGGCTGTTTCCGGGGTATTAAATGTGGAGCGGAAGTCAGAAGTGAAAAGTGAGAGGTGAGAAGGACTTCTCACTTCTCACTTCTCACTTCCAACTTCTCACTTCAATACTGCGATCACGTCGATTTCGACGCGGACTTCTTTGGGCAGCCTGGCGACTTGCACGGTCGAGCGCGCCGGGTAGGGCGCGCTGAAGTAGCTCGCGTAGACCTCGTTCATCGCCGCGAACTCGCCGAGGTCGATCATGAAGACCGTCGTGCGGACGACGTGGTTGAAGTCCGCGCCGGCGGCAGCCAGCAGGCCCTTGATGTTTTCCATCACGCGGGTCGACTGCTCCTTGATGCCGCCTTCAACCAGCTGACCGGTCGCCGGATCGAGTGGAATCGATCCGGACAGGAACAGCATGTTGCCGACCTTCACCGCCGGCGAATACGGCCCGATGGCCGCCGGCGCGCCTGCTGCCGTGACGAGCTCTTTCACGCAGCCTTGGTGATCTTGTTCGAGCGGATGCAGCGGGTGCACACGCGCATGCGCTTGCTGGCGCCGTCAACAACGGCCTTGACCGTCTGCAGGTTCGGCTCGAACCGGCGGGGACGCACGTTGTGGGCGTGGGAGACACGGCGTCCAACAACCGGACCCTTGCCGCAGATTTCACATCGCATTGCCATGATTCAGAAACTCCTAAGTACGGGAAACAACGAATTGTATCACTAGTTTCCCTGCCAGGCGGCCGACGCCTCTAGGGCATCACGATCAGCGGCTCGGGCCCTCTGGGCGTCTGCGGGCGCTGCTGGAATACCCGGCCGACCAGCTCCAGGTAACTCGTCTCTCCCTCCGGGATGAAACCGCCCTCATGCCGGGCGCCGCGCTCGATCGCCCGCAGAACAAGGGCGACCTCTTTTGATCCGCCCTTTTGCGTGATTTCCTCGATGATCGGCTTCACAGTTTTGCGCAAGGCCTCGGCCGGTACGGACTCAAGGGCTTCGTCGAAGATGACGCCCTTCGCGGCGCTTTCGAGCGACGCGGCGAGCGCGGCCGCCGCCAGCGCGACATCGGTGTCGGCGAGCCGACTCAAACCCTCGGGCTTATAGGACAGGATCATCGACTGCAGCAGGAAGAACAACTGCAGCTGCTGTTCGGATAACCGTCCCACCGACAGCATCAACTGCATCAGGTCGCGGTCGATTTGTCGTTTGACCACGGCGGCGGGATGTTTCTGGGCCGCATCGAGATAGCGACAGTCTTCGGGGCACGAGATTTCCACCAGGCGCTTGGTTGCGCAACAGACAGGGCAAATCTCTTCCCTGCGTGCGGGGCAGACGCGCTTGGTGGGTCGTTTCTGACACAGAGGGCAAGGCATTTCTTTCATAACTCTACCCTCCTTAGCTCTTCGAGCTTCGGAGGGCCACCTTCGCGCCCAATCTGGAGTGTAAAGCTGTGTCAGTAGCCTGCCCAACGTAGCGCGTAGCGCGAAGGTGGGTGTAAAACTTGCCACACTCTGCGTGGTGTGCTACCGTTTGCCGGTTTGTGGATGTCCCCGAATAGTGACAGGGGGACATGAGAACCCAAACGGACTCAGTGGCGTCTAATAGGCAAGTGAACGGTGTTCGGACCACTGAGAGAGTAAGGCAAGGACGTCCGTAAGTCCTTGTAGTTAAACGCGATAGATGTGGAAGACCGGGGCAGCCTCAGCCACTGGGAAGGTCAGTGGATGGCTCCAGCAAACCTCCGGGTCATATCCCCAGTCCTTCATTTCTAGCGCTCGTAACCGTGTTTTGGATTTCAGGTTCGGTTCGGTTCATAGGCATCGCTCTTGCTTACACACAAGCGCAGAGAGCGGGGCAATCATAAGCTTCCCACCCGCTTCGGCCAGGACGGCCGATCAGCGACAGTGGGGGAGTTAGAAGGAGCGGCTGTCATGGCGGCCAAAGTGAAGAAGAACGTTGCAGTAGCCGACGCGCCGAGCGGCGCACGGTACGACGAATTGAAGCGGATGCTCATCGAGCGCCAGCGCGAGATCATGCACGAAGTGCAGGGCAAGATCCGTGACGTGCGCGCCGAAGGCGCCGACAAAGATCACGATGTCCTCGATCCGGGTGAGACCTCAGAAGTCGACATCCAGGAAGACATCGAATTCGCCCTCATCCAGATGAAGGCGGAAACGCTGAACAAGATCAACGAAGCGCTGGCGCGCCTCGAAGACGGCTCCTACGGGAACTGCTTCGAGTGCGGCGACGAGATCGCGCAGCCCCGGTTGCGCGCCCTGCCGTTCGCGGTTCGTTGCAAGGACTGTGAAGAGGCCCGCGAGATGGCCCAGCAGCGCGAGCGCATCCAGGCTCGCCGTGGGTCGGCGACGCTCGGCTTCGACATGCGCGGCTAAAAAGGGAAGTGACAGGTGAGAGGTGAGAAGTGAAAGCTTCTCACTTCCACTGCGGTCACCTCTCCCTCTTGCTTCTCTCTTCTCACTTCTCATTTCTCACTTCCGGCCCGGAGGGCCGGCACCCGTGAGCGATCTCAATCCACCATTCGATCCCGCCGCGGACACGCCGTCGTTCCGCGTGCCGCCTGAAATGCCGGTGCTGCCGTTGCGCGACACCGTGTTGTTTCCGCAGGCCTTCATGCCGCTCGCGGTGGCTCGCGAGAGCTCGGTCAAGCTGATTGACGAAGCGGTCGCCAGCGGCCAGACCATCGCGGTCTTCGCGCAGCGCGAAGCCGGCGAGGATGAGCCGACGCAGGCCGACCTGCATCCGATCGGCACCGCCAGCCAGATTCACAAGATGTTCAAGCTGCCCGACGGCAGCCTCCGCATCATCGTCCAGGGTCTTGCGCGCGTGCGCCTCGACGAGATCACCGCGTCACGTCCGTACCTGCGCGGCCGCGTCACCGAAGCGAACGAAGTCCTGAAGGACGCCGACCGCCTCGAGATCGATGCGTTGCAGCGCAACATCAAGGCGAACTTCCAGCAGATCGTCTCGCTCTCTCCGCTGATGTCGGATGACCTGCAGGCGCTCGCGTCGAACATCACCGACCCGGGCCGTCTCGCCGACTTCATTGCCTCAGGCCTCGGCACCATCGGCACCGACACCAAGCAGGAAGTGCTCGCCACGCTCGACGTGCGCGCGCGACTCGACCTGCTCAATCGCATGCTGATCAAGGAGCTCGAAGTGCTCGAGCTCGGCTCGAAGATCCAGAGCCAGGTGCAGTCGGAAGTCGGCAAGAACCAGCGCGACTACTTCCTCCGCGAACAGCTCAAGGCGATCCAGAAGGAACTCGGAGAAGGCGACGACCAGACGCGCGAGATCGAAGAGTTGCGCACCAAGCTCGAAGCGGCCGGCCTGCCCGAGACCGTCAAGAAGGAAGCGCTGCGCGAACTCGATCGCCTGTCGAAGATGCCGCCGGCCGCGGCCGAATACACCGTGGCGCGCACCTATCTCGACTGGATCGTCGCGCTGCCGTGGTCGAAGAAGACCGACGAGATCATCGACCTCAAGAAGACCAAGAGCATCATGGACGACGAGCACTCGGGGCTCGAGAAGGCGAAGGACCGCATTCTCGAATACCTCGCGGTGCGCAAGCTGAACCCGGGCATGAAGGGCCCGATCCTGTGCTTCGTCGGCCCTCCGGGTGTGGGCAAGACGTCGCTCGCGCGCTCGATCGCACAATCGCTCGGCCGCAAGTTCGTCCGCATTTCGCTCGGCGGCGTACGCGACGAAGCGGAAATCCGCGGTCATCGCCGCACCTACATCGGCGCGCTGCCCGGCCAGATCATCCAGGGCCTGCGCCGCGCCGAATCCAAGAACCCGGTCTTCATCCTCGATGAGATCGACAAGCTCGGATCGGATTTCCGCGGCGACCCGTCATCGGCGCTGCTCGAAGTGCTCGACCCCGAACAGAACAACACGTTCCGCGACCACTATCTCGATGTGCCGTTCGACTTGAGCGAGGTGCTGTTCATCACCACCGCCAACGTCCTCGATACGATCCCTGCGCCGCTTCGCGACCGCATGGAGGTGCTCGAGCTTGCCGGGTACACCGAGGAAGAAAAGCTCGCGATCGCGCGTGATCACCTCGTGGCCAAGCAGGTCCAGAATCACGGACTGAACAAGTCACAGGTGACGTTCACCGACCAGGGCCTGCGGACCGTGATTCGCGGCTACACCCGCGAAGCCGGCGTCCGCAATCTCGAGCGCGAGGTTGGCGCGATCTGCCGCAAGATCGCCCGGCGCCGCGCCGAAGGCAACGGAGAAAAGCTCAAGGTCACTCCTGAGCTCGTGCACGAACTGCTCGGCGCGCCACGCTACATGGACGAAGAGGTCAAGGACCGCACGCGAAATCCCGGCGTGGCGACCGGCATGGCCTGGACGCCGGTTGGCGGCGACGTGCTGTTCGTCGAAGCGACACGCATGGCTGGTGGCGGTTCGTTGACGCTGACCGGACAACTCGGCGACGTGATGAAGGAATCCGCGCGCGCCGCCCTGTCGTGGGTGCGTGCCCACGCCAACGAGTGGCAGATCGATCCGGAGTTCTTCAAGAACTCCGAGCTGCACGTGCACGTGCCGTCAGGCGCGATCCCGAAGGACGGTCCGTCAGCCGGCGTCACCATGGTCACCGCGATGGTGTCCGAGCTGACGCGGCGTCCGGTCAGGGGCGACTTGTCGATGACCGGCGAGATCACGCTGCAAGGCAAGGTGCTGCCGGTGGGCGGCATCAAGGAAAAGGTGCTCGCCGCCAAGCGCCTCGGCATCAAGGAGATCATCCTTCCGCGCCAGAACGACAAGGACGTGAAGGAAGACCTCAGCGAGGAACTGCGGAAGGGCCTCACGATTCACCTCGTGAGCACGATCGACGAAGTGCTGCTGCTGGCGCTCGTGCACCAGAACGATCGGCCGTCGCGCAAGACGGCCGAGAAGCCCAAGGCGAAGGGCGCCCACCCCGCCAAAGCCGCGTCCAAGCACGTCCCGCGCGCGCGCTGATTTTCGTTCGTGAAAGTGCGACGGGCCGGAGGAAAACTCCGGCCTGTTCTGCTTGACCCACCGGCCAGACTTGCCGGTCGAGTTGACAGCCTCTGTCTATTTGTTTATAAGATGTTAATAAATGACCCGGCGGCTGCTGACCGACTTCGAGATCATGATTCTGCTGGCCATCCTGCGCGTCGGCGATGACGCCTACGGCGTGACGATCGCCCGCGAGATCGAAGCCACTGCCGGCCGCACGGTCCAACTGCCAGCCGTCTACACTGCACTCGACCGGCTCGAAACGCAGGGACTGGTCCGGTCCCGACTCGGCGAAGCCACGCCGCAACGCGGCGGACGCGCGAAAAAGCACTTTGCCCTGACCAAGCCTGGCCTGGAATCCGTGCACGATACGCGCGCCGCGCTTACCGCCCTCTGGTCGCAACTGCCGCAACTCTCTTAGGAGGCTTCATATGCGCACGCCACCACTGTTTGCGAGACTGCTGCTGGACTGGCTCGCCCCGGGTAACGAGGCGCTGCGCGGTGACCTCGAGGAAGAGTTCGCAAGCGGGCGGAGCGCATCGTGGTACTGGGGCCAGGCCCTCGCGCTGATTGCCCATGAAGGGACGCTCAGCATTCGCGGCCGCGCGATCCACAAGATCGAGACGTATGTCACCGGCTTCATCACGCTCACCCTGTTCGGTTTCTACGCGGTGTTTGTCGTGAACGTGACGGACTGGCTGATGCGCTTCGAAGGGGTGCGCATACTCATGCGCCTGCCTGACGCCTTTGGCGCCATCAACGGTCTCGCCCCGATCGTCGCGCTCGCCATCGGCGCCGGAGCCGCCAGGCTCCTGGCGGCAGGCCACCTGGAGCATCGAGTCATCAGCGTGATGATGTTCGGCGGCACCACCATGCTGTGCGCAGCCGCTGCGCTCAAGGCGGCATCCGCGGCATCCGGCTCGCCGTTCTTTCTTCCGGACCTCGTGCCGCAGGTCGCGACCACCGCGATGTTCGTGTTCGGCCTGGTCGGCGGAATCGCCGCGCTTGGCTTGCGGCGGCCGATGGTGGTGATTGGCACAAAGACAGCGAGAGCCTGATGCTGGCGGGCCTGCTCGCGCTCGCGCTTGGTCTGCAGATGACGCCGAAGCCGACGGCCGCAGAACCGGCCATCGACGGTGTTCTTCACGCGCTTCGCACCCACCAGCTGGTCGCGATCACTGATCCGCATGGCAGCGCGCCGCTTCGGGATCTGCTGCGGCAGCTGTTCTCCGATCCGCGATTCGCGGATGTCACCAACGACATCGTGCTCGAAGTCGGCAACGCCCGATACCAACCGATCGTCGACGACTACGTCAATGGTGGTACGGTCGACGAGTCAGCGCTGAGTCAGGCCTGGCAGAACACGACCGTGCCGAACCAGATCTCCGCCGACCTGGAGTGGTTCCGCATCGTCAGGCGCATCAACTCCACGCGTTCACTCGAGCGCCGCGTCAGGATCCTGCTCGGCGATCCACCAATCGACTGGGCGATGGTGCGCACGCGTGACGATCATTCCCGCTGGCTGGCGCAACGCGACAGTTTTCCGGCTGCACTGATCCAGACTGAAGTCATCGCGAAACGACGGAAGGCCCTGATCGTCTACGGCCATCTGCACTTTCAGCGCCGCAACGTGGCGACCAACTTCGAAATGGGCGACTGGCGTAGCGAAACCATCGTCAGCCTGATCGAGCGTGCCGGCCCCACACGGGTGTTCACGATCTGGTCGCTTGACCAGCCATTGCTTGCGGCGCTGCCCCAGGCGTCGGAGTGGCCGAAGCCGGCTCTGGCGTCAACGGCAGGGACAACGCTGGGTGCGATCGATGTGGGACGCCTGACGACGTTCCCGCCTCGAGCGCGGATCGTCAACGGGCGGATCGAGCCCCTTCCCAAGGAACAGTACGCGACGCTGCCCATCGAGCAACAGTTGGATGCGGTCCTCTACCTCGGCGCACCACCGAGCGCCCCGATCGCGCCATCCGCTGAGCCGTGCAAGCAACCGGGCTTTCTGGAGGAACGGCTGAGAAGAATCGCCATTACGGGCATACCGAAGTTCGAGGCGGAAGCGATTCAAAAATTGTGCGGCGTGCTGCCGCAGTGAGCTTAGAGGAGCGTCAGCCCGGCCAGGGTCTTCAAATCAACAATCTCGCCGGACTGCACCAGCGCCCTCGCCTCCTCGAGCGTAAAGACCCGCGGTTCGATCTCTTCGTCGTCATCAGGCCTCGCCGTCGAGTCCGGCGGCGGCGCCTGCAGGTCCTCGCACCGATAGTAGGTCATGAGCTCGTCGCAGAATCCGGGGGTCGGGTAGTAGCCGCGCAGGCGCGTCACCCTTCCGGGTCTCAGCTTGATCTCTTCCTCGCATTCACGTGCCGCGGCTTCGTCGGGATTCTCGTTCGGCTTCAGGCTGCCGGCTGGGAGTTCCCAGATCCAGCGATCGATCGAGTAGCGGTACTGCCGGATCAGGATGATCGTGCCGGGCTCGGGAACCGGAATGATGACCACCGACCCTGGATGGCGCACGATCTCCATGTCCACGGTGTGTCCCGTCGGCAACTTCACGACATCCACTTCGAGCTGAAAGATTCGACCCTTGTAGATGGTCGTGCGGGCAAGCAGTTCCGTTGACATGAACGCAAGGTTACAAGAGTTTCAAGGGTTACAAGGGTTATAAGGGTGACAACAGTTATTACTTTTGTAACCTTTGAAACCCTTGTAACCTTCGACGTATGAAGCGACGCGATTTCATCAGGTCTTCGGTAGCGGGCTCACTCGGTGCGACATTGGCTGATCGTTCGCTGGGCGCGTCGCCGCTCGAAGGCGGGCTGCCCGCCTTCGCCGAGGCTGCGGCGGGCGAGCAGCCGACGCGCAAGATCCTGATTGCCGGCGGCGGTTACGGGACGGCGTTCATTCGCTATATGGCGCAGCTCACCGGCAAGCCGCGGCCGAAGCTGCTGTATCTTCCGACGGCATCGGCGGATTCGCCGACCGGCATCATCAACTGGTACCGCGCATGCGCGCCGCTCAACGTCGAGGCGTCGCACCAAATCAGCTTCATCGCCAGCTACACGCAGACGCGGACCTGGGAAGAGGTGCTGCTCTCCGTTGACGGCATCGTGTGCTCCGGCGGCAACACGCTGAACCAACAGGTGATCTGGAAAGCACACGGCATCGACGCGATCCTCAAGCAAGCCTGGGACCGCGGGATCGTCCTGGGCGGCGCGAGCGCCGGATCGCTCTGCTGGTTCGAGCACGGCACCACCGATTCGCGCCCGAAGGAACTGTCGAAGGTGGATTGCCTTGGCTTCCTGCAGGGAAGCCACTCGCCGCATTACGACGCCGAGCCGGGACGCCGGCCGCTGTATCAGAAGATGATCCAGTCCGGACAGATGAAGCCTGGCTACGCCTGTGACAACGACGCGGGCATCTACTTCGAAGACAACACGGTCAAGAGAGTGGTCTCGACTCGCGCGGCCGCCAAGGTTTACTACGTGAGTATCGACGGCGGCAAGGTGGTCGAGAAGGTGATGGAGCCCGAGCGGATCGAGTAGCTAGGTAAATAGCGCCATCAGGGCGGCGATGGCGGCGACAAGCGCCGCCCAGGACACGAGCGCCCATTTCAGGAGCTCGTGGTTGCGTTCGATCATTTCTGATCGAAGTCCTCCAATTCCAGCGCGCAGCTCGCCACGCAGATCGGCCATCCCGGCGCGCAGCTCGCCACGCAGATCGGCCATCTCGGCGCGCAGCTTTCCGTTCTCTTCCGCGAGCCGTCGCTCGAATCGATCGGTGGCGGTCCGCAAGACGTGATCGTCGTGTTCGTTCATAGGTTTCAGCGCAGCACCGGCGCTCCTCGCATGCATGGGTTCCTCATCTATGACGACGGTGCCATCGTCGGTGCGGAGATGCAAGCGAAGAAATTCGCGGAGGATGAACGGCTGCCGGATGTGGCAGAAACAGCGATCTCGTGGCGTCGATTTGAACGAAACTCAGCGTTCGAATTCGTTGTTCGTGCCGGGCGTTTCCCGTGCGAACACGCTGTCGAACTTGTCGGCCGGCACCAGTGCCATGACGACCGATTCAAGATCCGCGGGCAGCGGCGCCGTGAACTCCATGCGCTCGCCTGTTCGCGGGTGCGTGAAGGCCAGTCGCTCGGCATGCAGGAACGGGCGTGTCAGCGTGGTCACCGCGCGGAGCGGATGCGGCACGCGTCGATGCACACCGCCATACAGCGCGTCACCGACGATGGGGTGTCCGATGGCGCTGAGGTGCACGCGGATCTGATGCGTGCGGCCGGTGGCGATCGCCACGCGAATCAGCGACACACCTTTCAGATCGCGCGCCCACGTCACGCGCGTCACTGCATGACGCGCGCGGCCGGCGCGTGTTGACATCTTCACGCGGTTCTTCGGATCGCGACCAATGGCGGCGTTGATGCGCTTGCGTTGCTGCACCAGGCCCCACGTCAGCGCCACGTATTCCTTCTCAACTTCCCGGTCGTGGAATTGACGCGCCAACTCCTTGTGGGCATCGTCGTTCTTGGCGACGACCATCACGCCTGACGTGCCCTTATCAAGGCGATGCACGATGCCCGGCCGCACCTCGCCGCCGATGCCGCTGAGATCCTTGATGTGATGGAGCAGCGCGTTGACCATCGTGCCGGTCGAATTGCCCGCCGCAGGATGCACGACCATGCCGGCAGGCTTGTTCACGACCACGACGTCGGCGTCGTTGAAGAGGATGTCGAGCGGGATGTCCTCTGCCTGCGCGGTGGACGGCTGCGCCTCCGGCAGCTCGACGCTGATGACATCGCCTTCGCGGATGTCGTTGTTCGCCTTGGGCTTCTTGTAGCGCGAGTGGGTGACGTGACCGTTCTCGATCAGCCGCTGGATCTGCGAGCGAGAGAAATCCGGAATCTGCCCGGTCAGGTAACGATCGAGCCGATCACCTGCGTGATCGGCGTCGGCAGTGAACTCGTGGCGATTCACACAAATCTCGGCTTACGTGGAGCCTGGGCCAGCTCAGGCTCGGCCGGCCGTTCCGGCCGGCTCAAGTACCAGAGCATGAAGAGGCTGACGGGCGCGAGCACGAGCGAGATGAACTGCGACGTCGAGACCATGTTGAAAACCAGGCCGCGATCGTCGCCGCGATAGAACTCGATGATGAAGCGCAGCACCGAGTAGAGGAACGCGAAGCTCCAGAAGGTGCGGCCAGGGAAGTGCCCCTTGCGTTTCTCGAGGACCAGCATGGCGACGAGCAGGATGAGTCCGGCGGCAGCCTCGTACAGCTGCGTGGGATGCAGCGCGACGTTCAACGGCGTGCCGACATTGAGATTGGCGGCAGGATCAGTGAAGGTGATGGCCCACGCGACGTCGGTCGGCTTGCCGTAGCAGCAACCCGCCATCAGGCATCCAAGGCGGCCGACCATGTAACCGAGGCCAATGCCCGGCGCGAACAGGTCACCTGAGGTCCACAGCGGCAACCGGTGTTTACGCAGTTGCCAGATGCAGACGACGATCGCGGCAATCAGTCCGCCGTAGAACACACCGCCCGATCGCAACAGCGTCGTGAATTCCTGCCAGCTGCTCGTGAAGTGACGGAAGTCGACGATGAAGAGGAGTGCCTTGGCGCCGACGAGGGCGGCGATGATCACCCAGATCAGGAGGTCCATGATCCGGTTGGGGTCGACGCCGGCGGCGCGCGCCCGGCGCACCGCAAGCCACAAGCCGAGCAGGTACGCCGAGGCTAGCAGGACGCCATAGGAGTAGATGGTGACCGGGCCAGCGCTAAACAGGATTGGATGCACGTTTACCTAGTCCAAGAATATCGAGAATCATGAAGATCACGCCAACGGTGATCGCGGCATCGGCCACGTTAAACGCCCAGAAGTGCCAGGTGCCCCAGTAGGCATCGACGAAATCGAGCACATAGCCGTCCTTCGCCCGGTCGATCAGGTTCCCGATCGCGCCGCCGAGCACGCCGGCAATGCCGATGCGCGCCAGCCGATCCGTAAGCGGCACGGTCGCCGCATACCAGGCTACGCCGGCGAGCGCGATGCCGGCCACGAGCGACAGCACCAGGGTCTTGAAGGGGAACTCGACCGAGTTCAGCATCCCGAACGCGGCGCCGGTGTTGTGCACGCGCGTGAGATCCAGGAAGCCGGGGATCACTTCGCGGCTCTCGTGCAGCGCGAGCGCCGGGCGAATCATCGCCTTCGTGATCTGATCGAGGACCACCACCGGCAGGGTGATGATCAATTCGAGCCTGCGGGTCGCGAGCACTTAGAGGCTCACCGGTTCCGCGAGAGCGTCAACGCAACGCGGACAGAGTCCGGTGCGTTCAGCCTCCTCGCTCACGGTCGGAACGTAGCGCCAGCAACGTTCGCACTTCGTGCCAGTCGCGCGCTCAACCGAGGTCTTGAGGTCCTGAGGTCCTGAGGTCCTGAGGTCGACTTCAGAGACGCCAAACAAGGTTGGCAAGAATGCGACGTAGTCAGACAGGATCTTCGCCGTCTCACCATTCGCTTCCAGCACAACACGCGCCGAGAGGTTGGCGGCGATTGTCTTGTCCCTGCGCTTTTCTTCGAGCTGCAGGTTCACCTGGTCGCGCACGGCGGCCAGCGCGGTCCAGCGCTCGAGCAACGCCGCGTCCTTCCACTGTTCGAGGTCGCGCGGGAAGAGCGCCATGTGCACCGATTCTTCGCGCTGCCCGGGCAGCAGCCGCCACAACTCGTCCATCGTCACCGACAGGATCGGCGCCAGCAGGCGGCAGAGGCCGTCGACGATGATGTACATCGCGGTCTGGCCCGATCGGCGCGCTTCGGACCTGGCGCCGAACGTGTACATGCGGTCCTTGGTCACGTCCACGTAGAACGCGCTGAGGTCCACCGTGATCAGGTGGTTGACCGCCTGGAAGATCGCCGGGTAGTCGTAATCCTCGTAGGCCTTGACGATCCGCCCGGCCGCGTCCGCGTACTTGGCGAGTGCCCAGCGATCGATCTCGAGCATCTTCGCCTGCGGCACGCTGTCGTCCTTCGGATCGAAGTCGTAGAGGTTCGCGACGAGCACGCGGATGACGTTGCGGAACTTGCGGTAGTTCTCGACGGCGCGCGTCAGCACTTCCTTGCCGATGTTGATGTCGTAGCGGTAGTCCACCATCGACACCCACAGGCGGAGGATCTCCGAGCCGCTCTGCTTGATGACGTCCTGCGGCGCGGTGGTGTTGCCGAGCGACTTCGACATCTTGCGCCCGTTTTCGTCCATCACGAAGCCGTGCGTCAGCACCTGGTTGAACGGCGCGCGGCCGCGCGTGCCGACACCCACCAGCAGCGAGCTATGGAACCAGCCGCGATGCTGGTCGCTGCCTTCGAGATAGATGTCTGCCGGCCACTGGTGATCCTCGCGGAACGGCAGTACCGCTTCATGGCTGGAGCCCGAATCGAACCACACGTCGAGGATGTTGCCCTCGCGCTCGAATTCCTTGCCGCCGCACGACGCGCACGCCATGCCTTCGGGGATGAACTCTTCGACCGGACGCTCGTACCAGGCGTCGGCACCGTAGAGGTCGAACACCGACGCGGCCTTGTCGACGAGCGCCCTGGTCAGCACCGGTGTGCCGCACTTGGTGCAGTCCATCGCCGGAATCGGCACGCCCCACGTGCGCTGGCGTGAAATGCACCAGTCGGGACGATTCGCGATCATGCCGTGGATGCGCGCCTTGCCCCAGTCGGGGATGAAGCGCGTGTCGTCGATCGACTTCAGGGCCTTCTCGCGCAGCTGCTTGCCGTCCATCGAGATGAACCACTGCGACGTCGCCATGAAGATCACCGGATTGTGGCAGCGCCAGCAATGCGGATACTGGTGATCGAAGTCTTCGCGGTGCCAGAGCCGGCCGCGTTCCTTCAGCGCCGCTTCAACCTTCGGGTTCGCGTCCCACACCTTGAGACCGGCGAACAGCTCGACGGACTCGTTGTAGTGGCCGCCGGCATCCAGTGGCGCGTAGATCTCGAGACCGTAGCGCACGCCGGTCTTGTAGTCGTCGGCGCCGTGGCCGGGAGCGGTGTGGACCGCACCGGTGCCGGCATCGAGCGTCACGTAGTCACCGAGCACGCCGAGTGAATCGCGCGAGTACAGCGGATGACGGAACACCAGCCGCTCCATGGCGCTGCCGGTGAACGTGGCCAGCAGCTTGTCGAAGGGCTTGCCGACCTTCTCGCCGACGGTCTTGGCGAGATCCCTGGCGACGATCACGGCCTTGCCGTCCACGTCGTAGGCGCCGTACTCAAACTCAGGATGGAAGGCGATCGCCAGGTTGTTCGGGATCGTCCACGGCGTGGTCGTCCAGATCACGACCGACACATCCTTGCCGGCAAGCGCAGGCACCCGCGTCGCCAGTTCGCCCTTGCTGCCGTCGCTCAGGGGAAACTCAACATAGATCGACGGCGAGGTGTGCGCCTCGTATTCCACCTCGGCTTCGGCGAGTGCCGTGCGGCAATGCGTGCACCAATGCACGGGCTTCTTGCCCTTGTAGACCATGTCCTGCTCGACAAACTTGCCGAGCGCGCGGACGATGGCGGCCTGGTACTCGAACTTCAGGGTCTTGTAGGGATCGTCCCAGGTGCCGAGGATGCCAAGGCGCTTGAAATCGCGGCGCTGGATGTCGACATACTTCTCCGCGTACGCGCGGCAGGCGCGGCGGAAGTCCGCCGTGCTCATCTGTTTCTTCTTCGGCCCGAGCTCACGGTCGACCTTGAGCTCGATCGGCAGTCCGTGGCAATCCCAGCCCGGGATGTACGGCGCGTCGAAGCCCAGCATGTTGTGCGACTTGACGACGAGGTCCTTGAGAATCTTGTTGAGCGCGTGGCCCATGTGGATCTCGCCGTTGGCGTACGGCGGTCCGTCATGCAGCAAGTACTTCGGCGCGCCCTTGCGGGCGCCGCGAATCTTGCCGTAGAGGTCCATCGCGTCCCAGCGCGCCACCGTCTCAGGCTCAGTCGTTGCCAGGTTCGCCTTCATCGAGAAGGCGGTCCGCGGCAGATTGCACGTCTCTTTCCAGTCGGCCATAGCTATCTCTCTATTGTACGCTGGGGCATGGTCCGTGAGACGGTGCTCGGCAACGGCTTGAAAGTGCTGATCCAGGAAGTGCATACCGCGCCGCTGGCGTCGGTCTGGTGCTGGTACCGGGTTGGCTCCAAGGACGAAGGCCCCGGCGTGACCGGCGTGTCGCACTGGTGCGAGCACATGAACTTCAAGGGCACGCGCAACATCCCTCGCGACCAGGTGAAGGGAATCATCGAGAAGTTCGGCGGCAGCTGGAACGGCTATACCTGGATCGACCAGACGACGTATCTCGAGACGGCCTCGAAGGACGCGCTCGATCGGATGCTGTTCATCGAGGCCGAGCGCATGGATGCGTGCCTGTACGATCCGGCGGACTGCGAGTCCGAGCGCACGGTGATCATCTCGGAACTGCAGGGCGGCGAAAACGATCCGGAACAGTTACTCGACACCGAAGTGACCTCGGCCGCGTTCAAGGTTCATCCGTATCACCACCCCACCATCGGCTGGCAGACGGATCTCGAAACCATGACGCGCGAAGATCTGTATGGTCACTACCGCCGGCACTACGTGCCCTCGAACGCGACGCTTGTCGTGGTCGGTGATGTCGATACGGACGCCACCCTGAAGGCGATCGAGAAGCACTTCGGCAGGATCGCTCCTGGCTCGGTGCCGGCGCGCGTCAAGCAGGTCGAACCCGAACAGCAGGCTGAGCGGAAAGTGGTGCTGCGCAAGCCGGGGACGACCGCCTATTGGAAGGCGGCATTTCACGCACCGGCGTTTGCAGACGACGCGTTCTTTCCGCTGCTGGTCGCCGACGCGGTACTGAACGGTGCGGCCGGTCTCAACATCTGGTCGGGTGGCGGGGTGGCGCGGCCGCAGCGCAGCGCGCGTCTCTATCGCGCACTCGTCGACAAGAGCCTTGCCTCGCACGTCGGCGGCGCGCTGATGCCCACGCAGCACCCGTATCTGTATGGCATTTCGGCCGGCGTTGCCGAAGGGCAGACCCTGGGCACGGTCGAAGAAGTGGTGCTGGGCGAGATCGAACGGCTGCGCACCGGCGGCATCACGCCCGAAGAGCTGACGAAGGTGCGATCGCAGTTGCGTGCACGCTTTGTTTACGACGGCGACAGCGTCACCGACATCGCGCACCAGATCGGCTACTTCGAGACGATCGCATCCTGGCAGGCGTACCACGCGCTGCGAGAGCGGCTTGAAGCCGTCACCGTTGAGCAGGTGAACGCCGCGGCCGCGAACTACCTGGTGGCCTCGAATCGCACGATCGGCTGGTTCGAGCCGCAGGCGGTGGCGTAATGCCAGGGCTCAATCCCAAGCAAGTGACGCTCGACAACGGCGTCACCGTGATCCTCAAGGCCAATCACACGACGCCGGCGGTCAGCACGCTGGTGGGCATTCGCACGGGCGCTTATGCGGATCCCTTTGATCGTGACGGCACGGCCGCGCTCTGCGCGCGGGTCCTCGATCGAGGCACCGTCACTCGCTCGGCGGAAGCCATTGCCGACGACCTCGACGGCCGTGGCGCGTCGCTGTCAGTGATTGCCGGCCGTCACCAGATGGCGCTGGCCGCCACCTGCCTCTCGGACGACTTTCCATCGGTGCTGTCGCTGGTTGCTGACGTGGCGCGGCATCCGCGCTTTGCCGACGAAGAGATCGCCAGCCGCCGCGAGACGCTGATTACGACGATCCGGCAGGCGGAGGACGATCCGGCCTCGATGGCCGTTGATGCGTTCAACACGGCGCTCTACGGCGACCATCCGTACGCGCGCAAGGTGCGCGGCACGATCGCGGGTATCGAAGCGATACGCCGGCAGGACCTGGTGCGCTTCCATCAGAAGGGCTTCGATCCGTCGGTCATCACCGTCGTTGTGGTCGGCGACGTTGAAGAAGAGGCTGCCGTCGCCGCAGTGTCGAAGCTGTTCGGCGAGTGGCCGGCCGCATCGAAGGAGCGGCCTGCCATCATCGTTCCAGACGCGCCGTCAATTTCGTCGCGTGCACTCGTGTCGGTCCCGATGATGAACAAGTCGCAGACGGACGTGGTTTACGGCTTCACGGGAATCCGCCGGTCGGATGCCGACTACACCGCGATGTCGGTGATGAACAACGCGCTCGGGCAATATGCGATTGGCGGACGGCTCGGCGACAGCATCCGTGAGCGCCAGGGCATGGCGTACTACGTCTTCAGCTCGCTCGATGCGACGTTCGGCCAGGGACCGTTCGCGATCAGGGCCGGCGTGGCGGCCGCGAATGTCGAGAAGACAATAGCGTCGGTCGATGCGGAGCTTCAGTCGCTGCTCGAGAAAGGCTTCACGGATCAGGAGATCGACGAGTCAAAGAGTTACATGATCGGCTCGATCCCGCGTCAGCTCGAGACCAATGCGGCGATCGCGTCGTTCCTGCTATCGGTCGATACCTTCGGTCTTGGACTCGACTACGACCAGCGCCTGCCGGGACTGATTGGCGGAGTGACGAAGAGCGCAGCGGAAGCTGCCGCGCGCCGGCTGCTGGATCCGCAGCGAGCCACGGTTGCCGTTGCGGGTCCGTGGACGCCGTCCGCCTGAGTCAGCGCCGGTTCTTGCCGAGTTCCACCAGGGTCAGGCCCGACATCATGCCTGCGTAATAGTGCGCCGTCTCGCTGAGTTCGAGTACCTGGCCATGTGCGACCTCGATGGCGTTGCGCACCTGTGGATCGCTGACCTTGCCGCACGATCGCGTCAACTCGCGGTCGGCCGCGGCCCGGCCCAGGTATCGGGTCGCCACCGTGTCGATCGCGGTCCTCACATCCTCGCTTGCGACGATTCCATGTTCGAGCACTGACAGGCGCGCGACCTGTGCGAACTCGACGATTGCCCGCTGCATATCGGCGCCTCGACGACTGGTGTGCCTTGCGGCTGCGCTCGCAACGAGCATTGCGAGTGGAGAGAGCGGTTCACGTGCGTTGATTCGTGAGCGGGACATCGATCCTCCGATAATCGCGAAACTATCGGTGCGTCACGATCGAGTCAACGAAATAGGCGTGCCATGTCGATGAAATGAGGCGTGCGTGGAAGTTTCACGGCACGCCTCTTGTGCCACTTGCTATCTGCCCAGTGCCGACAGAAGTGCCAACATGATTCCGCTAAATGCGAGAGGAGTGTTGGCGACGAATCGAAACACGAACGCCATCTCCGGCGTGGGCTCGCTATGGATGCGCTCCTGCGCCTCGAGGAAGCGCGACGCCTGGAACGCGAGTGCGAACGGCGCCAGGGCCATCAGCACCAACGCGAAGGCGACGGGGAAGGGATGGGTGGTGAACCGCCAGGCGAGCAAGGTGGACAACACCGCCAGCAACACTGCGCTCTGCCACCACGCCTGCTGCCGAGTCTTCAACCAGTGACTTGCATATCGCACCGCCATTCCCACACCTCCACATGCTCAGCAAAACCACGCGCGCTGCACGAGCAGCAGCCCCAGGGCCAGCGTCAGGGCGGCGCACGGTATCTCGCCGCCCCACGTGGGCTCGAGGACGGCGATGGCGCAGACGATCGCGACCATCCCTTCCAGGTTGTTGATCATCCAGATGAGATCCGCGCAGTAGTCGTACTGCGACGAACCCAGCGCGGCCGCCTGGATGGCTTCTGGTGCCTGGAGCCGGATCTTGCGCATGGTGCGCTCGGCGTCCCGGAGTCCCCCGGACATCCCGTGCCGGGCCAGCCTGTCCATCGCGGTCTCGACCGCATCGCGCGTCACCTGAACGGCCCGTGCATCGTGCGCATGTTGCACCAGTTCGTCCACCAGCGCCGCCCGGCCCAGGCGGGATTCCCGGCGCCGCAAGACGGCCTGTAAACGCCCGTCGTAGTTGGCTTGCAGGTGCGACGCTCCGGTGGAGAGCGTCGATTCCATGGCACGAAGCAGTGACTTGCGGGCGCCGGGCTGGGCTTTCTCGAACTCGGAGCCAAGCGCGCGCAGTTCCGCCACGATCTGCTCGAGGACCGGATCTGCGGCAGCGGGCTGATCACGCCTCTGCGCGCTGGCGATGTGAGAGGTGAACGGAACAGCGGCGATGGCGGCGACAAACTGGCGTCGGCTTGGGATCATGTGCATCTCCTTGCTGCGCGACCTTCATGGTCACGAGCAGGAACGACGATGCGATCGCCGCACGCGCTTCTCAATGGGCGGAATCGTTCTTCTGTTGGCGCCATCGCGCATCACTGTCGCTGGTGTCCGTTCGCAGGAGAGGCAGCAGCGATTCGCGATACTCGGTTGGCGACACGCCAAACCGTTCGCGGAAGTCGCGGCAAAAATGGCTCGCATCCGAAATGCCGACACGTATCTGGACTTCCTTGATACGGATGCTCGGATCCGCCAGCAGGCGGGCGGCGGCTTCGAGGCGCAAGTTGCACAAACGCTGCCGGGGTGTAGCACCAAGTTGATCGACGAACAGGCGCCGGAGCTGGCTGCAGCTGACACCGATCACCGCCGCCATCTCCGGCACGGTCCAGTCATGCGCCAGGTTGGCTCTCACTCGATCGACCACGATCGACACGCGGTGGGTCGCCGCCAGAACGGGCTGTGAGGGCATGCGCGGGATATCGTCCTGATGTCACCTAATATCATTCAATAAGGATTTGATCACGCGAAAAAGCGGCTCGGAGGCGCGATTTCCGAGGGAGCTGTAGCGAACATTGCAATTTCTGCGATGTTGGCGTGGTCAACGCGAAACTCATGCCGCGAATATCGATTCAACGACACCGTATATCATTCAAGAGCGATGTCATCCGCGCAGCGCGCCGAGACAAGGCGCATCTATCGCAACTTGTTGATATCGTTGCGCTTATTGAACCGGGGCGAAGCCATACGCTACAGTGGCAGGGTGCCGGGCACGCGGTGGGGAGAAGCGATCGCGTTTTATCTGAGCGAGCGAGGATGGACGCAACGGCAACTCGCTGAACGCGCTTCCGTCCGCCCCAACACGCTCACCAATCTTGTCAAGCATGGACGTGACTCCGACACCGCCACGCTGTCGCGCATTGCCGCGGCCCTGAAAATCGATCTCGCCGAGTTGTTCCTTACGCGCGAACAGATCGCCATCCTCCGGTCGCACCGCGAGAATCGCGTCGAACACCTCAAGGACGCCGTGCTGCGCGAGTTGTCGGAAACGGTGACGCGGCTGGTGCGCGAGGAGCTCGAGAAGCCGCAGCGAGCCGCGGCGGAATCCACGCCGAAGAAGCGCGTCCGGCGCAAGAACGCCTAGGGCTGTCCTCGGGCTCGTCCACGTGATCAAAGCCATATTTTTTGACGTTGATTTCACCTTGATCTATCCAGGTCCGACGTTTCAGGCCGAAGGATACCGGCGCGCATGCGCGGCACACGGGATCGAGGTGGATCCGTCGACGTTCGATGCCGCCACTGCGGCCTCGTCGATCATCCTCGACGAGGTCGAAGAGCAGATCTACAACCACGATCTCTTCGTGCACTACACCGCGTCGATCATCGAGCACATGGGAGGACGCGGCGCCCAGGTGATCGAGGTGGCGCGCGCCATCTACGAGCAGTGGTCGGTCAACCATCACTTCGAGATGTATGACGACGTGGCGCCGGTGCTCGAGTCGTTGCAGAAGCGCGGGCTGATCGTTGGCGCGATCTCCAATTCGCACCGCAGCCTCGATGCGTTCCGCGAGCATTTCTCGCTCGCCAACATCATCACTGTCTCGGTGTCGGGCGCCGAACATGGCTACATGAAGCCGCACCGCAGCATCTTTGACGAGGCCCTGGCGCGGGCGAAGGTCACCGCCGCCGAATCGATCATGGTCGGCGACAGCTTCAAGCACGATATCGAGGGCGCGCTCCAGGCGGGCTGGCGCGCGGTCCTGCTGCGGCGATCGGGCGAGGTGCCCTACACGCTGCCCGAGGGATTGCCCGTGATCACCACGCTGAACGAATTGGCAGCGCACATCGACTAATGGCAGACATCCAGATTCGCGACCTCACGACCATCGACGAGTTCCGGCAGGTGGTTCAGCTCGAGAAAGACATTTGGGGCTACACCGATGCCTCCGACATGGTCGGCATCCCGGTGTTCATCTTCACGGTGCATCGCGGCGCGGTGCTCGTGGGGGCGTATGAGCCGGCCTCTCCCGGGAAACTTGTCGGGTTTGCCTACGCTGTGGTCGGCCGGAAAGACGGCAAGCCGATGATGTGGTCGCATATGGCCGGCGTCCTTCCCGACTATCGCGGCGGACTTGGCTATCGCCTCAAGCTGGCGCAGCGCGAGCGGGCCATGGCGCAGGGCTACGACCTGATCGAGTGGACGTTCGATCCGATGCAGGCGATGAACGCGCACTTCAACTTCGCCAAGCTCGGCGGCGTCGTCAGTGAATACGCGATCAACTTCTACGGCGAATCGACCAGCGCCCTGCATCGCGGCACGCCGACCGATCGCATTGTCCTCAGCTGGAACCTCACCTCGGCGCACGTCGTCCGCCGGCTCGAGACGCCGACGGCGCTGCGCGCCCGCGCGCAGGAAGTGAGCGACGCGCCCGTCGTCAACACCACCACGATGGAAGGGGAGTGGCGGAAGACGACGGCGATCGACTTGACGCGCTCGGATCGACGGATCTGGATTGAGATTCCGACCGGCTTTACGCAGATGCAGCAGCAAGCGCCTGAGCGTGCGCTTGCCTGGCGCATGGATGTGCGCCAGATGTTCCAGGAGTACCTGGCCAGGGGCTATCGCGCTGTGGACTTCGTGTTACAGCGCGACGCCGGGTTTGGACGGTATCTGTTGTCGAAAGAGTAGCCGGGGCGCGGCGCCTACCGGCGGCCGGGGACCGGATCGCGCTTGGTCAGCACGAACTCTGACGCCTGTCCATCGCCGGACTCAGGCATGACCGAAAAGGCGAGTTCGTTGGAACCGGTCAATTGCCCGGTCCACACGAGAGCGGGGCCTTCGCCCTGGACGAGATTGGCGCTGGTGAACTGGATCGAGTTGCCCGTGACCGAGCCGTTCCGAATGTAGAACTCGCCAAGCTGCGTTGCCACGATCGGTCCGGTGACCGCATCGCCCTCAACCCTCAGGTCGACGTTTCGAGCCTGGTCTCGATCAAGCGCGCCACGACGAGCGTGAATGCGCCGACGGGAAGCACCAATCCGCTGCCGAGCGTGGGCTTCCCGCTGCCGATCAGCGCGGTCCTCAATCGTCACTGGACCGACGGCGGCATTTACGGCGTTGGCGCGACCCTGGACTTCTCGCTGACGACACCCGGCGGTGCGGTGTCACAGATTTCGGCCGGACCGACCAACATCTCTGGCGTGGCCACGGCGACGTTCCCGGCGCCGGCGGCAACCGGAAATTACACCGCGACGGCGTCTTTCGCCGGTAATGACGCGCTCAATGGCGGCGTCACGTCGCCTGTCGGCACCATCACGGTCCGGCAGCGCACGCAGGTCACGATGTCGGCGGGTGTTGCCTCGCAGAACGTGAGTTCCCCTGTAAGCGCCACGGTGGTTGCGATTCCCTCGGGTCAGCCCGTGGGCCCTGGCCGCATGGTGACGTTCACGACGGCCGGCGCCACCATTAACACCGCGACTGCCACAACCAATGCTGCCGGCGTGGCCACCGCGAACTTCACCTGGTCCACGCTCGGCGCAAAGACCGTGACCGCGAGCTACACCCCGACTGTAGATGAACTGAACCGCAACGGGCTTGCGGCTGCTGATTCCTCGGCGGCGAACACCGACGTGCAGGCGGCGGTGGCGACGACCATCGTGCTCGGTGCGTTCACCGGCACCAGGGGCACCCCGGTGACGCTCGGCGCGACGCTTCGCAACACCGCGACGAGCGCGCCAGTCGCTGGCGCGACCGTTACCTTCGCGCAGGTTGGCGGCGGTAACCTCGGCAGCGGCATTACGCAGGCGGACGGCACGGTGTCTGTCGCGTTTACGCCGGCAGCCGCCGTCAACGGACAGTACACGGCGAGCTTCACCGGCATGCCGGGATATGCCGCTTCTTCGGCGACCGCGGCCTACACGATCGTCGCGGCGACCACGGCGGTGAGCGACCTGACGATCGCAGCCACCAACTTCGTTGGTGACACCGTCGCGATCTCGGCAACACTGACCCGCACCTCGGCCCCTGCCGGGGCGGCCGCGGGCCAAGCGGTGACATTTACGCTGACTGGTGACGCGGGCAACCCCGGCGGAGCCACGGTGCAGACGCTGACCGGCACCACCAACGCCGCCGGCATCGCGCAGGTGTCATTCCCGGCGACGGCTCGTGGCCAGTTCACCGTCAACGCGGCATTCGCCGGCAGCAGTTCGCTGGCCCCGTCGACCTCTGGCAACGCCTCAGCGACGGTGTATCAGAAAGTCACACTGAGCCTGCAGCCAGCCACCGGTGTTACCGGTGTTCCGGCGCAACTCTCGGCGCAACTGGTGACGGTGCCAGGGAGCGTGCCGCTGAGCGGCCAAACCATCTCCTTCTCACTTGCGCCGGGCAGCCCGGCGAATCCGACAGCCGTGACCGCGGCTGACGGTGTTGCGTTGGCCACGACAACATTCGGTGCGGCGGGTTCTTACACAGTCTCCGCCCATTTCCAGAGCGCGTCGGCGTTCTACGCCAACGCACTGGGACAAGTCGCACCGGCGGTGGCCTCGGGAATCGTCGCCATCAACAGGGCAACGTCAGCGTTATCGACGCCGTTGATCACGTCGGGTCAGCCGATCGTCGGCCAGCCTGTGGCCGTCAGGTCAGTGCTCTCGCGCGTGACGAATCCCGCCGGCCCAGTTGCCGGCCTGGTCACGTTCACTTTCACGGGCCCCGGCGGAAGCGTGACGAGTCTCGCGACGTCGGCGGGTGCTGACGGCGTTGCGTCCACCACGTTCAATGCCACGGCACGCGGCCCCTACACGGTCTCGGCGTCGTTTGCGGGTTCGTCGTCGCTCGACGCCAGCACATCGGCGGCGACGGCGTTCAGCGCAACACAGAACACGACGCTGACGTTGGCTCCCGTCAGCGCCATCGCCGGTGGCCAGGCCACGGTCAGCGCCACGCTGATCGCCTCACCCCAGAACACGCCGGTCGCGGGACAGATCGTGAACTTCTCGTTCGGCGGCGCGGCGCTGTCGACGGATGCTGTCACGGACGCTAACGGTGTGGCTTTCGTAGCGGTGTCGTTCCCCAGTGCCACCTTCGTGAGCGCACACGCCACGTTCAACGCCGCCAATGACTACGCAGGGTCTACTGCCGACGCCGGCATTGCGGTCGCCTCGGCGCAAACGGCTCTTTCGCCGCTAATGGTTCCCTCGACGTCACTCGTCGGGGACACCCTCACCGTAGCGACGACTCTCACTCGCACGTCGGTGCCGGCGGGAGTGGTGGCAAACGTGCCGCTGACGTTCAGGCTCGCGAGTCCGGGCGTGACGCAGACGGTTTCTGCGATGACCGATGCCAATGGCTTGGCGCAGGCCTCGTTCACTCTTGTCAACCGCGGTGCATTCAGCGTGACGGTTCAATTTGCCGGTGACACCGCATTGGAGGCTGCGCAGCGTTCCGCCGATTTGTCGGTGTATCAACGGACGAACCTGGTCGTGAATGCGGCAACCGGCGTGGCCGGCGCGCTGACGCCGATAAGTGCCACCTTGTTGACCATACCGGGCAACACTCCGCTGGCGGGACAGACAGTCGACTTCTCGTTCAACGGCGTGGTGCCGCCCTCGTCCGCTACCACGGATGGAAACGGAACTGGGGGAGTCAGCAGCGTGTTCGTCAGCGGCGGCACCTTCCCGGTGACCGCGAGCTTCAGTAATCTCGCTGACTACTTCGTCGACGCCAACGGCAATGCGATACCGACGACCGCCTCGACGAATCTCACGATCGCGCGTGCGACCACTTCGCTCGGCGCGCTGAGTGCGCCATCCTTCTCCGCGGTCAGCAACGTGTTGACCGTGAGCACGACGCTGACACGGACGTCGGCGCCGGCCGGTCCGGCTGCCGGAGAAACGGTGTTCTTCACCGTCACCGCGCCTGACGGTTCGACGACCTTCAGCGGCAGCGCCGTTTCGGCCGCCAATGGCCAGGTGTCCTTCGTCTTCACGCCGGTTATGAAGGGCGCGCACACGATCAGTGCGTCCTTCGCCGCCACGGCCGGTCTTGACGCATCTTCGGCGAACGCGGTGTCCGTCGCGGTCTACCAGCGCACGACGCTGACCGTCGCTCCGGCAACCGGCTCGGCAACCAAGCCGTTCACGGTGAGCGCGACGCTGGCGACGATGCCGGGCGGTGCGCCGATCGCCGGCCAGCCCGTCTCGTTCTCATTCACTGATGGCAGCTGGGCCACGGCCACGACCAATGCTCAGGGTGTGGCGCAGGTGACGGTGACGATCGCCGCGGTCGGCGACTACACGGCGACCGCGACGTTCTCGGATGCGGCCGGCTTCTATGCCGACAGCACCGGCGCCTTCCCGGTTGTTCCGACGACGGGAAGCGGCGTGGTTCACGTGACGAACAACCCGCCGGCGTTCACCGCAGTGACGGTGCCCGCTGTTGAGGCGACCAGCCCGAATGGTGCGGCTGTGATGTTCACGGCCGGCGGTAACGACGCGGAAGACGGACCGTTGAATGCGGTGTGTGCACCGGCGTCGGGCTCGATCTTTGCGGTGGGCCAGACGACCGTGAGCTGCACGGTGACTGACAGTGCCCAGGCCACGGCGACGGGCTCGTTCATCGTCACCGTCCAGGACACGACGGCGCCAGTTGTGACGGTGCCGACGATTGCGCCGGCGTTCGCGGCAAGCGCGGCCGGCCGCGTCATCGACTACACCGCGTCGGCCGCTGACATTGTCGATGGCTCGACGGCGACGGCTTGCGTGCCAGTGAGTGGCAGCATCTTCGCGCTCGGCCAGACGACGGTCACGTGCACCTCGTCTGACTCGCGTGGTAATACCGCGTCGGCGGCGTTTGTCGTGACGATCAACAACAACGCGCCGACGTTCACGGCTCCGGCGGACATTACGAAGGAAGCGACAGGTGCAACCGGTGCGATCGCCACCTTCGCCCCAATGGGTGGTGACGTCGAAGACGGTCAGATCGCGGCGGTGTGTGTGCCGGCATCGGGTTCGACGTTCCCGATCGGCGCGTCCACGGTGTCCTGCACGGTGACCGACGCAGCGAACCTGACCGCCGCCGCCACGTTCACGGTGACGGTGGGCGATACGACGGCCCCTGTGCTGACGCTCCCCGTGATCGCACCGGCATCGGCGACGAGCGCCGCCGGACGCCCCGTGACCTTCAGCGCGACGGCTGTTGATATCGTCGACGCCACGCCGACTGTGGTGTGCGTGCCGGCCAGCGGCAGCATCTTCCCGATCGGTGACACGACTGTCACCTGCACGGCGACCGACGACAACAACAATTCGAAGAGCGGCACCTTCACGGTGACGGTCACCAACAACGCGCCGACCTTCGCGCCACCGTCGAGCATTACGACGGAAGCGACCAGCGCCAACGGCGCGGTCGTCAGCTTCACGGCCGAAGGCAACGACCTCGAAGAGGGCACGCTTCAGGCGGTGTGTGCGCCGGCGTCGGGTTCAACCTTCCCGCTCGGCGCCACGACGGTGTCGTGCACGGTGACGGACGTCGCCCAGGCGACGGCAACCGGCTCCTTCACGGTGACCGTGGGCGACACCACCGCACCGGTGCTGACGCTGCCGATGATCGCTCCGGCGTTTGCGACGAGCGCCAACGGCAACGTGGTCAACTACACGGCGACGGCGCTCGACATCGTTGATGGGTCGACCGCGGTCACGTGCTCGCCGGCCAGCGGCAGCACGTTCCCGATCGCCACCACGACGGTGAACTGCAGCACGTCGGACACGCGTGGCAACACCAGCACGGGTTCGTTCACCGTCTCGATCACCAACACCGCTCCGACGATCGTTGACCTGCCGAACCTGGCTGGTGAAGCGACGAGCGCCGCGGGTCGCGCGTTTACGTTCACCTCGACGGGTAACGACAACGAAGACGGTCCGAAGACACCGGTCTGCACCGCCAGCTCGGGCACGTTCCCGATCGGCACGACGACGGTGAGCTGCACGGTGACGGACGTCGCCGGCGCCACGGCAACGGATTCGTTCACCATCACGGTGGTCGACACGACCAAGCCGGTCGTGACGGTCCCGGCGAACATCACCACGACGCAGAACATCCCGGCGGGACGCGTCGTCACCTACAGCGGCCAGTCGGCTACGGATGCCGTGACGAGCGCACTGATTACCAGCTGCGTGCCCGCGTCGGGTTCGACCTTTGCGGTCGGCACGACGACCGTCACGTGCTCGGCGACCGATGCCGCGGGTAACACCGGCACGAACACCTTCACCGTCACAGTGAATCCGAGCGGCACCACCACCGTCGGACCGGGTCAGACGATGACGTTCAGCGGCGGAACGCTGGGCGGTAACGTGAATGTCAACGGCGGCACGTTGATCCTCACCAACGGCACGACGGTGAGCGGGAACGTGCAGATGCAGCCCGGCAGCACGCTGACGGTCAATACCGGCTCATCGGTGGGTGGCAATGTTCAACTCGCCGGAACCGGAGCGGTCAACGTCACGGGTGGCACGGTCGGTGGCAACCTGCAGCTCTCGAACGGGGCGGTCTTCAACATCGGACCTGGCGCCGTGATGCAGGGCCAGGTGCAGTTGAGCAACACGCCGGCGGGTCGTCCGACCAGCACGATGTGCGGCGCTTCTGTCGCGAAGAACGTGCAGATCGACGGCAACGCGTCGCCGGTGTTCATTGGATCGACCCCAGCGTGCGCCGGTAACACCATCGCCGGCCAGGTGCAGATTCAGAGCAACACCGCGGCGATCCGGGTGTTCGGCAACATGATCAGCAAGCAGCTGCAGTGCTCGTCCAACACCGGCGGGATCACCGGCGGCGGCAACACCGCGAGCGGCAAGTCGGGCCAGTGCTCGGCGTTCTAGTTCGACGCGCTACGTGCCGCTGAACAGCGGACCCATCAGCCCGCGGGGAGCAATCCTCGCGGGCTTTTTCATTTCCGGCACGTCTCATACACTGTCGCACCATGACTGCTTCTTCATTTCCTGGCGTGCCGTCGGGAGCGATGCCTGCGCCGCCGTCGGCGTGGGTGATCCGCGCGGCGCTTGGCGTGCGCGCGTTCCTCCTCAGGCTCGTCCACGCGATCACGCCGCCAGAGCTGATCGTGCTCGAGCGCGCGACCGGCGTCGCGTTCACGATGTCGACCGCGGCCTTCGCGAAGCACTACGTGCCATTGCTGGAGGGAGGTCCGATCGCCGCTGGCGAGATCGCTCGGCAACTGAAGCGCGATCCAGACACGACGTTTCGCTTCCTTCACTTGATGGCCTCGGCCGGCTTCCTGACGATGCGGCCGGATCGGCGCTTCGAGCACAACAAGGTGTCGCGGGTCCTGGTAAGCGGTCACCACTCGCGCGCGGCGAACTTCGTGGAGTACTTCGCCAGCGAATCCAACGTGCGGTCGTGGCTCGACATGGACCAGACGCTCGTGACCGGCAAGAACGCGTTCGAGCGCGTGCATGGCAAGAGCGTGTGGGCGTGGTTCGACGAACACCCCGGTGAACGCGAGTGTTTTGCGGAGGCGATGATGGGGTTCACGCTCGGCGACGCGCCGTTTGTTGCCGCCGGCTATCCCTTCCAGGAGGTCGCAACGATCTGCGATATTGGCGGCGGCCGCGGCACGCTGGTGTCCGAGCTTCTCCTGCGGCATCCCCATCTGCGCGCGACGCTCGTGGATGCGGCGGGCGTCCTGGAGCTCGCGCGCGTGTTGCTCGAGCATCGCGGCGTCGCTGACCGCGTGACGCTCACGCCGGGCAACTTCTTCGAGCAGGTGCCGACTGGAGCCGACCTTTATACGCTGAAGAATGTCCTGCACGACTGGGATGACGAACGATCGATCGCCATCCTCAAGACCGTCCGCGCGGCGATGCAGCCTGGCCAGAAGGTCCTGATCATCGAGTCGTTCATCAATCGGACTCAGCCAGACCCGATGGTCGCCGGGGCCGATATGCAGATGATGATGGTGTGTAACGAAGGGCGCGAACGCACCGAAGAAGATTTCCGCCGGCTACTCGCGCACAGCGGCTTTACGCCGGGGCGGGCGTTCCCGCACCCGGTCGTGTCGATGATTGAAGGGATCGCGCCGCCGGGTTAACGACGATCAGTGGCTCGCGTGACGATGAGCTGGAAGGTCGGTCCTTCGAGATCTTCCGCGGTCACGACGAACGTGAGGGTGTTCTCGTCGGTTGCCTGCCCGGTCCACACCATTGGGACGTCGCGGTCCTGCGGATTGAGCGGCCCGCTCGTGAACGACACGCCGCGGGGCGTCACTTTGCCGGGCTGCATGAAGATCTCGCCGGCTGGAGCCTGAATCGGCCCGGTCACCACATCGCCTTCGATGCGCAACTCGATCCGGACCTCGGATTGGGCGCCTTCAGCGCCAAGCATGCCTTTCCATGCGCCCGCAAAGGGATGCGGTTCCTGGGCAGAAACCATCGAGGGAAGCAGGAAAACGGCCAGAACAACAGTACGAATCAGGGCCTTCATGACACCACTCCGGGGAGGAGAGCGGCCATTATCACCTAGCTCTGCCACGACGCACGACCTCGTTGTTGAAACCGTGCAATTGGGACCTGACCCCAAACGTCGCAATGTGCAACTTCAACCGGGGTGGAATCGTCTCAGTTTGGGTGAAACACTCTCTCCGCCGCCTCTTCAAGACCCCGGCATTTGCACTGACCGCCATCATCACCGTGGGCGCCGCAATCGGCGCCAACGCCCTGATTTTCAGCGTCGTCAACGGGATCATCCTCAAACCGTTGCCGTATCAGGACCCGAAGTCACTGGTCGGGGTATGGCTGGTGGCGCCTGGGGTGATGGCCGGCGAGCTGCAGCAGTCGGCAGCCACTTATTTCATGCTCAAGGACGCCGCGGAGACGTTCGAGCATATCGGCCTGTGGAGCAACGGATCGTCCACCATCACCGGCCGCGGTGAACCCGAGCAGGTCGAGACCCTGAGTGTCACCGACGCCACCTTCGACGCACTGGGCATTCGCCCCGCGCTGGGCCGCGAGTTCAGTCCCGAGGACGATCTGCCCAACGGCCCGAACGTCGTAATGGTGACGCATCAGTACTGGCAACGCGCGCTCGGTGGCAATCCGGGAGCAGTGGGGCAGAGCATCACGATGAACGGAACGGCGCGCGAAGTCATCGGCGTGCTGCCAGAAGACTTCAAGTTCCTTCGCGCCAACCCGTCGATCATCGTGCCATTCAAGTTCGATCGCACCGCGATCAATGCCGCGGGCTTCAGCTATCAAGGCCTCGCGCGCCTGAAGCCCGGGATCACGATTGCCCAGGCGAATGCCGACGTGGCCCGGCTGTTGCCGTCCCTCACCCAGCGCTTCCCGCTTCCTCCCGGCTTCTCGCAAAAAATGTTCGACGATGCGAAGTTCGGCCCGCTGGTGCGGCCGCTCGAAGTCGACGTGATCGGCGACATCGGCAACATGCTCTGGATCCTGCTGGGCACGGTGGGGCTGGTGCTGCTCGTCGCCTGCGCGAACGTCGCCAACCTGTTCCTGGTTCGCGCCGAGGCGCGACAGCAGGAACTCGCCGTGCGTCTCGCGCTGGGCGCTGAAGCGAAGCAAGTGGCGTGGCAGTTGATGTCGGAGTCGCTGCTGGTCGCGCTGGTTGGCGGCGTGCTCGGCACCGCACTTGCCTACGGCGGCATCCAGTTGTTGCTCTATCTGCGGCCGGCCCAGTTGCCGCGACTCAACGAGATCGGACTCGATCCGCTGGTGCTGATGTTCACGCTCGGCATCTCGCTGGTTGCGGGCCTGGTCTTCGGCGCGATCCCGGTCCTGAAGTACGCGCGGCCGCACATGGCGTCGGCGCTGAAGGACAGCTCACGCGGTTCAAGTGAGGGACGTGAGCGGCACCGCGCGCGCAACACCCTGGTGGTGGCGCAGGTGGCACTCGCGGCGGTGCTCCTGGTGGCATCGGGACTGATGGTTCGCACCTTCGTCGCCATTCGGGATGTGCCGCCCGGTTTCACGAACCCGCAGGAAATCCTCACCATGCGGATCTCGATTCCGTTCGCCGTGATGTCGGACTCGGATCAAGTGGCGCTGACGCACGAGCAGATCGTCAGGAAGATCGAGGCTGTGGCCGGCGTTACCTCCGTGGGCGTCACGTCGTCGGTGACGATGGATGGCAACAGCAACAATGATCCGGTCTGGGTCGAGGACTTCCCGAAGTCTGAAGGCGCCATCCCGCCACTGCGCCGTCACAAATACATCGGCGCGCGCTACGCCGAGACGATGGGCAACTCGATCGTGGCGGGTCGCGCGCTGACGTGGGCCGACGCGCACACCGGCCAGCCGGTCGTGGTCATCAGTGAGAACCTCGCGCGCGAGTACTGGAAGGAGCCGGCTGCGTCGATCGGCAGGCGCATTCGACGGAATCCGTCGGTGGCGCAATGGGTCGAGATTGTCGGCGTCTACGGCGATGAGCGGCAGGACGGCGCTACCGTTGCCGCGCCGAAGATCGTCTACTGGCCGATGAAGACCCAGGGATTCGACGGCAAGCCGTTCGTGCAGCGCTCGCTGGCATATGTGATCCGCTCGTCGCGCTTGCAGTCACCCGGCTTCCTGAGCGAAGTGCAGCAGGCGGTGTGGAGTGTCAATCCCGGATTGCCGCTCGCGCGCGTGCGCACGCAGCAGGAGATTTACAACGAGTCAATGGCGCAGACGTCGTTCGTGCTCGTGATCCTCGGCATTGCCGCATCAGTCACGCTGCTGCTCGGCCTGGTTGGTATCTATGGCGTCATCGCCTACATCGTGGCGCAGCGCCGCCGTGAAGTCGGCATTCGCATGGCGCTCGGTGCGCAGAGCGAGTCGGTGCAACGGATCTTTGTGTCGCGCGGCCTGGTGTTGACCGGTATTGGATTGACGGTGGGGCTGATCGCGTCCGCAGTGTTGATGCGCCTGCTGTCGTCGCTGTTGTTCGGCGTCCAACCGTTCGATCCCGTCACCTACATCGCGGTGATCGGCGGACTCGGCGGCGTGGCGCTGCTCGCCACGTGGGTGCCAGCACGGCAGGCGACACGCATCGACCCGATGCTGGCGCTGCGGTCTGAGTGAAGTAGCAAGATGCAAGTATCAGTTATCAAGAAGGGGCAAGCGTTCTTTCCTGCGACCTGATACTTGCTACTTCCCGAATATCAGAAAGTACTGATACTGGAGAATCGGCTCCTGGCGAATCAGCCGGAGCCCGGCCTTCTTCGCGTCGTTGATGACCACGTCCGGGCTGACGCGTTCTTCGGGCGCAGGCCCCGGGCCTGTTCCATCCAACCTGAAGTCGACGATTCCCAATCGCCCCTGAGGCTTCAACGCCTTCGCGAGATTCGCGAGCATCGAGACGCGGTCTTCGACCTCGTGGTACGCGTCCACCATCAGCACCGCGTCGAGTGATGCGGCAGGCAGGCGCGGATCGTTGCCAAGTCCGAGCACCGGCCGCACGTTGTTGAAGCCCTCGCGGCTGACGCGCCGCGAGATGGCGTTGATCATTTCCTTCTGCACGTCTTCGGCGTAGACGAGCCCCTGTGGACCGACACGCCGCGCGAGGCGGATCGTGAACCAGCCGCTGCCGGCGCCGATGTCGGCGACGATCGATGCGTCGGCGATGCCCATCGCGTCCATGATCTGATCGGGCCGCTGCCACAGATCCCGATCAGGCGCGTCGAGGAGTCCGAGGTCGGATGGAGGGAACAGGCGACGCTCGTGGCCGCCTTGTTGTTGCGTTTGTCCGTCGGTGGTGGTCGAGAGGATCAGTGACACGATCCCGGCCAGTATCAATCGTCCCGGCAAGGATCGTCCCCCCGACAAGAATCACACTCCGGCAGGAATCAGTGCCGCAGGAACTTCCATGCGGTCGGCAGCACCAGGCCCGCGGCCACCACCTTGATCACGTCAACGACGATGAAGGGGTAGAGACCGGTGGCGAGCGCGGTCTGCAATCCGCCGAAGCGCGCGATCCACAGCACGCCGCCCATGAAGATCACCGACAGGCCGATCGACATCGCGAAGATCGACGACAGATAGCGTCGATCGAGGCCGCGTTCCGCGAGCAAGCCGGTCACGAATGCCGCGATCGGGTAGGCCATCAGGTAACCGCCGGTCGGTCCGAGCAGGCGAGCAAAGCCCTGCGGCAGCTCGGGCGAGAACGCGAACACCGGAAGCCCGGCGAGGCCAAGCATGAGATAAAGGATCTGGCTGAGCGCGCCGAGCGAGGAGCCGAGAGCCGCCGCGCCGATCAGCACGATCATCGGCTGGATGGTGAACGGGACGGGCGTGAAGGGCAGCGGGAAGCTGAGCTGAGCCGCCGCCGCGGTGAGCACGGTCACGAAGAGGACCGAGAGCAACTGCACGCCGGTCCACGCGTTGGCGGACGCAGCACGCATGCTGACGCGATCGAGAATCGTGGACGCGTGCGACACAAAGGGTCTGGATGTCATGGATGAGAATTCTACCGGCTTGCGCCAAGCGGAGTCGAGGGGTATGCCTGCCGCGCTGACCATTGCCGGCTCAGATTCGGGCGCCGGGGCCGGAATACAGGCCGATTTGAAGACGTTTGCCGCGCACGGGGTTTATGGCACCTCGGCCATCACGGCGCTGACCGCGCAGAACACGATCGGGGTGACCGGCATTCACGTGGCGCCGGACGACTTCGTCACCGCCCAGATCGAGGCCGTTGTCGCGGACATCGGGTGCAATGCCGTCAAGACGGGCATGCTCGCCAACTCCACCATTGTCGAAGCGGTGGCGGCGGCGGTTGAATCGCTCGACCTGCCAAATCTCGTGGTCGACCCGGTCATGGTGGCCAAGAGCGGCGATCACCTGCTCGACGAGGAGGCCGTTCACGCGTTGCGATGGACGCTCCTCAGGCTCGCGCGCGTGGTGACGCCGAACATTCCCGAGGCCGAAGTGCTCGCGAAGATGACCATCGCGTCGCTGGCCGACATGAAGGAGGCCGCGCGCCGGATCGCGATGCTGAAGCCGGCCGCGGTCGTGATCAAGGGCGGACATCTCGCGGGGCCTGAGGTCGTCGACGTGCTGCTCGAGAACGGCGCCTTTCACGAATGGGTCGGTCCGCGAATTGAAGGCCCCAATACACATGGCACTGGCTGCACGTTTGCCGCGGCCATCGCCGCACAGCTGGCCAAGGGCGCCGCGCTGGTTGAGGCGGTGCCTGCCGCGAAGGCCTTCGTCGAAGGCGCCATGCGCCACGGCATTCCGCTGGGCAAGGGCCATCGCCCCCTCAATCACTTCTGGCGCGTGCCCGCCGAAGCGATGGGCGCGAAGGTGGGCGGCATACAATGAAGTGCAGATGGAAATGACCGCCATCACCACGGCGCCGCTGGACCAGGACGCGCTGGTGCGCGCGCTCGACACGTCCGGCATTGGCGCGGTGGCCGTATTCCTCGGCCTCGTGCGCGATCACAACAAGGGCCGCAAGGTCCTGTACCTCGATTACGAGGCTTACGAGCCGCTGGCACTGCGCGGTCTCGATGTCATCGTCGCGGAATCGCGCGAGAAGTGGCCGGACGTTCGGCTGGCGATTCACCACCGCATCGGCCGGATGGAGATCGGCGAAGCCAGCGTCGTGATCGCCGCGGCGTCACCGCATCGTGCGGACGCGTTTTCGGCGAGCCGTTACGCGATCGAACGCATCAAGCAGATCGTGCCGATCTGGAAGCACGAGTACTTCGAAGGCGGCGACGTGTGGATCGAGGGCGCGACCGCCGACCCCGACAACACTGACGCGCGCCAGGAAGCGATGCGCATCGCATGCGCGTGACGGTCCGCCTCTTCGCCCGCCTGCGGGATATTGCCGGCTCCGGCGAGCTGCTGCGCGAGGCGCCGGCCGGCGCGGACGTGCGCGCCGTGTGGCAGTCGCTGGTGACGGATTTTCCGGAACTGTCGGCCTACGAAAAGTCGATTTCCTGCGCGGTGAACGCCGACTATTCACGCTTCACGGCCGCCGTTGCGGACGGCGACGAGGTCGCCTTCCTCCCGCCGGTCTCCGGCGGTTAGCCCCTCCGCACTCGCGCACCCGCACCCCGCACCCCCAAGTTACAATGTAGAGATGTTCGACAAGATTGCGTCGACCGAGGCCAAGTACGAAGAGCTGATGGCCTCGCTCGGCACCTCGCAAGTCCAGAGCGATGCCAACGAGTACCGCAAGCAGTCCAAGATGCTCGCGGAAATCGAGCCGCTCGTCCAGAAATACCGTGAATACAAGGCGGTCAACGCCGAGATCGCCAGCGCCGAAGAACTGATCAAGGGCACCGACCCGGAGATGCGCGACCTCGCGCTCGAAGAGCTCAACGACCTCAACGTCCGCAAGGAGCGCGTGTCCGACGAGCTGAAGATGTTGCTCGTCCCCAAGGATCCGAACGACGAGCGCAACGTCATGCTCGAAATCCGCGCCGGCACGGGCGGCGAGGAAGCCGCGCTCTTCGCCGCGGACTTGTACCGCTGCTACACCCGCTATGCCGAGCGCCAGCGCTGGAAGGTCGAGCTGATGTCGCTCAGCGAGGCCGGCCAGGGCGGTATCAAGGACGTGGTCGTCAGCATCGAGGGCCGCGGTGCCTATAGCCGGTTCAAGTACGAAAGCGGTGTGCATCGCGTCCAGCGCGTGCCCGCCACGGAAGCGAGCGGCCGCATTCACACCTCGGCGGCCACGGTCGCGGTGCTGCCGGAAGCGGACGAGATCGACATCCAGGTCCACGAAAAGGACATTCGCATCGACACGTTCTGCTCGAGCGGCCCCGGCGGCCAGAGCGTGAACACCACCTACTCGGCCGTGCGCATCACGCACCTGCCGACCGGCATCGTGGTCTCCCAGCAGGATGAGAAATCCCAGGTGAAGAACCGCGCTAAGGCGATGAAGGTGCTGCGGTCGCGACTGTACGAGGCGGAGTTGCAGAAGCAGAACGACGCCATCGCCAAGGAACGCAAAGGCCAGGTCGGCACCGGCGACCGCTCGGAGAAGATCCGCACCTACAACTTCCCGCAGAGCCGTGTCACCGACCACCGCATCAACTTCACCAGCCACCAGCTGCAAAGCGTGCTGGACGGCAACCTCGACGAACTGATCGGGGCCTTGACGACCTACTACACGGCGGAGAAACTGCGAGAAGTAACGGAGACCAAGTGAACCTTCGCCAGAAGATCAACGCCGCCCGATCCAGGCTGGTATCCGCCGGGATCGAAGACGGCGAGGCCGGGCGCGACGCCAACCTGCTCGCCCGCCACGTGCTGGGCTGGAATCGCGCCACGCTGATGACGCACGAGATCGACGAGGCGAAGCCGGTCTTCATCGAGCGGTTCGATCCGCTGATCGAGCGGCGGGCACGCCGTGAACCCGTGGCCTACATCCGCGGCGAGCAGGAATTCTGGAGCCGCGATTTCGCCGTCACCGCCGCGGTGTTGATCCCGCGACCGGAAACAGAGCTCATCATCGAAGAGCTGCTGGCCTGCATGCCTCCGGAGTTGCCGGCCCGCGCGGCCACACTCGCCGACATCGGCACCGGCAGCGGATGCCTCGCCATCACGGCCGCGGCTGAGCTGCCGTTATTGAAGGTAAAGGCGACGGATATCTCACGGGCCGCGCTGGACGTCGCCCGCGCCAATGCGCAGCGCCATGGTGTCAGCGATCGCATCACGTTCGTGGAATGCGCGTATGTGAGCAGCGCCTCGGGTCCGTTTGACTTCATCGTGTCGAACCCGCCTTACGTGACGGAGCCGGAGTACGAGAACCTGTCACCGGAAGTGCGCGAGTACGAACCGCGCACGGCGCTCACCGCGGGCGAAGACGGATTGCGCGACATCCGCCAGATCATCGACATCGCGTCGACGCACCTCGTTCCCGGCGGCACCGCCTTTATCGAGATGGGTCATCGGCACAGCGACGCCGTTACGGAGCTGGTCAGCGGATTCCCGTCGCTACGCGTCAAGAAGATCAGCACGGATCTACAACGGATCCCGCGCGTGGCGATCATTGAACGGACGATCACCGAACCATGAGCTGCCTGTTTTGCAAGATCGTCGCGGGTGACATTCCCGCCACCAAGGTCCATGAGGACGATCGCGTGATCGCCTTCAACGACATCAATCCCCAGGCGCCGATGCACGTGCTGGTGGTCCCGAAACAACACGTCGCGACGCTCAACGACCTGTCGCCGGCCGAGGATGGGTTGGTCGGTGCGATGGTGAGGACCGCGGCGGCGATTGCGAAAGACCGCGGCTTCGATGGCCCCGGTTTCAGGACCGTGTTCAACTGCAACGCGCAGGCAGGTCAGACGGTGTTTCACATCCACCTGCATGTCCTCGGCGGACGCACGCTGGCCTGGCCACCGGGGTAATCCGCGGCTTTCCCATCGGACAAAGAAGAAGCCCCCGCAGCTAGTTGACGAGCTCTAGGGCAATGCGGACCGGCGAGGCGGGATCGGATCGTTCGGCAGTCAGAGAATTCCAGGCGCCAGACTCCGACTGCGTGGTTCTCATTACGATTTGGTCGCCAGTTGCAAGCGTCACAGCGTCTTGCAGCACATAGCGGCGAATCCAATCGCGCTGAATCTGCACTCGACCTAAATCGCGGATCGAACCGTCCCGACGGGCGACGGTAATGGCGACGATGGAGCCCGATGGACCCGACACGGGACGAATCGCGATCAGGCGCGACGGTCGAGTGACAGTGTAGGTAACGGCCGGTGAGCCGGTGTTGCTGAACTCGAGCGAGTGGATAGAGGCTGCGCGCCGATCAGCGAAATAGATGCCGACCTCGCTCCGATCCGATGCTGGCGAACCGTAAATCCTGCGATACCGAATCCTCAACGCGAGTCGTGCGCCTCGCTCCACGCGGAACCCGGCGTTGATCGCGAACGGCGCCGCGAGTTCACCTGGCTGCCACACGCCAAGCACCTGGTCGCTCGCGTTCTTCCTGGCGATGATTTCCGCACTGCGCACGAGCGCGGCAGTGCCCGGCCGCAGGTCAACCGCGCGGATCGTCTTTCCACCGATCTTCGCGGAGCGCAGCTCGACTTCGTGGATCTGTTCGCCTTGCTCATCCGTGAATGTAAACGGGGCGGGCATCGCCGCGATCATGTCCGGCTGACCGAGCGGCCATGCGGGCGCAGGTGGCGTGCTGACGGCCTCTGGACGTCGTCCTTCGGGGCTGGCACCCGAGGCCCAGGGCCAGGCGATCTTCTTCCAGGACCCGCAAGATCCCGTTGAGGGTGTCTGGAATGTCCGCCGGCGACGGCCGCGCGATGTCGTCGATCTGCTTGCTGTAGTCGTCGAAGGTGAAGACCAGCAGGTCTTCGCGGGCGTCGTCCGGCATCTTGAGCCGCACCGAGATCGCGGCCGGCAACTGCAACGTCGGGATGCGCGCCTCGAAGTGGCCGTCGATTTCCATCAGCGCGGCGACCGATTCGGTTGCGCCGGCGACAGCCGTGAGCTGGACGTCACGGAGCGTGTCGAGCGTTATTGGGTCGCCGTTGGCTCTGACGAGGAACAGGCGGACCCGGCGCTGCTCGGACCACACCGCTTCCACGTGAAGGGTGTCGGAGGCGGCGGTCGCAAACGCGCCGCCGTGGCGCCCCTCGTGGGGGAGATGCGGCTGCTGCGCCCGCGACGGCGGCGCGAATCCCGAGGTCAGGATCCAAAACAGCGCTGCAGCTGCCTTCAATTGCACGGCCAAATCATGTCACGGGAGCAAACTAAGGAAAAAATGAGGCGGCCGTCTTGAGCGGTGTTCGTTCTGACCAAAGCCGACCAGTAGCAGCCCGGCATCATGGCCGTCCAACCTTCGACGAGCTCAGGTTGCCCTGAGCGAAGCCGAAGGGCATTAAACTTGGACGGCCATGCAGTCATTCTTCGAATCGGTCCTGGCGCTCATCGTCAAGACCTCTACCGACCTTCCCCCGGACGTCCGCGCCGCCATGAGGCACGCGGCCAGCACTGAAGACGAGTCTTCGCGCGCCGGACAAGCGTTCAACATCATCAAGCAGAACATCGACCAGGCTGCTGAAGTCGAAGGCGCGATCTGCCAGGACACCGGCATGCCGACCTTCGAGATCAAGGCCCCGGTCGGCGCCAACCAGATCTGGATGAAGAAGCAGATCAAGGAGGCGATTGCCGAAGCGACCAAGCGCGGCAAGCTCCGTCCGAACTCGGTGGATTCAATCACCGGTGAGAACACCGGCAACAACCTCGGCCCCGGCATGCCCGTGATGCATTTCGAGCAGTGGGAGCGTGACGAGGTGGAAGTGAAACTGTTGCTGAAGGGCGGCGGCTGCGAAAACATGAACGCGCAGTACTCGCTGCCGTCGGAGCTGGCGCATCTTGGACGCGCCGACCGGACGCTCGACGGCGTGCGCAAGGCGATCCTGCACGCCGTCTGGCAGGCGCAGGGCAAGGGCTGCGCGCCCGGCGCGATCGGCGTGTGCATCGGGGGTGATCGCACCAGCGGTTATGTCGAGGCGAAGCAGCAGTTGTTCCGCAGCCTCGACGACATCAATCCCGATCCGCGCCTGGCCGATCTCGAAGCCGAGATCATGCGCACCGCCAACACGCTCGGTGTCGGCCCAATGGGATTCGGCGGAAAGATCTCGCTGATTGGCTGCAAGATCGGCGTCCAGAATCGCCTGCCCGCAAGCTTCTTCGTGTCGGTCGCCTACGACTGCTGGGCGTATCGCCGTCTCGGCGTCAGGCTTGAGGGCACGACTGGTGCGATCAAGTCATGGCTGTATCGCGATCCGAGCGTGCCGACCATCCCGATGATGGACCAGGCCGGCTTCAAGCGCACCGGCCGCGAGGTTCGCCTCGAAGCGCCGATCACCGAAGAGCAGGTGCGAGCGCTGAAGGTTGGCGATGTGGTGCTGATCAGCGGCCGCGCCTACACAGGCCGCGATGCGGTGCATCACCACCTGTCGCATCACGATCCGCCGGTCGACCTGAACGGCGGCGTCATTTATCACTGCGGACCCGTGGTTGCGAAGCAGCCGGACGGCGGCTGGAAGGTAACCGCCGCGGGTCCGACGACCAGCATCCGCGAGGAACCCTACCAGGCCGACATCATCGGCAAGTTCGGCGTACGCGCGGTGATTGGCAAGGGCGGCATGGCCGGGAAAACCCTGGCCGGGCTCAAGCAGCACGGCGCGGTGTACCTCAACGCTATCGGCGGGGCTGCGCAGTTCTACGCCCGCTGTATCGACCGGGTGGATGGGGTATCCCTGATGGAGTTTGGAACCCCAGAGGCCATGTGGCATCTACAACTTAGGGACTTTCCCGCCATCGTGACGATGGACGCCCACGGCAACAGTCTGCACAAGGACCTGGAGCAGGCCTCGGGCGAAAAACTGGCCGCGTTGGCAGGCCTTCGCTAAAGCTACGGCCTGTCCGCCGTATCCTTTGGGCTTCGCCCGCAAGGCGAAGGCGGATAAAATAGGACTGTTATGGAAACTCAGACGCTTACTCCGGAAGCATCGGCGGTATTCACCGAAAGCCTTATCAACGTCACCGAAGCGGCCGCGGGCAAGATCCGCGAACTGCTGGCGGAAGAGGGCAAGACCGAGAGCGGCCTGCGCGTGTTCGTGCAGGGTGGCGGCTGCTCGGGCTTCCAGTACGGCCTGATGATCGAAGAATCGGGTGGCGTCGGCGATCAGCAGTTCGAATCGAACGGCGTTCGCCTGTTCGTGGATCCCGTGAGCGTGAGCTACCTGCGTGGTGCGGAGGTCGACTTTGTCGACACCATCACCGGCGGCGGGTTCACGATCAAGAACCCGAACGCGACGTCGACCTGCGGCTGCGGTTCCTCGTTCTCGGCGTAAAAGGCACGGGTTAGGACATGGCCTCCAGCGCGGCCATCCCAGATCTCGATCGCCTTCGGCCGGCCGGTACGAAGCGCTCCAGTAAGCGCGACCTGATCGTCAACGTGTTCCTCAAGCAGGAGGGACACCTGAGCGCCGACGATCTGGTTGCGCTGATCAAGCGCGAAGACCATCGCATCAGCCGCGCCACGGTTTATCGCACGCTCCAGTGGATGGAAGAAGCGGGCATTGCCCGGAAGGTGGACTTCGGCGAGGGCCGATTCCGCTTTGAGCATTCCTATCGCCATCCGCGTCACTTTCACCTGATCTGCAAGACCTGCAGCCGGTCGTTCGAGTTCCTGAGTTCGGACATCGAGTCGCTGGTCGAGGAAGTGGCGACGGCCCGCGCGTTCACCGCGCGCCAGACCGTGGTGCAGATCTACGGCACGTGCGAAGCCTGCAGCACCGGGCGCGCGGCCGACGACACCAGCTCCACTTCAGAATTGCTGTTTGCGCGCGATGCGCTGCGCATTGCGATCGCCACGGAACGCAGCGGCATGGAGTTCTACGCGCGCGGTGTCAGGCTGGTCAAGGATTCGCGCGCCCGCGAAGTGTTCCGCAAGCTCGCCACCGAAGAAGTGCACCACCTGAAGACGCTGGAGAACCGCTACCAGGAGCTGCTGAAGCAGGACCCGCAGCTCGAGTCGCGGCCGACGTTCCTGTTCTTCAAGGGCGCCGCCAATGGATTGTTCTCGTCAGGCGCGGAGCAACTGAAGCGCGATGGCGTGGACGACCTCGAGGCGTACCGCATCGGCATCCGCTGCGAGCGCGGTTCGCACCGCTTCTTCAAGCGTTACGGCGAACGATTCGAGGATTCGGAAGGCAAGCGCATCTTCCTCGAGTTCGCGGAAGAGGAGCGCGAGCATCTCGAGACGCTGCTGCGCGAGTATCGGCTCCTGGTCAAGAAACACCGCGGCGAGCCGGCGAAGCGGCGTCTGAAACCGTCGCTCGCCAAGCGGTCGCGCCCATCCGCCAGATAGGCCCGTTGATCGATCTGCACATGCATACGACCGCCTCGGACGGGCGACTTGCGCCCGGCGAGCTCGTGGTGCGCGCGGCGACAGCGGGCCTGAAGACGATCAGTGTCACCGATCACGACACGGTGGCGGCGATCGCGGAAACCACCGCGATCGCGAAGACGGCCGGCATCCGCGTGATTCCCGGCATCGAGATCACCGCGGTCGAAGACAACCGCGACGTCCACATGCTTGGCTACTTCTTCGACCCCGCCAGCGACCGCCTCGCCGAGTTCCTCGTGAGCCAGCGCGAGCGCCGCGTCACCCGCGTGCGGGCGATCGCGGAGCGGCTCGCCGCCGCCAACATGTTCATCGACGTCGAGAGCCTGCTGACAGCCGCCGCCGAGCGGCCGGGATCGTCGATCGGGCGTCCGCAGATCGCGCGCGCCATGGTGCGCGGCGGCCACGTGGCCTCGGTGCAGGAAGCATTCGAGCTGTGGCTGGCGTCCGGCCGGCCGGGATTCGTTCCCCGCATCGGACCCAACACCGCCACGGTCGTTGAGGTCATTCACCAGGCCGGCGGCCTCGCGTCGTTCGCCCATCCCGGTGTGACGAAGCGCGATGACCTGATCGAGCCGCTCGCCAATTCCGGCCTCGACGCCATCGAGGTCTATCACTCGGACCACACCCAGGAAGACACCACCGCCTATCGGCGACAGGCGGCGCGGCTTGGCCTGCTCGTGACCGGCGGCTCGGACTTTCACGGCGAGGACGCGTCGAAACCGGAACGTGCGCGGCGCGCGATCTTCGGGGCGATCGGTCTGCCGCCGTCGGATTTCCTCGCGCTCGAACAGCGATCCCGGGTGACGCATTGAGCGCGTTGCTCGAGATCAACGGGCTGTCGAAGGACTACCAGGCGCTGCGCCCGTTGCGCATCGCGCAGCTGACCATCAACCCCGGCGACGTGGTGGTGATCGGCGGCATCGACGCGCGGGCTGCGGAAACGCTCGTGCACCTGATCACCGGCGCCGCGCTGCCCGATGCCGGCGAAGTGACACTCTTCGGCCAGAACACCAAGGGCATTACCGACGGCGCCGCGTGGCTGGAGTCGCTTGACGGTGTCGGCATGGTTTCGGCGCGCGGCATCCTGATCGAAGCGTTCTCGGTGCTGCAGAACATCGCGATGTCGTACACGCTCGATGTCGATCCGGTCGATCCGCGCGTGGTGCCGCAGGCTGGTGAGCTGGCGCGCAGCGTCGGCATTGATCAAGGCGTGTTCGATGCGCCGGCGGGAAAGATGCCGCTCGACGTGCAGATGCGCGTGCACCTGGCAAAATCACTCGCGCTCGGACCGAAGCTGCTGATCGCCGAGCATCCGTCGGCAACCCTGCCCCGTGACGTCGTGGCGGCCTTTGCGGCCGACCTCGCCCGCGCCGCGCAATCACGCGGCCTCGCCCTGCTCGCCATCACCGCGGACGATGTTTTCGCGAAGGCGATCGGCGGCCGTCGCCTCGAACTCGTGGCGGCGAGCGGCGAACTTCGCGCGCCAGGACTCTTGAAAAAACTCTTCGGATGAACCAGGCCTTGAAACCAGCGCTGATCTTGTTTGATATCGACGGCACGCTCCTGCTGAGCGGCAGGGCAGGACTGCGCGCGATGACGCGCACGTTCGAACAGACGTTCGGCGTGCCGGACGCATTCGCCGGAGAGCACTTCGGCGGCCGCACCGATTCGTTCCTGGTCTCGAACGCGCTGCGGAATGCAGGATTGCCGGATACCGTTGAGGCCCACGAACGATTCCGTCAGAGCTACATCCCGATTCTCGCGGAAGAGATCCAGCATCCCGGCACCGGCCACAAGGGACTGATGCCTGGCGCGCTGGAGCTGCTCGAGGCGCTCGACGAGCATCATCACCTGCACCTCGCTCTGCTGACCGGCAACTATCGCGAAGCCGCCGAGGTCAAGCTGCAGCACTTCGAGATCTGGGACTTCTTCGAGTGGGGCGCGTTCAGTGACGATGCCGCCGATCGCAATGCGCTGGTGCCGATCGCCCGTCGTCGCGCGGAGACCTACGATATTCCCGCAGCGGCGATCGAGCGCGTGATCGTGATCGGCGACACGCCGCACGACATTGAATGCGCGCGCGTCGCCGGCGCGAAGTCCATCGCGGTCGCCACGGGCGGGTTCACGGTGGAGCAGTTGAGAGACGCCGGCGCCGACGAGATCCTGCAGGACCTGTCCGATACGGCGGCGGTGATCGCGTTGTTGCTATGATCCCAGTACGGAAGTGAACGGGGCCCGGTGGCCCTCCCGGTCTTCAAAATCGGTCGCTGCCTCCTTGCGGGGCAGGCTGGGTTCGACTCCCAGGCGCTTCCGCCATTACAGCGCCTAAGAATCAACAACTTACGGCCGCGTGCCATGCCGGCGTGCCATGTCAGAGGCCGGTTTACACCCCTCGAGCGCGCCGCGGCGCCCACGCATTCAGCAGGGGAAAGTAAGCGGCAGACCCGGCCAAGGCCGAATCTGCCCTAGCTATCGAAGGAAGGTAGCGACGAGCAGCGCGCCGCATACGGCGCCGATTGCGGCGCCCAGGCCGTACCATGCGGCGCCGCGGCCGCCGACAACCTTGCCGGCAGAACCCGCATTGATCCACCACACGAACGAAATCAGGAACGACAGGCAGACCACCGCGGCGCCGGCGACGAGCGCGCGATCGTGATTGCCGGCAACGATGGCCGCGCCAAACGTGGCCGTACTGACTTGACTACCGCCCACCGGCGCCACTTGAAGGAACCCGCGCGCGATCAATGAAAGCCGGCGCCTCATTTGTCGCCCATCGCTTCCTTTTCAGCGTTGCGGTACCGGCGCCAAGGCAACCAGCCGCCCGAGCGAACGCCCGAGTAGATTGCCCATCGGCGCGTAGCACGTTCGCCCAGGTTCTCGCACGCCTCACGCATGATCGAATCCGCGCGGCCTCGAGTACAGGCCACGCCGGTTGACGGATCACGCGGCGCGAACTTGTAGAGAAAATCGTGAATGATGGCGGCCCGGTTGTACTTGCCCCGCGGCGGTATCAACGCCCACAGCAAACGAGGGATTGACGCGAAGTCAGTCAGGAAGCCCGCCGGCACTCGAATACGCCAGCCGTCAGACGTGGTGTACTCGAGCGCCCGCAATAGCTTCGCCGTGACGCCATCGGCCTGATCCTCGTACTTCGCCAGGCCATT
>CAZVLS010000003.1:321513-349649 GCA_964628295.1 uncultured Acidobacterium sp.
GCAATAGCTTCGCCGTGACGCCATCGGCCTGATCCTCGTACTTCGCCAGGCCATTAAAACGATCACCGACGATCCGCGACTCCATTTACCGCGGCACCGTCACCCATAGGTTATCCGGGCGATTGTCGGCCGCGGAGAAATCGCCGCGCGGCCACTGAAACCGCGCGCCCGGTTCGCCGGCGCCGCCGACGATATCAGCGCCGAGCCACTGACCGCGCGCAGCACCGATCGGCAAGTACGCCACGATGTCCTCACCAAGCCCGCCGACATCGGCGCCGCACGCCGTTTCAGAGCACGACCACTGACCGCGCGGCTTCGAGATCATCCCCCAGCGAGGATCGCCGGCCGCCAGCGCGCGCGCCACGTCGCGCACGTAACGATGGCACGCCACCTCATCGCCCTTCTGACACTCCGGCCAATCTTTCGACTTGACGGCAACCTGAGCGAGACAGCCGAGACGATCCGCGGTTGGATTCTCTCGAGCGCCGCACTGATCCGGCGTATCCACTGGCGGAGCCGGCGCCGCCGACGGCCCCGCCACAGGCGGAACAGCGTTCGGAACCAAATGCACACGATGAGAGCCAGGCGGAAGATCGCGCGTTTCGCTTTTGTAGCCAGGCGCAGCGATCGCCACCAGCGAAGCGCCGGCAACGTCAAAGTGGATGCGCCCTTCGCCGTCTGACACCTTCCGCGTTTCACCGTCGATCGTTGCCGTGGCCGACATGATCGGCCGCGCCGAAGGATCGAGTACGAACAGTTCGAGACTCTGATCGCGCGGAATCTCGAGCACGACGACCGGCGCCGGATCTTCCTTCGGCGGAGATGCGACCACAGGCGCGGACGGCGCAACGATCGGAGGCGGCGCCGGCGGATTCGGCGCCGCAACGATTTCGATCTTCGGAGGAATGCACGCCGCGGCGAACGCCAGGGCGGAAACAAAGCCAATGCTCAGAACGCGAGTTTTCAAATTACTGGACTCCCTTGTAAAACAGATGACGACCAACAACCACCGCCGGCGGCACGCCACGCGACCACGCCGGCCTAACGTCGCGGGCGTGATAGTGCGTACACCCGGCAACGCGATCACGAATCGCGCCGGAGACGATCCCCGATGCGACCCATTGACACTCAGCCCACAGGGCCGAGTACTGAGCAGACACGCGACCCGCGGCCCACTCGAGAGCAAATGCGGAAAGCTTTTGATGATTCACGGCGCCGCCGGCAGGCCACCAGCACGAGAACTGCAACCGTGCCCATACGACGCCGGCGTAGCCCTCGCCCCACCAATCCGGCTTACCGTCGCCTTTCAGATCCGCCTTAACGCGGTTCCGAACGACACAACCCACCGCGATCCGGCCCTCGATCGATTCGCCGCCGGCCTCGAACATCAGCGTTACCGCCAGAGCATCCACATCAGAGAAGTTCAGCGCGCGCAACGCTTCGATCAATGCCCCGCCCGTCAGTCGCGCGCCCGCCGTCGAATTCACCTACATCACCTCCACGCGGCCCGCCCATCCGAGCCGCTCACCGTTGCCGCCGAACATCGGCCGTTGATGCAACTTGACCCTCTTGATCCCGTTGCCCGTTGTGAGCCGGCATTCACCATCGAACGCGCGGCCCGAACCGTCACGAACAGCCGCCGCCCACTCCCGAAGGAATGACCCGCGATCCTCTACGTGGATCAGGTTTTTCCAATTCGGCCCAGAGAGATCCGCCGGCGGAACCCCCATGAGATCTTCGAGAGCCGCATTCCAGAAGCGCCAACCGCCTGAGCCGTCCGCTTCAAAGATCGCCGTCTCGAGCGCCTCGAGCGTGGCGCGTTGACGCGCCTCGAGTAGATCAACCGTCGCGCGGATCGCGACGACCTGATCGCGCAATGAACTTCCGCCGTTGGCTTTTAGTTCCTTGGCCACCAATTCGACGTGATCGAGCCCGGCCACCGCGCGCCGCCACAGCGCCAGAGCCCGTTTGCCGACGCGCCAGCCGAGCGCGACAACCGCGGCCAGCGCCGCGGCGACCATGCCCGCGATCGTCATGAACGATTCGAATTCGGCTAGAGAAAGATTCATCATAACTACGAGCGGGCGATTGACAGGGCCGCCGACTTAATCTCAGCACTGCGCGCAGCCGACATCAGATTGATTGAGACGACGTAACCAAGCATCGCATCGATCATTGGATGCTCGAGATCGACGTGAGCGGCCAGGCCCAGCATCTCGAGCGCATCCGCTAGAACATGATCGCCGGCGGCCGCGCGAACCCGCAGCGCCACACGCTCCGCGCCCGTCAGCAGCGACATGAACTCAAACCGCGACAGAGGACGGAGGGAAGGCGCCGGCGCCGATTCCTGTGCCCATGCACCATCACGCCATACGACGACGCACCCGTCAGCCGGCGCCGGCTTCTCAGGCGCCGGCACATATCCCGCGGCCTCGATTTCCTCCGGCGTGAAAGATTCGGGATCTGTCCGCGTCACGCCGCCGGTCAGGCGAATCCGGAACGGCAACGGCCCCGGCAACGCGGCCGGATCGTTCGTATTGACAAACAAAGCCATTGACTACCAGCCCTCCACAACAACCGCGTTAGCGAGCATTCCTGAGCCGCCACTGAGATCGCGCGTCAACGCGACCGAGACGCCATCACTCTGTACCTGCCCCCACCGACCATAGAAGTAACCATCCAGGCCGCCGGAGTCACCCTCGAGGCCCAAGCTCATCACGATCGCCTTTGCCGGGTTGACTGGATTCGACAGCGTTGCCGTTATCGAGCCGTTGCCGGAAGCCGTAATGTATTGCACCGACCGAACTGCATTCGGCCGCAACTGCACAACCGCCAGGCCGGCAACACAAACGATTCCACCAGAAGCATTCCGCGAGGCCGTAACCGTTGTGCTATTCGTCAATGCCAGCCGCGTTGACGTATACGCCGGCTGACTGCCGCCGTTCCAATTGTTCGACTGGCGAAGATCCACCAGCACCGCGCGCGCAACATCAACCGCGCGGGTCAGGGTATAGGTTCCCGACGTACTTATGCCGGAAAGACTAATCGTCCCATATTCGATCCACTCAATCAGATCGCGGCCAACCATCGCCAGGCCGCCAAGCGCCGAAGGAGGGATCAGCATTAGCCCATTTCCTCGTACGCGATCACGTACTCCGCGTCACTGTTCGCGCTAGCCAGGCCCGTCAATTTGTCGCCTTCCTCGAGATGGATCGGCGCATTCTTGACCACCGGCAACAGCGTTGCATCCGGCGGAACGTTGACCGTATTCGCCAGCTTGTACGACGTGCCGCCACCGGCAGACGCATCATAGAAATTGATCGTCGCATCAACATGGTTCGCGCCGTCGATGTTCGAGACGTAGACGCCGACCACGCGCAGAACCTTTCCGCTTCCGGCCGTGTTCTCGAGCAGATCGGCAACCGACGTTGTGAGCGCCCCGCCCTTTGTCTTGAAGTAGAGCGAAGCCAGTTGCGCGATATTTGGAGCCGCCAACGTTTAACCTCCGAAGATCAAGGCCATCGCCACGGGCGAGGCCAGTTTATGAGACGCCACAATTACCCAGTTCGAGCCGTCGCACCGCAGCAGCGCGGACGCGCCCGGAGGAACCAACAACGTTGTTTGCCCGTCGATCGTTTCCGATGCGTTCGCGTCGATCGTGATCGTTCCAGTGCCCGAGTTTTTCACGTAGGCATAGCGGCCATTGTTGCCAGAGGCCGCATAGAGCGTTAGCGTCCACGTTCCAGACGTGGCGATCACCGATTGATCAGCAGTCGTCAACGTGTAGGCGCCGGTTTTTGGCGTCACCGCGCCCTTAACGGCCCACTCGTACAAGTACGCGATATTGTCACGCAGATCGGTATGCCAGATCGGCACCGTCACATCATCGCCAACCGACAATGACCGCGGCGCCGTATAGGTTCCACCAATAGCCAAGCGTTAAGACCTCATCCCTTCCCTAAAACCCGAGTATCGTTTGCCCAACGCCGATCGCCGTCGCGCCCGGCACGCCGATCCGCCAAAACCTCGTGCGCCCAGCCGGAGCCAGGCCGTAGGTTGCTCGAATCTGATTCGGCGCAGGGCCGATCGTCGCGTCGATCGATTGGATGAAGTAGCCGCGGGCCACACTGCCGCCGCCGAGTGACAGGCCCGAGACTGATTCAACCAGGCCGATCCGATCTCCGATCTCAAGCTCGAAGATCGCGGCCTCGAGCGTTTCGTTATCCGTGCCCTCGAGCGTGACGGATTCAGGAGCCGGCAACCCATCATCAGCATACACAGCCGCCAAGTACTGAGCCGCGGCGGCCGCCATCCTTGCGTCAGACTCGTACGCCATGTCCAGCGAACAGACACGCGGGCCGATCCCCGCCTGAGAGGCCGTGTTTTCAACTTCGGCAATGAAGTTCTCGAAATCGTAGATCCCGAGGCCGCGGGCCTGTAGTTTCGTCACGTAACCGCTTGACGCGCCGGTATTCTCGAGCGTAAAGCGAACGCCGTTGCCACCGAACGCCGCCACGACAGACAGATCCGCGGTTAGATCCGTGCCGGAACCATCCGGCGCCGAATTGAACTCGTAATCCGTCACAGCGACCGGCGTAACCATGCTCGAGCCGCCAACGCGCGCGGCTTTTTGCTCAGGATCGCGGTAAGCGGCCAGCCAGGTATACGACTCACCAGGGCCGATCTTGGGTTGACTCTCAAGCTCACAGAGCACGACCGCGGAGCCATCGATCCGCCGCGGATGCGCCGTTACCTGAATTTTGTTGAACACGCCCGAGCGCGATCGCCGCACGTCGAGCCCGATCATGCTGTTCGAGAACGTGTACAGGTTCGTGACGTTCGCGGCCCGATCCGCTCGAGACTGAAACACCAATTGCCCGCCGGCCGTCGTATCGCCCTTGATGAACACGTAGCCAAGCTCAGAGGCCGCCAGGCGTTGCCATTCGCCCATCACTGAGAGGGACTCATCCCGCGACGTATCGAGCGCGTACGCGAACGTCGATCGCCCAGTGCCCAGGCTTGACGACTCCGGCGCTAGCGGCAAATTGTCTCGAACGATTGCGAAAAGTTCGTCAGACCGCTTGTTTAGCTGCGTAGCGATCCCGGCGATCTTCCACTCGGAAGCCATCGCCATCAGATCGATCGAGTCAACCCGCACGCCGCGATCGCCAGCAATGCCAGGCGTCGGTACGATGTCATCGATCCAGCCGACCCACTTGTAACGACGCACGCCGCCACGCTCGAGAGAAAGACGATTCTTGAGGCCAATATCCCAGCCCGCCAGCGCGTTCGAGTGACCGGGCGAATAGCGACCGAGCAGGCCGGCCACGTTGCCTGCGCTATTGTTCAGTTCGTACGAAAGTTCGCCTGAGCCGGCCACTCGATCGAGAGGGCCGCCGCCGGCGATACCGGACGACCAGCGCACGCGCGAACGGGCCAGGCGATCACCAGTCAGATCGACCCAGCCGCCGTTATACGCCTCGATCTTCGACGTGAAGGCCATTACGCCATAGCCTGATTCAGTGCGTCCTTGAAGCCGCGCACGAGCGATCGGGTTTGGCGCGCTAGCGCATCCTCAAACCCGAACATCAGTTCAGCAGCGGAGCCCGCGGCCGCGCGATCGGCGGCCAGCCCTTCGGCCTCCGTCATAACCCGTTCCCGGCCGTGCAACTTCACGAGCTTTCCAGTTCCGAAGTTCACGAATCTCCCGGCCGTGCCGACCGCAAAGCCAGGGATATCGTTCCCGTTCTCGCCCTCGCCCCGCGCCCAATCAGGCGGCGGGCCGTTGTCAACGTAGTTCGTAGCGATCGTGACGGTCTTGCTTGACGGAATCCCGTTGATGCCGTTCGCAATTTCGCCCAGCTTCGAGATCACGCCCTCGAGCGCGGTAACGATCTTGGCGAACTGCGTTTCAATCGGTTCAGAGAACTTGATTTGCGACGTGTCAACGAGCTTGTTGCCGTTCGCGTCAACGAGCTTGCCCGCGCGGATCAATTCCTCGATCCACGGCTTCATATTTGCCGGGATATCAACGCCGAACTTGATCGAATCGTTAACCAGCTTGTTGATCTCGTCGGCCATGCCCACGAGCACGCCGCCCACGTCAGCGCCACCCTGTGTCAGCAGGAAGAAATCATTAATGATTTCCTCCGCGGCGGAATGCAACTGAGCCGACTGAAAAGCCGGGCCAAGGGAGGCCAGATCGATGCCGTACCGCTGCGCGGCTTCGCTCATCTTCTGCCAATCGACCGTGCCAGCCTCAGTTAGAGACTTGAACAGCGCCGCCGTATCGCCCGTCAGTACGCCGATCTCAATCAGATGCGCGATCGAATCGGAGAGAGCTTGCGGCAACCCGATCCCTAGTTCGGAGACAGATTGCAGCAGCGGCTTAAATTGCGCGTTCGCCTGCGCGATCGCTTCCTTGAACTGAACCATTAACTTGCGGAGGTTCTCGAGCGTTTGCGGAGTAGAGGGAACAAAGGCCGCCTGAAAAGCGAACCCGAGCGCATCCATTGCGGCCGCCACGTTGCCAGTAGGCCCGACCAGATCGATGAACTCAAATTGCAGTTTGGTGATTTCTTCGCGCATCGCGGCCGTTTCGGCGCGCGCCTTCCGCGCCGAGCGTTCAATGCCGACAGCCAGGCCGCCGAGCGCACCGACAATAGAGCCGATCGGGCCGAACGACGATCCGATCTGCGCGCCGGCCAACATGCCGTTGACAGACGCGGCAGTACGGTTCGAGGTATCGGTGACCTGAGCCAGTGACGCCGCGGCCGCGGCCGCGCCGGCGACGATATCCGCGAATCCCTGAATCATGCCGACGCCGCCGGCCTTGACGCGATCGAAGCCCTCCCGCAGAGACGACGACGCCTTCGATGCGAGATTGAACGACCCGATCAAATTGCCAACGTACTGAGCGACCGAGCCCAGCCCCCCGCCGCTTTGCGCGAGTGACGCAAACGCCGACGACAGATCGGAGAGCGTTTTTCCCATCGTGGATGGTACTTTTTCGATCTCCGTTCCGGTATCTGTGACCGCTTCCTTGAACGGCGCGAGACTCCGCATTGCGAAATCCAGATCCGCCGGCAGATCCCGAATGTCGCCGCCCATTTCGCGGATCTCAGTCGCCGTGTCTTTAACCGCCGCCTTTAGCTGATAGTTTGTTGCGATCCAGTACGCGCCGCCGCCGAGTGACACGGCCGTCAACTCCGGGCCGATCATCTTAACGGACTCGCGAAACTTCTCTTGTTCCTTGAGCAAATCGGCCTGAGCCTTTGCCGCTTTCTTCTGCGCTTCCTCTTGCGCGGCGAAATCGACAGCCAGCGGCTTGATCGCCTTCGAGGCCGCATCCGACGCGCGCGCGACTTCATTCGTAGACGCCGCCATACCCGCGGCCGTGTCGCGCCACGATTGCGCCTTCGATCGGAGCCCCTCGACCGCGGCGGCCGTGATCCCCAGCTTGTCAGCCACGCTAGGAAAGGCGCGCGCGATCTCGAGGCCGGCGGCCGCGAAGTCATACAACTTTGCGATCCCGCCCACGATGCCTTGCAGCATTTGATCGAACAGCGAACGCGCGCCCTTTAGACCGCTCGAGAGGCCGCCAGCAAGCATCGACGCGATCTTTGTGAGCGCCGGCAACATGGGGCCGATCGCTTGACCGACCAAAACCATAGCCGTGGTCTTGAGCGTATCCATCGCGTCGCCGGCATCATCGAGCGCGGATACGGTGTCCTCGCTGAGCACTACGCCCAACTCGCGCGCCTTGTCTCGAGCCTCGCCAACGCCGGCCGCGATCAGCGGCATCACCTCAGCGGCGCCCTTGCCCATGATGTCAAACGCGATCTTGGCGCGCGCGGCCGGATCTTCAATGCCGCGGATCTTGTCGGAGATCACCTCGAACTGTTTATCCGGTGCCATCGTCCGCAGTTCGGAAAGCGACAGACCGAGCGCGGAGATCCCGGCAACAGCGGACTTGCCGCCGCCGGCCAGGTTGATCCCCATCTTCTCGATCACCTTCGCAACCGAATCGATCGAGGAACCGTTTTGCTTCGCCGCGTAATCAAGCTCTTGCGCCGCGGTAGTTGATAGCTTTGTGCGCGCGGCCAGGTCGGTAATTGCCCCGCCGTAGTCAATGACTTGCTTCGTGGCCGCGACGACCGCGCCGATCGTGAACATGCCGGCCAGGGCAGAGCCGGCCTTGCTAGCAATTCCCTCGAATGAATCGATCTTGCCGCGTACAACGTCAACCTGTTTCACCAGGCTTGCCACGTCAGCACCGATTGAGAGAACCAAACTAGCCAGGCCGGCCATTTACGTATCTACTCCCCACACCATCCGCGCGGCCAGTTCAGGATCAACGCCCCCCTGAACCGCCGCCCGGAATCTGTCCTCACACGCCAACAAGGCGCCCCACTCCGACAGTTCCGCGCCGCTCACTCGCTCGAGGAATTCATCAACGGTCATGCCGCCGATCTCTCGAACGATGCGGAACGCTAGGAACCGGACTGCGCGGCGCCGTAGGTTTTTCCCAGCTCCTCGACTTCGGCATCCGTCATGCCGGAAAGCTCTTTCGCCTTCTCGAACAGCCGATGCACTGCCGTTGCCGGCCAGGCCGACACGATCGCCACGTCCTCCGGCGAATCGGTGAACACTCGAGAGCCCGACTCATCGATCAGGCAGCGCGCAACCAGGCGCGCGCGAACGTCATCGAGCGCGAACTGCTGACCCTGCTGGCCTTTCTTGCCGGCCTTGAGCAATGACGCCTCGTAACCGTCGCGCCCGTTGCCCGACAGCCCGCGGATCAGGCCGCGCGCGCCGGCGCCGAACTCCGGCAGCGGTACGTAGTCCTGCGGCAACTCAGGACGCGCCGCCCTGAAATCCGCCGCCGATAGCGTGAAAACCTTGACCTCCGACATTCGATCCACCTCTAACTAAGGCGAAGCCGGCGAACCCCACCACGGAGCCCGCCGAACCGCGCACCTCACCGAACCTTTCCGCGGCTTATCCGGCCAAGGCCGAATCTGCCTTTTCTCGAGCGCCTTACGACGTGGCGCGCGACAGCACGCCGGCGGAAACAAATGACGCCTGCGTCATGTGGTTCTCGCCAACCTGCCCGCCAAGCGGCTGATACGACTTGAGCAAGCCGGTTCCGCTGAACTGGGGATTCGTTGCGCTTGCCGCTGCGTTGTCAGGCAGCAGCACCAGCGCCGCCGTTGCGCCGATCAGCGGCCACAACGTCGCGTCAACCTTCGAGGCCGCGTAATCCTGCTCGAAATCGATCTCAACCGACCACGAGAGCAAGCCGCCGCCGTTCACCTTCGTGGTATTGCCCATGACGGTGAAATCGAGCGCATCCGCTTCGATGTTCAAGCGAACCGCTTTGACGTGATCAGACAGATCGACGCCGCCGATCGTCACTTTCGCGTTGTAGAACTTGTGAACAGCCATCGAACCGAGCTACTCCCGCCGCGCCCAGGGATTCCCGCCCCCGCCGGCCTGCCACGAACGCGACCACTCCCGATCGCGCCTCTTACCGATTGACGAATTCAGCTACATGCTGATTCGTGCTACTTCACCCCACACAAAACCAACAGATCCGCATTGCCGCCCGTCACCGTGATTACCGCCCGCGCGTACGTGTCCGTGAGCGCGCCGGCCACCGAAGCGATCGCGGAGCCGGCCACGCCGGCGGCCGTGATCGCCGGCACCGTGATCGCCGTGGCCGCCGAAGGAAAGTTCGAGGCCGAATCCGTTTCGATCACCACGTCAACCTGAGTGCCCGTCATCGAGATCACGTACACCGCGGCCCACAGACGTTGAGCCGCCGACGTGGCGCCCACCAATTGCGCGGCCGTCGTCGCGCCCGTGGTAGTGGAGCCGGCCGCGCGCAGCACCGCGCCGCGGACAAGCGGCCCGCCGCCGCCGACCAGCGGCAACGCGAACCGTTCGTATTCGCCAACCTGCCCACTGTTCGGGTTAAAACCCTTCACCAATCCGGTAAAGAGATAACCAACGCCGCCGGCCGTCATCTGCCCGTCAGGCACCAGGCCGATCGGCAATGCAGTTCCGCCGATCCTCGAGTACGCGGCCGCCTCGATCGCCGTGGCGCCGTATTCGGTGAAGCCTTCGATCTGGCAGTCGATCGCGTGCAAGCCGCCGGCGTTGACGCGGGTGGTTGCGCCGAACGTCGTTACGTCGGCAACGTCAACCTCTGACTTGAGCCGAACCACGTTCGAGATCGAATGCAGCGCCAGGCCGCCGAGATAGATCCGAGGATCAACGAACTTGTGAGCCGCCATCTTTTACCCCTCGACCGCGAACGGCCGATCGACTGAAAAACCGCAGAGGCCGCATTTCCAACGCTCACGACCCATGACGGAGTTATTGATACGCGCCGCTTCCGGATGCGCGCATGAATCCGCCGGCGGTTCCGCCGGTTCGTTTTCGCTTGACGCCTGCTCGAACCGCTCGAGCACGCCGGCGATCCGCTCGAGCGCATCGGCGCAACGCTTCAAATCGGATCGCTTACGCGAAGCCATCAGCGCACCCACACCCGGAAGCGGCCGATGTAATGCGCTTCGGCCTTGCCGTCGCCCGTGTCGATCGCCGCGTCCTCGAGCCCCTCGAGCGACACATCCGCGATCGTTCGGCCCGTCGCCGTAACCGCGCCTTCTTCCTCGAGCACTCCGGCCGCGGCCGCGATCATCGCCGCGGCTTCGACGGCCGAGCCGTCCGCGCGGTACGCATGAACCGGCACCACAACCTCAGAGCCTCGGAGCCCCATTACCGCGGATTCAATTTCGGTGCATTCACCGAGACGCAAGTACGGCGGTTTGTCCGTCGAACGCGGAGCGCCAGAGCGAACCGGCCACGTAATCACGCCCGCCACCGCCGGCGCCGTCAGCGCCGAATAGAAGCCGGCCAAAACGAGATGCGCCGATACGCGGAACTTCGGTTTACTCAACTGCCGCCGCCAGTCCGCGCCAGTTCGGTATACGCGCGTTCGATGGCAGGGCCGGCCGCGCGCGCACGCGACAGCGCCGGGCCTTGCTCCGCCTCGAGCGCCGGGAACATGAACGGTTGCGCCGCCATCTTCGACGTGCCGAACTCGTTAAGGTGAGCGTGAGCGCGCGCACTGACCTTCCGCGCACCCATGCGAGTACTGGCGGAGCCATTGCGACCGGCAAACACCTTCACCAGCTTTTTGATCCGGACGAATCCCCATCCTGTTTTGCCGCCCTTGCTAGCCGTGATCGCTTCCTTCATCGTGCCCGTGTCCTCACGCGCACGTTGCCGCGCGCCGGCGGCCACCGCCAGAACGGTAGGAGTGATCACCAGATCCGCGAAAATCTTGCGGACGACTTCGGGCAACGCCTTGAAAGCGGCTACCGCCTCTTTCTTGCCGACCAGGCGCGCCACAACCTTTGTTGCCACTACGCCGGATCTCCCACAAGCACGCACGCCACCGACGTAAACCCGATCTTGGGAACGTTGACCACGCCGGGCGTTACCGCCTCGAGCACGAGATCGCCGCTCGAGCGCCGCCACAGGCCGCGCCACGTTGAACGGATGCCAGGATCGGAACTCGAGCGAATAACGACATTCACGCGCGACACCGGCCGCGCGCCACCGCCGATCGACACTTCGCCGCCAGGCGCCGCGTTGACCTCTGCCCAGCGATCGACGGCATCCGCGTAGCCCGTGACGGTCTGCCCGCCGGCGCCGTCGTCGGCAGTTTGTGGAGCCTGCCAGCCGATCCGCTGATTCAGCTTCGGATCTGCTACGCCAGCCATGACAACCGCCCGTCACTGATCAGCGCCTCGTACGCCGGATCGAATTTGTTGGCGTCAACGCCCTGATAGAGCGCCGCCAATTTGATCTTCATGGCCTCAAGCAACCACCGCGGCACCGCCGCGGCATTCTCATAGCCAGCCGCTACAACGATCACCAGGCCGCCGACCTTCGCGCCCACGGCCGGCCACCCCGGCCCGCTTGAGAGCGCGGCGATCATTGCCGGCTTGACCGTCAACACGCTTTGCCACTGACCAGCGGCCACGAACTCAACAGCGGAATACGTCTCATCGAGCACATGGATCGACGTGACGGAGCGAACGGGCCAGATCGGCAACCGGATCACTCCATCGGCCGGAACTTCGTTCAAAACAACTCGCCACGTCTCAGCGCCGAAAATGTGGCCGGTATCTCCCTGAACCACATCACGCGCGCCGGAGAGCTTCGCGGTTACGTCCGCGTCCTCCGCCGTGCCGTCAACCTTGAGAAACGCTTTCGCGTCAGCCAGGGACAACAGGCCCGTGATATCGAAGGCCGATCCGGTTCGCTCCGCGGTCACTTCCAGCGCGTTGCCGTTGCTATCGAACAATGCGCGCCTCCGCGGCTTCCGAGACTCGACCCGCCGGCGGCCGCGCGGCCGCCACTTCCGAACCCTCAATGGTTCGAGTGACTCGAGACACGCCGGCGCCGTGAGCCCCGCTTGACGCGGCGCGATCGGTGGCGGAATTGCCAGGGGACGACCGATCGCCTCCCAGCCCCGCGGCCCCGGTGTGTACTCGAGTCCCGAACACGCTTACGCCTTCACCGCGGCCGCAACGTCGCCGGTCTGCGGCAACGCATAAATCACCGTCACGCGGGTTCGGCCGGCCGTGCCGGTTCCAACCGTCGTAACGACAGCGGAGATCGTCCGCTGCGCGGCCGCATAACGCGGCGATACCTGCGAATTGGCGATATAGGCGCCCGCCTTGCCGCCAGCGAGAGCGAACGAAAGCGATTCGCCAGCCAACAGATCGGTTGCCTTGAGGTTGACGCCGGTGTAGTAGCCGTCGTCGTCGGTTCCGTCACCGACCTTGAGCGTTGCCGACGTGCCCGTATCCCACAGGGCAACGCCGTTGACGATGATATCGATCAGGGTTGCGCCCGCCGGCAACACGACAGAGCCGGTATACGTGCCGGCGCCCGCGGTTTCGGTGAACGTCAGTTCCTTGTGAACGATCGGCGTGACCGACACGCCGCCGAGCTTGAGCGTTCCGGCCGGATCGATCTCGAGCACGCCGCCCGATCCGATCTGCCAGAGATCCCCGCCTTCAAGACGATTGTTTTTCGACATGAACTCAGTTCGCAGCCAGTTAACCCGCGGCGCCGGCCACCGCGCGGAATTGCGCGGCGCCGGCTATGCGAGATTTATCTAGATGCTGATTCGTGCTACGCCTGAATCAGATGCTTGACGGCAGCGGAGAGCGTGAGCTTTCCACCGACGCGGAACGCGGCGCGGAAACCGACCATGCCGCCGGCCGAGTACAGTTCATTGAGCCGCTGAACGGCAATTCCGGGCCGCTCGTACGCCAGGTAGTACGAGAAGTCACCGAACAGCATCGACTTGAGGCCCGTAGTAGCCGCCGGCATGTCCTCCGACGTATACAGCGGCTTGCCGAGGATCGTATCGGGCTTGCCGAGCGCGGTTCCCGGTTGCCAGATGTACTGACCGTCGCCGCCCTTGAGCTTGCGAAGGATCTTGACGGTCGAATCCTTGCACATGAACCCGACCTTGGGGCCGACGCGGTACGGCGCGGCAACCGAGTGATACAGATCCATCACCTCATCCCAGGTGATAGCCGTGGCCGAGGCCGCGGTAACGCCGAGGCCCGAGCCGACCACAACGCCCGTGGGCTTGCCGGTTCCGTTGCCGTTGACGAACGCCGCTTCCTTGAGCGTGCCGAGCGCGCGGCCGATCGATTCCTGGACGTGCGCGTCAACCGGGAAGATCGCATCGGAAAGCAATTCCTCCGACACCTTCATCAATCGCGTGCCCTTGTAGGCCGTGATCTCAACTTCGGTCATCGTGTCATCCGAAGCGTTGTAATCACCGCCGGTGCCATCGGTGCCGGCCTCAGCCGTCCAACCGCCGGCGCCGAACGCCGAGATCACCGGAACGTTGATCTTTTGAGCCGCACCGGGCCGAACCGTCGCCAGCGTGGACATGACGGAGAAGTCATTGGCAACCTTGATGATGTTCGGCTCCCACGCCTCCGGCACGCCGTAGCCACCCGAGGCCGCCGTACCTTCGACCATCACGCGACCCTCACGGCGTAGCACGTCGCCGGCTTCGTTGCCGATCAGGTACGCCATGAACGCCGAACGGTATTCGTTCGACGCGCGGCCGTTCGCGCGCGCGCCAGCCACGGCAAGCGCCGTCGCAGCGGCCGCGGCCGCCGGAATGGCACGAGCGCCCGACGCCTCGAGCCGTTCCATACGCTCGAGCGTTTGGCCGATCTGCGTTGCCTCCGCTTCCAGCGCGTCGTACTTCGTGATTTCCTCCGCCGTCATTGCCCGGCCTTCACGATCGGCGCCCTCGAGCAACTGGCGCATATCGTGAATCAGCTTGTTACGCTTCTCTCGCATTGCCCAACCTCACACCACTTCGGTTGGGCCTTGTGTGGTTGGGCCTCTATTGGAGAAACCGGCGAGGTTCGCCGGGTTACTTCGTTACAACGTCCGCACTTCACTTCGAGAACCCCGCCAGGCGCCAGAGCGCCCGGCGAGAGCTTGCACAACAGGCGCCCGCAGCGCGGACACCGGAGATCAACCAGCTTCAACGGCCAGCCGCGGCCGCCGTCCGCAGGTCGAACAGTTTGCGCCGGCGTTCATTCGTCGGCGCCATGTCAGCAGCACGCGAGGCCGACGCCGCGGCCAGAACAGCCGCCGGATCGCCGGCAACACTACGACCCGATCGAGCCTCCGCCGCCGTCAGGACTTGCCGCGCGCTAGCAACGTCGGCCTCCGGGTACTGCGGGAACGTCACCGGCCCCACGTCCCACAGACGCACCGACAGCAACGTACGCCGCGGCAGACCGATCCCGTTTGCCGGCCACTCCCAGCGATCGCCATCCGGCAGCACATCGAAGGAGAACGACGAGCCCGTCACATCGCGGCGATCGACGGCCACGCCCACGGATTCGCCGTGCGCGGTTTTCGGAAGCTCGATCCGATACGCCAGCCCGATCGCGTCCTGTGAAAGCTCGAGCGTGCCGGCCGACTGCCGCCCCAAGATCCACGACGGATCGTGATTGAACAGGCCGCGCGTATCGTCCTCACTGATCGCCCGAGTGAAGGCGCCAGGCGCGATCACTTCCTCGAACAGCCCGGCGATCACCGTGACGACATTGAAAACGGCGCCATGCCCCTGAATTGCTCGAGCACCGGCCGCGCGGCCCTCGATCGCTCGAATCTGGCCGCCGGCTTCACCAGGGCCACCCGCGGCGACGTAACGACGTTGACCAAACACCGCTATACCGTTCCTTCCAGCGCGAGACGTTGCGCCATTTCTGCAAAAATCCGCGCGCACTCCGCGGCCTGAATGGCGCGTGACTGCGGATCTTTCTTCTCGTTTTTGCCGGCCGCGATCTGTTCCATGTTCAACGGCCGGAGGTATTCATCACCGCCATCAACAGGGTTTTGATTCTCGAGCGCGCGAATGTCGTTCACGCTCAACCAACCCCATTGCCGGCCCGTCGCGTACGCCTGATAGCGCGCCGCCGTGTCGCCGCGGAGCAAGCCATCAACCAGAAACCGAACCTCATGGGAGGCAAAGCCCTTCACCGACAGCAGATCGCGCGCGTACGCCTGCTCGAGCGAGACGAGCCAGGGCAGGAGAGTCATCGTCACGAACGAGATCGCTTGATGTTCGATGTTCGAGAACGTGGCGCGCGACAAGTCTTGCAGCAGATGCGGCGGGATGCGGAAGATCCGCGCGATTTCCTCGATCTGAAAGCGCCGCGTCTCGAGAAACTGAGCATCGTTCGGCGGGATGCCGATCTTGTCGATGCTCATTCCTTCCTCGAGCAAGGCGATCCGATGCGCGCGATCGAGGCCGCCGTAAATTCGCTCGAAACTCGCGCGCAGGCGCGCCATTGCATCCGGCTTCACTTTGCCGGGCAGCTTCACAGCGATCGACGGAGACGCACCGGCGCCGAAGAACTGCGCGCCGAACGCCTCCGCCGCGATCGTCAGCCCGAGCGACTCGCGCATCACGCGCAACGGCGCATAGCCGACAATGCCATCACCAGACAAGCCGCGGAGATGCAGGATCGGTGACGGATCGATCGAGCGAGGCGAACGAACGAACTCAAAGATTTTGCCCGTGCCGGGCGAGGTGTATTCGTAGACGAGCGCGCCATCGGCGCGGCGATTGATGCTCATCCGATCCGGGCGCATCGGCCACAGGCCGATCACGCGGTTCGATGAATCACGCTCGATCTCTGAATAGGCGTTGCCCCAGGCGGCCAGGTGCGAGACGGACACCGATCGCCAGTCGTACGCCGTCATTTCTGGATTGGCGAGATCGTGGAGCACCGAATAGAGCGCGTGATTGATCTCGGCCACGCGGCCGCCGTTCGGCAACCGCCGGAACACCTTGCAGGGGAGAGACGCGATCGTCTGAGAGAGAACGTTTACGGCCGCGTAGAACGCAGGAATACCGAAAGCGTTTGACTCATTGACGGAGACGCCGGCGCGCGCGCGGAGGCCGCCGGTAAAGGCTTGGATCAGCGACTTTGACGGCTCCGCCCAACCACGAGCCGCCGAACCCGCTGATTTGATCGCCGCCGTCAACATTAAAGCCGCCCGACCTCCCGGCGGCCCGCGGCGCCTATTCTTCGCGCCGCTTGCCGCCTGTTAGATTCACGCCCACCGCTACCAGCACCGCGCCGCCGACAATCCACGCCGCCGGAACCGATACCAGCGCGATCCCTTTCAGAATCGCGCCCAGCCCCAGCGCGGCGATAACCTCCGGCAGCGCCGCGCGCCCACCCCGCCCGATCGAACGCCAACCGCGACCGATCGAACGCTTCACCCAGCTAACCTTGGATACGAATAAAGCTAGAGTCAGATTCGTCATGTGTCAAATTCTCAAAATTCGTCCCAAGGATCGGCGCCTTCGATCTCGCGGGACTGACCGCGGCCCACCTCGAGCGTTAGAACGTCGCGTGTGTTGTAAACCGAGCCCTCTAATTCGCCCTCGAATCGGATCAGGCCATCGCATCCCATAATGATCGTGACCATGCCGTCAATACGGCGCCGCGTTTTCCCTTCCGACTTATCAGGCTTGACGTTGCCGGCGGGATCGTAGAGCACCGCCATATTTGCGAACTGCCAGCGGAGAACAGGATTTGAGCCGAGCAGGAAGCGGCCCGACAGAAACGCGCCCTCTGCGTACTTCGTCGGAGTGTTCATGCCCAAGAACCCTTGACCGATCGGCACGCATTCGACGCCGGCGGAGCCCAGGCGATTGATCACGCTGACAGCGTTGTAGCGGTCATAGTGCATTCGGCGCAGATCGAAGCGTTCCGACCACTCGAGGATCTGGCGTTCGATGTAGGCATCATCGATCACGTTGCCGGGGATCGCGGTTATCCACCCATCCTGAATCCACTGACGATAAGGCACGCGATCGCGATCCTCTCGAGCTTTTAGATCGTGCTCAGGAACCCAAAACTTGACCTGAACAGCGATCTTGCCTTGCGCCACAGGCACGAGTAGCGCCGCGGCCGTCAAGTCACCTGTTACCGAAAGATCGATCGCGGCCATTGCCGGTTGACCTTGCAGATCCGCCCACGTCACGCGGCCGACGTTGCGATCGTAGACCGACAGATCGAGCCATCGATCGCTTTGCTCAGTCCAGACGTTCAATCGCTTTTGCTTGAATACGTTTTGTGCGCCCGGCGCCTCGATCGCTTTCGCTACGAGCGCCTCGAGATCGCGCGGATAGATCGAAACGCCGTAGTTCGGATTGGCCTTTCGATGCGCTTCGGGACTCTGCCAGTCGTCGCCCTCATCGATCCCAGTCATAAACGCGAAGAACGACGGATCGTTAATGCCGCCCTCGAGCACGCGCCGGCAGTACTCGCGCACCTCCCAGCAAACCGACTGCCGATCGTAGCCGGCGGTAGTGATGTAGTTGATGTACGGTTGACGGCGCGCGCCGAGCGCCGTTTCGATCACGTCAACCACGCCGCGGTTTCGATGCGCGTGTAGTTCGTCGATGATCGCGCAATGGATATTCAGACCATCGAGCGAATCGGAGTCAGCGCCCAGCGCCTCGAGCTTCGACGCGGAGGCCGCGTGCGAGATGTTCGCCGCGCCGTCCAGCACCTTGAGACGACCCGACAGACCAGACCGCCGGATCATGCGGGCCATTTCCTCCCACACGATCCGCGCCTGATCTTTTTTCGTTGCGGCGCAATATCCCTCCGCCGCTGGTTCGCCATCGAAGAACGTCAGCAGGATTCCGGTACCGGCCGCCTTTGTTGACTTGCCGTTTTTGCGCGGCAATTCTTCGTAGCACTGGCGGAACCGGCGCAATCCTGAATCAGCGTCGAGCCAGGCCAACGGCGTAGCCGTCGAAAAGACTTGCCACGGTTCGAGCGTGACGGGTTGCCCGGCCCATTCGCCCTTTGAGTGTTTGAGGTTGCCGAAGAACTTAATCGTTCGATCAACGATCGCCGGTTCCCACTTCCAACCGTGCTTGCCGGCGACCGTTAGATCCGACAAATGCCGCTCACAGGAGAGCCGATGCGTTTTGCACGCCGGCAGCTTGCCGGCCGCGATCGTCTCTGCGTACTGTGTCGCCGGATCTGCGGCCCTGCCACGCACCACGCGCCGCACCGCGGCCGCAGGCGCATTCTTGAGATCGAGCGCGCGCACCGTGCCGCGGGCTTTCTTCTCCGCCGGCGTCAGTTCACTTTTTCTTTTTGCCACTCTTGCCGCCGTCTATGACGCCGAACGGAGCGCCGGCCGTGCCAGTGCCCAGGCCGAGCGCCGCCCAGGGATCGCCCGTGTCGTCTTTGGGTTTGTCTGTCTGCACGCGCGATCGCGCGCTAGGCGTCATTCCGAACTCCGCGGCAAACTTCCGCATGTGCTCGAGCATACGATTAGAGATCCCGACCTGCGGCGCTTGCTGCACATACTTGATATCGCCGTCGTCATCGCGCATGACGATCACCGATCCGTTTTCTTCTATGAACTTCTCAGCCTCGACCCAGCGCGCGAAGCACTGGCAATAGCCGGCCAGCGCCGCATAGTCTGCTTTTTTCAATAGCCCTTGACTGAACAACTCCGGAGCAACGCGATCCCATTCGGCGCGCGCGGCCTCATTGAGATACTCAGGCGCCGGCGGAACATCCGGCGGAGCCTCGAACTCCGGTTCCTTGTCATTCAACGGCCGTTTGCCGGCGTTGCCCTCCCGCTTCTTTACGGCGGTAGGCTTCGGCCGCGGCCCGCGCGCGCCCACGTCCCTACGTTCCGATCCTTCGCGCCAGCCGGCGCGCGTTGATTTCGTCCCTGATCCACCGCTTGACCTCAAGCCGCCTCGAGCGCCGGCGCAGTAGACGCCGCGGCACGCGGAAGATCCGCGCCACGTCATCAACCAAGATCGGCCGGAACCTGAACGGCTCAGGCGTCAACTTTGCGAACACGATTTCCCCGACAGGGATCGCACTCGAAACCACGACAGGAAACCCCAGCACCGCCATTGGTGCCTCAGCATCGCCGGAACAGAATCGTTCACGGTTCACGCCGAGATGTTCGAGCGCGCTAGCATCCGCGGGATTCAGAACTACCGAGCGCCGATCGAGCGGAGGCACGAGCGCCGCGATCCGCCTGATGTCGATCAGGAGATCGGAGTAACTGATCGAACTCATTTGCGGCGCCTCCCACGAATGGCCGCGCGGCGAAGCGGTACGCCGAACTCAGCACGAACGGCAGCGGCAACCGCCGACGGGATCTCAAGACGCGCGCGCCGCAACGCCCGCTTTAACTCTCGAATGCCAACGAATCGAATTCTCATAGGTAGCTAATCCCAGCCCGCCGAACGTCGCGCCCGTACGCCGTGTCCTCGAGATAGCCGCGCCCTTTTTCCTCGAGCGCGCCGATCCATTTCTCGTAATCGCGGATCGCGTCCGCTTCTGTTTCCGCCGGCGCCTTAGCCCACAACGGATCGAGCGCGCGCCGGATGTATTCAGCCAGGCCGCGATCGTCTGACAGTTCGTAGTACTCGAGCCGCGGCGCCCGCGACCAGTTCGCAGAGCCGCGGAGCACCACGCCCCACGAGTCATTGACGATCGTGATCAATTTCGCGTGGATCTTCGCGGGCCTCACAGAGTCACGACCGAACCGCGCGACTAGCGCCGCCATGTATTCGGCATTCCTCGAGAGCAACGACGCATCAACGACGAACCGCGCGGATCGGATGAGCCCGCTACCAGCCAACTTGAACGCCGCCGCGGCCTCCGCCGTGCTAATCGTCCACGTTGTCACCAGCACATCAGCCGATCCCACTTGCTCGAGCACGGCGCCGAGCACATCAACCGGCCCCATTGCGCCATCCGATAGCCAGAACCGAGCAAAACCAGGCTCGAGCTTGCCGATCACGTCGCCAACGTTGCGCGCGCGGAGGCCGGCGCCCTCGAGGCGACGCGCCGCGTACGTTGACAGCGCCGGAGACGCTACCGACTGCGCGGCATCATCGACCGAGCCCGGCGCATCCGCCGGCGACTGCCTACGCTTGCGCGCCATCTTCAACCATTGCGGCCGGGATATCTGAGGCCAACGCGATCGCGGCCTCGTACTTCGCCAGGTATGCGGCGGTTCGCGGGCCGATCGCGCACGGCGGAACATGCGCCGAAACGTTGCTCTTGCCGTCCGGCGTGTGGAACGTTGCGAACCAATTGCCGCGGAGATCCTGTGCGTTCACCCTTCCACACCCGCATTTCTTACAGATGTATTTGTGAACGCAGATTTTCGACCACTTGTGACGACTCGAGGCCGCCGGCGCCGGCAAGTTCACCGCGGCAACCTCACCACGATCACCGGCGTGCATCGCTCACACCAGGCCGAAAAGCCTGAATAGCGAATCCTCCCGCCACATTCGCAGCGCCGCGGCCGTTTGGTGTGGCGAAGTTCGGATCGTTTCGACCCCCCACCCCCCGAAACCTGCGGCCGTCCGTTCAAGACTGACGACACGGTTTTTCTCAAGATGCTGTAGGGATTTGATCCCCCCTCCCCGTGTCATTGGCCGCGCCTGAGCCCTGCCAGCGCGTAATAGCGGCCCGAATTATTCGGGCTTCACAATCACCGGCATGAGCGTTTGCCTTGCCTGCGGCGCCGACAGTCACCGCGCGCACAGGCGTGGCCGGCGTGCTGCGTTCGCCGCAGACATCACACCGTTTGCCCTTTGGCTTAGCCATGCAACACCTGATCGATCAGCGCGGCGCCCTTCGCGCGAAGCATTGCGCGTAACTGTTCCTCCGTCACCGCCGGCGCAACAGCGCGCACGGCATCAACCAGATCGCGCCAGCTTGCGAACTCGAGCCGATAGACGACAGCGCCGGCGATGAATGCCGGCAAGGCTTCGCCCATCGTCCGAACGTCGATCGCCTGAGCCTCGACGGCTACAACCACCTCCGGCTTTCCAACGCGCGCGATCCGTGTATCAACCCTAAGCACGGCGGTTCCTCTCAATCTCAGTGCGCCACACCGAGGCCAGCATCGAGCGCACCGCGGGATCAGTCAGAGCCCAGGCCAGGCGCGCGCAGGCGCAGACCGCAAAGACAAGCGCGACGGCGAATACCCGCAGAGCCTTACGCACGGCGCGCCGCCTTTCGCCGTTGCGCGGTTTTCCAGCACCGATCGCAGACGTTCGAGCGATCAGACCCGTAGCAGTCAGGCCGGCGCCGCTTGCACTTCGAGCACCGGAACACGAAGCCGGCCCGCAAGCACGGTTGACAGTGCGGGCCGCCAGCGCAACCAGCAGGCGGATACTCTTGCTCGAGCGCGGCCCTCATTCGACCGCCCGCCGGATCACGCCCTCAAGGTTCGAGCGAACGACAGCGCCGGCCATCAGCGGCACGGCCACGCCCCAAGCCTCGAACGTCGAACACTCGAAAGCCTCGCGCGACTCGACCGCCTTGACGCACAGCAGGATCGAAGTAGACGCGCCAGAAGGCGCAGCATGGCGGAGCCAGTAATCAAACGCGACTGCAAACGCGAATCGATCGCTCATTAGCGCCAGAGTGAACAACCGCCGCGACTTCCAGATCGAATAGCCGGAACCCTGCGGCGCCCACACGCGCGGGCCATTCACACCGATGCGACCGTATAGCCGCTCGAACGTCTCGATTCGATGGCTAACCATCGCGCCGGGTTCAGCCGGCACCTTCCACAGATCCGCCGCCTCAAGCCGAACAGGCCGACGAAACGTGCTCAGGCCAGGCTGGATAACGATCCGCTCAGGCTCGAGAACGCCGTCAGTTCCGATGATGTAAGACCACGCGCAAGCCGATTCATGCTCCATCGTCAGTCCCTCACAATCTCGATCCGCACGTCTTTCGAGCCCGGCGCAACTGCCACACCGTCAACCAAAACGCGCAGTTTCGCGGCCGGGCCGGTCAAGGCCGTTTCCACGTTCCCCTCATCGACCCAGCGAACCAGATGCCCGAGCACCACAGCACGCACGCTTACGCCGTCACGACGGCAGCGCGCCTGAACACGGGCCAACAGATCCGAAGGCACGCGATCGATCCCGATTCGCTTGCCATCGTCACCAGGCGCCAAGGCAAACTCACGCGAGTAGCCGCGGCGCGCCGGCTTTACGTCCTGATCCAAGTCACCGCCCAGCCCGCCAGCACAACCAGCAGCAGCGCGATACAGCCCGCTATTACTCCGACCTGAAAGCAGATCCAGCCGGCCGCCAACAACAGCAGGCCCAGCGAATCAAAGGCCGCCCCGTATGCGACAACGCCGACGAGAGCCAAGCAAAGGCCCAACATGCCGACACAAACGCTAGTGACGAACGCGCGGAATGCGCTTAAATCCATCAGCCTGATCACCGGCCACCCCATCACTGATTGACTTCTCGAGCGCCGCGCGCGCAAGCGCCGCGGCCTCCCCAAACTCTTTGATCTGAGCGTTCCCGAAGCGGCGCCGTATGCGATGCCCGCAGAATGAGATCGCCGCTAGATGCGCGTCCGAGTACGACAACTCAAAGATCACGCTGATGATTTTTTTCTCAGCGACGAACGCCGCGATCGCCGCCACATCCTCAGCAGCGATCGCGGCCTCGAGCCGCTCCGATTCGTTCACCTAATGCCAACCAGAAAGGCCGCAACATCCGGCCCCCACACGTAGCGCCGCGTTTCTTCGTCCGCGCGGCCTCCGCCCGTGATTGACAACCGCGGCCGCTCAGGAACCGCATCGCGGCCATCCGCGATCAGCAGGTTGACCAGAGCCGCAGGCACGCCGGCATCAACCAGGGCATCAGGCGTGAACGCATCACGCACAACGCCGAACCGCTCAAGGCAAGCCGTTACCTCGAGCGACACCAGACCGCGGATAGCCCCGAGCTTCACCGCACGATCCCCGACAGATCGTCAAGCGCCGTCTTGATGGCCGCGCGCAGCTTCGCGCGATCGACAACCGCGGCCTCCGGGGATGCAACCAGTTCCTCGATCAACTCCGCCGCCTTCTGGTAGCGGGTTTCGATCGGAACGTGGCACGCACAACCGCACGGCGACGGGCCGGCGTGATCGTCCGAACCGCATTTCCGGCAACCACCAGCCGCCGACTTGCCGGCCGCGGCTTCCAGTTCCGCGATCCGCATGTCGCGCGTTGCGATCGTGTCCAGCGCGCCGGCGTGTTCGCCGCGGAGCACCTCGAGCGCATCCGCCGCCACTAGCAACGCCGCCAGATCGATGCCCTCGAGACGGTCGCGAACGCTCTTGATCACGTCCAGATAGAGCATTTCCGCATCCGAGCCGACGAGCCCGCCGGCGCCGGCCGCGATCGCGCCGTTCACCTCATCGAGAATTGCCGCGGCCGCCGTTGCCGTCGCCGGCGCATCCGCCTTACTCGCCGCCGCGGAGCCCGCGGCCGCTTTACGTTTCGCCATCCCTGAAACCTCCCGCCAGTGAAATGAGTTTCCGAAAACCCCGACAGCCTAACCGAGAATCACGCTATTTGCAATCTGACTATATGCGGATTCGTCATTGCCGACGCCGGCGCCTGAATCCCTGATCGCGCGCCGTACGCCTCGAGTGAGCCGGCTTGCAGAACCCGCGGAGGTTCGTTCGATCGAGCCGGCGCGCCGGATTGTCTGCAACCGATTCCTCGTGATCCACCTCCGTTGCCCGGCATGGCGGCCCGTGCTCAACGCACCACGGGTTTTCCGCCAGATGCTCGAGCCTCACCCGTTCCCAGTCCGCATCGTAGCCGCGCGAACTACTCGAGCCCCGCTCCGCGTCGTATTCCTTTTGACGTTCGCGGTAGCAATCCGCGCACTTGCCGAACTTCACCGCGCGGCCCTTGCATCCGCGGGTAGAGCACGGCCCTTTAGGAAGCCAGGCCACGATCCCGCGCCACTGCGATCACATAGCCCGCGCGCACGTAGACGCAATTGTCGTCATGTCCCTTCTCGCGCGCTGATGGCCGCAGAATGCCGTAATCACAGAACGCGCACCCATGCGGGTCAGCGATCACCGCCTCGAGCGCGCCGGCCAGATCCCGCGCCAGCGTCACCAATCGATCGTGAGTCTCAAACGTGACCATTGACGACGGTGCCAGATCAGCAGGCCACTTGACGCCGGCAATCGCCAGCGCGGCGGACTCGAGCCGATCGATCTGTGTCGCCACTTCTGGGAAACGCTCCCGCCCGCCGGCGACAGCGATCGCCGCGTCAGTGGCATCAGCCAACGCGGCCAGGGCAGCGGCGCGCCATTCCTCGAGCGCCTCCGTTGATGCCTCGATTCGCACCACGCGCGCGGCCACGTACTCCGTTGGAATGCGATAGCCCGCGGCAGTGTGAAGCGTGATCGCCAACGAGGGATCGAGCACCATCACCGGCACGCCGGGAAGCACGCGCCGCGTTAACTCTGTGATGTGCGCCCGCACGCTAGAACTCAGCCGATCCTCACTGGTGATGACCGCTAGCGCCGGTTTCACGTCGATGGCCTCGAGCGTTGCCGTTGCGAATTCCTGTTCCTTTTTCTTGCGCCGGAACTTCGACAACAGCCAATTGCCGGCGGCCTGAGCCGCGCCCGAACTGATCGCAACCGATCCGACCTTGCCTAACTGAGCTTTGTTCATCTCCCAGCCTCCCGTTCTGAGCCATCCGCCCGAATGCCGAGCGCGCGCCGGAACCGCTTTCGCAGTTGCGGATCGCTCTCAAGCGCCGTGAGCATCCGATCCACCTGCTCCCACGGCGCCATGTCGCGCCAACGCCGCCGGATCTTCCACGTCCGGTAACGGCGCCATATCTCCGTTTTCCACCTCTTGAACACGCGCCATATCTCCGTTTTCCACCTCTTGAACACGATCACCCCCTAGCAACGTGCCTTGCCTTGCGCGGCCGCCCGCGCCTCCCGTGAAATCGAGCACCTGAATTCCCTGTAACTCTCGAGCTAGATCGCGCGCGTGCTTCCGCTCAAGCTCGAACCCGACGCCGCGGCGGCCCGTCGAAACGACACCGCGGAGAATGCCGCCAGACCCGACGAACGGATCGAGCACGATCGCGCCCGGCGCCGTGAATTGCAGCGCCCAGGTTGAGCCGAGCCCTTCCGGCTTCGGCGTTGCATGGCCGCGCCGCTCCGAACCGCGAACGATCGGAAACTCCCAGTAAGCCGCGTGACCCCCGTGATTCCAGACCATGCGGCCGTCGCCGCCCCACAGGATCGCCACGCCCTCCGCGGCCTGAGCCGGCCGATCGCCGCTCATCTGCGGAGCCGTGCCGATTCGACGCCACACACCGCCGCGGATGTAGCGATCGCCGGCGGCCGCTTGATAGGCGCCCAGTTGCTCGAGCGCGCAGCAGCACAGCACCCAGCCTCGAGAGATGCGAAGCAAGTCAGGCAGGAACCACAGATCCGAATTCACCGCGGCGAACTCGATCCGTTCCTGATCGGGCCGAACCCTCGAGACGGCGCCGGCGTGTGTCCGATCGTCGTACGGCGGATCTGTCAACACGGCATCAACCGAATTGCCAGGCAGCGCGGCCAGCAGGCGCCGCGAATCGCCCTCGACAATCGCCACGTTCTCCGAATCGAGATGCACCGCGCCGCCGGCGCCCTCGAGAATCGAGAGCGCATCGACCCGCCACAGGCCCGAGCGTTGCGGCCGCTTCATGGCCTGCAATCGCCTTTGTGGCCGTACTCGAGGCCACACGGCGCCGTTTCGTATTCCCGTTCCGTCGCGGCCGGCAACCCGCAGCGCGCGACCACCTTCGACAGCGACAGCAACCGCCCAACATCAACCGCGGGCGGTTCCTCCGCGATCTGCCGGTAGTTCAGGCCGCCCGTTGCCGGCGGTTCGACGGCCGCGGTTTCACTTTCCGCAACGTGCCAGTTGCAAAGGCTCATCCCTTCGATCGGTTCCGGCTCTGACTTCGCTAACGCTTCATCTGGCGAGTCGGCACGGACAACGCGCGATCGCGTCCAGACCTCGTAAATGTGATACAGCGGCATCTAGCGTGCCTCCGAGAATCGCGCATAGAGATCGAACTGACTGCGATCGCATTCATCGCCCGGATCGACGTTCGACAGGAACTCAGCCGGCGGGCCGAACTGACTGCCGCCAAACGCGCCCGCAGCGCCGAGCACGGGACTACCGGCCGAGTGGGCCTCACTTGCGGACGCCGGCGCCTCGATACCGCCATGCAAGGCGGCCAGCGCGCCGGCCGCGGCCATCAGGCAATCAAGCGCGTACGCATCGAGCGCGGCCGATGCCCCGATCCGTGCTTCCTTCCTTACCCGATCCTCCGGGTAAACCCGTTCGCATGACATGACAGCCATGTAGCCGCGGGCCTCCGCAACATCCATCAACCGCGCGCGCATCGCGCCGGCACGCTTCAACGCTTCCACTAGCTCCACGCCCACCCCCTCATCTTTTCCGCCACCTTCGTTAACTGCGCGCGGCCCTTGTCGATCGATGCTTGCGACCGATCCCACGCCTCCCGATCGATCAACGCCTCAACCTGCCCGCGGATCAGCGTCTCGAGCACCGAGGGATCAAGCGCGTCTAACTCCCAGGACTCGCGGCCGTGCTTCCGCGCGTATGCCTTGAACCTCGAATCCGTTTGCTTTGCGGGATTTGCCGGCGGGTTGTACTGGCGAACCTGATCGCGGTTCAACGCCAGGCGCCGCACTTCTACCGACGTTGCCGGGATTCCGAACACCTCGAGCTGATCGCCAATACAGCGCGTCATATCGAGCCCGGACGGATCGTGATCTCCGAAGTGGAAAATGATCGGAGTCTGCCCGCCGTCAAGGTGAAACCTGAGACGTGAGGCCGCCGACCACATTTCAGAGATCGATCCGTAGCCGCGGCAAGAGAAGTAGGGAACATCGAGCGCCGCGCACACGCGCTCGATCACGCCTACCAGCGCATCCTTTTCGATCCAGATTTCCGGCCGATGCTTTTGATTCGCCCAGCGATCGACGCGGAACTGAGCCGCGGAGCCGGCCACGATCTCGGCCGGCCGTTCCCAGTGAGCCAGGCCCCGGAGCCCTCGAGTACGATCAATGATCGCGTCCCAATCGATCAGGCCGCACATTCGACCGTTGACGATCGCATCGCCCAGCCGCTTGTATGACCTGAGCGTGTTCGGGATCAGATCGCGGGCAACAAACTGGTAATACAACTGGCGCAACGTCAGGGCGAAGCCGCGCGCGTTGTACTCCCCGATGATCTCGTTTGCTTGCGCGATCCGCTCGAGCGTTCGAGCAGATAACCGTTGCTCCGAATACCTGATCCGCGGCACGGCGCTTAGTTCCCCATCTCTCGATAGACGCGGCCCGAGCACCGGGCCAACAGACGCCGAAGCGCCTGCCGGGCCTCATCGATCTGATCGATCACGCCCTCCGCATCCACTGAATCCGCGGCCAGTCCTTGAGCTTCAACCTCGATCGCGTCGAACAGATCCGCCAGTTCGCCGGCGGCCTCATCGATCGCGCCGCCGTCAACCCGTGGAAACTCGCGCGCGTCAGCAATTCGTGACTGACCAGAACCGGAACCAAACATCTACGCACCCTCCGCCGGCACATCGAGCAGAGGCCCGCCGTAGCCGACATACAACGGATGCCTTG
>CAZVLS010000004.1:0-118667 GCA_964628295.1 uncultured Acidobacterium sp.
TCTCACTTCTCACTTCTCACTTCTCACTTCTCACTTCTCACTTCTCACTTCTCACCTCCGCCCAGGCGGGCAAGCCAGTGAACTACAAGGGCCTCGAAATCACACCACTCAGCCTCGAGCGCGCGAAGAACGTCGCGCTGATCGACTGCCCACCCGGGCAGAACTCGGTCCGCGGCAATGCGCGGGGTGAGGAGGAGTTCGCGGTGGTGAACCTGGCGTTCAAGGTGACGCCGGCCTTCGACGCCAAGACGATCGTGAAGAAGCCGGTGCTGACCGACACGACCGGCAAGGCCTATAACACCTCGGTCTCGATCATCGACGCAGGCTCGGCGCCGGAATACAAGTGCGGCTTCCCGTTCCGGGTTCCGCTCGGCACGAAGGTCGCGTCGATCACCATCGACACGGCGACCATCAACGTCGCTGCGCTCGACAAGTAGTCCCTTGATCCAACTCGCGGAGCACGTCGCTGAAACGCTGGATATTGGTCCAGGCACCCGTGTGTTCGAGGTGGACTGCGGCCCCGGCGAGTTCCTCTACCCCTTCTTCATGAACGGCTTCATTGTTGGCGGCACCGACGCCGACGGTGAGGCGATCGAGCAGGCACGCATTGCGATGCCCCAGGGCATCTTCCAGGTCGGGACGGCGGAGTCATTGGATCCCGCGATCCCGTGGGACGTGGTGGTCTGCCGATCGCTCGGCAGCGCATCCTCAGACTACATGCGTGGTCTGGTCGCGCGAATGTTTGCGAAGGCGACGCACGCGGTTGCGCTGCTCGACGTCCCCGAACAGCATCAACGCGCACTGCTGCATGCCCTCGCAGAGGTCGGTGCTCATGCGATCCAGATCGAGGGCAGCCACCTCTTCTGTCGCGTCTGAGTTCGTCACCAGCTCGTACTTTTTTGTCTTAACGCGTCTGCGGATTCGAATCCCCGCGAGTCGACTGTCTAATTGATGGATAGGAGACTCTCGTCAATGAAGAAGCTGCTCATTCTGGCTTTCGCGCTGTCGATCGCTACGTCGGCGTTCGCGCAGAAGAAGGTCACCGCTGATTACGCCGGCATCGTCGACAAGTACGACGCCGCAACCAAGACCTTGATCATCAAGAAGAAGGACAAGCAGGGTGAGTTCGTGATCACCGATGCGTCCGAGGTCCTCAACAACAACGCGAAGGCTGATGCGTCGGCCATTGCGGTCGGCCAGAAGGCCGAGGTCAAGTTCTGGCTCGAGGGCTCGAAGAAGATCGTTCAGAAGCTCAAGATCAGCGGCGCGGCCACCAAGTAAGACCGGCCGTGAAAAACAAAACGCGGGCTGAAGGTCTGACCTTCGCCCGCGTTTGTCTTTTGCTGCTAGTCCGCTGGCCCGCTTAGTGCGCGACCGGCGTGCTCATTTCGCCGGCGGTATCCGTCGCCTTGGGCATCGGTATGAAGTCCTTCGACGTGTAGTCGATCAGCATCATGCCCAGGAGAATGGCGAGGAAGAACAGGCCGGTGGCCAGCGTCAGCTTGGTCAGGTGGCTCTGATACTTGACGTGCATGAAGTACCACACCACCAGCGACGCCTTGAAGCCGGCGATCAACATCGCCACCGCGAAGTTGAACTGGCCCAGGTCGACGAACGCGGCGCCCACGGTCACAGCCGTCAGCACCATCAGCGCCATGAAGATCGTGATGTAGAGCGAAATCGGGGAAACGTGCCCCGTGCTGTGCGATGCGTGGTCGGACATTACGTGTGCCTCTCGACGAGGTAGAGCAGCGGGAACAGGAAGATCCAGACGATGTCGACGAAGTGCCAGTAGAGACCCGCCATTTCAACGGGTGTGAAGTACTGCTCGTCGAACCGGCCCTTGTGCGCCATCCAGGTGATGACCAGCATGATCCCGATGCCGATGATCATGTGGAGCGCGTGCAGGCCCGTCATCGTGAAATACAGGCTGAAGTACAGCTGCGTGGTGTTCTGCAGCTGCTCGGGTGACAGCGTCAGCGCGCGATGCTCCCCGGCGGCTTCGGCGGCCGGGGCTGCTGCGTGCTCGCCCGCGCCGGCTGCCGGCGCCTCGTGCTCCGCGGCCCACACGAAGCTCGGGCCGGGCACGTGGTGATGCTCGAACTTGTCGGCGTATTCGATGACCTTCACGCCAAGGAAGACGGTGCCGAGGATCATCGTCAGGATGAGCCAGTTGACCGTGGCCTTGCGCTTGTTGGTCTGCGCGCCTCTCACGGCCATTGCCATGGTCAGCGAGCTGCCGATCAGCACGGCCGTATTCAGGCCGCCCCAGAACAGGCTCAGCGAGCGGCTGGCTTCCGCGAACGCGTCGAAGTACCAGACGCGGTAAATCATGTAGGCGACGAACAGCCCGCCGAAAAACAGGATTTCGGTGAGCAGGAATACCCACATGCCGATGACGGCAGCCTCTTTCTGCTGCGCCATCGTGTCGAAATGGTGCTGCAGCGCCGGGTGATGCTCGGCGTGGGCGTGCCCGTGTTCGGCGTGGGCGACCGTGCTAGACAAGATGCGTCTCCTTGGCGACGACGTGCTCGTACTCGTAGGGTTCGCCGGTCACGACCGGGACCTCGGTGAAGTTTTCGGTCAGCGGCGGTGACTGCGTGGTCCATTCGAGCGTGGACCCGCCGTACGGATTCGGTCCGGCGACTTCGCCCTTCTTCAGGGAGTAGATCAGGTAGATCACCGGCAGCAGGTAGCCGAGACCGAGAACGCTCGCGCCGGCCGACGACATCACGTTAAGCACCTGCATCTCATCCGGGTAGGAGTGATAGCGGCGGGGCATGCCGAGGTAACCGACCACGAACTGGGGGAAGAAGGTCAGGTTGAAGCCGACGAACACCAGGATCGCCGAGATGCGCGAGAAGAACTCCGAATACATGCGGCCGGTCATCTTCGGCCACCAGTAGTGCAGGCCGCCCATGTAGCCCATGATCGCGCCGCCGACCATGATGTAGTGGAAGTGCGCGACCACGAAGTAGGTGTCGTGCAGGTGGATGTCCATGCCGAGCGTGGCCAGGAACAGCCCCGTCAGGCCGCCGATCAGGAACAGGCCCATGAAGCCGTAGGCGTAGAGCATCGGCGTCTCGAACGAGATCGCGCCCTTGTAGAGCGTCGCCGTCCAGTTGAACACCTTGACCGCCGACGGAATCGCGACCGAGAAGCTGAGGAACGAGAACACCATCGCGGCGTAGGTCGAGATGCCGGCGACGAACATGTGGTGCGCCCACACGATGAAGCCAAACACCGCGATCGCCAGCGACGAGAACGCCACGAAGCTGTAGCCGAAGATCATCTTCTTCGAGAACGTCGAGACGAGCTCCGACATCACGCCCAGCGCGGGCAGGATCATGATGTAGACGGCCGGGTGCGAGTAGAACCAGAACAGGTGCTGGAACAGCACCGGGTCGCCGCCGCGCGCCGGATCGAAGATGCCAAAGCCGAACGCGCGCTCGACGAACAGCATCACGATCGTGATCGCGACCACCGGCGTGCCGAGCACCTGCACCAGGCTGGTGGCGTAGTGCGCCCACACGAACAGCGGCAGGCGGAACCAGCCCATGCCGGGCGCGCGCATGCGGTGGATCGTGACGATGAAGTTCAGGCCGGTGAGGATCGACGAGAAGCCGGCGATGAAGATGCCGAGCGCCGTCGGGATGATGTGCGTGTTCGACGCCGACGCGCTATAGGGCGTGTAGAACGTCCAGCCCGTGTCCACACCGCCGGTGACCATGGCCGCCAGCGTGAAGATGCCGCCAATCCAGTAGATGTAGAGGCTGAGCAGGTTGATGCGCGGAAATGCCAGGTCCTTCGCGCCGATCATCGGCGGGATCAGGAAGTTGCCGAGCACCGCGGGAATCGACGGGATCAGGAAGAAGAACACCATGATCACGCCGTGCATCGTGAAGAACTTGTTGTAGGTGTCGGCCTGGACGAAGTCGCCCTGCGGCGTCGCCAGCTCGAGGCGGATGCCCATGGCGAACAGGCCGCCCAGCAGGAACATCACCGAGATCGAGATCAAGTACATGATCGCGATTCGCTTGTGGTCCTTGGTCAACAACCACGATTTGAGGCCGTGGCCGTTGTTCAGGTAATGACGCTCGGGAATCTTCAGTTTGTCGAGCATGGCTTACTTCTTCTCGCCCGCGGCGGCGGGTGCGGTGGTTGTGGCGGCGGCCGGTGCGGCCGGAGCCGATGACGTGGTCGCCTTCGGCGACATCGACTTGACGTGTTCGATCAGTGCAACGAGGTTCTCTTCGCTGACCAGGCCCTGGAAGGTCGGCATCAGCGGCTGGTAACCCTTCACGATCTTCGCCTGTGAATTGAGGATCGATTCACGCAGGTAGGCTTCGTCGATCACGCCCGACGTGCCGTCCTGGAATTCGACGTTCGTGCCGACGATGTCCTTCAGCGACGGCCCGCGTCCCTGGCCCGTGTCGAGGTGGCAGGTCTGGCAGGCCAGGTCGTTGAACAGCTTGGCGCCACGCTGCGCCAGCGTACCTTCCATGCCGCCGCCCTGCAGCCACGCCTGGTAGGCGGCCGGCTCGAGCACCGTCACGTTGCCGATCATGCCGGCGTGATTGGTGCCGCAGTACTCGGTGCAGAAGATGTGGTACGTGCCGGGCTTCTGCGCCTCGAACCAGAGCTCGGTGTAGCGGCCCGGGATCGCGTCCATCTTGGTGCGGAACGCCGGGAAGTACAGGCTGTGCAGCACGTCTTCCGAGCTGATCGTGATCTTCACCGGGCGGCCGGCGGGAACGTGCAGCTCGTTGATCTCACGCTGGCCTTCGAGATGCTGGAACTTCCACATCCACTGCTTGCCGACAGCGTAGAGGTGCAGCGCCTCGTCTGGCGGACGGCGCAGGTGGTAGTAGACCGACGCGCCCCAGCCGAACATGAACATCGCGATGATCGTGGGAATCACGCTCCACAGCAGTTCGAGCGGCAGGTTACCCTCGATGCGCGCGCCAATCTGGCCCTCGTGCGTCTTGCGGTACTTCAGGCCGAGGACGACCACCGCGATCGACACGCCGATCGCAAAGAACGCGCATGTCGCGAGGATGAAGAAATACAGCGCGTCGACGTCCTTGGCGAACGTCGAAGCCTGTTCCGGGAAAATGGGTATGCCGAATATGCTCATTTCGTGGAGCGTCTCTGCAAATACACATGAATAGCTTCGGCGCTCACCGCAGCTACCCGGGTCGTTCCGTAGGAACGACCCACGTTACCTGTCGAAGTACATCCCATTGAACTTATCCGTTCGACTCACGCCGTAACGAGACGAACACAAAACCAACCAGCGCCAGGATCGTCGCCGCCCCGGCCACACGCACCGCGCGCATCGCCACGAAGCCGTAATTTCCCGTCGTCGGGTCGTAGTGATAGCAGTAAAGCAACAGCTTGTCGGCCAGCGTGCCGATCTTGTCCTGGCTCGACTCGATCAGCGCGAACTTCACGTCGCGCGGCGAGTAGTCGATGCCGAGGAAATACCGCGACAGCTTGCCGCCGGGCGTCGCGATCACGATGCCGCTGGCGTGCGCGAACTGTTGGGACGGCACGTCCCACACGAAGTTGAAGCCCGCCGCCTTGGTCAGCGCATCGATCGACGCCTGGTCGCCCGTCAGGAAATGCCAGCCCTGCTGCGCTTCCGGGCGCTTGTAGCGTTCGAGGTACGCCTTCTTCTTGCCCGCCGCCAGCACCGGGGTTTCCCGCGGATCGAAACTCACCGTGACGACGTCGAATTCCTTGCCGACGGTTTCATTCAGCACCCGCAGCGAGCTCTCGAGGCCGTTGAGGACCTCGGTGCACAGCATCGGGCACTCGTAATACACGAACGTGAGCACCACCGGCTTGCGACCGAAGTAATCACCGAGCCTCACGGCTTTGCCCTGCTCGTCCTTGAACGGCAGATCGAGGGGCAGCTGTTCGTTCAAGCGCTGCTCGAACGACACCTTCTCCAGCGCAACCGGCTTCTTGTTCGACGGCTGCGTGGGATCCGGCATGATGCCCGGTGCATTTCCCTGCGCCGACACCACGGCCGACATGAGCACGAGGCTCATCAGACCGATTGCCGCTCGCAGTGGGGTACGCATTGCCTTCAACCTGTCGCTTCTAACGTTTCACTTCTGACTTCTGACTTCTGACTTCTCACTTCTCACTTCTCACTTCTCACTTCTCACTTCTAACTGCCCGCTACCGCGGAACGACCGTCCGTCCCGAGCTGCTGTCCTGCGTCACCACGTTCAACGCGTTGCCGCCTTCAGCTCGCGCCGGGAATCCGCGCTCGAGCATCACGTCCATCGCGCGATCGATCGGGATGTGCGTCACCCCGCCGTCCTTGTCGACCCAGCCGTAGGCGCCGAGCTTCTGGGCTTCGGCCTGGCGCAGCTTGTAGACGTCCTTGAACGGCTGCGTCTGCAGGTTGGGAGCGGGCGGTTCCTTGGTCTGGCCGACGGCCAGCGGATACTTCTGCGCCGCCGCATTGGCGGCGCGCTCGCGGCCTTCGAAGAACCAGAACGTGCCGTAGACGATGCCGAACGAAATGAACATCGCAACCGTCAGCCACAGCGCGAACTTGTAGCCGACACTCGGATCGATGTCGGTGTGTTCGTACTTCGCGCCGGGTGGCGTCGACCCGTACTCGAGATCGTGCTCGTTGACGTGCTCAGTGGACATGGTGATGCATTGCCTTGTCTAGGGCCGGGTCGTTGACCGGCAACAGCGAACGGCCACTCAGGTTCGACACGAACAGGGAAATGAACACCCCGCCCAGCGCCAGCGGCAGCGCCACGTCGAGCAGGCTGATCGACAGCCCCTTGTGGAATTCCGGCATGACGTGCCAGTAGTAGTCGGCGACGCGCGCGACCAGGATCCAGGTCGCGATGAGACGCAGCTTGCCGATATTGCGCTTCAGGTCGCGTGACAGCAGCATCGCGTACGGCAGGATGAAGTGCCCGACGATGATGAACACGCTCAGGTACTTGTTGCTGTTCTCCCAGCGATCCAGGTAGTGCGGGATCTCTTCGGGGATGTTCGCCGACCAGATGATGATCAGCTGCGAGAACGACAGGTACGCCCACAGCATCAGGAACGCGAACAGGAACTTGCCGAGGTCGTGGAAGTGGTGCTTGGTGAGCACGCGATCGAGCGGCGAGACGCCGGCCAGCATCGCCAGCACGATGATGCCGAAGGCGAAAGCCGAGAGGCCCTGGCCGCCGGCGTAGAGCATGCCCCAGATGGTCGAGAACCAGTGCGGGTTCACCGACATCGTCCAGTCGGTCATCGCGAAGGTGACCGTCAAGCCGTAAATCAACAGTCCGGCGCCGGAGATCTTCGAGAGCTTGTCGAGCAGCGCCGGATCGCCGGTGCGATCGTGTTCGGCCGACCACTTGGTCAGCAGGAACGCGATCACGTTCCACACGATGAAGTAGAACGCCTGGCGGCCGAGGAAGAACGGCGTGTTGAGATACAGCGCCTTGGAGGCGATCACCGGGTCGGTCTGCGTGATGCCTTCATGCGACCACTCGTAGAGCGAGTGCATGCCGAACAGGATCGGCACATACAGCAGCGTCATCACCGGCATCGTGCGCATGGCCGCTTCGAACGGGCGGCGCAGGATGATGCCCCACACGCCGCCGGTCAGGTACTGAACCATCGTCAGCGCCATGCTGCCGAGGATCACGCCCATCCAGAAGGTGTAGGCGACCAGGTAGGCCTGGAAGAAGCGATCCGCGCCCGACATGAAGAAGCCGGCCACGGCCAGCACCACGCCGAGCACGCCGGCGATCATGCCGAACTGCTTCAAGCCCGGCAGCGGTGTGCCGTTGGCGGTGTAAGTTTCCGAAGTCGCCACAGTCGACACTAGTGTTTCTCCGCAGGTTTTGCTGTTGCGCCGGCGGCAGGTGCGTCTGCGGGCTTGCCCACCGTAGCTTCAGCGGAGGTGGGAGCCGCATCCAGGGCGCCGCGGTGATCGGCCGGCACGTCGTTGATCGACGCGTGCTGGCTGAGTTGCAGGGTGCGCACGTAGGCGACGATCAGCCAGCGATCACGGACCGGAATCTGTTCCGCGTATCCCTGCATGGCGCCGAAGCCGTTCGTGATCACGTCGTAGAAGTAGCCGAGCTTCTCCTGGCGCAGGCGATCCTGGTGATACGAGGCCGCCTGGCGGAGGCCACGCTGCACCACCATGCCGTTGCCGTCGCCCAGCTTGCCGTGGCACGGCGTGCAGTAGATGTTGTAGCGCTGCTGTCCGCGAACCAGTTCGTCACGGCCGATCGCGAACGGAAACTCGTCCACGGCCTGTCCGGCCACCTTGCCGGTGTAGAGCGCTTCGTCGTCGCGCAGCCAGCCGCGCGCCACCGTGCCGGCCGGGGCCGTGCGCGACGCGCGGTTATCGGCAAACGTCGAACTCGCTTCGAACGCTTCGTAGCGCGGCGCGTCGTGCATGTCCTGGCGGCAGCCGGCAAGAGCGACGACCGCGCACAATGCGATCACGAGCGTCTTCATATCTGTGCAATCTGCGCCATCTGCGGCCCTATTCAGCAACGTCGTAGACTCCCTTCGCACCCGCGCTCTGCAGGAAGCTCGACGCCTCGCTGAACTTCGGATCCGTCGATTCGATCACCAGGAAGAACTTGTCGGAGCTCGCCATCGAGAACCGCTCGACGTTGAACACCGGGTGATACGGCTGCGGCAGCCCGCTCAGCACGATCATGCCGATCGCCGCGGTCAGCGCCGAGAACAGAATCGTCAATTCGTAGGACGGCACGATGAACGTGATCCAGCTGGCCTGCGCGCGGCCGCCGATGTTCATCGGGTACTCGATCACCGACGCCCAGTACTGCAGGCCGAAGCCGGTCGCCATGCCGGTCAACCCGCCGCACAGCACGAGCTTTGGCAGCACCGTGCGCTTCTTGTGGATGATGTCGTTCAGTTCCTCGATCGGCACGGGCGTGTAGGCCTCGACGCGCGTGAAGCCCTGCCCCATCGTCTTGCGGGCAGCGTCCACAAGCGCCTGGCCGGAGTCGAACTCGGCCATCACGCCATGCAGGCCGTTTGATGTGTCAGTCGTATGTGCCATCTGTGCTATCTGCGCTTTCTGTGGCCCATCAGTGATCAGCCTTGATCTTGCCCTGCGGCAACAGTGTCTTGACTTCGAAGATCGAAATCATCGGCACGAAGCGCAGGAATAACAGGAAGAGCGTCAGGAACAAGCCGAACGTGCCGGCGTAGAGCAGCCAGTCCCAGATCGTCGGCGAGTAGTGCGCCCACGAGCTGGGCACGAAGTCGTTGGCGAGCGAGGTGACGACGATCACGAAGCGCTCGAGCCACATGCCGACGCCAACCAGCAGCGACATGATGAACAGCATCGTCGTGTTCTGGCGCACGCTCTTGAACCACAGGAACTGCACCATCACGACGTTGATCGCGATCAGCGTCCAGTACGACCAGCCGTACTGGCCGAACATGCGGTTCCACATCATGAAGCGCTCGTGCGGGCTGCCGCTGTACCACGCGTAGAACGCTTCCATCGTGTAGCCGTAGCCGACGATCAGGCCGGTCGCCAGCGTGACCTTGGCCATGTTGTCGATGTGGCGCATGGTGATCAGGCTTTCCATGCCGTAGAAGCGGCGCACCGGAATCGCCAGCGTCAGCACCATCGCAAAGCCGGCGTAGATCGCGCCGGCGACGAAGTAGGGCGGGAAGATCGTGGCGTGCCAGCCGGGAATCAGCGACACCGCGAAGTCGAAGCTCACCACGGTGTGCACGGACAGCACCAGCGGCGTCGACAGGCCCGCGAGAATCAGCGAGGCCACTTCGTAACGGTGCCAGTGACGGGCGGAGCCGCGCCAGCCGAGCGACAGCATGCCGTAGATGCGCGCCTTGACCTTTGACACGGCGCGGTCGCGCAACGTGCCCAGGTCGGGAATCATGCCGATGTACCAGAACACGATCGACACGGTCGCGTAGGTGGAGACCGCGAACACGTCCCAGATCAGCGGGCTCTTGAACTGCGGCCACAGCCCCATCGCGTTCGGATAGGGGAACAACCAGTACGCCGCCAGCCACGGACGGCCGGTGTGGAACACGGGGAAGATCGCCGCGCAGGCCACCGCGAAGATCGTCATCGCTTCGGCGAAGCGGCTGATCGACATGCGCCACTGCTGCTTGAAGAGCAGCAGGATCGCCGAGATCAGCGTGCCGGCGTGGCCGATGCCGATCCACCACACGAAGTTGATGATCGGGAAGGCCCAGCCGACCGGCTGGTTGGTGCCGAAGATGCCGATACCGGTGATCACCAGGTAGCCGAGCGCCATGTGCAGCACGCCCAGCAGGCCCAGCGCGACGAGCAGGAAGCCGACCCAGCCGAGGGGGAACCGCTTCGACAGCGGAATCTCGGCGATCGTCTCGGTGACCGTCTCGAAGTCGTGACCCGGCAGGATCACCGGCGTCTCTTGCAACGCCATCGGTTTGTGGATGTTGGGATCCATTAGTGTCCGGCGCCCTCTTCAGTCGTCGCGTGATGACCGCCAACCATCGGGTTGTGCGGCAACGCAGGATTCGGGTTCTTCACGGCCGCCAGGTACGTCGTGCGCGGCCGCGTGTTGAGATCCTCGAGCATCGTGTAGTTGCGCGAGCTCGCCTTGAGCTTGGCGACGCGGCTGTTCGGATCGTTGATGTCGCCGAACGTGATCGCCTCGGCCGGGCAGACCGCCTGGCACGCGGTGACGATCTCGCCGTCACGAATGTCGCGATCCTCGCGCTTCGACTGGATGCGCGCCGCGTTGATGCGTTGCACGCAGTAGGTGCACTTTTCCATCACGCCGCGGCTGCGCACCGAGACGTCGGGGTTGCGCTGCAGCTTGAACTGCGGCGTGTTGTAGTCCGCATACAGCAGGAAGTTGAAGCGGCGCACCTTCCACGGGCAGTTGTTCGAGCAGTAGCGCGTGCCGACGCAGCGGTTGTAGACCATGTCGTTCAGGCCTTCCGCGCTGTGCGTCGTCGCGGCAACCGGGCAGACCACTTCGCAGGGCGCGTTCTCGCACTGCTGGCAGGGCATCGGCTGCATGTAGGTATCCGGCGTGTCGGCCGGGCCGGCGAAGTAGCGATCGATACGCAGCCAGTGCATTTCGCGGCTGGTCCGGACCTGCGCCTTGCCGACGACCGGGATGTTGTTCTCGGCGACGCAGGCAATCACGCACGCCATGCAGCCGGTGCAGGCGTTCATGTCGATCGCCATGCCCCATTGCTGGCCGCGGTATTCCTTGTCGGCGTAGAGGGAGATGCGCTTGCCGTCCTTCGGCACGCCATGCTCCATCGTCTTCACGAACGCCGGGTTCTCCTTGAACTCTTCGAGCGTCGCGGAGCGAATCAGGTTGCGGCCCTCGATCGCCCAGTGTTCCTGGGTGATGCCCAGCTCGTAGTCATCGCCGGTCCGCGTCATCGTGGCGGCGCCGAAATACGGTGCGCTCGAGCCACGCAGCTCGTAGGCATTGACGCCGGTCTTGTCGCCGATGCGACCGGCGCGCGTGCGGCCGTAACCCACGGTCAGCGTGATCGAGTCTTTCGCATGACCCGGCATCAGGAACGCCGGCGCGCGCAGCGAACGGCCGTCGTGCTGAATTTCAATCACGTCGCCGTTGTGCAGGTTATTGGCTTCCGCGGTCGACGGCGCGATGTGCGCCACGGCGTCCCACGTCATCTTCGACATCGGCTTGGGCAGTTCCTGCAGCCAGCCGTTGTTGGCAAAGCGTCCGTCGTAAATCGTCTGGTCGCGACGGAAGTTGATTTCGAGACCATCAACGCCCGCACCGGCGGTGATGCGCGTTGCCACGTCAGGGGCAACGGTCATCGCGCTCGCGGTCGCGGCAGTGCCGGCGATGAAGCCGTCGTGCAGCCACTTCCTCCACGAGCGCTCGAATGTTTCGCTCGCACTCTGGGCGGGTGGGGCTGGTGAGGCTGGTTGGGCCGGTCGGTCGCTGGCTGGCGGAGTCGCGGTGGCAGCAACAGCCGCACCCGCCATACCCACCCCACCAGCCATACCAGCCTTAGGAGCGTTAGCCATCCAGTATTCGCGGACGACGTCGTAGCCGGCGCGTTCCGGGCGATCCGACATCGTGGCGATCACTTCGTGCGCGGACTTGCCGCCGTAAAGCGGTTGAATCAGCGGCTGCACGATCGACACCGTGCCATCAACGCTGCGCGCATCGCTCCACGCCTCGAGGTAGTGCGCGGCGGGGACGTGCCAGTGGCTCAGCGTCGCCGTCTCGTCGAAGAACAGGCCGGAGTGAATGACGAGGCTGACCTTGCGGATCGCCTCGGCGAACCTGAAGTCGGCAGGCGCCGTGAACACCGGGTTCGATTCGCCGATGATCACGAGCATCTGCACGCGGCCGGCGTTGATGTCCGACACCAACTCGGCGAACGCGGCGCTCTGTTCCGACGGCACGATCTCGGGCGTCGGCAGGTACGAGACCGGCGCGCCAATCGCGGCGTTGATCGCGTGCGCGATCGCGTGCACCGCGGGCGGCTGCGCGTCGCCGGCGATCACCACCGCGCGGCCCTTGTGCTCCGCCAGGTCCTTCGCCACGGCGGAGGCAAACGCATCCGAGCCGGCCGGCGCCGTGCCGCTGATGCCGCTCACGCCTGCTCCGGCGGCCACCGCGCGCGCGAACGCCTCGACCTGGCTGGATTTCAGCGGCAGGCGATTGTCGGCGCGGCCTCCGGTCACCGTGTGATCGGATTCGACGACGTAGAGGCGGTTGAGATTTTCGGGATTGCCTTCGACGCGGCGGCGCGATGCGAACTGCCGCATGTACTGGATGTTGTGCGCGCCATCGGCCGACAGGAAGTCTGCGTCGAGCGAGAGAATGACGTCGGCCTTGGTCAGGTCATAGACCGGCTCGGCATACTGGCCGAACGCGGTGCGCGCGCCCGCGCGGGCGTTGTCGCGATTGACCGGTTCCCACTGGATCCACTTCGCATTCGGCTGCAGCGCCAGCACCTGCTGAATCTGCGCCGCGAGGGTCGGCGATGCGACCGTCTCGGTGAGGATGCGGAGGCCGCCACCCTTCGAAGCGGACTGCGCCGACAAACCGCCGCGAACCGCCGCAATCACCGCGCTCCACGGACGCACGTCGCCAAGCTGCGTGATCGACTGCGAACGATCCGGGTCATACAGCGTCAGCACCGAACCCTGCGCGAACAGATCGGTCGCGCCCATGCTGGCTGGATGATCGGGGTTGCCTTCGACCTTCGTCGGACGGCCTTCGTGACTTTCGACGAGCAGGCCCGAACCCACGCCGCCGAGCGTCATCGCGGTCGCGAAGAACAACGGCTTGCCGGGGATTTCTTCCTCGGGCTGGCGCACGTACGGAACGATCAGTTCCTGCGGCTGCACCGTGCAGGCGGTCACGCCCGCGAGCGCCATGGAGGCGCTCATCAACTTCAGGAAATTGCGGCGCCCGACCGGATCGAGCCACTCCGACGCGTTGGTCGGGAACTCGCGATGCAGGTACTGCTGGAACTCCGGCGTGTCGGCGGCCTGGTCGAGGCTGCGCCACACCTGGGGCCCGTCCTGCTGCAATTTCGCGCGCACGGCTGTCAGATCGATCGCTGCCGTCTTGCTGCGATGCGCGGGCATTTGCTCTGTGTTCTCTGCGCCTTCTGCGGCCCTGGTATTTTCTTGATTCATCGGTGGCACACCGAGCAGTTCGTCAAGCGTTCCTTGTCGGCGATCTTGTATTCGCGCACGAGCTCGGCGCCGAGGTCCGCCTGCGCCTTCGCCGGCACATAGCCCATCGTCGTGATCTCGCTGCGCGGCCGGACGTACTTCGCCGGATCGCGATGGCAGTCGAGGCACCATTCCATCTGCAGCGACGACTTCTGGATCATCAGCGGCATGCGGTCGACGCGCCCGTGGCACGTTTCACAGCCGACGCCCTTGCGCACGTGGATGCTGTGGTTGAAGTAGACAAAGTCCGGCAGGTCATGGACACGCACCCAGTTCAGGGGCTTGTCGTCACGGAAGCTGGCGCGCACCGGTTCGAGGTACGGGCTCGTATTCCAGATCTGCGAGTGGCAGTTGATGCAGGTCTTGGTCGGCGGAATTCCTGCCGAGGGCGAGACTTCAACTGACGTGTGGCAATAGCGGCACTCGATGCCGATGCCGCCCGCGTGGTGCTGATGGCTGAACTGGACGGGCTGCTCGATGAACTGATTAGCCGACGTCACGAAGTCCGACCGTTGAATCATCAGCACGATGTTGCCGACGGCGATCAGCAAGAACACGAGCGCGATGATGCTGGCCTTCGACCAGGCGTTAGCGCTTTTTGGGAATACCTGCGACATGCGGATCCAGCAGCCCCTGGGGTTATTTGAGCGCGCACAGTTCCCCCAAACACTGCTGGGACGAACGGCGCAAAGCAGCTCACTTTATCTCGATTTTCGTGTGTCGAGACTCTTGTGAAAAATTTCTCAAGCTCATTGTATGCCGTGCGTATGGCTCAGCACAATTGCGACAAATTGAGTCGGAGATTTCGTTGTGATCGGGGTCTGACCCCAATCACAACTTTTTTGCTCGTTATGGCTGACCAGCGGTGGCGGTGGACTTGGGCGGTTCCTTCTTTTCTTCGCCCGGAATTCGCTCCCACGTATACGACCTGTTGTGTACGTGTTTTTCGAACCACTCCATCTCGATCTGGACCTTGAACAGGCGGTGCCTGAGTTCCGTCCAGCCATGGCCCTCGCGCGGCGCCACATAAAGATGAGTCGGCACGCCGTTGGACTTCAGGGCCCGGAACATTTCCACCGATTGTGGCATCGGGACCCGCGGATCCTGCTCGCCCACCAGGAAAATGGTCGGCGTCTTCACCTTGGCCACGTCCTTCAACGGCGAGTGGTTCCAGTACAGATCGATCGGGGCGTTGGCCTGCCACGGTGAGCCGCCAAACCACGGCGTCCGGAATTCGCGGTGATCACTCTGCGCGTACATCGAGATCCAGTTCGCCGCGCCGGCACCGCTGCTCGCCGCCTTGAAACGGTCGGTGAACGTGACGATCTTGTTCGTCATGTGACCGCCCGCACTCCATCCCATCTTGATCAGCTTCGCGGGATCGGCCACGCCCATCGCGATCACCGCGTCAGTGCCCAGCATCACGTCGAGGTGCGCCTGCTTGAAGTAACCCTTCACCATGTCGCGCAGGAACACGTCGCCATAGCCCGTGCTGCCGCGATAGTTCGGGCGCAGCACGGCGTAACCCTTCGCCGCGTAGACCTGGTTTTCCGTCGAGAAGCCGAAACGATCCGAGGCCGCAGGGCCGCCGTGCGTCTGCACGATCAGCGGATAACGCGTGCCCGCCTTGTAATCGAGCGGGTAGATCAACAGGCCCTCAACCGTCACGCCATCCTGGCCTTTCCAGGTGATCTTCTCCTGGCGTGCGGTCTTGAACTTCGCCAGCTCTTCTTCGAACACGGCCGTCACGCGCTTCGGCTGCGATCCCGTCGCGGCCGCCAGCAGGTGCACTTCGCTCGGGCGATCCGCGGTGTTGCGCGTGAACACGTGCAGGCCCGCATCTTCGTTGAACGCCCACCCGCCGAGGTTGTGATCGCCCTTGGTGATCTGCGTCACCTGCTTCGTGGCGACATCGACCTTCATGATCTCGTTGTGCACGCCCATGTTGGCGGTGAAGTAGATGCTCTTGCCGTCCTTGCTCCACGAGGCGTTTTCCACCTCGTAGCTCGCGTCAGGGAGCAGCACTTTGGCGAGGCCGCCGGCCGCGGGGACGAGAAAGATCTTGTCGTTGTAATAGATGTCGAACTGCTCGTTCGATCCAGACGTGAACAGCACCGTCGAACCATCCGGGGACAGCGACGCGTTGCTCTCGGGCACCATGTTCTTCGTCAATTGCTTCGCGTTGGCGCCGTTGACATCCATCACCCACACTTCGGTGCGATCCGAAAACTCGAGCAGCGGGCTCGGATTGCGCTGCATCGCGATGTGCTTGCCGTCCGCGCTGAGCTCGTAGCCGCCGACGTTCCAGTTGCCCTCGGTGATGCGCCTGGTCTTGCCGTCGAGATCCGTCCCCCAGAGGTGGCGCTGCTTGAAGTTGTTCTCTTCAAACGAATACACGTCGTCGCGCAGACGATCCTTGTCCTTTTCTTCCGGGGTCTTGTCGTCCGACGCGAGGAAGTAGATCGACTTGCCATCCGGCGCCCACGTCAGCGTGCCGGGCGCCGTCGGGTGATTCGTCAGCCGGCGGGCTTCCCCGCCGTCCACATTGAGCAGATAGATCTGGTTGTTCGCATCCGGATCGCGCCGCGTCGTGAACGCGACCTGCTTGCCGTCAGGCGACCAGCGGGGACTGCCCTCGCCGCGCTCACCAAACGTCAGCTGGACCTGCCCAGTGCCGTCGGCATTGATCCGATAGATGTGGCCCACGCGGCGGTTCTGTTTCCAGTCCGCCTTGTCGATCGTGAACAGGATCTGCTTACCGTCGGGCGACAGCTGCGGATCACCGACGACGGGCTGCTCGAGCGCGTCAATAAACGTGCGTCCGCGCTTGTCCTGGGCGGCCACCGGCGAGAACACCAGCGCGCACAACACCACCGCGAGGCTGATTCGAACGTGCTTCATGAGAAAAGCGCTCCTGCGCGACTGAATACTACCGCCCCGTCGGCGCCTAAAAGCAGCACTTTTGACTCGATAAGCACGACCGTAGAACACCCTTGACAATCTCATCCCTCAGGCGCATAACTAGCATCCTGCCAGCGCATGATGGCAGGCCGCCCGGTGCTTCCCCCACTGTCGGTAGCCTCCATCATGCGCTTCGGCTCTTACCGGGCCGAACCCGATCTTTCCGCTGCGGGAATCGTTTCCCCGGTATATTCCCAGTGAGCAATGAGCGACGAACGTAAGTACCGCCAGCGCGGTTACCAGGACGACAACCGCGAGCGGCGTCCACAGGGTCCGCGTCCCGATTCAGGCGGCAACAAGCCCGAGCGCGAGCCGGGGGCCCCGGCGGGCGCCCGTCGCATCTCCTCCGAAGGCGCCCGCAATCCGCGCATGATGAATTCGCGGCAGGTCGCGCGTTGCACGCGGTGCGGAACGATCGTCGATCCGCAGGTCATGTCGCTCAGCAAGTGTCCGAAATGCCAGGTCGACATGCGCTCGTGCATCCAGTGCGTGAACTTCGATCCCGGCGCCAGCCTGCAGTGCGCGGTCAGGATTCCCGCGCGCGTGTCGCCCAAGGACACCGCCAACGACTGCCAGCACTTCAGCATCCGCACGTCGTTCGAGCGCGAGACCACCGCGGCCGTCGCCGAGAAGGGCGCCAGTCCGAAGGAACCGAGCGGCGCCAAGAAGGCGTTCGACGACCTCTTCAAGTTCTAGCCGGTCCTTTTCTGTTCGCCTGTAGGCCTGTAGGCCTGTTGGCCTGATAATCACCTTATGGGATTGTTGTCGCCTCAAGACGAAGCCACGCTCAAGCAGCACCTGTCGGGCATCACCATGCCGGTGCAGCTCGTGCTGTTCACGCAGACCTTTGGCGGTTCCGAGAGCGGCGATGTCGCCAGGCAGGTCCTCAACGAGATCGCGTCGCTGAACGACAAGATCACGGTGATCGAGAAGAACTTCGTGCTCGATACCGAGGACAAGGCCAAGTACAAGATCGACAAGGCGCCGGCCATTGTCATCCTCAGCGACCACGTCGACACGCGCATGCGGATGTACGGCGCGCCGACCGGCTACGAGTTCGTCGGCCTCGTCGAAGCCATCATCGTCGCCGGCACCGGCAAGATCGATCTCGATCCGGAAACGATGCAGTGGATCCAGGCCGTCGAAAAGCCCACGCACATCCAGGTCTTTTCAACACCAACTTGACCGCACTGTCCGAGGGCGGTCGTCCTCGCTCATAAGATGGCAGCGGCAAACGAGAACATCACTGCGGATGCTGTTGAGGCAACCGAGTTCATGGATCTGAGCCGCAAGTACCGCGTCACCGGCGTGCCGAAGACGATCGTCAACGAGACGATCGAGATCATGGGCGGCTTGCCGGAGAAGATGTTCGTACGACAAGTTCTCAATCTGCCGGAAGAAACGAATTCGTAAACACGAAGCACACGAAGAACACGAAGCTTCTTTGGGAGGTGCAATGAGTCTTGCATTTGGAAAAGTTTGCTTCGTGATCTTCGTGTGCTTCGTGTTGGCATTTCCCGCTGAAGCACAGACCAAGCGCGTCTACATCTCGGTCGACATGGAAGGCATCAGCGGTGTGGTCGGCGACGATCAGACCAGCGCCGGCCAGCCCGAATACAACCGCTCGCGCAAGTTGATGGCCGAGGATGCCAACGCCGCCATTCGTGGCGCCTTCGCCGGCGGCGCGACCGAAGTCGTCGTCAACGACTCGCACGGCAGCCAGCGCAACCTGTTGCCCGAGGATCTCGATCCGCGCGCGCGCCTCATCAGCCACAGCTTCAAGCGTCACGGGATGGTCGAGGGTCTCGACGAGACATTCGACGCCGTGATCTTCGTCGGCTACCACGCCAAGGCCGATTCTCCGCGCGGCCTGTTCGCGCACACGGGGTCAGGCGTCGTGAAGGACGTGATCGTCAATGGCCGCTCCGCCGGTGAAGGCGGACTGAATACGTTGGTGGCGCAGTGGTACGGGGTTCCCGTCGTCATGATTTCTGGCGACGACGTGGCGGTTGCCCAGCAGAAGGAGTGGACGCCGACCATTCGCGGCGTGGCAGTGAAGCGGGCCATCAACATGCGCGCGGTGGAAGCGCGGCCGCTCGCCGAAGCGCGCAAGGAGATTGAAGCCGCCGCTCGCGAGGGTGTTGCGGCGTCGAAGAAGCCGGCGCCCGAGCGCGCCGCGGCCTACACCGTCCGCATGCAACTCCGGAACTTCACGATTCCAGAAGTGGCGACCGCCTTCAGCGAGATCAAGCTCGTCGCACCGGACACCGTCGAGTTCTCGAGATCGACAATGCCCGAGGCGTATCGCATCGTGCGCGTCCTCTACCGCTTCATCAATCCCGACTGACCGAACGTCCGCCAGGTGCCGTCCTTGCCCTTCACGCGATCGGTGACTTCCATCGACCCGTTGGCGAGCAGGCGGTAGGCCGTCTCGCCTTCTTCAGTCTCTGGCGTGCCCCACTTCGACACCAGCGCATCGCCCTCGCGCTTCGCGTCGAGCGGCCTGAACATCCCTGAGTTGTCGAACCACATACCACGATACTGGCCTTCGGCAGTTGCGCGATAGTAGGCGTGACCTTCGAACACCGACGCCTTGGGTGCGACTCCCATTTCGTTGCGGAATGTCAGCTTGAGAAATCGCCCGCCCAGTTCCCACGTCCACGACATCTCGATCTTCGACGGCTGATTCAGCACGGTGCCGGTCCCTGACCATTGGCCAGCGAGCCGGCTGAGAAGCGGATCCGGTGTTGATTGAGCGAGCGCAGGCGAGCTGAACGAAACGAGTAGCGCGAGCGTCAGCAGTAGATGCATAGGAGTCTCCAGGCTACTGACGATCCAGCCGCGGCGAAGACGACATCTGACACTTACGGCTTCTGCGGGCGCCACCGGGCGCCGCCCTCGAGGACAAATCGCGTCTCTTCCGGAACGTCCCAACCCGGAATCGTCGGGAACAGCGGATCGCCTGGCAGGGTCAGCGTTGCCTCGTCGCCGTTCTTGAAGAAGCCGGGCATCACGCGCACGATCGTCCGCGTCTTCGCCCACGCAAACACGTCGTCGAGCGATCGGCGCGGCGCCAGCTGGCGGATCGTCGTCCATGTCGGCGGTGGCAGCAGCAGATCGCGGTTCTGAAACCGCTCGATCGCTTCGCGCGGGCTCAACCACTCGAGCGCGGTCGTCTCTCCTTCGTCATGCTTGGCGACCTGGTTGGCCGGCATGCGCGCCAGGAAGAATCGCGTATCGTAGCGGCGAATCTCTATCTCGGGCGTGACCCAGTGCGCGTAGGGATGCAGGTCGTCGACGGTGAGGCGTACGTTTGCCTCCTCCTGCAACTCGCGGACGCCGGCGATGCGAAACGTCGCTTCTTCTTCGTCGCTCAGATCCGGAAAGACCGCGGCTGGCAGCTTCGCGCCGGGCTGCGGACGATCGGTCTCATCGACGCGTCCGCCCGGGAAGACGTACGAGCCGGCCATGAACGCGACCTTGTCGTTACGCCGCACCATCAGGATCTCGAACGGATCGCCGGATTGGCCTTCGCGCAACACCACGACGGTCGAAGCAGGACGGGCAGAAACGATGTCGGTCACGTCGCCTCAATTATCTGTTCAATCACGAAACTCTGTGTAATCTGTGTCGATGATCGAGCGAAAAGACTCCGACGGCATTCGCGTTCTCAAGCTGGCGCACGGCAAGGTCAGCGCGATCGACACAGAACTGTGCGAAGCACTCACTGCTGAACTGAAGTCGGCTCTGGATCCGTCGGTCAAAGCCGTGATCCTCACCGGATCGGGATCCTCCTTTTCGGCCGGCGTGGACCTGTTTCGCGTCGTCAACGACGGACCCGATTACGGCCGCCGCTTTCTGCCGGTACTCGACGAGTTCCTGCTCACAACGCTGACGTTTCCGAAACCGCTCGTCGCCGCCGTCAACGGCCACGCGATTGCCGGCGGTTGTATCCTCGCCGCCGCGTGCGATCACCGCATCATGACCGAAGGCAGCGGCCGCATTGGCATACCCGAACTCGCGGTTGGCGTGCCGTTTCCGGCCCTGCCGCTGCAGATCATGGCCGCGCGCGTCCCGGATGGCGCGTTACGCGACCTGGTGTTCACCGGTCGAACGGTGCAGATTGACGAAGCCAAGGCGCTTGGGTTGATCGATGAGAAGTGTCCGGCGGGGATGCTGATGGATCGGGCGGCCGAGGTGGCGCAGAAGCTTGCGGCTATTCCACCAGGTGCGTTCGCGTTGACGAAGGAAATGTTCTACGCGCCGATTCTCTCGCGCACCAGGCAGCTCGCCGACGTCAACGCGCGCGTCGTCGAGGCCTGGATGCAACCCCGCACCTACGACACGATCCGCGCCTACCTGGAGCGCACGGTGGGCAAAAAGTAACTCTCCACTCTGCAGTCTGCACTCTGCACTCCGCTACTCCCAGACCCAGTCTCGAATCGACAACCCGAGATTGCGTCGATCGCGGCCGCCCTGGTCGCTCGGCCGGAAGGTGCGATCAATCCTGGTCTCGAGTACCAGGAATCGAGCGCCGGGCCGCGCGGGAATGTCGATGAACAGCGGTGTCCGTCGCAGGTCGCCTTCGTAGACGAGCAGTCCGTCGGCCCAGACCTGCGTGTGAACGGGATTCACGTCGCTGTCCGGATGGTCGATCCACGCCACGAACTTCAACACCTTGCCGCGCACAGGGATCTGCGCCAGCGCGCGCGTGCCGGTCCAGCGCCGTCCGATCGCGTTGCCGCCAGGATCAGACTCAACGTCCGTCAGGCCGTAGTGATAGAACCAGCCGAATCGTTGCGCCCGGTTCCTGGGCCTCAAATCGCCGAAGGCATCAACCGTCGTGGCACCAACGTGCAGCGCCACTAATGCCGCCGCGGCAATCGTCATGTGCAGCGGCCATCGCGTCGCGGCAGATTCACCACCGTCCTCGCCCTTTTCTTGCGCGAACCAGAACACAAACGTCCAGAACGTGATGACGATGGCGACCGATTGGGAGGGCACGCCGAAGACGGACGCGATGAAGAAGGCGATCAGGACGCCGCGCAGCATGCCGATCGTTTGGCGATCGCCAGTGGCCCTGGACAATAGCGATCGGCCGAACACGAACAGCCAGACGATCAGCGGCAGGCTGCCAATCGCGCCGAGTTCTGCGAAGTTGTGACGCCACCACGCCTGTGCGTTGTCGGGCTGCGGGATGACATAACCCCGGAGATCACCGTAGTCACGCGATAGCGCGTGATACGTGCCGATCCCCACGCCGCTGATCGGATGCTCCATCACCATCTGGATCGCGGCCGGTCCGTATCCGAATCGCTCCCACAGAAACTCGTTCAGGCTGTTGGTGAAACCGCGCTCACCGAGGAATGGAATGTGCTCGAGGATGCCGCGCTCGACCACGGTGGTGGTGTTCGCGGCGCGAAGCGCCAGCACCAGTGCAGCCGCAAGGACCAGCGTGGCCACTGCGGACAGGGCGAGCTTGCGGAAATCGAGTTTCGACGATCGAACCGTCTCGAAGACTGCGACCATCACGCTGACACCGACGGCCGCCAGGCCTGTTCTCGATCCTGAGACCCAGACCGCGGCGATGCCAAGCACCAGTCCGGCAACGGTCGTGATCGTGCGCCACGGCTGCGGCAATCGCAATGCGAACGCCATTGCGCCTACCGTCCAGAACGATACGACCGCGCCAAGCTTGTTGGCATCGGCCATCGTGCCGGACGCGCGTTTCATGTAGGCCCAGAAGCCTTCGTTGAGAAACCTGATGTCAAAGAAGCCCTGGTAGATGCCGACCAGCGCCGCAATGGCGGCGGCAGCCATGCCGGCAATCAGCACCTCGCGCCGGAACTGCAGCTGTCGATCGCGATACCAGCGAAACAGCACGTCGATCCACAGGATGCCGAGCAGGTGACCGATGGCGAAGTAGCCGACGTTCTCGTTCACAAGCCATGGGCTGATGCCGATGCTCGTCGCCGATGCCTGTTGTTCGATCGTCAGGATCGCCGGCGTGAAATCCGCTTCGCGGAGGAACACGATGGGCCACGCAAGTGCGGCGAGCGTCGCCCACGTGATCAGCGGCCATTGCCACCGCTCGGGCAGCGACCATTCCGTCCAGGCACGTCGATCGCTGAGGATCAGCCCCAGCATCGGAAGGGTCCAGATCACGTCGACGCCGTACCCTCTGGTGCCCCACGAGACCAGGAGGATGGCCGGCGCCAGGAACAGGGATGCGGTCAGCACCGGCACGGCTGACGAGCGAAGACGCTGACCGGCGGCCAGCAACGCGACAAATCCCGCGATCGCAATCCAGCGCACTTGCGGGGCGTAGTACGTGGCGATGAACGTTTCGGCCGCGACCGCGAGTACGGTCGACACCACGACGATCACGCGCGCGCCGGACAGGATGCTCATTGCCGCTGCAGGGTCACCACGGTCTCGATGTGGTTGGTATGCGGAAACATGTCTACGGGCTGCACGCGCGTCACGCGGTAGCCGGTCTTGAGGATAACCGGCAACTCGGCCGCCAGCGCGTCCGGGTTGCAGGACACGTAGACCACCCGCGCCGGGCGAATGCCTTCGAAGATGCTGCTCACGACCTGCGGCGGGCATCCCTGCCGAGGAGGGTCGAGAACGACGGCGTCCCAGGGATCCCTGCTGACGCGCGCCAACGCGTCCTCCACACGGGACGACACGAACCGGATGTGCGCAGGCTGCAGCCGATTGAGCCGCACGTTCGTTTCAGCGTCCGCGATCGCCTGGCGATTCTCTTCAATGGCGGTGACGCTCGCGCCCGCCTTGGCGAGCGGCAGTGAAAACAGTCCGGTGCCGCAATACAGATCCAGCACTCGCGTCGCCTGGCCGATCTCTTCCAGCACCAGCTTCACGAGCAGACCGGCGGCGCCCGTGTTCGTCTGGAAGAACGCGGTCGGCGACACGAGATACGACACGTCGCCTATCGTCTCCTTGACGTGGCTGCGCCCTTCGATCTTCAGCGTCTCGTCGCCGACCATGTACGGTCCGGGCTTGCTGTTGATGTTGACGAAGAATCCGTCGGGCTTGACGTCGCCGGCCAGGAACTTCTTCACCGGCACTCGAAGCAGCTTGTCGTTCTCGTGCACGACCAGCATCACCGACGCTTCACGCCCATCGTCTGTCGTACGAATAATGACGTGACGAAGAAGACCGCCGGGAACCCTGACCTTCTGGAGCTTGTCGCGGAGTGCGAACGCGATCTTGTTGCCGCGTTCGTTGTGCACCGGGCATTCGTCGATGGGAATGACGCGCTGGGAGCCCTGAGCGAAGTGCCCCATCACCGTCCGGTCGCGACCCGCGGTCGCAAAGACGAACGACACCTTGTTGCGGAATCCCGACTCCTTCGGTGACGGCAACAGCGGCGGCACGTCCATGCCAAGAAGCTTCGACAGGAACGCGCGCTTTTTCGCGAGTTGCTCGGCGTAGGGCACGCCCGGAAGCGTGCACCCGCCGCAGACACCGAAGTGCTTGCAGATCACTTCACTTCGAGCAATTCCACTTCGAACACGAGCGTCGCGTTGGGCGGAATCACGCCGCCGGCACCGCGGGCGCCGTAGCCCATCTGGGACGGGATCGTCAGCACGCGCGTGCCGCCGACCTTCATGCCGGCGAAGCCCTGGTCCCAGCCGGCGATGACGTGGCCGGCGCCCAGGGGGAATTCGAACGGCTCGTTGCGATCCTTCGAGCTGTCGAACTTGGTGCCGCGGTTATTGGGCTTGCCGGCGTCATAGAGCCAGCCGGTGTAGTGCACCGACACCTTGCGTCCGGCCGTCGCCTCCGCGCCGGAGCCGACCACTGTATCCACCATCTGAAGTTGCGTAATGTCGCTCATGTGTCGTCCTTATCCGTTGACGAAGGTAGAATGTTTGGAGCGGAGAGGTGGCTGAGCGGTCGATAGCGGCGGTCTTGAAAACCGTTGAACCTTCACGGGTTCCAGGGGTTCGAATCCCTTCCTCTCCGCCAATCAGCCGATCACCAGCCCACTACGTCACGCGATCTTTTCCTTGCCGCCCATGTACGGGCGCAGCACTTCAGGAACCGTGACGGACCCGTCCTTCTGCTGGTAGTTCTCGAGAATCGCAATCAGCGTGCGGCCCACGGCCAGGCCCGATCCATTGAGCGTGTGGACATGCTCCGCCTTGCCCGTGCCGTCGCGCCGGAACTTGATGTTGGCGCGGCGGGCCTGGAACGCCTCGCAGTTCGAGCAGGACGAGATCTCGCGATACGCCTTCTGGCTCGGCAGCCACACTTCGATGTCGTAGGTCTTCGATGCCGAGAAGCCCATGTCGCCGGTGCAGAGCGCCATCGTGCGGTACGGCAGGCCCAGCAACTGCAGCACCTTCTCGGCGTTGGCGGTGAGGCTTTCGAGCTCGTCGTACGACTGTTCCGGCGTCGTGAACTTCACCAGTTCAACCTTGTCGAACTGGTGCTGGCGAATCAGGCCGCGCACATCCGCACCGTACGAACCCGCTTCGCTGCGGAAGCACGGCGTGTAGGCCGTGTAGCGCATCGGCAACTGGCGACCGTCGAGGATCTCGCCGCGATACAGATTCGTGACCGGCACTTCCGCAGTCGGAATCAGGAACAGATCCCAGTCACCGGAAATCTTGAACAGGTCCTGCTCGAACTTCGGCAGCTGTCCCGTACCATACAACGTGGCCGACGACACGAGGAACGGCGGCAACACTTCCGTGTAGCCGTGTTCGCCGGTGTGCAGGTTCAACATGAAGTTGATCAGCGCGCGCTCGAGCTGCGCGCCGGCACCCATCAGGATCGAAAACCGCGCGCCGGAGATCTTGGTGGCGCGCTCGAAATCGATGATGCCCAGCTCGGGGCCGAGGTCCCAGTGCGCCTTCGGTTCGAAGTCGAAGCGACGCGCGTCACCCCACGTGCGTACCACCTGGTTGTCCGCGGCGCTCTTCCCCACCGGCACGCTGCTGTGCGGGATGTTGGGCAGCGTCTCGAGCAGGCTGTTCCGCCGTAGCTCAACCGCCTCCAGCTCGACATCGAGCTGCTTGATCTGCTGGCCACGCTGCTTGTTGGCCTCGAAGATGTGCGAGACGTCGATGCCCTGCTTCTTGGCCCGCGCGACTTCTTCGCCCGACGCGTTCTGGTCGCGCTTCAGTGCTTCGCTCTGCTGAATCAGGCGGCGGCGATCCGCCTCCGCCGTGGCGAGGGTCTGCAACTCGGCCGTCACGTTCAGGCCGCGGTTGGCCAGGCCTGTCTGCACCGCTTCCAGGTTGTCGCGAACGAAGTTGGGATCCAGCATCCGTCGATTATTCTAGTGCTGTGAGCGTCAGAATTCGTAAGGCTGTGTTCCCCGCCGCCGGCCTCGGCACCCGTTTCCTCCCCGCAAGCAAGGCGCAACCCAAGGAAATGCTGCCGATCGTCGACAAGCCGACCATCCAGTACGGCGTCGAGGAGGCGATCGAGTCGGGCCTGACCAATATCATCTTCGTCACCAGCCGCGGCAAGAGCGCCATGGAGGATCACTTCGACGAGGCGACCGATCTCGTCAACCTGCTTGAGAGCCGAGGCAAGAAGGCGCTCGCCGACCAGGTGCGCAAGATTGCTTCGCTGGCCCGGGTGACGGCGGTGCGCCAGGGAGATCCCCTCGGCCTCGGCCACGCCGTCCTCGTCACCGAGGATGCCGTTGGCAACGAGCCGTTCGCGGTCGTCCTCGCCGACGATGTGTATGACGCGACGCCGCCGGCGCTGAAGCAGATGATCGACGTGTTCGAGCGCACGAATGGCGCGCCGGTGATTGCCGTGGAGCGCGTGCCGATGGAAAAGGTGTCCTCGTATGGCGTGATCGCCTGCCAGCCGGCACCCGAGGTTGGCGCCGGCGTTTACCGCATCACCGATCTCGTCGAGAAGCCGCCGCGCGACCAGGCGCCGTCAGACCTGACGATCGTCGGCCGCTACATTCTCACGCCGGACATCTTCGACGCGTTGCGCCAGGTCAAGGAAGACAAGTCCGGGGAAATCCAGCTGACCAACGGATTGAAGCAGCTGTTGAAGTCGCGGCCCATCTACGCGCTGGTGGTGGACGGCGTCCGCCACGATACCGGCAACAATCTCGGCTTCCTGAAGGCGAACGTGTACTTCGGATTGAAGCGGCCGGAGATCGCGGAGCAGTTCAGGGAATATCTGAGGAGCCTGAAGTAGGTCCGCCTGATGTAGGTCCGCCTAAAGGCGGACCCTCACAAAATTGCGGGAAAGAATCACAGGGGCAACCTGTGAGGGTCCGGCTTCAGCCGGACCGGTGCTAATCGGACTTCGTCTCCGTCTTCGTTTCGGTCTTCGGCGCTTCCGTCTTCGTCTCGCTCGAGGCCGGCGTGGTGGCGCTGTCGCTGCCCTTCTTCGCGTAGTCGGTGATGTACCAGCCGGAACCCTTGAACTGGATCGCCGGCGACGACAACAACTTCATCACCGGGCCGCCGCCGCACTTCGGGCAGACCTCGATCGGCGCATCCGAAAACTTCTGGATGACTTCGAAGCGGTGTGTGCACTTGTCGCACTGATATTCGTAAAGAGGCATTTGCTTTTCCTGTTGGCCCGTTGGCCTGTTCGCCTGTCGGCCCGTCTTACTCCAGCACCGCGTCGCCGTGCGACTCGAGCATCAACTTGCGCAGCGCCCAGAACGGCGCCGAGCCGTGCGACATGAACGCGTCGTGGAAGTTACGCAGCGACGGCTTGCCGCCCTGCTCTTCGTACCAGTCGCGCCGCAGTTTCAACAGCATCAACTTCCCCGCCGAGTACACGAGGTAGGTCGGGTCGAACGTGCCGCGCTCCGCCTCACGCCGCGCGTTGGCGTCCTCGAGGTACGCCTCGTCGCGGAAGAAGCGCACGCCCTGCTCCACCGACCAGTCTTCCGTGTGGAGGCGAATGCCGACGATGAAGCGCGCGAGGCGCACGAGTGATTCGGCGAGCTGGCCGAGCTTCATCGTGTGATCGCGGCCGCCAAAGCCGGCTTCGATCATCATCTGCTCGCAGTAGTGCGCCCAGCCTTCCATGTACGACGAGGGCGCGAAGAACGTCGAGCGGCGGACCTTCGACTCCACCTTGCGCAGGAACTGGTAGTGGAGGAAGTGTCCCGGGTAGACCTCGTGAATCGAGATTGCCCACAGCGTCGGCAGGTTGAAGTCGCGCAAGTGTTCGGCCTTGCGCTCCGCTTCCCACTTCGGGTCGACGTCAGTGAGGTAATACATCGCGCGCGAGGCGCGCGCCTCAAACGGCCCCGGCGTCCACATGCTGGCGGATGACCAGCGGAAGAACTCCGGCGTCGGCGCGACGGCCACGTCGCCGCGATTCGGCAGCGTGATGATCTGGTTGCGCTCGAGGAACGTCTGGAGTTCGCTGAGCTGCTCGCGCGCGGTCGCGATCAACTTGCCCGGCTCGGGATGCGCCAGCTTGGCCTTGCGCCAGGCCTCGATGGGGTCGGTGCCATTCAGCTTGCCCGCAAGCTGGCGGAACTCTTCCTGTGTGCGTGCGAGCTCGCGCTCGGCGATGGCCAGCAGGCGATCGACCGGAATGTTGAGGCCTTCTTCGAGGCGCAGCTTCTGTTCGAAGCGGTCGCGTCCCAGCCGGAACGTGCCCTTGGCCTTGGGACGCACGTCGTTCTCGAGGTCCTCGACGTAGGCGCCGATCGTGCGCACGGCCTCCTTGCACGCGTCATCGAGATCGCCAAGAAGGTGAATGTCGTCAACGCCCGAGAAGGCGCGGGGCAGATCGCTGTCGATGAACGACATGCAGCCGCGCCACGTGTCGATGCCGACCTTGACGTAGATCGCCGGCGGCTCCTTGATGTTGTCGCGTGCGGCCTGCACCAGTCGTGGAACCTGGCGGAGCTTCGACAGCACGCGGCGCGCGCGATCGGTCTCGGGCGAGTAGGTGAAGATCGCCTGGGCCGCAAGGCTCGACGCGAGCGTGTCGGCGTAGATGTGCGGGTTGCGCTCCCACGAGCGCACCGCCTCCAGCTCGAACTGGCGCGCGCGAATATTTGACGACACGATCTCGTGTTCGATCTTTTCCTTCGCAGGAAGTTGATCGACCGGGATGCTGTCGAGACGCCTGGCAAATCCGGCGAGCGCACTGACGTGCGTATCGATCGCCGATCGCCGGAAGTCCTCGAGCAGGTCGTCGTGAACGTGAACCCCATCCATGGTGGCGCCGGTGGGGTGCACCTCGTAGAGAAAGGAGAGGTAGTCGTCTACGAAGTGGGGTAGTGGTTCAGCCGCGTGCATGCCTTCCTGTGTCAGTTAGTTAGGGAAGCGACCATCCTCGCAATGGTACCTTAAAATGCGCCGATGCCCCGCGACTCGAAAGGTGTTCTTTATGTGGTCGCGACGCCAATCGGCAACCTCGACGACATCACCCTGCGTGCCCTGAAGGTGCTCAAGCAGGTTCAGCTGGTTGCCGCCGAAGACACCCGCCGGACCGGCATTCTGCTCAGGCATTTCGGAATCGAGACCTCGATCCTCAGCGTCCACGAGCACAACGAAAGCGCCCGAATCGAGCGGATCACCAGCCGGCTCGCCAAAGGGGAGTCGGTGGCGCTGGTGACCGACGCCGGAACGCCGGGCATTTCCGATCCAGGGGCGGCATTGGTTGCGGCTGTGAGGGAAGCCGGATTTACGGTGGAGCCCATCCCCGGCGCAAGCGCGGTGGTGGCCGCGATTTCCGCTTCGGGAATCGCGTCCCAGGGCTTTGTCTTCCTGGGATTCCCACCAATTAGGTTAAAAGACCGCAAACACTGGCTGGCCGACCTGTCTTCCGCGTCAAAGAACCGCCTGGTGGTGTTCTTCGAGGCACCGCACAAAGTGCGGAAAACATTGGAGGATCTGGCTCTATTGGTTAAACGACCAATAATATTGGCCAGGGAGTTGACGAAGCTCCACGAGGAGTTCGCAAGGGGTACTCCAGAAGAGCTTCTGGCTCGATTCCAGGAGCCGCAAGGCGAGTTTACCGTCCTTGTGCCACCAGCAGATCCCTCTGAGATTGCGACTGAATTGGCGTCGGACAAGGACGTGGTGAAATTGTTTGGTCAAATAACAGATTCTGGTGGCTACGGCTCGAAAAGAGAGGTCGCTCGGGAGGTCGGAGAGCGGCTCGGAATGACCGCCAAGCAGGTCTACGACATCGTGGAACGCAATAAATAGGTTGTTTAACAGAATTATGCCGGGACGGCCCTCGGATTAAGATATTCGTTTGGTTTCCCATCAAGTGACAGACATTCACGTAGTCATCCTCGCAGCCGGGAAGGGCACCCGGATGAAGTCGCAACTGCCCAAGGTCCTCCATCAGATCGCGGGCCTGTCGCTGATCGAGCGCGTGTTGCGAACGGCGTCCGCGCTGCAGCCGGCCAGCATCACGATGGTCGTCGGCCACGGCGCCGATGCCGTCAAACAGTCGCTGGTCCACCGAACGTCGCTGCAATACGTCACGCAGGAACAGCAGCTCGGCACAGGCCACGCGCTGCTGCAGACGCGGTCGTTGCTGGAGGGCAAGACGGGCACCGTCGTGTTGTTGTCAGGCGACGTGCCACTGCTGACCGTTGACTCGCTGAAGGGGATGCTCGAAACGCACGCCGAGGCCGCCGCCGCCGCGACGGTGATGACCGCCAACTTCGCGCGGCCGTTTGGGTATGGCCGCATCGTGCGCACCAACGGCCGCATCACCAAGATCGTCGAGGAGCGCGACACCACCGACGCGCAAAAGGCGATCCACGAGATCAACTCCGGCATCTACGCGTTCGATCTCGCCCCGTTGTTCACCGCGCTCGATTCCATCGGCACCGCCAACAAGCAGGGCGAGTACTACCTGCCCGATCTCGTCGCCATCTATCGCAAACAGAAGCGGGAGGTCGCGACCTGGACGATTTCGCGTCCCGACGACATCCGCGGCATCAACAGCCGCACCGAACTTGCAGAGGTTGCCACCATGGTCCGCCAGCATAAGAACGAAGAGTTGATGGCCGCAGGCGTCACGTTGATTGACCCCGCCACCACCTACGTCGACGCCGATGTCGAAGTCGGCGCGGACACCGTCATCTATCCCTGCGTGTTCCTCGAAGGCTCGACGAAGATTGGCGCCGCGTGCGAGATCCACTCCGGCTCACGCATCGTCAATTCGACGATCGGTGATCGCGTGTGTGTCCGGAACCACACTGTGGTGTCGGATTCCACAATCGAATCGGGGGCGTTCCTCGGACCGTTCGCGCACATTCGTCCGGGATCCGCTGTCGGCACGGACGCGCACATCGGCAATTTCGTGGAGTTGAAGAAGACGTCGATGGGGAAGGGCGCGAAAGCCAACCACCTCGCCTACCTGGGCGACGCGGTTATTGGCGACAAATCCAACGTCGGCGCCGGCACCATCACCTGCAATTATGACGGCGAGAAGAAGCACCAGACCACGATTGGCGCCGGTGTGTTCGTGGGCAGCAACAGCACGTTGGTCGCTCCGGTAACCCTTGCCGATGGCGCGTACATTGCAGCCGGGTCCGCCGTCACCAAGGATGTGCCTGCCGGTGCGCTGGGTATCGGACGAGCGCGGCAGGAAAACAAGGAAGGCTGGCGCGAGAAACGCGCCTCGAAGAAGTAGCAAGCCGAACGCGGAAAGCCGAGAGCCTATATGTGTGGAATCGTCGGTTATATCGGACCGAAGCCGGTTGTTCCGGTCCTGCTCGACGGACTTCGACGCCTCGAGTATCGCGGCTACGACTCCGCGGGCGTCGCGGTGGTGCACAGCGGGGCGATTGAGATTCGCCGCAGCGCCGGCAAGTTGATCAATCTCGAGAACGCGATCCAGGGCAGTCCCCTCACCGGCGCATACGGCCTCGGCCACACGCGCTGGGCGACGCACGGCCGCCCCACGGAAGAAAACGCGCACCCGCACCGCTCCGCCAACGGCCGCATCGTCGTGGTCCACAACGGCATCATCGAGAACTACCTCGAGATCAAGCGAGAGCTGATCGCCGAAGGCCACAAGTTCGAATCAGAGACCGACACCGAAGTCGTCGCCCACCTGGTCGAGAAGGAGTGGAAGAACGACGGGCTCGAGAACGCCGTGCTGCGCGCCATGAAGCGCGTGCGCGGACTGTTCGCCCTCGTGCTCCTCTCGGCGGACGATCCAGACAAGCTCGTGACCGTGCGCAACGGCCCGCCGATCGTCGTCGGTATTGGTGACGGGGAATACTTCGTCGCCTCCGACGTGCCGGCAATCCTGAGCCACACCCGTGACGTGGTGTTCCTCGACGACAAGGAAATCGCCGTGTTGACGGCAAAGGGCGTGACCTTCTCGACGCTCGACGGAACGCCGGTGACGCGCAAGCCGACCCGGGTGACCTGGGACCCGATCTCCGCCGAGAAGGCCGGCTACAAGCACTTCATGCTCAAGGAGATCTTTGAGCAGCCGTCGGCCGTCCGCGAAACGGTGCTCGGACGCGCCTCGCTCGAGACCAGCCAGGTACACCTCAATGAGATGTCGATCTCGGATGCGGATCTGGCCGGCATCGAGAAGATCACGCTGCTTGCCTGCGGCACCTCGTGGCACGCGGCGCTCGTCGGCAAGTTCATGATCGAGGAGCTGGGCAAGATCTCGGTCGAAGTCGACTACGGATCGGAGTACCGCTATCGCGATCCGATCATCAGCAACAAGTCGCTTGCCGTGGCCATCACTCAGTCAGGCGAGACCGCCGACACCCTCGCGGCGCTTCGCGAAGCGAAGGGCAAGGGCGCGCGCAGCCTCTCGATCTGCAACGTCGTCGGCAGCATGGCAACGCGCGAAGCCGAAGGCACCATCTACACGCACGCGGGACCCGAGATCGGCGTGGCCTCGACCAAGGCGTTCACGACGCAGCTGGTTGCGCTGTACTTGTTCGCGCTCAAACTGTCGGAAGTTCGCGGCACGCTGACGCAAGCCGAACGCGCCGAGCACATCAAGGCGCTGATGGGCCTGCCGCAGGTCCTGGAAGACACGCTGAAGACCGCCAAGGCCATGGAGGAGATCGCGGGCAAGTTCCACAACCGCTCGGACTTCCTTTACCTCGGTCGCGGCATCAACTATCCGATCGCCCTCGAAGGCGCGCTGAAGCTGAAGGAAATTTCCTACATCCACGCCGAAGGGTATCCGGCCGGCGAGATGAAGCACGGCCCGATCGCACTGATCGACGAGCAGATGCCGGTCGTGGCGCTCGCTACTCACGATCATGTGTTCGAAAAGATGCAGGGCAACATCCAGGAAGCCAAGGCCCGCGGCGGCTCGATCATCGCCATTACCACGATCGGCGACACGATTCTGAAGGATCTACTGACCGACGGCGACAGCCTGGTCGCAATTCCTGCTACACATCGGCTGTTGATGCCGGTGGTGATTTCTCTGCCGTTGCAACTTCTTTCGTACTACATCGCCGTTCGTCGCGGATGCGATGTCGATCAACCGCGTAATCTGGCGAAGAGTGTCACGGTAGAATAGTAGCAAGTAGCAAGTAGCAGGAAGAGCTCTGTCCTTCTTGCATCTTGCTACTTGCTACTTGCTACCATCAATGGACCTTCTCAGCTCACTGAATCCCGCGCAACAAGACGCTGTTCGCCAAACAGAAGGTCCTCTGCTCATCCTGGCGGGCGCCGGTTCTGGCAAGACGCGCGTCATTGCGCATCGCATCGCGTATCTCGTCTCCGAGAGGATTGCGGCCCCTGATCAGATCATGGCGGTCACCTTTACGAACAAGGCCGCCCAGGAAATGCGCGAGCGCGTCGAGAAGCTGCTCGACGTGGACTGCCGCGCGATGTGGATTTCCACGTTCCATGCACTGTGCGCGCGATTGCTGCGCCGCGAGGCGCACAACATCGGCCTGAGCCGGGATTTCACGATCTACGACTCCGCCGACCAGCAGGCTGTCATCAAGCAGCTGCTGAAGGAATATCACCTGGGTGACGAGCAGTATCAGCCGCGCATGGTGCTGAGCCGCATCAGCGCCGCCAAGAACCGGATGGAGGGACCCGAGAGCTTCTCCAACACCTGGAATCCCAGGGACAAGGAGATCGGCAAGGTCTACGAGGGGTACATCAAGGCGCTGAAGAACGCGAGTGCCCTCGACTTCGACGACTTGCTGCTCGCGACGGTGGAACTGTTCAACCAGAATCCTGGCGTCCGCGAGCGCTACGCGCACCGGTTCAAGTACGTGATGGTGGACGAGTATCAGGACACCAACCGTCCGCAGTACCTCTTGATCACGCAGATTGCCGGCAAGCATCGCAACCTGGCCGTGGTTGGCGACCCCGATCAGTCGATCTACAAGTGGCGCGGCGCTGATCTGCGCAACATCATGGATTTCGAGTCGGACTTTTCGGACGCGCAGATCGTGCGTCTGGAGCAGAACTATCGCTCGACGGAAGTGATCCTCGATGCGGCGTCGGCGGTCATTGCCAACAACAAGAACCGCAAGAAGAAGGCGCTCTGGACGGATCTCAAGGGCGGCGCCAAGATCAAGCTGTTCAGGGGCGCTGACGAACTCGAGGAGGCTGAATACATCACGCGGGTGGTTCGAAGGGCGCTCGAGGACGACTACAAGTCGCTGACGGCGGTCTTGTATCGCACCAACGCTCAATCCCGCGCGGTTGAAGACTCGCTGCGCGCTGCCGGCATTGCGTATGTGATCCTCGGCGGCGTTGGATTCTACGAGCGTCGCGAAGTGAAGGACGCGCTGTCGTATCTCAAGCTGATCCTGAATCCGCACGACGACATCGCCCTCCGCCGGGTGATCAATGTGCCGGCCCGCGGCATCGGCAAGGGTGTGATGGACGCGCTCGAAGCGGTCGACGTGTCCGAGGTCGATCCGAACCTGCCGCCGCTGCTCGCCGGCCTGGCGCCGACCGTCTCGCAGAACTCGCTCTGGACGAAGCTCGTGACCGCGGTCGACGGGCGCCGCTTGAGTCCTCGGCAGGTCGCGTCGCTTGCGGCTTTCCGCGACTTGATTACCGCGCTGGCGGACGTGGCTCGACGGGAATCGGTATCGATCCTCCTTGGCAAGGTCCTCGATCAGTCCGGTTACTTGCGCGATCTCCGCGAAGATAAGAGCGAGGAGTCCGAAGCCCGCATCGAGAACTTGATGGAACTGGTGTCCGCGGCCAACGAGTACGAGACTCGCGAGGCCGAGCCGTCACTTGGCGGATTCGTGGATCGTCTCGCCTTGCTCTCGGACGTCGACAAGGACCAGGGCCAGAAGGAAGAGCCAAAGGTCATGATGATGACCCTGCACTCCGCCAAAGGTCTCGAATTCCCAACGGTGGTTCTCGCCGGCCTTGAAGAAGGGCTCTTCCCGCATTCCAGGTCGCGAGACGACGAAGCGGAGATGGAGGAAGAGCGGCGGCTGTGCTACGTCGGTATTACGCGCGCGCGAAAGCAGCTGGTGCTGACCAGCGCGGCGCGCCGTCGCGTGTTTGGCGAGTACACGAACACCGAAGCCTCGCGGTTCATCGACGAGATTCCGGCCGACCTGATCGAGCAGGAAATGACCCATTCGCAGCCCCGCTACAACAACGGTGGGGGCACCGATTGGAGCTATCGCCCCAACCCGTACGCGCGCAGCGGTGGCGCTGGTGGCGGCTATGGCGGGTTCCGCTCACGTCGCGGCCAGGAAGACAGCGACGCCAAGGTGCCGACGCAGAATTTCCGCTACGAGGAAGAAGACCAGACGCCGGGTCTGCGCCCTGGCGCGCGTGTCTCGCACGCCCAGTTCGGACCCGGCACGGTGATCAGTGTGGAAGACATCGAAGACGACCAGAAGCTGGTCGTCAAGTTCACGACGGTCGGCACGAAGACCCTCCGTGCCAAATACGCAAAGCTGACCGCCCGTTAGTTGGTCCGGCTAAAGCCGGACCCTCACACGGTACCGGGTGGGGTCCGCCTTTAGGCGGACCGTTTTAGAGACCCGAAATCTTCGTGATGATCGGCCGGCCTTCGCGGCCGCCGCCGGATACGCGCTCGATCGTCACCACCAGCGTCTTTTCCGACGCCTGGCCTTCGGGTGACTTGAACTGCGCCTTCACCGTCACGTCCTTGCGGATCGTCTCGCCTTCGAACGTCTTCGGATCGAGCGCCGGCTGACCGGGCTGCGTCAACGAGGCTTCGGCGACGCCGGTGGCGCGCTTGATCGCGGCGCCTGCCGACGCGGTGTTGCGCGCGTGGGTGGCGATGCCTTCGCGCCACTTGTCCCACTCGTCCTTGGTCTTCTGCTGCGCCGCATTGAACTTCGGCTCCGGCATCGACTCGATCTTGAGCACTTCCTCGATCGCCTTGATGTTGGCGGTCTGGTATTCGATCTTCGTCTTCAGGAACGCCGTCTCTTCGTCCTTGGCCTTCTGTTCGGCTTCGAACAGCGGCTTGAACGTCAGCGGCGTGCGGGTCTCTTCGCTGATGTTCTCGATCGAGAAGTCTTCGACCGATCCCTGCGTGCGCGGATCGAGTTCGACGGCCGACATGCGACCGACCGTCGTGTTATCGCGTCCCCTGGAGGCACGAAAGAACTGCGTCAGGAACTGTTGCTCCGGTGGACGCGAGCAGCCGATCACGAAGACCAGCGACGGAACGATCAAAAGGGCGGTGGCAATGAGTTTCTTCACTGATTCTCTCCCTCTGTTGGTGGTACTTCAGCAGCAGGTGTCTCGGCGACCGGCGCGTCTTCTGCCGCCGCCTCCACCAGCGCCACCGACACGATCTTGTCGTCGCCGTCGAGGTCCATCAATCGGACACCCTGCGTGGCGCGGCCGACCGTGCGGATCTCGTTGGCCGGCGTGCGCAGGATCTTGCCCTGCTCCGTCATCACCAGCAACTCTTCGTTGGCGTGAATCTGGGCGATCGCCACGACCTGGCCGTTCTTGTCCGTGATTTCGACGTTCTTCACGCCGAGACCGCCGCGGCCGGTTACGCGATACTCGTCGAGCGTCGTGTTCTTCGCGTAGCCCTTCTCGGTCACGGTCAGCAGCGTGCCGCCAGGTTTGGCGACCTGCATGGCCACGACTTCGTCGTTCTCGCGCAGCGAAATGCCGCGGACGCCATACGCGGTGCGGCCCATGCTGCGGACATCGTCTTCACCGAAGCGAATCGCCTTGCCGTCCTTGGTGCCGATAAAGATCTCGCTCTGGCCGTCCGACAACTGCACGTCGATGACCGCGTCGTTCTCCTCGATGCCCATGGCGATAATGCCGCCCGCTCGCGGATTCGAGAACGCTGACAGCTCGGTCTTCTTGATCGTGCCGCGGCGAGTGCCCATCACGACAAAGCGCTGATCGTCGAACTCCTGCACCGCCAGCATGGCGGCCAGCTTTTCGCCGGACTCCATCTGCACCAGGTTCGCGATCGACTTGCCCTTGCCGTCGGCGCCGACGTCTGGGATCTCGTGGACCTTCAGCCAATACGCGCGGCCGCGATCCGTGAAGATCATCATGTAGGAGTGCGTTGAGGCCACGAACAGGTGGTTGACGACGTCCTCTTCACGCGTGCGCATGCCGATGCGGCCCTTGCCGCCGCGGTTCTGCGTGCGATACGTGGTGATCGGCGTGCGCTTGATGTAGCCGGTGTCGGTGACCGTGACCGCGACGTCTTCCTCGGTGATCAGGTCTTCGATGCTGAAGTCGCCTTCCTCATCGATCAGCTGCGTGCGCCGCGCGTCGGCGAACTTGTCCTTAATGTTCTTCAGCTCGTCGACGATGATCTGCAGCAGCTTGGTCTGGTCGGCGAGGATGCCGCGCAGGTGATTGATCAGCGCGGTGAGTTCGGCGAGCTCGTCGAGGATCTTCTGCCGCTCCAGGCCCGTGAGGCGCTGCAGCTGCATGTCGAGGATCGCCTGAGCCTGGATATCACTGAGGCCGAAGTTCGCGGTCAGGCCGCCCTTGGCTTCCGGCGGCGTCTTCGAGCCGCGAATCAGCTTGATGACCGCGTCGAGGTTGTCGAGCGCGATGCGCAAGCCTTCGAGGATGTGCGCGCGTGCCTCGGCCTTGCGCAGCTCGAATTCGATGCGCCGGCGAACCACGTCACGGCGGAAGTCGACGAAGTTCTCGATGACCTCGAGCAGGCTCAGCACCTTCGGGCGGCCGCCGACGATCGCCAGCGTGATGATGCCGAACGACTGCTGCAGCTGCGTGTGCTTGTAGAGGTTGTTGAGGATGACTTCCGAAACCTCACCGCGCTTCAGCTCGATGACGATGCGCATGCCCGAACGGTCGGACTCGTCGCGCAGGTCGGAAATGCCTTCGATCGTCTTCTCGCGCACCAGCTCGGCGATCCGCTCGAGCAGGCGTGCCTTGTTCACCTGGTACGGGATCTCGGTGACGATGATCTGTTCGCGATCGCCCTTGCGCGTCGTTTCGATCTCCGCCTTGGCGCGCACCTGGATCGAACCGCGGCCACTGAGGTAGGCCTCGTGAATGCCGCGACGGCCGACGATCATGCCGCCGGTGGGGAAGTCGGGTCCCGGGATCCTCTGGATCAGTTCACGCAGCTTCTGTTCGCGCGTGAACTGCGCGCCCTGCGCGCCCATCAGCGTCGTCTCGATGAACCAGATGACGCCTTCGCACACCTCGCCGAGGTTGTGCGGCGGGATGTTGGTGGCCATGCCGACCGCAATGCCGGTCGAACCGTTGACCAGCAGGTTGGGGTACGGCGCCGGCAGCACCGTGGGCTCGGTGGTGGTCTCGTCGAAGTTGGGCTGGAAGTCGACGGTGTCCTTGTCGAGATCCGCCATCAGGCTCTCGGCAAGCGCCTCGAGACGGGCTTCCGTGTATCGATACGCCGCGGGCGGGTCGCCGTCGACCGAGCCGAAGTTACCCTGGCCGTCGACCAGCGTCTGGCGCATGTTGAAGTCCTGCGCGAGACGAACGAGCGTGTCGTATGCCGGAGCGTCGCCGTGCGGGTGGTAGTTACCGATGACTTCGCCGACGATCTTCGCGCACTTGCGATACGCGCGGTTGGACGCAAGGCCCATCTGCCGCATCGCGTACAGCACGCGGCGATGCGCCGGCTTCAGGCCGTCGCGCACGTCCGGAAGCGCTCGACCAATGATCACGCTCATCGCGTAATCGAGGTACGAGCGTTTCATCTCGTCTTCGATATTGACCGGTGTCTTGTTGACGTTAACTTCCACTGCTCTCCGAATCCTGTTGATTCGCTAGCCTGCTGGCCCGCTAGCCTGCTGGCCGTCAGATATCCAGGTTTTTGACCTCTAGTGCGTTGTCTTCGATGAACTTGCGACGCGGCTCCACCTGGTCGCCCATCAGCGTCGTGAACATCGAGTCCGCCTCGGTGTGATCCTCGGCCTTCACCTGCAACAACGTCCGCACATCCGGATTCATCGTCGTCGTCCACAACGTCTCGGGATTCATTTCGCCGAGACCTTTGTAGCGGTTGATGGCGACGCCCTTGCGTCCGAGCGAGATGAAGTGGTCGATGAATTCGTCGAGCGACTTCAACTTCGGGTTGCCCTTCACGGGCGCCGCAATGGCCGCGGCCGGCGCAACGGGTGCGACGCCGATCGCGTTCAGCGCGTCCTTTTCGTCGGCGGTGAGCTCTTCACCGGTTTCTTCGTTGATTTGCTCTTCCTCGACGGGTGCGCCGGAGGCGAGCACTTCAACGGGGCCCTTTCGCATCGAACGCACGACGCCGGCGATGTCGGCGTAGCTTGCGGCCAGCGTGCGGAACTCGCCGCCGGTCACGAACTCGAACCCGATGGAGTCAAAACGCGAGTAGCCGGTCGGGCGATCGTCGATCTTCAGCGTCCAGGCGTTGTGCTCCTCGTCGCGTTCCACCGTGACGTCGCGAAGCGGCGTCGTCAGTTGATCGGCAAGGCCTTGCAGCACTGGCTGGTTCTCGAAGAACTGCCGGCTGCGCGCATCGCGATCGAGCAGCGCTTCGACCACGTCGCGGGCGTGGCCGCGGCGCTCAACGGTCGACAGCACATTGCGATACGCAATCATGCCGTGCAGCTGCTTCTCGAGGTCGGCGCCGGAGATTTCCTGGCCGTCCCTGGTGCGAATCGTGCGGCCTTCAACCGCGCGATGCACGAGGAAGTTCTCGAGCGCGCGCTCGTCCTTGATGTAGGTTTCCTGCCGGCCACGCTTGGCGCGGAACAGCGGCGGCTGCGCGATGTAGATGTGGCCGCGTTCGACCAGCAGCGGCATCTGGCGATAGAAAAACGTCAGCAGCAGCGTGCGGATGTGCGACCCGTCCACGTCCGCGTCGGTCATGATGATGACGCGGTGGTAGCGGAGCTTGTCGATGTCGAAATCTTCGGTGCCGATGCCGCAGCCGAGCGCCGCGATCATCGTCTTGATTTCGTCCGAGCTCAGCATGCGGTCAAGACGCGCGCGCTCGACGTTCAGGATCTTGCCCTTGATCGGCAGGATCGCCTGGAACTTGCGATCGCGGCCCTGCTTGGCCGAGCCGCCTGCTGATTCACCCTCGACGATGTAGATTTCGGCGTTGGCCGGGTCGCGCTCCTGGCAGTCGGCGAGCTTGCCCGGCAGCGAGCTGCCGTCAAGCGCGCCCTTGCGGCGCACCAGGTCGCGGGCCTTGCGGGCCGCATCGCGGGCGCGGGCCGCATCCACGGCCTTCATGATGATCTTGCGCGCGATCGCCGGCGTCTCTTCGAGGAACGCGCCGAGCTTGTCGTTGACGATCGCCTCGACGATGCCCTTGACCTCGGTGTTCCCGAGCTTGGTCTTCGTCTGCCCTTCGAACTGCGGCTGCGGAATCTTGACGCTGATGACCGTGGTCAGGCCTTCGCGAATGTCGTCGCCGCTGATCGTCGTGTCTTTGAGGTCCTTCGCCAGGTTGTTCGCCGTGGCGTAGGCGTTCACGGTGCGCGTCAGCGCGGCGCGGAACCCCGAAAGGTGCGTGCCGCCTTCGTGCGTGTTGATGTTGTTGGCGAACGAAAATTCCTGCGGGTTGTAGCCGTCGTTCCACTGCATGGCGATCTCGACGTCAATGCCGTCGCGATTGCCGTTCATGAAGACCGGCTTCTCGTTGACCACACCCTTGTTCTTGTTCAGGTGTTCCACGAACGAGATGATGCCGCCCTCATAGTGGAAATGATGGCTCTTGCCGGCCTCGCGCTCGTCGTCGAGCGTGATCGTGACGCCCTTGTTGAGGAACGCCAGCTCGCGCAATCGTCCGGCCAGCGTGTCGAAGCTGAATTCGGTGATCTCGAAAATCTGCGGGTCAGGCTTGAAGCTGACCTTGGTGCCGCGGCGCTTCGTGGTGCCGGTGACGATGAGCTCGGTCTGCGGCTTGCCGCGCTCGTAGCTCTGTTGATGCGTCTTCTCGTCGCGCCAGATCTCGAGATCGAGGCGCTCCGACAACGCGTTCACGACCGAGACGCCGACGCCGTGCAGACCGCCGGAAACCTTGTAGGCGCTGTTCTCGAACTTGCCGCCGGCGTGCAGGACGGTCAGCGCGACTTCCGCGGCCGACTTGCCGCTCTCGTGCATCGCCGTCGGGATGCCACGGCCGTTGTCGACGACGCTGATCGAGTTGTCGAGATGAATCTTGACGTTGACTTCCGTACAGAAGCCGGCCAGCGCTTCATCGATCGAGTTGTCGACGATTTCGTAGACGAGGTGATGTAAACCTGCCGGCCCAGTTGAGCCGATGTACATCGCCGGGCGCTTGCGAACTGCTTCGAGGCCTTCGAGGACCTTGATGCTGTCTGCGCCGTAGTCGCCGCTGCCGTTGCCGTTACCTGGATTCTGTTCGATATCTGACATCAAATATTTCTGGGCGTATTCGAACGTCCGTCCTGAACCGCCGTCCTGAACCCTCGTGCTGAACCGAAGTTCGGAACGATCGTCACACCCTCATCGGCATGATGACGTAGGTGTAGTCGTAGCCGTCTGCACCCACCGGCTTCATCACGGCCTGGCTGACTTCGTCCTTCAACTCGAGCGCCACCACCTCGGATTCGACGACGTCGAGGAAGTCGAGGACGTATTGCGCGTTGAAGCAGATCGTGAGCGACGGCCCGCTGTATTCCACCGGGATCGGCTCATGCGCTTCGCCGAACTCAGGGCTGCTCGACGTGACTTCGACCTTGCCCTTCTCGACGATCATCTTCACGGCGCGCGAGCGTTCGTTCGAGAGGATCGCGACGCGCTTGACCGCCTGCGTCAGGCGATCGCGCTCGAACTCCACGGTCTTGTCGTTGCCCTTCGGAATCACGCGGTCGTACGCCGGGAACTGGCCGTCGATCATGCGCGAGATCAGCAGGCGCGGACCAATCTCGAAGAACAGGTGGTTCTCACCACGCTCGTACTTCACGTCCGTGTCGGCTTCGGCGAGCAGGCGCGACAATTCCGACAGCGTCTTGCGCGGCAGGATCGCCTTGATGTCGTCGCCCTTCTTGCCATCGTGCTTGCTGGTGACGAGCGCCAGGCGGTGACCATCCGTCGCCACCAGCGTCATGTCATCGGGCTTGAGAATGAACTGCGCGCCGTTGAGATAAAACCGCGTGTCCTCACCGGTGATGGCGAACTGCGTCTTGGTGACCATCTGCAACAGCGACTTGCCGTTGATGGTCGCCTTCACGCCGCCGCCGGCTTCCGGCAGGCTCGGGAAGTCTTCGCGCGGCAGGGTCGGCATCTTCGAGCTGAACTGTCCGCCCGAAACCTTCACCGTCGTACCGCCCTTGTCGGTCTCGATGTTCACATCGCCATCAGGCAGCGCCCGGACGACCTCGTAAAGCTTTTTGGCCGGCAGCGTGACCGAGCCTGGCTTGTTCACGGCAGCCTCACAGCGGCTGCGTAGCGCGACTTCGAGGTCGGTGGCGAGCAACGTGCACTCGTTGCCGGTTCCCTCCAGCAGCACGTTGGCCAGGATTGGAATCGTGTTCTTGCGCTCTACGATCTGCTGGAAAAATTGCAGTTCCCGCACAAGATCGGCTTTCCTGGCGACCAGCTCCATAGGCCCTGCTTAACCTCTGATAATTGAGTAAAAGGCGAAGACATAAAAGTATACAAGATATAGGTCTTGTTCACGAAATTTCCATCTGAAATAAATCCTTTAATTTCAGATATTTAACCTGTGCATTTTTCTGTGAATGGAATGCGCTTGGACGAACGGTCAGAAAGAGGGCTTTCGCCCCATCAGCAGGTCCAACATTCCATGCACATTCAGGCTGTGGAAAACGCAGAAGTAGCAGGTAGCAAGTATCAAGAAGATGCATATTCTTGCATCTTGCTGCTTGCATCTTGCTACTTCATCGATTCGAGCAAGTTCGCCACTTGCTTGTCGAATTCGGCATTCTTCTTCCGAAGTTCGTCAACCTTCTTGATCGAGTGAATCACGGTCGAATGATGCTTGCCGCCGAAACTGCGGCCGATCTCCGGCAACGAGGCGTGCGTGAGTGATTTACACACATACATCGCCACCTGTCGCGGCATCGCCACCGACTTGGCGTTGTTGCGCGAACGCAAATCCGCAGGCTTGAGGCGGTAGTAGTCGGCGACCTTCTTCTGGATCTGTTCGATCGTGACGGCCTTTTCGTCATGATCGATCACGTTGCGCAACACCTCCTGCGCCAGTTCGATCGTCAACGGCTTCGTCGTCAGCGACGAATACGCGATCAAGCGAATCAACGAGCCCTCGAGTTCGCGGATGTTGGTCTTCACCCGGCTCGCGAGATACATAGCCAGGTTATCCGGCAGAGGCACGCCTTCGTCTTCGGCCTTGCGCTTGAGAATCGCGGCCTTCGTCTCGACGTCCGGCGGCTGGATATCCGCGATCAATCCCCACTCAAAACGCGAGCGCAGGCGCTCTTCCAGAGCGGGAATTTCATGGGGAGGACGGTCGCTGCTGATGACGATTTGCTTCTGTGCGTCGTGCAGCGCGTTGAACGTGTGGAAGAACTCGTTCTGGGTGCCTTCGCGGCCCGACACGAACTGGATGTCGTCAACCAGCAGCACGTCCACGCTGCGATAGCGCGAACGGAAATCGAGGATGCGATCAAAACGCACGGCGTTGATCATCTCGTTCATGAAACGTTCGGACGAGATGTAGAGCAGCTTCAACGAAGGATGATGCCGCATCACGTAGTGACCAATGGCGTGCATCAAGTGCGTCTTGCCGAGGCCCACCCCTCCATGAATGAACAGCGGGTTATACGACCGCGACGGCGTTTCCGCCACCGCGCGGCACGCGGCGTGCGCGAACTGGTTCGATGGTCCGACGATGAAGGTGTCGAAGGTGTAGCGCGGGATCAAGCTTCCGCGCGGCGCAGCGTCGTCTTGCGCCGCTTCGGGAGGCGCGGCGTCCAAGGGCTCGGCGACAGCCAACTCAGGGCTTGACGCACTGACGCTGGCCACCGTGCGGGCGTCTTCGCGGGCGCCAGGGGCATCCGGCACGAAGACCAGCTTCACCTCGGGCCGGCCTACGTCCCGCAGGGCCTCAGCCATGACCACCGAGTAATGCTTTGGCAGCCATTCGACGAAGAGAGGGTTAGGGACCCGGATCGACAGGCTGTGACCGCCGTCCGCCAGGAGGGATGTCGGTTTGAACCACGTCGAAAAGCTGTGCTTTCCGACCTGATCTTCAATTCGGCTCAGGACTTGATCCCAGACGGTCGTGCTCTGCATCACCGCAAAATACTGTTCTGTAAGGACTTATCGTTATGGATTCGCTGGCTTTTCCACACAGTTTTCCACAGGTGTGGAAATCTCTCAGGGGAGCCGGGAGCCGTGAGCCGGGTTCCGGTTTCCTGAGCGAAGGCTCACTGTAGCATCGAAACTGGTCCGGTTCCCGGTTCCCGGTTCCCGGTTCCCGGAAGCCGGTCCCGAGGTTATACTCGTAAGTTCGACCGAGGAGAAAAATGGCCAGATCCAAGAAGGGCAAGCGCACGTTTCAACCAAACACCAGCCGCCGCGCCAAGCGGCACGGCTTCCTGGTTCGCATGGCGACCAAGGACGGCCGGCAGGTGTTGAAGCGCCGCCGCGCCAAGGGCAGAAAACGCCTGACCGTTTCAGACGAGAAGTAGCAAAGGTCTTAAGGTCCTACCGGCCTTAAGGTCCTGGAAAAATGCAGTTCAAGACCTCGAAACCTCAAGACAGCAAGACCTTGGGGTTTTTTCCTGACGAGCACGTCCGGAAGCGGGCTGACTTCGAGCTCATCTACAAGACAGGTTTCAAGCGCTCCGGGCGCCTCATGACCATGTTCACGAGGGAACGCGAGTCGGGCCCAGCCCGTCTCGGTATAGCAGCGACGCGAAAAATGGGCGCTGCTGTGGAGCGCAACCGCGCGAAGAGACTCGTGCGTGAACTGTTCAGGCATCACAAGCCCGGCACGGCTGTGGATGTGGTCGTCGTGCCGCGGAGAGACATTCTCGCCGCGCCGTTTGATCGCATCGAAGCAGAGTATCGCTCGCTCTTGACCAGGCGCGCAGTTACGAAGACTCCCCATGCTTAGCCGCGCGGCGCTCGGATTGATTCGCGTCTACAAGCTGACGCTATCGCCGTACTTCACGGGCAGTTGCCGCTATACGCCCGGGTGCGCGGACTACATGAGCGAGTCAATCGCGCGCCACGGTGTGCTGCGCGGTGGATGGCTTGGCACGAAGCGTTTGTGCCGCTGCCACCCGTTTGGCGGCCACGGCTACGATCCCGTCCCCACATCCTTAGATCGCAAGATCGATCGCCACATCGTCACATCACTCGATCACCAGATCGATCACTAGATCCCAGGTCACAGATCACCAGATGGAACGCCGCGTACTCATCGCAATCACCCTCTCCTTCTTAGTGCTGTTTCTGTTCCAGCGCTTTGTGATGCCGCCGCCGGCAGATCTGCCGGGGAACGCGAGTGCCTCAGGAGCCGTGAGTGCTCCAGGTGCCGCGGGTGCGCCGACCTCCGCCGCACCTTCAGCACAAAGCCCGGGCGCCGCAGGCACTGAGGCAACCCAGGCACCGGCTGCTCCAGCCGTTCCCGCAGCGCTGGTGAGCGAAACAGCAGCGCGGGAAATCGTGCTGGAGACGAGCAAGGTGAAAGCGGTGTTCTCGAACCGCGGCGGCACGATCGTCCACTGGATCCTGAAGGAGTATCGCGACGATCGCGGGCAGCCGCTCGACCTAGTGCCGTCGAGCGCCGGCGCGGACGCGGTCAAGCCGTTCACGCTGGCGGTTGAGGACCAGGCGGTGAGCGCGCGGATGAGGGATGCGATCTACCGCGTCACCGTCGACGGCAATCCTGCAGGCGAGATGGTGGACGCCACGGCGTCCCCGAAGAGCATCGTCTTCGAGACAGCGTCAGCGGACGGCCTGAGCATCAAGAAGACGTTCTCCGTCGAGCCCACCAGCTACATCATCGGCTTCAGCCCGGTGGTGATGATGGGATCGCAGCGTTTGAACCCGATCATTCACTGGGGCCCCGGTCTTGGTGACGACATCGCGCGCTCGCCACCCGCATCGTTCTTCTCACCGAGCTACAACACGCCGGCGCAGGCGATCGTTCATAAGGACGGTTCGGTCGAGCGCATCACGGCGACGACGTCGGGATCGCAGGAGGGCGCGTTCCGTTACGCCGGCGTTGACGATCACTACTTCGTGTCGATGCTGCTGAACGAGCAGAACACGCAGCAGTTCCGCGTGGACTACGCGCCGGTGCCCGTCCCGCAACCCGACGTGCCGGACCTGATCGGCAAGTACGTCACCTACTCCGTCCGGTTCCAGCAGCCGTTTGATCAGGCGCGCTTCTTTTTTGGTCCGAAGGCGTTTGACGACCTGAAGGGCATCGACGCGGAAGCGACGCGCGTCATCAACTTCGGCATCTTCTCCTGGCTCGCCGTGCCGCTGCTTGGCGCGCTGAAGTGGGTGCACGGCTACATCGGTAACTGGGGCTGGGCGATCATCGTCCTCACCTTCTTCATCAACGCGGCCATGTTCCCGCTGCGCCACAAGAGCGTGGTGTCGATGCGGAAGATGCAGGAGATCCAGCCGCAGATGAAGGCGATCCAGGATCGCTACGCCAAGTACAAGATCACCGACCCCGAGCGGCAGAACATGAACACGGAGGTGATGGCGCTGTACAAGGCCAAGGGTGTGAACCCGGCGAGCGGCTGCATCCCGACGCTGCTCACGTTCCCGTTCCTGTTCGGGTTCTACAACATGCTGTCGCAGTCGATCGAGATTCGCGGCGCGGACTTCGCGCTGTGGATTCACAACCTGTCGGGTCCGGATCCGTACTACGTCCTCCCGCTGGTGTTCGGCGCGATCCAGGTTTACCAGATGAAGATCACACCCATGGGCGGCGACCCCGCTCAGCAGAAGGTGATGATGTTCATGCCGGTCATGTTCACCCTGATGTCGCTCTCGTTCCCGAGCGGCCTGGTGCTCTATTGGCTGGTCAGCACGGTGCTGACGATTCTGCAGCAGCAGTTGACGACGCGTATTTCTGGCGTTGCGGCTCCGGCCAAGGCAAAATAGGCCACGGAAAGCACAGACACACATGGCGACAGCAGACATTACCGAGTTCGTTCAGAAAGTCGTCGACGCAATGGACCTCGATCTCGAGGCCAGCGCTGAGGAGATGCCGGATGGCGTGCGGATCAACCTGACCGGCGAGGACGGCAACGTCCTGATCCGCCGACAGGGCGAAGGCCTGGCCGCGCTCCAGCACATCGTCGCCGCGATCTACCGGCACGAGTCGACCGAGGGCCGTCGCCTCGTGGTCGATTGCATGGGTTACCGCAAGGGCAAGGACGACGAGCTGCGGCAGATGGCGCTGTTTCTCGGCGGCAAGGCGAAAGACACCGGCCTGGCGCAGGAGATCGGTCCGCTCAACCCGTACGAGCGTCGCATTGTCCACCTCGCGATCGCCGAGATCGACTCGGTGACGTCGGAAAGCATCGGCGACGCGTTCGAGAAGACGGTCATTATTTCCGTGAAGTGAGAAGTCGGAAGTAAGAGGTGAGAAGTACTTCTCACTTCCCAACCTCTCACCTCTCACTTCCAAGATGTTTTCCACCTCCGACACCATCGTCGCCATAGCGACCCCCGCGGGGCGCGGCGGCCTTGGTGTGATTCGCATCAGCGGCCCCGACGCGTCGCGCATTGCCGGCGCGCTCACCGGCCGCACCCAACCACTCCAACCCCGCCAGGCCACCTTCGCGAAAGTTGATTTTGGGGTCAGACCCCAAGAAGGCATTTCGGGGCGGGATCAGGTCGTCGTGACCCTCTTCGTCACGCCGGCGTCGTATACCGGCGAGGACGTGGTGGAGATCTCCGCGCACGGGAGTCCGGTCGTTCTGAACGGCATATTGCGCGCGGCGATTGATGCGGGAGCCCGGCTGGCGGAGCCTGGAGAGTTCACGCTACGCGCATTCTTGAATGGCAAGGTCGATCTGGTCCAGGCCGAAGCGGTCGCGGACTTGATCGATGCGGTGACGCCGCTCCAGGCGCGGGCGGCCTTTGATCAACTCGAGGGCACGCTCACCGAGCAGATCTCCGCGATCGATCAGTCGCTGTTCGACATCATCGCGAAGCTCGAGGCCTCGCTCGATTTCCCAGACGAGGGATACCACTTCGTGGCGCCAGCCGAGGCGCGCACGTCGATCGCCGCGGTCATCGCACGCATTGACGCCCTGCTCGCGCAGGCCGCGCGCGGGCGGATGATTCGAGAGGGCGCCGCGGTGGCGATCGTCGGCACGCCGAACGCCGGCAAATCGAGCCTGTTCAACGCGCTCCTGAACGCCAATCGCGCCATCGTGACGGCGATCCCGGGCACGACCCGGGATCTGCTCACCGAGCGTGCCGACATCGGCGGCGTGTCGTTGTCGCTGATCGATACTGCCGGCGTGCGCGAGACAACCGACATCGTAGAGCGGGAAGGTGTTGCGCGCGCGAAGGCGGCTGTTGGCGTTGCGGACGTGACCATTGTTCTGCTCGATCGATCCCGGCCGCTCTCAATGGACGATCGTGAATTGCTGGGTATCACCACCGGGCGTCCGCGCGTGGTCGCGTGGAACAAGATCGACCTGCCGCCGGCGTTGCCGCTCGAGCCGCTCGATCCAGTCGAAGCGGTCGCAATCTCGGCGACGACCGGCGCCGGCCTCGAGAAGTTGATCACGGTGATCGGCAAGGCGCTCGGCACGAACGAACCGACCCGTGATCATCCCCAGGTCACAAACGTTCGCCACGCGGTGTTGCTAGAGAGAGCCAAGGACGCCCTGGTTCGCGCGTCCACCGCGCTCGAATCGCAGGTCTCCGAGGAGTTTCCGCTGCTCGATCTCCAGGAGGCGAGCGCCGCTCTTCAGGAGATCACCGGCAAACGCACCAGTGACGATCTTCTCCGCCACATCTTCGAGCGCTTCTGCATAGGCAAATGAAGGATCTCGGAATTCGGATCGGGCGGATCTCGGATTTGTTTTGAGATCTACGATTCGACAATCCACAATTAATCCGAAATCCGCTAGAACCTAGTTCTGAAATAGAGATTGATCTTCAATAAGCAATGACTGAATTAGATGTCATAGTCATCGGCGCCGGGCATGCAGGAGTCGAGGCGGCGTGGGCCGCCGCGCGGCTTGGCTGCAGCGTTGGACTCTGCACGCTCACTCGAGACACCGTGGCGCACATGCCGTGCAATCCGGCGGTTGGCGGCACGGCGAAGGGACATCTGGTTCGGGAGATCGATGCGCTGGGCGGATTGATGGGCCGAGCAATCGACGCTACGGGAATACAGTTCAAGCTCCTCAATCGCAGTCGCGGCCCCGCGGTGTGGTCGCCCAGAGCCCAGGCGGACAAGCCGCTCTATGGACGCTGGGTTCGCGCCGCGCTCGAGTCGGAACCGAATATCGAGTGGATTCTCGGCCGCGCCGGGCGGATTTTGATCGATGGTGGCAGGGTTAGCGGCCTTGAACTCGAGGACGGTCGGAGTTTTCTCTGTAAAGCGCTCGTAATCACGACCGGTACCTTCCTGAACGGACTGATTCACGTTGGACGCGAGCAGAAGCCGGCAGGTCGTGCTGACGAGCCTCCGTCCAGGGATTTGGCTGAATCGATCAAGGCCCTCGGCTTCAAGTGGGGCCGGCTCAAAACCGGGACCCCGCCGCGGCTGGCGCGGAAGTCGATTGATTTCGAAGAAGGCGTGAATCGCGGAGTGTTCCACGTGGAACATGGCGATTCGGAGACGATTCCGTTCTCGTTTACAGCCACGCAAGCCCCTACGAACAAGGCCGTGTGTTATCTCCTTCACACCACGGATCAGGTTCATAACCTGGTGCGCAGTCACGTTGGGGCGTCGCCGCTCTACAACGGCCAGATCGAAGGAATCGGGCCGCGCTATTGCCCCTCACTCGAAGACAAAGTGATGCGCTTTCCGGATCGGGAGCGCCACCAGCTGTTTCTCGAACCTGAGGGTATGGATGTCGAGGAGATCTACGTTAACGGCTTCTCCATGAGCCTGCCAGTAGAGACTCAGCGAGAGCTGATTCACGCCCTTCCCGGCCTCGAATCAGCCGTGATGTTGCGACCCGGTTACGCGGTCGAATACGACTTCGTCCAGCCGACGGAACTGCGTTCGACGCTCGAGACTCACAGGCTGCCCGGGCTGTTCTTTGCCGGCCAGATCAACGGGACGTCTGGATACGAAGAGGCCGCGGGACAGGGAGTGGTGGCGGGCCTGAATGCCGCGCTCTCGGTGCAGGGTCGCGAGCCGATGTCCTTCCGGAGAGACGAGGCTTACCTGGGCATCATGGTTGACGACCTGGTCACCAGGGGCTGTCTCGAGCCGTACCGCATGTTTACGTCCCGAGCGGAGTATCGATTGCTCCTGCGGACCGACAATGCCGACCTCCGCTTGACTCCCAAGGGCCGCGAGGCTGGGCTGGTAGACGATGAGCGGTGGGAGAGGTTTCAGGGCAGAAAGCAGCGATTCGACCAGAATATCGACGTGTTGAATCGGAGCTGGGTCAGGGTGGAAGGCGGCGCAAGGGTGCCCGCCGCCCAGGCTCTCCGTCGCCCGGAAATCACCTTGGAAGGCCTCGCTGCAAAGGGTGATGTGGCCATCCAGACGGCAGCGGAAGACCGGATGCTTGATGTTGCGTCTGTTGAGACCACCATCAAGTACGAGGGCTATCTGCTGCGGCAGAACCAGGCCGTCGCGCGTGCGCAGCATGCCGAGCGCAGGCGCATTCCGGACCAGTTCCCGTTCGAGCGGGTTCCGGGGCTTTCCCGGGAGATGATCCAGCGCTTCTCCGAGGCTCGCCCAGAGACCCTTGGACAGGCCCAGCGGATTCCCGGCGTTACGCCTGCCGCGGTCGCCGTCGTTGGCGCATACCTGGATCGCTTCTGATTCAGTCAACAGTCATGACTGCTACAGTTACCCCGTGAGCCATCGGGAGTTCCGCGAGCGCTTGAGCCGGAGGGCCAAATCAGCCGGAATTACGCTCGAGAATCCGCTGATCGACAAGCTCGAGGTCTATTACCAGCTGCTCACGAAGTGGAATGCCAAGATCAACCTCACAGCCTTCCGCCTCACGCCTGATGGCACCGACGAAGCGATCGATCGGTTGTTGATTGAGCCAGTCGCCGCGGCGCGATATGTCCCGGAGAACGCTCGATCCTTGCTGGATGCCGGCTCTGGAGGCGGATCGCCGGCGATCCCTCTGAAGCTGGCCAGCCCGAACGTTTCTCTGCGGATGGTCGAGGTTAAGACCCGCAAGGCCGTGTTCCTGCGCGAAGCCGTCAGGTCCCTCGGCCTGAGGGATGCCCAGGTCGAGACCTCAAGGTTCGAAGAGCTTCTGCCTCGGCCTGAACTCCATGAAGCGCTCGACCTCGTGTCGATCAGGGCGGTGCGCATCGAGACCCGGACGCTGAACACGCTGCAGGCGTTTCTTCGGCCAGGAGGAAAGTTGCTGTTGTTCAGGGGATCCAGCAAGAGCGATCTCGAAGATTCGCCGCCTCCGCCACTCGCGTGGATGGCGACTTACCCCCTCGTCGAATCCGTCCACTCCAAGCTCGTAGTCCTGAGCAAAACCCGCGTCTGAACTGCCTGCACTCCTTAGCAGCAGGAGCTCATCCGGAAGGAGTGTTCCACGTGGAACATTCACGCCGTTTCGTCCTTGCCGGAGCCTGCAACAGTGGGTTAGATTGATACCTCGCCGCACCGAGGCAATAGTATTAGGTTGTATAACATAAACACTGGCTAAGCTATTGATATGTCGAAGGTTATCGCCGTCACAAATCAAAAAGGTGGGGTCGGAAAGACCACGACTGCGATCAACCTGGCCGCCGCGCTCGCCCTCGAGGGGAAAAACGTCCTCCTCGTCGACTGCGACGCGCAGGGCAACGCCACCAGCGGCGTCGGCCAGAAGGGCCAACGCGCACCCGGCGGCACGATCTACGAAGCGCTCACCGGCACCAACGTCGACGTCCACGACTTCATCCTGAAAACCACGACCGAGCGTCTGTCGATCATTCCCGCGACGCGCGATCTCTCCGGCGCCGAGATCGAGTTGATCAGCGTGGACGATCGTGAACGCCGATTGAAGTCGCTCCTCGCGCAAGTGCGCGATGAATACGACTTCATCATTCTCGATTCTCCGCCGTCGCTCGGATTGCTGACGCTCAACGCGCTCGTCGCGGCCGATCGCGTGCTGATTCCGCTGCACTGCGAATACTTCGCCCTCGAAGGCCTCGCCGACCTGGTGGCGACAATGCGACGCGTGCGCGCGTCGCTCAATCCGGCCCTCGACATCGAAGGCGTGCTGCTGACCATGAACGACGAGCGGACGAACCTGGGACAACAGGTCTCACGTGACGTGCGCGAGTTCTTCAAGGAAAAGGTCTACAACACGGTGATCCCTCGCAACGTGCGTCTCGCCGAGGCGCCCAGTCACGGATTGCCGGCCGTCACCTACGACGCGCGCTCGCGCGGCGCCGAAGCCTACATCGCGTTTGCGCGCGAAGTGCTCGAACGCAACGAGCCCGCGCTGGCGTAACAGGCCAGCAGGCTAGCGGGCCGGCGGGCCAGCAGGAAGAAGAAGAACGACACATGGAGAAACGACCAGCACTTGGCAAGGGATTGAGCGCGCTCATTCCCGACGCCGCAGAAAATCTGACCACGCCGCCGCGCGCCGCGCTCGAAGTCGACGTCGATCAACTCGAGCCGAATCACTACCAGCCACGCGGACCGATCGACGCCGGCAAACTCGACGAGCTGGCGCGGTCGATCAAGACCAACGGCGTGATCCAGCCGATCGTGGTCCGCCGAGTCGACAATGCGACGACGGGCGGCCGCGAGCGCTACCAGATCATCGCGGGTGAACGCCGCTGGCGCGCCGCGCAGATCGCGCAGCTCGCCAGGGTGCCGATCGCCATCAAGGAAGTGGCGCCGGCGGAGAAGAAGCGCCTGCTTGAAATGGCGCTCATCGAAAACATCCAGCGCGAAGATCTCAACCCCATGGAATCAGCCGCGGCGTACCAGCGCCTGGTGGACGAATTCCAGTTGAAGCAGGACGACATCGCCATCCAGGTGGGCAAGGACCGCGCGACCGTCGCGAATTACCTCCGCCTGCTCAAGCTCCCGGAAGAAGTGCGCGGTAACGTCGCCTCGGGCGCGCTGTCGATGGGACACGCCCGCGCGATCGTGGCACTGCCGTCAGAGGTCGACCAGAAACGGCTCGCTCGAGACGTGGTGGCGCGCGGCCTCTCCGTTCGCGAAACCGAAGCGCTCGTGAAGAAGGAAATCGGCTCCAAGCCTGGCGACGCCAAGCCGGAACCGATGAAGCCGAAGAAGGACGTGCATACGCGCGCCGCGGAAGATCAGCTGCGCATGTCGCTCGGCACGCCCGTCGAGATCAAGCGCAAGGGCAAGGGCGGCACGATCGCGATCGCGTTCACGAACGAGACCGAGCTCCAGAGAATCTACGAGTACCTGACGGAGAAGAAGTAGCAAGTAGCAAGTAGCAGGTAGCAAGAAGAGATGACAGATCAGCAGAGGCGAAGGCTGACCGAGATGGTCGGCTGCGCTGGTTGAGCGAGCAAACTCGCCGCCGGCGAGCTCGCTCAGGTCCTGAGCGGCATACCAACCCAGACGGATCCACGCATCCTCGTTGACTACAGGACTGCGGACGATGCCGGTGTGTACGCGTGGGAGAGTGGACCTGCCCTCGTCCAGACGGTGGACTTCTTTACCCCCATCGTTGATGACCCCTACCTGTATGGGCAGATCGCGGCGGCAAATTCGGTGAGCGATGTGTACGCTATGGGCGGCCGTCCGCTGACGGCGCTCGCGATCGCTGGGTTCCCGCAAGACGGCCTGCATACCGACGACATCGCCCAGATCTTCCGCGGCGGATTCGACAAGCTGCGCGAGGCAGGTGTCGCGCTGCTCGGTGGCCACACCGTGCAGGACAAGGAGATCAAGTTTGGCTACGCCGTGACGGGCGCGGTTGATCCAAAACGGATCCTGACCAACACCGGCGCCAGGCCAGGCGACCGGCTCATCCTCACCAAAGCCCTCGGCACCGGCATCGTCGGTACCGCCATCAAGTTCGGACGCGCATCAGACGATCTGATCGCGCGTGCGGTTGATCAGATGAAGACGCTGAACAAAGTGGCGGCGGAAGCGATGTTGACGTTCGACGATGTGCACGCGTGCACGGACATTACCGGCTTCGGGTTAGCGGGTCACGGATCGGAGATGGCCGCCGGCAGCAACGTGACGATCGAATTCGATGCGAGCGCGCTACCGATCATTCAGGGTGTTGCGGAGATCACCCGGCAGAACAAATCCGGGGGCCTCTCGACGAACAAGGAACACTTCGGGACGGGCGTCGAATTCGCCAATTCCGTTGACGCCGTATTCCACGACCTCGCCTTCGATCCTCAAACCTCTGGCGGCTTGCTCATTTCGGTTGGGGCCAATTCCGCGCACCGCCTGGCTGAAACCCTGCAAAAGGGTGGGATTCCCGCTGTTTTTGTTGGAACCGTCCGCGAATACAGCGGCAAGAGGCTTGTTTTCGGGTAAACACCAGAAAACCAAGCTCCCTGCAATTCCTTCTGAGCTTTCTGTGCCTTCTGTGGCTATCTCTGTGCCTTCTGCGGCCCGTGGCGGCCGTGATACGATTAAACGTTTGTTAACGCCTGACATAACTGCACTTTGGGTCGTTGGATTCCTGCTGTTGTGCACGTACCTGCTCAACTCGCTGGTATTTCAGCCGATTCTGCGCGTCATCGACGAGCGCACCACCGCTGTTCGCAGCGCGAAGGAACTCGCCGACTCCGCGGCGCACAAGGCCACCGCTGCGGCTGCTGAATACGATCAGAAACTGAACGCTGCGCGTACCGAGGTCTATCGTCAGATGGACGACATGCGCAAGACGGCGCTCGACAAGCGCGCCGAAGTCCTCGCCTCCACGCGCGCCACTGTCGAGAAAGAACTGTCGGAAGCGACGGCCCGCGTGAAGCAGGAATCAACTGACGCGCGCGCCGCGCTCGACAGCGACGCAGCAAACCTGGCGGGCGCGATTGTGACGCGCGTGCTCGGCCGGGCCAGTTAATAAGCCACAGACGGCGCAGAAGATACCAGGGCCACAGATGGCGCAGAACGCTCAGAATCAAACCGCTTGTGAATTAAAGCGCAATCTCAGGATCGCGCTGATCGCGGGCCTCGTGTCCCTCTTGCCAGTCGTGACATTCGCGCAGGAACACGCCGCCGAAGGTGGTCACGATCAGAGCATCGGCGGAATGATCCTCGGCATGGGCTGGCCCATCGCCAACTTCATCATTTTCCTCTGGGTGCTCAACCACTACCTGAAGAAGCCGCTGCAGGACTACCTTGCCAGCCGCAGCTCGACGATCCGCAAGGACCTGGTCGACGCCGCCGAGCTGAAGAAGAACGCGACCGCGCAGCTCACCACCATCGAACAGAAACTGCAGGCACTGCCCGGCGAGCTTGCCGCGCTGCGCACCCGCGGCGCCGAAGAGATCAAGGCCGAAGAGCAGCGCATCGCCACGCAGGCCGCTGCCGACCGCGATCGCCTGCTCGAGCAGACGCGCCGCGAGATCGAATTGCAGGTCCGACTCGCGAAGAAAGACATCCTCGAGCACGCCGCCACGTTGTCGGTGCAGCTGGCGACGGATCGCATCAAGAAAGAAGTCACGCCCGCTGATCAGGATCGCCTCGTCGATCGCTACCTCACGCAGGTGAAGGAAAACTAATGTCCCTTCGCACATCAGCGAACCGTTACGCCAAGGCGCTGTTCGACGTCGCGCTCGAAGAGAAGGCTGACCTCGCGAAGATCGGCGACGACCTCACCGCGGTCGTCGAGATGATGAAGGGCAGTCCCGAGCTCGAACGGGCCGCGGGTTTCTCGTCCACGACCGAAGCGCAGCGCCAGTCGCTGATGGAGTCGGTGGCGAAGTCGATGTCGCTCACCACGCCGGTGACGAAGACGCTCGTGCTGCTCGCCAAGAGCGGCAAGCTGAATCTGATTCCCGACCTCGCCGCCGCCTATCTCGAGCGCCTGCTGGCGCACCAGAACATCGTGCGGGCGGACGTGACGAGCGCAGTACCGCTGTCGGCGGAGAAGACGAAGGCTCTCGCAGACAGCCTCGCGAAGGTCACGGGCAAGAAAGTCGAACTGTCGGTGAGCGTTGATCCTGAATTGCTTGGCGGCGTCGTCGCCAGGATTGGCAGCACGGTGTACGACGGAAGCGTAAAGACGCAGCTTCAGCGCATGCGTCAAGAGCTGGTTGAACAATGAGCATCAAAGCAGACGAGATTTCCAAGATCATTCGCGAACAGATCGGCAGCTTCGCGGTTGCCGTTGACGTGGCCGAAGTCGGCACCGTCGTCAGCCTCGGTGACGGCATCGCGCGCGTCCACGGGTGCCAGCGCGCCATGGCGGGCGAGATGCTCGAGTTCCCGCACGGCGTCTTCGGCATCGCGCTGAACCTCGAAGAGGACAGCGTCGGCGCCGTGCTGCTGGGCGACTACACCGAAATCAAGGAAGGCGACACGGTCAAGCGCACCGGCCGCATCATCTCGGTGCCGGTCGGTGAAGAAATGCTCGGCCGCGTCGTCAACGCGCTCGGCCAGCCGATCGACGGCAAGGGCCCGATCCTGACGAAGAAGACCGCGCCGATCGAAACGCTGGCGCCCGGCGTCGTCGATCGCCAGCCGGTTCGCGAGCCGATGCAGACCGGCTTGAAGTCGATTGACGGCATGGTGCCGATCGGCCGCGGCCAGCGCGAACTGATCATCGGCGACCGCCAGACCGGCAAGACCGCGGTCGCGCTCGACACGATCCTCAACCAGAAGGACACCGGCGTTATCTGTATCTACAACGCCATCGGCCAGAAGCAGTCGACGGTGGCGCAGGTCGTGCGCACGCTCGAAGAAGCCGACGCGATGCGCTACACCATCGTCGTCGCGGCCACCGCGTCGGATCCGGCGCCGATGCTCTACATCAGCCCGTACTCGGCGACGGCGATGGGTGAGTACTTCCGCGACAACGGCAAGCACGCGCTGCTGATTTACGACGATCTTTCGAAGCACGCGCAGTCGTACCGCGAGATCTCGCTGCTGCTCCGCCGTCCGCCAGGCCGCGAGGCGTACCCCGGCGACGTCTTCTATCTGCACTCACGCTTGCTGGAGCGCGCGGCGAAGTTGAACGACAAGCTGGGCGGCGGATCGCTGACCTCGCTGCCGATCATCGAAACGCAGGCGGGCGACTTGTCGGCGTATATTCCGACCAACGTCATCTCGATTACCGACGGCCAGATCTTCCTCGAGGCGGACCTCTTCAACCAGGGCATCCGCCCGGCGATCAACGTCGGCAACTCGGTGTCGCGCGTCGGCGGCTCCGCGCAGATCAAGGCGATGCGCCAGGTCGCGGGCACGCTGCGCCTGTCACTGGCGCAGTATCGCGAGCTGGCGGCATTCGCGCAGTTCGGTTCGAGCGATCTCGACAAGGCGACGCAGCAGCAGTTGAATCGCGGCGCCCGTCTCGTTGAGCTGCTGAAGCAGCCGCAGTACTCGCCGCTGTCCGTCGAGCAGCAGGTCGCGCTGCTCTACGCCGGCGTCAACGGCTTCTTCGACACCATCGAAGTCGCGGACGTGATGGTCGCGCAGGACGAACTGGTCAAGTTCATGTCCTCGCGTCACGGCACGGTGCTGTCGGCGATCAAGGAGAAAAAGGCCATCGACGACACCATCAAGGGCAATCTCGAAGCGGCCCTCAAGGAGTTCGTCGAGCACTTCATGTCCATGAAGGGCATGGCGAAAGCGTAGGCAATGCCGTCGCTCATAGACATTCGGCGCCGCGTTCGCGCGGTCAAGTCGACGCAGCAGATCACGAAGGCCATGAAGATGGTCTCCTCGTCCAAGCTGCGTCGCGCGCAGGAGCGTATTCTCAAGAGCCGTCCCTACGCCAAAGAGATGCTGCGGGTGTTCAACAACCTCGCGACGCGCGTCGACGCGTCGAAGCACCCGTTGTTGAACGACGATCCGGAGTCCGGACGCACGCTGCTGATCGTGATCTCCGCCGATCGCGGCCTGTGCGGCAGCTTCAACACCAACATCGTCAAGACGGCGCTGCAGTTCACGCTCGACCATCCGAAGACGGAGCAGGGCGCGGAAGTGGCGATGGCGCTGGTCGGCCGCAAGGGCCGCGACTTCTTCATGCGCCGCGGCTTCGACGTGAAATACGAGGAAGTCGGTCTGTTCCAGAACGTCAAGTGGTCGCACGCGCAGGCCATCGCGCAGACGGCGATCCAGGAATTCCTCGGCCCCGACATCAGCTCGGTATACCTCGTCTACAACGAGTTCCGCTCGGTGATCTCGCAGCGCGTGGTGATCGAGAAGCTGCTGCCGATACCGAAGCTGAACGAGGCCGAAGGCAACGCCACCGGTGCGTCCGCTGAAGCGCCCGTGGATTACCTGTTCGAACCGAATCCCGAGGAGCTGCTGACCACGCTGCTGCCGCTGCATGTCGCGGTGCAGGTCAATCGCGCTCTGCTGGAATCGTCGGCGGCCGAACATGCCGCGCGCATGCAGTCGATGGACAGCGCGACGCGGAACGCGAAGGAAATGGTCGATCGCCTGACCCTCTACATGAACAAGGTCCGGCAGGCGGCGATTACGCGGGAAATTATCGAAGTGGTTTCAGGAGCACAAGCGACATAAGGTCCGCCTAAAGGCGGACCCTCACAGGGTATCTGTGGGGGTCAGGATTAACCCCTTTGGGTTTCTTGTGAGGGTCCGGCTTTAGCCGGACCGAAGCGACAGAGACAAATATGGCAACTGCAACAGCAAACAAAGTCGGCAAAGTCATCCAGGTCATCGGTCCCGTCATCGACGTGGAATTCGAGGGCGGCTACTTGCCCGCGATCTACAACGCCGTCAAGATCGTTGACGATGGCAAGGCGACGGGGACGAAGATTGAAATCGTCGCCGAAGTCGAGCAGCACCTCGGTGAGGGCCGCGTCCGCACCGTCGCGATGAAGCCGACCGACGGCTTGCAGCGCGGCATGGACGTGATCGACACCGGCGCGGCGATCTCGGTGCCGGTCGGACCCGAAACGCTCGGCCGCGTGCTGAACGTGCTCGGCGAGCCGGTCGACTTCCCGGACCAGCCGGTCAAGTCGAAGGAGAGCTGGCCCATCCATCGGCCGGCCCCGACACTGGAACAGCAGTCGACCGAGATGAAGATGTTCGAGACCGGCATCAAGGTCATCGACCTGCTCGAGCCGTACCTGCAGGGCGGCAAGATCGGCCTGTTCGGCGGTGCCGGTGTCGGCAAGACCGTCATCATCATGGAGTTGATCAACAACATCGCCATGAAGCACGGCGGTGTGTCGGTGTTCGCCGGCGTCGGCGAACGCACGCGCGAAGGCAACGACCTCTGGCTGGAATTCCAGGAGTCGGGCGTCATCAACATGAAAGAGATGTCGAAGTCGCGCGCCGCGCTCGTCTACGGACAGATGACCGAGCCGCCAGGCGCGCGTCTGCGCGTCGGACTGTCGGCGCTGACCGTCGCCGAGTACTTCCGCGACGCCGAAAACAAGGACGTGCTGCTGTTCATCGACAACGTCTTCCGCTTCACGCAGGCGGGCTCTGAAGTATCGGCGCTGCTCGGCCGCATGCCGTCAGCGGTCGGTTACCAGCCGACGCTGTTGTCGGAAATGGGCGCGATGCAGGAACGCATCACGTCGACGAAGAAGGGTTCGATCACATCGGTGCAGGCGATCTACGTGCCCGCCGACGACTACACCGACCCGGCGCCGGCGACCACGTTCGCGCACCTCGACGCGACCACCAACCTGTCGCGCCAGATCGCGGAACTCGGTATCTACCCCGCGGTCGATCCGCTGGCCTCGTCCTCGCGCATTCTCGATCCGCGCGTCATCGGCAACGAGCACTACAACGTGGCTCGCTCGGTGAAGCAGATCCTGCAGCGCTACAAGGACCTCCAGGACATCATCGCGATTCTCGGTATCGACGAACTGTCGGAAGAAGACAAGCGCACCGTCGCCCGCGCCCGCAAGATCCAGAAGTTCCTGTCGCAGCCGTTCTTCGTCGCCGCGCAGTTCACGGGTCTCGAAGGCAAGTACGTGCCGATCGCCGACACCATCAAGGGCTTCAAGGAAATCGTCGACGGCAAGCACGACGCCGTGCCGGAGCAGGCGTTCTACCTGGTCGGCTCGATCGAAGAAGCACTCGAGAAGGCAAAGACGCTCCAGCAATAACAATGGCGCTACCAACCAAGCTCACGCTGAACATCGTTTCACCGGACCAGTCCATCTCGCAGGAGGTGGACGAGGTCTCGCTGCCGGGCATCGAGGGCGACTTCGGTGTCCTGCCCGGCCACACGCCGTTCTTCACGTCGCTCCGTACGGGAGCGATGTGGTACCGGCAGGGCAGCGAGAAGCACTTCCTGATGGTGTCCGTGGGTTTCGTTGAGGTGCAGCCGACCGCGGTCTCCGTGCTCGCGCAGGTGGCCGAGCGCGCCGAAGACCTGGACGAGGCCCGTGCCGAGGCCGGCATGAAGCGCGCCGAGGAAGTGATGGGCGCGGTGCCGCACGAGATCGACTTCGAACGCGCACGGCTGGCGATGCTGCGCACGTTGCAGCAACTCCAGGCGGAAAGCCGGAGAGGTGTTTAAGAATCTCGCAGCGCTGTTCAGATACCGCGGGCTGATTCAGACACTCGTTGTCCGTGATCTGAAGGCCCGCTACCGCGGGTCGGTTCTCGGTTTCTTCTGGTCGTTCTTCAACCCGCTCCTCCTTCTCCTGATCTATTCGTTCGTCTTCACGCAGGTCCTGGTCGGCGCGCACGACAAGGAGATGGAGCCGTACGCCCTGTTCATGTTCTGCGGCATCCTGCCGTGGACGTGGTTCTCCTCGTCGATCCTCGAGTCATCCAACACGCTGATCGCCGGCGGCAACCTGATCAAGAAGGTGCTGTTCCCGGCCGAGGTGCTGCCGATCGTCACCGTGATGGCGAACATGGTGCACTTCTTCTTCGGCCTGCCCGTGCTGGTCGCCTTCCTCATCTACTACCAGCGTCCGGTCGATCCGCTCGAGCTGCTCTGGTTCCCGGTCATCGTGCTGATCCAGTTGATCTTCACGGTTGGCCTTGGCTTGCTGTTGTCCGCGCTGACGGTCCACTTCCGCGATCTGAAGGACCTGCTCGGCAACGTGATCCAGCTGTGGTTCTTCGCCACGCCAATCATCTACCCGATGCTGCAGGCGCCGGCCAACATGCGCCAGTGGCTGAACTTCAACCCGATGACGCACCTGATGATCTCGTATCAGGAAGTGCTGTTCTTCCCCGGCCCGCACGGACATTGGAAGTGGCTGGTGGCGATGGGTGTGTTCTCGATCGCCGTGTTCCTGTTCGGCTACTTCATCTTTGATCGCCTGCGCGATTCGTTTGCCGAGGAGGTCTGAGACACCATGACCCCTGCAATCGACGTCGTCAACGTCTCGAAGGTCTATCGCAGCTATCAGCAGAAGAAACAATTCGCGACGCTGAAGTCCGCGATCCTGAACGGCACGCTGATCGGCGACCTCAAGCCGGATGAGACGTTCCAGGCGCTGCGCGGAGTGTCGCTGTCGGTTCCGAAGGGCTGCACCTATGGTGTCATTGGGCGGAACGGATCGGGCAAGAGCACGCTGCTGAAGTGCGTGGCCGGCATCACCCGGCCCACCACCGGAACCGTGACGGTCGACGGCCGCATTTCAGCGTTGATCGAACTCGGCGCCGGCTTCCATCCCGAGATCTCCGGCCGCGAAAACATCTTCATCAACGGCGTGATGCTGGGCCTGACCAAGAAGGAGATCCAGTACCGCTTCGACGAAATCGTCGAATTTGCGGAGATGCAGGACTTCATCGACGCACCGGTCAAGACCTACTCGTCCGGTATGTACATGCGCCTCGGCTTCGCGGTCGCAGTGCACGTTGATCCGGAAGTCCTGTTGGTGGACGAAGTCCTCGCCGTTGGCGACCAGGGCTTCACGCACAAGTGCCTCGACAAGTTTGCGGAGTTCCGCCGCCGCAACAAGTCGATCCTGCTGGTCACGCACTCGCTCGACCTGGTCGAAAAGTTCTGCGATACGGCGCACTGGCTTGATCACGGCGTCAGCAAAGGCGAAGGCGATCCCAAGCGCATCGTCGCCGCCTACATCATCAACGTCGAAGACTCGGAAGAGAACGAACTCGCCAGAGCGGAAGCCGCCCGCGTCGCCGCGGCCGCCAAGGACGTCGGCACGAACGCGAGCGCGGTCGAAGCGGCGACGGTGATCACCGAAGCCGCCGTTGAGAGCGGCGAAGGTCCGGAATCGACCGAGCCTGATGGCCCGAAGGACGGCTTCAAGTCAGACGAAGGCCGCTGGGGCACGCGCGAGATCGAGATCACCAACGTGACCATTGCCGGACCCGACGGCGAGACCGGCCACGTGTTTCAAAGCGGCGATTCGATCCAGGTGCGCCTCGATGTGGCGTCGAAGGAAAAGATCACGGACTTCGTGTTCGGACTTGGCTTGTTCAACGCCGACAACGTGTGCGTCTACGGCACCAACACCAACCTCGAAGAATTTCAGCCGACCGAGATCAACGGCGCCGGCACCGTGATCTTCACGATCGACAAGCTCGATCTCGTTGAGGGCACATATCGCCTGGATCTCGCCGCCCACAAGGCGGACGGCTATCCCTACGATTACCATCGGCTGCTGTACACCTTCCGCGTGAAGTCGCGCATTCGCGACGTGGGCATTTACCGCCCTGACCACTCGTGGTCGTTCGGCGGCAACATCAAGATCAGTAGCCAGTAGCCAGGAATCAGGAATCAGGAATCAATAGCCAGATGCCAGAGCTCGTCGTCTTCACGAATGGCGTATTTGACATCTTGCATCCCGGGCACGTCCGCTACCTGCAGGCGGCGCGGGCGTTGGGCGACAAGCTGATCGTGGCGATCAATTCCGATCGATCGGTCCGAGAGCTTGGCAAGGCGCCGGATCGTCCGATCAACCCGGAGCACGAGCGCGCCGAAGTGCTGCGCGCACTCGCGTGTGTGGACGAGGTCGTGATCTTTGACGAGGCCGATCCACACGCGATCATTTCGAAGATTCAGCCGGACATCCTGGTGAAGGGTGCCGACTGGGGCGCCGACGCCATCATCGGCCGTGACGTCGTCGAGGCCAAGGGCGGCAAGGTCGTCCGCATCCCCCTGGCGCAGGGCTATTCAACGACGAGCATCATCCAGAAGGTCCGCCTTCAATGAACCTGTTGCGACACCAGGACCTGTAGCGACGACCCTTTAGGGTCGTCGAATCTCTATGACACAATAGAAGGCTCGGCTCACGTCCGTGAGCCTTGCAGTAAGTATGTCGACCGCTCCGTCTCTCGCGTTACGGTCGCTGCTGACAGGCGTTCTTCGGGAAACGGGGCTGCAATCCCCCCTCCAACGCCTCAGCGGCGCGACTCCCCCTGTACGCGCGATGGCCGTTGCGGCCGCGGCGAAGCGACTCGGCGATAAGACGATTCTGCTGGTCGTTCCAACCGACGCAGACATCGAGAACACCGTCGGCGACATCTCCTTCTTCCTCTCGGTGCTCGAAGGATCCGCGGCAACCGTCGTCGAACGACAGGTGCTGCCGTTCCCCTCGACGCAGGTTGATCCGTATCGCGGTTTTCAGCCACACCTGAAGGTCGCATCCGCCCGCGCGCGCGTGTTGCACGCGCTCACCACCAACGCCGCGCGCGTCGTTGTCGCGTCCGCGACGGCACTGCTGACGAAGCTGCCAGATCCGGCGTCGATCCTGCTCTCGTCATGCGAGATCAAGCCGGGCATCGACATCGATCCGCATGAGCTCGCCAACACGCTGGTGCTCGGCGGCTACGAGCCGGCGGATCCTGTGGACGCGCACGGTGAGTTCACCCGACGCGGCGGCATTTTCGACGTGTTCCCGGCTGGCGAAGAACTGCCGATCCGCATCGAGTTCATCGGCGACACGGTGGAATCGATCCGCCGCTTCGACCCAGGCACACAGCGTTCGGTAGAAACCCTCGACCGCTTCGGCATCGTCCCCGTTCGCGAACATCGGGACCTGACCCCAAACGTCGCACTTGCGTCTGACTCTGATGCAAGTGCGACGTTTGGGGTCAGGTCCCGATCGGCAACGCTGTTTCAGTTTCTGCGTACGCGCGATTCGCAGGTGTGGCTATCCGAGCCGACCGATGTGGAAACACACATCAAGACGGCGTGGGAGCAGATCGCGACGTCGTACTCCGATGCGGTCGAGCGATCCAGAGGCGTAGAGCCCCCGGATCCCATGAGCCTCCTGATGACGGAGGAGGAAGTTAAGGGGGAGCTGGCTCGGGCGGTAGTGGTCGAAGAGCTTGCGATCAGCGACGAAGATTCGGTCGAACCTAAAGGTTCGACCCTACAGGTGTCGGTTCAACCCACCGCCGTGTTCCACGGCCGGATTCCTGACTGGATCGCGGACGTCAAGGCTGCGCACGCAAACGGCGATCACGTCGTGTTTGTGGCGAGTTCGCACGGCCGCGCCGAACGCACCGTGGAGCTGCTCAAGGACTACGACGTTCGGGCGGTGCTTGCCGCTGACACGGGCGATGTGATTCGCGGCGCCGTGGTCTCCGAGGGCTGGCTGTCGAAGGGATTCAGGCTCAGGCCGACAGGCGAACAGGCGAACGGGCCAACAGCGCTGCTTCTCTACGCTGAGACAGATGTATTCGACGAAGAGCGACGGAAGGTAGGTTCAGGGAAGAAACGGTCTGCCTCGGCAGCGTTCCTCTCAGACCTGCGCGATCTCAAGGTCAACGACCTGATCGTGCACGTCGATCACGGCATCGGCCAGTTCGTCGGCCTCAAGCAGATTTCCGTCGCCGGCGGCGACATCGTGCAGGAGTTCCTCGAACTCCGCTATCACGGTGACGCCAAGTTGTTCGTGCCGGTCGAGCGGCTCGATCTCATCCAGAAGTACACCGGCGGTGCGAACCCGCCGCTCGATCGTCTTGGCGGCACGACCTGGGAGAAAGCAAAGTCCAAGGTCAAGAAAGCGATGCGCGACATGGCGGAGGAGCTGCTCAAGCTCTACGCCGCGCGCAAGGCGGTGCCGGGCCATGCGTTCAGCGCCGATACGCACTGGCAGGAAGAATTCGAGGACGCGTTCGCGTACACGCTGACCGTTGACCAGGCCACGGCGATCGCCGACATCAAGCGCGACATGGAATCGTCGACGCCGATGGATCGACTGCTCTGCGGCGATGTCGGCTACGGCAAGACCGAAGTCTCGATGCGCGCAGCATTCAAGGCCGTGATGGAAGGCAAACAGGTTGCTTTCCTCGCACCGACGACGGTGCTAGCCGCTCAGCACTTGAAAACGCTGACGGAGCGCTTCGCAGCCTTCCCGGCCAAGATCGACATGGTCAGCCGCTTCCGGACCAAGCAGGAGATCAAGGAGACACTCGAGTCGCTCGCCGCCGGCCGTCTCGACGTGATTGTCGGCACGCATCGGCTGCTCTCGAAGGACGTCAACTTCAAGGACCTCGGCCTGCTGGTCGTCGACGAAGAGCAGCGCTTCGGCGTGGCGCACAAGGAACGCATCAAGCAGATGCGCAAGAAGGTCGACGTCCTGACGATGACGGCGACGCCGATTCCGCGAACGTTGAACATGTCGCTCGTCGGCATTCGCGACATGTCGGTGATCGAGACGCCACCAAAAGACCGCCTCGCGATCCAGACCAACGTCGTCAAGTTCGACTCCACCGTGCTGGTGCGCGCCATTCGCGCGGAACTCGATCGCGGCGGCCAGGTGTTCTTCGTGCACAACCGCGTCGAGTCCATCTACTCGATGGGCAACCTGCTGCAGCGGCTCGTGCCCGACGCCCGCATCGTGATCGGTCACGGCCAGATGAACGAGGAAGCGCTCGAACGCGCGATGCTCGACTTCATGACGCACAAGGCCGACATCCTGCTGGCGACGACGATCGTGGAGAACGGCCTCGATATTCCGAACGCCAACACGATCATCATCAACAGGGCCGATCGCTACGGCCTGGCGCAGCTCTACCAGTTGCGCGGACGCGTCGGCCGCAGCGACCGTGCCGCGTATGCGTACCTGCTGATTCCACCGGAAGAAGCCTTGTCGCCGGTTGCGCGCAAGCGACTCACGGCGATGAAGGAGTTCAGCGATCTCGGCAGCGGCTTCCGCGTCGCGGCGCTCGACCTCGAGATCCGTGGCGCCGGCAATCTGCTCGGCGGCGAGCAGAGCGGCACCATCGACGCCGTCGGCTTCGAGATGTACATGAAGCTGCTCGAGGAAACGATCCGCGAGCTCAAGGGCGAGGATCTCGAAGACGACGTCAGGGCGACGGTCAACCTCAAGGTCGACTTCCGCCTCGACGACGCTTACGTGCCCGACATGAATCAGCGCCTGATGATCTATCGGCGCATGGCCGGCGCGCGCAGTGAGGACGAGATCGGCCGCATCGTGGATGAAGTGCGCGATCGCTACGGCCCGCCGCCGACCGCTGTGCTGAACCTCGCGGACTTCGCGCGCATTCGCGTGCTCGCCGATGGCCTTGGCGTCGAGACCATCGATCGCGCGGATACATCCGTGGTGATCAAGTTCCGCCCCTCCTCCGCCAAGGCTACGGAGGGTAGACAGCCCAAGGTCGATCTGACGCAGGTGATGACGCTTATCCAGGAGCGGGGCGATCTCCAGTTGGTGCCGCCGAACTCGCTGAAGCTCGACCTGAAGCATCGGGAGCCGGGAACCGGGAGCCGGCAACCGGAAGCGCCGAAGACTCCCCTGCAAAAGGCTCACGAGCTCAGGAAGGGCGGTTCCCGGCCCCCGGCTCCCGGGTCCCGCCTGGCGAAGCCCCAGCGAAAGCCATCTTGGTGGGCGGCTCGCGCCACCGCAGGCGAGGTAACGCCTGGCTTCACCAAGGCCGAGATTCTCAGGAAAGCGCCCGAAGACCCGCGTGCCGAGGACGGAGTCTTAACGAAGGTGACGGGGTTGCTTGAAGACCTCGGCGGGTAGGGCCGGCAGGGCTGGCAAGGCGGGTGTGTACCTGCCCAACCCGCCCCACCAGCCTTACCCGCCCTATAATTAGAGATTCGAATGAAATTCAAATTCTCCGCAATGGCTCTGCTGGTGGTACTCGCGTCGGCATCGACCGCCACCGCTCAGAGCACCATCATCGAGCAGGTGCTCGTCAAGGTGAACGGCGAGATCATCACCAAGACCGATCTCGAAGCGCGCCAGATCGCGGCGCTCCGTCAGCGCAACCCGAACCTCCGTCCCAACAGCGACGAGGAATTGCAGAAGGCGTTGAACGAAGTCACGCCGGCGGTGATTCTCGATGCCGTTGACGAGATGCTGATGGTGCAGCGCGGCAAGGAACTCGGCTTCACCATGAGCCCCGACCGCTTCAACAGCATCCTCGAGAACATCAAGAAGGAAAACAAGATCGAAAGCGACGAGCAGCTCCAGGCCGCGCTCAAGCAGGAAGGCATGACCATGGCCGACCTTCGTCGTCAGCTCGAAAAGACCATGCTCGTGCAGCAGGTCCAGCAGACCGAGATCATGCAGAAGCTGCAGGTCACCGACACCGAGCTGAAGGCGTACTACGACGCGCACAAGGACGAATTCGGCACGACGCCGAGCATCACGTTGCGCGAGATCACGATCAACGTTTCCACGCCCGCTGTTCCCGGATCTGTGTCATCTGCGCCATCTGCGGCCCAAGACGATGCGGCCAAGGCGAAGGCGGAGGAAGTGCGCGCCAAGATCGTGGCGGGCGAACCGTTCCCCAGGCTTGCGGCCGATTATTCGGATTCGGGTTCGAAGGCCAACGGCGGGCTCGTCGGACCGCTTTCGAAGACCGATCTCTCCGAGGAACTGCAACAGGCGATTGCCGGCCTCAAGACCGGTGGCGTGACGCCGGTGCTGCGCACATCGCGCGGCTACCAGATCATCAAGGTGGAGAACCTGCAGGACTCCACGACCAAGCCCTTCGACGAAGCGCGTGGCGAGATCGCCGACAAGATTGCCAACAACAAGCGTGGCGGCGAATACCAGAAGTTCATCACGCGCCTGCGCGGCGACGCGATCATCGACTGGAAAAACGACGAGATCAAGAAGGCATACGAGGTCGGCCTGAAGCAGGAAGAGGCCGAACTCGCCAAGGCTCCGGGAGCCGCGAACCGGGAACCGGCAGCCGAGAGGAATTAGTCCGGGTCCCCGTTCCCGGCTCCCGGCCCCCGACAATGGACCCCGCCTGGTTTGCACTGTGGACGCGATCGCGTCACGAAAAGATCGTTCGCGACCAGTTGGCGAAGAAGGCCAACGTCGACGTCTTTCTGCCGACCATCGGCAAATGGAGCCGCTGGAAGGATCGTAAGAAGAAGATCGACTGGCCGCTGTTTCCCGGCTACGTGTTCGCGCGCTTCATCCCGGATGAGCGCATCGGCGTCCTCAAGGTCGACGGCGTCGTGCAGATCATCAGCAACAACGGCATCCTGTCGCCGATTCCCGATGAGGAGATCGACAGCATCCGCACGCTGGTGGAAAGCGAGCTGGCCTACGACCCTGTGCCGCTGATTAAGGAGGGCGACATGGTGAAGGTCACCTCCGGTCCGCTGAAGGGTGTGGTCGGGCGATTGGTGCAAAAGAAGGGCGCCGCCGCCCGGTTGGTGTTGTCAGTGGATCTGATTGGTCAAGCGGTCTCCGTAGAAGTGGATGCCGCAGACGTTAAACCTTATTAGGTCCGCCTGAAGGCGGACCCTCACAGGATCCATTTCAAAGGATTATTCTGTGAGGGTCCGGCTTTAGCCGGACCGCAGCATCATGAAGATTGGACCCATCGAACTCGCCTCGCCCTTCGTCGTCTCGCCGATGGCGGGGATGACCGATACGGCGTTCCGCCGCCTGGTCAAGCGCCAGGGCGGCTGCGGGCTCGTGGTGTCTGAAATGGTCAGCAGCGAAGGGCTGGTGCGCGGCATCGATCGCACGCTCGAGTACGCTGAGTACACCGAAGAAGAGCGACCTGTTTCCATCCAGATCTTCGGCGGTGAGCCGGCCAAGATGGCCGAGGCCGCGCGCGTGGTCGAGCAGATGGGCGCGAACATCGTGGACGTCAACATGGGTTGCCCGGTCCCGAAGATCGCCAAGCACAACGCCGGCTGCAGCCTGATGCGTGAGCCCGCGCATGCCGCCGAGATCATCTCCGCGATGTCGAAGGCGGTGAAGATTCCCGTCACCGTGAAGATGCGCAAGGGTTGGGACGAAGGCGAGATGAATGCCGGCGAGTTGGCGAAGCGCGTTGAAGACGCCGGCGCCAAGGCGATCGCGATTCACGGCCGCACGGCGAAGCAGAGCTACAGCGGCGTTGCCGATTGGGATTTTGTCTCCGAGATTGCGAAGACCGTTTCGATTCCCGTATTTGGATCCGGCGACTGTGTCGAGCCCGAAGATATCGTCGCGCGCATGAAGTCGGGCGTCAGCGGTGTCTATGTGGGCCGCGGTGTGCTGCGCAATCCATGGATCCTCGCGCAAGCGCGAGATCTGATGGAAGGCCGCCCGGCCCGCGTGATCTCACACGAAGAGCGAGGTCAGTTTCTTCTCGACTACATGCACCTGCTGCTCACCGAAAGCATGGAAGAGGACGAGGGCTTTCGGCACTCGGTCGGGAGCCGGGAGCCGGGAACCGGGAGCCGCGAAGCCGTGGGGCGCGAACGCTGGGTAATCAACAAGATTCGAGCGTTGTGTTCTTGGTACACCAAAGGTTTTGAGGGCGGCGCCCAATTCCGGATCGGCGTTAATTCCGCGAAGTCGATTCAAGAGCTGACGGAATTGATCGACCGGTTCTTTCTTATTCATCCTGTAGCGACGATTCATCCTGTAGCGACGAGCCTTTAGGCTCGTCGAACCCTGGCCGTCGACGACCATGACTCCCGAAATCATCATCGCCGGCCGCAAGATCGGCCCCGCACACCGCCCGCTGGTTGTCGCCGAGATCGGCATCAATCACGAAGGCAGCCTTGCCGTTGCCAAAGAGATGGTGGACGCCGCCGCTCGCGCAGGTGTCGAAGTCGTCAAGCATCAGACGCACATCGTCGAAGACGAGATGAGTGGCGCGGCGAAGAAGGTCGTGCCGGGCAACGCCACCGTGTCGATCTACGAGATCATGCAGCGCTGCGCGCTCTCGGAGGCGGACGAGATCGCGCTGAAGGAGTACGTCGAAGCACAGGGCATGATCTTCATCAGTACGCCGTTCTCTCGAGCGGCGGCGGATCGTCTGCGCGCGATGGACGTGCCTGCGTACAAGATCGGCTCCGGCGAGTGCAACAACTACCCGCTGCTGAAGCACATCGCGTCGTTTGGCAAGCCGATCATCCTCAGCACCGGGATGAACACCATCGAGAGCGTGCTGAAGGCCGTGGATATTTTCGAAGCGGCCAGGGTGCCCTACGCCCTGATGCACACGACCAATCTCTATCCCACGCCGCCGCACCTGGTGCGACTGGGTGCGATGGTCGAATTGAAGAACGCGTTTCCGGATGCGGTCGTCGGCCTATCGGATCACACCACCGATAACATTGCGTGCCTGGGCGCCGTTGCCCTTGGCGCATCGGTGCTCGAGCGTCACTTCACCGATCACATGTATCGCCAGGGCCCCGACATCGTCTGCTCGATGGACGAGAAGGCGTGCCGCGAGCTGATCGAGTCGAGCGCGAAGCTGCACAGCGAGCTCGGCGGCACGAAGGGCCCGGCGAAGGAAGAGCAGGTGACGATCGACTTCGCCTTCGCGACCGTCGTCACCATCGCGCCGGTGAGAGCGGGCGAACAATTCACGTCAAAGAATCTCTGGGTGAAGCGCCCAGGCACCGGCGCGATTCTCGCCGAGCAGTACGAATCGCTGCTGGGCAAGACCGCAACGCGCGACATCGCCGCGGACGTGCACCTCACCCTCGACGACGTCCAGTAATGTTCCGGTTCCCGGTTCCCGGTTCCCGGCTCCCGGCCCTTAGTCCAACTGCATCGCGAAGAGGATCATCGTCACGATCGCGCCCGCTCCCGCGGCTGCGCCGATGGCGATGGCCTTGACGATGTTGACGCCGCCGCTTTCCTTGGTGCGCGCCAGCCGTCCCATCTCGTCGTAGCGAATCGCCATGGCCGGCTCTGGTCGTCGCGCGTCTCGCTTGACCAGGATGATGTTGTCATCCACCCGCAACAACGTGCCGGTGACGCGCTCGCCGTTGAGCCGCTGCACCTTGACTCTTGATCCGAGAGGTATCGACTCGGCGACCTTGCGCCAGTCAGAAGACTCCTGCGCAAACGCAGTCGATGAGAGTAGCGACGTGATCAGAACGATGACGATGATTCGCATTTGCGTTTTCCTATTGGCCTATTCGCCTATTGGCCCCTCTTAGAAATCCACTCCAAATCCGCCGATGATGCTGGTCGTGGTCGACGGCCTCGCGTAGCTCACGACGACAGCGGTGGTCACGAACACGCGGGGCGATGCATAGAGCTTGGCGCCCAGGCCGGCCGTGGCGCCGAGGCGATGAACGGTCACAGCGTCGGGTGCTTGTGGTGGCGACGGAATCAGGGGCGCGTCCGGCGTTCGCGGTTGGTAGAGCCACTGCGACGGCACGAAGGTTTCGACGCGATCGGCGTCGTAGACCAGGCCCGCGAAGACGTACGGGTGCGCCCAGGCGTTCTCGAAGAACTGCCAGACCGTTCGGCCTGATACCTGCCGAAGGGTGTGGTGCTCACGCGCGGTGTAGACGTATGAGTGAGGGACGCCGGGGAGATTTGCGACTCGCTCGATGTAGCGTTCGCCCTCGGTGGCGTTGACGAGTTCGATCTCGGTCTTCAGGTGAGGGGACCAGTAGCGGCCGATCGAGACGGCGTAGCGGCCTGCGAAGTACCACTCGTCGGCGTAGGGGTGTTCGGACGGAGCCGGATTTGATGAGAGCAAGCCGGCGGTGGCTGCCACGTCCCACCCGGTCTTATTGTTGAGCTTCTGTATAGATGAGCTGGCGGTGGCGTCCTGCGCCTCGGCCAACGCAGCGAACCCGAATAAACCTACGAAAACCCACAAAATCCTGCGCATTGCGTCCCCCTGACCAGCAATGTGCAAAGGGGCCACGAATCGGCTCAGTCCTCCTCAGCCGTCCGGAGATCGTTTTCGTTCTACAACCTCTGCCGTTTTTCGGCATCGCCGAGCTAATTCGGCGGATTTCCTAAGAAAAATGTAAGAGGAATGCCTCCTTTGGGTCGTCCGAGCGCCGTTACTCCGCGATACAATTCGGCCACTCCAACTCGACTGCCGGGCTAAGAAACCGTGCAACCCAGACCGTAATTGGAAGGTCTGAGTCGTATGCGTCCCGCGCCCAGTGCCCGGCAGACAGGCTTGCAGCCTGCCCTGGACGAGAAGGATTGTTCGCGATTGCCGAATGCCTTCTCGAACAGGCTGCCCCTGTGTCTTGGAAGCGTACCCGTACGCTTTTTTTGGCATGGCTGTGAGTCAGAGGGCGGAGCTGTGTTCCCCAGGAAATGGCGTTTGACCCCCATTACAATCAAGAGCCACCCCGAAGAGTGAAGCGGTTGATTCGTTTTGTTCTGATTGCAGTCTTGTTGGCGAGTCCGGCGTTCGCACAGCAGGTTCCCGAAGCCAGCGAGGATCCCGTCGCTGATGCGCCGATTCGCCTCGGCGTGGTCGGTGTGCGTCCTCGCCTTGGCATCACCGACTTTGGCGTCGACACCAACGTCTTCAACTCCCAGACCAACAAGCAGCGCGACATCACGTTCACGATCCGGCCTGGTGGAGCTGTTGCGCGCTGCGGCAGTGGCGCCAACATCGGATCGAGAAAGGAACACACTCGCGGTCGCGCCATTGATTCCCTACCTGCGCTACGCTGAGGCGAAGAGCCAGACGACAGGCAAATGACAGGCACCTCCCGAATCTTCGTCGCCGGTCATCGAGGGCTGGTAGGCTCGGCGGTGGTCCGCCGGCTACAGCAACTCGGCTTCTCAAACGTCCTCACCGCTACCCGCGATCAGCTGGACCTCCGCGACCAGGCAGCGGTGAACTACTGGTTCCGCGCCAACCGTCCGGAGTTCGTCTATCTGGTGGCCGGCACGGTCGGCGGCATCATGGCGAACTCTACACGGCCCGCCGAGTTCATCTACGACAACATGATGATCCACGCCACGGTCGTGCATTCGGCACACTTGTTTGGCGTCAAGAAACTGCTGTACCTCGGAAGCTCCTGCATCTACCCGCGCATGGCGTCGCAGCCAATGAAGGAAGAAGAGCTGCTGAGCGGTCCGCTCGAGCCGACCAACGAAGCCTACGCGGTTGCGAAAATCGCCGGCATCAAGTTGTGCCAGTCGTATCGCACGCAGTATGGGTGCGACTTTATTTCGGCGATGCCGACCAACCTCTACGGGCCGAACGACAACTTCGACCTGACCAGCTCACACGTGCTGCCGGCGATGATCCGCAAGTTCCACGATGCCCGCGAAGAAGGCCGCAACGAGGTGACAGTTTGGGGAACCGGAAGGCCCAAGCGAGAGTTCCTGCACGTGGACGATCTGGCCGATGCCTGCGTGTTCCTGATGAAGAATTACGGCGACTCGATGCATATCAACGTCGGGACCGGCGAGGACGTGTCGATCGCCGAGCTGGCGGAGATGGTGCGCCGCATCGTCCACCCGGCGGCGACGATTGCCTATGACACGACGAAGCCGGACGGTTCGCCCCGCAAGCTGCTGGACGTGACGCGACTGCACAACCTGGGATGGCGGCACCGCTTGTCGCTCGGCGAAGGCATCGAGCACACCTATCAGTGGTTCCTGGAACACAGGGCCTCGGCGCGAGGCCTGGCCGTTAGTGGAAACGGTTGATGTCGAACTCGTCCTCGAACTTCCCGTCCTTGTCCGAGCCCTGCGAGGTCGGCTCGACGACTTGTAGCTCTTTCATCGCCGGCACATAGTGATCGTCGTGATCCCACCGGATCCGCGCCGACCAGCCACACCGCCGGCAGATCACCCGCTTGCGGTTGGTGAACAGACGCACGACCTTGTCGATCGTGTTCGATCGATGCCGGACGAGGTTAATGGAGCCGCACTCGCCGCAAGTCACCGTCGTCCTTTAGCGATTGCGCCCCGCCTGCAATTGCAGCGCGCGCTCGAGGATTGTCAGCACCTTCTTCGGTGAGGTGCGCGTCATGCTGGCATCCATGATCACGGTGACGTACTCCTCTCCGCCAACCGTCTGAACCGACAGCGCGCGGCCATCGTTCGCCTGCGCCACCCGTTTCACGTTCGCCAGCTCGACTTCCCACCCGACCTGGCCGACCTGCTCTGAAAACGACAACTTGCCGTCCCGCAACGTGAGCACGCCCATGGTGCGTTCGGCGATTTGCGGACGAATCCACTCGGCCATCCACGTACCCCTGGGCGACTCCGCCTGCGCCAGGAGTGACGGCACGGCTAAGACCCCAAGAAATTGCACGGTCAGTGCCAGACGAATGATCAAAAGAGAGGTAGTTTTCATCGCCATCTCCTACGTGACGGCCCAATCCTAAACTGTCCTATTGTGTCATGTCAATATATGACTTGCGATACGTTACGACCTGCGCTATGGTTCCGCTTGGAAATCACGGGAAGGGCTGGGTAGACGTAAGTGCTTGTGCCAGCTCAACTACGGGAAACGTGGCCAGCCAGTAAGATTTAGGGGATTCAATGCCTTTGCGCGTCGGGTTCGATCTGGACGGGACTGTCGCCGACATGTACTTCGCCCTCCACCGGGAGGCCGTGAAGCTCTTCGGCGAAGATGTCCTGCGCAAAGCCCACCTTCGCCAAGGCTCCGGTGGGCAAGCGGCGGACGCTTCGACCGCCACCGGCGATCCGAAGGGGCAGGCCGCCTCGGACAAGCAGGCGCTGGCCGAGAAGCTCGCGAAATCCGAAGACGACTCAACGACCACCCTGGCCATGCAGGAGCTGCACCTCACGGCTCGGCAGCAGATGCAGTTATGGGATCACGTCAAGAAGGTCGAGAACTTCTGGACCACGCTTCCCGAACTCGAGCCGGGGATCATCGCGCGCATTGCGAAGACCGCGTCCGACCGGCGATGGGAAGTGATCTTTCTTACGACCAGGCCGTCAACGGCGGGCGACCTCGTGCAGCTGCAGTCACAGCAGTGGCTCGCCGCACACGGCTTTCAGTATCCGAGCGTCTACGTGGTCCAGCGCTCACGCGGCAAGATAGCGGACTCGCTTGGACTGGACGCGTTCGTGGATGATCGCCCGGAGAACTGTCTCGACATCGCCGTCGAATCGAAGGCCAAGGTCATCCTGGTCTGGCACGGCAGCGTGTCTGATGTGCCGGCTGGTGCGAAGCGCCTGGGCGTGCAGCCCGTGACGACGATCTCTGAAGCAATGAACCTGCTCGAGCGGCTTGACGATATACGCAACCAGCCGAGCATCATGCGGTCGATTAAGCGCGCCTTCGGCGCCGCGGAAGGCTAGCGGGCTAGCGGGCTAGCGGGCCAGCAGGCTAGCAGGCTAACGGGCCTACAGGTCGCTCTTCTTTTTACCCTTCGCTTCAGCGCGCGTGCGAATGGCCTTCTTGAACTTGGTCCACTTCGCTTTCTTGGCATCCTTGTACTTCTGCTTCGGATCCCTGTGCAGGCCGCCAGGCCGCCACTTGGCGTCGCGCTTGGCCTCGATGCCCATCGACTTCTTGTATTCCTCTTTGGGCACCCACCTGCGCTTCTCGGTCGGCGCGCCGCTGGACTCGCCTTTAGGCTTCCACTCAAGCGACTCACCGCGGTCGAAGGAGCCTTTTGGCTTCCACTCGGTCTTGCGATCGAAGGAACCCTTCGGCTTCCACTCCGGCTTACCGGCGGGTCTGGAGTCCCTATCGAAAGATCCCTTGGGCTTCCACTCGGGCTTGCGATCGAACGAGCCCTTCGGTTTCCATTCCGGCCTGCCGGCAGACGAGTCTCCGCTCGGCTTGTAGTCGGGCCGCTTGAACGAGCGCGGGCGCTCATCGCGATCGAAGGAGGCTTTCGGTCTCCACTCCTTCTTCTCTCCGCGATCGAAGGAGCCCTTCGGCTTCCGCTCGGGTCTTTCAGCGCGCTTCGGTGCCGGGACGAACTCGCCCTTCGGCTTCCATTCCAGTTTCTCGTCGGCGTTGCGCCTGGGTGGCGGCGATGATGGCTCGCCGCGTGGTGTCCACGCTGTCCGCGGACCACTGTCTCTCCGCTCGCCGAACGGCTTACGGCCGCGATCGCCGAATGGCTTGCGATCACGATCGCGGAATCCACCCCCCGCCTGTCGCGCATCACCACGGCGACCCATCTCGCCACGCGCGTGCATTGCTTCCTGCGCGTCGACGCGCGAGTTCCAGAGCTTGCCGTTCTGAAACCACATCATCTTTGCCGACGCGTGCTTGGCTTGCAGCCGCTTCAGCGTAGGCATGAGGTCTTCTTGCGCAGACGCCCTGAACGCGGTCGGCTGATCGTCGACGAGGATGGTCCAATACGCGTAGCGCGGAGGCATGGGGGAATGATGCTTGAAGTTGAAAGTTAAAGGTTAAAAGTTTAAAGAGGCTTCAAGGGAAGAACTTCGACCCGAAGGCCCGGCACCTGGCGGAAGTGCCTTTCTCCTGAAGTTCCGACCAGTACGCCGCACGAGTGACGTCGGGCGGTGGCCGCGACGGTGAGGTCGTTAGAGGGAATCATTGTGCCCAAGCGCGACAACTCGGCGAACAACTGACCCCACGCCTCGGCGGTAACAACATCGAAGTCTGCAACCGGAATGCTGAGCAACATTGCCTCAATCCGGCGCCGTCGGGCGTCTGCCCGGCGGGGTGAATCTGCCAACGCAGCTCCGGCCCACAGCTCTGCGACGACGATCATTGGAAGAACGACCGGCTCTGCAGCGAGGAGTTGCAACAGCGATTCCCACACACGCTCCGGGGCATCGGACGGAGCCGACCGCTCGACGTCGACCAGGGCGCTGGTGTCGATTACGAGGCCCACGGATTCTCCGCGGGTGCATCCGCGGCACTGACCCTGTCGAGATCATCCGCGAAGGAGGGATCTCGCGGCGCCGCCCCACACCAAATGGCCAGGGCCCGACCAAGTGTCACCGGAGGGGGGTCATCCGCCGGAACCACTCTCGCCACCGCCTTCCCGTTGCGTTCAACCAGGAACGACTCACGACGGTAGCGAACGCGGGCTAGATAGTCCCCTAACCTCCTCGCCAATTCAGTCGCGGAAACGAGAGTCTCCATATCTGCATTATACGTAATTACGTAATGATCAAACGCGACGTTTGGGGCCAGGTCCCGTACGATACGGAGAGATGGAATTGGTCGGGGCGCCCGTCGCCGAGCTCAGGTCGTTGCTTTCGGCGTCGTTTGAGGACTGGTCGAAATCCAGCGACAGAAGAATGTCGTGCGGACTGTCTGGCGGAGCCCCGGCCCTGATCTTTCTAGGGGCGCTCAAGCAGGCGCAGGTCGACTGGCGGCGCATCACGCTGTTCTGGGTTGATGAGCGAGCGGTGTCCCCCGACGACCCCGAATCAAACTTCGGCACGGCCGATCGAATGCTGCTACAGCCGCTCGGCACCAGGGCGCCGACGGCGATTCGAATGCCGGCCGACAAGATGCCGCTCGGCCAGGCCGCACTTTGGTACGACGATGCGCTGGCGACGTACCTGCACAACGGTCCGCTCGACCTGGTGTTGCTCGGCGTCGGCGAAGATGGCCATATCTGCTCCCTGTTCCCCGGACATCGCGCGCTGATGCAGGATGACCTGCGAGTGGTGGCGATAGAGGACGCGCCGAAGCCGCCGGCAAGGCGTCTGTCGCTATCGCTGCGGTTTGTGACGCAGTCGAGGAAGATCTGGTTGATCGCACTTGGGCCGAGGAAGTTACCGGTGCTTCAGGCTGCGGTGGATAAGAGCAGTAACACCACGCCGCTGGACTTGCTGATGCGTCAAGCCAAGGACGTAACGGTCTTCACCGATCAGCAGATCCGTAAGCGATGATGTCGACGAACCTGAAGGTTCGTCGCTACAGGAGCCGGGAGTTAGAGGCGCTTGAGCTTCTCGACGAGCGTCGTGCGCTTCAGGCCAAGCAGCCGCGCGGCGGCGCCCTTGTTCTGGTCGGTGCGCGCGAGGGCGCGGTCGATCATGTCCTTCTCGATCTGCGCCACCAACGCGGGAAGGTCAAGGCCGTCCGCAGGTAAATCCAGGGCTGGCTTGGAGCTGGTCTCGGCGGTCGCCTGAACATCCGCCGGAAGATCTGCGACTTCGATCTGCGTGCGGCTGCCGATCATCGCCAGTGCGCGCTCCATTGCATTCTCGAGCTGACGAACATTGCCAGGCCAGGCGTACGCCATCAGGTGACGCATGGCGTCTTGAGAGACGGTTGGCCGCGAACCGGGAGCCGGGAGCCGGTCGTATTTCTCGATGAACTTTTGGGCCAGGAGAGGAATGTCCTCGACGCGATCTCGCAGTGGCGACAAGTGCACTGGAATTACGTTCAGGCGGTAGTAGAGATCTTCGCGGAACGTCCCCTCCTTCACCATCTTCATCAAGTCCGCATTCGTCGCGGCGACAACACGGACATCGACCTTGATCGTGCGTGAGTCGCCGATGCGTTCGAACTCGCGCTCCTGCAGGACGCGTAGCATCTTCATCTGCAACGGCATCGGCATGGTGCCGACCTCGTCGAGGAACAGCGTGCCACCGTCCGCCTGTTCGAGCCGTCCCTGCCGCGTGGCGATGGCTCCGGTGAACGCGCCCTTGGCGTGACCGAATAACTCCGCATCGAGCAGCGCTTCGGGAATCGCGCTGACATTGATGGCGACGAAGCGCCCGCGGTGACGGGGGCTGGTTTGATGAATCGCTCGCGCGACCATCTCCTTGCCAGTCCCGGTTTCACCGGTGATCAGAATCGTCGCCGGCGCCGGCGCCACCGTTTCGATCAACTGAAACAACGCCCGCATCGGCGCGCTCTTGCCCACCATGGACGCCAGCCCGAACCGCTCATCGAGCTGCTGATGCAGATACGCGTTTTCGCTTTGCAAGCGCCGTTGTTCGAGCGCTTTCGTGAGCACGTGCATCAACTCGTCGAACTGAAATGGCTTGGAGATGAAATCCGCGGCGCCGAGCTTGATCATGTCCACGGCGTCCTTCACGGTGCCGTAGCCGGTGACGACGATCGCGACGATGCTTGGGTATCGTTCGAGGGCGGATTCGATGACCTGGCGTCCCTCTTCCGCAGACGCCTCTGCAGACTGGCCCGTCACTGACGGCAGGCGCAGGTCGGAGATGATCACATCAAAGGCAAAGCCATCGAGGGCCTTGCGCGCGGCCTCGCCATCGGCCGCCTGGGTGACCTGAAAGCCCTTGTCAGACAGGCGTTCGGCCACAACACTGCGCAGCGCCTCCTCGTCGTCTACTAGGAGAAGATGTCCTTTGGTATCAGACATTTACATGACTGCCCGCCTTCGCGCCTCGCGCTTCGGCGCGGCAGACGTGGGCAAGGTGTCAAAAGACTGACAGTCTTGCCCACGTCTGTCAACGTCTGCATACCTAATCTCAAAAAGGCTTGCACCGATACAACCTCTGGAGGCAAACCCCAGTGGAACGGCAAACTGTCAGCATCATGAAGGCGTGCGAAATGGTCGGCGTCAGCCGCCGCACGATCTACAACTGGATCGCAGCAAACAAGGTCGAGTACCTGCGCACCGCCGGCGGCAGCATCCGCATTTTTGTGGATACGCTGTGGCGCGAGCCGGATGGCACGAAGCACCCCAACAACCACACCGCGGCGTAAGCAGGCAAATAGGCCAATAGGCTAATAAGCCAATAGGCCAATAGGCGAATAGGCCAATAGGCGAATAGGCCAACAGGCGAATGGGCCAATAGGCGAATGGGCCAATAGGCAGGGATGCAAACCAACTCGAAAGAGCTGCTGCACAAGCTCAATAACCAACTCGGCGTGATACTCGCGCACGCCGAGTTGCTCGAGACGAAGGCGCAGGACGCGTCGCAGAAGTCGCGCGCGTCCCTGGTCGTCAACGCCGCACTGCAAGCCATGGCCGTCTCGCGTGAACTGCGCGAAACGGTCGGCGAGAAATAGCAGGCCTACGGGCCAGCGGGCTATCGGGCTAGCGGGCTAGCGGGCTAGCGGCCCAGCGGCCCATCAGGTATTCCCATCTCAGCCAAACGACAGTTTTCGCGGTCACTTACCGTCCTGTGATCGCGCGTCCAAAATTAAACCAACCGCCAACAATTTGACAAAACGGCTTCTGTAAGCGTCAAAACATTGTTGCAAAATGAATTGAATCCAGACGCAATTTTGTAAGTGCCGGTTTGGGCAGGTACGTATAAGTTACTGACTAATAAGGAACTTATCAGGCTCAGCTGGACGGTCTGCACAGTCTTGACCGCCGTTATACGCTCTTGGCACTACCGTTGCCTTAGGGCAGGCAACATGAAAACTGCAACCTTGCCCGTCGATCAGAGTGGCCGCGTCGAAGCCGGCCTGCCTTTCGTCGAAGCGCTCGCGCGCCGTATGGCCGCCACGATGCCGCATTCGATTGATTTGAGCGACCTGGTCCAGGACGGCGTCATTGGATTGATCGACGCAGCGCATCGATTTGACGATTCGCGCGGCATCAAGTTCGAGACGTTTGCGGAACGCCGCATTCGTGGCGCGATGATCGATGCGCTGCGCAAGGACGCATGGCCGCGTGGTGTGCGTCGCGTGCGACGCGAACTGGAAGCGGCGCGCGAGAAACTGCGCGCCAGCCTGGGTCACGAGCCGTCACTCGCGGATCTTGCGGAAGCGATCGGATCGGACGAGAAGCGGCTGGGCAAGACCATCGTGCGCATCAACACGATCGAGTCGACGTCGCCGTTCTCGAGCGCGGAAAGCGTGGACGAGGCACAACTGCCCGCCGTCATGGTGCCCGCCGAACCGGAACGTCCGGACATGCAGTACGAGCGTGACGAGGTGAAGAACCGCGTCCGCAACGCGATCGCCACGCTGCCGGCCCGAGAGCAGAAAGTGATTGCGCTCTACTACTACCGCGAAGTCACGATGAAGGACATTGGCGCGGAACTCGGCGTCAACGAGTCACGCGTGTCGCAGCTGCACGCGCGAGCCATTCACCGGTTGCGCGAAGCACTCGGTGCAGAGATCACTCCGGTTGCGGCTTCACAAGCTCTTCGAGACGCCATTGCCGCGATGGAGTTCACCCCGTCCGCCGTCGCGAAAGCTACGGCGGACAAGCGCATGGCGAAGGCCTCGTTACCGGAGTCTGATACTCGCGTTTCGGTTGCAGCCCAGAAGCGTGCGGGACTGATTCTGGTCAAGGCCGGGAACCGGGAGCCGGGAGCCGAAAACGACAGCAATCAGGAAAGCGTATCTCTTGCGGCGCGCAGCAAGTCGCCCAACCTGAAAGGCTTGGAAAGCCACCGGCAGCCGGTCTCGTCGAGGAAGCGCTCGGCGTCGGTGCCGGCGACGTCGCCCGTCACGAATATCACTCGGCGTGCGAGGGTCGGCGTGGCTGCGGCCATGGCGCGGTAGAACTGCATGCCGTCAATGCGCGGCATCTTGAGATCGCAGACGATCAAGTCGTAACGTTGCTCGGTGAGGCGGGTCAATCCTTCCTCACCGTCTCCCGCCCGATCGACGGTAAAGCCCGCGTCCGTCAGCGCCTCGGATACAGCGACGGCGAGCGCGGGTTCGTCTTCCACCACCAGCACACGCAATCCCTTGAACGCCTCGAGCGAGATCGGCTGCTGCGGCGCGCGAGTCACCGGCGTGTTCAAGTGCTGGCCTGTGACGGGGAGCTCGATGAAGAACGAAGCTCCTGATTTACCGCCGTCAGCCTTTACTGTCTTCGATTCAAGCCAGATACGTCCGCCGTGCTCCTGCACGATCGCGTAGGCCACCGTGAGACCGAGGCCGGTGCCCTGGCCAACTTCCTTCGTGGTGAAGAACGGATCGAACACCTTGCCCACGCGATCCTCGGGAATTCCCGGACCGTCATCGCTTACTTCGAGCACGGCGGAGCCGCGATCGCGATCGTGGGTGGTGCGGACGACGATGGTGCCTTTGCCGCTGGCGCCGATGCAGGCTTGCTCGGCATTGATCAGCAGGTTCAGCAGCACTTGCTTGATCTGGTGGCCGTCGGCGAACACTTCGGGCACGCCGTTGGTCAGCGCTTCGACGACCTGGATGTTTGAGACCTTCTGCTCGTAGGCGCGCAGCGCCAGCGTCTCGCGCACGACCTGATTGAGATCGACCATCGCCCTCGTCGTCTGACGCTTGCGCGCGAACGTGAGGAGATTGCGGACGATGCGGGCGGCGCGTTCCGATTCAGCGAGGATGACTTCCAGTCCCTGCTTCGTCTTCTCGTCGACGTTCCGCTCGGCGAGCCGTTCCGCCCAGGACAGGATCGTGGCGAGCGGATTGTTCAATTCGTGCGCGACGCCGGAGATGGTCTGGCCGAGCGCGGCCATTTTCTCGGCTTGCAGCATCTGGTAGCGCCCGTCGCGCGTCTGGTCCTCGCGCTTCTTTCGCTCGCTCACATCGCGAATCAGCGCGGACACGAACAGGGACTGCGATCCCGCCTCATATCCCGCTGAAGCGGAAACCTCGACCCAGATGGGGGCGTTGTCCACGCGACGCAGGCGAATCAGGTAGTCCTGAACGCCGCCGTCACGATCGAGCAGTTCGATGAAGGTCTGTCGCGCGTGCGGATCGACGAAGCGTGAAGGGTCGAATGGCTGGACGATGCTTTCCGCGGCGTCAGGCGGATAGCCGAAGATCTGCTTGAGATGTGGATTGGCGGAGAGGGTGGAGGAGGAATTCGCGCCGAGGGTGCCTAGATAGACACCCTCGCGCACGGATTCGAAAAGACGCTCGAGAGACGTTCGACGGTCGTTCGACATTCGTTCGACGTTCGTTCGACGGTCGTTCGACACTCGTTCGACGGTCGTTCGGCGTCAGTGCGATGTCTTCTTGGCGGGTGGCGCCGGGGTCGGCGTCTTGCCCGCTTCGTTGCCGGGCGTCCACTTGCGTTCGATCGCGGCGCGGATCGAGCGCACGTCGGCTCCGGAGGTGTACATCTGCATCGCCTCGCGAGCCACGTCCACGCAGATCGTGCAGCCGAAGCCGTGCGTGTCCCACTCGAGGACGTTGCCCCTGGCATCGCGCCGCGCGACGAAGCACGACTCGTTGGCCTTGTGTCCCTGCGCGCCGCATCCGCAGTAGCACGGTACGAAGCTCAGGATCTCTGGGTGCTGCGCGGCGAAGTCATACGTCGCGCGGACGATGTCCATGGGACGCACCGGCGCGAAGCCCACGTTCGGCAGCGGCGGAACGCTGACCCGAGGCTTGGCGGTTGCTGCTGCCTTGGGTGCCGGCGCCTGCGCCTTCACCGCCGGACGGACCGCGGAGGTTTTCTGCGGAGTTGCCTGGGCTGCGACCACGACCGTTGCGACGAGCGCGGTGGCTGCCAAGCCGAGCAAAAGCGAGACGTATTTCACAGCCTTCATAGGGAGACAACTCTAACAGGCCAACGGGCTATCAGGCTAGCGGGTCAGCGGGTATACTCGGGCTTCCCAAATGAAGTTTTTCGGTCGCCAGGATTTGCTCCTGATTGGCGCCCTGACCACAGCGCTGGTCATCGTGTTCTCGTCGTCTATTTCGCGGCTGTTGGACTATGCGCGCGAGATCGAGCGGCAGAGCGGCCTGACCCTCATGCCGGCGCTCGTTCTGCTGACCGGCGCGTTCCTTTTTCACCTCTACCGGCGCAATCAGCAGGAGCATGCGCGCACTGAAGCGGCGTTGCTCGCGACCAAGGATGCGGAGCAACGCGCTGAAGAGCTCGAGCGGCTCGTGGCGTTCGGCCAGGCGCTGGGCCGATCGCTGGACTTCGACAGCATCCGTGTGGCGGTGAGTCAGCACCTGCCGTCCATCGCCGGCACCCCTGATGTCTGGGTGCTCGTGCAACAGGGCACTGATTGGCAGGCGCTTGCAGGCGACACGCGTGGCGCAGAAGAGGTGCTGCAGTGGGGTGATCTCGCGCAGCAGCTCCTCGCATCACACGCCGACCGGACGCCGAACAGTCTTACGTCGCGCGCGATTGGCTTTCCACTTGTTGTGGGTGGCAGTGCCATGGGCGTGCTTGGCGTGCGCACGCAGGGCCTGCTCGCCGCTGATCGCCGGCGCATCATCGAAGCGGCGGCGGCGCTGCTCGCGGTGTCGCTGAAGAACGCGCAGTTGTTCCGCGAAGTGAAAGACAACAGCGTGAAAGACGCGCTGACCGGCTGCTTCACACGCGGCCACGCGCTTGACGTGATCGACGCGGAGTTGCGACGCGCGCGGCGCAGCCAGACGCCGGTGTCGATGATCATGTTCGACCTCGATCACTTCAAGGACGTGAACGATCGCCACGGTCACCTGTGTGGCGACGCCGTCTTGAGCGCCGTTGGCAAGCGCATGAAGGAAGTGCTGCGCGGATCGGACCTGAAGTGCCGCTACGGCGGCGAAGAGTTCCTCGTGCTGCTGCCGGAGACGCCATTGCACGGCGCGCGCCGCGTGGCAGAAACACTGCGACGCGAGATCGCCGAGCGGCCGGTGCCGTGGGCGGGTGAAGGCTTGACGGTGACGGCGAGCTTCGGCCTCGCGCAGACGCTGCCCGGTGAAGTCAACGTGCAGGCGGTGATCGCGCGCGCCGACCAGGCGCTGTATCGCGCCAAGGACGACGGACGGAACTGCGTGCGCATTGCGGCGGAATCCGCGACGCTGATCGCGGACGACACCACTAGACAGAATCGGATAAGTTAGCTCGCGCTTTAACCGCGACCTGCCTTCACACTTCCTCAACCTTCATAGAGCGCCGCCGATTACGAAGCCAAGAGGGCTTCGTAAATGCGCACGTTCGTTCTGGCTATTGCCATTGCTGTGTTCACCGCGGTTCCGTCGTTCGCCCAGAGCGCCGACGCCACTGAACCGCAGCACAAGCCGATGTCGAAGTGGTGGGCCGCGGCGGTCGCTGCAGGACCGATGATCGATGGCGCGACGACCTGGTGGGCCATGAGTCAGTCAGGCCCGGGCATGAAGATTCGCGAAGGCAATGGTTTCTACACGAAGCTGTTCGGCCCTGACGTCAAGGCTTGGCAGATCATGGCGTTCAAGACGGGGCAGGCCGCGATTCTCGCGTACGGCATGCACGAGATCGGCAAGAGTAAAGATGGTGTTGAGCGCGTGATCTACAGCGTGGTGCTTAACGGCGTGGTGAGTGGCGTGGCCAGCACCATCAACATCAAGCGCGGCCTGCAGGCGAGGCGGCTGAACGCCGCCTACGCCGTGCAGTGGTAGCTAAAAGGCGACGATCCCGATAACCGTGATGGCGCGGTTGCGCTTGATGAAGTTACCGAGCGGGGCGTCTTCAATGCGCTTGAAGCCGGAGTCCCATCGGCCTTCAATGCCGATGCGTCCAAATTGGCGGCCGAGGCCAACGACAAGGCTGATGTCTGAGTTGATGTTGTCCTTGACGTCCAAGTCGGCGTCCTGAATACGCAGCTTTCCACTCACCGGGAGCATGAACTGAGGCCCCTGCGTCGAGTAGATGCCCTTGAAGAGGTTGGTGCGAAGGAGCAGGCCGACGTTGACGTAGCTGTTGGTATGAGTCTGGTAGTCACCTGGGCTCGGGTTAGCGATCGTCGGCGCAGCGCTGCTCGCCTTCAACGGCAACCCGGTGCTGCAAAGACTTGCCACCACCCAAGGACCAGAAACCCGTCTCGATATCTGGCGAGACACGCTCCGAATCATTCATGACTTCTGGCCGACAGGAACCGGCTTCAACACTTTCGGTGCGGCAATGCTGCACTATCAGACCGTGCGCGACGGTCTGGCATACGTGGAAGCCCACAGTGACTACCTTCAACTCGTAGCTGAGGGGGGGCGCTGGTCTGCGTTCCTGCCCTGATTCTCGTAACGACGTTGATCCTTGAAATCCGGCGCCGCTTCAGAGAGGAGACAGACACGCGCCGTTACTGGCTTCGGGTTGGCGCCGTAGCAGGTGTTGTGGCCATCGCGCTTCAATCACTGGTTGAGTTCACGCTGCAGGTGCCAGGCGGCGCGGTGATGTTCACAACGCTACTGGCGATTGCCATTCATCACTCACCCCAGCGACACCCGGTCCACCAACCAGCGGATCACCTTCGATGCGCAGTCCTGGGCGCTGGTGCACTACCTTCTGCTGGGCAATCGACAAACAGCTCCGCTGTCCCTCGTGCCCGCATACCGCCCGTTGCCACTCGATCTTGACCCGATACTGCGCGACTACGTCGCCAAGGGCGAGTTCCCCGAACTCTCCATCCCCCTGACGCCATTTCGACCATTGCCCTCAACGCCATCGTTCATTCCCGAATCGCGCTCACTCGCCGAACGCGCTCAGATGCTCGTTTTCGGCCCGCGGCCTCGCGCCGGGTTGTCTCTCGCGCAGCGCGCACTGGACAGCGACCCACGCGAGGGCGCTGCGATGGAAGTGATTGGCACTTACTACTTTCTGCAGAACCAGCCAGGCAGTGCCCGCACCTGGCTGAGCCGAGCCTTTGACAACGGATCGGCCGCGCCTGCCACCGCGATCTACCTGGCGCTACTGGCGCCGTCGATCTCAGATCGCGAACGCTACCTAAGCGCGGCCATCACCGCACAGCCGGACAATGAGCTCGCATGGCAACGCCTCTTCGAGATTTATCGCGCTGACGGGCGACTCGATCTGGTGACGCGCTTCTGCACCCGAACAGGGCCAGCTCCGCTCGCATTCGTGCGGCTGAGCGCGCCTGATTGCCACCGATGACGAGCAAACGCACTCCCAAAAGGCGATCCTCATTTCTCTCGTGGATGGTGTTTGTTGGCGGCCTTATTGGGGCGTACGCATCAGGTGTCGCGACCTACCGTGAAGTTGGCCTGTACGGTGGGCCGGTCGCGAGCGGCTATTTCCGCGAGTGGAACCCGAACAGCAAGAGCTACCAGCTGGTTCACATCCAAGTGAAGAAGTCCGGCGAGCGCATCAAACGCCTGCACACCGACAACCTCGCGTTGCAACGAACTGACTTGAGCGTTGAAGGCCTCACGGTCGGCTTTGAGTCCAAGCCTGGAACTCCGCTGGGATTCGAACGCGTTGGCTTCTCGATCGCCAACGACGGCGTGATCGATGCGTGGATGACTCACGACCCGAAGACCGGCCTGAACAAGATTGAAATCTCGACGCGGCGAAACGGCGCGATCGACCGCTGGGAGTATTACCGCGACAAGACCCTGCTTCGAGTGGAACTCGATACCGACGGCAACGGCAAGCCCGATCGCTGGATGACCTACCAGGAAGGCATCCAGATGGAAACGATTCTCGATGTCAACGAGGACCACCAGCCGGACTCGAAATAGTTGGGCCGGTCCGCCTGAAGGCGGACCCTCACATGCTCAAGGTGGGGCAATAATCCTGACAGGACCCGGCAATCCTTTTGGGTCCGGCTTCAGCCAGACCGCCTGCCCACAATCCAGGTTCCAGCAAACACCAGTGCAGCGGCCACCAGGATCCGCGCGGAGAGGGGTTCGTTCAGCAGTAGCGTGCCGAGGGCCACGGCGATCATCGGGTTGATGTAGGCGTAAAGCGAGACGAGTTGCAGCGGTAGATGCTGGATCGCGTAGATGTAGGCGGAGTACGCGACCAGGGATCCGGCAATGCTCAGATATAGCATCGCGGTGATGGTGCGCGGGGTGAAGGAAAGCTGCGCCCAGTCGCCATGCACGGTCGCCGCTGTCAGCAGCATCGTGCCGCTGAACACCATCTGCAACGCGGCGGAGCGGAACGGGTTGTCGCCAAGCTCATGCCGCTTTGCGAACGACGTGCCGATCACCCACCCAACGCACGCCAACTGGATCGCAATCACACCGCCGACGAACGCGGCCCCTTCGGCGCCGCCATGCGTCATCTCCGGCCACACCAGCACGACGATGCCGCCGAAGCCGAGTGCGAGGCCAACGAGCGAGCGAGGCGTAAAGCGCTCGCCATTCGGCAACAGGCGCTCAACCAACGCCGACCAGAACGGCGTGGTCGCAATCAACACGGCCGTGAGTCCGCTCGCGACATACTGCTGCGCGTAGACGACGAAGCCGTTGCCGACGATATTCATCAGGAAGCCGAGCAGCGCGAGCGGCGCCCAGAGACGCGGCTTCGGCAGGCCACGGCCGGTGGCCAGCATCGCGCTGGACATCACGACGCCGGCAAACATCCAGCGCAGACCCGCGAGCAGCAACACCGGCACGGTCTCGAGGGCGACACTGATCGCCAGGTAGGTGGTGCCCCAGATGATGCAGACGGTGACGAAGGCCAGGTACGCGAAGGACATGTCAGGCCAGCAGGCTAGCGGGCACGCAGGCGAGCGACGTCATTTCGTCTGCCGTTCCTGCAACGTTAGTTCCTTCGGAATTGAAATGCGCGGATCCTCTTTCACCGTTTCGAGGACGATGGTGGTCTTGGTTGAAATGACAGAGGGCGCAGCGGCGATCTGTTGACGAAGGATCTGCCCGAGGTGCTCGGCGTCGCGGGCGCGGACCTTCAACAGGTAGCAATCGTCGCCGGCAACGTGGTGCACCTCGAGGACCTCGGGAATGCGCGACATCTCGTAGGCCGACGGCATCTCAGGCCCATGCTCGGAGGTCCTGACCGAGACAAAGGCCAGCATGGCCCGCTCGACCACGTGAGGGTCGATAAGCGCTACGTAATCCTTGATAATTCCCTTGGCTTCGAGCTTGCGAAGCCTTTCGAGAATGGCGGAGGGTGCAAGACCGACCGCTTTCGCAAGCTCAGCCTGGGTTGTCCTGGCGTTGTATTGAAGAATATCCAGAATTGAGCCGTCGATTTCGTCGATAGTTCGGTCTGAAGGCATTGGTTCAGAATTATATGCCATGGTTCAAAACAAAGGTTCAAGACAGAGGTTCAAGACCCAGGACTTGTGGGTGGTGATATCATTGCTGTTGGTGTCTGATATCACACCGTTTCTCTTGAGGCTTCCGCGCGAAATGCACAGCAGGATTCGCGACGCGGCATCGGCGGCCGGGATGTCGATGAACGAGTTCTGCGTTCAGAGAATTTCATCGCCCTCATCGGTCGACGATGCCGGCCAGGTCATCGCCGACGCGGGGGCCATGTTCGGACCCGATCTTCTGGGCGTGATTGAGTACGGCTCGGTGGCGCGCAACGAAGCGGCGGTGGACTCGGATGCCGACTTGCTGTTGGTCCTGGATCGCCGCGTGCCCCTCACGCGCGATCTTTATCGACAGTGGGATTCGCAGGCTCGCATTGCGGGGCAGCGCGCGGTGGATGCACACTTCACCTACGTGCCGAACCATCGCACAACCGGCGGGATCTGGGCAGAGGCGGCGATCGACGGTCGCGTGCTGTTTGAACGCGATCGGGTGGTGAGCACGGCCCTGCGCGCGATCAGGAACGATATTGCCGATGGCCGGCTGTGTCGTCGCACTGTGCACGGACAGACCTACTGGACCGCGGCCTGAATGCGGAATCGCGATCTGGCAGCGGATCATCTCCGGCGAGCAGAGGCGCGCTTGCGCGCGCTTGCGGTGCTGATGGACGCGCGGAGCTGGGCGGACGTGGTACGGGAATCGCAAGAAGTCGTCGAGTTGACCTTGAAGGGCCTGCTCCGGGCACACGACGTGGATCCACCTCGCATCCATGACGTCGCCGACGTACTGCTTGCAGAGCGTGCGAGGCTGCCCGTCAGTGACGGCGACCTCGACTACCTGGCCGGCATCTCGCGCCAATTGCGGCGCGATCGCGAACTCGCCTTTTACGGCACCGACGACCTGACGCCCTCCGACTTTTACCGCGAGGCCGATGCGACGGCCGCACTCGAGATGGCAACGCGCGCGGTTCGCCTGGCGCGCCCACACGTGGAGGATGAGTGACCTTCTGGCGCGAAGCGAGTCCTGAAGCGCGCAAAGCGCTCGTAGCGGCATCCCTCGGCTGGCTACTCGACGCGTTTGACGTGATGCTCTACGCCCTGATCCTGACCGCGGTCATCGCGGATCTCGGGATCGATCGGGCGACGGGCGGGATGATGGCGTCGCTGACGCTGGGCGCCTCGGCGCTGGGCGGGCTGGTGTTCGGCGTCATCGCCGACAAGCTCGGACGCACGCGCGCGCTGTCACTCAGCATCCTCCTCTACTCCGTCTTCACCTTCGCCTGCGGCCTGGCGCAGAACGTCTGGCAGTTCGCGATCTTCCGCGTGCTGCTCGGCCTCGGCATGGGAGGCGAGTGGGCGAGCGGCGCGACGCTCGTCAGCGAGACATGGCCCGAGAAGCATCGCGGTAAGGCGATGGGCATCATGCAAAGCTGCTGGGCGATCGGCTACGGCATTGCCGCGATCGTGGTCGCGATCGTGCTGCCGCGATTCGGCTGGCGCGCGGTGTTCTTCATCGGCGTCCTCCCGGCGCTCTTCACGCTGTGGATTCGCAGGAGCGTGAAGGAGCCGGAGATGTGGGTGAAGCAGGCAGCGGGGGGCCGGGAGCCGGGAGCCGGGAGCCGGGAGGGGGGATCAGGGAAACTCAAGACGCCCTTCCCCCTCCGCCTTGCGATCTTTCTCACCGCGATGAATGCGGCGACGATGTTTGCGTGGTGGGGATTGAATCTGTGGGTGCCGTCGTATCTCTCGTTGCCCACGACGCAGGGCGGCATCGGCCTCTCGACCGAAACGATGTCGCTGTTCATCGTCGCCATGCAGGTGGGCATGTGGCTTGGCTACGTCACGTTCGGATTCATCAGCGACTCGTTCGGGCGGCGGCCGACTTACGTAGCGTATCTGCTGATCGCGGCGGTCCTCGTCTGGTACTACGGCTTCGCGCGCGAGCCGTGGATTCTCCTGGTGCTCGGGCCGTTCGTCGCGTTCTTCGGGACCGGATATTTCAGTGGATTTGGAGCCGTCGCGTCGGAACTGTTCCCGACATCAATTCGCGCCACAGCACTTGGCGTGACCTACAACAGCGGGCGACTGCTGAGCGCGGTCGCGCCCTTCGTTGTCGGCACCATGGCGCAGAATCGCGGATTCGGCGCGGCGTTCACGCTGACGTCGATCGCGTTCATGATTGCGGCGGTGTTGTGGATTGGAATTCCGGAAACGAAAGGAAGACAGCTCAATTGACAATTGCGTGATCGAGGGACTGTCGACTGTTTGGCGATTGACAATTGTCAATCTACGATCGCCAAACAATTGAGAATTTTTCAATCATCCAGTCGTCAATTCCCCTTATACAGAACTCTTCCCAGTCGCTTGTTCCACGCCGTGAATTCGTCGTCTGACGGATCCTCGGTGATCGCCTTCTTCACCTGGTTCAGCTTGGCGTCCAGTTCATCGACAGACGCGAGGATGAAGGCCTCGATCGTCTTTGGCTCCACGGGCGAGCCGTGTTCGCGGATGCCGTGGTGCGAGGCGACGAGGTGTTCAAGTTGGGCGCGGAGGTCGTGCGGGAAGTTGGCGATGCCGTTGCACGCCTCGCGGACCATCATCATGCCGATCGCGATGTGGCCAACGAGGTTGCCGTCGCGCGTGTAGCTGGTGGCGCCGCCGTCGTAGGCGAGCTCGTGCAGCTTGCCAATGTCATGCAGCACCACGCCGGCGATCACGAGATCCTCGTTGGCGCCATACGAGCGCGCGAGGAAGCGGCCGACCTCGGCCATCTTCGTGATGTGCTCGAGGAACCCGCCGCGATACGCATGATGGATCTGCTGTGCCGCCGGCCAGATCTTCAACTGCTCGGCGTTGTCCGAGACAATGCGATTGAGCAGCACGCGAATGCGATCGTCCTTGATCGCGCGGAGATGGCCCTGCAGCTCCTCCCACATTTCGTCGATGGGCCGCGGGGCGCTCAGCACGCAATCTTCTTCGCGGAAGCCCTGCTGACGATCCTGGTCAGGGTTCACGCGTCTGATGCTCGACAGCACCAGCTGCATCTGGCCGTTGTATAGGCTGCCGCGTCCTTCAACGCGCACGTACTCGCCGGCTTCGAATTCGTTCTTGTAACGCTCGGCGTCGTGCATCAACTTGGCGACGATCTGCGCCGAAGCGTCCTGGAGCGACAGGAACAGGAACTCGCTGCCGCTGCGGCCCGTGCGCACCTCGCGATAGGTGCAGAGGAAGTAGCCCCAGCCGTCGTCTGTTTCGCTGAGCGACTCGAGTTTTGGAAATCTATTCATGTGCAGGCGGGTCTGAAGATCCGCCTCTACTCTGAACCCAACGCAAAAGTCATCGTGCCGTTCACGACGACCTTACCGTTGACGGTGGCCTGGCCCTCGAGCACGCCCATGCGGCTGCGCAAGCGCTTGACGTTGGCTTCGATCACCACGACATCACCGGCGTAGACCGGGTTGCGAAAGCGCACGCGCTCCATGCCCCGGAAGAAAATCAGCTGATCCTTGTTCTCGGGCTTGGCAAGGATGAGGATTGCGCCGACCTGTGCAACCGCTTCGGTCAGGATTGTCGGCGGCAGCGACGCGCGGCCGATCGCCGGGCGCGACAGATACGGCTCAGTGCTGGCGACGTTCTTGATGCCCACAATGCGCTTATCCGGCTCAAATTCCGTGATCCGGTCCACGAGCAGGAACGGGTAGCGGTGCGGGAGAATGCGCTCGATGGCCGAGTAGTCGAGCGGTAGGGTCAGATCCATTCAGAAGCCAGTATCCAGTAGGCGGTAGCCGGAAGGGAAATTATACTTCGCACTTCTGGAGGTCCTTGAAATGCGCAAGTCCCTGGCTATTGCTGTCCTCGCCGTTTCCTTCGCCATCCCGTCCGCAGCGCAGACCAAGCGGCCAGCTGCATTCGACGATGTGCTTAACATCAAGGCGGTGCAGGGCGCGACGGTGTCGCCCGACGGCAAGCACGCGATCTACACGGTCCGAAAGTGGGTCGACGAGCAGGATCGCAAAGAAGCGCGCACGCACATCTGGCGCGTCGCCACGGACGGCAGCTCGCCGGCGCGTCAGATCTCGTTCGGAGAGCGTGGCGACAGCAATCCGCAGTTTTCACCTGATGGCAAGTTCATCAGCTTCGTCTCAGCGCGCGGAAGCGCAGAGGCCAGACCGCAGGTCTACTTGATGCCGATCGACGGCGGCGAAGCCTGGAAGCTCACCGACGCGAAGGAAGGCATTCCAACGCAGGGTATGAACTACTCCTGGTCGCCAGACAGCGCGTCCATTGCCTATGTCACCAACGACCCACGCAGCGCCGAAGAAGAGGCCAACATCAAGAAGCGAGATGACGAGCGCGTGTTCGAAGGAGATTTCCGCTACGCGCACATCTGGGTGGTCAACGTCGAAAGCAAGCAGGCGACGCGCATCACCGAAGGCACGCAGTGGACGGTGCAGGGCGCGCCGTCGTGGTCACCGGATGGCAAGCAGTTCGTGTTCGGCACGGCGGTGACGCCGATGTTGAGGGACAACCGTCGCGATGTGTACATGGCGACGCTAGGCCAGCGGGCTAGCGGGCCAGCAGGCCAGCAGAATGCGACGATCGAGAAGCTCAGCACCAACTGGGGCAGCGATGGGCAGCCGCGCTGGTCGCAGGACGGCGCCACGATCGCGTGGGTCGGCGAGCCGAACACCACCGCCCCGATGCCTGATGGCACGGCGCATGGTGTGGTGATGCAGCAGCGATTGATGCTGTATGACGTGAAGGGCAAGACGATCAAGGACACGCTGACGCCACAGTTCGACAGCGATGCCGGCAACCCGGTGTGGACCAACGAAGGCAAGCGCGTGATGTTCGTGACCGGCAAGCGCGCCTACAACGAAGCCTTCGCCTACGACCTGACGACCGGCGCGTATACCCAGTTGTCGCAGAAGCGCACGATCAACGGTACCTCGATCAGCAAGGACGGCCGGACGATCGTGCTGACGATGGATGCGCCGGATTCGGCGACCGAGGTCTACGTGACCGATCCGTCGTTCGGGAACTTGAAGAGACTGACGAACACCAACCCGCAGCTCGCCGAGGTCGCGCAGGGCGAGACCGAAGTGATCACCTGGAAGAGCAGTGATGGCGTTGAAGTCGAAGGCGTGCTGCTGAAGCCCGTTGGCTTCCAGGCCGGCCGGAAGTATCCGACGCTCGTCGTCGCGCACGGCGGCCCGGCCGGAGCCTACGTCAACGGGTTCCGCCTCGGCGGTCTTGAGGGCGGCCAGGTGTGGGCGGGCAAGGGCTGGGCGGTGTTCTATCCGAATCCGCGTGGCAGTTCGAACTACGGCCAGAAGACACTGGCGGCCAACGTCAACGACTGGGGCGGCGGCGACTACAAGGACATCATGACGGGCGTGGACGCCCTCGTGGCGCGCGGGATTTCGGATCCCGACAAGCTGGCGCACATTGGCTGGAGCTATGGCGGATACATGACCGCCTGGGTGATCACGCAGACGTCGCGCTTCAAGGCGGCGATGGTCGGCGCGGGCCTCACCAACATGTGGAGCATGTATGGCACCAACGACATCCCAAGCGTGCTGATCGCCTACTTCGGCGGCATTCCCAACAAGCAGACGCTGCCGCTGTATCTGGACCGGTCAGCGATGTCCCACATCGACAAGGTGACGACGCCGACGCTGATTCTGCATGGCGCCAATGACGAGCGCGTGCCCACGGGCCAGGCCTACGAGCTGTATCGCGGCCTGAAGGATCGCGGCAAGCCGACCGAACTGGTGTTCTACCCGCGCGAAGGCCACGGCATTAGCGAGTACTACCACCAGAAGGATCGAATGGAGCGGATTTACAACTGGGTGACGAAGTACACTTTAGGTAACGGTGGAAACACGACGGCGCAGTGACGGGAGCGGGGAGCCGGAGGCCGGGAACCGGACCGACTCCCCTTCCGACGCAGAACTTCTCGCTATTCTCGCCGAGCTTGGCCGCGAGGTCACCTCGGTGCTTGACCTCGACGAGCTGCTCGAGAAGATCCCGAGCCTCATTTCGCGTCTGACGACCTTTACCGTTTTCTCGGTTTACCTCCTGAACGAGCAGCGGGAAGAGCTGAGCATCGCGTACGCCGTTGGCTACCCCGAGGAGATCGTTCGCCACTTCACGCTGAAGCTTGGCCAGGGCATTGTCGGTACCGCCGTGGTCGAGCAGCGCACCATCCTGCTGGACGACGTGGACACCGATCCGCGCTACCTCGCGGTGGTGCCCGGCGCGAAGTCGCAGCTGGCGGTGCCGCTGCGCCACAAGGGCAAGGTGATCGGCGCGCTCAACCTGCTAAGCGAAAAGAAGGCGGCGTTTACCGAGCGCGACGAGTGGATCCTCCGCCAGTTCGGCGCGCACGTGGCGCAGGCGATCGCGACCGCGCGGCTGTTCGAGTCGGAGCGCGAATACACGGAGACGCTTGAAACGCTGGCCTCGATCGGCCACGAGATGAGCGCGATCCTCGATCCGGACGAGTTGCTGACGCGACTCGCGCACCTGATCAAGCGCGTCATCGACTACCGCATCTTCGGCATCATGCTGCTCGATGAAGAGACGCAGACGCTGGATTTCAAGGTCACCATCAAGTACGGCGACGATCCGCGTGCGACCGAACCGGTGAAGGTCGGCGACGGCCTGGTTGGCTATGCCGCGCTGCACAAGGAAGTGGTCCTGGTTCCCGACGTGACGAAGGATCCGCGCTATATCGACGCGGTCCCAGGCGTGCGCTCGGAGCTGGTCGTGCCGTTGCTGCTGAAGGACCGCTGCATCGGCGTGTTCGACCTCGAGAGTCCAGAGCCGAACGCGTTCAACAAGAAGCACGTCAAGCTGCTCACGCTGCTCGCGTCGGAAGCCGCGGTGGCGATCGAGAACGCGCGGCTCTATGAATCGATCAGGGCCAACGAAGCGCGCTTCGAGAAGGAACTGCGCTTCGCACAGCGGGTGCAGATGGCGTTGCTGCCGCAGGAGTTGCCGAAGCGCCTGCGTGGCGTGGACGTCGCCTGGCACTTCGATCCCGCTCGAGAGCTTGGCGGCGACCTGTGCGACTTCCTCTCACCAGAACCCAATACGCTGGTGGTGGCACTCGGCGACGTGTCAGGCAAGGGCGTGCCGGCGGCGCTGTACAGCGCGGCGATTGGCGAGATGGTCCGCGGCCGCACCTTCAGGCGCAGGCTCGAGAAGACCAACAGCACGCCCGCGTCGGTGCTGGCGGGCATGAACCGCATCCTCCACGAGCGTAACCTCGAGGAGTACTACTGCACGTTGTGTTACGCGTTGTTCGAGTTCAAGAAGAAGACGGCGACGTTCGCCAACTCGGGCCTGCCGTATCCGGTGAAGTGCGCCAACGGCAAGGCGGAACAGATCAGCCTCTCCGGTATCCCGCTCGGATCTTTTGGCAGCTCGCAGTATGACGACGTGACGGTGCCGCTCGAAGTCGGCGATGTCTTGGTGCTGTGTTCGGACGGCATCTTCGAGGCGTTCGACGAGCAGAGCCAGGAGTTCGGCGCCGAGCGCGTCATCGACGTCATCGAGCGCACCTACCAGCAGCCGGCCAAGGAGATCGTGAACGCGCTGTTCACCGCCGTGCAGAATTTCTGTGGCGATGCGCCGCAGTCGGACGACCGCACGGTTGTGGTGGTCAAGATAAATTCACTTGGACCACAGGCAAAGCCGGAAGTAGCAAGTATCAAGTAGCAAGAAGAGCGTTCTTCTTGCTACTTGCTTCTTACTACTTGCTACTTCTAGTGAGTCGCTGCGTGCGGGTGGTGCGCGTCCGAGCCGCCGTAGTCGTCGCCGTGGTCATCCACGTGCGTGGCGGCGGTGAGGTAGATCGCGCCGAGCGTCAGGAAGATGAACGCCTGCAGCGGGCCGACGATCAGGCCGAGGAACTGGATCGGCAGCGGCGCGATGAACGGCACGATGCTGGCGATGATCAGCACCACGAGGTGCTCGCCGAAGATGTTGCCGAACAGGCGCAGCGTCAGCGACAGCACGCGCGACATGTGGCTGATGATTTCGATGATGAAGATCAGCGGCGACATCACGATCGGCACGCCCGGCATGACGCCGAAGTGCTTGATGTAGCCGAACAGCCCGTTCGCCTTGATGCCCTGCCAGTGGTAGTAGAGCCACAGCGTGAGCGCGAGCGCGAACGGGACGTTGATGTTGCTGGTCGGCGAACCGAGGCCGGGAATCTGGCCCATCAGGTTGCCAAAGAGAATGAACACGAAGATCGTGCCGAGCAGCGGCAGGTACTGGCGCCCCTTGGGGCCCATGTTGCCTTCGAGCACGCCAACGAGGAACGTCACGACGTCTTCGAGGATGATCTGCAGCTTGCCGGGGTTCTCGACGCTCAGCGATGAGCGGATCGCCATGCCGATGAAGAGGATCAGCAACGTGATCAGCGCCACGAACACGATGTGATCGGGCACGTGGATCCCCAGGGGCGCGAAGAGCAGGTTGATGAGCGCGACTAGTGGGGAGGGATGTTCAATAGCTTCCACAGCCGGACATTGTACTAGATTTCACAAGCAGGCGAACAGGCCGATAGGCAAGTGGGCCGATAGCAAAAAGGCCAATAGGAATGCCCTATTGGCCTATTCGCCCATCGGCCTATTGGCCTTTGTTTACAGGTACTTAATCGACTTTTCGCGAAGGTGCAGCCCGAAGCTCCGGCCCCCCAGTAGGGCGAACTCCTGGACCTCGCCGCGGACGCGGACCCGGGCGTTCTTGCCGGGGATCCGGTCATCGTCCGAGATGACCAGCATTTCAGCCGAGCCGTCGCTGACGCGATAGACCTTGAACGGCACCATCGGGATGCCCCAGGACGAGGTCACGACGCCCTCCACGACGACGGTCTTGTCGTGGAACTTGCCGGGGTTGGTCTGGACCTCGGCGATCGAACGCTCGCCCGCCGAAGCGCACGCACCGCTGATGGCCGCAGTCGCGATGATCAATCCAAGCACGAAGTTCTTCATGGCGATCTCCTCTGATCCGTCGACGAGCCTAAAAGCTCGTCGCTACAGCGCTCCCGTCGACGAGCCTAAAGGCTCGTCGCTACAGCGCTCCCGTCGACGAGCCTGAAGGCTCGTCGCTACAGGACCGATGGCCGCGGACGGAATCGTGAATCGTGCGGCCGAAGAGCGGCGATGCCAGCGCCTGCCTGATAGTTCGCCCTTCGGTGATCCGCCGCGGCCGCAGACCAATACTCCAAAGGACGTGCCAAAGGAGGCGCGGCCGCAGAAAGCGCAGAAAGGGCCGGAAATAGCCACGGAAGGCGCAGAAAGCTCAGATCAGGAAAGAGTCTTTGTCACCGAGCGCGGACGAGCTGGTGTCCCTCGTTCAATACACTCCGAGGTAGCGGTCCATCTCCCACGGAGATACGTGGCGCAGGTATTCGTCCCACTCCTCGCGCTTGGCTTCGAGGAAGTGGTTGAAGATGTGCTCGCCGAGCGTCTCGCGCACCAGCGCGTCCTTCTCGAACTCATCGAGCGCTTCGCTGAGGTTGGCCGGGAGGTCGTCGATGCGCAGGTGCCGGCGCTCGCGGTGGCTCATCTTGTAGATGTTCTTGTTCACCGGTGGACCGGGATCGATCTGCTTGTCGATGCCGTCGAGGCCGGCGCGCAACATCATGGCCAGCGCGAGGTAGGGGTTGCACGACGGATCTGGCATGCGCATCTCGACCCGTGTGGCCGTCTCGCGGGCCGCGGGCACGCGCACGAGCGGGCTGCGGTTCTTCTCCGACCACGCAATCGCCGTCGGCGCTTCAAAGCCAGGCACGAGGCGCTTGTACGAATTCACCAGCGGATTGGTGATCGCGCAGAACCCCTTGGCGTGCTGCAACAGGCCGCCGATGTAGTGCAGGCAGGTCTGGCTCAATTGCATATCGGCGTTGCTGTCGAAGAACGCGTTCTTGCCGTCCTCGAACAGTGATTGATGCGTGTGCATGCCCGACCCGTTTACGCCGAAGATCGGCTTCGGCATGAAGGTGGCGTGCAGGTTGTTGTTGAGCGCGACGTTCTTGACGATGAAGCGGCAGGTGCTGACGTTATCCGCCGTCGTCAACACGTCGTCATAGTGAAAATCGATTTCGTGCTGCCCGGGCGCGACTTCGTGATGCGCGGCTTCGACGTGCATGCCCATCTGCTCGAGTGCGACGACGATCTCGCGGCGGACGTCCTCACCGAGGTCGATGGGAGCGAGGTCGAAGTAGCTGGCGCGATCGTGCGTCTCGGTTGTCGGCTTGCCGTCGCGACGCAGGAACAGGAAGAACTCGGTCTCGGGCCCCGCCATCATCTTGAAGCCGCGATCGGCGGCCATGGCGATGACGTTCTTCAAGGTCGTGCGCGGACAGCCGGCGAACGGACTGCCGTCAGGGTTCGCGATGTCGCAAATCAGGCGGCCGACGCGCGCGCCGTTGGCGTCGGCCCAGGGAAAGACCTGGAAGGTCGAGAGGTCGGGCTTCAGATACATGTCCGACTCTTCGATCCGGACAAAGCCCTCGATCGATGAGCCGTCAAACATGATGTTGCCGTCAAGGGCTTCGCCAAATTGCCGGTCGGGGACCTCAACGTTCTTGATGACGCCGAGGATGTCGGTGAACTGCAGGCGAAGGAATTTGACCCGCTCCTTTTCGGCGCGCTTGAGGATGTCCGCCTTGTCGACCATTGCTGAATTGTAATGGGTCGAACGTCCGACTCTCTGGCAATCTCCGTCGTCTGAGGAGTTGTTAAGGAGTTGCTTCCCATGAAGAACGTGAAATTCGGAGCATTTAGCTTGGGTCTTCTGGCGGCCGTTGGTCTTGCGGTCTCCAGTCTCGATGCCCAGACGTGGGTTCAGGCGGAGCCGAACGGTGGCTTTACGCAGGGTAGACGTGTTGAACGCCCCGACGTCATGGTGCTCGATGGCCGGGGCGCCCAATTGGGCGTGATGGTCAGCGATGTGGATGTAAAGGCCACCACCGGTGGCGTAAAGATCGACGACGTGAATCCCGATTCGCCGGCGGAGAAGGCCGGAATCAAGGCCGGGGACGTGGTGGTCGAGTTCGACGGTGAGAAAGTGCGCAGCGCCCGCCAGTTCACCCGGTTGGTGCAGGAGACGCCGGAGGGCCGCTCGGTCACGATCGCATTGCTCCGCGACGGCAAGCGGCAGACCGTGAACGCCACTCCGGAGACCGGACGCATGACGTGGAATCTCGAGCGGGAACCGGGAGCCGGGAACCGCGAGCGGGACGAGCTCTTCCGTGCGATGCCCGAGTTCAATTTTGATTTCGACAATCGACTTCCGCGACGCTTCGAATATCGAATGCCGGAAGGTGTCTTCCGGATGCCGGCTCCCGGCTCCCGGTTCCCTGCCTCGCGCGGCCGTCTTGGGGTCAGCGTGCAGTCGATCACGCCGGAGCTCGCCGAATTCTTTGGTGCCAAGAATGGTGGCGCGTTGGTATCGAGCGTGACCCCGGACTCGGCGGCGTCGAAGGCGGGAGTCAAAGCCGGTGACGTAATCGTGTCGATCAACGGCCGCGCCGTTGCCGACTCGGACGAACTGATCCGGGAGATCGAGGACATCACCGGTGACGCCACGATCGTGGTGCTGCGCGACAAGAAGCAGGTCACGCTGAAGGCGACAATCCAGGCCAACGGGCCAGCAGGCCAGCGGGCCAACAGGAGTTCGCGTCCTGGTGCCAGGTAATCAGGGGTCAGTTCGTCAGTAGACGAGTGACTTCTTCGGTAAGCGCTGCTGCCTCGATGGGTTTGGTCAGATACACATTGGCCCCGAGGCGCAGCGCTTTCAATTCCGTCGCCGATCGATCAGTGCCGGTGACCACGATCACGGGGATCGGCTCCCCCTTCCGGATATCCTTCAGCCTCGCCAGCACTTCGAAGCCGTCGATGTTCGGCATCACCAGGTCGAGGACCAGCAGGTCAACCTGCTCACGCTCGATGGCAGCGAGCGCCTCGGCGCCATCGCGTACCGGGATCACGCGATGACCGTTGCGCGTCAGCGACGCAGTCAACACACCGCGAAGATCGGAATCGTCCTCGGCGACCAGGATCGAAGCGCCGCGGCGACCAGCCAGGGCCAGGCTGATCTCACGCAACAGTCGATCGTGTCCCTCGCCCTTGGCGATCACCGAGACATCGATCGGCAGTCGCGTATCAGACTTCGCATCCGCCGCACCTGACACGACGACGATGGGAATGTTGGCGAGGGCGGGTTCCTGTCGCAGCTTGTCGATGAATGACCAGCCGTCGATGCCTGGCATCAGCAAGTCCACGGTGATCACGTCCGGCCGGCTGGTGCGCGCGATGTGGAGCGCCGACGCAGCGTCCCTCGCATCGAGCACGGTGTAGCCGGCATGCGAGAGCTGCGACTTCATCAAATGCCTGAAGTCATCATCGTCATCGACGATCAGCACTCGACGGTCGATCAGGACCGCGGCGCCGTCCTTGTCGATCACCACCGGGGCCACCGACGCCGCTTCCGCATCGGTCGCGGCGGGCAGCGTGAACGAGAACCGCGTGCCCTTGTTCAGCTCGCTGTCGACGAAGATCTTTCCGCCGTGCTGTTCGACGAGCGCCTTGGTGATGGCGAGTCCGAGGCCGGTGCCACCCTTCTTGCGCGACGACGAGCTGTCAACCTGCTGGAATTTCTGGAACAGCCGATTGAGATTCTCCGGCGCGATACCCTCGCCCTGGTCGGACACCGCGATCGTGATCGTGTGCGCCGTGCCTGTCACCGACACCTTGACGGTCGAATCCGCGGGCGCGAACTTGACGGCGTTCGAGAGCAGGTTGACGAGCGCCTGGACGATGCGATCGGGATCGACCATGACGGGCCGGATGTTCGCCGGAATATCGGCGGTGAGACTCACCCTGGCGATACGCGCGGGATTGGCCACCACGTCGATTGATTGCCGAACGAGCTCCGCGACGTGCGCCGGCTTCTTCCGCAGCGCCAGGTTGCCGGATTCGATCTTCGACACATCGAGGATGTCGTTGATGATGCGGACCAGGCGCTCGCAGTTATTGAGGGCAATCTGCAGCAACTGGCGATGCTCGGCGTCGGCGACGGCCTGTGGATCGTCGAGCACGAGCTGGACCGAACCGCGGATCGACGTCAGCGGCGTTCGCAGTTCGTGGGAGACGACCGACACGAACTCGTCCTTCATGCGATCGACCTCGCGCATCCTCGCGATGTCCTGGAAGGCGACGATTGCGCCGGCGACGTGACCCAGCTCGTTGCGCAGCGGCGCGCCGCTGGCAAGAATCGGGAACACGCGGCCGTCGGGATGATGAATCTCGAGTTCTTCGTTCCTGACGACCTCGCCTTTCAGGGCGCGTGACGAGACCCAGTCATTGCGCGAAATCAACGAACCGTCTTTCGCGATGCGCTTGAAGCGGTCCCAGTAGTTTCTGCGCAGCTCCGGATTCTGCGGCTCGATGCCCATCACCTCGGTCGCGGCGCGATTGCGAAGGCGCACGCTGCCGTCGGTGTTGAAGATCATCAAAGCGGCGGGGACGGTCTCGAGGGTGGCCAGCAGGTCGGCGTGCGCAGCTTCGACGCGACGCCGCGATTCCGCGGTGACGCTGGTCAGCTCGCGCGATTCCGCCAGGGCCGTCGCCAGTTCGCGCTCGCGCAGGCGGATCGCCTGGACCATCTTCGCGAACGAATTGAACAGGACGCCGATCTCGTCGGAACGTAATGTCTGGTGCGCGGCGCTGAAGTCCCCGGTCTCGATCCGATGAGCCGAGTCCGTCAGCTCGGTCAGCGGGTCGAGGATGACGCGCTTGGCAGAGACCGCGACGACGATCAGCGTCACGAGACCCAGCAGCGCGAGCCCGGAGATGACCCAGAAGAACACACTTCGACTGGCGGTCATGACCTGGATGGACTGGTTCCACCGCTCGCGCTCGCGCGTGTCGAAATCGATGAGCAGTTTCTCGAGCGGCGCGAAGTCGTTGTTGCTCAGCGCGAGCAGGACTTCGGGCGAGCCGGACTGGTCAGGGGTGTTGTCCCAATTCGCGGCCCACAACTCGAAGGCCTTGCGAATCTCTTCGAGCTTCGCCTTCTGCTCGGGAAACCTGAGCAGCGACGCTTCGCGCGCCAGGTAATCGTTCACCGCCGCGCGCTCGGACTGCACGCGCTGGCGCAAGGAGGGAAGGTTCGTTGCGGCAAAGTCGTGCTGATCGTGCTTGAGCTCGACCAGCACGCGCCATAAGGATCCGTGGACCTGTAGTACCTCGGAGATGCGCTGCCGCTCGGCATCCATTTGCGGAGCCGCGACGTTCAGCGCGTAGAGGATGAATCCAATCGTGCCCGCAACGAGGATCGCGACCAGCCACAAGGCGGCGAACGCGCGGGTACGGATGTTCACTGCTTGATCTTCGCGACGATGTCCTTGACCTGCTGTCCAAGCGTGAGGGCATCGAACGGCTTGGTCACATAGCCGGCGGCGCCGAGGCTGAGGCCACGCTGGATCTCCGCTTCCTGCGACTTGGCTGTCAGAAAGATCACCGGGATCCGGGCGGTTTCCGGATCGGCCTTGAGCCGACGGCAGGCTTCGGGTCCGTCGAGCTCGGGCATCATCCAGTCGAGCAGGACGACATCCGGCGGCTGCTGCTTGACCGCGTCAAGCGCTTCCTGGCCGTTGCCCACGACTTTCACCGTGAAGCCTGCGCGCTTGAGCGCGAGGCGGGCCACCAATTGGATATCGAGGACGTCTTCAGCGAGTATGACGTTCATCTGCCGAAGTCAGATTCTAGACCGCTTTTCGACGCTTTACGCGCTTTGTGCCCGGGATTGCGGCACGTCCAGCGTCACGTCGTGTGCAACCGGCGCGGTTTCGACCACGGCGTCGGCCACCGGCATCGTCAAGGTCGCCAATTGCGCGCCGACAATGGCAGCCAGCGCGACGGTCGATTCTTCCACGGCGTGTCCCGACTTCATTTCTACGGAGAGCACTCCCGTTGGTCCCGTAGGTCCGCACATGGGCACGGCGAGGGCGCCCGGTGCGGACGCGGTAGGCAAGCTGATCTTGGAGGCGTTATCGCGGAACGCGGACGCCGTCAGGTTGGCGCTGTCGCGCGGAATCCTGCCAATGCGTTGCACGATCTTGGGATCAAACCCGTGCGTCGCCACCGGTGACAGCGAGCCGCCATCATTGGCAGCGACCCACACGATCAGGCCGGTGGCGTTCAGCATGCCGCTGACTCGCGCAAGCGCGCCCTGAAGGGCGCCCGGATCTGCCAGGGCCGAGAGATCCGCGCAAATTTCTGACGCTTGCCGAAGCGAAGGCAGAAGATCAGGTGCGTGCGGTGCCTCGGGTGCCAAGGGTGCCGAAGGTGCCTGAGGTGCTGGTGCGTCGAGTGCCGGTGCGGCCGCCGGGCGCTCGAGCGTGGTCTTGAGCTCTTCGCGCCACTGCGCCGGATCCTTGACGGCCGGGGCCGGACCAGCGGGTAGCAATAGCAGTGCGACGACGAACCATACGGCCAGCGCGCCACCGGCGAGCATCAACTGCTCCTGGCGAATCGCCGCGGCGCGGCGATCGTGTTCGCGGCGCACGCCTTCGCGGCTTGCCTGCACCTCGGCGGTCATGCCGGCGAGCACATCACGAACCTCGGTGAAGATCACGTCGCCGGCCAGCAGCATGTCGTCGCGGCTCACGTAAGTGCGGGCGCGCCGTTCGGCTGCCGCAAGTTGATCGACCGCGTCGATCGACTGCTTGACGGAACCGCCCGCGGGCGCGACGGCCTGCTCGATCGAAGCCAGGCTCTGCTTAAGGGTCTCGATGCCTTCTTGCGCGCGCTTGCCCCAGAAAGGCAGGCCCTGCGACGGCGCCACGTAGGCATGCAGCGACGCGCGGAGATCGAGGAGCAGCTCCGCCGTTTGGCTGATCGACGCGTCGGCAGTGAGGGCTGATTGACGTTCGCCGTTGAGCGCCAGTTCGTCCTGATAGGCGCGGTAGCCGAGGCCGGCGGTAGCCAGCACAGCCACGACGAGGCAGGTTATGCGGATTGACCTGCGATGCACGAAGGACAGTATCAAGTAGCAAGTAGCAAGTATCAAGAAAAATACAGCTCTTCTTCCTACCTGCTACTTGCTTCTTGCTACTTCTTCGGTGTCAGCACCACGTAAGTGGGGAGGCCGACGGCGCCGAAGCGCTGCATCACTTCTCGCGCGGGCGACTCGTCAGGCGATTCCGCCTGGAACTTGATCTTCACGAAGCCGTCGAGCGCGGTCTTCACCGACGGATCCACCAGCGTGGTCTTGTCCATCGTCAGACAGTTCTTGCACCACGTGGCCCACATGTCGATCAACACCGGCTTGCCTTCGCGCTCCGCGACGGCGAGGCCTTCGGCGAGGTCGGCGTGCCAGCCGTCCTTCAACAGTTCATCGACGCTCGACGCCACCTGCGCGGGATCCACCGAGCGATCCCGGAAGATCCCATAGGCGGTGTAGGCGTAGTAACCGGCCGTCAGCAGGATGATCACGCCGAACGCCTGCTTGACGCGAACCATCCACGCGCCGGGCTTCGGCAATGCGCTGATGCCCGCACCGGCGAACGGCCAGGGTGCGGCCATGCCAAGGCCTAACACGAACGGCAGCGCGAGCGCGGCCGGTGTGCCGGTTGCGTAGAGGTTGGTCGAGAACAGCACTACCTGGATCACGACGGGCGCGACACATGCGCCGGCGAGCAACGCGGCGACCGCGCCCATGGTAAAGGCGAGCATCACCGAACCGCGGCTGGACCCTGTGCCGACGTTGGCGGAGTACCTCGAGAAGTCGATCTCGAACACGTCAAACATGGCGAGCGCCAAAGCCACGAACAACACCGCGATGCCGAGGTTGAACCACGGCGACGAGTTGATGGTGCCGAAGGTCTGCGCCGAGAGGATGACGATCAATCCCAGCACGCCGTAGACCACGGCCATGGCAGCGCCGTAGACACTGCCCAGCACGAGCCCGCGTGAACGCGAGCCACCCTGTGAACCGGCACCAATGATGGCGAGGTTGACCGGGATCATCGGCAACACGCACGGCGTGAGATTCAGCGCCAGGCCACCGAGAAACACGATCAGCAGAATGGCAAGGGGACCACGGCCCTCGAACATGCCCTGCTGGGCCACGCCGGCCTTTGCGTCCTCGACGAACTTGATGAACGTCGCCGCCGGGAGATAACCACCTTCAGTGCCGCGCACTGCGAAGCGGTCGAGCATTTCGTTCGCGCTGGCGGGCGCCGCCGTCGCCGCCCTGGCGGGTGCCGCGGGCCTAGGCGCGACGATCGGCACCGCAGCGCCCTTCGCAAAATCGAGTTTGGCGACCATCGCCGGAGGCGGCGCCACTGAGGCGTTCGCCGCGACCGCGAGGTTCAGCTCGAGCGATGCGGTGATGGGCAGGTAGCACTGCTTTTCATCGCACGCCTGGTAGCGAACGCGCAGCGGCAGCTTGTGCGCGCCGGCGGCCGCGTCAGCGGCGGCATTGATCTGCAGTCCGATGGCGAACTCGCGTTCAAACACGCGCAGCGGAAGGGTCGCGCCTTCCTGCTTGAGATCGAGCGCTTCCGGGAACGCGGTGGTGGCGGCGGCCACGGCCGGAACTGCCTCCATCGAGACGGTGATGGGGATGAGGTTCTCTTCGCGCGGCTTGTCGGAGTTCATGTGGAACCCCTCGGGCAACCGCACGGTGATCGCCGCGCGGGCCGAGCCGCCAGGTTGGATGTCGAGGGTGGCCGGCACGACGGCCAGCTCAGCGACTCCGGGCCGACCCGCCTGCGCCGAGAGGACGACGCTGAGCAGGACCGCCACGAGAGCGCTGGCCCCGACGCCGGTCAAAATTCGCATCCGCATATGGTGTCAGGCGGGTCTGAAGACCCGCCTCTACGAGTCGGATGCTCGCGAGATCTCTTCGGTTACGAGGCGCAGCGGAATCACGGTCGGCTGTGACATCTGCTCCATCTGCACGTTGTGACCCTTCACGGGCGGCAGGTCCTGGAACATCGTGTCCCACTTCCAGCGCTCCATGGGGTTGCTCGCCTTGAGCCAGTGCTCGGCACTGACCGGACGATTGAAGACGGTCTCGCTCAGCGTGGCGTACTGCGGCAACGCGGAGAGGTGGGTGGCCACGTCATTGCGAACCTGCTGTGACGCCGTGTAGGTGTACGGCAGGCCGAGCGCCGCGGCGACGCTGGTGAGAATCTGCCAGTCTTCGACCGATTCGCCCGGAGCGTTGATGGCCTTCGATGCGGCCTGCACCATGCCCTGATCGTTGGTGTAGGTCGCATCCTTCTCGACCCACGCCGCGCCCGGCAACACGACATCCGCGATCTTCGCGATCTCGTTCTGCAGCACGCCCTGGTAAATGATCACCGGCACGCGGCCGCTCTTGCGCGCTTCCGCGAGCCACGACACATCACCGAGCGATCCATTCGGACCCGGATCGACGATGTAGAGGACGGCGACGCGATCCTGGTCGATCGCGGTGCGCAGCGCCGACAGGTCGGCATCGCCCTCAGCGGTGGCCACGACGGAGAGTCCGAGATCCTTGGCGCCATTGACGTTCGGCGCATCGATCGTCGGCACGCGGAACTTGGTATTGGCCGGCTGCGGCTTCTCGGTGCGGCGCCACGCGACGTGCACGTGCGACGCGCCGCCATCGCCCTTGAGATCTTCGGCGAGGCGCTTGAGCAGGTACATCTCTTCGTGCGAGGCGTGGGCGGACGCGAGCATCCGCACCGACGCGGGATCCTTGCGGCCGGCCGCGTTCAGCAAATCGCGGACGCGCATCAACGCGTCCTTCCACGTCGCCGTCTGCTGCACGCCTTCCTTGGTGTTGATCAGCGGCTTGCGCAGGCGCTGCTCGCCTTCGACCCAGAGGTACTGGAAGCGGCCGATGTCGCACATCCAGAAATCGTTGACCTGGCCGTTGTAGCGCGGCGTGATGCGCGCCAGGCGCGCGCCCTTGGCCCATTCCGGCTTGGCCTTCAGCCACGCGGTGGTGCTGCAGCCCTTCGAGCACAGCGTGCAGGTGGTATCGACCGCGTGCGGGTTGTCCCACGGGCGCGAGCGGAAGCGGTACTGCTTGGTGGTAATGGCGCCGACCGGGCACACATCCATCAGGTTGCCCGAGAGCAGCGAATGCACGCCTTGTTCGTTGAAGGTGGCGATCTCGCTGCCGTTGCCGCGATTGATGGTGCCGATCTGCGCGTCGCCGTCGACTTCCGCCATGAACCGGCTGCACCGCGTGCACAGGATGCAGCGGTTGCGGTTCAGCATCAGCGTCGGGCCGAAGTCGATGTCGGCCTTCACGCCGTCACCGTCGAAGGTACGGCGCGGGAAATCCATGCGGCTGGCGTCGTTGCCGAAGGCGTACGAGAAGTCCTGCAGGGGGCATTCGCCGCCCTTGTCGCATACCGGGCAATCGAGCGGGTGATTGATCAGCAGGAACTCGAACACGCCCTTGCGGCCGTCAACGGCCTCTTGATCCTGGGTGTGCACCACCATGCCTTCGGCCACCGGCGTCGAGCACGACGTCTGCAGCTTGGGCATCTTTTCGATCTTCACCAGGCAGACGCGGCACGACGCGTCGATGCCAAGACCAGGGTGGTAGCAGTAGTAGGGAACCTGGATGCCGGCTTCGATGGCGGCCTTGAGGACGGACGTGCCCTTGGGCACGGACAACTGGCGCCCATCGATGGTCAGCGTAACTAAATCCATAAGGAGGGAATTGTACTAGTAGCAAGTAGCAAGTAGAAAGTAGCAAGAAGGCCGAAAAAGCTTGTTTCTTGCTACTTGCTACCTGCTACTTCCGCTCGAAGTGCGCGATGGCCGCGCCGTCAGGGTTGACCTCGACGGAGCGGACGGGGCCGGTCAGGGTCACGGAGCCGGCCGAGGTCGCGGCGTTGACCTGGACCACGAATTCGGAAGTTTTCCCGTCCGCATACGTCACGGCCACGGTAACCGGGACGTCGTAGAGATCTTCGCCGGCCTGTTCGAAGCGGACGATCAGGTCGGATCCCTCGGTGGACGTGGTGTAGCGGAGCCGGGGGATGCCGTTGTCGTAGATCCAGCGCTCGAAGAAGCGGGTCAGGTCGCGCTTGCTGGCTGCTTCCATGGCGCGGCGCAGGTCGTCGGAACCGGCCTTCTTGAAGCGGTTCTCGGCATAGAAGGTCTTCAGGCCCGCGAAGAACGCCTCGTCGCCAATAGTGCGGCGCAGCATGTGCAGCACTGCGGCGCCCTTGTTGTAGACCAGTGCGCGGAAAACACGCGGCTCACCCTTGATATGGCCGAGCCGGTAGCCCAGGTAGACCGGGCCCTGATCGGAATCCTCCACGGCCCATCGGCGGAACTGGCGCAACACGTCTCGAAACGCCGGCTCGCCGCGCTTCTCGCGCGCGTAAAGCGCTGCGAAGTACTGCGCGAAGCCTTCACTGAGCCACTGCTCGTGATAGTTCTTCCAGCCCACGGCCTGTCCAAACCACTGATGCGCGACTTCGTGCGCGAGGAAGAACTCCGGGAAACCCTGGAAGAACGCGGGATCGTGGCGTGACGAGAACGGCTGCACCGGCGGCGGGTTGTTGATCATGGCGAAATACCCAGGCGCATGCCCGCCCGGCACATCGTCTTCAACCATCGCCAGCGTCATCGAGTCGTATGGCACATCACCGGTCAGCGACGAATAGAGGCGAAGGATCTCGGCCGCCGTGTTGATCGCGTCGCGGCCACGCGACTCCTGGCGCCGGTTCGCGTCGACGCTCAGCTTCACGGTGTTCCGCGCGCCCACCGGAGGAATCGCGACCGCGGCATTCAAGCGAGTGACCTGCTGGGCGAGCGTGTCGGCGCCGCGCATATCCGGCGGCGGCGCGTTGACCGGCACGATATCCAGGGCCACGGTGGCTGCATCGACGCGCGTCATGCGGCTGACAACGATGCCGAGATAGCGGACGGGCTGCGGGGCGGCAAACGAATACGTCGCACGCGCGATGGTGCGCGATGAGCCTTCAACCGGTGCCGGCGGCGCTGCGAACGGCGAGCCCGGTTCGACAATGCCGGACCCAACCACCGAATACTCGATCGGCACGGTGACGCGAATGCGCGCCGTCGCGTAGTCGCTGACCTGATTCTGCGGATACCAGTAGTTGCGATTGCTGAAGAGCCACTTCGGCTCGGGCGGCACGAACGGAATGTCGTCCGGCTGCGCGGTGCGTTGCTGCTCCTCCTTCGCGCCGCTCTCTGCGCCCCGCGCTACGGAGGACGAGTCGCCCGAGAAACTGATCGATTCGTCCTGGATGCTCTGGCGCGTGAGACGTCCAGAGTAGTTGACGGTCAGGGTAAGCGGAAAGTCGCGCGCGACCGGTTGCGGAAGGTTGACGAGCAGGCTGTTCTGGTTCTTGACGCGCAGGAACAACAGCCGGCCGAACTCCTCGCTCACCACTGACGACACGTTGAGGCTGTCGGCAAAGCGCAGCGTCAGCACGGGTGTGCCGTGCGTCTTGATGCGCAGCTTGAGGCGCGTGCGGCCGTCCATCCAGTCGCGCTCGGGGAAGAACGACGTGTCGACGTCGTAGTCGAGCACGTCGTAGTCGACGAGATCGTCCTCGTCGAAGAACCGGCCACGGCTCTGCAGCTTCTGTTCGGAGGCGTATGCCGAGATATTGCGCTTCCGCGCGCGCTGGAACAGCGTGACGTCCTCCGCTTCGCCGCTCGATCGCGCGTAGGTGAGATCGTCGTAGCGCCGCGTATCGACTTCGGCGACGAAGTCGCCCGGCTGCGGCAACAGCGACCAGGTGTCGCGGCTCAAGTCGCTCAGATCAAGGTTGAACGACTTCGGCAGGTTGTCTTCGTACTCGCTCAGCGCGCGGCGGTAGGTCCGCGCATCGAGTGCGACCGGTTCGAGCATGTCCTTCGCCAGGCGCTGCTCGAACTCGAATGGACTGAGCCGTACGAACGCGGACGTGAACGGCGTCTCGAGCGCTTCGGTGCCGGCAAACAGCTTCAACTGGCCGCGTTCTTCCTTCGGCAGCGGCTGGAACACCATGGTGCCTTCACCAAGCAGCACCATCGCGGTCACGCCTTCCGGCGTTTCCGCCACGAACACGTCCCCCGCCGGCAAGCGCAGTTCAAAATCCACGGCTCGCAGGATCAAGTTCTTCGCGGCGTACTGCTTCTCGGAGTTCATCGACAGCCGATGCAGGCCTTCGATCGAGGCGAGGCGATCCTCGGCGAGGATGCGCCACGGCTGGCGGCCCAGATCTTCACCGCGGGGGCGTCGAATATCGAGGCGCCACGTGGCGATGCGGCCGCGCGGGCCCGTCTCCATGAACACTTCCACGACCAGGCGGAAGCCTTCGCCGGGCAGCGTGCCCTGCAGCGCGGACCGGTCGCGTTCCTTGACGACGACTCGGGTGATGCCCTGCGGGACCATGGCGTCGAAGAACTCGAGCGCCTGGTCGCGATCCGCGCTCTGCGACAGCAGCTCGATCCAGCGCGCGCGATCCATCGTGGAGATCGACGTTTCAAGTGCTTGCAGGAATTCCAGAATCGAGAGGTCTTCAGGATCCGTCGCGCGTGACGATACCTGCCCGGCTAGCGCCGGCGACACGGAGAGCGCGACGAGAAGAAGAAGTCTTACAAACATCGCAGGGGTTACAAGGGTTACAAGGGTTACAAGAGTTACAACGGTTACAAGAGTTACAACGGTTGCAAGGCTAACCCTTGAGACCTTTGTAACCCTTATAACCCTTGTTAACCTTGCGGAGTATTAGACTCCGGTGGGACGAAAACCGCTAGCCCAGCCGGCTGAGGATGAGAACGGTGAGATCGTCCTGCAGGCGCTGGTCCCGGCGATGGCGTTCGACGGCGTCAAAAACGGCGCGTCCGAGCTCAGCCGCGGCAGACTTTTGATAGGCCCCCGCGTAGAGCGCGAGGGTCCGTTCGAGGCCTGCTTCGTCGAAGGGGTGACCGTCGGGGCTTTCGGCTTCGGTCATGCCGTCGCTGTACATCAGCAGCGCGTCACCGGGTTCCAGCATCACCTCACCGGAATGGTATTCGCTGCCCTCGAACATGCCGAGCGCCACGCCGCCGCTCATCAGCCGTTCGATGGTGCCATTTTGCCGGCGCAGGAGCGGTGGTGTCTGGCCGGCGTTGACGAACTCGAGGCGTCCGGTCGACGGCGTGAACGAGGCAAGAAACATGGTGATGAAGCGCGACGCCGGGGCGTGCCGGCCGACCTGGATATTGAGGCGTTGCACCAGCGTCGTTAACGGCAGGCGCAGATCGACAAGCGTGCGCAGCATGGCCAGCGCCAACGCCATCAGCAATGCCGCCGGGCTTGCCTTACCGGCCACGTCGCCCAGGGCGACGATCACGGTGCCGTCCGGTTGCGGGAGGATGTCGTAGAAGTCGCCGCCGACCGTATTGGCCGGCTTGGTCAGGCCGAACGCTTCGACGCCGGGCCCAGACCAGGTGCCGTTGGGCAGCATCGCGTTCTGGATCTCCTTCGCCACTTCCAGGTCGCGCTTCAGCGACAAGCGATCGGCGACTTCGAGCAGCACGAGCAGGTTCATCAACAGGAACCCGCTGAGCAGCGCGATGGTGCCGTTGGCGAAGAGCGGCGCCGGCACGCGGATGTGCACGAAGAACAGCGCGATCGGGATCGGCACGCGCATCCAGCCGAAGCCCGTAAACAGCTGGATCAAGCCGATGACCGCGAAGCCGAGAGCGACGCCGTACATCAGGCGCCGCGCCGGCGACAGGCGCATGGTGAACGCGAGGAAGAAGGCCTGCGCGTACTTGACGGCGCGCTTGTGCCACGGCAGTCCTTCCAGCTCCGCGGTGTTGATGCCACGCGCGAAGAAGCGATAGGCCTCCGGCGTCTCGCGCGTGAAGAGCTTGCCGAGCTCTTCCGACGTGAGGTCGTGGGTATAGCGCTTAAAAAACTGCTTCGGCATAGTTAAAAGTTCAAAATGAAAAGTTAAAAGGGCTTTTAACTATCAACTTTTAACTCTTAACTTCGACGTTTCTATATCACTCCTAGTTCCCGTCCGACGACCGCCAGCTGGTCGAGAGCGAACTGCAGGTCCTCCTTCGAGTGCGTGGCGGCGACGATGGTGCGCAAACGCGCCTTATCGCGTGCCACCGTGGGGAAGCCGATGCTCTGGGCGAAGACGCCCCGGGCAAACAGGGCATCCGACATCTTCGCGGCGGTTGCGGCCTCGCCAACGATGACGGGCGTGATCGGGCTTTCGCTCAGGCCGGTGTTGAAGCCGAGCTTCTCGAGGCCGGCCTTGAAGAAGCGGGTGTTATCCCAGAGGCGTTCGATCCACTGCGGTTCGGTCTCGAGCACGTCGAGCGCGGCCAGGCACGCGGCGGTGACGGCCGGTGGATGCGAGGTCGAGAACAGGAACGGCCGGGCGCGGTGATAGAGGAACTCGATCAGGTTCTTCGAGCCGGCGACGTATCCGCCGAGGACGCCGATCGCCTTTGACAGCGTGCCAACCTGGATGTCGACGCGGCCGTGGCAGCCGAAATGATCCACCGTGCCGCTGCCGTTCTTGCCAAACACGCCGCTGGCATGCGCATCATCCACCATCATGATCGCGCCGAACTCCTCGGCGAGATCGCACAGCGCATCGACGGGACCGAGGTCGCCGTCCATCGAGAACACGCCGTCGGTGATCAGGATCTTCTTCTGCTCGCGCGGCAGCTCTTTCATGATCTTGCGCGCGGCGTCGACGTCCTTGTGCGGAAAGACCTTGATCGGCGCCTTGCTCAAGCGGCAGCCGTCGATGATGCTCGCGTGATTGAGCTCATCGGAAATGATCACGTCGTCTTTTGTGAGCACCGCGGCGACGGTGCCGGCGTTGGCGGCGAAGCCGCTCTGGAACACCACCACCGACTCGACGTGCTTGAACTTCGCGAGTCGGCGTTCGAGCTCCATGTGCATTTCCATCGTTCCGGAAATGGTGCGCACGGCGCCGGAGCCGACGCCATATTTCTCGACGGCCTCGAGTGCGGCCTTGACGAGCTTCGGGTGCGTCGTGAGACCGAGGTAGTTGTTGGACGACAGGTTGACGACCGACTTGTGGTCGTACGAGGTGTGCGCCTCGGGCCTGCCGTCAAGCACGCGGAGCCTGCGGTACAGCCCCTGCTGCTTCAGTGATTCGAGTTCGGTACCAAGGAATGCAAGCGGGTCAGGTCTCATGGGAGTTTAAAGTTTAAAGTTTAAAGTTCAAAGTTGAGTTGAAAAAGCGCGTCACCGTCGCTGAATCGTTCCACTTCCGTTGCGCCGTGAGACTTGAGCCACGCTTCGATCAGGTCAGCATCGTCGCCCTGCGCGAAGGCGGAGCGGTGAATCACCACGTGCGTTGTTCCTGAGTCACGCAGCGATAACCACGCACCTTCCGGGTCCTGGGCGACACGCTGAAAGCGTGCGACGCGTTCTTTGTACTTCGGCGGAAAGTTACCGCTATAGCCGTTGGTGATCGGCTTCCAGTGCACAGCCGAATAGTAGGTGTAACGAATCTCCCACGCGGCGTCGCCAAACGGGAACTCGGTCAGCACGCTGCCGGCAGGCAACCCCGCGATGCGACCGTACACCGGCGGTGCTTGTGAATACGGCATCACGCGCGCGGGCGGTTCGGTTTCGTTCTGGTGCCAGGTGCGGTTCCTTTCGATCGGGACGGCGAGTCCTTCGATGAGGATGACCACCGCGATCGAAGTGAGAAGTGAGAGGTGAGAAGTGAATCGCCGTGCTCCGTAGCCCGCCAACACAGCCAGGAAGAGTCCCGCGATCATGGCGTAGCGAGCGGGAACGCGTACACCGTTGAAACCTGGGACGTGCTCGTAGAGCAGCCCGTAGAGGCCGAAGCCGGTCGCGCGCGAATCGCCGGCGCGCGGAACGGGACCGAGCGAGAGCCACACGGCGAGGATCGTCGCGACCAGCGCGAAGAAGATCGGCGAGCGAACGATGCGGAGGAGTTCAGTGCGCGCGCGCGCGGAGAGCGAGAGCAAGAGTGTCAATACAACCGTGAACTGGATCAGGAGCCGTTGTGGATTGCGCGCGCTGATGGGGCCGAGATCGAAGCCGCCGAACAATGCGGCGCTCATCAACGCTGCGAGCAAGACAATCGCAACGAGAAAGAGAAACACCGTCACGTAGTGGACACGGAGGCTCGGAGACACGGAGGTGTCGGTGGATTCGGAGCGGTGGAGCAACAGAGCGCTGAAGGCCACCAGTGCCAGGAGCCAGGGCGTAACTCCCAAGAACAGTTCGCCCTCAGGCTTCGGATAGGCCCGCAGCGACCCGAGGATGGTCAGGTTCTCCGACGCCGTCAGATAGGACCAGAGATTTCCAGAAAACTGAACGACTTCGCTGAAGGGGCGTTCGAAGCCAAAGGTCTGTTGCGCCTGTGAGTACGGCAACAGGAAAGGAATCGTGAGCGCGAGCGTGACTGCGCCAGCGATGACCAGTCCCGTCCACACCCTAATGCTCGTTAACGTGCCGGCGCTCCACATGCGATGCACGACGAAGAGGGGCACGAAAGGGGCGAAGTAGAGCAGGTAGTAACCGCAGCTCAGGTTCTGCAGGATGAGGGCGCCAGTGCCAATCGCCAGCGCAACCGGCGGCCGGTGTCCGGTTCCCGGCTCCCGGCTCCCGGTCACATACCGGTTCAGTCCCCAGAGCGCGAACGGCATCCACTGCGAGCTGATCACCTGCAGATGCGGGACCGAGGAGATGCGGTACGGCAGGAAGCCGTAGACGAGTCCGGCGATGAATGCTGCGCGCCTGTTGCCGGTGAGATCGAGCACCAGCAGATAGGTGCCGAAGGCCGAGAGTGCGAAGGTCGAGATGAACAGCAGGTTGTAGCACAGGATGATGTTGCCGGTGAGCCAGTAGACGGGCAGCACTTGGAGCGACAAGCCGACAAGGTGCTCCGACAATGCGAGCGCAAGTGGGTCGGGATGGAAGATGTTCGCGTTCCAGAACTCCGCCCAGCCGATTTGCCCGCTTAGTAACTGCGGCAAGTGCTCGGCGCCCCAGCCGAGAATCCACATGTTGAGAAGTGAGTCGCCCAGGTCGCCGGGGACGTCGCTGCCGAGGCCGAGGACAAGGGGCCAGGTGAGGGCGACAGAAAGCGCGGAATAAATCAGAGCCGCCGAAGTCGCAGAAGGCTCGGAGTAAGCCGGAGCCGCAGAAAGTCCAGAAAGGCTAAAGCGCCTCACACCGGATCTTTCTCTGCGAGATACAGCTCCTCAATCAAGACCTGAATGATCGCCGCCGTTGGCACCGCGAGCAGCGCGCCGACGAATCCGAGCAGCTCGCTGCCGATGATCAACGAGGCGATCACGGTCACGGCGCTCAAGCCGACCGTCTCGCCCATCACTTTCGGCACGAGCACGTTGTTTTCAATCAGCTGCAATCCCCAGCAGAAGCCGGCCACGCCGAGCGCGAGTCCAGGAGATACCGTCAACGCCACGAGCACGGCAGGGATCGCGGCCAGCAGCGGACCGACCATCGGGATCATTTCGCCGATGCCCGCGATCACCGCCAGGACGAAGAAGTACGGCACCCCCATTACGAAGTAGCCGATCGCGCTCATCGTGCCGATGATGAGACCGAGCAGCATCTGGCCGCCGAGCCAGGCGCTGATCTTGGCCGCCACCAGTTCGCTGATCTGCGACACCTTGTTGCGTTCGCGCCTGGGAAAGACGCGCACGAACAGCTCGAAGATGCTCCGAGAATCCACGAGCATGTAGAACGTCAACAGCAGGATCGTGACGACGCCGAAGATGCCGCCGACGAAACCCCATAGCGTCGACAGGACCACCGTGACCGCGTCGCCGCCGCCAGCCGGCGCCTGCTGGAGCAATTCCTTGAAGGACGTGTCGGGCGCAATCAGTCCCCAACCGGCGAGGCGCTGCTGCGCCTGATCCATGTAGTTGGGCAGGTTCTTCCAGAACTCCTGCGACTGGCGAATCATCGGCGGGAACACCGCCGCCACCAGGCCGGCCAGCGATCCGATCACGGCGCCGTAGATGACGAGAATCGCCGCCGCCCTGGGAATGCGCTTCCTGCTGATCGCGACAATGCGATGCCGTTCGATGGACTGCACCAGCGGGGCGAGCCCCGTCGCAAACAGCGCGCTGACGTAAATCAACAGGAGTGGGCCGCGTACAAGGTACAGCGTCCACATCAGGATCACGGTGACGGCCACCGCGACGCAGGCGTAGCGGATCACGCTACGCTGATCGGAACTCTGCGGTGAAGTCTGCGACATCGGCATAGATCGCGCTGAGTTCGTCGAGCGACGCGAGGAAGACGATCCGGAAGAAGCCGTCTTCAAGCGCAGTGCCGAAGCCTGAGCCGTACACAGTGAGCACGCCCTTCGAGCGCAGCAGGCCGAGCACGAAGTCGGTATCGGTCTTGCCTGGAGGCAACTCCACCTTTGGCATGGCGTAGAACGCGCTCTTCGGCATCACGCACGAAATTCCGGGGATCGCGTTCATCCGCGCGGTCGTCAATTCCGCGCGCGCGCGGAGCTGCTTGCGGAACTCGACCTGGTGCGAGCGATCGCCGGTGAGCGCAGCGGTGACCGCGTACTGCATCGGTCCAGGGCTGCACAGGCGCCCGTCCGCGAGCTTCTTGATTGCCGCCAGCGCGGGATCGAGTCGCGGGGACGATCCAACCGCCATCCAGCCGGCGCGCCATCCGGGCGCAAGGTACGCCTTCGAGAGGCTCGAGTAGGAAATGATCGGCGCGTCGTTGTCGAGCGCGGCCATCGACGGAACCGGTCCGTCGTAGGACAGGTCGCCGTAGACCTCGTCGGCGAGAATGACCAACCCGTGCTGTTCCGCGATGTCGATCAACGCGCGACGGGTCGCTTCCGGATAGATCGCGCCGGTCGGGTTGTTCGGATCGATCACCACCAGCGCGCGTGTCTTCGGCGTGATCTGTTTCCTGATGTGATCGAGATCCGGCTGCCAGTCGTTGGTGTGATCGGTGCGGTAATAGACCGGCTGCGCGCCGATCTTGGCGAGCACCGCGGTGTAGAGCGGATACGTCGGCGACGGCACCAGCACCTCTTCGCCTTCGTCGACGATGCCGGTGAGCGCGAGCTCGATGCCTTCCGAGGTGCCGGATGTGATCAGGACGCGGTCGGCGGACACGTTGACGCCGCGCGAGACGAAGTCGGCGGCCGCCGCTTCGCGCGCTTCGAGAATGCCGGGCGACGGCACGTAGCCGTTATGCCCATCGCGCATCGCCTTGGCGACGGCCTCGATCAAATGCGGCGGCGTGAGAAATCCGAATTGATTGGGATCGCCGATGTTGAGGTACCGCACCGTCGTGCCCGCGGCCTCGACCTTCTT
>CAZVLS010000004.1:118767-128680 GCA_964628295.1 uncultured Acidobacterium sp.
TGGGATCGCCGATGTTGAGGTACCGCACCGTCGTGCCCGCGGCCTCGACCTTCTTCGCTTCGGCGACGATGTTGCGGATGGCGTACGTGAATCTGTCGACTCTTTTCGCCGTTCGAATCGCCGACACCGTCGCCACCATCCCACGATCTTATCCGAGCGCCAATCCGGGGTCAGACCCCGACTTGGCGCGTCAATGTGGGGTCTGACCCCGATTTGTCACGCGCACGCCATGTAATAGCTACACGGTTACACTGCCTGAACGAGCTTTCAAAGCTCGGCCATATCTGTTAAAGTGTTGCAAATAAATGCCTTACCTGAATGGCAAGGAACTTGGTTATAGAGCCGGCATGCGGCGGACCCTCCTAGCCCTCGCGATGATGGCCCTACCCCTCACCGGGTGGGCCGCAGAAGGCGCAGACGGCACCGATCAGAGCCGGGCGCAGGGGACCGCAGAGAGTCAACAGGCAACGTTCCGTTCAGGCGTCGACTTGGTGACCGTGAGTGCCACGGTCCGCGACGGAAAAGGGCGACTTGTGAAGGACCTGGCGAAGAAGGATTTCGAGGTGATCGACCGCGGCGAAAAGCGCGCGATCAACGAATTCCGTTCCGAGCGGGCGCCCCTGAGCCTGGCGATTCTCTTCGATGTGAGCGGCAGCATGGATACGGCTGATCGCTCCACCGCCGCCAGGTTTGCGGCCTACCACCTGCTCTCGCAGTTGGAACATGGCCGCGACGAGGCCGGGCTGTTTGCTTTTGACAGCCGGCTACGCGAGGTGGCCCCGTTTACGGTCGATACGCGCGCCCTCAAGGGCGCGCTGGGGGAGGTCGATCCGTTCGGGGCTACCTCGTTACATGACGCGATCTCCGCAGCCGCGGAACGCGTGGCCGCGCGGCCGACGGCGCGGCGCGCGGTGGTCGTGCTTACCGATGGTGTAGATACGGCGAGCCGGCTGACGCCGGCCCAGGTTTCCGCGAAAGCGGCGGCCATTGACGTGCCCGTGTACATCATCGCGGTTGTCCTTCCGATCGACGATCCGGGTTCCGATCGCGCTACCCCAAGCGCCAAGCGTGAAGCCCCTGCGTCGATCGGCACGATTGAGGACCTCTCGCGATGGACGGGTGGGGCGCTGTATTACAGCAGCACTTCAGTGTCGGCGTATCAGGCAGCGCGAGCGGTGATCGACGAATTACGGCACCTGTATTTGATCGCGTTCGAACCGGGCTCCGAGCCCGGGTGGCATCCGATTGAAATTCGAACCACGCAAAAGGACTTCGTAGTGCGGACTCGGGGCGGCTATGTGGCCGGTCCCGCGGCAAGGTAACTGCCGGTTGCGACGATCGATCTTCGATCTCGTGATTTGGTGATGGTGAAGACAGTGACAAGGAGAACTCAGATGCGTAACTCCCTTATGACGGTAGGCGTGATCGTGACCGCGCTCAGCGTGGCGCCGGCATGCGCAACCAAGAAGTTCGTGCGCACGTCGGTTGGTGAAGTGAACGACAAGGTGACGAGCCAGGGCAAGTCGCTCGAAGAGACCCAGGAGCGCGTGCGCGCCGCCGAGGGCCGCATCACCGAGACCGACGCCAAGGCCGCAGCGGCCGGCGAGTCGGCCAGCAAGGCCAACGCGGCGGCAGCCGAAGCGGCCAACCGCGCCGCGGAAGTCGGCAAGACCGCGGAATCGCGCGCCATGTCCATCGAAGGCGAGATGCGCAAGCTGATCTTCGAGACGGTGCTCAGCGAAGACCGCGGCCAGTTCAAGCTCGGTAAGGCGGAATTGCCGGCCGACGCGACCGGCGCCATCGACACGATGGTCAACCAGCTGAAGACCGACAAGAAGGCCGTGTGGGTCGAGATCGAAGGCCACACCGACAACACCGGCGACAAGGCCTACAACGAGAAGCTCGGTCTCTCGCGCGCCGAAGCCGTGAAGCGGTATCTCTACGAGAAGCACCAGATTCCGCTGCACAAGATCAACGTGATCAGCTACGGCGAAGAGAAGCCGGTGGCGCCGAACAACACCCGCGACGGCCGCGCGCAGAACCGCCGCGTCGTCATCAAGGTGCTGGCGTAATACAGGCCAACAGGCCAACAGGCCAACAGGCTAACGGGCTAACGGGCCAACAGGCTAACGGGCTAACGGGCCAACAGGCTACAAGACGATCCCGCCGGGAGTCACTCTCGGCGGGATTTTTCTTGTACACTGCTAGGGCTTGAAGCTCAGTGTCGTGATGCCCGCCTACAACGAGCGGGCGACCATCAGAACCATCGTCGATCGCGTGCTGGCCGTCGACCTCGGACCGGTCGAAAAGGAACTGGTCATCGTGGATGACGGCTCCAAGGACGGCACCAGGGACATCCTCAAGGAACTCGATGGCACGCGCGGCATTCGCGTGTTGTTCCAGCCGCACAACCAGGGCAAGGGCGCGGCGGTGTGGCGCGGCATCCGCGAATCGACCGGCGACATGGTGATCATCCAGGATGCCGACCTCGAATACGACCCCGAAGAATATCCAACCCTGATCCGCCCGATCCTCGAGGGGCTGGCCGACGTCGTGTACGGCTCGCGCTTCCTCGGACACGCGCGCGGCCACCGCGTGCTCTACTTCTGGCACTCGGTCGGCAACAAGATGCTGACGACAATGTCGAACATGTTCAGCGACCTGAACCTGACCGACATGGAGACTTGCTACAAGGTGATGGTGCGGAAGGTGGCCGATCGCCTGGACCTGCAGTCACGCGACTTCGGCATCGAGCCGGAAATCACGCAGAAGGTGGCGGCGATGCGCGCCCGCGTCTACGAGGTGCCCATCTCGTATCACGGGCGCACGTATGAAGAAGGCAAGAAGATCGGCCTCAAAGATGCCTTCAAGGCCGTCTACACCATCATTCGCTTCTGGGGCTGGACCCCGAAGTAGTTACTGCCTCGTAAGCTGGCCGCGGATTTCGCCGCCGGGGTTCGCCGTCGAGTGCACGTTGACGTAGGTGTTGCCCAGCATCAGTGCCTGCACGAAGTCTTCGCACGAGTTGATGCCCTGCGCGGCGCGCGCGACGACGTCGGTGCAGCCGAAGGTTCCGGACAGACCGAAGTCGTTCGAGATCCCACCCGCCGGCACCGTGAAGTTGATCACCACAGGACCGCCGACGCCGGCCGCGCCCACGTGGATGTGTGACGCCGTCGTGCCAACGGGCATGTTGTACACGTCAACGCGATAGGTGCCCGCGTTGGTGGTGGCGTTCCAGGTCACGGTCGCCGTGCCTGCCGAACCCGTCACAACGCCCGGGACTTCATTGCCGCCGTGCAGCTGTGCGGTGAACGTAGTGGTCTGTGCCTGCGCCTGGGTGGCGGAGACCAGCAGAACAAAAAGACCTGCAATAGCCAGTGAAAGACGTCGCATCTCTACTCCTTTTATGCCGGTCGTTCCGGCGCAACCTGAGGGGTAAGCAGAATGCGGGCCAAGCCGGATCGCGGAAGTTCGGCGGAAATCCGCTCCGTCGCGGGTGGCCGCGTTACGGCGCGCGAAAGGGGTTACGATCGACGAACCTAAAGGTTCGTCGCCACACGTGAGAGATTATCGCTGCAGATGACAAACCGAGTCGCTCTGATCACCGGCGGGAAACGTATTGGCGCCGTCGTTGCGACGGCGCTGGCCAGGGCCGGTGTGGACGTCGCGCTGGTTTATAACCGTTCACGCCAGGAGGCGGACGAGACCGCCGCGGCCGTGCGAGCGCTGGGCCGTCGCGCGTTGGCCGTGCAGGCCGACGTAACGGACGAGAAGGCGTGCACCGCGGCCGTCGATGCCACGGTGGGCGAGTTGGGCCGACTCGACATCCTCATCAACATGGCGTCGCTCTACGTCGCGAAGCCGTTCGCAGAACTCACCGCCGCTGATTGGGATCGCCAGCTGGCAGTCGACCTTCGAGCCGGGTTCCTGTTCTCGCACGCGGCCGCGCCGGCGATGAAGAAGCATGGCGGCGGACGCATCATCAACTTTGCCGACTGGATCGTGGCGAGCGCGCGGCCGCGCTACCCGGGGTACTTGCCGTACTACGTCGCCAAGGCCGGCGTGAAGGCGCTCACCGAGGCGCTCGCGCTCGAACTTGCCGCCGACCAGATCCTGGTCAACGCAATCGCGCCAGGGCCGATCCTGGCGCCGCCCGAGATGTCGCAGGAAGAATCCGATGCGGTGGTGAAGAGCACTCCGCTTGGACGGTGGGGTGGCGAGGAGGAAATCGCCAAGGCCGTGATGTTCCTCGTGGACTCAGCGTTCGTCACCGGTGAGACCATCCGCGTGGATGGAGGAAGGCACGTGAAGTGAGCTATGGCCACATCGATTTGGGAACCGAGCGTTCGGGCGGACTTTGCGGAGCGGTCCAGGAAACTAACCCCTGATACCAAGCCGGCGTGGGGCAAGTTTCATGCGGCCGGCATGATGGCGCACCTGAACGACGCGTATCGCATGGCGCTCGGTGAGCTGATCATCCCGTCGAGAAACCTGCCGCTGCGTTACACGCCGATCAAGCAGTTGATCATCTACGTGCTGCCCTTCCCGAAAGGCGCGCCGACCGCTCCGCAGTTGCTGACGCGATGTGATGCGGCCGATCTCGCCGAGGAGCAGAGGACGCTGCTGGAAATGCTCGACAAGGTGGGTGCGGTAACACGTGCCGACCAACTCCAGGATCATCCGGCGTTCGGCAAGCTGACCTACCAGACGTACGGCGCGTTGATCGCCAAGCACACCGAACATCACTTCAGGCAGTTCGGACTGTGACGGGATTTCGCAGCAGCCGCGAGGTCTCACGCGTCGAAGGATTCAGTGACGCGGTGTTTGGCTTCGCGCTGACGCTGCTGGTTGTGTCGCTGGAGGTGCCCGAGTCGTTCGACGACATGAAGGGCATCCTCTCCGCCTTCCTGCCGTTCGGGTTGATGTTCGCGCTGATCTGCTGGATCTGGTACGAGCACTACGCGTTCTTCCGCAAGTACGACGCCGAAGATCCGCTGACCATCGCGCTCAACTGCATCCTGCTGTTCATCGTGCTGTTCTTCGTCTACCCGTTGAAGTTCGTGTTCTCGAACGTCGTCAAGATGTTCACCGGCCAGCATTCGGCGTTCATGGACATGAGTCCGTTCGACAACCGGCTGCTGCTGTCGGTCTACAGCCTGGGCTTTGTCGGGATCATGCTGGTCTTCGTGTTGCTGTACTGGAACGTCTACCGCAAGCGCGCGGTGCTGAAACTGTCTGGCGAAGAGGTGTTCGACGCGATGGTTGGCGTGCGGACGCACGCGCTCAGCATGGGGGTGGGGCTGGTCTCGATCGTCCTTGCGCAGACGCTGCCGCTGAACCTGTTCTGGATTGCGGGCCCTGTATACGCGCTACAGGGCCCGATCCACTGGATCAACGGTGTGCTGCTCGCGCGTCAGCGCGCGAGACTGTTTCCCTCAGCGAGCGGCCACGCCGGCTAGGGCGGCCTTCATCGAGGCCAGCGCGCCGGTCAGTTCCTCGCGCGACCGGCACGTGCAGAAGCGCAGGTAGCCTTCGCTGCTCGGGCCGAAGTCCACGCCCGGCACGCAGCCGATACGCGCATTCTTGATCAGGAACTCCGCCATCGCCCACGACAGCGACGGGCCGGTGATGCCGGCGTTCTTCGCAAATTCCGGGTTGATCTTCAGGAAGGCGTAGAACGCACCGTCCGGCGGCGTGCCGGAGAACACGCCAGGCGCGGCCTCCTGGATCCCCTTGTAGAACATGTCGCGGCGGAACAGCAGTTCCTTCTTGAAGTCATCGATGCACTGCTGCGAGCCTTCCATCGCCGCCACCGCGCCGTACTGCGCGATCGACGAGACGTTGGTCGTGCTGTAGAGCACCACCTTCGCTCCGCGGTCGCGGAGCGCGGGATCCTTCATGGCGAAGTAGCCGACGCGCACGCCGGTGATCGCGTACGACTTGCTCATCGTGTAAACCGGGATGGTGCGGTCGTACATGCCGGGCAGCGACGCGATGCTGATGTGCTCGCCCTTGTAGACGACGTCTTCGTACGCTTCGTCAGAGACGACCAGCAGGTTCTTGTCGCGGGCGAGAGCGGCGAGTTTTTCGAGATCCTCGCGCGTGAGCACGCCACCGGTGGGGTTGTTCGGCGAGTTCAGGTAGAGCACGCGGGTCTTCGGCGTGATCGCCTTTTCGACGTCGGCGATCTCCCAGCGGAAACCGATCTCTTCGCGCAGCGGCACCTGCACCGGCACACCGCCCGCCTGCTTCACGATCGCCATCGTCGGCGGCCACTCCGGATCCGGAATGATCACTTCATCGCCGGGCTCGAGGATGGCCTGGAACACGGCAAACAGTCCGTGCGTGCCGCCATTGGTGACGATGACTTCCTCGTCGGAACCGATCGGGATGCCGTTCTTCGTCCGCATCTTCTCGGCAAACGCTTTGCGCAGCGGAGGAATGCCGGAGGACGGAAGGTAGTGCGTGCGATTGTCGGCCATCGCCTTGGCGACGCCCTGCTTGAAGGTTTCAGGCGCGTCGAACGAGACGTCACCCTGGTCGAGACGGAACGGATCCTTGACGGTGTACATCATGTCGCGGATCTTGACGATGGCTGAGACGGGAACCGAGTCGAGAAACTTACCCATTAATTCATAACTCCTAAACCAGCACTCCGGCGCGTTCGAGGATTGTATTAAGCGTAGCTGCGGTCTTCTTTGCTGGAAGATTACTTACATAGAAGTGCCTGGCGCCAGCATCAATTAGGAATCGAATCGTGCGGGCACAGACATCGATCGGCGTGGCGCCGGCCGCGAACTCCCGCTGCAGTTCTTCGACCGGAACCGGCAGGAATGCCTTCAGCATTTCGAGTGTCTTCGGGTTCGCGCTCCGGTAATAGAACACGCCGAAGACGCCGGGGAGCTCCAGGCCCTTTGATCGTGCGGCATCAAGGAACGCGGTGACCCGGTCGGCCTGGTGGTGCGACACGATCTGCGTGAGAAAGAAATCCGCGTTGACGTCGGGATCGAGCAGGAAATCGACCTGGCGCACGGGATCGGCCGTTGGGTTGGCCCATCCGCCGAGCTCGAGACCCGGATGCCGCTCGCGAATCACCTTGCGCAGCTGCCACGCGTGCTCGAGAACGCGCGGGCGCCCGACGTGCTTGTCGCCGCCGAGCACCACCAGCGACGGGAAGCCGTTGTGCACGGTCTGGTCCGCATACGCCAGACAGAAGTCGAGCGAGTGCTTGGTGGTGAGGAACGGAATGATCTTGTGGCGTCCCACCGAATCACCGAGATTGGCGACCAGGTGGCGCAGGTTGTTTTCTTCCTGCGCGCCCACTGCGCTGTCGGTGACCATGACGCGCACGTCATGGCGGGTCAGCGAACGAATGGCGTGGTAGGTATCAATCCACGCATCCATGCCTTCGGCCGCTGCGAGCTCCGCCCGTGGCGGACGAAGCTCGACGGCCACTACACTCGTTGACTCTTTGCGAAGCAGCGAAAGATAGGACGACAAAGGATCTGGCGATCACGCGACCTGATGATCGCGTGATCTGTCCCTATTCTACCGCTGCCGGGCAGCCCTATTGCTGCTGCGTTGCCGTGGCGCGCGGCTTCGTCCACTCATTGGCCCAATTCAGCATTTCGGCCACGGTATGCAGCACCGATTCGCGGGCGGCGTAGCCGTGCGCCTCGTGTGGCAGGGTGACGTAACGCACTGTAGCGCCGTGGCCCTTCAGGGCGCGGTAGAAGCGCTCCGACTGGACCGGGTAGGTGCCGGCGTTGTCGTCGGCCTCCCCGTGGATCAGCAGGATCGGTTCCTTGATCTTGTCGGCGTGGTTGAACGGCGACATCCGCGAATAGAGCTGCGGGACTTCCCAGAAGGTGCGCTCTTCGTTCTGGAAGCCAAATGGCGTCAGTGTGCGGTTGTAGGCGCCGCTGCGCGCGATGCCGGCGCGGAAGATGTCCGAATGCGCGAGCAGGTTGGCGGTCATGAACGCGCCGTAGCTGTGACCACCGGCGACCACGCGATCGCGATCGACGATGCCGAGTTCGACGGCCTTGTCGACGGCGGCCTGTGCTGACGCGACGAGCTGTTCGACGTAGGTGTCGTTGGCCGTTTCACCGGGGCCGACGATCGGCATGGTCGGATCATCGATGATGGCGTAGCCCTGGGTGAGGAACATCATGTGGAGCGTGCCCCATCCAGGCGTGGTGAAGCGGTACTGCGATCCGGTCACCTGGCTCGCCATGTCCGGATCCGCGAACTCGCGCGGGTAGGCCCAGAGCAGCGCGGGCAGGCGGCCCTTGTCCGGCGTCCAGCCTGGAGGCGTGTGAATGGTCGCGCGCATCTGCACGCCATCCGCGCGCTTGTAGGTCACCATCTGCGACTTCACGCCCTGCAGCGCGGGTGCGGGATCAACGGACTCGGCAATCGCCCGGCGTGATCCTGCTTCGCGGCCGCGCATGGCGATCTGCGGCGGGCCACTGCGCGTCTCGAACCGCGTCACGAACCGCGAGCCATCGTCGCTCAGCAACCCGATCACCGGTTCGTAGGTCTGATCTTCGGTCTGGAAGACGCGTTCTTTCGCGCCGGTCTTGAGGTTGAAGCGATCGAGGAACGGCCGGTCGCCCTGCGGCGACGAGCCGACGCCGGCCATGTAGACATTGTCGCCGTTCTGGAAGACGACATTGCCGCCGGAGTTGCGCGCCTGGCGCAGCGGGGTGCCTGGATTGTTGTAGGCGTCTTCCGAGCTGCGCTCGAACAACTTGCGCGGCGTGGCGCCGCGGCTATCGAGCACCCACGTGCGCACCTTGCGCGTGGTGCGATCGCTCTCGGTCAGCCAGATCGATCCGCCGGAGGTGAACGATACGCTCTGGAAACGGAACTGGGTCCTGGTCAGTTCTTCAGGAGTGGTGGTGGCAAACGGCGCCGCCCACGTCATCACCTTGTCGCGGAACTCCACCTTGTTACGCGGATTGCCGCCGTCGAGCGCTTCCGCGAACACGACGGTCGCGGGCACGTTGGGCTGCCAGGCCCAGTTGCGCGGTCCGGGAATCGATCCGCCGTTGGGCACGTCGTTGACCATCGGCACTTCGGCGAGCAGCTTGACGAGGTTGCCGCGTGCGTCCCAGATCTCGGCGTTCCTGGGGAAGCGGCCCTGCGGAAGGATCCACGAGAACGGGCGCTTGACGCGAGTCACCAGCGTGAACCGGCCATCGGGTGAGGCGGCGAAGCTTGAATAGATCGCGGGACGTCCCACCGGCGCGCGCTGGCCGCTCACCGCATCAACCGTCGCCAGCTGGCTCGTGGCGTAGTACTCGAACAGGTTCTCGTCGTGCACGCTCGTGAGCATGTCCTGCACGGTTGCCGCAGGTGCGGCAACGCCGCGGCTCTCCTGCACGTTGGGGCCGCTCGGCACCATTGAGGCCTGTGGGGCGGGGCCACGGCTGGTGTTGATGAATGCACACAGCAACGAACCGCCGTCGGCGATCCACGAGCACGGCTCACCGAACACCGCGTTCAACTGCGCAGGCGTGACGGCCTTGGCCTGACCCGTCGCGGTCTCGCCAATCCACAGCTCGACGCCGGTGTCGCGCATGTGCGTGAACGCGAACCGCTTGCCGGTCGCGTCAAATCCAATCCACGTCAGCACCGGCGATGCCGGCAAGGTCACCTTGCGCTCGCTGTTGTCGGCAATCACCTTCAGCGTGAGGTTGCGATAGCGTGTGCCGCGATGCGGCGCGTTGGTACGCGGGTTGATGCGCATCCCCGCGAGCCGATGGAACGGCTGCGCCAATTCCGCGATGCCAGGCATGCTCGACCGCTCGAGCAAGGCCACGACGTCACGCGCCGGGCTCATCTCGGCGGTTGGCGGCGGCGGCGCGTCGAGCATGTCGACGATCACCTTCGGCGGCAGTAGATA
>CAZVLS010000004.1:128780-148367 GCA_964628295.1 uncultured Acidobacterium sp.
TTGGCGGCGGCGGCGCGTCGAGCATGTCGACGATCACCTTCGGCGGCAGTAGATAGGCCGCAGATGGCGCAGATGGCGCAGATTGCGCAGACAACGCAGATGGCGCAGATGGCGCAGATAACGCAGATAACGCAGATAACGCAGATAACGCAGATAACGCAGATAACGCAGATAACGCAGAGCTGTTCGTCTGCGCAGCCACAGTGGACGCGGCGGACACGATCAAGGCGAACGCGATCAGTCGTTTGTGCATAGCAACTCCAGAGGCCCTAAATCCTATCTCTTCAGCGCCGATTCCAACTCAGCTACCGCGAGAGGAATCACAATGATCATGAACGGCAACATGTGCCGTAGTTCGCGAATGTAGACCACGATCCAGGCCAAGACGACATAGCAAGCCAGTGTCATGGCCAGGGACCCGACGAATGCATCCCTGGTGCCCCGCCACGCCTGCCAGCCCAAGAACAGGAGCACGTTGAAAAACAGCACCACCTTCAAGTTGTCGCGCAGCGATTTCGCGAGCACGACCGGGTCCCACACGATGAAAGGCACGTTCATCTTGAACGTGTCCCACCAGGCCCACTGCGCCAGTGGCGCGGGGTAGATCGTGCGGAGCGCGACCGTTGGAATCGCGAACGCGATGCCACACGCGATCGCCACCCACCAGGGTCCGCGCTTGCGGATCGCCTCGAAGCCGGCGAGGAACGCGATCAGCATCGCGGTTTCCTTGGCCCACGCGCCCGCAAAAGCCGCGAGGATCGCCGCCCACCACACGCCTTTGCGGAGCGCGACGACGCCGGCGAAGAACGAGAGGATCGCGAGATAGTCGTTTGTGAAATAGATCGCGTAGCCTTCTGAGCTGAACGCGACCGCGGTGACGAACAGATAGATGACAGCCGCGAGCATCGCGCCGATCGCGGTGGTAGGGATCGTCGTGGAGAACACGAACAACAGCGCGGTCGATCCGGCGAGCGCCAGTGTCTTGACCGCAGCGTCGATGACATGTGGATCGACGGGCAGCATCAAAGTCCCCGCCCTGGCAACCCAGAAGCCGAGCACCCGCCATTGATAGGGGAACGCCCGTGTGCCGGCGAGCGTGTCGTGATATTGCATCATCGACAGATCCCGGAACGGCATCTGGGTGACGAGGTCGAACGATCGCAGGTCGACGTAGCGTGTGTAAACCGACCACCCGCTGAACAGCACCAGGCCTGCGATCAACACGGCAGTCAGCGCGGGCCTCATGATCGACCCGCGGCGGTTCCCGCCGCGCGCCCAGTCGCCCAGGCCCAGGAGAAGTTGTGGCCGCCGATCGGGCCGAATGCGTCGAGCAATTCGCCGCAAAGATACAACCCGGGGGTCCGCCTGCTCTCGAGCGTCTTCGGATCGATCTCGTTGAGAGCGACGCCGCCCCCGGTGACCTCAGCCTTCTTATAGCCCTCATCACCCGACCACGGCAACGCGTGCGAGGTGAGCGCTTCGATCAATGCCAGGCGTTCCGTGCGCTTCAGGCTGCTGGTCCGGCGATCCGGCGGGACGCCCGATTGCGCCATGAGGTGCTCCCCCAGGCGCGCAGGAATGTGGCGGGCGATGATCGCGGCCACGCTGGTATCGGCGGGACTGCGAGGCGTGAAGTCGGCTTCCCACTGCGCGGCGGTGCGATCCGCCCACTGCGCGCGAATCACCGGAGCCCCGCCCCGGGTCGCGAGGTGCGAGATATCGAGCACGCTCGGGCCGCTGTAGCCGCGATGCGTGAAGAGGAAGCCGCCAAACGACTCGGTCACCCTGGTGCCGGCCTTCGCTCGCAGGCGGACATCGAGCGATACGCCAGCCAATGAGACGTGCGACTCGGTGTCGTCCAGCAGCGGCGTCAACGCGGGATACGTGTCGATCATCGCGTGGCCAAACCGGCGCGCGATCTCGAGGCCGGTGCCATCGCTGCCAGTGGCCGGCACCGAGAGCCCGCCCGTAGCCAGCACGATCCGCTCGCACGCCACGTCGCCCTGGGACGTGGTGATCACGAATCCGCCGGACGCTTGCGTGATGCCGGTCACCGTAGTGTCGAACTGGATCGTGACGCCCTTCGCCTGTGCGAACGCCACCAGTCCATCGCGGATGTCCTTCGCGCGATTGGATCGGGGGAACAGCTTGCCGGATTCTTCCTCGAGCGCGAGCGGAATGCCGAGCTCGTCCTCGAAGAACCGCCGCTGATCGTGCAAGGGCCACGAGCGCAGCATCCCGCGAAGCAGGTGCGCCGGCGAATCAGTGACGAAGCGCTCGGGCGCCAGCACTGAGGGCAGCACATTGCATCGCCCGCCGCCGCTGATCAGGATCTTGCGACCACCGTCCCTGGTGCGCTCGAGGAGGACCGTTTCGGCGCCTCCGGCTGCGGCAAACGACGCGGCGACAAGTCCGGCCGCGCCGGCGCCGACGACGGCCACCGAAGGCCTGGATCCCAGGGCCACAGACGGCGCAGAAGGCCTGGATCCCAGGGCCACAGACGGCGCAGAAGGCTCAGATTTCAATCCAGATAATCTAGCGTGCTACGCTCCCCGAAGTGTCGGTAATCGCCTCGGTGGTCGCATGTGTGCGCCGTTTACCCCGCAAGACGTCGGCCTGCATTCGACCCCCGATGACGGCACCAGGGTGGCGACCGTTCACGTGGATCAGACCTGGTCATTTGCGCCGCATGGCGGATGCGAGGGCCTGAAGGTGAGCGTGCATCGCGGCAACCAGCGCGAAGAGCTGCCAACGCTCGAGTACGACTATGAGATGCCGGCAGCGATCGTGGTCGAACAGCGCAGCGGCTGGTTTCGCGTCAAGACGCAGCAGGGCACGTCGTGGATCAAGGCGTCCGTCTCCGATCGCTTCATGCCGCTCAACGAGTTGTTCGAAGAGTTCATCGGCGTCACGTCGATCGACAAGAACTACACAGCTCGATTGCTGGCCGCGCCCGGCGCCGCTGCCAGCGGCGTTGATGCGATGCGCGTGTCGCCGTCACAACCGGTGCAGGTGCTCGAGATGCGTGAGGTTGGCGGCAGGACGTTCGTGAAGGTCGACGTGATGAGCCACTCGCCCTGCAACGCCGGGGCGAATGGTCCGCCAGAGGTTGTCGCCACGGGCTGGCTGCCGCTGCATAGCGATTCGGGCGAGCCGACGATTTGGTATTCGTCGAGAGGATGTTAGGTGCCCAGGATGCGTACAGTGCGTACGGTGCCTACAGTGCCTACGGGCGGACGATCTCGACCCTAAGCTCGGCCCAGCCGGTGCGTTCGAAGTACTCGACCTTCAGGTTGTGGTGTCCGCCGGTGATTGGCACTTCATCCACCAGTGACTCGTGCACATCCCAGCGATCGATCACCAGCTTTCCATCCACCCACACCCGCACGCCATCGTCCGAGATGGTGCGCAACGTGAAGTTGCCCTTCGGCAGTTCGACGCTGCCTTCCGCGATCAACGCGATGTTGTCGTTCGGCAGGCCCTGCGCGATCGCGCGGCCGGAGAGGTAGTCGATCCTGTCAGACTTCGCCTCGAGGATCACCGGCAGCTTCGAGATCATCGCCATGTCCGGCGGTTCGTAGGTCCGCGCGGAAACGTCATAGAAGCGCAGGTTCCAGTCGATTGGCGCGAAAAAGCGTGAGTAGCTGAAGTCGCGACCTGCGCCATCGCGCAGCGTAACGGAGAAGTCCACGAGGCGACCGGCGGGGGGAGTGACGGTGATCTCACCGGGAATCGATCCGGTCTTTGCCGACACCGACGCGCCCGTCGCCGATCGCAAGGTCCATTTCTGCGGGGGACCCAGAACGCGAAGCTTCAACGGCGCATCGTCGGATCTGCCGGCAGGCCAGAGCTTCGGTGTGGTCCAGTCGTACGGGCCCCATTCGTCGACGATGATGAACTCGCGCCCGCGGCGTGCGCCCGCCGGAATCATCGCGTCGATACCGTCCTTGATCCGCGGTGGTGCGGCGGGGATTTCCACCGTCTCCGTTGCATCCAGCTCGATGTTGTCCGTGCGCGTGATCTGGGTCGGCGTCTTGACGCCGGCCATCTTGTTCATGGTGATCAGGTAGTCGCGGCTGCGTGTATCGCGGTTCTTGGGGTAGCCCCAGTTCGGATCCTGCGACTCGTTCGCCCACAACCTGATGCCGATGTCGTCGTTGGTGAAGCTGTTGTCGGCGATGACGTTGTTCTGTCCGTGCTCGATGGCGATCGCCTCCTGGTTGCGGCTGAAGCGATTGCCGACGATGAGTGACTCGAAGCTGTATCCGCCCCACACGCCATGCCAGTTCTCTTCGACACGGTTGTTGATGAAGTGATTGCGGCTGAAGGTGGCCTCGATGCCGTTGGTTGGCGCGTGGCTGAAGTCGTTGCCGTAAAACAGGTTGTCGTTCGAGCCGCCCTTGCCGCTATCCATCGTCGACTGGCCGGCCCAGAGGAACAGCCCATCGCCGCTATGCGTCACGGAGTTGTAGGCGACGATGTTGTTGCTGCTCTGCTCGTACATCAGGATGCCGGCGGAATCCTGGCCGCGGTTGAAGAAGCCGTGACTATAGCCGCGCACGCACCAGTCGATCTTGTTGTGCATCACGCGGCTGCCGGTGACGCGATACATGCCGATGCCGAGGCTCGAGAGGAACGAGAACTCGTTGTTCCAGATCGTCAGGCCCTTTGAGTGGGTGATCATCAGGCCGTTCTGGCCTTGCCTGGCGACGTTGCGATCGATGCGCGCGCCGTCGACATTCCTCAGGTAGATGCCCGCGCCGAAGCGCAGCCACTCGTCCTTCTCGTTGTTGTGGTACGACATCCAGTCAACGAGGCTTTCTTTCTCGACGCGGCTGTAGAGGCGCTGCTTCCAGTTGTGCGAGACATCGTTGCCGGAAAGTGTGAGGTTCTTGACGTTGCGCGCGAGGATGCCGACCTTGTAGCCGCGAATGCGCGCATTCCTGATCGTGACGTTCTCGCCGCCGTCGATCAGGATCCCGAGACCAGCGAACTTGTCGGGGGTTACGCCATTTGCAGACCCGACAAGTTCCACACCGCGCAGGTCGAGATCGATATTCGATCCGCGGATCGTGATCACCGGCGCCTCGATGTTCGCACTCGAGATGCGATGAACACCTTTCGGTAGCGCCATCGACCGCTCAATCAAGGAGGGCAACTGCGCAGCTGCGTCCGGCGCAGGGGTTGCAACCAAGAGAGCGAGAACGATGGCGATTCGCATTCGTCGCAATACTGTCTTGTATTCCGTCGCCGAACAAGATGCATGGCCACAGAGACACAGAGACACAGAGACACAAAGGAATTCGACGAATCGTGGCGGTTGGCAGGGCGCTTCGCGCCCTAGGTTGGCGAATGACCGCGACCAATGAGTCTTCAGAGGGCACATGACTCATCGGTCGCGATCATTTGCCAACCGTTGGCCGGCCGTCGGCCGGCCCGCCAACCGCGCAGCCTCGGTGTCTCTGTGACTCTGTGGCTAGACCAAAGCTTTTGAGTAGAACAGGTCGTGATCGCCCGGAGGCGCGAAGCCCGCGGCGCGTGCGGCGGCGGCGATTTGCGCCCAGTGCCGCACCTCGTGCAGCACCATGTGAAACAGCAACTTCCGGGGCGACAGCGGATACGTGCCGCTCGCGACGACGACATCGCGCGGGGTGTTGGCGTCGGTGGGCGAAAGCGTCGGCAGGTAGGCGCGCAGGCTGGCGCGCCCGCGGTCCGCGTAGGCCCAGAGGCCCTCGACATCGTCAACTGAGACACCGGTGTGTGTCGGCAGTTCCTGGCGCTGCAGCCGGAGCGCGTGACGATGCTCCACCAGGAAGATGTGATCGATCAGCGATCCGACCGTTGCGAATCGGCCGTCCGGCTGCATCACGACGTCGAGCGCCGCGGGGTTGGCCTTGAACCACGGAAGCCACTTGGCGCGTTCTTCGTCTGTCCAGGTCAGAAGTTCATCAAGCGTAATGGTGAGCGACATCGGATCCTCGGGTGGTGAGATTATGACGCATGCAAAAACGACTGTTTGCCGTTTGGATGCTGATCGCCGGACTTGGTGTCGTCATCGACGGACAGGCGCCGGGCGATCAGGCGTCGATTCGTGAGTCGCGCGCGACGTCGAATGCCGCAATCGCGAAGCACGACACCGCCGGCATCGCGCGGTTCTGGATGGACGACATTCACATCACCACCTCGACGAGCGCTTACTCGACCGGCAAGGCGCCGAACGCGGATCGAATGGCGCAGCAGTTTCAAAGGCGACCCGACACGATCTATGTGCGAACGCCATCAACGATCGACGTGTTCAGTGATTGGGCCGTGGCGTCAGAACGAGGCGAGTGGGTGGGTCGGTGGACGGAGCCAGACGGGAAGGTCGAGATCGCCGGCACCTACCTCGCGCAGTGGCGGAAGGTGGGCGGCCGGTGGCTGATTCAGTCGGAGTTGTACGTGCCGACGCAGTGCAGGGGCAGTGCGTACTGTTCGAAGAGGCCGTGAAGAGAGGGCGAACCTGAAGGTTCGCCCCCACAGGAGATGCTTAGCGGAACAGTTCGTCGATCGTGATGAAGTTGACCGGGCCGAGATTCAACTGCCGGATCGGGCCTTCGATCGACTTGCGATCGCCCACCACCACCACCGCCATCTTGTCCGGCTGGATGTAGCGCGCTGCGAGGCGTTGCAGGTCGGCGGCGGTGATGCTGGTCACCGCGCCGACGAACTTCGCATAGGTATCTTCGGGCAGGTTGTAGACGACCAGATCTTCGAGCTTGCGCGCGAGGTCGCCGGTCGTTTCGAACTCGCCGGGAAAACCGAGCGCCACGTAGTTCTTCGCCTTGTTCAATTCCTCAGCGGTGATCGGCTTGACGATGTTGTTCAACTCGTTGAAGAACTCCTCGACCGCCGGACCCGTCTTGTCGCTTTGCACGCCGGCCGCGGCGAGGAACGGTCCCGCCGACATCCGCATGTCGAACACGGAGCTGGCACCGTAGCTGTAGCCGTGGTCCTCACGCAGGTTCTGGTTCAAGCGCGACGTGAACGAGCCACCCAGGATGGTGTTCAGCACTTCGAGCCCCGCGTAATCCGCGGTCGAGCGCGACACGCCGACCCAGCCGATGCGCACCTGTGACTGCGGCGCATCCGGCTTATCGATGATGTAGACCTGGCGAGAGGTGAGCTGCGGTGCGACCGGCACCGCGGCGACGAGGGCGGCCATGCCTTCCGCCTTCCACGAGCCGAACGCCTTCTCGAGCATCGGCATGACCGACGCTGGAGTCACATCGCCGACGACGAGCAGCGTCGAGTTGTCCGGGCGGTAGTGCGCGCGATAGAAGGACTGCAGGTCTGCGACCGTAAACGCTTCGATGGCCGCCGGCTGACCGTTGGCGGAGGTGCCGTAGCGATGCGTAGGCCCGAACACGACGCGGCTGAACGCCATGCCGATCAGCGCTGCAGGATTGTCCCTGGCCTGCAGCAACGCGGTAAGACGCTCCTTGCGCAAGCGATCGAGTTCGTTTGCCGGGAACGTCGGCCGCAGCGATACGTCCGACATGATCGGCAGCGCATCAGCCAGTTTTGAGACCGGCACTGACAGGCGAATCGCCGAGTAGTCGAACGAGCTCGTCGTCGAGAGGTTGGCGCCGAGGAACTCCAGTCCGTCCGCGAGGTCGAGCGCAGAGCGCGTGCCCGCGCCCTCGTCGAGCATTGCGGCCGTAAGGCTGCCAACCCCGTACTTGCCGATTGGATCCGCCGAACTGCCGGAGCGCACGATCAGGTTCACCTGCGCGAGCGGCACTTCGTGATGTTCCACGATCCACACCGCGAGGCCGTTGGACAGCTTCTGCTTCTGGATCGCCGGCATTTTCAGCGACGGCGCGGGACCGATCGCCGGCGGCTTGCTGCGATCAGGTTTGTCCTGCGCCACGGCCGCGACCGGCGCGAGCGCGAGGAATGCGACGACGGCCGTCAGTGCCGGGATCCGAGATCTGAAGCCCGAAATCATTTCTTTTCTCCAGGAACGATGCTCAGTTCCACGCGACGATCCTTGGGCAGGTACTTCTCGACGACCGCCTTGATGTCAGCAGCGGTCACTGCGCGGTAGCGATCGAGATCCTTCTGGAAATAATCCGGCTGGCCGGCCGCCTTGTAATACGAGTTCAACTGGTTGGCCTTGCCACCGAATCCACCAACGCGTTCCATGCTGCGGTAGAAGTTGGCTTCGGTCTGATTGAGCGCGCGCGTCATTTCGCGCGCATCAGGCGGCGTGGTGCGCAGCTTGTCGAGTTCCTCGTCGATCACGGCCTGGAGCGTGTCGAGCGACTGACCCGGACGAGCGGTCGCGGTGATCACGTACATGCTGCCGAGTGCCTGCGACTGCTGGGACGCGTTGACGTCCTGGGCGATCTGCATCTCGTAGACGAGGCGCTTGTAGAGCCGCGAGTTCTTGCCGCCGGAGAGCAGGTTCGACACGAGGTCGAGTTCGGCGTCACCGGGCTTCATCATCGCCGGCGTGTGCCACGCCAGGTACAAACGCGGCAGCTGCACGCGATCGGTGATGGTCTTCTTTTTCACGCCGTCGAGCACGGCGGTCGGCGCATTCAGCGCCGGGACGGGCTTGCCGGCGGGCACATCGCTGAACCACTTCTCGACCAGCTTGCGCGTGGCGGCAATGTCAATGTCGCCGGCGATCACGATGCTGGCGTTGGACGGAACGTAGTAGGTGCGGAAGAAGCGGGCGACGTCTTCGAAGCTCGCGGCGCTCAGGTCTTCCATCGAGCCGATCGTTGACCAGCTATAGGGATGTCCCGCCGGGTACATCATCGCCGGCAGCTCGATGAACGCCTGCCCGTAGGGCTGGTTGTCGACGCTCTGGCGCTTCTCGTTCTTCACCACATCGCGCTGGCCGTTGATCTTGTCCGGCGCCTTGTCGTCGAGAAGGAAGCCCATGCGGTCAGACTCGAGAAACAGCGCAAGCTCGAGTGCGTTGGCCGGCAGGTCCTCGTAGTAGTTGGTGCGATCGTTCGTGGTGGAGCCGTTGTTGTTGCCGCCGGCCGCTTCAAGCCACGTGTCGAACGAGCCTTCGGGCACGTGCATCGAGCCTTCGAACATGACGTGCTCGAAGAGATGCGCGAACCCGGTGCGTCCCGGACGCTCGTGACCCGAGCCGACGTGATACCAGACGTTCACCGACACCACCGGCACGCTGGTGTCGCGGTGCAGGATCACGTTCAATCCATTGGGCAGCTTGAACTGGGTGAAGGGAACTGAGAGCGGCGCCGGCTGCTGTGCAGCGACGGTCACGGAGGCCGCGAGGATCAACGCCGAGAGAGTGACCCAACGTTTCATAGACATAAATTCTACGCTCAGACCTTCTTGCGGTTGCTGCCGAGCATCTCGTTGGCGGCCTCTGAGATCGCCACGACCGCGGGATGCTTCAGGCGGCGTTCCACCGAAATTGCGAAGTAACGTTCGCGGACCTCGTCCAGTCGTCCCACGATCGTCACACCGAACTGACGCATGACTTCTTTCTCGAGCACTGTGGGTGCGACAAACAGTCCCGCTCCCGCCTGCCCGAACGTCGTCAGCAGCGCGCTGTCATCGAGTTCGGCGACGATGCGCGGGCGCAGGCCCTGCTGTTCGAAGTACTGATCGAGCGTGCGCCGCAGCGTCTTGCCGACGGTGGGCACCAGGAACGGCGCACCGTCGAGCGACTTCGGAAACTGTTTGCGGCGTGGCGCGGCGAGCTTGGCCGTGCCGAACACGGTCACCGGCGTCTCACCGAGGGGATGGCTGAACGCCTTGACCTTGATCGCCGGAGGAATCGGCGTGTCGGCGATGACAAGATCGAGGTTGTGTGTGGCGAGATCGGTGAGCAATCGTTCCGCCGCGCCATCACGACAGACGATGTGCACGGGTTGATCGAGATGCATGGCCGGCTCGAGCAATCGATACGCGATCAGCTTCGTCACTTCGTCGGCGACGCCGACCTGGAAGCGCACGGGCCGGCCGGTCGGGCGATCCTTGAGCGTGTCCATCAACTCGCGGCCGAGTCCGAAGATGTCGTCGGCGTAGCGATAGACGAGCCGTCCCATGTCGGTCAGGACCAGGTTGCGTCCCGAACGCTGGAAGAGTTTCTCGCCGAGTTGATCTTCAAGGACGCGAATCTGTCCGCTGATCGTCGGCTGGGCGAGGCGCAGTTCCTCGCTGGCGCGCGCGATGGTGCCTTCGCGCGCGACGGTCCAGAAGTAGAGGAGGTGGTGGTAATTCAGCCATTCCATAGGGCAGTCAACAGTCTACAGTCGAGAGTAAAGAGTTATACTCGGCGTTTCTGGCGTGACTGATAAACCTCTTGTAGCCGTCATCATGGGTTCTACCTCCGACTGGGACACGATGTGTCATGCGGCGGAGACCCTTGAAAAGTTCAACATTCCATTCGAAAAGCAGGTCGTCTCCGCTCACCGGACCCCGGTGTGGATGGCGGAGTTTGCGCAGGGGGCCGAGGCGCGCGGGATCCAGGTGATCATCGCTGGCGCCGGCGGCGCCGCGCACTTGCCGGGCATGGTGGCGTCCCATACGGTGCTGCCCGTTCTGGGCGTGCCGGTGCAAAGCGCCGCGCTCCAGGGCCTCGACTCGCTGCTGTCCATCGTCCAGATGCCCGGCGGCGTGCCGGTTGGCACGCTGGCGATCGGCAAGGCCGGTGCGATCAACGCGGGCCTGCTGGCGATCGGCATTCTTGCCACATCGCGTCCCGAGTTGCGCGAACAACTGCGCCAGTTCCGGACCGAGCAAACCGCCAAGGTGCGGCAGGACTCCCTTCCGTGAACCGGATCGTGTTGCCTGGCGCGACTATCGGCGTGCTGGGCAGCGGACAGTTGGGCCGCATGATGGCGCTCGAAGCGCGCCGCATGGGGTATCGCGTCCACACCCTGTCTCCGGGCGTTGACACGCCGACCGGCCAGGTCGCGGACCTCGAGGTCAACGCGCAGTACGACGACATCGAGGCGATTCGCGCGTTCGCGCGCGGCGTCGACATCATGACGTTCGAGTTCGAGAACGTCGCCACCGACGCGGCCGATGCCGCGGCCGAGATCGTGCCGGTTCGCCCGAGCGGTTCGGCGCTTCACATCACGCAACAACGCGCGCGCGAGAAGGCATTCCTCGCGGACCGCGGGTATCCCGTGACCCCATTTGCCAAGGCGCAATCGCTCGATGAACTCGCGATCGGTCTTGGCGCGGTGGGTCTGCCGGCAATCGTGAAGACCGCCGCATTCGGTTACGACGGCAAGGGACAGCACCGCATCAATCGCATTGAAGACGCCGAGCGCGTGTGGGGCCTGATTGGCCACCAGGAAGCGATCATCGAGAAAGTCGTCGACTTCACGCACGAGATCTCGGTGGTTGCCGTGCGCGGCCTCGATGGTCAGTTCGCTCACTACGGCGCGATCGAGAACGTGCACCGCAATCACATCCTCGACCTCACCGTGTCGCCGGCGCGCGTGCCGGGAAGCATTGCGAGTGAAGCCGTGCATCTCGCGCACCGCGTGCTCGAGGATCTCGCCTACGTCGGCGTGCTGTGCGTGGAGTTCTTCGTGACGCGCGACGGCCGTGTGCTCGTCAACGAGATCGCGCCACGGCCACACAACTCGGGTCACTTCACGATCGATGCGTGCGTCACGTCGCAGTTCGAGCAGCAGGTGCGCGCGGTGTGCGGCCTGCCACTCGGCGACACGTCGCTGATCAAGCCCGCTGCAATGGTGAACCTGCTTGGCGACATCTGGGCGAACGGCGAGCCGGACTGGGCGGCAGCGCTGGCGATGCCTGGCGTGAAGTTGCATCTCTACGGCAAGAGCGATCCGCGCGTCGGACGCAAGATGGGTCACATCACGGCACTCGGCGATACGGTTGACGAGGCTGCGGCGAAGGCGCTCGCGGCCCGCGACGTGCTCCGCTGATGATTCGCTTCGGATCCTTCCAGATCGATCCGCGCACATGGATGCTGTCGCGCGACAGCGAACCCGTCGACCTGTCTCCGCGGCTGGTCGAGATCCTGGGCTTCATCGTGTCGCGTGGCGGCGAGATCGTGACGAAGGAAGAGCTCCTCGAAAAGTTCTGGCCCGACGTCAACGTGACGGAGAACACGCTGACGCGCGCGATTGCCGACATCCGCAAGGCGATCGGTGAAGACGCATCGGCTCCAAAGCATCTCGCCACCGCGTCGCGACGCGGCTACCGCTTCATCAGCGAAACCACCGTTGTCAGCACCACCGATCCGTTCCAGGAGTGGGTGAAAGGCAGGCTGGCGCTCGATACGCTCGATGCGGCGAAGCTGGATGAAGCGGTTCGCTCATTCGAACAGACAGTCGCGGAGTTGCCCCGGTATGCGCCGGCGCACGCCGGCCTCGCCAACGGCTACCTGCTGCAGTACGAGAAGACGCGCTTCGGTAGCGCGCCGGATCGATCACTGGCGGAACGCGCGATGAAGGCGGCGCGCGAAGCGACGCAGCTCGACGCCTCGCTCGGTGAGGGCTGGGCGGTGCTTGGGTATCTGCTGAGTGCAAGCGGCAAGTCAGAAGAAGGCCAGGCGGCGGCACGCCGCGCCGCTGCGCTCGAACCCAACAACTGGCGTCATCAATATCGGCTCGCCTATAGCGCGTGGGGTGAGGAACGACTGCGCGCTGTGGACAGGGCGCTGTCGCTGATGCCGGAATTCGCGCCGGCTCGAATGCTGGCGTGCATGGTGTTCGTGGCGCGTGGCTCGATGGCGCGCGCCGAGCAGGAAGCGGCGATTGGCGTTGAAACGCAACGTCGTCAGCACCAGGACCACACACCGCTCCCCGCGGTCGGTCATCACTGGCTGCACGGGTTGATCAAGGCCGCCGCAGGCGACCCCACGGCCGCCGTCGCCAGCTTCGATGAAGAGATCGCGGCTGCCGCTTCAGGGCATGTCTATGCGCGCGAGTTCGGCGTCAACGCGCACGTGGCATCTGGCTTCGTGAAGCTCGCGCAAGACGACGTCACTGGCGCGACCGAATCGTTTGCGCGCGCGCTCGCGCAAGATGCATCACACCAGAAGGCACAGGTCGGCAATTACGCTATCGCGGTGCGAACCGCCGACGCTGATGCGATCGCTTCAACACGCGCAGCGCTCGAAGCGGCAATCGCGGAATTGATCAGTCGCGGCCGCGACGCGGAAGCGGCGCTGGTGTCGGCCGGCGCGCAGATCGCCCGCGGTGAAGTCGATCTGGCGGTCGCCGGCCTCGATCGCCTGCTCTCGACGGCACCCGCAGGGCCCGCCGGGTGGATCATCCCCATCGATCCGATGTTGGCCGCCGTGCGGAATCACGCCGGAAAACAGGCGCTTTTCGCCAAGCTCGCCGCCCGCGCCTCATAAGTTCAGCCATTCCTCATCGTCCTCTCAGGACTCTTCCCGCCCTCCGGCGCCATTGTTGAAGCATGGAGGTTGGTTACATGACAGGTCTTCTGCTCGCGGCGGTGCTCATGACTTCTTCGGCTGCGGAACAGGCGCCGCAGGCGACGCGTCCCGCGATCGAGATTCCTGCAGCGGACGTGACGCAGGAACTCGAATTGAGTGATGGGTCTTCAGTCATCGGTCGCGTGGTTTCGATCGGTGACGGGCAGTTCATCTTCCGCACCACGTCCGGCGTGGAGATGACCGTCGAGGCGACAGCGGTTCGCTCTCTGAAGCCAATCACAGGGCGTGTGGTCAACGGCGAATTCCTGCGCGAGGATCCGAACGCCACCCGTCTCTTCTTTGGTCCAACGGGTCGATCCCTGAAGAAGGGCGAGGTGTACTTCGGCGTCTACGAGGTGCTGTTGCCGTTCGTGCAGGTGGGTATCACCGACCGGCTGTCGATCGGCGCCGGCACGCCTCTCGTGTTCGGCGACTTCGAGCGCCCGTACTGGTTCACACCCAAGCTCCAGGTTTTTCAACGCGGCCGCACATCAGCCTCGCTTGGGGCGATGCACTTCCTCAATATTGATGACGACGCACACGTTGGCATCGCCTACGGCGTGGTGACGCACGGAAGCACCGACTCCGCGATCTCCGTTGGCGGCGGATACGCCTACGCGCGATGGACCGGCGACGAGTACCGCGATGACGACGATGCGGGAGCGGGGGTGGTGATGATCGGTGGCGAACACCGCGTCAGCAGGCGGATGAAGCTGGTCTCTGAAAACTATCTCTTCAAGGGTGGCGGGTTCGTCAGCGGCGGCGTGCGGTTCTTCGGCGAGAAGTTGTCAGCGGACGTCGGGCTCGTGCTGCCGCTGTTCGAAGACACGGTCCTGATTCCGATGGTCAACATCGTCAGAAAGTTCTGACGGCTGCTGCGGCTGAATTGTCACGCTAACTGAAACGGCACAGAGTTCGCTCTTCAGAGGGGCCATGCCCGGGTGTAGCATGGCCTTATGGCCGGAAAGGACGCGATGCCGACGACCGCACACGCCGACACACGGCTCACGTACGCGGACTTCCTGCTGTTTCCCGACGACGGGAAGCGCCACGAGATCATCGACGGGGTCCACTACGTGACGCCGTCTCCAGCGAGGCGACATCAGAGAGTTCTGCTTGACCTCGTTTATGAGGTCGAGCGGTACTTGCGCAAACACCCTGGTGTGGGAGAGGTCTTCTTGTCGCCCTTCGACGTTGTCTTGTCGAAGTGGGACGTCGTTGAGCCGGACTTGCTGATAGTGCTGGAGAATCAGCGCGAGATCTTAACAGAAACGAACGTCCAAGGGCCGCCGGCGATTGTTGTGGAAGTTCTCTCACCGAGCACGCGTCGGCGAGATCACACGATCAAGCGCAAGCTCTTCGAACGCGCTGGTGTTCTCGAATACTGGATGGTCGATCCTCGCGAAATGACGGTCAAGGTGCTGCGTCGTGACGGCGATCGATTCGCAGACACGGATCTCTTGTCGAGTTCGGCCACCTTAACAACCGAGCTGCTCCCGGGATTCTCGTTGGCATTGGCCGAGCTGTTCAGGCCGCGCTAATCACGCCATCAGTTGGCCATCGATCCGCAGCTTGGGATTGGTGCGCCAGCGGCCGCGGGTGAAGTCGGGAAATTCCACGGGGCGGCTTCGATTGCCCGTCGACTTCACGCTCAATTCGACTACCGCACTCAGCGCCGCGGCGTCGTAGACGTTCATGTCGGTCGGCGTGCCGTCGCGCAGACATTGAATCAGGCGGAAGTCTTCGATGTAGTCCATGCCACCGTGGCCGGCGCCGGCGGCGCGCTTTTCAATCGCGGTCCACAGCGGGTGATCGAACTCATCACGAACGGTTGCGGCATCGATCCAGCGATGCGGCGTGCCACGCCCCTCGATGTAGAGACGGTTTGGGTAGCCCTGGAACATGCCCTTGGTGCCCTGCACGGTGTTGATGCGGCTATAAGGACGCGGCAGGTTGGTGCAGTGCTGCACCACGATGGTCTTGCCGAGCGCGGTCTTGATCAGACTGGTGTTTACATCGCCCAGCACGAATCGCTCTTGTCGCTCCGGTGATCCTTCCGGGAAGTGTTCGCGCGCCCAGTCCTGCAAACCTCGAGACGGTCCGCTCATCGAGACGAGATAGTCGAGGCGGTCACCGCGATTGATATCCAGGCAGTTGGCGACCGGGCCAAGGCCGTGGGTCGGGTACGGATTGCCATCGAGTTTGCGCGACCACGCGCGTCGCCACAGTCCTTCGTCCTTCTTCTCCCATTTGATCTCGCGCAGATCGTGCAGGTACCCGCCCTCGGCGTGCAGCACATCCCCGAGCAATCCCTTCTGGACGATGTTGAGGACCATCATTTCGGGACGGTCGTAATTGCAGTTCTCCATCATCACGGCGTGGCGTGAATGTTTCTCTGCGGATTCAACGAGCGCCCAACAATCGTCGAGTGTCATGGCCGCGGGCACTTCGGTCGCCGCGTGTTTGCCGGCCTTCATCGCCGCGAGCATCACCGGCACATGCCATTCCCAGGGCGTCGCCGTGAAGACGAGATCGAGATCCTGCGTTTCACACAGGCGTTCGAAATCACGCGGTCCGCGCGCGAAGACGGTCGGCTCTGGATGACCGGCCGCGGTGATCTGCTGCTTCGCCCACGTCGTTCGCTCTTCGCGAACGTCGCACACCGCGGTGACGCGGCATCCAGGGATCTTCAGAAAGTTTTCGAGATGCGATCCGCCCTGGAGGCCGATGCCGACCATGCCGATTCGCACCAGAGGGATCGGGGCAGGTTGGGCGGGTGGGGCGGGTGGGGCTGGTAAGGGTGCGACGCCGATTGCAGCGGCCGCCCCGCCAATTTTCAGGAAGTCTCGACGATTCAGTTCGTTCATTGGCGGGCGCTCAGTGTGAGTGTGGAAACGGTGTCGCCGGGCATGAACGGCGTGGGTTCACCGTTCAGCCATGCGCGGTATTGATCGCCGAAGTGCGGCGAGAGCGGGTGTCCGCTCTGGCCGGTGGGGATGTGGAGGATGCCTTCGTGCTCCCGACCGGGAGAGACCACGATGCGTTCTGATGGACCGGTGCGCGGCGTACTTGCGCGTGGCGTGTAGATGTCGCCGGGCAGCGGAGCGCCGGGCATGTTGAGGTAGCGGCCGAAGAACGGAATGGCGGAAGCGAGAGGATGCCTGATCTCGGCGGTGTTCGCCTCACCCCAGGTGCGATCGCTCAGCGTCGCGCCGCCTTCGGTGAGCCGGGCGATCGTCGCGTCCACGCCTTCGAGGATCGCGTCGTCCCACGAGCGGTATTTCGGATCGAGCAGGTGCATCGGCCGTTCGGTCAGGATCTGCCACACAGGTCCTTCGCCGCGCTGCAGACGGATGTTGTCGATTGCGGGATCCACGGCGAGAGCCGGCGCAATCAAGGAGGCCATTACTCGACCCACAAACAAGGTGCGGAACTCTTTCACCAATCGATAGGCCACCGAGTCTGGAGAAGCCCGGCCGGTCCATTTCGTGTCGACCAGGCGCCTGAATTCCTCTCGCCGTTCGGCGCCGGTAGCCGAGGATCCGGGAGCCGGAAGTGCATCCAGCAGGAGCTTTCGCCAGCGTTCGAGGTACAGCGCGCGATCTTCAAGCTGAATGTCGAGCATGTCCTTCGGCGTTGCCTTCTCGATCTTCATCAGGCGATCGCGAATCAAGCGCGCGCGGATGCCGTCCGCGTAGCCGCCTTCGCCGATCGCCGCGAGCATCTGGTCGCCCACCACCGGCGAGTTCGCGGTCCACAAGCGCCCGGTTGGGGGATCGACGATGCGTGGGAATTCCGAGGTGCGGAGGTAACCATCCCACTTGCGAGAGCCATCCGCCCAGGATTCCGGCGTCATGCCGCTGTAGCTAGTGCGGCGCGGAATGACCCCGCCTACCGTCCACGCAATGCGTCCCGACGAGTCCGCCATCGCGACGTTCTGGTTCGGCATGCCGAGGCCGGCGATCGTGCCGAGCAGATCGTCCACGCTCCGCGTGCGCTCCGGGCCGGTGAGATCCGCGGCAAGCGCCGTGGGGTCATGCGCGATCCAGTGCTGCGCGTACTCGCGGCCGCGCGCATCCTTCCACACGACCGGTCCCCAGATGGTGGCGCGCACCGTTGAGGTCCTCGCCTCCGCGCCTTTTGCCGCGATGGTTTCCTGGAAGACTTCAAAGGCCTTCGGCCCGTCAGGTGTCAGGTACTTCGCGGGATCGCGCGGGTCCGGTTCAATGCGAACAAGATCGCTCCAGTCGCCGCCGGTGTTCGTGAGTCCCCACGCGACGTGGCCGTTGCTGCCGGCGACGAGTGGCGGAATGCCCGGGAGCGTGACACCGGTGACGCGCTCGCCGCCAAACGCGAACGATGCGCGGTACCAGATGATCGGCACCGAGATGGTGAGATGCATGTCGTTGGCGAGAATCGCCGCACCGCTGGCGGAATGGGCACCGTCGACAGCCCAATTGTTGCTACCGATAGTTGAGATCTCTTCGCCCGCGAGCTGAAGCTCGGGCCACGGAGGCACAGAGGCACGGAGGACTTCTTTGTCTTTTCTCGATGTTGCTCCCTGCCACCGTGCCTCCGTGGCCCGTCCGGAACGGACGCTGAAGACTTCTGGTCCCGGGATCGGCGGTCGTACAACAGCGTTGCCAACGACGGGAGCTTCCCACTCCGAACCAACTGCTGAGAGAAAACGGAACATCGGCTCGGGCAGCGTGTCTTTGAGGGCGCCGTGTGAGCGTTCGAAGGTGGCTTGGCGTCCCTGCAACGTGTTGAACATCGCGAGGACGGTAAGGATTGAATCCTCCGGCCGCCATGGTTCCGGCGTTGCTCGTAGCACCAGGTACTCAAAAGGAACGGCGCCGAGGGCGTTCAATCCAGCGTTGACCCCCTCGGTGTATGCCTCGAGGACGCGGCGATAAGAGGGCGTCGTCAGGTCCAACGCGCGCTTCGCGACAGTGCGGAAGCGGTGCACGCGCATTTCCTCATCGACATCGAGCGCGCGAGGACCGACCAATGCGGACAGTTCGCCGGCGGGTTGGCGGCGCTGCAGATCCATTTGGAAGAAACGATCCTGCGCGTGCAGGAAGCCCAGGGCACGTGCGACATCCTCGCGTGATGCGGCATTGATCGTCGGCACGCCGAGAGCGTCGCGTTCGATTCGAACGTCGGCGCCGAGCCCGGCGATGGTGGCGGTGCCCTCGGTCTGAGGGAGGCTGGCTCGAATCTGCGATCGGGCGTAAAGGCCGCCGCCGACGATCAGTACGCCAAGGATGACCAGCCCGATCAAAACGACGCGCAGTAGCCGACGGACCATGGGTGCCTATTGTGCCTGAGGCGGTCCGCCTAAAGGCGGACCCTCACTGGATCTGGGGGCGTGCCTGAGGTGGTCCGCCTAAAGGCGGACCCTCACCGGATCTGGGGGCGTGCCTGAGGTGGTCCGCCTAAAAGGCGGACCCTCACAGGATATGAGGGGCGCGCTTGAGGTCGGTTCGCCTGAAGCGGACCCTCACTAAGCGATACAAAGCGAGCAATTGGACGGATGTTCCTGTTTGCTTGTGAGGGTCCGGCTTTAGCCGGACCATTTCACCAGATCGTATATGCCCATCTCTTCAGTTCCTCTCTTGAGTGCAACTGAGAGTCAATGAATGGATAGTCGTCCACGCTTCCAACCAAGCCAGCCCTGACGGGGTTCTCAATGATGTACCTCACGATCCCCCACACATCCTTGTCCTGCCTCAGGAACCGATCGTGACCGTACCGTTGCCAAAGGCGATGCCCGAACTCCTTCTGGTAGTGAAAGCCGGAGTACTGTTTTGCCAGGCGGATGAATTTCAATCCATCTGCCTTGGGCGTCTTGCCGTGGACGAGATGGTGAGCATGATCCGGCATGTAGCAGTCGACAATTACTTCAACCTCACACTGGATGCAGGCGCGCAGAATCTGCTCGCGCACCAAATCGACTCGATCCTGCTGAAGAAACAAGGCTTGGCGCTCGTGGCAGCACCACGTCAGCGAGTAGTAATACATACCGATGTAGTCGAAACCGCGAAGTGGGGCTGGGTGACCTAGGCTCATGACAGCTGCCAAGCAGCAGTCGAGCCAACGGCGTGGTCCGCCTAAAGGCGGACCCTCAC
>CAZVLS010000004.1:148467-329604 GCA_964628295.1 uncultured Acidobacterium sp.
AGGATCCTCCCGGACCCTCACAGGATCCTCCCGGACCCTCACAGGATCCTCCCGGACCCTCACAGGATCCTCCCGGCGGCATGCCTGCGGACCCTCACAGGATCCTCCGTTGGTCATGGCTGCGGACCCGCGCAGTATATGGGGGCGATGGCGGCCGTTACTCTGATCGCAATCCGCGGAGTGTGGCCAGGCGGGCACTAGGCGTACCGTCTGGACATGATGCACGATCAACTGCACGAGATGACGGGCCTGGACCTGCGGTGGAAAGCGCTGGCGTCGAGGGATTCGGCCGCGGACGGGACGTTTGTCTACGGCGTGACCTCGACCGGCATCTTCTGCCGGCCGAGCTGCCCGAGCCGGCGGCCGCGCGCGGATCGCGTCAAGTTCTTCGACACCACGGGTGAGGCCAAGCAGGCCGGATTTCGCGCCTGCAAGCGCTGCCGCCCAGAAACCGTCGGGCTGTCGGTGCCGGGCATCGACGCGGTGCGGCGCGCGTCCGCATACCTGACGCTGCACGCCGACGAGACCGTGACGCTCGACCACCTGGCTCGCGTCGTCTCGATGAGCCCGCATCACCTGCAACGCCGGTTCAAGGCCGTCGTTGGCTTGTCTCCGCGCGAGTTTCAATCTGCCGTTCGCGCCGGCAGGTTGCGCACGAGCTTGCGCGATGGCCGCGATGTGACCACGGCGATTTACGAGGCGGGATACGGGTCGCCGAGCCGCGTGTATGAAGCGTCACCGACGGGCAAGGGCATGTCGCTTTCGGCCTATCGGCGCGGCGGCGCCGGCATGAACATCCACTATTCGACGATCACCAGCCCGATCGGTGACGTGCTTGTCGCCGCGACGGAGCACGGCGTGTGCGCGGTGAAGATCGGCGACTCCGCGGCCGCGCTCATCCGCGACCTTCGACGTGAATACCCGGCGGCAAGCATCGAAGCGGAATCGCGTCCCCGGCACGAGTGGGTCAAGGCGATCGCCGGCCACCTTCGAGGTGATTCGCAGGCGCTCGACCTGCCAATCGACGTCAAGGCCACGGCGTTTCAGTGGAAGGTGTGGCGAGCGTTGCAGCGCATTCCGTACGGAGAAACGCGGCAGTACGCCGAGGTCGCCAAGAGCATTGGCAAGCCCGCGGCCGTGAGGGCCGTGGCCAGGGCCTGCGCCACCAACCCCGTTGCCCTCGTCGTCCCGTGTCACCGGGTTACTCCCAAGGGGGGAGGGGCCGGTGGATACCGCTGGGGCGTGCAACGGAAGGCAAAGCTGTTAACCGCTGAGAGTCGGAAACGCCTGAAATAGGCGGTTCCCGGCTCCCGGAGTGCCGGTTCCCGGCTAGAATTCCGACGTGCCTTCAACTCGTTACGGCGTTTCCCCGTGGTTGGACGCCGTCCCCGTCAAGAATCGGCCTGAATTCCCGGCGTTCCGTGGCGTTATCGAACATCCGGTCGTGGTGGTTGGCGGCGGTATGTCCGGCGCAATGACCGCGTATGCGTGCGCGGCGGCGGGTCTCAAGGTCATCCTTCTCGAAGCGGAACGTATCGGTCTGGGCGGCTCGGGATACGCATCAGGTCTACTGTCCGGTGAAGCCTGTGAATCCTTCCGTGAGCTCGAAAGCCGCGCTGGTAAACGTGTCGCGCGCGCGTTGTTCGACGCGATGGAAACGGCGCCGCGCGAATTGGCCGCGACGGTGAAACGCCTGGGCATCAAGTCGGGCCTCGATGTCGCCGATCAGCTGCGCGTGTTGTCAGCGGGCCAGGCCGACAAGATGATCCGCCGCGAGGGCGCGGCACGTGAAGCTGCCGGCGTGAAGGCTGCCTGGCTGGCTCCGGCGACGGTCTCCCGGCAGACGGCGATTTCCTCCGCAGGCGCGCTGCGCTTGCCGGATGGCGGCTTCGCCGATCCGTTCAAGTTGACGCTTGGCTTCCTGGCCGCCGCGAAGAAGCGCGGCGTGAAGATCTACGAGAAGTCGCGCGTCAAGAAGATCACGTTCACGCGCAAGACTGCGACGGCGTATCTCGACGGCGGCGCGATCACGACGACGAACCTCGCGATCTGCATTGGCGAGCCGACGAGGCTGTTCAAGCCGTTGAAGCGGCATTTGCGCCACGAAGATCGCTACGTGGTGCTGACAGCGCCGCTCGAGCCGGCCGTGCGAGCGGAACTTGCCAATGCCACGGCGATGGTGACCGACACCGACACGCCGCCGCATCACATCTGGTTCACGGAAGATCATCGCGTGCTGATCGCCGGCGCCGACCAGAAGCGTCCGGCCGAGCGGCTGCAGGCGCAAACGCTGGTGCAGCGCACTGGGCAGTTGATGTACGAGCTGTCGCGCATTCACCCGGCGATTTCAGGCACCGCGCCGGCCTTCGGTTGGAATGTGCCGCTCGCCCACCCGGTGGACGGGGTGTTGTACGCGGGTTCGCACCGCAATTTTCCGTTTCACCATTTCGCGTTCGGCACGTCGCACGATCCCGCGCGCGCATACCTTGCCAGCCGCATCATCCTTCGCAACATTCTCGGGAAACCCGAGAAGGGTGATGAGCACTTCTCGTTTGCCAGGAACCTGTAAGAGATCAGGGATCAGGGATCAGGGATCAGGGGTCAGGGAGAGGGAGCAGGGAGATCGGATGGCTGATTCTGGAATCTTTCGGATCAATCCGCTCCAGGCGTGGCAGCGCGAAGCCATTCTGAAGGCTGCGCAGTTGCTGCGCGACCGGTTTGGCAACCCTCCGGTGGACGCCCAGGCACGCGCCGCCCATGACGGGCTGCTCGAGGTCCTCGATCCGGCCCGGCGCACGGTCCGCTTACAACGAGAGCTAAGCGAGGCCACCCGGAAGGCCGCGTTGACCGAAAAAGCCGAACGCCGCGCCAGGGAGCGGCGCGGGACGGAACGCCGGAAGGCCAATGTGGGCCCTCCGTCCGGTGTGCCGGAACGGCGCACAAGTGAACGGCGCAGGGCCGAACGCCGTAGTCGTAGATGACCCAGGACCGCCCCGTGACACCTTGTGACACGGTTAGCGTCATATACTCGAACTTTGCTCGAATGACATCTCCACCGGAGGGCTTTACCCCCATGCTTCGCACTTTCACGGCTTTTCTCCTCAGCATTGCCATTGGCACTGCTGCTTTTGCGCAGTCGACGGCCATCAACGGCAACATCGAAGGCACGGTCAAAGACGAACAGGGCTCGTTGCTGCCCGGCGTGACCGTGACCGTCACCAACATCGACACCGGCGATTCGCGCGTCGTGGTCACGAACGAAAGCGGCGTGTATCGCGCGCCGCTGCTGTCGCTTGGCACCTACCGCGTGGCCGCGGAGCTGCAGGGCTTCAAGAAGTTCGAACAGACCGGCGTGTCACTGCGCGCCGGCCAGACCGCGGTGATCGACGTGTCGCTGAGCGTCGGCGCGCTCGCCGAAACGATCACCGTCACCGCTGACGCGCCGGTCGTGGACCTGGCCAAGATCGAACAGGGCCGCACGCTCAGCGAAGCGGAAATCAAGACGCTGCCGCTGACGTCGCGCAATCCCTACAACTTCGCGCTGCTGCAGCCCGGCGTCGTCGGTTTCGAGACCAACGAGTTCGGCGTGCCGCGTATCACCGCCAACGGCGCGCTGTTGCGCGTCAACTACCAGGTGGATGGCAGCAACAACACGCAGAAGGATCGCGCCGGCCTGCGCCAGATGCCGATGTCGGAAGTGATGATTCGCGAAGTGAAGGTCGTCACCAGCGGTTACGCGCCTGAGTTCGGCCAGACGATGGGCCTGGTCTACAACGCGATCACGCCGTCGGGCACCAACACCTTCAAGGGCCAGGGCAGCTACCGCATGCAGCGCCAGTCGATGGTGTCGCTGCCGTTCTTCACCGCCGCGGGCGCGCAGAAGCCGCCCACGGACGTCAACGTCTACACGTTCGACCTCGGCGGTCCGATCGTCAAGGACAAGACCCACTTTTTCGGCGGCTACGAGCACACAGAGCGCGACCTGTCGGGCCTGAGCGTGATCACGATCTCGGCCGCGAACCAGGCGGCGCTTGGCATCACCGAGCCGGCCTACATGCCGCGCGGTCTCAATACCGAATTCGCGATCGGCAAGATCGATCACGCGCTGAGCGCCGGCAACCGCCTGTCGGTGCGCTACATGTTCTTCGACAACTTCATCACCGCGAACGTCGGTGGCGGCCTGGTCTCGGTGCAGCGCGCCAACGACTTCGCCGACCGCCAGCACTCGACGGCGGCGCAGTTGATCTCGACGCTTGGCGCGACGACGTTGAATGAATTGCGCGTGCAGTATGCGACGCGCGCGCAGAGCCGCGTGCCGAACGCGCTGTCGGGCACGGGCCCGGCGATCAACATCACCGGCGTGGCCAACATCGGCGGCCCGATCGCATCGGTCGCCGACTCCGGCTTCGGCTTCACGCAGGACGTGGCGCAGGTCAACAACAGCACGACGTTCCTCAAGGGCAACCACGCGCTCAAGGCGGGTTTCGACCTGCAGTGGGTCAAGGACTCCCGCGTGTCGCCGCAGGCGCAGCTTTATACCTTCCCGAACCTGGCGGCGTACCTCGCCGCGCGCTCGGGTGAGAACCGCCTGGGATACACGAGCTACACCGCCTACTTCGGCCTGCCGGACCTCGAATACTCCACGTCGCAGTACGGCTTCTTCGTGCAGGACGACTGGCGCGTCAGCAGCGACCTGAAGGTGCTGTACGGTGTCCGTTACGACTACTACACGCCGCCCGATGCCGACGCGAACGCGCCGGTCCTGACGTCGCGTGAGTTCCCGGTGTCGAAGAACAACTTCGCGCCGCGCATTGGCGCGGTGTGGACGGTGGGTGAGGACCGCAAGACGGTGGTCCGCGCCAACACCGGCCTGATGTACGACCAGACCCTGAACGCGATGTACGAGCAGGCGCTGCAGAACGACGGTACCAACGCCCGCGCGTCGGCGACGTTCACGCCGACCCAGGTTGGCGCCCCGGTCTTCCCGGCGACGCTGTCGGCCGGCACCGGCGCGACCCCGAACCTGGCATGGACCGTCGATCCCGACTTCAAGGTCGCGCGTTCGTGGCAGAACAACATCCAGCTCGAGCGCGGCATCGGCGATCACTATTCGGTGGCGATCGGCGGCTCCTACGTCAAGGGCTACAACCTGCCGGTGGTGACCAACATCAACCCGATCAATCCGATCGGCACGCTCGAAGACGGCCGTCCGATCTTCAGCACGGCGATCAACGCCACGACGCGCCTCGATCCGCGCTACAACGTGATCAACAGCGTGCAGTCGCCGGGTGAATCGACCTACAAGAACATGACGCTGCAGCTGACCCGCCGTCAGTACAAGGGCATCGGCTTCGACTTCGCCTACACGCTGGGCAAGAGCGAAGACAACGCGCCGATCACCGGCACGCTGTCGGTGCAGGGTGACGCGGGCCGTTCGGACATGACCAACCTGGATCGCGACCTCGGTCCGAACGTGCTCGACCAGCGCCACACGTTTGTCGGTTCGATCGTCGCCATGCCGCAGTTCGAGCGCGGCGGCGCCGCCGGCGCGATCCTCAACAACAACGTGTTCGGCGTCGCGATCCAGCTCGCGAGCGGCATCCCGGTGAACCTGCGCAGCAACCTCGAGCTGAACAACGACGGCACCGCCAGCGATCGTCCGCTGAACGTGGCGCGCAACTCGCTGACGCTGCCGGCTCGCAAGAACGTCGACTTCCGCTACTCGCGCAAGGTGCGCTTCGGCCGCTCGATGGGCGCCGAAGTGATCGCCGAGTTGAAGAACGTGTTCAACACCGAGCAGGTGTCGAGCGTCAACGCGACCGTCACCACCAACGCGCAGGGCGTGCCGACGCTCGCGCTGCCGACGTCGGGCAAGGACCTGACGCCGACCGGTGGTTACGAACAGCGCCAGTTCCAGTTGGGTTTCAAGTTCACTTTCTAGGAAGGCCAATAGGCCAATAGTTTGATGGGCCAATAGGCTGTTCGGTTAATAGGCTGGTGGGAATTCTCCCATTGGCCTATTCGCCTTTTGGCCCATTGGCCTCGGGTTACACATATGCGTAAAGCTCTTCTCGTAGTTGCCATTCTGATCGGCGCCGCGTCGGCGCACTCGACCGCACAACATCAACTGCAACCGGTTGCCGCGCTGAAGGGCGCGCCGGCGTTGGAGCTCGCGCTGCGCAAGCTCGACACCGTCGGCAGCTTCATGATGACCACCGCGCACCCGGACGATGAAAACAACGGGATGCTTGGCTACTTCTCGCACGGCAAGGGCTATCGCGCGACGCTGGTGACGGCAACGCACGGCGAAGGCGGCCAGAACGAGATCGGCCCCGAGTTGTTCGTGCCGCTCGCGGTGCTGCGCACTGAAGAGTTGCTGGCTGCGCACCGCTTCGACGGCGCGGAGCAGTTCTTCACGCGTGCGATCGATTTCGGCTTTTCGTTCAGCGTCGAGGAGACGCTCGAGAAGTGGGGGCACCAGGAAATCCTTGGTGACTACGTCCGCCATATCCGAACGATCCGTCCCGACGTGATCGTCGGCTTTGTGTTCGATGGTGACGGCGGCGGTCAGCATCACCAGACATCATCGCGCCTGACGCTCGAAGCCTTCAGGGCCGCGGCCGATCCGACGAAGTTCCCCGAACAGATCAAGGAAGGCCTGCGTCCGTGGCAGGCGAAGAAGTTTTATTACACCGCGGGCTTTGGCCCCGGCGGCCCCGGCGGCGGCGCTGCCGGCCCGCGCGTTGGCGGCGTACCCGGTCCCGAAGCACCGACGGTGTTGAACTTCAGCGGTGGATCGCAGTTCGATCCGCTGCTGGGCCGCACCTACGACGAGATCGGCGCCGAGGCGCGCAGCATGCACAAGTGCCAGGGCATGTCGCAGTTGTTGCCGTTGCCCGCGCCGACCGGTGGTGGCGGATTCGGCGGCGGTGGCGGTCCCGGCGGCGTTCGCAACTACCGCCTGCGTGATTCCGTGCTCGAAGGCGGCGTGGCGCGACCTGAGAAGGAGATCTTCGACGGCGTGGATACGAGCCTGCGCAGCCTGTTGACGTTCGCGCCTGGCGCCCCGGCGGCACTCGGTACCGGCCTTGACGCGATCTCCACTGCAGTGGCCGACGCACGCAAGGCACTCGCGTCGGGTGGCGAGAGTGCGGCGATTGGCCCGCTCAGCACCGCACTCAAGGCGCTGCGCGATCTGCGCGCGTCGCTCGGATCGATGGGGCTCTCCGATGGTGCGCGCTACGAGATTGATTTCCGTCTCGGCCAGAAGGAACCGCAGTTTGCCCAGGCGCTGCTGCTCGCGGCTGATGTGCGCATCGACGCGGTGGCGCGCGACGGACTGGCCGTTGCCGGCCAGCCGCTGGTGGTGGACCTGCTCGCCGCCAATCGCGGCCGCGCGTCGGTGGAGTTCAACGCCGCTGCCAACGGCTTCGGCGCCGCGCCGATCGTGGCGTGCGATGCCGCGGTCACGCTTGCTCCCGGTGCGTCGCGCAACTGCAGCAAGACCGTGACGCTGCCCGCGGACGCGAAGCTCACGGCCGCACACTTCCGTAACGGGCCGGTCGGCGCCCGCTACATCTTCGACGCGGACGTGCCGTTCGGCCTGCCGTTCCGTCCGACGCCGTTCACGGCGACATTCACCATTGCCGTTAACGGCACGTCGTTTACCTCCACGCTGCCGATCCAGGCGCGCTCGGAAGGCAACATCTTCAGCGGCGAGAAGCGCGCCGAGGTGCACGTCGTGCCGGCGTTTGCGGTCACCTCAACGCCAGAGATCATCGTCGTCTCGACTTCGACGGGAACCGGGAACCGGGAACCGGGAACCAAGGACATTCGCGTCACCGTGACGAATCACTCGAAGGGGCCGGCGAAGGCAGACGTGGCGCTGCAGTTGCCGCAGGGATGGCGCGCCACTCCGGCGACGCAGCCGGTGGCCTTCTCGCGCGAGGATGAATCGATGACGGTGCGCTTCGCCCTTCAGCCGCCACCGGCCGCCACGCTCGCGGCCGCGGCGCTGAAGCCGGGCGGCAACCAGGTTGCCGTCAAGGCGATGGTGACGGCAGGCGGACAGACGTTCGCCCAGGGCTACCAGGTCGTCGAGTACCCGCACACCACCCGCCGTCACGTGCTCGTCGATCCGCAGGTCGCGGTGAAAGCGCTGGATGTCAGCGTGAAGCCGAACCTGACGGTTGGCTACGTGATGGGTGTGGGCGACGAGGTGCCGGCTGCGCTCGAGCAACTCGGCGTGAAGCTTTCGATGATCTCCTCCGACGAGCTCGCGTGGGGTGATCTGTCGAAGTACAACGTAATCATGACCGGTGTGCGCGCCTATGAGCGCCGCACCGATCTGCGCGCGTATAACCAGCGCTTGCTCGATTACGCGAATGCCGGCGGCACGGTGATCGTCCAGTACAACAAGTTCGAATTCAACGATGCGCAGTACGGACCGTTCCCGGCGAAAGTGGGACGCGAGCGCGTCACCGACGAGAACGCGGAAATGAAGCTGACCGACCCGTCACATCCGGTCTTCAATTCTCCAAACCGTATCGGTCGCGCAGATTGGGCCAACTGGGTGCAGGAGCGCGGCTTGTACTTCCTCGACCAGGCCGGCCGCGATCCCCAGTACAAAGATCTGATCGAGTTCACCGAGCCTTTCCCCTACAATCAGGGTTCGAAAAACGGTGCCCTGGTTGAAGCTCGAGTCGGTAAAGGCCGATGGTTATATACTGGGCTCGGCTTGTGGCGCCAGCTGCCTGCGGGCACAGACGGTGCATATCGTCTGATGGCGAACTTACTGAGCTTGAACTAGATTTTCCCGTTTTTGCACGAATTGCACTAAACCTCAGAGAGGCGGCCCGGTCTAAGCTTCGCAGACCGGGCCTCGCTCCCTTCCCCGGCGATTACGGATCCGTATGTTGGAACACATCCTTCGGCGTATGGGTTTCGGCGCAAGTCCTGCTGAGCTGGCGGCTTGGTCGAATGTACCCATCGACACGGTCATCGACCGATTCCTGAATTACGAGTCGCTATCGACCGATCACGACTCCAAGATTGGCCTGCCTGAGTACGCCGGCATCACGACGCAGTCAGGACAGCCGTTTTCCCCGAACACCCTGATCAACGATGCGCGGCAGCGATGGCTGTTCCGGATGATCCACTCGCAGCGCCCGCTCGAAGAGAAGATGGCGCTGTTCTGGCACAACCACTTCGCGACCGCGTACAGCAAGCTGGCCGGCGCGGTGGGACAAGAACGCGCGACGCGATTGATGGACAACGATCCCAACAGCCTGCCGGGCAGCGAGCCTGGACAGATCCAGAAGTTGCGGCAGTTGGGGACGGGCAGCTTCGCCACCTTGCTGATGGAGATGGCGAAGGACCCGGCAATGGTCTATTGGCTGGACAGCCAGCTGAATACGCGCACGAGACCGCAGGAGAACTTCGGGCGCGAGATCATGGAGCTGTTCAGCATGGGCATCGGCAACTACACGGAAGCCGACGTGTATGCCGCCGCTCGCGTCTTCACGGGATTCAACTGGCAGGTGGTTGGTGATCGCGCCAACGTGCAGACCAGCTTCTACCAGTTTGTTTATCGACCCAACGATCACGACACGGCCTCCAAGACCTTCACGTTTGCGATCTATCCGGACGGCGGCAAGGTGATTCCGGCTCGGTCGGCCGCGCAGGGTGAGCAGGATGCGCTCGACCTGGTGCTCGCGCTGACGCGCAATCCGGCGACCGCGCGGCGGCTCGCCACGCGCCTCTACAAGTTCTTCATCAGCGAGACCTCGGATCCGGATGCGGCCGTGGTCACTGCGATGGCCAACGCGTATCTCGGCGGCAACTACAACATCAAGGCGATGTTGCGGACGCTGTTCAGCTCGTCGGCGTTCCGCAATCCCAGCAACTTCTATCAGCGCTATTCGTGGCCGGCGGAGTTCGTGGTGCGCGCGATCAAGGAGACCGGTTGGACGGGTTTCTCGGTCAACAACGCGCTGACGCCGATGTCGAACATGGGCCAGCAGTTGTACGAGCCTCCCGACGTCAACGGCTGGGAGACCGGTCCGGGCTGGATCTCCACGTCCTCGATGTTGTCGCGCATGAACTTCGCGTCGACGCTTGCTGGCAACCAGCGCTTCAACCTCGCGCGTGATGCGCAGCCGTATCGTTCATCGCCAGAGACGCTGCGCGACTACGCGCTGGCGCGGTTCCGGACCATGAGCTTCAACTCGACCCAGTTGACCGCGATGTCGGACTACCTCCGCTCGACGAACTGGACCGGCTCTGACGCGCAACTGCAGTCGCGCATGCCCGGCCTGACGCGCCTGATCGTGGGGTCAGGCGAGTATCAGTTTAATTAGGCCGACAGGCGAACAGGCGAACAGGCGAACAGGTCAACAGGAAAAGCCATGAATTTCTCAAGACGACAATTCGTCAAGGGCGGCGTCACAGCGTTCACGTTCGGATTCGCGGCGCCGCAGGCGCTCTGCGATATCGCGTTTGCGCAGAGCCTCGGATCGCGCAACCTGGTGGTCGTGTACTTGAGCGGCGGCAACGACTCACTGAGCACGGTCATCCCGTATCGCGATCCGTTCTACACCAGCCGGCGCCCGACGATTGCGATTCCTGCCGCCAACGTCCTGCAGATCGGCACCGATTCATCGAACGTCGAACTCGGCTTGCATCCGAGACTGACGGGCCTCAAGAGCATCTTTGACGGCGGGCGTCTCGCGATCGTGCAGCGCACCGGCTACGCGAACCAGAGCCGCTCGCACTTCACCGGCTTCGACATCTGGGGCACGGCGACCACGAACAACACCTCCGGCACCGGTTGGCTGGGCCGTTATCTCGATACGCTGCAGACGCCGATCGATCCGCTCGTGGCCTGGAACACCGTTCGCGAAACCCCGCGCCCGCTGATGGCCAGGACCGTTGGCGTGCCGGCAATCACGAGTCCGTCCACCTACGCGTTCTCGAGCCCGAATAGCGGCGCCGAGGCGACATACGAACGCACGGCGCAGACGCGCATTTCGTCGCACGTGCCCGTGGATCGCCCGCATCTTGCGTTCGTGAACTCAACGACGCAGGCAGCGCTGGGCACCCTCGATCGCGTTGCGACGGTCGCGACCTACCGCCCGGCCGTCACCTATCCGACCAACGGCTTTGCCCAGGCGTTGCAGGCCGTGGCGGGCGCGATGAACCGGCAGATCGGCACCAAGGTGTTCTGGGTGCAGACCGGTGGTTACGACACGCACGCGTCTCAAGGCACCAACACCGGCGCCTACGTGAACCTGATGGGCACGCTGGGCGACGGCCTCAAGGCGTTCTATGACGACCTGAACGCCCAGGGCATGTTGAACAACACCGTGGTGCTCGTGTATTCGGAGTTCGGCCGCCGCATCAGTGAGAACGGCAGCCAGGGCACCGATCATGGCGCCGGCGGCAACATGATGGTGCTCGGCGGACTCGTGCGCGGCGGCATCTACGGCACGGCGCCGAACCTGAACCTGGATCCGGCGAACCCGACGCTCGAGAACAGCGCCGGTGACGTGAAGTTCGAAAACGATTTCCGCGGGGTCTACGCGAGGATTCTCGACAACTGGCTGGGAGCGAATTCGGTGAGCGTGCTGGGCGCCGACTACCGAGCCGGCGCGCCCAGCATCCTGTAGCCGTAGCTACTTCGCGTACTTCTTCAGCGTTTCTTTCCAGGCGTTGGCGGCCTCAGGCGCCGTGCCCATGCCCTCGTAGACGATCTGTCCGGTGCGATAGCCGATGCCGTAGAAGCGTTCATTGGCGTCGCGATCCTGGCGGATCGTCGAGCCGTTCAGCGTCACCCCTGCAAACAATCCGCGTGAGCGCGAGTAGCTGAGAATCTTCGCGCGCATCTGGATGTCGGTCGAGGCACTGGCCTCCCGACCCACGGGACCGGCGGCGACGCCGGCATCCGCACCCACCTTGAACTGATTGCGCACGAGTTGTTCGAGGCCGCGCGTCTCGTTGATCACCAGCACGAGGTCGATGGCCTGCACTCCGAACTGCGGCCCGACGCTGCCGCCGGTGATGGTCAGGAACGCGGGATTCGACCAGGAGCCGTCCTTGCCTCGCACGCTGAGCACACCGTGGCCGCGCTGGCCGCCGACGAAGAATCCGCCCTTCACGAGCGATGGGAAGACGGCGATGCCGGCGGCGCGCTCCAACACCGCGCGAGGAATCGCCTTGTCTGGTGCGGCCATGATCTCGTCGAGCACCGTCCCCGCAGTGGTCACGCGCTGGTTCTCTTCCTCGGCGCTCTTTGTCTGGGCGGTGAGCGGAAGCATCGCCGCGCAGGCGATCAGGGCACTGACAAACAACTTCTTCATAAACTCAAACTCCTTAACGCAGGCTCGAGCGTGCGATGGGTAAACCGGAAGCCCAAATGCTCCGCATGGGCCGGCAGCACGCGCTGGCCAGTCAACAGCATGGTCGACATCTCACCCAGCGCCACGCGAAGCGCAAATGCGGGTGCATGAAACACCGCCGGCCGCCGGAGGACGTGACCGACCGTACGCGTGAACACGCGGTTCGTCTCCGGCGCGGGCGCGGTGGCGTTGAACGCGCCAATGGCGCGTTCGTTCTGGATCAACCACGCCACCATGGCGGTCCAGTCATCAGCGTGGATCCAGGGCATGAACTGCTCGCCCGATCCCAATGTTGCGCCGAGCCCGAGCTTGAACGGCAGCAGCATCTTCTGCAGGGCGCCTCCGTCCTTGGCGAGCGCAATTCCAGTACGGACAAGCACCACGCGCGTGCGCGGTGACTCGGCGATGCGCGCCTCCTGTTCCCAATCGACGCACAAGCGAGCCAGAAAGTCTGAACCGGGCTCCGTTGACTCGGTCACCGGCTCATCGCCTCGAGGACCGTAGTAGCCGATGGCGGATCCACTGACGAAGACACGCGGCGGATTAGGGCACGCCGCGATGGCGCGCACCAGCGTCCGCGTGGCCAGCACACGGCTGCTCCGCAGCGCCTCTTTCCGCTCGTCGGTCCACCGCTTGTCCGGTAGCGCTTCGCCGGCGAGGTTGACGACGGCGTCGATGCCATCGAGGTGTTTCGGCAGCGCTCCGGGCGAGCCATCCGGGTTCCACTGAATCGCCCCTTCCCTGGCCGTACGGGAGAGCACGACCGCCCGATGCCCCTCGGCTTCAAGGTGTTTGACGAGTTTTCGGCCCAAAAATCCCGACCCACCCGCGACGACAATGGTCACAGCACCCATCTTACGGTGTGTGCGCTTGACAGACGGATGGGCTAGTTGTTAACTAACTAGTTAGTTACTATGTTTGGGGCCAGCCCCCGGAACCAGCAAATGACTCGGAAGACTGCCAGTTCGACCCGTGACGCCGTGTTTGACGCGGCCGCAACGCTCTTCTCCGCGAACGGATTCGACGGCGTCAGCATGGACGACATCGCCAAGACCGCCGAGGTCAACAAGGCGATGATCTACTACCACTTCACCGACAAGCTCGCGCTCTACCGCGCGATCATCGGTGACGGTCTCAAGTCGACAGGCGAAACGGTCGGAACCATCGCCGCCGGCGACACCTCACCTGAAACCAAGCTCGACGCCTTCATTGCCGCCTTCGTCCGCATGACGGAAGAACGGCCCTGGATGCCCACGATGATGTTGCGCGAGGTTGCTGAAGGAGCGCCGCGACTCGATCCCGACACGTTGCTGCACATGCGCAAGGTGATCATGAGCTTCGTCGCGATCCTTCAACAGGGCCAGGCGCTGAACGTCTTCCGCCCGATCCACCCGATCCTCGCCTACGAGTCAGTGATCGGGCCGATCATCATCAACGCCGCACGCGAACGGGTGGCGGCCAGACCCGAGCGCAGGAACCAGGACTTCCCAATGTTGATCGAGATCACTCACGAGCAAGTGATCGCGCACAGCCAGGACACCGCTCGTCGAATGCTCACACCGTAACCACAATGAACAGACTCATCATCGCCATCGCCCTCCTCGCTGCGGGCTGCGCCGAACCGGCGCCCACAGATCGCATCCGCGTCTCCGGTCATGTCGAAGCGACCGAAACTCGAATCGCCGCCGAAGCCGGCGGCCGCATCCTGACGCTCTCCGTGAAAGAAGGCGATCGAGTGCAGCAGGGGCAGGCGATCCTGACCCTCGACACGCGTGACGCGCAGCTGGCGATCGATCGCGCAAAAGCAGAACGCGCCGCCGCCGAGGCGCAACTGCGCCTGGTCCAGGCCGGTGCGCGCGTTGAAGACGTGCGCCAGGCGCAGGCACAGATCGAGACGGCGAAGACGGAGGTCGCCGCCGCAAAAACAGAACTCGACGCCGCCGAAACGGACCTCGCGCGCTTCGACACGCTGCTGAAGAACAACTCCGGATCGCGCAAACAGCGAGACGATGCCGCGGCGAGACGTGACCTTGCTCGCGACCGCGTGGCGTCGACCGAGAGCCGTGTCAAGACCGCCGAGGAGACGCTCGCGCGCGTGAAGGCGGGAGCCCGACGGGAGGAAGTTGATGCCGCGCGCGCCCGGGTCGAAACCGTCAACGCACAGATCGCCATGCTGGAAAAAAGCCTCGGCGACGCCACTTTCACGGCGCCGATCGGCGGTCTTGTCACCGAGAAGCTCGTTGAGGTCGGCGAAGTCATTCCTCCTCGCGCTCCGGCGCTCGTCATCGTCGACCTCGATCACGCATGGGCAGACGTATTCGTGCCCGAACCTACGGTCCCGCAAATCAAGATCGGCCAGCCAGCCACAATTTTCACAGACGCTGGTGGCAACGGCCTGACCGGCACCATCTCCTACATCTCACCGAAAGCGGAGTTCACGCCACGCAACGTGCAAACCGCCGAGGAGCGATCGAAGCTGGTCTACCGCGTCCGCATCACCGTCGACAACCAGGACGGCGTCCTGAAGCAAGGGATGCCGGTTGAAGCCGAGATCGTCTTCGCCAAGTAAATCAGGGATCAGGGATCAGGGATCAGGGATCAGGGATCAGGGGATCAGGGATCAGGGGTCAGGAAGCAGGCGATGAACGCGATCACATTCACCAGCGTCGTCAAGAAGTACGGCAACGTCGATGCGCTTCGGGGAATCTCGTTCGATGTCGCTCCCGGCGAAATGTTCGGGCTGATCGGGCCGGACGGCGCGGGCAAGACGACGGCGATTCGGGCGCTATGCGGGTTGCTGCATATCGACAGCGGCAGCATCAGCGTGCTTGGGCAGGATCCCATCAAGCAGCATCGCCGGGTGACCGGGGTGGTCGGCTACCTGTCGCAGCGCTTCTCGCTCTACGGTGACCTGAGCATCGACGAAAACATTGCGTTCTTTGCGGAGATCCACGGCGTCAGGGATTATCACGGCCGCCGCGACCGCCTGCTCGAGATGACGCAACTCACGAAGTTCCGCGACCGGCTTGCTGATCAGCTCTCCGGCGGCATGAAGCAGAAACTCGCGCTCGCCTGCACGCTGGTCCACGAGCCCAAGGTCATCGTGCTCGACGAACCGACCACTGGCGTCGACCCGGTATCGCGGCGTGAATTCTGGAAACTCCTGTCGCAGTTCCTTGCGCAGGGCATCACCATCCTGATGTCGACGCCCTATCTCGACGAAGCCGAGCGCTGCACACGCATCGCGCTCCTGCACGAGGGCAAAGTGCTCGCGCTCGACCAGCCGAATCGTCTTCGCGCGGGGTTGAGTGGCACGCTGTTCGAAGTGATCGTGCCTTCGCCGCGCGAGGCGCTCGATCGCATCACCGGCCGTCCCGACGTGATGAGCGCGCAGGTGTTTGGCGATCGCCTGCACATCTGGATCAACCGCGCCGACGCCGAGTCGGCCAGGGGCCTGCTGACGACCGCGACGACGGCCGCGGGACTCGAGCCCTCCAGCGTTCGATCGATCGTCCCATCTCTGGAAGACGTGTTCATTGCGCGTCTCTCGACAGCAGCTAACGAGGCATCCGCGTCATGACCCGCACCGCGCTCAACATCGCCATTGCATCACTGCTCCTTGCGGCGGCCGCATCCGCGCAACCTGCGCCGATCCGTCTGACGCTCGCGGACGCGATCACACGCGGTCTCGAGAACAGCCATCGCTTATCGGAGATCAAGGCCCGCGAGGAAGGGGCGAGAGCGGCGGCGCACACCGCGTCGCTCGGCGACAAGCCCACCGTCAACGCGAACGCGAGCTACTCGCGCACGAACCACGTGACGGAGTTCTCGTTCCCGCAGCCAAACGGCACCCGGCTGGTGGTCTATCCGGACATCCCTGACAACTTCATGTCCCGACTGTCGATCCAGTGGCCGATCTACACGTCCGGGAGGGTCGATGCACTCGAGCGCGCCGCCGCTGCCGAGGCCACCGCGATCGGTTCCGAGATCATCGCCGCCCGAGCCGATCTCCGCCTGGAGATTTCCCGGGCGTATTGGGCGGCCGTCACGGCGCGGGAGACCCTGCGGGTGCTCGAGGAATCCGCGGCCCGCGTGGAATCGCAGCTGAAGGACGCGAAACAGCGCTTCGAGGTCGGCCTGATTCCTCCCAATGAAGTGACGAGCCTCGAAGCGCAGCGTGCGCGCGAACGTGCCCAGCTGATCGAGGCCAGCAACATCCTTGAATCGGCATTGATCGATCTGCGCCGCCTCATCGGCGCGCCCGCGGAAGCCGTCATCGAAACCATCGACAGCATCGATCGGCCTGCGATCGCGGCCAGCCAGGACGTTGCCGGTGACGCCGTTTCGGAAGCGCTCCGCGATCGTCCTGAGCTCAAAGCGCTCGATTCCCGCGTCGCCGCCGCCGAGTTCCGCCAACGTGCAGCAGCCGCGCTCACCAAGCCCACGATCAACCTCACCGGTGGCGTGGATTACGCCAACCCGAACCCGCGCCTCTTCCCGAGAAAGGACGAGTGGCAGGAATCGTGGGACGTCGGCGTCGCCGTGAATTGGAACCTGTTTGACTTCGGACGGTCGAAGGCGCAGCAGGCTGAGGCCGCGGCGGCGATCAAGGCCACGCGCGAACGTATGGCCGAGATCGAGTCGCTGGTCGCAGCGGATGTCAGGCAACGGCTGATGGATCGATCGAGCGCGCGCGCCGTGGTTGACGCATCCGCGGAGGCCGTAAAGAGCGCGATCGAAGCCCGCAGGGTCGTGGGTGATCGCTTCGCTGCCGGCGTTGCGACGAGCACCGACGTGATCGTCGCGCAAGTTGCGCAGCTCGAGGTCGAACTGGCGCGCACGCGCGCACTGGCAAACCTCCGGATGGCTGAAGCGCGACTCGAACGCAGCATGGGCGGGCCGAGATGAGCGAGCATCCGGCCGCCTCACACCCTGGCGATCTTGCGATCGATGTGCGAAGCCTGACCAGGCGCTTTGGTGATTTCGTCGCGGTCGACAGCCTTTCGTTCACGGTCAAGCAGGGCGAGATTTTCGGTTTCCTCGGCGCCAACGGCGCGGGGAAGTCGACCACCATTCGCATGCTCTGTGGTTTGCTGACGCCGACCAGCGGCACCGCCATGGTCGGCGGTGTCGACGTCAGCCGCGATCCGGAAGCGGTCAAGCGGCGCATCGGCTACATGTCGCAGAAGTTCTCGCTCTATGAAGCGCTGACCGTCGACCAGAACATCGAGTTCTTCGGCGGGGTCTACGGCCTCACCGGTGAGCGATACCGGGAGCGCCGCGCCTTCGTCATCGAGATGGCAGGCCTGAAGGGCCGGGAGAACACCCTCACCCGGGAGCTACCTGGCGGATGGCGCCAGCGTCTTGCCCTCGGCTGCGCCATCCTGCACGAACCGAAGATCGTGTTTCTTGATGAGCCCACCGGTGGTGTTGATCCGCTATCGCGCCGACGCTTCTGGGACTTGATCGGAACGCTTTCGCGGCAGGGCGTCACGGTTCTCGTCACCACGCATTACCTCGATGAGGCCGAGCACTGCCATCGCATCGCGATCATCCACGCCGGCACGATGGCGGCACTGGGTACGGCGACGGAGCTGAAACAGGTGTTCGCCGATCGCCCGATCATCGAGATTCATGCCTCGAAGCCCGTTGAAGCGATGGACATCCTGGATCGTCACGATCGTGTCGAGAAAACAAGCCTGTTCGGCACTGCCGTGCACGCGGTGCTCAAGGATCGCTCGCTCGACGCCGGCGCATTGGCGTCGGCCCTGAGCGCCCAGGGCATCAGCGTCAACTCGATCGGCACCGTCAGGCCATCCCTCGAAGACGTCTTCCTCGACGTCGTCGAACGGATCGGAGCACCCGCCTTGGCCAAGGCTGAGGCGGGCAGGGCGTAATGCGCCAGGCCATCGCCGTTGCGACCAAGGAGTTGCGGCAGATCCTGCGCGATCGACGGTCGCTCATGATCCTGCTGTTCATCCCGGCATTCTTCCTGTTGCTCTTCGGCTACGCGCTGAACTTCGACATCCGCAATGTGTCGCTGGCGGTCCAGGACCAGGACCGCAGCACGCAGAGCCGCGAACTGGTGTCGGCCTTCGTGAACTCCGGCTATTTCAAGCTGGTGGGCTACGTGGATTCGCCGGCAGAGCTCGACCGGCTCGTCGACGAGGGTCACGCGAGAACGATCCTGGCGATTCCGTCAGGTTTCGAGCGCGACTTGACGCTCCGACAACCCGTCACCGTCCAGGTAATCATCGATGGCGACAACGCCAACACGGCGTCCACGGTGATGGGTTATGCACGTCGGCTGGTTGCTGAGTACAGCGCGGCTGTCTCCGTTACCGGCTCCGCGTCACAACGTCCAGGCATCACGATCGAACCGCGCATCTGGTACAACCCGCAACTGCGCAGCACGTTGTTCCTGGTTCCTGGCCTGATCGCGTACATCGCGATGATCACCGCCGTGGTCTCCACGGCGCTGTCGGTGGTGCGTGAAAAGGAGCGCGGCACCATGGAGCAGGTGCGAATGGCGCCGCTCAGCCCGCTGCCGTTCATTCTGGGCAAGACGCTGCCGTACCTCGTGATCTCGTTCGTCTCCGCGGTGGTCGTGATCCTGTCGGCCATGGCGCTGTTCGACCTGCCGATGCGCGGCTCCTGGCCGCTGCTGTTTGGCGCGATCGCGCTGTTCCTGATCGGCGCGCAGGCGCAAGGGCTGCTGATCTCCACCATCGCGCAGACGCAGCAGGTGGCCTTTCAGATCGCGCTGCTCTCGTCGCTGTTGCCGACGATGATCCTGTCGGGGTTCATCTTCCCGATCTCGAGCATGCCGGTCGTGGTGCAGGCGATTACGCACATCGTGCCGGCGAGGTATTTCCTGGTGGCGTTGCGCGCGATCGTGCTGAAGGGTGCCGGCGCGATCTCGTTCTGGCAGGATCTCGCCGCCCTGGCGATCTTCGCCACGGTGGCCACGGCGCTGGCATCACTGCGGCTACGGAGGGAGTGGTCATGAGGCCGCGGCAGGCACAGGACGCGCGGAACGAGGCGGTCGCATGAGACGCGTCCTCCACCTGATGAAGAAGGAGCTGCTCGAGCTCAAGCGCGATCCACGGTTGTTTGCGATCGTGATCATCGCGCCGATCGTGCAGCTCAACGTGCTGGGCTATGCGGCCACCACGGACGTCAAGGACATACCGATCGCGATCGTGGACGCGGACCGGTCAACGGCGAGCCGGGAGCTGGTGCATCGCTTCGAGGCGTCAGCCAACTTCAAGATCGTGGCGATGCCGGGCTCCACGAACGAGATCGACAGCTATCTCGATCGCGGTGATGTCTGGATGGCGATCAACATCCCAGCCGACTACGGCCGCCGGGTTGCGGGTGGGCGGCAGACCGCCATCCAGATCGTTGCGGACGGAACGGATTCGAACTCGACCGGCGTGGCGATGGGCTACGCGCAGACGCTGATCGGCGGCTACGCGCAGGACCTCGCCGCCGCGGCGGCCCCGGGCGTGCCTGTCGGCGGACTTGTGCAGCCGGAGATTCGCGTCTGGTTCAATCCGCGGCTGGAGAGCCGCGACTTCATGATCCCCGGCATCGTGGCGTTGCTGCTCCTGGTGATCACGACGAACCTGTCGGCAATGGCGATCGTTCGCGAGAAGGAAGTCGGCACGCTCGAGCAACTCAACGTGACCCCGCTGGCGCGCTGGGAGTTGATCACCGGGAAGCTCCTGCCGTACGCCGCCATCGGCATCATTGACGTGATTCTGGTCCTGATCGTCTCGATCTACTGGTTCCAGGTCCCGATGCGCGGCAGCCTGGTGCTGCTGTTCGGGATGTGCCTGATCTACCTGCTGTCGACGCTCGGTCTTGGATTGTTCGTGTCAACGATCTCCAAGACACAGCAGCAGGCCATGATGACGGCGATCTTCTTCTTCCTGACGCCGATGATGTACTTGTCGGGCTTCGTATTCCCGATCGAGAACATGCCGCAGTGGATTCAGCCGCTGACCTACCTGATCCCGCTGCGTTACTTCCTGATCATCCTGCGTGGGATCTTCTTGAAGGGACTTGGACTGGACGTGCTCTGGCCTCAAGCCGCCGCGCTGCTGGCCTGGGGCCTGGCGGTGTTGACGCTCGCAACGCTGCGATCGACGAAGCGGCTGTCCTAACCGCGCGCGGCCGCGCGCATGCCCTCTTTCTCGTCGACGAGGCTCAGCACGAACCCGCCGGCGATGAAGAGGCCAACGATGGCGAGGATGGCTGATCGGCTGGAGCCGGTCACCAGCACGCTGATCGTGAAGAGCGCGGGACCGAACACCGTGGCGAACCGCTCAGAGACGGCATAGAAGCCGAAGAACTCCGACGAGCGATCCTGCGGAATCAATCGCGCGAACATCGCGCGGCTGAGCGCCTGCGATCCGCCCATCACCAGCGCCACCAGGAAGGCCAGTATGAAGAAGTGCGTCACGCTGGTCATGAAATACGCCAGCCCGGCCGCGAGGATGTAGACGCCGATCGCGATGAAGATGCACGTCTTCGATCCGATCCTCGAGCCCAGCGCGCCAAACAGAAAGGCGCACGGGATGCCGACGAACTGCACCATCACGAACGCGGCAATCTGTGACGTCTGCTCGATGCCGACTTCCGCCCCGTAGACGCTGGACATCCTGATCACCGTCTGAATGCCGTCCTGGTAGAGCAGCATGGCGATGAACAGCAGGAAGGCATGCCGATACTGGCGGATCTCGCGGAACGTGCGTCCGAGCCGCGAGAACGCGACGGTGACCGCTGATCCTGCGCGGGTGGAATGATCGGCCGGTGGCTCCGGCACGTTCCTGAACAGCGGAATCGAGAACGCTGCCCACCACAAGGCGACGGCGATGAACGAGGCGCGGATCGCCGACGGCGTGTCCGCGAAGCCAAACGACGCCGGCTGCAGGATCCACGCGAGGTTGATCAGCAACAGAACGCCGCCGCTCACGTATCCCATCGCATAGCCCGCCGATGACACGCGATCGGTCTCCTCGGGCTTCGCCACGTGCGGCAACAGCGAATCGTAAAAGACCAGCGACCCAGACACGCCGATGTTGCCGAGAAAGAACAAGGCCGTGGCCAGCGTCACATCGCCTTCGCCGATCAGCGCCATCGCGGCACACGACGCGACGCCGATGACCAGGAAGAAGCCAAGGAACTTCTTCTTGGCGCCGCTGTAGTCCGCAAAGGCCCCGAGCAGCGGCGAGAGGATCGCGATCACCGCGACCGAGACGGTGGTGATCAGGCCAAAGCGGGCCGTGGCCTCGGCCGGCGCGAGGCCCTTGGCCGCGTATGTCGCGAAGAAGCTGGGGAAGACCGCGGTGATGACGGTCGTGAAGTAAACGGAGTTGGCCCAGTCATACCAGGCCCATGCTCTTTGCTCGCGTGTGGTGAGGCCTAGTCGGGAGAGGAGGGCGTCGAGCACGAGCGAATGATAGCTCGGCTCTTGATCTCGGAATTCGGATTTCGGAAATCGGATTATCTGGTGATCGTCAAATAATCCGAAATCCGAAGGCCCAGATCCGAAATCGACTCGCGCGCTAGCGGCGAATCGAAACGTCGCCGCTGAATGTCTTCAGCTTGAAGTCGCCGGCCCCGCCGCCGTTCAAGGCGCCGCGGAAATTGCGTCGGCTGCTCGTGCTCAGCGTTACCGGCAGGTCGCTTTCGAAGCTGCCGCTGAAGCTGTTGAAGTCGATGTTGCCGCGCGCGGTAGCCGGCAGCCGCAGACGGACATCACCACTGAACGTGTTGATGTCGATGTTATTCCCATCGGCCCATTCGTTCGACTCGACGATGATCGTGGAGCTGAAGCCGTCGATGTGCTGGCTGCCGCTGACGCCGACCACGGTGACGTCGGCGCTGAAGGTCTTGATGTCGAGACGCGTCCTGGCCGGCAGCTGGATGTCGAAGTCGGTTTCGACGACGTTGTCGTTGCGGCGTTCGACGAGGCGATGGTTGGCATCGACCTCGATGGTGTTGCCGTTCTGCGTGATCTCGAGCTTGATGTCGTTCAGGCGCTCGCGCGTGGCACGGCGAATGGCATGCACGACCAGCTGGTTGCCAGAGCCGCCGGTGATCTTCACGCGGCCCGAGAAGGTCTTCAGCCGCAGCGTGCCGCCCGCCGGCATGGGCAACGTGCGTTCAACGGTTTCGGTCTCGCGCGGGCCGCGCGAGCGGTCGTCGCGGTCCCCGTCGCGCTGCGCAGCCGCGGGGGCCGCCAGCACGAGGCCGAGGAGGAGGGCGAAGGAGACGTTGGCAAAGCGCATCATGTCCGAATAGACGAGGGCATGGGCCCGAGGGTTTACTTGCGTCTTGCAATAGCCAGCTCCGGGAGGTCCGGATCGGCATTTGCCCACGCTTTCACGGCCAAATCGAACTCCCGGCGCGCCGTCGCCGTATCTCCACTGTTCTGGGCGACGAGCGCCTGGGCATAGTGCGTCCCGGCGTAGTTGGGGTCGTGCTCGACCATGAGCTGCGCCATCCGCCCGGCCAGGGCCCAATCACCGACGGCGCGGGCCGCGCGGGCCTGGGCCTCGAGGCGGAAGAGCGACTGCGTCCAGGCGTCAGGGCCCGGGAGGGATCGCCACTTCTGGGCCGCCCGCTCCATGACTTGCCGTCCCTTTTCGCGTTGCGCGGTCCGCAACAGGAACTCGCCTTGCAGCGCCTCAAGTTCAATCGTGACCAGTTGCTGGCCACCTTGTGCCGAGCGCAACGACCTGAGCGCGGCGTTCGAGGCGGCCGCGCCATCAGCGGGACGATTGGCCGCAAGCTGCGCGAATCCGGATTCGATGTGACCGGTGGCCTGCACGATCAGGCTTGGATGCGAGAGCAACGACTGCGCGGCTTTGAGTGCCTCGCCCGGCCGATTGCGCGCGAGCAGGAACGCCGGATACTCACGCTTGTTGACCGCTTGCACGAGGAGATTCGTCGGCAGGTTGAACGCTTGTCTCAGCAGCGTTTCGGCCTTCTTCATCTGACCGACGTATTGATACGACGCCGCGAGCAGGTCGAGATTGTGCGCGTGATGCCAATCGTACTCGGCCGGGATCTTCTCGCGCGCCATGTAGTCACGCTGCAGTTTGTCGGCGGTCTCAAATCGCGTGATCGCTTCCGCGATGCGTCCAAGCCGCCGCAATTCGTGCCCGTGCATGTGCACGGCGTGGGGCACGGATGGATTCGCGGCTGCGTAACGCTCCGCCGCAAATGCCGCCTCCTTCATGCGTCCGCCGTTCTCATAGGCGTGGGCCAGATAGTGATTGGCCGCCCAGGCCGCAGAAGGCACAGAGGTGCTAGCCACAGAAGGCGCAGATGGCACGGATCTCAACACCCGTTCGTAGTACGCGATCGATGCCTGAACCGAGCCTTGACCGCGGTCAGCGGGATCGGGTGACTCCGCGATTCCCCGTCGAAGAATCAATTCGGTGTCATTCGGAAAGGCGGCGATCGCGCCGTCCAGCGCCTTGCGGTAGGCGAGCAGCTTCGTCGTGTCACCAGGTGCGTCTTCCGCGGCCATCTGCGCTGCCCGTGCATCGACGTGGCGCTTGATGTGGGCCACAGATGGCGCAGCTAACGCAGATGAATTCGCCAACTTCTGGGCGACTGCAAGCGCTTGCCGTGCTTGCTGTGTCTTGTTCAGTTCGATGTACGCGTAGCTCAGGCCCACGTGCGCGAGCGCGAGGTTCGCGTCGGCTCGCAGCGCCTGGTGGAACGTTCGCGCGGCTTCGATCCACGCGTAGTTGTGAAGATACGCGAGGCCTTGATCATAGAAGCGCTGCGCCTCCGCGGACGTCGTCCCCGCATCATCATGCGCCGCGCCAACGCCGACCCTGATGGTGACTGGACGCTCGATGACTTCCTGCGGGATCGACAGCACGGCATGCGGCGCGTGCTGGGCGCTCACAAGGAGGAAGTGAGAAGGGAGAAGTGAGAAGGGAGAAGGGAGAAGTGAGAAGAGTACAAAGAAAAACGGGAAGCCCAAGTTGGTTGCCCTGGACTTCCCGCTCTTCACGCCTTGATTGTACTTCGTGCTTCTCTCTTCTCTCTACTAGCTTCTAGCTTCTAACTTCTCACTTCTCACTTCTCACTTCGTTAGAAGCTGATGTGCCCGCCCAGCTTGAAGAAGCGGTGCTGCAAGACGTTCGTCGGACGCTGCCACGACGAGGTGGCGGCGTTCGAATAGGCGGTGGTGACGGTGTAGGGCCAGCTGCTGTTGAACACGTTGTAGAGGTCGAAGTCGACGCGCAGCCTGACCTTGTTGACGGTAAAGCGCTTCGCCAGCTTCATGTCGAGCTGGTTGAGGTTGTATTTCCCGTAGTCGGAACCTTCCTGCAGGATGTTGACGGTGCGGGAAGCGACGCCCGTCCAGGTGCGGGCACCGATCGTTGCGGCGGTCGCGCTGGTCAGCGCCCAGGACGCGTTCAAGCTCGGACCCGCGCCACCGTTCTGAATGCCGCGGCTGAACTGGTAGGTGCCGGCCAGCTGGATGTCCCAGGGCAGGGTGTAGGAGCCCGACGCCTTGAAGTCCGGGCGGTAGCCGTATTCGCGGTGGCAGCTCGTCGAGCCGTCAGGGTAGATCTCCGTGCCCTGCGAGGTGGCCGTGACCACAGCATCGAGACCGGCCTTCAGGAGGTTGCAGTTATCGAAGGTGCGAGCCGTGGCCGCGATACCGGCCTTCAGGAACGCGCCGTTGCGGAAGCGCGCGTCGAGGTTGAGGTCGAAGCCCTGGTAGAGGTTTGTCTCACCGCCGAAGTCTTCGGAGAAACGGATCTGGCTGTTGGCCGGCAGGCCCTGCGCGAACACCGCGGGCTTGAGGTCCTTCACGCCGCACACCTGGTAGCCGCCGCCATCCGGCAGATCCGGATCGCGCGGCGCGGTGATGCAGAACGTGTCGTAGCTGCTCTCGTCGTAGCGCAGGTCGTCGGTGAAGGTCGCGTTGCCGAACGTGCGGCGGTAGTAGCCGCCGTTGACCGACATGCGATCCGCGATCTGGTGCTGCATCGCGAAGGTGATCTCGTTGTTGTAGCCGCGCTTGCCCCAGCCGCGGAGCAGGTCAGGCGAGTACTGCGTCGTCGGCACCGTCAGGCGGCCGAACGTCGACGTCGCCGCCGAATTGGTGAGTTCGGCGAACTGGATGTTGCCGTTGGCGTCGAGCGGCAGGCCGTTGCCGTCGAGGTCGTTCCATGCGCGGGTATCGGTTGCGGTCAGCGCGCCGATCGGGTTGACCTGGTTGGCGAATGCAATCGCCTGCCCGGCCACGTAGCGCGCCCAGCTGGCCTTCACCGCGGTGCGGCCATCGCCAAACACGTCCATCGCGAACCCGACGCGCGGGGAGATGTCCTTCCAGTTCTGGACCATGCCCGTGCACAGGTCGCCTGGATCAACGGTGCCGTCGGCGCACTCACCGAACGTCGCGCCGGCGCCGTGACGGCTCGGGAGGACCGAGCTCTCACGCGATTCGCCGATGAACTGGTCGTAGCGCAGACCGAGGTTCAAGGTCACGCGGCCCATGGACCACTTGTCCTGCAGGTAGAGGCCAAGATCACGATCGATGCCGTTGTTGCGGTCCGAGGGCAGACGCAGGGTCACCGAGGTGGGACGACCGGCGGTGTAGGTGATCGGCTGCATGTCGCCGGTCCACATCGTCAGCAGTCTCCAGTCCCCGTTCGACCAGGTCATGCCGCCACGGAAGCTGTGCGCCCCGATGACGTATGACGCCGCGCCAGAGAACGTGCGCAGCACCGAGAAGTGGTCGGCGGGGTTGGGCCACGCGTTGGCCTGGCGGTTGTTCGAGGCGTCGACGACGTTGTAGACGCGCGAGTTGCGAATCGCGTCCTCGTCCCACACCTTCTTGTCGGTGCCGGTCACGCTCGGCTGGTACAGCTCGGTGTATTCCTGGTTGTAGATGCCAAAGCCGGCCTCGAACAACAGGTTATTGGTGTGCGTGCGCGTGTACTTCGACACGTTGACGAAGCTGGTCGGCGTCACCTGCACACCTGCCGCGTCGGGCGGGATTGTCGCCGCGATGCCCCAGTGGTCGCGGTACTTGCGCTGGTTGTCGTGGTAAACGGACAGCTTGTCTTTCGAGCTGACCTGCCACGAAATGCGGCCCGCGTTGCTGACAATGTGGCCATCGTCCACGCCGGGCTTCGTGAAGTCCGGGTCGTAAACGAACTGCGACGGGTTCTTGTCCTCGTAGGCGTCGGTCTTGGTCTTGGTGGAGCCCAGATGACGGAACGAGTAGTTGAACCAGACCTTGTTCCTGACGATTGGTCCGCCAATGCTTGGGTTGACGTCCCAGATCTTCTGGATCACGTCGACGTTCGTGATCGCGTTGTTGGCGTTGAAGGTCTTGCTGCCACTCAAGTTCGAGCGCGAGCAGGCGATGCCGATGCCCGGCGATCCGCAGTTGTCGGAGCCAAAGCTCTCATCCGCATAGTTGAACAGCATGGTGCCGCGGAACGAGTTGCCGCCATCCTTGGGCACCATGTTGACGCGCATACCGCCCTGGCCCACTTCGGCCGAGTCTGCGCCGGTCACGTAGCTGAACTCCTCGAAGCTCGAATCGTTCCAGTAGACGCCGCTGTAGGCGCCCTGCGCGCACAGGTTGTTCAGGCGGATACCGTCGATGGTCTGCACGGTGTCGCCGGAGCCGCGATACTGCAGCGGAGACTGCTGGAGGTTGCCTGAGCCGCCGACATCGCGCGACAGCGCGCCGCCGCCGCCCTGCGCGAGCGTCGTGCCGGGGATCATGATGCCGACGGCCTGAATGTTGCGGCCGGTCGGCAGCGCCTCGCGCACTTCAGCGGTCATGACAACGCGCTGGGTGATGCTCGAGGTATCGACGATGGGTGATTCGCCGGTGACGGTGAGGGTCTCTTCCAGCGCGCCGACCTTGAGATCGGCGTTGATCGTCGCAGTGAAGTCCGACGTCAGCTCGACGCCTTCACGTACGATCGTGGTGAATCCAGGCAATTCGAACTTGACGGAGTAGACGCCGGGACGCAGCGCGAGAATCGAGTAGGTGCCCGATCCGCTCGACACCGTTGAGCGCGTCTTTTCGATCAGCGCCGGGCTCGAAACCTCAACCGTCACACCGGGCAGCACACCGCCCGACGCATCCCTGACCGTGCCGGAGATCGCACTGGTTTGCGCCGATGCGAGCATCGGCGTCAGCACGAATGCAAGAAAAGCAAAACAACGAACCGTGAGCGAACGCATCACAATTGCTCCTCCCCAAAACCCGCCGGAGGCGGGAAAAGACAACGCTGTCGCTGACGCGATCACTTCGCGTCAGCCTTCCCTATCGCAACTCCCACGGCGCAAGTGGGCGAGTCTTCAATTCAGGTGTCTCTAAACGTCTCCACCTGCAAACGAGCGTATTAGGCAGTAGCTACACGAGTGCTGTCAATGAGTTTGGGTAATTGAGCGATTCGGATGTTTGGATTACTTCTTGGTCGCCGTGAAGGTCCCGTTGACCATCCCCGCAATGTCCAACTTGCCCTTCATGGTGTTCTTCTCGACCGTTCCCTCGTAGTTCACAGGCGCCTGCTGGCCTTGTGCGTCGATGGTGAACGTGAACTTGATGGCGTTGCCCTTCACGGAGCCGGTCAGGTCTGAGCTGCCGAGCTGACCCACGTACTTTCCAGTGAGCTTCTCGCCATCCTGCTTGAAGGTGATGGTTGGCGTGCCGCCGCCCTGGTCGGTCGTGACGTTGAAGGTCCATTCGCCGGTGACGTTGGTCGCCTGCGCGAAAAGGGGTGCAGTGCTGAGCAATCCGATGCCGAGTACAACAACGCTGAGGAAGCGAATGATGAATTTCATGTGGCCCTCTCCTTAGGGCAGGAAATCCTACAACAACAAGGTGCCCTTGTGCCTGGGTGCCTGAAGTGCCTTAGGTGCTAGGATTGCCCGCAACTCAGAGGGACAACTTATGCGTGGAAAGGGTCTCGCCGTCGCGATCGCTGTCTTTGCTTGCACCACCGGCACGTCAGGCACCCAAGGCACCCGAGGCACCCGAGGCACTTTCGTTGAGTGGACCCATTACTCGGGTAACGCGGCGAGCCACAAGTATTCGCCGCTCGATCAAATCAACAAGGACACCATCGGCAAGCTGCAAGTCGCGTGGCGCTGGTCGTCGCCTGATAACGCGGTGGTCGACGCCAATCCGACCGCACGGCCTGGGGGATACGCCGATACCCCGCTGATGGTGAAGGGCGTCCTTTACACCGTCACGTCGCTTGGGCAGATCGCGGCGATCAATCCCGCGACGGGTCAGACCCTCTGGGTACTGGACCCGGGGAACTGGAAGACCGGCCGGCCCGGGAACCTTGGCTACGTGCATCGCGGTATCGCATTTTGGACCGACGGCAAGATCGACCGTCTCCTGCTCGGGACGCACGACGCGTATCTGATTTCCGTCGATGCGAAGACCGGTGCGCTCGACAAGTCCTTTGGCACCGAGGGGCGTGTCGACCTGATGGGCAACCTCGCGCACGCCGTGCGCGCCACCAACTACTCGGTGAGCGCCGCGCCCGTTGTGGTGAAGGACGTGATCGTGGTCGGCGCGAGCATCCACGACGGTCCCACGCACAAGGAATGGCCGCGCGGAGACGTGAGCGGCTTTGATGTGCGCTCGGGCAAGAAGCTGTGGACCATTCACTCCATCCCGCAGAAGGGCGAATTCGGCAACGAGACATGGGGCGACGATTCGTGGACCTACACGGGCAGCACGAACGCGTGGACCAACATGTCGACCGACGAGGAACTCGGCTACGTGTTCCTGCCGTTCGGCACGCCGACCGACGACTTCTATGGCGGTCATCGTCCCGGCAACAACCTGTTCGCGGAAACCATCCTTGCGCTCGATGTGAAGACCGGCAAGCGCGTGTGGCACTTCCAGGGCGTGCATCACGGCATCTGGGATTACGACTTCCCGGCGGCACCGATCCTCGTCGACATCACGGTCAACGGGAAGCCGGTCAAGGCACTGGCGCAGGTCAGCAAGCAGGGCTTCACGTACGTGTTGGATCGACGAACCGGCGCGCCGGTGTGGCCAATCGAAGAGCGTCCTGTTCCGCAGTCAACGGTGCCTGGCGAACGCACGTCGCCGACGCAGCCGTTTCCGACCAAGCCACCCGCTTACGAACGCCAGGGCGTGACCGAGAGTGATCTGATCGACTTCACGCCGGAGCTGAAGGCCGCCGCGCTTGAAGTGTTCAAGCAGTTCGAGACCGGTCCGTTGTTCACCCCGCCGTCGGAGAAGGGCACGATCGTGAATCCGGGGTGGGCGGGCGGCGCGAACTGGGCCGGCGCCGCGTTCGACCCCGAGACGCAGACGCTGTACGTGCCGTCGATGACGAGCCCGATCGTCGTGCAGCTCGTGAAGCCAAACGCAGAGCGCAGCAATCTTCTCTACGCGCGCGGTGGAACACAGATGCCGCCGATGCTCGACGGACTGCCGTTGCTGAAGCCGCCCTATGGACGCGTCACGGCCATCGACCTGAGCAAGGGTGATACGAAATGGGTCGCGGCGATCGGCGACGGCCCTCGCAATCATCCCTTGCTGAAGGACTTGAATCTTCCCGCGCTCGGCGCGCCGATTCGTAACGCGGCGCTGGTGACCAAGAGCCTGCTGTTCGTGGCGATGGGTGCGGGCAACCTCGGCGGCGGGCGCAACATTCCGGTTGGTGGACGCCCCATGAGCAAGGTCGAGATTGAGCCGACGAAGTTCCGCGCCTACGATAAGGCTACCGGCGCGCCGCTGTGGGATGTCGAAGCGCCCGGCCGTCCGCTCGCATCGCCGATGACGTACATGTTCCAGGGCAAGCAATACATCGTCGTCGCCGCTGGTGGCGGCACGAGCGCGGAGCTCGTGGCCTACGCGTTGGGGTCTTAAGGGCTTAGGGACTTAGGGGCTTAAACATGCGGAAGATTCTGATACTGACTGTTGGCCTGTTCGTCTGTTCGCCCGTAGGCCTGTTTGCGCAAGCCCTCCCAAGCCTGAGCTCACTCCAGGTGCGATACAGCTCGTTGCGGACCGCCGCGAAGCCGGAGGGTGAGCTGAAGGCGCAACTCGATGAGGTCGACAAGGCGATTGGAGACGCGCGCCGCACCGGCAACTTCAGCGAGGTGAGGCGTCAACTTGCGAAGGGCATGGCGATCCTCGACAAGCAGGCGTGGACGCCGCAGCTCGACTACCGCTCGTCTCTGGTGTTGCGCAGCGAGCGGACCGTGATCGATTCGCTGGCGCCCTACGCGCTGCGCCTCGAACAACTGCATCGTCCCGCGATCGAGCTGTCGCCCGCGCTCACGGCGAAGGTATCGATTCGCAAGCGTGTGCCGGCGACGAGAGGCCCGCAAGCGGCGCCACCGCCGCCCTGGATCGAGCTCGCGACGTTCGACGGCGTCAGCCGGGATCTTCGCGAATCGCCGCTGCCAATGGAGCTGGATCTGAAGGCGATCGAAGACGGCGCCATGACCATCCAGGCCGAAGTTTTCGACGGCACCACGTCGCTCGGCGCCACCACTCTCGGCGTTTTTGTGAGCAAGGGCCTCGATGCGAAACTGGGCGCGCTCGAGTCTGCCGCAAAGACGATCATTCCAGCCGTGCGGGAAGATGTGTTGTTCCCTGGGGACTACATCAAGAACGTGAACCGCGGCCGTATCGAGCTCGCTGACTTCAACGTTGCGACGGAAGTGATGAAGGCGGAGGCGATCGTCGCCGAGGCCAAGGGCGGCAAGGATCCATTCAAGACGAGGACCGGGGACTTCGAGCGCCACTATCTCCTGCAGGGCGCCAACGAGATCATGCCCTATCGCGTCTACGTGCCGAAGAGCTACGCCGCCACCAAGGCGATGCCGCTGGTGATTGCCTTGCACGGCCTGGGCGGCAACGAAGACGGCTTCTTCGACAATTACGACAAGCTGCCGCCGCAGTTGTCTGAGCAGCATGGCTTCCTGCTGGCCTCGCCGCTTGGTTTTCGCCGCGACGGGTTCTACGGATCCGGAATCATGGGCAACGCCGATGCGGCCGCGCGACGCCGCGGTGAATACAGCGAGAAGGACGTGCTCGAAGTGCTGCGCCTGATGAAGGCGGCCTACAACGTGGACGAGTCGCGCATCTACTTGATCGGTCATTCGATGGGCGCCATCGGCACATGGTCGCTGGCGTCGAAGTATCCGCAAACGTGGGCGGCGCTCGTCGCGTTTGCGGGCACCGGCGCTCCGGCGCTGGCGGACAACATGAAGGCGATTCCGCAGTTCGTGGTCCACGGCGACGCGGACAACACGGTGAGCGTCTCTGGTTCGCGCAACATGGTTGCCGCACTGAAGAAGCTCAATGCCGATGTGACCTACGTCGAGGTCGCAGGCGGCAGCCACACTGATGTCGTGGTGCCGCACCTACCGAAGGCATTCGAGTTCCTCGCCAGGCAGAAGAAGCTGGTAGCAAGTAGCAAGTAGCAAGGGGAGTCTTGGACGAGCTCGTTCAGCGGCTTACACCCTCCGCGCGCATCACCGTTCTCACAGGTGCGGGCGTTTCTGCCGCCAGCGGCGTGCCGACATTTCGCGGGCCCGATGGCCTGTGGAAGAACTTCAAGCCCGAGACGCTGGCGACGGCGGAGGCATTCGGGCGCGATCCATCGCTCGTCTGGGAGTGGTACGCGTGGCGCCGATTCCGCATCGCGGCGTGCGAGCCCAACGCCGCGCACCATGTCCTTGCCGAGTGGAGCCGGCGCTTCCCGCACTTCAAGCTGATCACGCAGAACGTCGACGGCCTGCACGAACGAGCCGCCGCTTCCGCCGCCGCGGCGGCGGGACAGGCACCCGGGAATGATGTGATCCGCCTGCACGGATCGATCTGGGAGGTGTCGTGCTGGCAGGGTTGCTCCAAGTCGCCGAGGCGCTGGCGGGACGACACGGCCTTCGACAATCTCCCTCCGCATTGTCCGCACTGCGGCGGGCTGATCCGGCCGGGCGTGGTGTGGTTTGGCGAAACGCTCGACACCGACGTCATCGGCCGGGCGATGAGCGCGCTCGAGTGCGATGTGTTCATGACCATCGGTACGTCTGCGGTTGTCTATCCCGCCGCGGGCTTTATCGAGCAGGCGCGCCGCCATGGCGCCTACACCGTCGAGATCAATCCGGAGGCGACGCCGGCGACCAGCACCGTCAATCTGGCCCTGGCCGGTGGAGCGGAAGTGGTGTTGCCGGAGATCGCCGCGCGCCTATAATCAGGCTTACAGGCCAACAGGCCATCGGGCAGACAGGCCATCAGGCCAAAGCATGACGAGACATCTTTCAATCGCGGGACTGTTGCTCATCGGCATCGCCATCGCCGGGTATGTAGTGCTGCAACCAGAACCGGTGTCTGCGCGCCACGTTCCGATCACCACCAAGATCGTCTTCAATCGCGAGATCGCCCAGATCTTCCAGAAGAAATGTTTCCAGTGCCACACCGACGGCAACGTGTCGGTGCCGCTGACGACCTATAAGGAAGCGCGCCCGTGGGCGGTGGCAATCAAGGAAGAGATCCTCGAGCGCCGCATGCCGCCCTGGGGCGCCGCTGCGGGTTATGGTCACTTCTCGAATGACATGAGCCTCACCGGCCGCGAGATCAGCCTGATCCTCTCGTGGGCGGATGGCGGCGCGCCGAGTGGTGTGCTGCTTGTTGATGAAGACAAGGCGCCAGTGTTCATTCCGCCGCTGAGCGGTTGGGTGCAGGGGCCGCCAGACGAAGTGATCAACGTCGCGGCGGACAAGAAGATTGCCGCCGACACGCCGTATCGCGTTGAGCGATTCGAAGTGGCGACGGGTCTGAAGCAGGCGAAGTGGCTGCGCTCGCTGCAGTTCAATCCCGCCGATCGTCGCGCGATTCGATTCGCCGCCGCGTATGACGCGCGCGGACGCTGGCTCGGCACGTGGTCACCCGGCAGCCAGGTGAGCACCATGCCCGCGGGATCCGCCGTGCAGTTGCCGGCAGCCGGGAAGATCACCGTCGAGATCGGCTATCGCGGCAACAGCGAAGAGGCTCCGGGTTCGACGGAGCTCGGCCTGTATTTCGCGGAGAAGCAGCCGGCGCAAACACCGCAGGGTCTCGACATTACGTCGGCGGCCGTGACTCTGGCCACCGGCAAGAACGGCGAACGCATCCGGACCGAATCGACGATCAAGACCGCGATGGACATCTCGGCAATCTGGCCGCGGCTCGGCATCGGCGCGCGTTCGCTCGAGGTCACGGCGATCCGTCCCGATGGCGCCGTCGAGCCGATGTTGTGGGTCAATGACTACCGGGCGGAGTGGCCGGTGTCGTACATCCTGAAGGATGCGGTCACGTTGCCGGCGGGCACGCGCATTGCGATGACCGCCTATTACGACAACAAGACGGACGCGGCGCTGGCGGCGCGTCCATCGGTTGCTCTTACTGCATTGCCGGCGGCCCCGCGGAGTGGGGCCAAAGCTACGCTGCCCTAGCGCTGCGCCGCGGCGCTGGTCTCCCCGGCCCGGAGCACTCGCACCGTAAAGGGAATCGTCGACAACACGTTGTTGCGCTGAAACTGCACCCAGATGCGGTAGTGACCCGGCTTGGGGAACAGCGCGTGGAACACCAGGTCGGGACCGCCGCCGTCGGTCGTCGTGGTGCCTTCGAGCGTTTCTTCCGGGTGCGCGTGCACGTGTTCGGTCATGTCCTCGCTGAGCATCATCGCGTGGCCCCACGCGCCGAGGTAGCGCTGCAGGTTCTTCACGGGCTCGCCGGTCTTCTCGTCCGCAAAGTGGATCGGCACGTCGGCTTCTTCGCCGGCGATCACCTTCGCAGGATCGATGTCGAGATTGACCTTCACGCCATTGATCGTCTTCGACATCGCGTCCGGCTTGAGATTGGGCATCGAGGCCGCGATGTCGCCTTCGAAGCCGGCGGTCACGAGCGGGGTCGCGATCATCTGCGGTCCGCCGCCCACGGGCATGAAATCGCTGAACAGCATGTACTGCCCGGCTGCCGGGATGGTGTGCTCGATCGAGAATGATCCGTCCGCCTCGCGCACCGGATGCTCGTGGAAGAACTGCGTCATGTCGCGGCTGATGATGAAGAAGTGGAAGAGGCGATCGTGCACCTCCGCGAACTCCTTGACCTGGTCGCCGGTCAGCGGATGATGCACGGTGATGCGGAACCTGGTCTTCTGGCCGGCCTTCGGCGCGCGCGGTTCGGTCGTGACCGTCAGTCCGTAGTCGGCGGTCGCCATCGGATCGCCGGGGACGAGCGTCATTCCGCAAATGCTGCACGTGCCCGGCGCGGCCTTCACCTCGTTGGGATGCATCGGACAGATGTATCCGCTCGTGGTCGACGGCATGTCCTTGAGCAGCGGGCGCGCGGTGCCCGGCATCATCTCCTGGCCCGACACGCCGACAGCGAGAACCAGCAGTAGGGCGGCTATGAAACGCATACGCTCATTCTAACGTTCAACGGGCGTTCGACAAGCGTTCGACGAGCGTTCAACGGGCGTTCGACAAGCGTTCGACGAGCGTTCGACGAGCGTTCGCCAAGCGTTCGACGGGTCGTTCGGCGGAAGGCGTCTCTACCGAATCTCGAAGGTTTTCAGCATGTTTCCGGCGCAGTGCGTCGAGTCTTGCGTGGCAGCGGGCCATGGTCCGCGCACCCCGCGTTGCATCTGGACGGAGGACCGGCAGTTCTTCGCTCATGTCGTCACCGGGTTGAATGGGAGCAGCGCCGCTTCTTCGCTGTCCTGCAGGTGCTGGGCGATCGCGGCGCGGGCGCGGCTGAGGCGCTGGCGCATGGCTTCTGCAGTGATGCCGCACACCGCAGCGGCTTCGGCAGGCTTCATGCCCTCAAATGCGACGAGCAGCAACGCTTCGCGATGCGCGGCTGGCAACGCGGCGATGGCCTCATCCAGCCTGCGTCCCGTCTCTTTCGCGACGGTTGCGTCAAACGGCGACACCCGCGGCGTCCCAAGCGGCCACAGGCCAATGGCGTCCGCCGACTGCGAATCCTCGAGCATGCGCGAGCGGCAGTAACTGATGTAGAGATTGCGCGCGACGGTGAAGAGGAAGGGACCGAGCCGCGTATCGGGCTTGAGCCTTGGCGCGCGATCGACGAACCGCAGCCACGTCTCGTCGAGCAGATCCTCGGCGACTTCCCGGCGGCGCGACAGCCGGGCCAGAAAGTTGAACAGACGGAGGTTGAACTTGGCGTGAATGACGTCGAAGGCGCCCGCATCTCCGGCGCGAATCCGTGCGACGAGTTCGAGCTCCGCCTCCCGCTCCATGACGGTAATAACGCGTTAGACACCGGATCGTGACACCCGCTCCCGCAAGGTGACGGCACGCCAGGGATGGTCGGGGCGTGTCACGGCCGGGCGGCTGAAGCGTTATATCCGGCAAAGGGAGAACACGCCATGAGCTTCTTCACGATGCTTACGCAAATGAGCCCGGCCTCACTGGTCAGCATCATCGTCAGCCTGCTGCCGCTGGCCAACGCGCTGGCCTACCTGTTCAAGCCGACCGAGGAGCGCCTTGCGCTGATGCGGCCGCTGTCACTGGCCGGAATATTTGCCGGCCTGAACGGCGTCAGCCTGGGTCTCATCAACACGCTCCGCGGCTTGTGGCTGGAGCCGCCGCGGGACATGCGGATTATCTGGATTGGGACGGCCGAGTCGATCGTGCCGATCTATGTCGCGTTCTCGTGTCTCATGCTCGCGTGGCTGCTCGTATCAGCAGGGATGTGGAGGAAGAATTGACAATTGAACGAATGAGCGATTGGTAATTGTTGACGAGTGCGAGACTGACGATTGGGCGAATCACATCGACAATTTGGCAATCGCCAAACAATTACCGATCACTCAATCGGTCAATTTCAAATTCCCTGTATAGATCGCCATGCCGACGACCGCGTCGATGCCCTTCGCGTGAAGGGCATCAATTTCTTCGCGCGTGGTGATGCCGCCGGCAGCGGTCAGCTTGCGCTCGGTCGCCTTCGCGACGGACTCGATCGCGGCCATGTCGGTGCCCTGCATCAACCCTTCCTTGTCGACGTGGGTGTACAAGAACTCCTCGCAGTAGCCCTCGAGCAGCTGGACGGCCTGCACTGCGGTGAGCGGCAACACCGTCTTCCACCCGTGGATGCAGACGCGACCGGCGCGTGAGTCGACGGCGGCAATGACGCGGTGCATGCCGATCGTGCTCGCGAGCGCCTGCGCGAAGTCGTGGTCGATCATCTGCGCCAAGTCGCCGTCCGGTGACCGGCGGAAGAGGCCCGAGCCGGCGATGACCGCCTGCGCTCCAGCGGCGATCAATTCTTCCGCGCGCCGCACGCTGCGCACGCCTCCGCCAACGCGACACGGCAACCGTGAGGCGATGTGCTTCACCAGCTCGTCGTTGTTCCCGCGCGACATCGCGGCATCGAGGTCGATGAGTTGCACCTTTGGAAACTTCGCAAACTTCGCGATCCATCCGTCGAGATCGTCGGTGGCGATAGCGAGTTTCTCACCTTGAACGAGCTGGACGACTCGTCCGTTCTGTAGATCGATTGAGGGTATCAGCATCGTTGTCTGCCGCTAACGCGGGGCCACGGAGCCACGGAGGCACTGAGCATTTCATTAAAGAGTTCTCAGTGCTTCCGCGTCTCCGTGGCCCGCTTGTTACAAGCGTACGTGAACCTGCCGGTCAGCGAGAAACCGTTTCAAATCACGGACGGAGTGTTCATTAAAGTGAAATATCGATGCAGCAAGAGCGGCGTCGGCGTGTCCGCGACCGAACACATCGGCGAAATGTTCGAAGGTGCCGGCGCCGCCAGAGGCGATGACGGGGATGTTGACGGCATCTGAGACGGCGGCGGTCATCTCGCAGTCGAAACCAGATTTCGTCCCATCGCGATCGATGGAGGTCAGCAGGATCTCTCCGGCGCCGCGGTCGGTTGCCTCGCGCGCCCATTCGACGGCGTCGCGAGACGTACCCTCGGTGCCGCTTCTTGAATAGACCTCGTACCGGTCCGCCTGAAGGCGGACCCCCACGGGATTGCCATGAGGATTGCTGTGAGGCTTACTGTGGGGATTACTGTGGGGGTCCGGCTTTAGCCGGACCGACTTGGCATCGATGGCGATGATCACCGCCTGGCTGCCGTATCGCTTCGCGAGCGTCGTGATCAGTTCCGGGTTCGAGAGCGCCGCGGTGTTGAGGCTCACTTTGTCAGCGCCGGCCTCAATCGCCGCCGCCGCGTCGTCCTCGCCACGAATGCCGCCGCCGACGCACAGCGGCAGGAAAATCTCCTTCGCAACGGCCCGGATGGTGTGCGCGCGGGCCTGGCGGCTTTCGAGCGTGGCGGTGACGTCGAGAATCACGACCTCGTCGATCCCTTCAACGTTGTAGCGGCGCGCGAGCGCGGCCGGGTCGCCGGCCTCACGCAGTCCTTCGAAGTTCACGCCCTTGACGACCTTGCCGTCGCGGACATCGAGGCACGCAATGATGCGCTTGGAGAGCATCTGCCTACGCGCCTCCGGCGCTACGGCGTGACAGGCGGGCCGTCCAGTTGCCGAGAATCCGCAGGCCGACGTCTCCGGACTTCTCCGGGTGGAACTGCACCGCCGCGACGTTGTCGCGTTCGACCGCCGCGCTGAACGGCACCCCGTATTCGCAGATCGCTGCCGTGTCGTCGATCACGGGCGCCGCATAGGAATGCGTGAAATACACCTGCGATCCATCCGGGACGCCGCTCATCAACCGTGTGGCCCGCGGCAGGGTGATCGAGTTCCAGCCGACGTGCGGCACCTTGAGAGGTCTTGGGGTCTCAAGGTCGTGAGGTCTTGAATCTCGAAGGTGAAAGCACGTTCCGTTGAAGACAGCGAATCCACGGCTTCCAGGTGCTTCTTCACTGCCTTCGAACAACCACTGCAGTCCCACACAAATACCAAGCAACGGCGTGCCGTCGTTCACCATGGTCTTGATCGCGGTGCGCCAGTCCTCGGTGAGCGACTTCGTGGAATCGAAGTGGCCCACGCCCGGCACGATGATGCCGTGGGCGCGGCCGAGTTCGCCCGGGACTGACGGCGTCCACACCTCGGCACCGATCGCGCTGAGGGCCTTGCGGACCGACGTGAGATTGCCGGCCCCGTAGTCGACGAGCGCGATCACAGCAGTCCCTTGGTGCTGGGCAACGTGCGCGACAGGCGCTTGTCCTTCGAGCAGGCCACGCGCAACGCGCGCGCGAACGCCTTGAAGCACGCTTCGATCTTGTGGTGATTCGAACGGCCGTACATCACCTTCAAGTGCACGTTGGCGCGGGCGGCCATCGCGAATCCGTCAAAGAAGTCGTGTACCAACTCCGTCTGCAGGTCGCCGACGATGCGAACGTTGACCTTGGTATCGACGACCGCGTGCGGGCGGCCACTGAGGTCGATCGCGGCGACCGCGAGCGTCTCGTCCATGGGCATCACGAAGTAGCCGGCGCGATTGATGCCGCGCTTGTTGCCGATCGCTTGCGCGACGGCTTCACCGAGGGCGATGCCGACGTCCTCGACGGTGTGATGCTGGTCGACATCGAGGTCGCCGGTGGCCTTCACCTTCAGGTCGAAGCCGCCATGGCGAGCGACCAGGTCGAGCATGTGGTCCAGGAAACGGATGCCGGTCTGATTTTCGAACTTGCCCTTGCCGTCGAGCGTCAGTGATACCTTGATTTGCGTTTCGGCGGTTCGCCGATCGATCACGCCAGTCCTGCCGCGCCGCAGCTTTAGCGAAGGCGGGCGCACAATGCCTCCAGCGTCTCGACGGCCGTGCGCGTGTGTTCGACGACACCCGTCGTCAATCGGAAGCACGTGGGCGTCGACGGATCCTTGGTGCGATCGCGCACGAACACGCCCTTCGCGATCATGCCGTCGATCAGCTCGCGCACGCGCGCTCCGCCGTCGATCAGCACGAAGTTCGCGCCGCTCTCCCAATACTTCAAACCGGCGCGTTCGCAGGCTGCATAGACCAGCTCCTTCGACTCCTTCGCCTGCGCCACGTACCAGTTACGGAAAGACGGATCAGCAATGGCCGCTCGAAGGGCCGCGACTGCGACGACGTTCAGGTTGAACAGTGGCATGCACTTGCGGATCGGGTCGAGCAACTCCGGGGACGCGATCATCACGCCCACGCGCATGCCCGCCAGCCCGAAGGCCTTCGAGAATGTCCTGCCGATCAACACGTTCGGATACTGCGCTGCTTCGTCCAGGAAGTGTTCACCCAGAAAGTCGTGATACGCCTCGTCCACGAACACCACGGCGTGTGCGGCCGCGCGTGCGATCTGGCGAATCGCGTCCTTGGGGATCGACTGTCCGCTGGGGTTGTTGGGGTTGTTGACGTAGACGATGCGCGTGTTCGGAGTGATGGCGCGGAGCATGCCCTCGAGCGGGAACGAAAAATCCTTGCCCGGCGGCACGGCAACCACGCGCGCACCAAGCGAGTGTGCGCCGAGCAGGTAAGGCTCGAATGCCGGTTGCGCGACCAGGATTTCTGCCGCGCCTGACATCGTGGTCAGGGGCGCACCGAGCTGCACCAGCGCGTCCGGCGTGCGATGGCCGAGAAACGCGATCGACGCGAGCAGGATGCCCTCATCGAGCCCGTTGGTCAGGACGATGCGGTCCGGATCGACGCCCAGGAACGCGGCCGTTTCGAGGACCGCGTCCTTGAAGTCCGGGTAGGTGGCGAGCGCCGGACCGTCGAAGGCGCGCACGGCGTCGACGACTTTCTGAGAACAGCCGCCGGTATTCTCGTTCAAGTGAAGCCGAAGGCCCGGTCCGAGATCCGGAACGCCTTGAATCGTGCTCATCGTGATCCTCCATTGGGCCGGGAGCCGGGAGCCGGGAACCGGGAGCCGGGAACCGGAAGCCGCACGTCGATAGAACGTGCGTGGCATTCCAGGCCTTCCGCTCTTGCCAGCGACGTGATGGTCTTGCCAATGCCAGCGAGCCCCTGCCTGGTGACGCGTTGCACCGATACCAGCTTGACGAAGTCGGCCGCGTTCAATCCACCGCGATAACGTGCTGCGCCCGCGGTGGGTAGCACGTGGTTGGATCCGATCGCGTAATCGCCGGCGACCTGAGCGGTCCACGCGCCGACGAAGACGGCACCCGCGTTCACGATACGTCGTCCGATGGCTTCCGTTCCGACGACGACGTGTTCCGACGCGGCCGCGTTGGCCAGGTCGACGGCCTCATCGAGCGATCGGCAGACAATGAGGCCGCCGTGACGCTTGATTGCCGAAGCGGCAGGACCGGACGCCGGCATCTGTTTGTCGACTTCGACGGCGACGCGTTCGGCGAGACGTCGATTGGTCGTGATGAACACGGCACGCGCGTCGGGATCGTGCTCCGCCTGTGCGAGCAGATCCGCCGCGATCCAGTCCGCAGGACCGGTGGCGGTGACAATCAGGATCTCGGTAGGACCGGCGTAGAAGTCGATGCCGCAATCGGCGGAGATCAGTGACTTGGCGGCGGACACCCAGCGATTGCCAGGTCCGACGATCTTGTCGACGCGAGGCACTGACTTCGTGCCGTATGCCATGGCGGCGACCGCATGTGCGCCGCCGATGCGATACACACGATCGACATCCGCAGCGAGAGCCGCTGCGAACACGGCGGCGTCCGGCCGCGGGCAGCACACCACAACTTCGTCGACGCCGGCGGCCCGTGCCGGAATCGCCGTCATCAACAGCGACGATGGCAGGGGATAGCGGCCGGCCGGCACATAGCAGCCAACGCGGGTCAGCGGCACCACGCGCTGTTCAACGACGACGCCTGGCGCGACCGGGTGACGCCATCCCTTCGGCACCTGCTTCGTCGCGACCGAGCGGATGTGGCGGGCGGCAGCGCGGATCGCGCGCCGGACCGCTGGAGACAACGAACGGGCTTCGCGCTCCCACGCGGTGCGCGGTATTTCGATTGCCCCAGCGAGGCCGTCGAACTTCCGCGCAAGGCGCTTCAGCGCCGGATCGCCGCCGCGCCGCACGCGGGCGACGATCTCGGCCGTCTTCTTCTCGGTGGCGCGGTCCCGAATGCGTGTTGCAGATAAGAGTTCGGCAACCGCCACCCGGTTTGTTGATTGGACGATTTTCACAGCCTATTCCCTGATCCCTAAACGACGATTTTGTTCAGCGGATACTCGACGATGCCTTGACCACCGGCGAGCTTCAGCTTAGGGATCAGGTCGCGAACCGTCTTCTCCTCGAGAATCGTATTGATCGCGACCCATTCAGGATCGCTCAGCGACGACACCGTCGGGCGCTGGAGCGCGGGCAGCAGCGAGATCAGCTTGTCGAGATCCGACCGCCTGGCGTTCAGCATCAGGCCGACACGGCCCTGTGCCTCGATCGCCGCCCTGAGCAGCAGCGCGATGTTCTCGATCTTGGTCTTCTTGAACGAGTCGGCCATGGCGCTCTGGTTGGCGATCAGTTGCGTGTTGGATTCCATGATCGTCTCCAGGATGCGGAGCCGGTTGGCGCGCAGCGTCGAGCCGGTCTCGGTCGCCTCGACGATCGCGTCGGCCAGGACCGGCGGCTTCACTTCGGTCGCGCCCCACGAGAACTCAACATCGACGTCCATGCCGCGCGTCGTGAAGTAGTGCTTCGTCACGCGCACCAGTTCGGTGGCGATCCGTTTGCCGTTGAGATCGGCAACCGACTTGAACGGCGAGTCTTCCGGGGCCGCCAGCACCCAGCGCACCTTGCCGAAGCTTTGCTTGGCGTAGATCAGGTCGCAGATGCGCGCCAGCGGCGCCTTCTCCGGGTGGCCGATCTCGTGCTCGGCGATCCAGTCCTGCCCGGTGAGGCCGGCATCGAGCACGCCGTCGGCGACGTAGCGCGCCATTTCCTGCGCTCGAATCAGCATGCATTCGATCTCGGGGTCGTCGATCGAGGGAAAGTACGAGCGCGAATCGACGCGCAGCATGTAGCCGGCGCGCTGGAACAACTGGATGGTGGCGTCCTGAAGGGAGCCCTTGGGGATACCGAGCCGCAACTTCATCGACGCTCTCCGATCTGGGTGGTTTCCACGTACGGGACAAAACACGAGACACGATTGAGGTGGCAGACGTTGCCGTCGCCTTCCCGGCGCACCTTGATGAGCAGGGTGTCGTCATCGCAGTCGAGCAGCACCTGCTGCACGAGCAACCGATTGCCGGAGGTCTCGCCCTTCATCCACAGTTTCTGCCGCGTGCGGCTGAAGAAGGTGACGTAACCGGACTGGCGCGTGCGTGCCCACGCCTCTTCATTCATGAATCCCACCATCAGCACTTCGTTGGTGGTCTCGTCCTGGACCACTGCCGGGAGGAGTCCGTCGAGTTTTGCAAAGTCCATAAATCCTCAGGCCAACAGGCCAACAGGCCGTCGGGCCAACAGGCCATCAAAGCAAAAGGCCCGCTGGTATCCCAGCGGGCCTTTGTGTGAAAACGATTCGTTGCTTGCTCGTCGTTTACGCGCAGACACCTGCCAGGCCGTTCAGGGAACGGTGATGGTGGCAATGGTGCGCGTGGTGGACGAACGACATGACCGTCAAAGCGTAGCAGGCCGAACCCGCCCGGTCAACCACCGTGCAGTTTCGTGAGCCGAGGACGGCTTCATCACGTGATAACCCTGGGCGGCGTCGCAGCTCAGCTCGCCGAGGTGCTGGTAGACCGATTCGTTCTCGACGCCTTCGGCGACGACCGTCATGCCCAGGTTGTGCGCGAGGTCGATCATGCACTTCACCAGCGTGTCGTCCTCGCCGTCGGCCAGCCCGATGATGAACGAGCGATCGATCTTGATCTCATCGACCGGCAGGCGCCGCAGATAACTCAACGACGAGTAGCCTTTGCCGAAATCATCGATGACGAGGCGCACGCCCATGTCGTGCAATTCGTCGAGGCAGCGAATGGCGCCGTCCGGATCCGACATCACCAGGTTCTCGGTGATCTCGAGAATCAAGTGTGCGGGCGCGACGCCATAGGCCTCGAGCGTTTCGCGGATGCGGCCTGGGAAGGCGACATGATGCAGGCTGCGCGGCGAGATGTTGACGGCAATGCCGCAGGTGTCCGGCCGCGCGCTCCGCGGCCACTCGCCGAGTGCGCGATCGAGCACGAACGTCGTCAACGGGTTGACGAGGCCGGTGTGCTCGGCGATGCGGATGAAGTCCTCGGGCATCAGTCGACCCAATTCGGGATGGTTCCACCGCACCAGGGATTCAATCCCGACCACGGTGCTCGTCTGGATGTGCACGATCGGCTGGTAATCCAGTTCGAACTGCTGACCATCGAGCGCCTGGCGCATTGACGACGCCAGGCTGATGCGCCCGCTGCTGCGCGGATCGCGGTTCGGTTTGTAGACCACGTAGCCCGTCTTGTCGTTCTTGGCCTGGTACATTGCCGCGTCGGCGTTGCGCAGCACTTCGTCGCTGGTCGAGGCATGCCACGGCACGCCGGCAATACCAATACTGGCGCTGACCATCAACGGCCGCCCATCGGCGACAAACGGATGTTGCAGATCGTGCAGCACTTTACGAGCGGCCAGTTCACCTCGATTCACGTCGGTGGCCGGCAGCAGGACCGCGAACTCGTCGCCGCCGAGTCGCGCGACGGTGTCCGACGCGCGCAGGGCGCCGCGCAGCCGGGTGGCGACCTCCTGCAACACCAGGTCACCAGCGTGATGACCCAGCGCGTCGTTGATCTCCTTGAAGCCATCGAGGTCGATCAGCAGGACCGCGAGCCCCTTTTCGTCGCGATGCGATCGCAGGATGGCCTGCTGCAGGCGATCGAGGAAGAGCGCGCGGTTGGGCAGGTCGGTGAGCGAATCGTGATACGCCAGGTAGGCCACGCGCTGGCTCGCGACGTGCCGCTCGCGGCGCACCGTCGCTTCGCGCAACTCGCGATCAACCGCGGGCGCGAGCCGCTTCAGGTTGCCCTTCATGATGTAGTCGTGCGCGCCGGTCTTCATGGCCGCGACGGCGGTGTCTTCACCGATGGTGCCGGAGACAAAGATGAAGGGCAGATCCGGATGCTGTTCGCGCACGATCGCGAGCGCCTTCGTGCCACTGAATCCAGGCATCGTGTAGTCGGCGACCACGATGTCCCACTCCGCGTCGGCGAGTTCCTGGCGCAAGGTTTCCGCGCTGTCGACTCGTTTCGCAAGCACGTCGTATCCAGCGCGCAGCAGGGCTCGTTGGACCAAGACGGCGTCGTCTTCCGTATCTTCGATCTGCAACAGGCGCAGAGGGGCTGACAAGTTCCGTAAGTTGAGGGGCAAGAACCGTACCCCGAGTGAAGCCCCGCTAATTTCGCGGCTTCTGGGGTTTTTCATGCAGCGAAAGGAAGAGCTGGAATGCGAAGGCGTGCCCCGTTCCAGGACACGCCTTGCAAAAGCGTTGTTGCACCGGGTCGTGCAAATCGTTATTTCGAGGACAGGATCGTCACTGCGCTGCGGGCTTCGGTAGCGGCTTGCGCGGCAGTCGTGCCGTCGTATTGGCCGCGTTCCAGGCGAACACCGCGGCCACGGCTCCCTGCTGAATCACGTCGTCCTTCTGCAGGTGATCGTAGCTGTCCATGTTCGAGTGGTGCGTGCGCGAGTTGTACTCGAGGCGTTCCTGGATGAACTGGAAGCCCGGCAGCCCGGCGTTCTCGAATGAGCCGTGGTCGGTCGACGTTACCGAACGAGGACTGACGCTTCTCCAACCCAAATCCTTCAGCGGGGCGCCCCACTGCTCGAAACTCTTCATCGCGCCAGTGTTGTTCTGTCCCCAGATGCCGCGGATGCGGCCGGTGCCGTTGTCGAGATTGAAGTAGGCCTGGACGTTGGCGTGTTCGGGTTTGGGCGTGTTGGTCTTCGCGTCCCAATAATGCCGCGCGACGTACTCGCGTGAACCAAGCAGGCCCTGCTCTTCGGCGGCCCAGAGCGCGATGCGAATCGTTCGTCGCGGCTTCAGTCCCAGCTTCGTGATCACGCGCGCCGCCTCGATCATGGCCGTCGAGCCGGTGGTGTTGTCGGTGGCGCCGGTCGCGTAGGGGTAGGTGTCGAAGTGCGCGCCCATGATGACGACTTCGTTGGCGAGGTCCGTTCCAGGGATGTCGCCGATGATGTTGAACGCGTTGCCGGCAGGATCCGTTTCGGCGTGGAACTTCGTCTGGATGTTGAGCTCCATGCGGACCGTCTGTCCTTTGTCGAGCAGGCGAATCAGGCGGTTGTAGTGCTCGACTGCGAGCGTCGCGGACGGCACCTGCTGCGGGGCCTTCGGATCGCGGCTGCCGCCGTTGCCCGGGAAGATCGTTCCGCCGTCGACACGTTGCGTCTGCCACGACAGGTCGCTGCCACCCGCGGACAGATCGCTATCGCTGCCGCGATCGAGGACGGCGGCCGCGCCTTCGGCGACGAGGAAGCGCTGGACGAGCGCCGCAAACTGCTGTGGGGTCAGGACAGTCGGCTTCACTGCCGGGGGCCTTGTCTCGGCGCCCGGGGCCGGCGCGGGCGTCATGGCTTCCTTCCAATCCGCGTCGTTCATTTCGAGCACGATGCGTCCCTGCAGCATCCGAACCGCACGCGTCGGCTGCAGCACCACAATCTTTCCGGACAGCTGCCCCCGGTATCTTTCGAGCTCCGCCTCGTTCGTCGCCTTTACATACACAACGTCGGAGGTCACAGTGCCCTTCGTCGACGGCGAATACCATCGCGGCATGCCGATCAGCGGGGTCGAGTTCGGCGTCAGCAAGTGCGCGGAGAAGCGTTCGATCGACCAGCCCTGGCCGAAGGGGAAGCGCTCGATGTGAATGTTCGTCATGCCCCATTCAGCGAACTTTTTCATGACCCAGTCGGCGCCCTGTTGGTAGCCGGGGGTGCCCGTCGCGCGCGGGCCGATCGCCTCGGACAGCCACCAGTGCGTCTCCATCGCCTGCGAGTTGGTGATTGCTTCGCCGCGAATCTTCGCGATGGTGGCGGGGTCAACGCCCGGCGCCTGCGCGCTGAGGGAGACAGCAATAAAGGAAAGAGCGAAGGTCAAAAAGAAGCGTCGCATGTAATCCTCAAACCAATGCAATCACGAAGGTCACGAAGAACACGAAGTAATTTAGATCAAAAGCCTTCGTGCCCTTCGTGCCTTCGTGGTTGCGTTACTGCTGCGGCGCAGCGGTCGTCGTGACGGCGGCGCCGCGCTTGTGTTTGTCGAACCAGTATCGCAGGTACAGCTGCGTGCGGACGAAGTTCGACGGTGTGCTCGTCGTGCCGTGCCATTCGTTGTTGAAACGGATCATCGCCGTCGGCACCTTGAGGAGCTTCAATGCGCTGTAGAACTGCTCGGTCTGCGGCATCGGCGTGCGCAGGTCCTGCACGCCGGTCATCAACATCGTCGGGGTCTTGACGTTGCCGACATAAGTGAGCGGCGAGCGCTTGATGTGCTCGGACGGATCCTCCCACGGCAACTTCGCGAAGTTGTTGTACCAACCGGCGCCGTCGGTGGTGCCAACGAAGCTGACCCAGTCGATCACGGGGCAGTTTGCCGACGCGGCGGCAAAGCGATCGGTCTTGCCAACGGTCCACGCCGTCAGGACGCCGCCACCGCTGCACCCGGTGACGAACATGTTGCGCTGGTCGATGAAGCCCTTCTTCAGCAGTTCATCCACGCCGGCCATCAGGTCGTCGTAGTCCATGCTCGGATAGGCGTTGTTGATCTTGTTGCCGAACTCGCTGCCGTAGCCCGTGCTGCCGCGCGGATTGGTGTAGAGAATCACGTAGCCGTTGGCCGCCATCTCCTGCCAGCCGTAGTTGAAGCCCACGCCGTACATGCTGTGCGGGCCGCCGTGGATGTGCAGCTGCATCGGGTACTTCTTCGCCGCATCGAAGTCCGGTGGCGTGATGTACCAGCCCTGGATCTTCAGCCCATCCGGCGCGGTGTACCACATTTCCTTCACGGCGCCGAGCTTCTTGCCCTTGAGGATGTCGTCGTTCACGGCCGTCAGCTGCTTCACCTGTTCGGGCTTCGCGACGTCGTAGGTGACGATGTCGGGCGGTGTCTGCATCGAGGTCAGCACGCCAACCGCCTTGCCGGTCTTCGACACGCTCGTCGTGGTGAGCATGTAGGTGCCCTTCGTGACCGGCTGCACCACGTCCGATCGCGTGCCCGCCATTGGCAGCACGTAGAGGTTCTGGCTGCCGGAGTCCTGCGCGGTGAAGTACACGCCGGTGCCGTCCGCCTTCCACTGCATGTTCTGCGGCGAGCGGTCCCAGTCTCCCGAGACGAGGCGCGGGTTGCTGCCGTCGATGTTCATCACATACAGCTTGCTGTCCGTCCACGTGTTTCGGGACGCGTCCATGCCGCTGTAGACAACGAGCTTGCCGTCGGGCGACACCTTCGGGTTGTTGTCAGGGCCCTTGCGCCGTGTGAGCTGCGTGATGGCGCCGGTATCGACGTTGACCGAGTAGATTTCGGATTCGCGGAACTGGTACTCGGCGTCCGGCACACGGAGTGACGTGAACAGGATCTGCTTGCCATCGGGCGTGAACTCGATGCCGTTGTGATCCCAGTCACCATTGGTCAATTGACGCGGCGTGCCACCGGTGGCCGGCACCGTGAACAAGTGCCGGAAGCCGTCATCGTTGAAGCCCTGTCCGTCCTGCCGGTAGTCGAGGCGCTCGACGATCCGCGGGGTCTCGACCCACTTGGCGCCCTCGGGCCGCTCCGGCATCTTGATCGACCAGACGTTCTTCTTTTCGACCTTCATCGCGAAGGCGATGGACTGGCCATCAGGTGACCACGACACGTTCGCCGGCGATTCGCCGACGTGCGTGATCTGCGAGACGGCGCCTTCCGCATCCATGTAGCGAACGAAGATCTGCGAGCCTTTTGGATCGCCCTGAGCGGTGTAGACGATGCGATCGCCGGTCGGCGACCAGCGCGCGTTGCTGCCGCGGACCAGGAAGCGGTTCTTGCTGCCGTCCGCGTTCATGATCCAAAGGGACGACTCGCGCTTGTCGTTCACCTTGTCGATCCATCCCCGCGTGTAGATGATCTGCGCGCCGTCAGGCGAGAGTTGCGGATCGGAGACGGTTTCGTATTCCCAGTAGAGATCGAGATTCAGGCGGTCGGCGGCGATGTTGTTCTGCTGTGCGGCGACGATCGCCGGCAACGACGCCAGGGTCAGGGCAACGAGGATGCGACGCATGGGACTGTCCTCCAGACGGCCAAGAATACACCGCCGTCTGCCCTGAGCGAGGGACGAGCGCAGTCGCGTTCCGAGTCGAAGGGCGCATAGAATTGCGCAATGAACCGAGCCCGATTTGCCCTCGTTGCACTGGTTTTCACCGCTGCGTCAGCCGCAGCGCAAACCCCTCCAGCTCAGCCGCCGCGTCCCGCGATGACGCTGACGACGCCGGCGTGGCCCGATGGCGATCCGATCCCGGTCAAATACACGCAAGCCGGCGAGCAGGTGTCGCCGGCGCTGAACTGGACCAACACGCCGCCGGGCACCGTGAGCTTCGTGCTGCACATGCTCGATCCCGATGTGGCGCGCAACAAGACCACCGACACGCAGGTGCACTGGCTGGTGTGGAACATTCCCGGCACGTCGACCGGCCTGCCTGAGAACGTGCCGAAGGGTGAGAAACTCGCCGACGGCAGCATGCAGATCAGCGCGAGCGGTCCGGTGTATCGCGGCCCCGGCGCGCCGGCGAGCGGGCCGGTGCATCACTACACGTTCGAGATCTACGCGCTCGACACGAAGATTGAGGTCCCCGCGTCGACGGATGCGTTCGAGACCCGCGCCAACGTGATGAAGGCGATGCAGGGACACATCCTCGGCAAGGCCGTGTATGTCGGTCTGTTCCGGAGGCCTCAATAGCCGTTCTGTGCTTGCACGGCCTGACCGGCAGTCCCGATGAATTGGTCCCGCTCTGCGAGGCCCTCTCGTCATCCGGACAGCTGGTCAGGTCGCCGATGCTCGCCGGCCACGGGAGCGACGTTGCCACGCTTGCGAAGACCGGTCACGCGGACTGGATCGCATCGGCGGATGCCGCACTGACGGAGCTCGTGGAGGCAGGCGGTGGGCCGGTCGCGATCGTCGGCTCGTCTGCCGGCGGCCTTCTCGCGCTGCATCTTGCCGTCACGCGTCCTCGCGACGTGCGAGCGTTGGTGCTGCTGGCCACGCCGGTGAGCCTGCCGGTCATGGACGCCATCCAGATTCGAATGGCCCTTTGGCTGCCTCGATCTCTCAGGCCGGCGTCGCTGCAAGCGGTGAAGAAGCCTCACGGTCCCAACGTGAATGACCGGACATTCGCAGCGTCCCTTCGTTCGCTGCCGGCGTATCCGCTCGAGTCGCTGGGCGAGTTGCTGCAGTTGATGCGCAGCGTGAGGGCGAGACTGGCGGAGGTTTCTCAGCCGGTGATGATCGCCTACGGCAGCCTCGATGCAACGGTGTCGCGCGCGCAGGTTGATCGGCTGGCGGGGGCTCTGACCGGGACCCACGTCGAATGGCTCGATCTCGATCAGTCCGCGCACCTGGTCGCCATTGATTGCGATCGAGGGCGGCTGGCCGCCGCGGTGCTCGCGTTCATCCGGCGCTCACAATCGGCATAGCCTCGAGCCACTGCGCGAGCGCGCGCACGGAATCGGCGTCGTAGGCGCGAACCACACCCGGACCATCGGACACGAGATCCAACAACGCATCACCGGGCGTGGGCCGCGACGCCACGATTGCGCCGACCGTGATCCGTTGAGTGCCGCTTTCGGTGTCGATCCATGCACCGATCGGGTTGCCGCCAATGGTGACGTGCCGGTACGACGATTGATCGCCGGCGCCGCTCACGATCAGCGAGCACGACTCTGCCGTACCAGACACGATCAACCTTCGCCGCACCAGTCCGCCGGCCTTCTTCAGGGCCAACCTGTCGATCCTCGCAAGCACGTCAACAAGAGGCTCGTGGCGCTGCACGAACAGTGAGGCGTCGACCTCGTCTAAGTGATCGGCTTCATACCAACTGAGCGCCCGATCGATGTGTTCTGCCATGACCGGTGACGCGCACGCCACCAATACGCGCAAACCGCGCACGTTGTAAACGCGATCGCGGTTCCACCGTCGGCGCTCTCGTGGCGCCAGCGGTCCGGAGGGTTCGAGCGGATCGGCGCACTCCGGAGCCACGAGCCAGCCGTCCTGCAGCCAGTTGAGGCCCTTGCCTGCGTGCCAGGCCTTCGATTCGCTCGAATCGAGCAGGCTGACGCGATTCGATCGCCGATCGACCAGGATGGTGTCGCGGCCGCACGGAATCGCGTCGACATGGTTCGGGGCGAACGATGTCTTCGACGCCGCGAGATGGTCGTCGAGCAACGTGATGTCGAGCCCGGAAAGATCACTGCCTGCCAGAGACTCGAGAGCGGCGTTGGAGGGCCACAACCGTTCGAATCCGCCTCTGCGCGCGTCGTGCCAGGTAAGACTGGCCCGCGCTTCGTCCGCGGTCGACGGCGCCGGCCTCGATTCCTCGAGCGTGTCGGCACCCACCAACTGCAGCGTGTCGGCGATGACGCGCGTCTTGATGTCCGATTCTTCACGGCTGGCGTCGGTCTCGTCCGAGGCCTCGACTGACAGCGACGGGCTGAGATTGCACTCGAGCAACCAAGGGCGCAGTTGTGCGTCCACGGTCACGTCGATGCCGAGCAGCTCGAACTGCCCGCGGCCGGAACCATTGAAAGCCGACTCAGCGCCTCTCAGCCGCGGCAGCGCGGCGGCAACCGTGGCTGCCAGCACGCGCCGGATATCTCGCCACAGCTTCTCCGCGTCGAGGCCCATGGACGCCAGCCGCGCTCGATAGGTGTGGTGCGTGGTGTTGCGCGTGGAGACGCCCGTGGCCTCGGGATCGTCGCGAAGGATGTCAGGATTGGTCAGGTGGCGGAAACGATCACTGAGGTCAGCCGGATCGAGCGAGAACGGCCGTGATGCGAACTTCGTGAAGCCGCCATCAAACACATACGCGATCAGCGGATCGGTCGAGACAATGGCGACGTAGAACCGCAGCGAATACTTGTAGCCATCCAGCAAGTGCGGATTGGCGATGTAACGTTGCACGATCAGCGAACGATTGCTGACATCGCGCGGATTGGTGACCAGTTCCACGCCGCGTCCGCGCGAGAGGTCCGCGGGCTTCTGGATCCACACCGCGTCGGGTTCCCACTGGCGCGCCTGCTGCCACGCGTCCCACTCTGCGGGCAGCACAAACGTCTGGGGCGCGAACCGGTAGAGTGCGCCGGCTCCGGCAGCCTTTGCTCTAGCGGCCGCGTCCCGCAGCGTCACGCACAGCTGGCTTTTGATCACCAGGGCGTTGATGCCGCGCAGGTGGTTTACCCACCGGCCCGCGTGTGCGGCGGCAAAGGTGTCGGCTTCGGGATGATCGAGCGTCCACGCCAGGGTCCAATCGGAACCCTCTGTCGGTGTCCACCCGAGCGCTTTCAATCGCTGTTCTGCGAGTTCCGTGGAGTGCCCGTGGGGCGACCAATACCGTCGAGACACGGGTGTACTATAGCTGGCTCCGCCGCATGGATCCGTCCACCGACACGATTGCGACCGCGCTCGAGGAGTTGCATCAGCTGTTCGATCGCCATGGCATCTGGCATTGCCTGACCTACGGCACGCTGCTGGGCGCGGTGCGCGACGGCGACATCATCCCCTGGGACTACGACTTCGACATCTTCATCCGGCCGACGGACATCACCGCGATCGAAACACTGCTGGCGAACGCACCAAACGGCCTGACGATCGAGCCCGCAATCCTCGACGGCGCGTCGCTGGCGGTGAATCCGGACCGGCTGCGGTCGTTCTGGGGCTCACACTTCAAGTGCTTCAAGGACGGCGTGGCCGTCGGCGACGCCTACGCGTTCTCGCTGTTTGACGATGGGGTGTTGCGGAGATTTGATGTGTCGCAGGATACCTACTGGTGCCCGCACAGCAGCTTCCCGCATTTCTTCGTGCAGGCGCTCGACCAGGTGTTGATTCGTGGCCGGAAGTATCCCGCGCCGCAGCAGAACGAGCAGTTCCTCGCAGGCGTCTACGGCGCCGACTGGCGCACCCCCTACCGCGCGCCGATGCAGGGCGGGCAACCTCGCGAAGGCACCACGACGCATGGTGACCGCTACGAGCCTCGTCCTCGGCATGCTGGTGAACATGCAACGCCAGCGGATTCAGGCGGCGATCGTCGATGGGTCGAAGTGGGCGGAAGTCGACGATCCAAATGACCTGGCCGGGGCGCGCTTCCAGTTCGAGCCGTCGAGCCGCGCGGCGATCCTCGATCGCGCGATGGGCGGGCACTGGAGTTTCGACGTCACCGACTTTGCCTACATGCGCAACCTGCGCTTTCCGACGGACGCGATGATGGCGGCCATGCGGCAGGCGCTGCCGGCGGTGATGCGCAGCTACGGATCGACGCAGCGCGTGCTCAACCAGAAGCTGGCGTGGCACTTGTTGTGCGATGTGTCGCGGGTGCAGGTGCTGCATGGCGCATCGCAGATCTATCCGATCCTGAAGCGCATGGTGGCCAATCGGCCTGTGCTGAGGCCCGAGCCGACCTTCGGCGAATACGCGCGCATGTTCCCGGCCGCGGAGACGTACCTGGATAGTGCCGGCGTTGATCTCGATGCGCTCGAGCGCCGTATTCCCCGGAATGGCGTCGTGGTCGTGGTGACGCCGAACAGCCCGACCGGAACGGTGATCGACACGGGCTGGATCCTTGATTGCGCGGGCCGGCATCCCGGCGCGACGTTCGTCGTGGACGAGTCCTTCATTGACTTCTCTGACCAAGTGTCGCTCGTGACCCGGCTCGAAGCCCGTCCGCAGCCGAACGTGCTGATCATCAAGAGCCTGAGCAAGTCGTTCGGTGTGCCCGGATTGCGGCTTGGCTACGTCTATTCGACGGATGCCGCGGTGATTCGCGAGATCGACGCGGAGATACCGGTGTGGAACCTGGGTGGACCCGCCGAGTTCTTCCTCGAGTTGATGTTGAAGTATCGACCTGACTTCGAGCGCTCACTCGTGGCCACGAAGGCAGATCGCGCGTCGTTTGCGACCGCGTTGGAGGCGCTGCCGATCGTGCAGCGGGTGCACCCGAGTGGCGGCAACTTCCTGCTGGTGACGCTCAAGGGCGCTGACGTGGCGATGGGCGGGCGGATCAGGACGCAGCTGCTTGAACGGTTCTCGATCGACGTCAAGGACGTGTCCGATCGCGTGACGCCGCAGGCGCCTCGGCTGCGCGTGGCGGTTCGGCTGCCGGCCGACAACGCGCGCTTCTGTGAGTCGCTGCACGCGGTCTCGTTGATGGCGTCGGCATGACACGCAGCTGGAAGGACATCTGGGCGTCGCGCACACTTGATCGCCATCGCCGTTCGATCCTCGAACGGTTGATGGCGGCCGACGGTCTCGACACCGGATTTGGCAACGTCACTGAAGAAGCCTGGCGCGAATTCTCCCAGGGGATCGCCGATCGCATCGATGCAGGGGCGGGGACGAGTGTCTACGAGGTGGGCTGTGGTGCAGGCGCGTTCCTGTATCCATGGCACGAGCGAGGCTGCAAGGTCGGCGGGCTCGATCAATCGCCGGCGCTGATCGGGTTCGCGGCCGAAGCCATGCCGGAGGGTGACTGGACGGTGGCCGACGCCAGGTCCGTGCCCACCGATTCGCGGTCTGAAGTGGTGCTTGCCTGCGGTGTCTTCATGTACTTTCCGGATCACGCCTACGCCCGCGATGTGCTCGCGAAGATGGTCGCGAAGGCGACCTGTCACCTGCTGGTGCTGGACGTGCCCGACCGCGCCCGGCAGGATGCGGCCATGACGTTCCGGCGGGGCAGCCTCGGTGAAGCGGAATACGAAGAGAAGTATCGCGGGCTCGATCACCTCTTCTTTGATCGAGAGTGGATGCGCCAGACGCTGGCGTCGCTTGGCGCCTCGGACATCGAGGTCGAGGACCAGCGCGTGCGCGGCTACCAGAACGCGCAGTTTCGCTTCAACGTGTTCGCCCGCGTCTGAGCGTGGCTCATAGCGGAGTGAAGTCCGTGATCATCTCGCCATTGGAGTCGTAACCACCAACGGTGGCGCGCACCAGGCAGTCGTCGCCGTAGGCGCCCTTGAGATACGTGGCCGCGCCGTGCGGCACGGCGATCGTCCGATCGTAGAACGGCACGCGCACGAGCGGATCGAAAAGCGATCGCGGAATATTGCCGCGTCCCGCCCGGGACAGCTTCCAGTAAGGCTGGTCGACCGTTACAAACCCCTTCTTGACATCGATACCGAGCGCGGATGCGCGCTCGAGCCAATAGGTCGGCGTGAACGAGCGATTGGCGGTGTAGGTGAACGTGTCGGCGATCAGTTGTTCGTGTCGCGTGCTGCAGATGAAGAACTGTCCGCCCGGCTGGGGCAGGTCCGAGGGGCGAATACGGTGGGCGAAGCAGGTTGACTCGCGCAGGGGTTGCGCGTGCCACGAACACCACGCTCGGGAATGCAGGTAGAACTGGTCCTGATGGCGGTCGAGGATCTCAACCAGGCGAGGGAGATCCTCATAGAGCAGGCCGATGTCGATGTCCTTGTCCCACGGGATGATGCCTTTATGCCTCAAGGCCCCGAGCATCGTCCCGCCATCGGCCCAGAATGGAAACCGGTTGGCGTCGAGCAGGTCTATCAGTTTCAGGAACGACTGTTTGCGCTGTTGTTTCCAGGCTGCGAACGCGTCCGCCCCGTTGCGGGTTGGTTCGGCGATTTCCGGGAAGGCATCAATGGACTCGGCATAGACCACCGCCTGGCACTGCCAGTTACCGTCGGCGTACGGCCGCAGGCCTTCGGTGAGCCGGGAGGTGCGATTGGGGTGCGTGCGTTGCCAGAGAGATAGCGGCTGCTGGCGCGTCCCGCAACCAAGGAAACTAAGACCGTCTAAGAACCTTATCGCCGTCCATTCGGGTCCCGGCGCCTGGCCATCGCTGGCGACGACAAACTGTCGCGGCGAGGCTGCCGGGTAGCCAAAGAGGGTCGCACCCAGCATCCTGCATGTCGCCGGCGACAGCACGCTGCGTGAGGACGCGCCGAACACCAACGAAGGTTTGAACCCGCTGATTCGCGTCAGCGTGCGGCCGGTCCGCCGCGGCATCGTGCAGTTCGATCCGCAGACGGTCGCCGACATGCGCAACAACGCCGCCAACGGCGCCTCGATTTATCTGACGCTGCAGATCGCCGCCAACAACAACAACTGGAGCCAGGACGAAGAGCACGTCGTTGACGTGCACGCGCTGCCGGAGAACTTCTGGATCGCCGAAGGCACCGGCAAGACCAGCGGCCTGCCGGCGAGCGAAGTGACGCGCGGCAATGGCCAGGGCGTGACCTGGGCGCAGTCCAACGACGCCAACACCGCCGACAACAAGAAGAAGGTCAAGAAGGTGCAGCCCACCAACTGGCAGGGCGGCGACCTGGTGATGCTGCCGGCCACCGCGCCTGGCGTTGTTCACTACAACGGGCTGGGCGGCCAGGTGTCGTGGGACGTTACGCAGGACGTGCTGAGCGGTGCCAATGCGTGGATCGTCAAGGTGCGCGACGAAAACGAACCCGCCCAGTCGCCCGATCGGCGCCAGGCCGGCTTCGATCCGTTCCGCGGTGCGGTGGATTACTACTCGATCCAGGGCGCGCAGGAAGCGATCGGCTGCGTGTTCCCGCCAATGCTGCAGCTTGTGGACTTCAACACCTGTGGTGGCGGCGAAAGTTCAGAGGGCTCAAGCGAAAGCGCCTACTATCCGCCGCAGACCAGCGCCTCCAACTACCAGGGGTAAGGCGCGCTGATTCACCTCTCGGCGATTGTTCCCGTCGAGCGTCCCCACCCCACGTTGTGGGCGGCGCTCGACGGATTTCTCACCCAGTCTCTTCATCCTGCATCCATCGAAATCGTCCTCGTCGGCGACGCGTCAGCGCTCGCGCCGATCCCGGCTCGTCTTCGCAAGCTGAAGATTCGCCGAGTGGCGTGGCCGCGACGGAAGGGCCTTGCCGCCGCGATCAATGCCGGCGCGGCCGCCGCGAAGTCGTCGACCCTCGTGCTGCTGTCGCCTCGATGGCGGCCATTCCAGGGCCTGGCCGACTACTGCCTCGAGTTCCACGCCGGTCAACCAGGCGTGGCCGACACGCTGATGCTTGGCGCCACGCTGCATCCCGAGCACGTCGACGATCCGCTCCTCTGGTGGCTGGATCAGCAGCAGTTGGCTGGTCTCAACTCCCTGCCTGCGGGCATTCACAACTGGCGGGGCCTGCGATTCGATGCATTGTCGCTGAAGCGCGACCTGGTGATGACGACGCCGTTGCCGGAAGGCCGGGGCGATGAGTGGCTGATCAAGACCGAGTGGGCGAAGCTGGCGCCGTTGAGAGTGTTTGCGGAACCGGTGCCGATGCTGTCAACCGCAGGCAAGGCGGATCTCGAACTTGTAATGGAGGCGGAGTACCGGGCCGCGCGCGCCCGGTTGCGGGCGATGCGCGCGTCGTCGCAGGCGTTTGCGAGCGAAGCGGTCGATGACCGGTTTCAGGCTCCCGACAGGTACCGCCTGTCGCCCGCGGATCGGCGCGAGTTGCTGGACACGATTGGTCTGTTGGAGGAAGAACTCGCCGGCCGCAATCCGCGCTTCGCGATCGGCACCGAGGCCGAACAGTTCGAGACGCTGGGGAAGCTGTATCTCGTCGCGATCTCGCACGCCCGCAGTAGCGGGTGGGCCGACGCCAAGAGGAAGTAGTGCGCAGGGTGCACCCCATGCACCCCGCGCACCGTGTGGCACCCTTTCCTACTTCAGCGGGATAAACGCCAACGCGTTGTTGGCGTTCATCGGAATCACCAGCTGGTTCGCACCCGAGTCGTAGCACATCGACGCGGCGCTCGGAATGTTCTGCGCGATCAGTTCCGCCGCCTGGTTCGGGCGAATCCTCGACACGCCGCCGTTCTGCACGCTGCTGACGTACTTCGTGCCATCGGCCATGATCACGATCCCGTCATTGCCGCCCTGCACGGCCTTCTCGGTCTTCAGCACCTTGGCGTCGGGTGAGAACGTGATCACATCGGGATTCCCGATGTTCACGACCACGATGTTGCCCTGCGGGTCGATCGCGACGCCGTTCGGGGCCACGAGCGGAACGTTCTGGAAGAAGATCGACGCGGTGCCATCCGGAGTGATCTTCCACACCTGGGCGTTGTCGCCCATCGCCGTCACCGTGCCGTAGATGTTGCCGGCCTTGTCGATGGCGAGATCGTTGAAGCCGGTCGACTTCTCGACGCGATATTCCTTCATCGGCATGCCGGTCTTCATGTTGAACGTGCGCACCACCGACACGGATGGGACGCCCTGCGCCGTGCCGCCGTCACGATCGGCGAGGTAAAGCACGCCGTTGACAATGTCGCTGCCCAGGGGCTCGTTGAGGACGAGCGGCGGGTTGCTGTTGTCGCGCTGCGGGCCAGGGTTGGCGATGCCAATCCAGCGAGCGGTGTGCACTGAACCGTCGTGGTTCAAGAGCGAGATCCAGGCGTTGTTGGCCTGCACGTTCTGTGGCACGCCGCGGTTCGGCACGACGATCAGCCCGCGATCCGGATCGTACGAACAGCTCTCGGCCGAATAGATCGCGCCGTAGACCTTGACGTTGTTCGACATCGGCGCGAACTTGCCGTCCGGCGTGGGATTGGTGGGCAGGCCCAGCGGGTTACCCAGCTGGTACGGCTGCGGCGCACCCGCAGGCGCCTGCGCCGGCTGCTGCGCGTGAAGGGAAGCGGCCAGCACAACGGCGCCGCCAAAGGCGATTACAACACTTCTCATCGTCACTGATTCTCCCTGCTAGCCCCGCAGGCCTGCTGGCCCGCCGGCCGGTTACGGTACGAGCAGACGGATGACGCCGTCGCGTTTGTTCATGACAAAGATCTGGTTGCCGGCGCCACGGCCGAGGCGAAGATCGGCGCGCGGCGCGGCGGGCTTTCCCTGCACCGCGTTCTTGTCGCGAATCAGCTGCAGCAGCGTCTTGTTGGTGCCCTTGTCGTCGAACATGATGCGGCGGATCTGATCCTGGCCGCCGTTCGGCAGCTTGTCGGCGTTGACGGAGAACAGCTCACCGCTGGGGTTGTCGCCGAAGATCAGCAGGTTGCGGAGCTGCTTGATGTCGCCATCGCGATATACGTAGACACCCGTGACCGCCGCCCGCGTGACCAGCGGATCGGTGTGATCGTATTCAGCGACCGGCCAGGTCATGCCGGCTTCCGAGCGCGGCTCCGACGTGTCGACCTGGCGATTGACGTACTTGTAGCTGCCTTCCCACTTGTTCCAGCCGAGATTCGCACCCGCGGTCACGGGGCTGATTTCTTCGACGATGTTCTGGCCGATGTCGGCGACGTACATCCTGCCGTCCTTGCTGTCCCACGAGAAGCGCTGCGGGTTGCGGACGCCATACGCGTAGATCTCGCCCAGCACGGCCGCAGAAGGTGCAGATGACGCAGACCGGCCGACGAACGGATTGTTCCTGGGAATGCCGTACTTGCCATTCTTGCTGTCGGTGCCGAGCGGATTGATCCGCAGGATCTTGCCGAACACCGAACCAAGGTTCTGCGAGAGATTCATCGGGTCGCCGCCGCTGCCGCCATCTGCGAAACCGATGTAGAGCAGCCCGAACTCCGGCGTGCCGGGTTTGGCGAGCAGGTTGAACGCGATCTCGCCGGCGTTGTGATTCGCGAAGGGCTGCGCGGCGCGGAACACTTCCCTTGGTGCGCCACCGTCGTAGGTGGCCGCGGCGGGATTCTTCGCCGTCCACTCGAGCAGCACCGTGTCGTGCGTGCGCTTGGCGACTTCTATCGACGTGAAGTCAGGCGTCGCGGTGATGTTGGTCGTGTCGGTGTAAGTGTAGAACTTGCCGTAGCCGGGGGTATTGCGGACGTTGAACTGCGGATGGAACACGATGCTCTGCAGCCCGCGCTCGGAGCCCTGGGACTGCACCCCGACGTTCCAGCCGGCGGCGTTGACGTCCACATATTCCGTGACGGTCTTGCCGTCGTAGCTCACGCCGTAGATCGGCCCGCGCATGGTGGCGACGAACAAGCGCCTGGTGCCGGGCTCATCCACCATGTGCATCATGCGCGCCGCTTCGGCATTTGGTGCGTCCGGAATGACGGCGAACTCGACGAACTTGACCGTGATGACGCCTGCCGCGCTTTCGATCGGCGTGGTGAACGGGTTCGTGGTCGTGGTCTGGGCCGCGGAAGGCGCAGACTGGGCCAGGGCCACAGAAGGCACAGAAAGCACAGAAAGGATAAACGCGGATCGAACGAAAGCCGGTCGGAGCATCCGCCAATCCTATCCTGTCATGCCTTGCGACGATCGCTCGCGGTGCGGCCGATCATGACTTCAGTGGACTTGATGATGGCGACGGCTTCATCGCCGCGCTTGAGCTTGAGCTCGTTCACGGCATCGCGGGTGATCACGGCGGTCAGAATCTGATCGCCAATCCGCAGGCGCACTTGCGACAGCAGGCCGTCGCTTCGGACCTCGTCCACGATGCCCCGCAGCTGGTTGCGGCCGCTCAGCGCTACCAGGGCCACCGATGGTCCCAGGGCCGCAGCGGGCACGGACGGCTCAGATTTCTTGTTGGTTAACAGCTGACGCTGAATCTCTGTTTCTGAAATTCGATGATGCCCGCCCCGGGTCCTGGTCGTTCTGATTGATCCGTCGTAGATCCATTGCTTCAGCGTTGAATACGCCACACCGAGCCGGTCGGCGGCGGAACGAACAGTGTGCAAGTCGCTCATGGCTCCACCAGGTGCGCAGATTTGCGCGTCATCTCAAATCGGCTTGAATCGTTATAAAAAATCTACTAAATCATACTAAATTATCAGGCAATCGTGGGACATACCGACCGGCGGTCGCGCTGCACGTTCGCCACAAATCTGATGCGCCGGCTCTGCCTCTTCATTACAGTTCTCGCGGCGTTCAGCACGCCCGTTGCTGCACAGCCTCCCGGTCTGGTCGTGTCGGTTGCGGCGAGCGTGTCTGACGCGCTCGAAGAAATCGCGCGCCTTTATCGTGCGGCAACGGGCGTGTCTGTCGCCGTCAACGCCGGCGGCTCGCACACGCTGGCGCGGCAGATCGTCGAAGGCGCCAGGGCCGGACTCTTCCTCAGCGCTGACAGCATCCAGATGGACGCGGTCGAGAAGGCCGGACGCATCGTTCCCGGCTCACGCACGCGTCTTCTCACCAACGAACTCGTCGTCATCACGCCAGCGGCATCGTCGACGACGGTGGCGCAGGTGATGAGCGGCAGCATCAGGCGTCTCGCGATGGGTGAGCCGGCTGCTGTTCCCGCAGGCGTCTATGGCCGCCGGTGGCTCGAACACGAGCAGGCCTGGGCACGCGTCTCGCCGAAGGTGGTTCCGTTCCCGACGGTCCGCGCGGTGTTGACGGCCGTTGAGGCCGGCCGCGTCGATGCCGGCATCGTGTATCGCACGGATGCGATGGCGGCGCGCGTTCGCGTGGTGGCGACGGTTCCGGCGAAGGAGCACGCGTATCTCGACATCGTGTATCCCGCCGCGGTGATCGCAGGTCCATCGGCCGCCGAGGCGACGCGGTTTCTCGAATTCCTGAAGGGGCCGTCCGCTCGCGCCGTGTTTGACAAGCGTGGGTTTGGCAAGCCATGACCCTTCGATTGACACTCAGGGTCATCCTGAGCGGGGCCGAAGGATGAGCGAAGAGACCTGGGCCATCGCGCGATTTACCGTGCTGATGGCATCGCTGGCGACACTGCTCGCGCTGCCGCCCGCGATCGCGATCGGCTGGGTGCTGGCGCGGAAGCAGTTCCTCGGGAAGACGCTGCTCGAAACGCTCGTGTCGCTGCCCCTGGTGCTGCCGCCAGTCGCCTCCGGTCTGCTGCTGCTGTGGCTGTTTGGCGTTCGGAGCCCGGTCGGCCAGATGCTGGATGCCGCCGGCATCGAGATCATCTTCACCTGGAAGGCCGTGGTCATCGCCATGATGGCGATCAGCTTTCCGCTCGTCGTGCGGAGCGTGCGCGCCGGCATCGAGCAGGTCGATCGGCGTTACGAGGATCTGGCCGCCACCCTTGGCGCCACGCCATTCCGCATTCTGCGAACCATCACCCTTCCGCTGGCGTCCCGGGGCATCGCGGCCGGAGCCGTACTGGGGTTCTCGCGTGCGCTCGGCGAGTTCGGCGCCACGATCATGATCGCCGGTGCGATCCCGGGGCAGACACGCACGCTCGCCGTCGGCATCTACACGCTGGTCGAGGTCGGCCGCGAAGACGACGCGTGGGTGCTGCTGGCGATCTCGGCGGCGCTGGCGTTCGGTGCGATCTACCTGTCGAATCGCCTGCTCGATCGTCGAGGTCCGGCATGATCACGCTGGCGATCGACATCACGTTGAAGCAGGGGGCGTTCACGCTGAACGTCTGCGAGTCGGCGCCGGTCGAGGTGTTGGGGGTGTTTGGTCCGTCCGGCAGTGGCAAGACCTCGCTGTTGGAGTCGATCGCCGGCATTCGCACGCCGGATCGCGGCGTGATCACGGTTGGCGACCGGACGCTGTTCTGTTCAGAGAAAGGCGTCAACCTTCCCGCACGAGATCGACATATCGGCTACGTGCCGCAGGACGCGCTGCTGTTTCCGAACATGGATGTCGCCGAGAACATCACTTACGGGGCGGGCAGGGCTGGTCGGGCGGGTGGGGAGCTTGCGGCGCTGACATCCATTCTTGATCTACAGCCGCTGCTCGAGCGCCGTGTGAAGATGCTGTCAGGTGGAGAGAAGCAGCGCGTCGCGATCGCGAGAGCGCTGATGACGCGGCCGTCGATCCTGCTGCTGGACGAGCCGCTGGCCGGTGTCGACCGGGAGCGGCGTGAAGTGATCCTTCCTTATATCCTCCGCATCAGAAAAGAGCTGCACGTGCCGCTGGTCTACGTCACGCACGACGAGGACGAGTTGAACTCGATTGCGGATCGCGTGTTGCGGCTTGGCCGTTAACGTTCGATCAACCCGACGGAGGCGCCCACCCATCTGAGGCCCTTGTTGTGATCCACACCCATCATCTTGCCCCGGCCCATTCGCAGCAGTGGCAATACCGGCCGCAGCCGCGCGCCGTCACGGATGTACATGATGCGGATCTCGGCCTGCGTCGGGCCTTCAGGCGTCTCGATGACGGGCGTGAAGTTGATCCGTTCCTGCAGGATGTAATTCGTCCGCTCGTGTCGTGGAATCGCGGCAATCTGCGCGTCGGTCGGCGCGAAAATGATTCCGCCTCCGGCGAACGAGAACAGCGGCTTCAGCAGGTAACGATCTCGATCCGTGGGCAGCGACTCGAGACCGTCGAGGAAGAACGTCTCCGGCACGCATGGATGGCGTAGGAAGGGAATCGAGAACTTGCTCATCCGGAAATACCACGCCGGATGCCCCGCCCACTCAACCTCGAGCTGATCGCCATAGCCGAATCCGAGCTGGATCTTCTTGCGCTCGAGCTCGTCAGGAATGACGCGGTTGTAGATGCGCTTGATCTGCGTCAGGCGTCCGTCGCGCCGGTAGTAGAGGCGACGTCCCTCGCGCAGGACTTCCTGGGTGTCGATGGCGCGGACGCCCCACATCTGTTCGGTGATGACGAAGTCAGGCCACGTCTTCTGCTGCCGCGGCTCGATCTCCATCAGCACGACTTCATTCGGATCGTGATCGCCGACGATCGCGCGTCGGACCAGCTCGTGATACGTCGTTGCATCCAGGTCGCCGAGGAACGGCGTCAGCGTGGAAGGCAGGTTGAAGGCGGCGATGTATTCCTGCGCCATCGCCAACTGAAAGCCGTAGAGCGACGCGAATGCCTGGAGCTCGACGAGCTTTGGCTGGATATTGCCGCTCGCATCGCGCACCAGGCCGAAATCCACCTGCGCAAACGTCGGGATGGCTTCCGCGGAGTCCCCCTGGTAGCGAATGGGCACCACCGCGTTGGCGGCGTTCATGACCTCCGGGTTGTCGAGGATCTGATCGACGAGCGCGAGCCCGGTCTCGGACAGCGTCGTCATCAGTGACTTCGGAAAAAAGCACGGCGACTCGCTGATTGGAAATCCCAGAGTGGCGCCGGTGCGGGTTTCCAGCCGCCGAATCAGGTCACGGAACTTCGCGTCCGACCAGGTGTCGTTGAACTCGCGGCGCAGTGATGGAATCACGTAATACCCGGCTGTCAGCTTACAGCGTTGCGCGCTGCGCCGACAGCCGGGATCGATCCTGGCGGGACGTTGCCTACTGCTTTAGATAGACCGCGTAGCGTCGGTTGGAGCTGCCACCGCCGCCATTGCCGTTACCGTTGTTGTTGCCGTTCATGTCGATGGTGCCCACGAAGACGTAGCCTGCCGGCGCCGCCGGAACGATGTTGTTCAGCACCTGGGCGAGGACCGCGGATCCGGCCGTGATCGGACCCGGTATGCCCTGTGGACCGACCGGACCCGTCGCGCCGGTTGCGCCCGTGGCACCGGTCGCGCCAGTCGCGCCCGTGGCACCGGTTGCGCCCGTGGCGCCGGTCGCACCCGTCTCACCTTGCACGCCTTGTGGACCCTGTGGACCCTGGGGGCCCGTTGCACCCGTCGCGCCCGCCTCACCCTGCGCACCCTGAGGCCCCGTCTCGCCCTGCGGGCCAGCGGGCCCCACCAGTCCCTGTGGGCCTTGCGGACCCTGCGGGCCTTGCGCGCCGGTGAAATCAATTCCAGCGCCCATGTAGGCGAGCTGCAGGCGGATGTGCTTGGGCTTGATGTCGCCGCATGATCCGCCGCCACCGAGATCAACATCTTGCGAGGACAAGAACGGCTCATAACCAGGCGGCATGCCACCTCCGCTCGGGGCATCCGTGGGCATCGCGAAACCGCGCCCATTGTTACCCTCAACGCGGAAGTAGTCGTGGACGCGAAGCGGCGTGCCTTGCAGGTTCACATTCGCGTAGGCCGTGATGTACGAGCCATCGCATCCGCCTGCCATTCCGTACCGGATCGGAATGGTCTGCCATCCCGGGCACAGCGTGGTGGTATTCGAGAACGTGAAGTCGTCCGTCTGCACCTGCAGGCTCGCGGGGTGCAGGCGAACCTTCTGCCACTTCGTCACGACGCACGCAAACGGACCGTTGGCCTGCAGTGTGCTGTAGTTGTGCGAATTGTCGAAGTAGCCCGGCGGCAGTTCGTGGAGCAACGCGAATGGGATGCTTGCCGTTGTTCCAGGGTTCGGAAGGGTCAGATACTCCTTCGGGTCGGTGGCCATCTCGTGGCAATACACGCTCAGCACGGCCCGCCCGGGGCCGCCGTTCAGCAACGGATAGATCGTGCAGGTGCCGTCGGTCGCGTTCGGATCCGCGGCTCGGTGGTCGGCACAGCTCACAGGGAAACTGCCTTGCGCGCGGGCCTCGGTTACGGCGAGCGGCGCCAGCAGGATGCTCAGGGTCATCAGGGCTTTCGTCACTTTCATTGCAGGGGAATCCTCCAATGGATATAGCGAGAAGGCCGGGGGGAAACTCTCACGCGATCGCGCGAGAGTTGTGGATCGACGAAAGAGTCGTAAGCACGACTCTGGTGTCGGTCTGATTAGTCGATCAGGAACTTACCGTCGGCCATGATCTGGCGATCATCGACCCAGATGTTGAATTGCGTCGCCACCACATCAATATGGGTCGTCGACTTCCAGTCGGCGCCGGTGTGCTGGCCGTAGGGATCGCCGAAGGCGATGTGGATGCCAGGGAACTTCTCGTCCTGGAGGATGTGACCGATCACTTCCTTCAGTTCGATGTTCGTGCCGATCGCGAACTCACCGACGCGATCCGAGTTCGCGTCCGTGTGCGTGTACTTCCAGAAGTCGCTCTCGAGCTCTTTGTTCTCGCTGTACGCCTCGACGAGGCGATTGTTCTTGACTCGCAGCGTCAGCGGCGAGTTCTTCAGGCTGTGGTACTTCTCGCAGAGGTAATCGCCGACCACGCCGTCGATGACGAGCGTGCCCTCGACATTGCCGGGCGTCGTGAACACCTCGCCGCCGGGCAGGTTGCCCCACTTGTCCGGGCTGATCAGCCCGCTGGTCTTCAGCCACTTGTAGTTGGGATTCAGCGTGGCGGTGAACGCGCTGCCGCCCCTGGTGGTGGCGCGCACTTCCTTCGCATTGCGCACGATGTCGATAACCTTCGAGCTGAGTTCGTCGACCTTCTGGAAATCCGCGCGCATGCCCTCGAGCATCATCTGGCGGTTGATGTTGACCATGTGGCCATGGCGCATCCGCCGGCGATTGACGATGTCGGTGAGCTGCATGCGCGAGCCGAGTTCATTGCGCTGCACGTGCACGGCCAGGATGCTGACCTGGCTCTTCTCCATGTCCTCGGCGATCACCGGAGGCAGGTTGACGAGCGGGCGCTGCGCGACTTCTTCGAGGATGAACGCGTTGTAGGGCGCGCCAACCTGTTCGATCTCGTGCACGAGGCTCGCGGCGATGTCCTCACAGTCGCGGTCGGCAATGACCGTGACGCGCTCGTGCGGCTGCACGTTGAGGCAGACGCGAATGGCGTTACGGGCACCGGGGGCCAGCTCGTTGTCGTACGTAGTCAACATAAAAAAATGGTTACAAAGGTTTCAAGGGTTACAACAGGTTATAACAGTTGTCACTTTTGTAACCCTTGTAACCCTTGTAACCCTAGAGTCCGGCCTGTGTCTCGGCAACCATGTATTCGACAACTTTCTTCAGGTCTTGAGTCTGCTCGAAGACCTTCAGCTGCCGCTCGGCGCCATTGCCGCGCTCGAGCATGGTGCGGATGTATTCCACTTCAGACCGGCTGTCCAGTTCGTCGAGCACGTCGTCCACGAACTCGAGGTATTCGAGCATCAGTTCGCGCGCGTCGACCTCGGTTTCCCGGCCGAAGTCGATGAGCTTGCCTTCGAGACCGTAGCGGGCGGCGCGCCACTTGTTCTCCATGATCAGCGCGCGGCTGTACATCCGGAAGCCCTGGTTGCGTGAATGCAGCTTGTAGAGCTTGGCCATGGTCGCCTGGATCAGCGCGGCGATGGCCAGCGATTCGTCGGCGCGCATCGGGATGTCGCAGATCCTGACTTCGACCGTCGAGAAGAACGGATGCGGGCGCACGTCCCACCAGATCTTCTTGGCGTTGTCCATGCTGTTGGTCTTGACCAGCAGGTTGACGAAACTTTCGTAGTCCGCCCAGCTGCTGAAGGTGTCGGGGATGTTGGTGCGCGGGAACTTGTCGAACACCTTGCAGCGGTACGACTTCAACCCGGTCTTCAGGCCGATCCAGAACGGTGAGTTGGCCGACAGCGCCAGCAAGTGCGGCAGGAAGTAGCGCACCTGGTTCATCAGGTGGATCGCGACTTCGCGGTCTTCAATACCGACGTGCACGTGAAGGCCGAAGATCAGGTTGGAGCGCGCCACGAGCTGCATGTCTTCGACGACCTGCAGGTACCGCTCGTCCGGATAAATGTCCTGCTCGCGCCAGTCGGCAAAGGGATGCGTGGCGCCGGCGCAGAGCAGCAGGCCGTTCTCCCTGGCCAGCTTCACCATGGCGCGCCGCAGGTTGATGATGTCGGCGCGCGCTTCCTTCATGTTGCGGCAGACACCGGTGCCGACTTCGACGACCGACTGGTGCATCTCCGCCTTGATGCGCTCGTCGAGTTGCCGCTTGCCCTTGGAGATGATCTCCGCGTTGATGTGCGAACGCAGATCCATCGAGACGGGATCAATCGTCTGGTATTCCTCTTCGATCCCGATGGTGAAGGAAGGCTTCATACAGTAGCCAGTAGCGGGTAGCCAGTAGCCAGAAAATGCATCAACCCCTCAACAGCGAATCCCAGCGGTAGGTCATCGGCGCAGGCGGCTCCGTCGCCTTCTTCACAGCGAGTTCGGCGACCGCATTCACGATCCAGTCGAAATTCACCTGGCCCACCGAGTGCAGGTCCGCGTCCGGCGCCGGGTTCATGAAGTCGATGGCGTAAGGGATGCCGTCTTCCACCGCGAACTCGACCGTGTTGAGGTCGTAGCCAAGCGCGCGGCACAGCGTCTGGGCATCGCGGCGCACCCGGTCGAGCAATTCCTTCGGATACTCCGGTGGATTCAGCACGTAGCGCTCGTGGAACGGCGCGCGGGGATCGTAGGGCATGATGTGGACGTTGTCCTGCCCGACGACGTAGCAGCGGAAGTACTCGTTGAAATTCACGGCGCGCTGCAGCGTCATGCACAGCGTCTTGGTCTGGTCGTAGGCGCTGAAAAACTCTTCCCGCGTGTTGATCTTGTAGACGTCGCGCCAGCCGCCGCCGTCGAACGGCTTGAGGAACGCGGGGAACTTCACGTAGTCGAAGATCGCATCCCAATCGAGCGGGTAGTGCAGGTTGCGCATCGACCGCTCCGTCGTGCCGGTCGGGTGCTCCTTGTGCGGCAGCAACACCGTGGGCGGAATCGCCACGCCCAGCTTCGTCGCCAGCGCATAGTTGAAGAACTTGTCGTCGGCGCTCCACCAGAACGGGTTGTTGATGATCTTGGCGCCGCAGAGCGCAGAGTTCTTCAACCACGCGCGGTAGAACGGAATGTCGTGCGAGATGCGATCGACAATGACGTCGTAGCCGCACGGCTCGGCCATGCGCACGCCATCAATGCGCACGAACTCCGCGGTGATGCCGGCCACGCCCATCCCATTGATGCGCTCGACGAGCGCGCCAGGGAAGGTATTCTCCATCCCGAACAAGACGCCAATCTTTTTCATAGTGTCTGTACGGCTGTCACTCTACCGCAAATCACGGGAGGTAGGCCTGCGCCATCGGTCTCCAGAACGGCCAGTCATGCTTGGAGTCGTGCCACACATGCAGGCTGTGGTGGATCTTCTTGGCGTGAAGCAACGCCGAGAACTGCTCGTTCGGCGTGCGGCAGATGTCGTGGTCGCCGGTGACCAGTACCCACTTGTTGCGCCGGAACTGATCGAGGTAATACGGGTCGGCCAGGTTCGGCAGGAACGACGGCGGGTTGAGGAAGTAGCAATCCTCGTCAAAGTAGCCGTCGAGAAACTGCGACACGTCGAAGGCGCCGCCCATGGTCACGCACCACGTGAAGACGTACGGGTTGCGCAAGGCGAGCGTCATGGCGTGATACGCGCCGAAGCTGCAGCCGGTGACGCCAATGGCGTCCAGGCGCGTCAGGTGCCTGATGAGCGGCACCACTTCGTTGAGGACGTAGTCCTCGTAATGCAGGTGACGTTCGACACGCTGCCGCGGATGAATCTTCTTGCAGTACCAGCTTTCGCTGTCGACCGACGACAGGCAGAACAGGCGCAAGTGCCCGTGTTCGAGCTTGTCGGCCAGCGCGCCGATCATGCCGCGGTCTTCGTATTCGAAGAACGCGCCCATCGAGGTCGGGAACACGATCATCGGCGGGCCGGCGTGCCCGAAGACGAGCAGCTCCATCTCGCGATTGAGGGATCTCGAGAACCATTTGTGATGTTCGCGAACCATATGCAGCTGTGTCCCGCCCCGGCTGGGCGTTAACGAAGCCTATACTGTTTCCAGCAGCAGATGCACTTGCCGGATAGCCAGCTCCGCCGTCACGACGGGTTTCACTCGGAACACCTTGAGCACGACCGAGACGTCCTGGTGTGGCTGCCGCCGGGCTACGAGGGCGCAACCGCCCGGTATCCGGTGCTCTACATGCACGACGGCCAGAACCTGTTCGATCCTGAAACCGCATTCCAAAAAGGTGAGTACTGGCATGTCGGCGAGACGGCCTCGGAGCTGATCGACGCCGGCCGCATCGAGCCACTGATCGTCGTTGGCATCTACAACACCGGCGAGGCACGTCTTGACGAGTACACGCCGACCGGCGACAAGCGGCTGGGAGGCGGCCACGCCGACGACTACGGACGTATGATCGTCGAGGAATTGAAGCCGTTGATCGATCGCACGTATCGCACCAGGCCGGAAGCCGCCAGCACCGGCATTGGCGGATCATCGCTCGGCGGCCTGGTGTCGCTGCATCTCGGGTTCGCGCATCCGGCGGTGTTTACGAAGATCGCCGCGTTGTCGCCGTCCGTGTGGTGGGATGGAAAGGCGATCCTGAAGACGATTCGCCAGGCGCGATCGAAGCCCGGGCTTCGACTGTGGGTGGACATGGGCACCGCCGAGGGCCGCAAGGGCCTGGACGACGCGCGGTCGTTGAAAGCGGCGCTGGTTGGCCTTGGCTTCGCACCCGGAGTGGAGCTGCACTACGCCGAATACGAAGGTGCGACGCACTCCGAGCAGGCATGGGCTGAGCGCGTGGGTCCTATGCTGGAGTGGCTGTTCCCGGCCGAGGCCGAAGCAGCGAGCCGATCATCGCGAAGCTCAGGAGCAGGCCAATGATGCCCAGGGACCACTCAATGGGAAACTTGCCGCCGAACCACTCGTTGAGCCACACCATCTTGAGACCCACGAAGACGAGGATCAGCGCCAGCGCGTACTTCAGCAGGTAGAAGCGATCGACCGCGCCGGCGAGCAGAAAGTACATCGCCCGCAAGCCGAGGATCGCAAACACGTTCGACGTGAAAACGATCAGTGGTTCCCTGGTCAGCGCGAAGATCGCCGGCACCGAGTCGACCGCGAAGATGATGTCGCTCATCTCCAGGAAGACCAGCGCCACCAGCAGCGGCGTGGCATGCCAGCGTCCGCCAAGCCTGACCACGAAGGATTGTCCGTGGAGGTCCGGCGTGACGGGCATCATCCGGCGGAACAGCCGCAGCGCCGGGTTGCGCCCGGGATCCATCTGCCGATCCGGCGCCAGCAACATCTTGGCGCCCGTCAGCAGCAGGAAGCCGCCGAATACCCACACCACCCACTGATACTGCATCAGCACCGATCCGAGCGCGATGAAGATCGCGCGGAACACCAATGCCCCGATGATGCCGTAGAACAAGATCCGGTGCTGGTACTGCAGCGGGATCGCGAAGTACGAGAAGACCAGCAGGAAAACAAAAATATTGTCGACCGCCAGCGATTTCTCGACGACGTAGCCGGTCAGAAACTCCAGCGCCACCCGCGCGCCCACGTCCGCCCCGTGCTGCTGGACGGCGTAGAGATAGAAACCGTAATTGAACGCCAGGGCCAGCGACACCCACACGATCGACCACACCAGCGACTCGCGGAAGCCGACGGCGTGGGCCTGACGATGAAAGACGCCGAGGTCCACGGCGAGGAGCAAGAGCACCAGCGCCGTGAACCCGGCATAGAACGGCCAGTAGGCCGCGAACGGAAACAGCAGTTCCATTGGCGGCGTCTCAGCTGCGAACCGGCGTCCACGCCGACAGCGCCCGCGTCACGCGGGCCACCGAGCGCCCGGCGCGATCGGCGGCGCGATCAACGGCCTCGCCGAAATCTGCGGCCATGTGCTCGATCAACATCAGGCGCGTCGGGTGCTGCAGCCGCACCGCGACGATGCACTGCTTGTCGATGCCGCCGCGCGGCCCGTTGACGTCGGTGATGCGGACGCGGACGGCGCGCACCCGTCCGCGAAAGCGATCCAGGGCAAACCGGACGCGCCGCCGGGCGCGTTCGGCAATCGCCTCGGGAACGTCGTCGCCCTTCGTGACCGTGACCGGAACCGAGTTGTCTTCGTCGAAATGCACCATCGTCTTCCTCCCGAGCCGATGCGGCTCACGAGATGACGATAGGCGGCGGTAAAGATATAGACAAATAGATAGTTAGTACAAAACTGATAGATGTGTTCTATGTGTTATCGAGCCAGCCTCCCCGTGCCCCGCGCGTGATCGCCAGCACGCCCGGATGCGTGACGCGGCGCTGCGCGGAGATGGCGAAATACGATTCACGTACCGCGGCGGCCTGGCCGATCGAGGCCACCTGGTAGAGCCGCCGCACGTCGGCGGCGATTGCGGACGGCGCCGCGAACACCGCGCCGCTGTCCCGCCCGAACGCCTTGAGCAGCGCCGAATCCTCAAACTCCGCCAGGGCACGCGGCCGCAGCCGTTGCGCGTCGAACCACGCATCGAGCGACTGTCGAACCGCGGTTTGCGGCGCCGGCAGGAGCATGGGCTGGCCGTCGAGCGAGCGCGGAAAGCCGCGGCGCAGCCGCTTGGCCACCGCCGGCGCGGCGAAGAAGGTCAACGACGAGTCGCCAAGCGCGTGGTTGAAGACCTTGACCCTGGCGTGCGGCGGCGCGGGCCGGTCGGCGATGACCACGTCGACTTCGAACGCAGCCACTCGCGCCAGCAAGCTGTCGGTGTTGTCCTCGACGCACAACAGGTGGGGCGCTTCGGCGCCGTGGAGCAACGGCTTGAGCAACCGGTGCACGATCAGCTTCGGAACGGCGTTCGCGATGCCGATCGTGATCCGTCCGCGCTGCCTGGTGGGCCGGCCGCGCAGTGTCTCGATCATCTCCCTGCCGACCGGAAAGATGTCGTCGGCATATTGATAGACGACGCGCCCGGCATCGGTCAGCCGCAGTCCGCGACCGTGTCGCTCGAACAGTTTCACCTCGAGCGCGTCTTCGAGCTTGCGGATCTGCGCTGACACGGTCGGCTGCGACAAGCGCAGCCGCTCAGCGGCTTTCGAGACGCTGCCTTCCTGGACGACGACCCAGAAATACTGCAGGTGATGGTAGTTGAGCCACTGAGAGTGCGCGCTCATGATTGCGCCATTCTACCGGCGTGATTGACGCCCGCTCCGGGGGCAGCGACAAGGCGGCGGCAGCCACCAGTGGGTCGCGAATGAATTCTGTCCTGGTGTGAATTAATTCCCACCGGTGCACTGTGGCGGGGCCGTTCACGCCCTGACGCATCGATCGGCGAAGGCATGCGGTTTGCCTTCGTCAGTGGCCGAGCTGGTGGCTGACGTCTGGGGCGGGGTTCGCAAGAAGCAGACCGGTGAGCCGTGGGCCTGGGACACGATGGTGGTCGTGCACTCGGCTACGAAAGGCCTTGCAGCGATGACGCTGGCCATGGCGCACTCGCGTGGCTGGCTCGACTATGAGCAGCCGGTCGCGTCGTACTGGCCCGAGTTTGCGCAGCACGGCAAGGGCCGGATCACTGTTCGCCAATTGCTCGCACACCAGGCGGGACTGTTTGCCATTGATGAACCGGTCACACGGGCGGATGTTGCGGATCTCGATCGCATGGCGGCGATCCTTGCGCGGCAGAAGCCGGCGTGGGAACCAGGCACGAGGCAGGCGTATCACGCCATCACGCTTGGCTTCTACGAGGCCGAGTTGCTGCGACGAGTCGATCCACGTCACCGCGGCCTTGGGCAGTTCTTCCACGACGAAGTGGCGGTTCCCCTCGGGCTCGATCTCTACATCCGGTTGCCCGAAGACATCCCCAACGAGCGGCTCGCGACGCTGTCACCGCCGTCGGCGATCGCGATGCTGCTTGGCTTCCCTCTGCGGCTGACCCTCGACGCGATGAATCGCCGGTCGATCATGCACCGCGCATTGATGGTCAATCCGGGGTCCGGCGTCTATCTGGATCGCGAGCGCATTTACGCGCGCAACCTCGACGTACCGTCCGGCAACGCGGTTGGCACGGCGAGGTCCATCGCCCGTGTCTACAGCGTGTTCGCCAACGGCGGGCAGGAGCTTGGACTGAAGCCTGAGACGCTGGCGTTGCTCGCGGCGCCCGCGATCCCTCCGGCGCGCGGCTTCTTCGACGAATGCCTGAGGGGCGAAGTGCGCTTTTCTCTCGGATTCATGAAACCCAGCCCGTTGTGGCCCTTTGGTGGCGCGCGTTCCTTTGGCTCGCCCGGTGCGGGAGGCTCCCTTGGGTATGCGGATCCGGATGCCAAAGTCGGCTACGCCTACGTGACCAGCCAGATGGGCACCTCCTTGACCGGTGACCCCCGGGACGTCGCGCTCAGGCACGCGTTGAACTCGGTCATTGTTCCCAGGCCTGACGTTATGCTGGCGGCGTGAACTACGACCTCGGAATGTTCGCCGGCGTCTTCGTCGCGATCCTCGGCGGCGCCGCCGTGGGCGTCGAGCGCCAGCACTCCGGCCACGCCACCGGTCCCGAAGCGCGGCTCGGGGGCATCCGCACGTTCACGCTGCTTGCCACCATTGCCGGAATCGCCGGCGCGCTGATCGGTGCGGGCCATGTTGTGCCGGCAACGCTGCTGATCGGCGGCGGTCTGGCAGTGATCGTCGCGGGATACGTGCGGGCGAGCAAGAAGGACATCGACGCCACCACAGAGGTGGCCGCAATTGTCGTGATTGGCGCCGGCGTCCTTGCCGGACTCGGGCACCTCCAGTTGTCGGCGGCGCTCACCACGCTGACCGTGCTGCTGCTGGCAGAGAAGCCGAGACTGCATGGCTTTGTCGCGCGGCTCGACCAGCCGACGATGCTTGCGGCGGCGCGCTTTGCCGTGATGTCGGTCGTGATTCTTCCCCTGCTGCCCGAAGGCCCTTTTGGTCCCGGTCCGGGCATACGTCCGCGCGAGTTGTGGATGCTCGTGCTGTTGTTTTCGGGCATGAGCTTCGTCGGCTACATCGCGCAGCGGCTGAGCGGCGCCAGTGGCTACCCCCTCACCGGATTGCTTGGCGGACTGGTATCGTCCACCAGCGTGACACTGACGTTCGCCAGGCTGAGCGCGTCGCACAAGACGCAGGAAGCTCCGCTGGCCACGGGCGCGGTGGCTGCCAGCACGGTGCTGTTCATGCGCGTCGCGGTCGCCGTCGCAGTATTGAACGCGACGCTGTTGCCGGTGCTGGCCCGATATCTCGCCGGGCCTTTCCTGATCGCGCTCATCTCCGTTGGTCTCGCGTGGAGATCGCTGAAGGCGAATCACGCGAAACCGTCAATGATGAAGAACCCGTTGCAGTTGTTGAGCGCCGTGGAAATGGCGCTGCTGTTCCAGGCCGTGCTCTTCGCAGTGTTCTACGTTCGTGAGTGGATCGGCGATTCGGGCTTGATGGCGAGCGGCTTCATCCTGGGTTTGACCGATGTGGACGCGCTGACGCTGTCGATGACGCGGAGTGTGGCGAGTGGGGCGACGATCGATGCCGCCTGTCGCGCGATCGCCACCGGCATCATTGCGAACTCGCTGTTGAAGGCCGGCATCGCCGTGGCGCTTGGCGGCGACCGCTTTCGCTGGCAGGCGGGACTGTCGCTGGCGGCCATCGCCGTCGCAGGGGCCGCTGCCCTGATCCTGCTCAGAGCGGCGGCGTGAGCTGTTGCCCGGTCGTGGGCTGCATGACGACGGGCGGCGCGTCGGCGCGCGAAGCGAACTGTTCGATGCGCCCTGCCAGACTGGCGTCCAGTGGGTGCGGGTGTTCAACGATCACCGCGTCGACGCCCGAGTCGACCAGCCAGTCGCCGGCCTCTTCGATCCAGAACCCTCCGTCGGTCACCAGCGTGACTTGTTTGACGCCCGCGCGCCGGGCCCGCTGCAGCATGTAATACAGGCGGTAGCCCGTGATCTGGTTGGCGCCCCCGAAGTGTTCCAGGCGGAGCGCGCTCTCGGACGCGCCGCCGCCCAGCTGCGAGACGAGCTTCTTGAACTCCTGCATGCCCACCGTTCGGGCGTTAATCGTGACCAGCGATGGTTGGTTCACAGTGCCGCCGCCTTGTAATGTTCGGCCCCACCCGCGACCTGCCAGTCGAGGCAATGACGGCAGGGATCAGGCAGGTTGTCGAAGCCGTGTGAAAGATGCAACTCCTGTAATTGCCGATGACGTCCGGTCCAGATGTCAGCCAGCGACTGAGTCTCCGCGTTACCGGCGACCCACTTGCCCTCGTAGTCAACCGCGCATGTCACCACATCACCGTTCCAATGCACCGCGCAGGTGCGCAGCGCCCACGGACAGGCGATGCGGCCGATGCTTGCATCAAGGTTCTGCGCCGAGACCGCGCCGGTCCACGTCAATTTCTCCCGCACCTTGACGTCCGCGCCGCGAGCCAGCCAGTACTCCCGGAAGATCTCCACTTCATGCTCGTTGCGATCCATCATCGAGAACTGGACCTCGACGCGTGGTGTCTTCGAGCCAAGCCGCTTCTTGAGCTGCAGCAGGCGGTCGATGTTGGCAAAGACTTCATCGCGCCTGGCGCCGACCCTGATCTGCTCGAACACCGGCGCCGTGAAGCCATCCAGGCTGAACATGATCAGGTCCAGACCGGATTCGATGACCCACTCGGCGACATCCTCGCCAAAGCGGGTGCCGTTGGTATTCAAGACCAGGTTCGTCAGCCCCCTTCGCTTGGCGTACTGCAGCATGTAGAAGAGGCGGTACTCGAGGATGAACGCCTCGCCGTAGAACGTGGGCCAGACCTCGGTCGCCGGAGCGGTGTCGGCGATCTCGTCGATGATGCGCTTGAACAGCGTCATCGACATGTGGCCGACGGGCCGGGTCATCGACGCGTGGCCGCAGTGGGCGCACTTGAGATTGCAGCCGGCCGTGGTTTCAATGATCACCTGCGGCGGGAAGTCGTGCAGCCGCTGTGCGGATTCCACGCGCGCCAGGAACGCGGCTTTCGCCTGGGGGTCGGAATTATATAGAGGCAAGGATCGGTCTCTCGGTTTGCATTCAGTGTTGAGACCACCAGGCCTGCGCGATGGCGACCAGCACGATGCCGTTGGCAGCGGCGCCGGCTTTCGCATCGCTCCATGACGGCACGATCGCCACCATTGAGATGACGACGGCGGCGAAGCCGACGGCCCACCAGCCTCGCGGCCAGGCGAACAGCGTGACAGCCGAGACGAGGAAGCACAGGCCCGCGGCCATCCAGACCGCGCCGAACACCGGTGAGATCGGCTGGGTCAGTTGCGGCAACTGCGCCCAGCCAAATCCTTTCGCGGCGCCAAGCCCGTGGATCAGTCCGTGCACCACGAGCAGGGCGCCGATTGCCACGGACATGACGACTACCTGTCGCCCGGGTATCCGTGCGCCGCCGATTCACCGGCGAACTGGAATTCGGTCAGGCGCTTCAAGCCGGACGGATCGTTGATCAGCGCGACAAGGTTCTTGCTCGCGCGATCGCGCTCGAGATGCGTGCAATGGAACGTCGCCACCGGCGTGGTGCGATCGTTGAACGCGTAGATGTGGGTGCACGGTTCGCCACGTGCCATGCGGTCGTTGTCATGCTGGATCACGTAGCGACCCTGCAGGATCGTGCGGCCGACCAGCGTGGGCTGCATGAACCACACTTCCGTTTCCTGCCGCACCGGCGGCGCGGGGTTCAGCTGCGGGTCCGATGCCGACAGGAGCATCTCGATCGCGCTCGCTTCGTGCACGTGCGCCTGCTTCATGTCGCAGCACGCCGCGTTGGCGCGCGCGGGCATCAACAGCACGAATGCGGCCATCGCCGCCGCCGCGAACAGTTTGGATTTCATATGTAGTCCTCCACAGGCGAGGAAAGCGAGATTCGTGCCGCGGTCGCGGCGGCGGAACGGGCGGGAATTTTGTCGCTGGAGGGCGGCGAGTGCGGGAATTCGCGCGTATGCCGCGCGGAATTCCCTCCCTGAAGTGCGACGTCTTACTTGTGCTTCGAGTAGACGGTCATCTTGCCGTCTTTCGTGAACGCGACGACGTCATAGGCTTCCTTGGCGCCGCCCTGTTCCATACCCGGTGATCCCATCGGCATGCCAGGAGCGGCGATGCCGGCAATCGCGGGCTTTTCCTTCAGCATGCGGTGAATATCCGACGCGGGCACGTGGCCTTCGACGACGTAATTGCCGATCTTGGCGGTGTGGCACGACGTGCCGTCTTCCGGGAGGCCGGCGGCCTTGCTCACCGCCCGCACTTCGGCCGACGAGACATCCTTGGATTCGACCTGGAAGCCGTTGGCGCGCAGGTGCTCGACCCACAGGCTGCAACAGCCGCACGTCGGCGTCTTGTAAACGGTCGCGGCAATGCGTGACGACACGGGCTTGGGCTGGGCGGCCACCGCGGCGGCCACGGCAAGGGCCGACACGAATCCGGCGGCGATGACAAATCGAGATGTCTTCATATAGTGATCCTACTGCAATCAGTTGTATTGGTAGTCAATGGACGTCACGCGGCCCCTCCAGTAGGGCTGCGGAACGTCCTGGTCGATCCACGCCACCTCGCAGCGCATCGGGATGCGTACGCCGTGACGTTCCTGCACGTCGCTGCAGGTGATGCGCCACTGCTCGAGCGAGAAACTACCCTGGGCTTCCTTGTAGCGATCCCCGCTGATCGTGCGCACCATGCCGGTGTCGTCGAACTCGAACCGCAACGACACCTCGTGGCCGGCATCACGCAGCGTGACCGTTGCGGAGTGGTCGTCTCCCGGCGACCACGTCACCAATGACGATGGCAGCAGCGCGGTCGGCAGCCAGATCGCTTCGCCGAGGAAGCGCTGCAGGGCGCCGAGGCTCAATTCGTTCCGGTTGGAGAGGTCGGCAAACGAGATGACGCCGTACATCGCGGCTTTCATCGAGCCAAGGCCGTCCAGATAAGCATCACGGACGTAAACCGGCATTAGAGGAGCGGTGGCGATCCGGGCATCCCACACAAATGCCGGAGGCGACGTTCTGAATGCCTGCGTGGCAGTTAGCGGTCGCCACGTACCGTTGATGAAGAACTCCGCCTCCTGAGTGACATGGGCCGAGCGGATCATCCGCTGTCCGTCCTTCAAGGTGGCTTGGAAGTAGCGCTGGACGGGGACCGGAAGATCGACCAGCATCGACTCACGATACGAATCGGCGCCGGTTGGCCCGCCAAGCCGTGCCAGCTCGGCGGCGGTGTCGCGATTCCACCGCCACGTGCCCACGAGCGCGGCCGCGACCGCGGCGCCGATGATCGCCGCGACGATCCTGAGAGCGACGCGTAACATCAGCTGACCTCGATGGTGAAGATGGCGGCGACAGCCGCGATCGCGCCCAGCGCCACGACCCAACCCAACACGCACACCGCGATGGCCCGCGGCGTGCTGCGATAGTCGAGGGCCTGGCGGAGCCCCATGACCGCCGCCGCGATCATCCACAGCGACACCAGCAAGATGACGAACGGCGCCGCCGCGCGCATCGAAGCGAAGACCAGGAACACCGCTGGAGCCGCGGCGAACCCCAGCGTCCTGAGCAGCTCGGTGAGATTGCTCTTCGTCTCCGGTTCGGCGAAAACGATGGTCCCAAGCGCGGCAATGACCGTAACCCACACGAGCCATGCCCCCAGGACCAGAACGATCCCCGTCAGAAACCCGGTGAGGCCTGCCGCTCCCAAACCGGCGACGGCAAACCCGCCGGCCGCGCACGCCAGCGTGACGACCGCTATGGACTGCATGGCGGCGTCGTGATGCGCCTCGATGTCTTCGAACGCGCCGGCATCAAGCATCAACGCGCCTGTGAACCGCCGGAAGAAGAGAGTCATGCCTGGAAGAGGAGCATCAGCTGTGCCAAGGCGCCGGTGGCCGTGCGCGGCTGATTTCCGCATCGAGCCCGGCAGAATGCGCGGACTATTCCGCGCGATGCGAGATAGTGCCCGCCCTGCCAGGGTGATGCGGAGACCGGATCACGGAAAGCCTTGGAAAGCGTCGCGTGGTGTGGCGGCACGGCCGTTGCCTTGGAAGGGAGTCAACCCGGGCTTGATTGACATCAGCGGTCATGAACAGCAACGGTCCTGGCGCCGCAGTATTCGACGTCCGCAGGCTGACCAAGACCTACCACATGGGAGACGTCGACGTGCATGCGCTGCGCGACGTCACGCTGACGCTGCCGGAACGGGAGTTCGTAGTCCTGCTCGGCCCGTCGGGCTCGGGCAAGTCCACGCTCCTGAATATTCTTGGCGGCCTTGATCTGCCGACGAGCGGTGAAGTCTGGTACCGAGGCGAACCGCTGACCAATGCGACCGACGCGGAGCTGACGGCCTATCGCCGGCGCAACGTCGGCTTCGTCTTCCAGTTCTACAACCTGATTCCAAGCCTGACCGCGCTCGAGAAGGTCGGCCTCGTCACCGACATTGCCGAGGCGCCGATGCCGGCCGCCGAGGCGCTGCGCATGGTGCAGCTGGCGGATCGTTGCGATCATTTCCCGTCGCAGTTGTCTGGCGGCGAACAGCAGCGCGTCGCCATTGCACGCGCCATCGCCAAACTGCCTGCGGTGCTGTTGTGCGACGAGCCGACCGGCGCGCTGGACATCTCGACCGGCGTCGTGGTGCTCGAGGCGCTGGCGCGCATCAACAGCGAGCTCGGCACGACCACGGTCGTGATTACGCACAACGCCGCCATCGCCGGCATGGCCGACCGAGTGATCCGGCTCGCCGACGGTCGGATCGCGTCGATCGAAAGCCGCACGGACCGGAAGCTCGCACCGCGCGAGCTGTCGTGGTGACGCGATGATGATCTCTGCACTCAACCGCAAGTTGTTCCGGGACCTGCAGAACATCCGCGGCCAGGCGCTGGCGATTGCTCTCGTGGTCGCAGCGGGCGTCACGCTCTACGTGACCTATCTCGCCAATTTCGAATCGCTGCGCCGGATGCAGCAGGTCTATTACCAACGGCAGCATTTTGCCGACGTGTTCGCCTCGCTGAAACGTGCGCCACTCAGCGTCGCCGCGCAGATCCGGGAGATCAGCGGCGTCATCGACGTCGAGACTCGCGTTGTCGCCGATGTCCCGCTCGATCTCGAGGGCGTCGACCAGCCTGCCACCGGCCGATTGGTTTCAATCCCGGCCGATCGGAGGCCCGCCGTCAACGACATCTACCTGCGGAGCGGACGATGGATCGATCCCGACCGACACGATGAGATTCTCGTGAGTGAAGGGTTTGCGCGCGCCAATCGCGTGGGCCCCGGCGACACGGTGCGGGCGATCATCAACGGCCGGCTGCGGCGGCTGAGCATCGCCGGCGTCGCGTTGTCCCCTGAGTACATCTACAGCAGCAATCCCGGCGAACTGGTTCCAGACGATCGCCGGTTCGGCGTTTTCTGGATCAACGAACACACATTGGCGGCGGCCTTCGACATGGAGGGCGGATTCAACGATGTGGCGCTCACGCTGTCTCCCGGAGCCTCGGCTGAGGCAGCGGTGGCCGCGCTCGACACGATTCTCGAGGCCTACGGCGGACGCGGCGCTGTGCCGCGCGCGCTGCAGTACTCCCACTGGGCGCTCGAGAACGAACTGACGCAGCTGGAAAGCTTCGGCATCGTGCTGCCGATGATCTTTCTCGCGGTGGCCGCATTCGTGCTGCACGTCGCACTGACCCGCGCGCTCGCCTTGCAGCGTCCGCAAATCGCGGCGCTGAAGGCGCTCGGGTACGGAAACACCGCGCTTGCGTGGCACTACACCAAGTGGGCACTCGCGATCGGTGGACTCGGGTTGGTGCTCGGGATGGCCGGGGGACTCTGGATGGGCAGCGTCGTTGGCGAGATCTACAACCGTTACTTCAGATTTCCCGAACTGATCTTCAGCGTCCCGCCGCGCACGCTGCTCACCGCGACGTTGTTTACGCTCGGCGCCGCCAGCGCCGGCGCCTACGCGGCCGTCCGGCGCGCGGTGAGCATTCCAGCGGCCGAGGCGATGCGGCCGGAAGCGCCGGCACGTTTTGGCCGGACGATCTTCGACACGCCGTTCATTGCGCGGCAGCTCGGACTGATCGGCCGGATCGTGATCAGGAACGTGAGCCGGCGCCCGCTGCGCGCAGGCCTGTCGGTTGCGGGCATCGCCTGTGGCGTCGCACTGCTGATGGTTGGCCTGGTGATGTTCGACGCGATGGATCGGCTGATCGGCACGACGTTTTCGGTGGCCGACCGCCAGGACGTCGCCGTGACGTTTGTCGAGCCGCGGTCGGCGGCGGTACGCCACGCGCTGGCGCGATTGCCGGGAGTCCTGGCAGTCGAGCCGCAACGCGCGGTGGCGGCGCGAGTGCGCTCGGGGCCTCGAGACCGCACGTTGTCCATTGTCGGCATTCAGACCGACGGCCGGCTGGAGCGCATCGTCGACGCCGACAGGCGCGTGATCCCGCCGCCGTTGTCCGGTGTCGCCGTCTCACGGACCCTCGGCGCGCTGCTTGCCGTGCAGCCTGGCGACGAAGTGACGCTCGAGATCCTCGAAGGCGCTCGTCCACATCTGCGCGTGGTCGTGGCGACGCTTGTTGATGACGTCCTGGGCCTGTCTGTCTACATGGAGATGTCCGCGCTGCATCGCCTGATGCGCGAAGGCGACACCGCGACCGGCGCGCTGCTGCTCGTGGATCGATCGATGGAGCGGCAGCTGACCCGCGCGCTGAAGAGTGCGCCGGCGGTCGCCGGTGTGACGCTCAAGCGAGCGGTGCTGCAATCCTTCCGCGACACCATGGCGGCCACGATGGATGTGACCATCGCCATCAACGTGCTGTTTGCCTCGATCGTGGCGATCGGCGTGGTCTACAACGCGGCGCGGGTGTCGCTGTCCGAGCGAAGCCGTGAACTGGCGAGCCTGCGCGTGCTGGGGTACACGCGCGCGGAAATATCACTGGTGCTGATGGGCGAGCTGGCGCTGCTCACCTTTGCGGCGCTGCCGATCGGCGTGCTGCTGGGGTATGGGCTTGCATCGCTGGTGTTCCAGAGCGTGCAGAGCGAGGTCTATCGATTTCCATTGTTCGTCTCGACGGGGGCGACCGCGCAAGCCTGCCTCGGGGTATTGGGTGCCGCGCTGGTTGCGGCGCTGGCGGTTCGCCGCCGGCTCGACCGTCTTGATCTCATCGCCGTCCTGAAAATGAGGGAATAGTCATGCGAGCCTCGATGATCGTCCGCAGCTCACTCGGCGTGGCCCTGGCCGGCGGCATCGCGGCCGTGGCGTTCTGGCCGGAGTCAGTCGACGTCGACACGGCAGCCGTGGTCCGCACCGCCATGCAGGTGTCGATCGACGAGGAAGGCGAGACGCGCGTCCGCGATCGATTCGTCGTCTCGGCGCCGGTCGCGGGCAGGCTGTCACGCATTGAACTCGAGCCCGGCGACGCCGTGGTGGAGAACGGCGTCGTGGCTCATTTCTCTCCGGCCGACGCGCCGCTGATTGATACGCGCTCGCGTGCTGAGCTGACGGCCGCGGCCGACGCCATCAGCGAATCGGTCGGCCAGGCCAGGGCGGAGCGCGAACGCGCTGCCGCCATCCTCGATCGCGCGACTGCGGCTGAACGCCGCCTCTCGAACCTCGTCGAAGCCGGGGCCGTGTCGCGGGAGGATTTCGAGACGGCGCAGACGGGCCGTCAGACCGCGGCTACAGCCTTACGCGCAGCGGAATTCGCATTGTCCCGTCAACAACACGAGTGGGAACTGGCCCGCGCGCGGCTGCAGCAGCCTCCCGAACGCGGCGCCCGCCTCGCCATCAGATCGCCGCTCGCTGGGGTCGTTCTCAAACGCTGGCGCGAGAGCGAATGCGTCGTCGCCGCGGGTGAGCCGCTGCTCGAGGTGGGTGATCCCAAGGGGCTGGAGATCGTGGCCGACCTGCTGTCGACCGATGCGGTCCGCGTGAAACCAGGTGATGCCGTGTCGATCGAGCGTTGGGGCGGCGGTCATCCCTGGCCCGGGCGCGTGCGGCGGATCGAGCCGTCGGGTTTTCTGAAGATCTCGGCGCTTGGTGTCGAAGAGCAGCGCGTCAACGTGATCGTCGACTTCGACGATCCGGTTGCGGCGTCGCGCCAGATTGGCGACGCCTACCGCGTCGATGTGCGCATCGAGGTGTGGCGGAACGAGCATGCGCTGACCGTGCCGGTGGGGTCGCTCTTCCGGGCCGGCAGCGAATGGGCCGTGTTCGTGGCCGACGCATCACGTGTCCGGCTGCAGCCGATCGCGATCGGCGAACGCAACAGCGATGTTGCCGAGGTGTTAGGTGGAGTGGCCGAGGGACAGCGCGTTGTGCTCCACCCGCCCGACACGCTGCAAGACGGCAGCAAGATCCGGTTGCGAGAGTAGGGTAGCCCTACAAATCGTGCATCACGCGCGGAGCAGATGCAGTGCGCAGGGCATTGAGCACCGCCAGCACGTCGATGGCTTCCTGTGTAATTGCGCCGCTTACCGGGCCAAGGTAGCCGCCAGCGGCCGCCGCCATGCCAATCATGCTCAGCGTCATTCCACCGACGGCGCTCTGGAGTGCGATCCTGCGCATGCGGCGGCTGATGTGCATGAACTCGTCAACGCGCGCCAGCGCGTTGTCCATGATCACGACCCCGGCGGCCTCCGAGGTCACTTCGATATTCTGACCAATCGCGATGCCCACCGTGGCGGCCATCATCGCCGGTGCGTCGTTGATTCCGTCACCCACGTACAGCGTCTTCGCCGTTCGTGATTCCTCGCGGACAATTGCCAGCTTTTGTTCCGGCGTCTTCTCGGCGTGAATCTCGGTGATGCCGACCTGCGTGGCGAGGTAGTTCACCTCGGCCAGCCGGTCACCCGAGACGATCATCACTCTGTCGAAGTGGTGCTTGGGACTCAAGTGCGTCACAAACGCCTGGCTCTCCGCCCGCGGTGCGTCACGAAAGCGCAGCGTCGCCGCGTAGCGTCCGTCGATCGCGACAACGCACTCGAGACCGCCACCGATCGGCGGGATATCACTCGTGCCCTGAATGTGGTGCCGCCCAATCTGTCCGCGACTCGTGATCAGTACCTGATGCCCGGCAACGGTGCCGCGCAAGCCCTGTCCGGGCGGCTCGCTCACTTCAGCAGCCTCAGGCACCACAACGCCAGACATGTCGGCCGCCGCGAGTACCGCTCGTGCCAGAGGATGTTTCGAATAGCGTTCCAGGCCCGCGACCAGGACGAGCACATCACGTTGCACAACTCCCGGGGGACCGAGTTGCTCGGTCAGGCTGGGTTCGCCATAGGTGAGGGTCCCGGTCTTGTCGAAGATCGCGGTGCGGCACCCGGTAATCTGTTCGAGCACGACCGGGCTCTTGACGATGATGGCGCGGCTTGCGCAGAGCGAGATCGATCCGATGATGGCGATGGGGATCGCCAACAGCAGCGGGCACGGCGTGGCGATGACGAGCACGGCCAGGAATCGATTCACATCACCGGTGAAGGCCCAGGCCGACAAGGCGACGGCGAGCGCGATCGGCGTGTAGACGGCCCCGAGTTGATCACCAAGCCGCCGCAGCCGCGGGCGGGAGGCCTCGGACTCGCGCATGACGTTCATGATCTTCGCGTAGCGAGAGTCCGACGCCCGCGCTGTCGTGCGAATGGTCAACGCGGACTCACCGTTGACGGCCCCCGAGATCACCGTGGCCCCACGGGTCTTGGCGATCTTGAACGGTTCACCGGTCAGGTACGACTCGTCCATCACGCCATGACCTTCGGTCACGACGCCATCCGCCGGGCACGTTTCGTGCGGAAAGATCACCAGCGTGTCGCCCACGGCAATGTCATCGAGGGGCACGTCCGTGAGGTCCGCTGCGCCCTGGCGATGCGCCACCGACGGCATGCGCCTGGCAAGCGCCGCCAGCACCGACGACGCGTTACGGAGTGCGTAGCGCTCGAGCGCCTCACCACCCGACAGCATCAGCACGATGATCGAGCCGGCCAGGTATTCCCCCAGGATCACGGACGTCACGATCGACATGCCGCCGAGGAGATCCGAGCCGAACTCGCGGTTGAGCAGCTTGCGAAGGAGACCCGCGACGAGCGGCAGGCCGCCGAGTGCGAGGGTGGCAATCAGCGGCGCCTGGTAGATCGCCGGCGCCGTGCCGGCGCCGAACCGCAGCAGCAGATGCACGAGGATCGCGGCGACGGACAGGATGGCGATCAGCGTGGTTCTCATATCGCGCGTACCGCCGCCGCCGAGCCGCCGCCCTGGGCGGCCCTCTCAGTAGCCGGGGTGGATCATGTGGTATCTGCCGTGCGGGTCGACCTCGAGAAACTGCGCATCGACGAGCGAAGCGAGCAACGACTGGCACGTCGGTCGATCCAGGTCCCACAAACGCATCGCCTGTTCGACCGTCAGTCGCATGCCTGGCATCTCGCGGTACTCACCGCGTGCCCTGGCCAGCAATTCATTCTCTTTGCTGGTCCGGTAAAGCACCGCGGTGCACGGAGCATGCGTGCTGTTTTGCGTTGTTCCTTCACCCGTCGAGCGCATTGTCGCCACCTTGTCGTCAGGAGCAGCGGACTACGCCTATCGGCAGAGCATCCTTCGTGCCACGCGCGCCGCCCGAAAACGCGCGATGTGATGCGGTCTGTTGCGGCGAGGCCTGCGGAAGAATCCACCGTGACGGGAAAATCTCCACGCCGCCACTGCGACGTGGTCGATCCCGTCGCCGCGGCCGCAGTGTCCGTCGCGCCGAATGGGGCGGCAAACCGCTTGCACTGCGAGAGCTCGGGAGGCCGCGATGAGAGTCTACGAAGTAATGAGCAAAGCCGTTGAAACCGTGAGGCCGTCGGTGCACGCCACGGAGGCCAAGACCCGCATGCGCCAGAAGAAGATCCATCACCTCGTAGTCACGCAGGGAACCGAGCTTCAGGGCATCGTGTCGGATCGCGACCTGGGCGGTGCAAAGCTGCCGAAAGTGCTGGGCAAATGGACTGTCGGTGACCTGATGACGTCCCCCGTCATCACGGTGACGACCCGCACGCCGGTGCGACGCGCCGCCGCGCTGATGAAGGGACGCGCGATTGGCTCGCTGGTGGTGACCTCTGCAAACGGGAAGGTGGCCGGCATTGTGACCGTGGCCGATCTGCTGGAGCAGCTCGCGAAGAAGCCGGAACACAAATCCAATCGCGAGAAGCGCCGCGCGGCGATGGCGGACGAAACATGGGACGACGAGTGACGCGGGCTGCGCCGGCGTATCACGGCATGCTCCCGTCGCTGAGGGACAGGCTCAAGAAGTAGACTGGGTCAGTGAGCCAGCCTCCAACCGAAACTCAAGCCGTTGATGCGTTGCGCATGGCGAGCGCACGCTGGCGCGCGATCATTGACGCAGCGGTCGACGGCATCATCGTGATCGATTCGCGCGGCCGCATCGAGGCGTTCAACGCCGCCGCCGAGCGGATGTTCGGCTACGCCGAGGCGGAGGTTGTCGGGCAGAACGTCAGCGTGTTGATGCCGGAACCGCATCGGGCCAGGCACGACGGCTACATTGGCCACCACCTCGAGACCGGCGAAAAGAAGATCATCGGCATCGGCCGCGCCGTCAACGGCATGCGTCGCGACGGACAGGTGTTTCCGCTTCACCTGTCAGTCGGAGAATTCGAGATCGACGGCCAGATGCATTTCACCGGGATCCTCCATGACCTGTCGCGGCGGGCGGAACTCGAGGAGCGCCTGCGTGAGGCAACCGCGCTGGCGCGGCTCGGTGAAATGGCGGCGGTGATCGCGCACGAGGTCAAGAACCCGCTGGCGGCGGTCCGCGGCGCCGTGCAGGTCATTGGCACCCGGCTGCCGCCCCAGACCAATGACGGCGCCATCATCAATGAGATCCTGGCCCGCCTCGACGGCCTCAACGACCTGATCCAGGACCTGCTGGTGTTCGCGCGCCCGCCGGCGCCCAAGCCGGTCCGGACCGATCTCGGCCGGCTGGTCGAGTCGGTCGTCGAGATGCTGAACCGCGACCCGGCGTTTCGAGACCTGGGCGTCACGATTGAAGGTAAGGTGCCCCACGCGCGTGCCGACGCCAACCTCCTCACGGTGGCGCTCCAGAACCTGTTGATCAATGCCGGCCAGGCTCAGCAGGGCCGCGGCACGGTACGCGTGACTCTCAACGCCGAACCCGACGCGCTGGGCATCCGAATCGCCGACGAAGGGCCGGGTATCCCGGCGGAGATTCGCGCCGACCTGTTTCGTCCGTTCAAGACGACCAAGGCGCGCGGCACCGGGCTGGGAATGGCGACCGCGAAGCGGCTGATCGAATCGCAGGGCGGCACGATCGCTGTGGAGTGCCCCCCGGCCGGGGGCACGGTCGTCACGCTGACCATTCCCGCCGCGGGCGATGATCTGGACTAAGCGCCGCTACGACGGCTTGTGCAGGTCGAACTTCTCGATGCGGTACCGGATCTGATCGCGGTTGAGTCCAAGCAGCGTAGCGGCTTTCGTCTGATTCCAGCCGCTGCGCTCCAGCGCCTGCACGACCAGTGACCGTTCCAGCGCTTCGAGGTTGATCCCTTCGGCGGGCAGGCCCATGCCGGTGGACAGCTCCGCTTCGGTCGCCGTCAGCATCGGGAAGTGGCTCTCATTCAGCTCGTTGCCGTCGGCGAGCAGCATCGCCCGCTCCAGCGCGTTGCGTAGCTCGCGCACGTTCCCGCGCCAGGGATGTCTTTCAAGCGCCGCCATGGCGGTCGGCGAGACGCCGCTGATCTTCTTGCGGAACTCGCCGTTGAACGTGTTGATGTAGTGCGTGACGAGCGGCGCGATGTCCCCCTTGCGCTCGCGCAGCGGCGGCAGTGGCACCGACATCACGTTGAGCCGGTAAAACAGATCTTCACGGAAGTGACCCTTCTTCACTTCCTCTTGCAGCGACCGATTGGTCGCGGCAACAACGCGCACGTCGACCTTGATGTCCTGCGAGCCGCCGACCCGCTTGAACGACTTCTCCTCGAGAAACCGCAGCAGCTTGGCTTGCAGCAGCGGCACCATTTCGCCGATCTCGTCCAGGAACACCGTGCCGCCGTCGGCCGACTCGATCAGGCCGCGCTTCTGACGATCCGCGCCGGTAAAGGCCCCGCGCTCGTGACCGAACAGCTCGCTTTCGAGCAGTGTCTCCGGCAACGCCGAACACGTGATGTTCATGAACGGTCTCGCCGCCCGGTTGCTGCTGTAGTGCAACACCTTTGCGGCGAGGTCCTTGCCCGTGCCGCTTTCGCCCGTCAGCAGCACCGTCGACGCCGGGCTGGTTGCGATCTTCTCCAGCAACGCCCGCACCGACTTCATGCTCGCGCTCTCGCCGACGATACTGCTTGGTCCATAGGGCTGCGCCTGCCGCGCGCGCAACACGCGCACCTCGCGGCGGAGTTGCGTGGTCTCGAGCGCCTTATCGACGAGCAGCATGACTTCGTCGAGATCGAACGGCTTGTTGGCGTAATGGAAGGCGCCGCTCTTCATCGCCTCGACCGCGGTGCCGACCTCGGTGTTGGCGGTCAGCATGATGACCAGCGTGTCGGGATCGGTTTCCTTGATCTGCTTCAGCACCGCCAGGCCGTTGGCGTCGGGAAGCGCGAAGTCGAGGAGCACCAGGTCGGCGCCGTCCCTGTGCTGTGCGATGGCGTCGCTGGCCGTGCCCGCCTCAAGGGTTCGGTAGCCCTCTTCCTTGAGGCGGTTGATCAGGGACCATCGGATGAGAGGCTCGTCATCGACGACGAGGACGGTGGCGTTCGGCATCTACTTTTCCGTTCTGTTTCCGGGCACGAGGTCCCTGAGCGCCTCGAGTTCGAAGGGTTTGTGAAGCACCGTCGCGCCAAGCGCCAATGCGCTACTGATGATATCCGGGGTCACCATGGCAGACATCACTACCAGCGCTGCGCCAGGCAGCATTGCCCGCAGCGATTCCAGGAGTGACAGGTCCTTCATATCAGGCAGGCGCAGATCGAGCACCACGACGTCAAACTGCCGCGTCGAACCCGACACGGCTTTCATCGCGGCACCGGCGTCGGCGGCCTGCTCGACCTCGCAACCCAACTCGGTCAACGTTTCAGAAACAGACCAGCGAATCAGCGGCTCATCGTCCACGACGAGAGCCCGGCGCGGGAAAAATTCCGCACCGTTCGGAAAATTTCCCACTGGCTCCGGTACCTGAACCTTGTGTTTTGCTGGCGAATTCGCGTCGTCCGCACCCAATCCTGGCGGCATTGCCCTCCGGACACCAAGAATCGGGCCAACTACTCATCGCGGCGCGCGCGGCATGCCTTGTGCTGACAACCGTCTTGCCGGGATGGCCCCGGCAGATCGAGTGAGGGCGTCATGGTGGTTATCAAGAACATTCTGGTGGCGACCGATTTCAGCGAGCCATCAGGCGTGGCGTTGGCGTACGGCCGCGACCTCGCCAGGAACTACAAGGCCAGGCTGCACGTGCTGCATGTCGTCGAAGACGTGTTGATGCGTTACGCGCCGGAGATCGGTACCTTCAGCACCGACTTCCAGAAGGATCTCGACGCGGCGGCCGGCCGCCAGCTGGCGGCGCTGATCACGGACGACGATCGGAAGTTGCTGAATGCCGTTGGCGTCGTCGAACGGGGACTCAATCCCGCGGACAGGATCGTCAGGTACGCGAAGGAGCACTCGATCGACCTGATTGTGACCGGCACTCACGGTCGAGGAGCGGTGAAGCACTTCTTCATGGGCAGCGTCGCGGAAAGAGTCGTGCGTACGGCGCCGTGCCCGGCACTCACCGTGCACACGCACGAGAGGGACTTCATTGTTCCCGATGCGAGCACGCTGGCTGCGTCGGTTTAGGCGGTGTGAGTTGGGTGCGCGTTCGCGCTGACGCGGACGCGCACGTCGAGCGCGGACACCCCTTCGGCCAGTACCGAGAGCGGGTTCACGTCGAGCTCCTGGATCTCCGGGCACAGACCGACCAGTGCCGAGACCCGCAGAATTGCTTCCTCGAACGCCTCCTCGTCGGCGGGCACGTGCCCGCGGAATCCGCGCAGGAGCCGCACGCCCTTCAGCGCGCCGACCATTTCCGCGGCATCCTGATCGGTGACTGGATGCAGACGACACGACGAGTCGGCGAGCAGTTCGATCATCACGCCACCGCTGCCGCAGACGATGACGTGGCCAAAGGTCGGGTCGTTGATGGCGCCGAGCATCATCTCCGCGCCACCAGGCACCATCCGCTGCACGAGCAGGCCGTCGATCCGGTCGCCGAGGTTCTTGGTCAGCGTGGTCGCGGCGATGCGCACCGCCATTCGATCGCACAGGTTCAAGTGCAGGGCCTTGTGCTCGGTCTTGTGGAGCAGGGTGCGGCCCATCGCCTTGAGTGCCACGGGATAACCCAGCCGCTCCGCCATGGCAACAGCGTCATCGACGGACGTCGCGACGTTCGAACGCGGCGTGGCGATGCCGACCGCGGCCATTAACGCCGTGGCTTCCACGGCATCCAGCCAGCCACCACCGCGCTCGAGCGCGCGCTCCACGACCAGGCGGGCAAGCGCGGGTTGGATGCCGGTGAGTGGCGGCACGACACCGAGTGGCCGCCGCAGCCACTCCCCGTAGGCTGCAACACGGCTCAGGGCGATCGCTGCCGGTTCCGGAAACGCGAAGCACGGGATCTTGTCGAGCGCGGCAGGCGCGCCGTTGCTGCGCATGAAGACGCCCGCGATGGTCTTCTCCGGTGCCCTGCCGGCAGCGCCGGCGATCGCCGCGGCCACTTCGTCCGCGTCTGTCACCAGCGGAGGAATGAAGATCACCAGCGCGCTGTCCACGTTCGGATCCGCCAGCACGCGGTCGAGCACCGCCTCGTAGTACGCCGGCGACGCCGACGCCAGCATGTCCACTGGGTTGCTCACCGCCGCCGCCGCCGGCAGCAGCTGGCGCAACGCGTCTTTCGTGCCGGCCGTGAGTTCTGCGACTTCAAGACCGTGCGACTGGCAGGCATCAGCGGCAAGAATCCCCGGACCACCCGCGTTCGTGACAATCGCCACGCGTTGTCCGGCCGGCACTGGCTGCCGCGAGAGGATCGAAGCCACGTCGAACAGTTCCGTCACGGTGTCGGTGCGAATCACGCCCGACTGGTGGAACAATGCGTCGACGAACTGGTCCGACGATGCGAGCGCGCCGGTATGCGACGCCGCCGCCCGTGCGCCAACCGCTGATCGCCCTGACTTCAGCGCGACGATCGGTTTGGTCCGGCTGATCCGTCGGGCCAGCCGTGAGAACTTCTCGGGATTGCCGAAGCTCTCGAGGTAGAGCAGGATCACCGACGTCCTGGGATCGTGCTCCCAATACTCGAGCAGATCATTTCCCGACACATCCGCCTTGTTGCCGACTGACACGAAGCTCGAGATGCCGATCTTCAATTTTTTCGCGTAGTCCAGGATCGCGAGGCCGAGTGCGCCGCTCTGTGTCGACATGGCGACGTTGCCCGCGGGCGGGTAGACCGGCGAGAAGGTGGCATTGAGTTGCACCGCGGGATCGGTGGTCAGCAGTCCCATGCAGTTAGGCCCGACCACCCGACAGCCGGCGGCGCGCGCCTTGTTGACGATGGCCCGCTCGCGCGCCCGGCCTTCGTCGCTGCACTCGCCAAATCCAGCGGTGATGATGCAGATTGCGCGAACGTGTTTCGCGATGCAGTCGTTGATGACGGACTCGACGTGCGCGGATGGCACCGCGATGATCGCCAGGTCCACCTCCGACGGAATCGCCGTGACGCGCGGGAACGCCGTGAGTCCGAGGATGTCGCTGGCTGAAGGGTGGACAGGAACGAGCAGGCCGGTGAACGACGTGGTCAACAGGTTGTGGAGGATCTCGGTGCCGATCTTGTTGCGCTCGCGGCTGGCGCCGATCACGGCGACCACGCGCGGTTGAAAGAATGCGGTCAGTCCACCGCTCGCGGCAGTTGGCTGCACTGTCATCGTCATCTCGCCCTCATGCCGTCTTCGCCACTGCATAGTTTGGGCCGGGCCTTCCCTCCAACGCGCGTCGACCGTCGGATGAGGGAAAAATCACGGCAACGGGAAAATTCTCCGGCGTCGAATCCCGCGACGGCGCCGGTTGTGACGCGACGGCGTTGGAACGATCGTTGCCCTTCACCACGACGGCTATGACGACGTGCTGCATTTCCGCGTTGGCTGGTGTGCTGTCGGCGTGGCTGGCCTTCGCCGATCCCTTTGCCTTCCTGGCTCCGCAGGTGGTGTTGACCGCCGCCGACCGGCGGCATCTCGCAGAGGGCGAGACGGTTTCGCGGACGCTGAGGGTCCCCGAGGGGCAGGTGGCATCGTTCTCGATCGCCCGTGTCGACGCCGCTCCTGAGGCGCTCAGCGACGCGGTCCGCCAGATCGAGGACCTCAGCCGCAGTTCACGGGTGCTGGGCATCAAGAGATTTTCAGCCCCTCCGCGGATTGACGATCTCGACGAGTTGCGGCTCGGTCCACGCGACCTCGCCGCGGCAGCGTCCTGCCAGCCTGGCGCGTGCTCGTTCAAGCTGACCGCTGCCGAGATCGCCGTGCTGCGCGCCGCCGATCGCGAGGCCAATCGCGACGACGCGCTACAGCGGGCGTTTCGCAACGTGGTGTTGGCACGGGTCAACACCTACCTTTCGGGCGGTCTGCCGGGGTTGCCCCCGATCGCGAATCGGCCGAAAGCGGTCTGTCTCGATGAAGCGTTCGGGCAGATCGTCGCCGCGTCGCCGACGCTGTCTCATGCGCCGTGCACGTCGACGTGGCTGCGCGACTTCCCGTACGACAACCAGCGCGTCGAGTCGTTCCTGTACTGGTCGCAGGAAGACTATGGGACCGGCAAGCCGGTTGTGGTGGTGACGCACGTCGGCATTTTTCCACCAGCCGCTCCCGGTGATCCCACCATCGTGCTCGGCAAGCAGGTGCTGGCGACGCGCTACATGACAGGCGGCCTGTCGCTGATGGCGATTACCACCGACGCCGCGACCGGCACCAACTATCTCGTGTATCTCAACCGAACCGGCGTCGACGTACTCGGCGGGCTTCTCGGACCGCTGAAACGAGCCGCGATCGAGGCACGCCTCAGGCGCGCGTTGCCCGACATCCTGCAGCGGCTGCGAGCGCGGCTCGAGCGCCGCTCGTCGACGCGTTGAGAGGAGGCGCCATCATGACTCGTATTCTCGTCCTCTACGGCACGACACACGGGCACACGGAAAAGATCGCCACCGCCGTCACGAATACTCTGACCGCGGGCGGGTGTGATGTCGACACCGTGCAGGCCGGCACCATCGATCCGTGTGCAGAGGATTACGACGGCGTCGTGGTTGCGGCGTCGGTCCACGGTGGCCGATACCAGCCGCCCGTCGAGCAGTGGCTGCGCGCGCACGCGGACGAACTGCGCGCAAAGCCGACGGCCTTCTTGTCGGTGTGCCTCGGTGTCTTGCAGAACGACCCCAAGGTGCGTGCTGACCTTGATGCCGTCGTGCATCGCTTCATCGATCCGGTCGGCTGGCAGCCGACGATCGTCAAGCCCGTTGCCGGAGCGTTGCTCTACACGAAATACAACTTCCTGATGCGCTGGATCATGAAGCGCATTGCGGCGAAGGCCGGCGGCGCCACCGATACGTCTCGTGACTACGACTACACCGACTGGGCCGATCTCGAAGCATTCGCCACGGCATTCGGTGCGCGCGTTGCGACTACCCGCAAATCACGCGCCCCATCGCGCCATTCGGAGGGCGCACGTTATGAATACCCTGCGTAGTCTTGCCGTCGTTCTGATGGCGTCGCTGCTCTCGACGAGCGCGGCGGCGCAGACCGCCGACCCCGCTGCCGACACGAAGCAGCGCGAGCCTGTCGATGTGTTCCAGGAGGCCGGCATTCTCGTGTTCCAGACCCCAGACCAGCAATTCAAGTGGTGGCTCGATGGTCGCCTGATGCTCGATGCGGCCACGTATTTCAACAGCGTCAACACGCTCGCCAACGGCGCGGAGTTGCGGCGTGGCCGGTTCGCCATGAACTTTCAGCTCTGGGAAACCTGGGTGGCCCAGTTCGACGTTGATTTCGCGGACGGTGCCGTGGGCGTCAAGGATGCATGGATCGGCTACCAGGGCATTCCCAACTCGCTCATTCGTGCCGGCAACTTCCGCGCGCCGTTCGGCCTCGAAACCCTGACCTCGTCGCGCTACATCACGTTCATGGAGCGCGCGCTGACGGACAACTTCTCGCCGGATCGGCGGATCGGCATTGCGTATTCGTTCTGGCAGAAGCGCTGGCACGCGGAAGCCGGATTCTTTGGTCCTGCGCTCGAAGATACCGTGGACACCATTGGCCAGGACCAGACCTACAGCGTCACCGGCCGTGTCGTTGGCCGGCCGTACCTGCACGGCAACAACTTCATCCACCTGGGTGCCGCGTGGAGCATGATGCAGCCGAAAGCTGCAGCCAACGCGACGCTGTCGGACGCGCATCGATGGCGCGTTCGCGCCCGGCCCGAGTCCCATGTCAATCGCGGCCGCTTCATCGATACCGGACAGGTCACACAAGTGGAGCACGCCAACCTGTATGGCCTCGAGGCAGTTGCCGCCTTTGGCGCCGTGTCCATCCAGGCTGAATACAACCAGGAAACACTTCATCGCACGGTTTCGACGTTGCCGAAGCCGATGTACGACGGCTGGTACACATTCGTCAGTTGGTTCCCCACGGGCGAGCGCCGTCCTTACGACGTGCCCAGTGGCGAGTTCGTGAGGGTGATACCCCGGCACAAACGCGGTGCTCTCGAACTGGTGGCCCGCTACTCGTCGATGGATCTCAACGACGTCGACGCCAATGTGCGCGGAGGGAAGGAGGAGATCTTCACCGCCGGCTTCAACTGGTACGCCAACGCCAACATCCGTCTGATGACCAACTTCCTGAATGTCTCGAACGACGAGTTTGCGAAGGGCGATCGTAACTACATCACCGGTGACCGGTTCAACGTCCTGCAAGTGCGGCTGCAGCTGAACTTCTGAACACCGGGTCACGCGGTGCGGAGATTTTCGCGCCGCGCCGCGTGATTCCCCGGAGCCGACCCCAGTCTCCCGCCAGTTTTCGTCTGGATCTGCTGGCATGGTGGCTGCACTGGTGCGGGTACGGAGTAACACCGTGTCCAACAACAAACTGTCTCTTCAATCAGCAAGCCGAGTGAGGCCATGGCACGTGGCGGCGCTGCTGCTGACGGCGCTGATAACCGCTGCCCACGCGCAACCACCGCAAGTGCCATCACCGGCACCGCGGTCTATCAATACATTCGAGGCCGCCACCCGTGACTACGTGCGTATGCACCGTCGCCTCGAGGGCCAGATCGGACTGATCGAGTTCGGAACGCCAGTCGCCGAAATCAATCGCATCATCCGCGACCTTGCGGCGGCAATTCGCGCCGAGCGGCACGATGCCGCGCAGGGCTCGTTCTTCACGCCAGACCTGGCGGGCGTGTTGAGAGTCCGCATCAATGACGCGCTGCTCGACCACGGCTATTCGGCCGACGACGTCAGAGCGGCCGCAGGTGTGCATGGCGTGGACTACGACCGCGTCGTGCTCCGCGTCAACGACACGTTCCCGTGGGTGCTGGCGTCCGCGATGTTCGTCTGCGTCCTGGAGGTGCTGCCCCCATTACCGCCGGAATTGCAGTACCGCATCGTCGGAGACGACCTGGTGCTGATCGACGTGCACGCCAGTCTCGTCGTCGACATCCTGCCGCGCGTGCTGGTCGATCGCACGGCGCAAGCGCCTGAGGGAGGTGTGCGATGAACGCCCTCCTCGACCGCGTTGTGACCTGCAGAATGACGCTGGCCGCGTTCGTGCTGGTGTCGGGTCTCGTGTCGCCGGCCGCGTGGGCGCAGACGCCAGAGCAGCCGCCAGCACGAGCTGAGGCCGACGGTCTCTTCCACGAACCACACTTTGTGGTTCGCGCCATCGATTTCGCGACACGCACCATCGGCGACGGTGGCGGCGACAAGAACGGACTGTTCGCCGAGTTCTCCAACATGATCACTGGCGCCGGCTGGCTGTCGATCGGTCCCGGCTACCGCCGATGGTTCGGCGGCGACCGCGTCGTCGCCGAGGCGTCAGCGGCGATGTCGTGGCGGTCGTACAAGATGGCACGCGGGCGCGTCGAGCTGACCAACCTGGTGCGGAGTCGCGTCGCCGTGGGTTCCGAGGTCAAGTGGCAGGATTTCACGCAGAACAGCTACTTCGGCCAGGGACCGGACTCGCTCGAGACCGATCGCAGTGAGTACCGGCTGAAGTCACTGAACGCGATCGGCTACACCAACATCAGGCCCGTCAAGTGGCTGACCATCGGCGGCCGCGCCGGGTGGTTGAACAGCCCATCGCTTCAGGATCCTGGCGGCAGGTTCCGGCGCGACTGTCCCTCGACCGCAAGCGTCTTCCCAGGCGAAGCCGCCATCGCGCGCGTCGACCAGCCTGACTATCTGCACGGCGAGCTGTCGGTGACCGCCGACACGCGTGATCACCGCAGCCATCCGATGCGCGGCGGCCTGTATCGCGGCTCGTGGACGCGCTTCGCCGATCGTGACGCCGGTAACTTCAGCTTCCAGCGCTTCGAGGCCGAAGGGGCGCAGTTCGTGTCGACCAGAAACGCGCAGGTGACGCTGGCGGTGCGTGGATGGCTGGCCGCGTCGGACACGGCCGAGGGCCACGAGGTTCCCTTCTACATGCTGCCCTCACTCGGCGGCAGTAACACGCTGCGATCGTTTGCGAACTATCGATTCCACGACCGGAATCTGCTGCTGGCAAACGTTGAAGTGCGCCTGGCGCTGCTGACGCATCTCGACGCCGCGATCTTCATGGACGCCGGCAACGTTGCCGCCCGCATGGCGGATCTGAACCTCGACAAGCGATCGATCGGTGGCGGTGTTCGTCTGCACTCGGGCAAATCAACCTTCGCGCGCCTGGACATCGCGCATGGCGTCGAGGGCTGGCGCGTCACGATCAACACCGGCGATCCGTTGCACCTGTCGCGACTGTCGCGCCGGACTGCGCCGATCCCGTCCGTTCCCTAGGAGGCCGCCATGCCCGCCACCTTTGTCGTCGTGTCGTTGCTGCTGGCCTTCTATGTGCCGTTCTGCGCCCACACCCCGAGGCCGTTCGTGACACCGGGTGTGCGACTGGACGCGCTGTGGACGCCGCCGGCCAACCTGCAGGCACGCGATCTCTTCTACGGATCCTGGGGCGCCGCCAACGCGCCCGATCCGTTCGAGGTCTACACGCTCGTCGAGCACAAGCACTCCGGCACCAACCCGGGCATGACGGTGATCGACCAACGCGGGCGCGTGTGGAGCGTCAAGCAGGCGCCGACGACTGGCGAGCCGCCGGAAGGTCCGATCGAAGTGGTCCTGTCACGGGTGCTCGAGGCAATCGGCTACCACCAGCCGCCTGTCTACTTCATGCCGTCGTTCACCTATCGCGACGACTGGGGCACGCGCGTGGAAGGGGGCGGCCGCTTCCGGTTGAAAGACCAGTCGCTGAAGGACAGGGGCGAGTGGTCATGGCAACGCAATCCGTTTGTCGGCACCCAGCCCTACCAGGGTCTGCTCGTGACGCTGTTGCTGTTCAACAGCTCGGATCTCAAGAACGCCAACAACACGCTGTACGAGCACCGTATCGGCGATCTGGTCGAGCCGTGGTACGTGGTGCGCGACATCGGCACCGCGCTCGGCCAGACCGGCCGCTGGGCACCGCGGCGAGGCAACGCCGCGCTGTTTGCGGCATCGCCGTTCATTACCGGCACCCGGAACGGCATGGTCGAATTCGGCTACGGCGGCTACCACCGGGAACTGTTTCGCGATCGCATTCGCGCCGCCGATGTTCGCTGGGCGGCGAAGCTGCTGGCAGGACTGTCAGAACAACAGTGGATGGACGCGTTTCGCGCCGGCGGGTTCTCGCCCGCAGCGGCGCAGTCGTTCCTGACGACGATTCAGTCGCGCATTGCGCAAGCGGCACAGGTCGGCGACACCGCCGGCCACGCGGAGAGGTCGCGCCAGCCATGACACGCACGCTCAAACTGGCCATCGTTCTCGCCCTGGCGTTCTGGTCATCGCCGGTCGCGCGGCAGGCCGCGGCTCCTGCGCCGGTGCCCGGCAAGCTGCACTTCGCCGTGATCGGCGACATGGGCACTGGCCAGCCCCCGCAGTACGAGGTCGCGCGCCAGATGCTGAAGGCGCACGGCACCAACCCCTTCGAGTTTGTGCTGATGCTGGGCGACAACATGTATGGCTCGCAGCGTCCGCGCGATTTCGTCGACAAGTTCGAGATTCCGTACGGACCGCTACTGCGCATGGGCATCCCGTTCTATGCGGCACTCGGCAATCATGACGAGCCCGACAACCGCAACTATCCGAAGTTCAACATGAACGGGCAGCGCTTCTACTCGGTGGTGCGAGGGAACGCGCGGATCTTCTTCCTCGATACCAACTACCTCGATCAGCCGCAGCTGCAATGGTTCGAAAGCGCGCTGAGCAGCGCGATCGAAGAATGGAAGATCGTCGTGTTCCATCATCCGATCTACTCCGACGGTGATCGGCACGGGTCCAACGTCTCGATGCGCGTGGTGCTCGAGCCATTGCTGGTCCGCTATGGCGTGGACGTGGTGTTCACAGGTCACGAGCACATCTACGAACGCATCAAGCCACAGAAAGGCATCGTCCACTTCATCGTCGGATCGAGCGGGCAGCTCAGGAAGGGCGGCGTCACGCCGTCGGCCATGACAGCCGCGAGTTTTGCGGACGATCAAGTGTTCCTGGTTGCGTCGATCGACGGGCCCTCCCTGGCGTTCCAGGCGGTTTCCCGCACCGGCGCGGTGGTGGATTCGGGCGTGCTCCACGAGCGCGCCGGCACGGAGAAGTAGCCATGCGCACCTACGCACATTCGTTTGACACCCCGGTTGCCGTCGCGCCGCCGCGGCCATCCTTCGCGCTGCGGCTGTTTCGATCGGTGCTCAACAGGTTCCTGCTGCTGCCCGTTGGAGTCGTTGTGGCGCTCGTCTGGGCGAACACCGAGCCCGAAGCCTACTTCCGGTTTGCGCAGTCCGTTGCCTTTCCGGTGAACGAAATCGGGATGGCGATCTTCCTGGCGCTCATCGCGCAGGAACTTTACGAAGCCCTGATCCCTGGCGGCGCGCTTGCTGCCTGGCAGCATCGTGCACTGCCGGGCATGGCTGCGATTGGCGGACTGGTCGGATCGGTGGCGACCTATCTGGTGCTCGTGGGCGTCTGGCACGAACAAGTGCTGGCCCCGGCCTGGCCAGTCGTGGCGGCGATTGATATCGCCGCCGGCTACTACGTCCTCCGTCTCATCTATCCACATCGCGGTACTGCGGCCGCGGCGTTCCTGCTCCTGACCGCGGTGGTGACCGATTCGATCGCGATCACCGTGGTGTCGGTGCAGACCCCGGACTTCGCGGTCCATCCAGCGGGACTGGGCTTGTTCGCGCTCGCACTCGCATCGGCGGCGATGATGCGCCGCCGCGGCGTGTCGTCGTTCTGGCCGTACTGGCTGATCAGCGGAACGTTGTCATGGCTCGCGCTTTACTGGGTAGGCGTTCACCCGGCGCTGGCGCTGGTCCCGATCGTGCCCCTACTTCCTCACGACAGGCGCACCGGTGAGGTGTTTGCGGATCGGCCCGATGATGATCCGGTTCACTACGGAGAGCATGCGTGGAACGGCGCCGCGCAGATAGCGTTGTTCTTGTTTGGTCTCGCCAACGGCGGCGTAATGCTGCACCACGTCGACACCGGAACCTGGGCCGTGCTGCTGGCGGCGGTGATTGGCCGCCCGATCGGGGTGATGGCGGCCGTCGCCCTGTCGATTCCTGCCGGATTCAATCTGCCATCGCGCATGCAGTTTCGCGATGTCGCAGTCGTTGCGCTTGCCACCACGAGCGGCTTTGCCTTCTCGCTGTTTCTCGGCGCTGCGACGCTGCCGCTGGGCGCGGTAAAGGAGCAGGTCACGCTGGGTGCTTTGCTGACGGTTGCCGGCGCGCTCTTCACGATTGTGGCGGCGCGGGCCCTGGGCGTGGGCCGATTCAAGATGCGCGGGTAGGGATATGTCATACCGGCTGACGGGCGGACGGCCGCTGGCGCACGAAGTCAGGCGCCTGCTGGACCAGGAGGCGACGGCCGCAGCGAGTGCGCTCATGCACCCGCCGGCGGCCGGGCACGCCCGCCGGGTGCACGACGCCCGCAAGCACATCAAGAAGGCCCGAGCCCTCATGCAGATGGCACGACGTCCACTTGGCCGGACCTATGAACACGCCGACGACGAACTGCGGGTCGCGAATCGTGCGCTGGGCCCGCTCGCCGATGCGCGTCGCGTCCTCGAAACGCTCGCTGCGGCCAGGCGCGCCGGCGTCGTGCAGCTGCCGGTGACCGAGTTCTCAACCGTGCGTACCCGGCTCGAATCCCGCGCGATGGCGATCGAGGCCGCGTCCGAAGGCCAGGATGTTCGCGGCCGGACCATCCGTCTGCTGGCGTCACTGCGGCAGGAGTGGGGGAGCGCTGACGTCGTGAAGCTCGATCGGCGCGCGATTGTCGACGAGATCCGCCGCACGCACGCCGGGGCCCGTACCGCACGCGGCCGCGCCCTCCACCGGCCCGCCATCGATACCTACCATCGCTGGAGGCGGATGGTGAAACGCGAGTGGCACCTGATGCGGCTGGTGGCAGACATCACCGGCAACCGGCTGCGCGACGAGCGGCATCAACTGGCGGAGCTCGACGCCTGTCTTGGCGAGCTGCACGATGTCGATGTCCTGGTTGGGGCGTTGACGGTCACCGCCCCGTTATCGCGGAAAGTGATGGCCCGGTTGATCCGCAGCCTTCGCGCGCATTCCCGCGATCTCCGTCATCGCGCGCACCACGTCTCGGCGGTGCTTGACGAGCGGCCGAGGGATCTCGAACGGCGTGTCACGGCGTTGTGGGGGGCGCGGTCGCCGGGGAGCGACGCGGTTGAGCACACATGGCCGCACAACGCCTGAGCGTCGCCGGTCTGCTGCGGCCGCACTGGCCGCTCCTCGCCGTCGCCGGCGGGGCGATGATGGTGCAGGGCCTGACCGAGCTGCTCGAGCCGTGGCCGCTGAAAATCATCTTCGACTACGTGCTCGGATCCAGGCCGGTGCCTCCGTGGCTGGCGCCGTGGATCGGCACCGACCGGCTCGTCGTGCTCGACGCGGCCGCAGTGGCCGTGGTGCTGATCGCGATCGTCAACGCGATCAGCGCTTACACCGACAAGTACCTGTCGAGCACGGTGGGCAAGCGCGTGGGCTACGAACTGCGCCACCGCCTGTATCACCACGTGCAACGCATGTCGCTGTCGTTCTACGAGCGGCGGCAGACCGGCGACATGGTGGTGCGGCTCACCAGCGACATCGATGCGGCAGAGGAGCTGATCGCATCGGTGCTGGCCATCGTCCTCGACCTGGTCACGATCCTCGGCATGATGCTGGTGATGTTCTACCTCGACTGGCGCTTCAGCCTGATCGGGTTGTCGGTGGCGCCCGGGCTGTTCGTCATGGTCTACCGCTACACGCGCCGCATCAAGGACGCTGCGCGAGAGGTCAAAGCGAAGGAGAGTGCCCTGGCGTCCGTCGTTCAAGAGGCGATGGTGTCAGCGCGGGTCGTCAAGGCCTTTGCCACCGAGGCGCACGAGGAGCAACGGCTTGACGACGAAAGCCGCGCCAGCGTCGCGGCCGGCCTGCGAGCGCGCAGCCTCAAGGCGCGCCTGGCGCCGATGGTGGATGTCATCGTCGCGGTCGGCACGTGCCTGGTGCTGTGGTACGGCGTGCGCCTGGTCCTGGCCGAAGCGTTGACCGCCGGCGCGCTGCTGGTGTTCGTGACTTACCTCGCCAAGATGTACAAGCCGATGAAGAACCTCTCGAAGATGACCGACACGCTGTCGAAGGCGGCGATCAGCTTCGAGCGCATCCGCGAAGTGCTGGGCATCGAGAGCCAGATTCGCGACCGGCCTGATGCGCAACCGGCGCCGCGTCTCCGCGGACGAATTGAGTTCGCCAACGTGGAGTTTGGATTCGCACCCGATCAAGTCGTGTTGCAGGGACTGAACCTGACCATCACGGCGGGACAGCGCGTCGCCCTGGTCGGGCCAACCGGCAGCGGCAAGTCGACGCTGCTCTGCCTGATCCCGCGGCTCTACGATCCGCGTGCCGGCCAGGTGCTGATTGACGGGCGCGATATCCGCGACTACAAGCTCGACTCGCTGCGACGCCAAATCAGTTTCGTGCTGCAGGACGCCCTGCTGTTCCGCGCAACCGTCGCGGAAAACATTGCCTACGGTCGGCCCGACGCGACCGAGGATCAGATCCTGCGGGCCGCGACGCTGGCACGCGCCGACGAGTTCATTCGCAAGCTGCCGAAGGGTTATGCGACCGTGCTCGGCGAACGCGGCGAGACGTTGTCTGGTGGGCAGCGCCAGCGCATCGCCATTGCGCGCGCGCTGATCAGGGACTCTCCGATCCTGTTGCTGGACGAACCGTCGGCGTCGCTCGATGCCGAGTCCGAAGCGGCGATCTTCGAGGGCCTGGCAACGCTCACAGCGGGCCGCACCTCGATCACGATCGCGCATCGCCTCGCGACGGTTCGCAATGCCGACCGGATCTTCGTGCTCGATGAGGGCCGCATTGTCGAAAGCGGCTCGCATGCCGAACTGCTGCAGGCCAACGGACTCTACGCGCGCCTGCATCGCATTCAATTCCGCACGCACGAAGGCGCCGAGCTCCCCGCGGCCGTCGCCGGTTGACGAGGAATTATTCGCGTCGTCGTAAAAATTCCCCGGCGCGCCGCCGCGATTCAGGCGTCCTGATGAACAAACGGGCGCAAGTTGACTGGCATGACGGTTGCGTTTGTCAGGGCCGGAACCGTTTTGCAAAGGACCCTGACCATGACACCCGATATCAAGCGAATCCTCGTTCCGCTCGACTTCAGCGCCAACTCCCAGCGTGCGCTCGACTACGCCCGCGGACTGGCCGTGCAATTCGGCGCGGCACTTCACATGGTGCACGTGTGCGAGATACCGACCATGATGACGCCGGCGCTCGACGCTTACGCGATCGCCTATTCCGATTGGAGCCAGCGGCTCGGTGAGGAAGCCGAGAAGCAGTTGCTGGCGGTCAAGGCGCCGATTGGAGACGTCAAGGTGACGACCGAGGTGCTGTTTGGCATGCCGGCCTCCGCCATTGTCGACTCGGCCGAGTCCAACGCCGCCGACTTGATCGTGATGGGCACCCATGGTCACGGCGCCGTGATGCACGTGCTGATGGGCAACGTCGCGGAACGCGTGGTCCGCACCGCTCCGTGCCCGGTCCTCACGGTTCGCGAACGCAAAGTGAAGGCGGAGATGCCGGCCAAGGCTGCGGCGCCGGCCAAGGTCAGCGCGCTGGTCGCGTCAGTGATGATGGCGGGTGTGCTGCTGATGAGCAGCCTGGCCACTCCGGCCGCGGCGCAGGAATACAAGCAGTTCACGCCGGGTGCGGAACTGTTCAGAACCTATTGCGCCAGTTGCCACGGCACCACTGCACGTGGTGACGGACCGCTGGCCAGCGCGATGACCAAGAAACCCGCGAACCTGACCGAGATCGCGCAGCGCAACGGCGGCACCTTCCCGTCCGAACTGGTCTTCAAGACCATCGATGGGCGGCAACCGGTTCGCGGCCACGGCGGTCCCGACATGCCGGTGTGGGGCGATGCGTTCTCGAAGTCGCGCGAGGCTGGTGAGGCGGACCGCGTCAAGTCCGTCATCAAATCGCTCGTCGACTATCTCGAATCGATTCAACTGCGGCCGGCGCACCAGTAGCGCCGGCAGCCATGGCCTGGCTGCGAACGTCCGCGTGTTGACGAAGGAGGCGTGCCATGACGACCGAGTCCGAATGCGTGTCCAAGACGGTGAGCGACTACGCCGAGCCGATTCGCGCCGCTGTCCATGCGAAAGCTCGCGAGGTCCGTCGAGCGGCCACTGCCGGATACCAGGCGGTGGAGGACTGTGCTGACGCGTCCGCTCTGCAAGTGCGGCGGCACCCGCTCGCTGCCGTCGGCCTTGCCGCCGGCGTCGGCCTGCTGGTCGGATGTGTCATCGGCATCGTCGTTGATCGGCGAGCCAGGGTGTCATGACACACATCCGGTGGTTCGACGATGTCGGCATGGATGACGTGCCGGTCGTGGGCGGCAAGAATGCGTCGCTTGGCGAGATGCGAAGGGCGCTGACGCTGCTCGGGATCCGCACACCGGACGGTTTTGCCACAACCGCCGAGGCCTATCGCGAATTCCTGCGCGCCAGCGCTCTCGAACGTGTCATCGACGACAGCCTGCGGCATCTCGACGTCAGCCAGATCGACATGCTGCAGGCGGCCGGTGCGAAGATCCGTGCCGCCATACTCGCCGCGCCGCTTCCGGCGGCCCTCGCCCAGAACATCACCGATGCGTACCGCCGTCTCGAGTCGGCGTACGGGTCGACCTGCGATGTCGCCGTCCGCAGCAGCGCGACCGCTGAGGATCTGCCCGAGGCGAGTTTTGCCGGACAGCAGGAGACGTTTCTGAACATTCACGGCACGGCGATGCTGCTCGATGCGGTCAAGCGATGTTATGCGTCGCTGTTCACCGACCGTGCGATTGTTTACCGCGCGCACCATGGCTTCGACCATGGGCAGGTGGCGCTGTCGGTCGGTGTGCAGCGGATGGTGCGCTCAGATCTGGCGTGTGCCGGTGTGATGTTCTCGATCGACACCGAAACCGGCTTTGCCAACGCCGTGTTGATCAGCGGCGCGTGGGGACTCGGTGAAAGTGTGGTGCAAGGCACCGTCAATCCCGACGAGTTCTACGTGTTCAAGCCGACGCTGGCCACGGGATGCCGGCCGATCCTGCAGAAGAAGCTCGGGACCAAGGAGTTCAAGCTGATCTACGAAGAAGGCGGCACGCGCCAGACTCGGAGCGTGCCTGTCCCGGCGGACGATCGCCAGCGGTTCGTCCTCACCGACGATGACATCCTGACGCTCGCGCGATGGGCGGTGCTCGTTGAAGCGCATTACTCCCGGCTGCGCGGCACGCAGACACCGATGGACATCGAATGGGCGAAAGACGGCAGGAGCGGCGAACTGTTCCTGGTCCAGGCCAGGCCCGAAACGGTGCACACGCGGCGCGACGCGCTCGTGCTCGAACGCTTCCATCTCGATGCGCGCGGCGACGTGCTGGCCGTGGGGAGGAGCGTGGGCGAAAAGATCGGGAAGGGCGCCGTGCGCGTGATCCGATCGGCCGCCGATCTCGAGCAATTGCAGCAGGGTGAGGTGCTCGTCACCGAGATGACCGATCCCGACTGGGAACCCGTCATGAAGCGCGCCGCAGCTGTGGTGACCGACCGCGGAGGCCGCACCTGTCATGCCGCAATCGTCAGCCGCGAGCTGGGCATCCCCGCGATCGTCGGCACCGGCAACGCCACGTCGTCCGTCCACACTGGTCAAGAGGTGACGGTATCGTGCGCCGAAGGCGAAGAGGGCTTCGTTTACCAGGGCCTCCTGCCGATTCGGATCCAGCGTACCAACCTCGCCCGGGTGGCGCGGCCCCGCACGCGCATGATGATGAACGTTGCCAATCCCGCCGAAGCGTTCTCGCTGTCATTCCTGCCGAATGACGGTGTCGGCCTTGCGAGACTCGAGTTCATCATCGGCACGCACGTCCGCGCGCATCCGATGGCGTTGCTGCATCCGGATCGCGTGATCGACGCGAACGAGCGCCGCGAGATCGAGCGCCTGACGCGCGGATACCAGGACAAGGGCCAGTATTTCGTCGACCGCCTGGCGGAAGGCGTGGCGATGATCGCCGCCGCCTTCTGGCCGAAGGACGTCATCGTCCGCCTCTCGGACTTCAAGACCAATGAGTACGCCGGCCTGCTTGGTGGCGCGGCGTTCGAGCCACGGGAGGAGAACCCGATGCTCGGCTTCCGGGGCGCGTCGCGGTATTACGACGACCGCTACCGCCAGGGATTCGCACTCGAATGCCGCGCATTGCACAAGGTGCGCGACGTGATGGGGCTCCAGAACGTCAAGCTGATGGTGCCGTTCTGCCGGACGGTGGACGAAGGTCGCCGGGTGATCGCCGAAATGGCGAAGAACGGACTCGTGCGGGGCGACGGCGGTCTCGAGGTCTACGTGATGTGCGAGATTCCCAGCAACGTGATCCTGGCGCGTGAATTTGGCGAGGTCTTCGACGGCTTCTCGATTGGCAGTAACGATCTCACTCAGCTGGTGCTCGGTGTCGACCGCGATTCTGACCTCGTGGCCCACTTGTTCGACGAGCGCAACGAGGCGGTGATGCGCACCCTTGCCCAGGCCATCGAGTCTGCGCACGCCGCCGGCCGGAAGATCGGCATCTGCGGACAAGCGCCCAGCGACTATCCGGAGTTTGCGCAATTCCTGGTGGGGAAGGGGATCGACAGCCTGTCGCTCAATCCTGATTCGGTCCTGAAGACGATGGTGGCGATTGCGGACATCGAGGCCGCGTCGCCATCCGCTGAATGGCAGGCGATGAGCGAGTGAACTCGACGCTCCCTTGAGGACTCCATGGCTCGACAGAAGGAATTCCACGTGCTGGTTGCGTCAGACGGGTCGTTGTCGGGGACGGCGGCCACAGTCACCGCGAACCACTTCCCCTGGCCGGCGGGCACCAGGGCCGACGGGGTCGTCGCTCGGGAGTCGGGAACCAACGCAGAGTGGCTAAGCATGTCCGACGCGTTGGAGCAGTCGTCACGGCTCACCGCCGACACGGCCGCCAGGACGCTGATGACCCGCTGGCCTGAGGCGCGCGTGCGCGTGGTGGATGGCCCGCCGGCCGTCGCGATCGTCCGGGCCGCCCGGCGCTCCGCTACCGACGTGATCGTGATGGGGTGGCGTGGGCACGGCGTGATGCGCCGCGTCGTGTCCGGTAGCGTGTCTCGCACGGTGGTGCGGGCCGCGCCCTGTTCCGTGCTGGTGGTCAGGCGCGCGTTGCGCGATCTTCGCACCATCGTGGTCGGCGTCGATGGCTCCGCTCAGTCGACGCGAGCCGTCGAACTGGCGGCGCGCCTTCAGCCGCCGAAGGATGGGCGCATGCTGCTCGTGACAGCAGCGCCACTAATGTCCGATCCTTCAAACCCGCTGTTGCCGGTCGACATCCGAAAGGCCGCCGCCTCCGGCGTGGCCAACATCAACAAACGCCGCGTCGCCGAGGCGCGCGCCAATCTCAATCAGCTGGCGAAGCGGCCTCGCGCCGCGGGGTGGCGCGTGGACGTGGCCGTCACCGATGCCGCGCCGCTCGAGTCGTTGCTGTCGGCGGTGACGGACTCTCGCGCCGACCTGCTGGTCGTCGGAGCGACCGGCGCTTCTCAATTGCGGCGATTGCTGCTCGGCAGCGTGGCGCAAGGCGCCCTCGATCGCAGCCCGGTGCCGGTGCTCGTCGTTCGCTGACGAGCCCGGCATCGATGTGGCTCCGCGGTGAATTCAGCAGATCTCGCAGTTGTCATCGTTCGGCGGATCGACCACGATCTGGTTGTCGACGACGGTGATACCAGGAGCGTCGTAGGCGGCGCGTTCCGCGGCATCGCGTTGTAACCAGGTGGTCGCCGTTCCTTTCAGGTGCGCGACCGATCCGGTCACGGTGACGTCGATGTGTTTGGCGTCCAGGGTGGCATTGCGATACAGCGCCTCGGCGATCCGCTTGCGCAGGTCGCGCCCCGCTGCTCGTGGCACCACGTCGACGTGGTTGATGACGTGGCGCACGCCCCGGATATACCGCACCGCTTTCTCGGCCTGCATCCGCTGGTAGTGCCAGTCGACCTTTCCGGTCAGCGTGAGATGGCCGTGATGCACCGTCGCCTGCACCGAATCCGGCACCTCGTTGTGTAACTTCAACATCGTCGATGCATCCGCCGCGATGTCGGCATCGGTCCGCCCGGTCACGAGCCTGACATCGAGCTCGTTGGCGACCGCGCGAACCCCGTAGACGCGCTTGGCAGCGCGTTCCGCCGCCAGTTTGCCTGCGTAGGTGTTGATCGAGCCGGTGAGGGTCACGGCGCCGCCGCGAGCGGCCACGCCGACGCCGCTGGCCTCAACTGCCGGATCCCATTCGAGCTGCTGAATGACGGCATCGCGGACACGCAGGTCCTTGTCCGTCAGGGTTGCTGTTGACATGACGTTCTCCTTGCAGCGCGCAGCGTTCGACCGCGCCGGCGCCTTCGTTCTGCTGATCGCAAGCCGCGTGCCGCGAGGTCTACGGAGGCAGTGAGCGCGAGACTGGGTAAAGTCACGCGCACCCGACAAAAAGTCCGCGGTGTCCATCTCGACGTTCCGTGGAAATGACATTTCACCGGCACATTCGCGGTGCTGGCGGCGGTACGGTGCTTGCCTTTCCAACGACGGGGGCATGGGGTCACGTGGCCGTACGGCGCCGCTGCCAGCCATCGCCAAACCCAACGGACGCACGTTTCCGATCCAGGATTCCGCGCCCGCCAAGAACGCAGCCTGAGGAGCCGTCATGAAGATCTCGGAACTGATGACACGCGATCCAGTGACCTGCCTGCCGACGACCAATCTCGCGGAAGCGGCCGCGCTGATGCTGAGCGCCGACTGCGGAATCCTGCCGGTGGTCGACAACGGCAGGATCCGCGGCGTCGTGACCGATCGCGACCTGTTCATCGCGCTCGGCACGCGCGATCAGCGGGCGTCGTCGATGACGATCGGCGACGTCATGCATGGTCCGTTGTTCACTTGCGGACCGGATGACGACGTCGAGGCAGTGCTCGAACTCATGAAGAGTCACGCCATTCGGCGCGTGCCCGTCGAGGGCTTCGGCGGCACCGTGATCGGTATCGTCTCGATGAACGACGTGGTGCTCGCCGCCGGCAAGGCGAAGAAGTCGGCGCTTGGTGCCGCAGTGGTCGGCGCCATGCAGTCCATCTGTGCTCACCACCAGCCCGCGTTGCGCATCGCCGCGGCCTGAACGGAGACCCGTCATGGCGCACAAACACTTGCTGTATCGATCGGAAGCCAGGGAGAAGGTGCTGCGCGGGGCGACCGCGATCGCCGACGCGGTGCGCGTCACGCTCGGGCCGCGGTCGAAGTGCGTCCTGATCGAGAAGAAATGGGGGATGCCGATCGTCTGCAACGACGGCGTCACCATTGCCAAGGCGTTCTCGCTGAAGGACCCGGACGAGAATCTCGGCGCGCAGCTGCTGCGCGGCGCCGCGGAACGCACCGGCGATGCCGCCGGCGACGGCACGACCACCTCGACGATCCTCGCGCACGCCATCGTCGCCGACGGCATGAAGAACATCGCCGCCGGCGCGAGTGCCATCGACATCAAGCGCGGCCTCGATCGCGCGTCACGCGCGGCGATCGAAGCGCTGAAGGGGCAGTCGCGGCCGGTGCAGAGCGCTCGAGAAAAGGAACAGGTCGCGACCATCTCGGCGCACAACGACCCGATGATCGGCGAGATGGTGGCGCGCGCCATTGAGAAGGTCGGTGCCGAGGGCGCGGTAACAGTGGAGGAAGCGAAAGGCACGGAAACAGCGCTCGATGTCGTCGAAGGCCTGCAATTCGATCGCGGCTACCTGTCGCCGTACTTCGTCACCGACCCTGAAGAGATGGAAGCGGTCCTCGAAGAAGCCATGATCCTGATTTACGAAGGCAAGATCGGCAACCTCAAGGATCTGCTGCCGGTGCTCGAGCAAATTGCCAAGCGCGGCCTGCCGCTGCTCGTCATTGCGGAAGATGTGGAAGGTGAAGCGCTGGCCACGCTGGTCGTGAACCGCTTGCGCGGTGTCCTCGCGAATGTCGCCGTCAAGGCGCCTGGCTTCGGCGACCGTCGCAAGGCGATGCTGCAGGACATCGCGATCGTCACCGGCGGGCAGCTGATCGCCCAGGAACTTGGCATCAAGCTCGAGAACGTGACGATCGATCACCTCGGCCGGGCGTCACGCGTGGTGGTGGACAAGGACCACACCACGATCATCGGTGGCAAGGGTGACCGTAAGGCGATCGAGGGCCGCTGCCAGGAACTCCGCCGCCAGATTGCCGACACCACCTCCGACTACGACCGCGAGAAGCTCGAAGAGCGGCTCGCGAAGCTCGCCGGCGGCGTGGCCGTGATCCGCGTTGGTGCGCCGTCCGAGGCGGAGATGAAGAGCCGCCACGATGCGTTCGACGACGCGATCCATGCCACTCGCGCCGCGATCGCTGAGGGCGTGGTGCCCGGTGCCGGGCTGGCGCTGCTGCGTGCGGTCGGTGCGGTCGACGCCGAAATGGCAGGGACTGAGGGCGACGAACGTGCCGGGGTCCAGATTCTGCGCCGCGCACTCGAAGCGCCGACGCGGCAGATCGCCGAGAACTCGGGCGTCGACGCCGGCGTGGTGGTCGACAGGATGGTCGCCGGATCCGGGAACTTCGGCTTTGACGCGGCAACCGGTAAGTACCTCGATCTCGTGGAAGCGGGAATCATCGATCCCACCAAGGTGGTGCGGCTGGCGCTCGAGAATGCCGTCTCCGCCGCCGGCACGCTGTTGCTGACCGAAGTGACCATGACCGACGTGCCGGAGCCGAAACCGGAGACGCCGGCGCTGGACGCCGCGTGATGGCCGAGGAGCCGTGCGATGAACCTGTTCTCGCTCGCGCTCGACTACGACGGCACCATTGCCCGCGGTGACCGGATCGATCCAGCGGTGCGCGACGCGATCGCACTCGCGCGCACGCGCGGCATCACCGTGTTGATCGTGACCGGCCGCATCCTTGACGAGTTGCGGCGCGTCGCCGGCGAGCTGCACTTCGTGGACGGCGTTATCGCCGAGAATGGCGCCGTCCTGCACTTTCCGGACAGCGATCACACGACGGTGCTGGCGCCGACGATCCCCGAGACCTTTCTGAGGGAGCTTGCCGGGCGCGGCGTCAACTTTCGAACCGGGACGTCACTGGTCGACGCCGATGCCGCCGCCGCGCCCGTCATCCTCGACGTCATTCACGCCCTCGAGTTGCCGCTCGTGCTGATCTTCAACAACGGGCGCGTCATGACGATGCCGCAGGGCGTGAGCAAAGGGACCGGCCTGCAGTCGGCGCTCCAGACCCTTCGCCTGTCGGCGCGCAATGCGCTCGCCATCGGCGATGCGGAGAACGATCACGAACTGTTGCGCCTGGCCGAGGTCGGCGTCGCCGTGCCGTGGGGAAGCGCCGCACTGCGAGCCGCGGCCGACCTGGTGCTGCCCGGGGAGGGCCCAGGCGCCGTCGCGGCGTATGTCCGCGACCTGGCGATCACCGGCAACCTGCCGACCGCCGCGGGACGGCGACGGCTGTTCCTCGGCCACACCGAAGATGGCGAACCGTTCTGGCTCGCCGCGAAGGGCCGCAACGTGCTGATTGCCGGCGATACCAGGTCCGGCAAGTCGTGGATTGCCGGCTTGCTGTCCGAACAGCTGATTCTCCACGGCTACTGCGTGTGCGTCATCGATCCCGAGGGCGATTACCGGTCGCTCGAAGCGTTGCCCGGCGTGACGATCCTGGGCGGCGAAGATCCGCCACCATCGCCGCGCGATGTCACGCGAGCGCTTCGCTATCCAGACCGCAGCGTGGTGATCGATCTGTCCCGGCTCACCCAGGATGACAAGCGGGCGTACATCCAGACGACGCTGATGGCGCTCAATCGGCTTCGCCAGCGCACCGGGCTGCCGCACCGCATCGTGGTGGATGAAGCGCACTATTTCATTCACGACGGGACAACCGCACTGCTCGATCTCGAGCGCAACGGCTACACCGTGGTGACCTATTGCGCGTCGCGGCTGCCCAAGGCCCTGCTCGACTCGACAGAAGTGATCATCGTTACCTGTGAATCAAGTCCCGCCGAAGTGGACGCGCTGTTTGCGCGCTGCGAGCGCTGCGGAGGGAATCGCGAGGAGTGGAATGCGCTGAGCCGACTGCGGCCGGGCCAGGCGATTGCGTTGCCGATCACCGCCGAGTCAGAAGGGCACCTCCGGCAATTCACCGTCGCGCGGCGATTGACTCCCCACGTGAGGCACCGGCAGAAGTATGTGGACGTCCCGATATCGGAGCCGCGCGCGTTTGTCTTCTCCTCCGCGCCCCCGGTTCGCTCCCGAACGTTGCGGCAGTTTGTCGCCGAACTCGAGCGATTGGCGCCCCGGGTGCTCGAGCCGTTCGTCGAGCGCGGCGACTTCTCGCGATGGATCAGGGACGTGTTTGGGGACCACGCGCTGGCGGCCGAGCTCAAGACCATCGAGGCAAGGCACCGATCAAGGACGAGCCCCGACACGATTCCGGAGATGATCGATTCGATTCGTGCCCGCTACGACCTGCGCGAGGACGTGGTTGGCTCAGCCGGCTAATGAATCATCATTCTCACCGGCGACGGATTCGCTTCTCCGAGGCCGGGGAAATTTTCCCAGTCCGCGGGATAGTCCCCACAACTGGGTCGGCCCTGGAGACGATCTGCCCGAAAATCGCCCGGAAATCCACGATTCGATGTCGGCATGGGCCTTGCCCTTATAAGGCGCAGAGGACGTATCCCATGACCCGACGCATTCATACTTTCGTTGTCACGACCTGCATCCTGATCGCAGGCCTTCTCGCCATCAACACCACAGGCGCGAACGCGCAGACCGCATTGTCGCTGTCGTCGGCCACGGTGTCGATCGAAGGCACCTCCAATATTCACGACTTCACGGCGTCGACGAAGGACGTGCGCCTGACGAAGCTGGCGGTCGCGCGCGGCGGTTCCGCGGCGTCACTGCTCGCCAATCCCACCACGGTGGAGGCATTCGAGATCGTGATCAAGGCCGCGTCGCTCGCCTCACCGAAGGACGGGCTCGACAAGAACATGCACAAGGCGCTCAAGGTGACGGAGTTCCCGGAGATCGTCTTCCGCCTGAATCGTCTCGAAGGCAGCGGCGCCGCGCTGAAGGCCTTCGGCGTCCTGAAGATCGCCGGCGTCGAGAAGGACATCGTGATGGACATCAAGGTGGCTGCGGCCGCAACGGCCCTGACCGTGTCGGGCCAATTACCGCTGCTGATGACCGACTACGGCATCGCGCCGCCGAAAGCCATGATGGGCATGCTCAAGACCAGCCCGAAGATCACCGTGAAGTTCGAGACGGTGCTCGCAGTTCCCGCAACGTATTAACGGTTCGCACGCATTCATTTCGTTGATTTCATACCAGAGGACATGACCATGACTCGCAACTTCATCTTCGCAACGGCCGTCACGGCGCTCGCGTTGTTCGCGGCGCCTGCGGCGGCCCAGGACCCCGGCGCACCGGCCCCGACCGGCGGCGCCACGACGACAGCGCCGGCTGACGAGAAACAGGAAAAGAAGGACGCGCCTTCGTGGAAGGACGGGCGCGAACAGGAGATCCAGTACCTCCGCTTCATGGATCAGCGCGGCCTGAACACGTTTGAGACCACCAAGGACCCGGGCGTCGAGTTCACGAACTTCAAGGTCGACTTCGGCGCGGCGTTCACGTCGCAGGTGCAGAACCTCAAGCACGAGAACACGGCGCTGCCCAACGTGGTCAACGGCGTCAACACCAACCAGCTGCAGGACATTGGCTTCGGGTTCAACAACTCGACCGCCAATCTCTACCTGAACGCGCAGCTGGCGCCCGGCATCCGCGTTGCGCTCACCAGCTACCTGTCGTCACGGCATCACAACGAGACGTGGGTCAAGGACGGCTACATCCAGATCGATCAGTCCCCGATCGATGTGGCGCCGCTGAAGATGTTGTTCGAGATCGCGACCGTGAAGATCGGCCACATGGAGATCAACTACGGCGACGCGCACTTCCGCCGCAGCGACAACGGCCAGGCGATCTACAACCCGTTCGTTGGCAACTACATCATGGATGCCTTCACTACGGAGATCGGCGGCGAAGTCTACCTGAAGCCGGGTCCGTTCATCGCAATGGCGGCCATCACCGGCGGCGAAATCCGCGGCACAGTCCTGACGCCCGGACAGCGCGGCCCGGCGTATATCGGCAAGGCCGGCGTCGACAAGCAGGTGAATGACGACCTGCGTCTCCGCCTGACCGGCTCGATCTACAAGACCAACAAGGCGCTGAGCAGCACGCTCTATGGCGGCGACCGCGCCGGCTCACGTTACTACTGGGTGCTCGAGAACACCGCCGCGACCGAGACCGGCAACGCGACGTCGGGCAACATCAATCCTGGCTTCAGGAACAAAGTTCAGGCAATGGTGCTCAACCCGTTCGTGAAGGTCCGCGGCGCTGAGCTGTTCGGCGTGATCGAGCGCGCGAAGGGCAAGGCCCTGGCAGAGACGACCGAGCGCGAATGGACGCAGTATGCCGTGGATGCGGTCTACCGCTTCCTGCCGAAGGACGCCGCGTATGTCGGCGCTCGCTTCAATCGCGCGGAAGGCACGCTGGCAGGCATCACCGGCGACCTCGGCGCGGAACGCTGGCAGTTCAGCGCCGGCTGGTTCGTGCTGCCTGGCGTGCTCGCCAAGGCTGAATACGTCAACCAGAAGTTCTTCGGCTATCCCGCGGCGAACATCAAGAACGGTGGACGCTTCAACGGCTTGATGATCGAAGGCGTGGTCGCCTTCTAGTCGTGCCGGCCGAGGATCTGGTCATGGCTCCGAAAGGCCGTCACGCGGCAGCCGCCGGGCGCTCCAGCGCCCGGTGGCTGTTTTTCTGCGCGGCCTTCATCGCGATGGCCAGCGGGATGCCGCTGGCGTCAGCGGACGGCGAACCCGCCGTCACCGTGACCGAAGTGAACGGGGTCTTCACCGTGACAGCGGCCTTTGCCGTGAGTGAATCACCCCAGTCCGTGATCGACGTGCTGACCGACTACGACCGGATCCCCAGGTTCATGCCCGACGTGCAGGTCAGCCGCGTCGTCGAACGCACCGCCAACGGAGTTGTCGTCGAGCAGCAGGCCGTCTCGCGTTTCATGTTGTTCTCGAAGAGCGTGCACTTGCTGCTCGACATCCAGGAGAACGGCATGGCGATTCGCTTCCGCGATCGCTGCGGCAAGAGCTTCTCGTCATATCAGGGCGGATGGAGCGTCAGTCAGCACGACAGCCTGACGGTGGTCGACTACCAGCTGACGGCCAAGCCGACGTTCGACGTGCCGGCGTTCGTCTTGAAGCGCCTCATGAAACGCGACTCCACGCTGCTGATCGATCGCATCAAGGCTGAGATTACGGCGCGCGAGAATCGGCGAAGATAGAAAGACACCATGCTCGGCAGAATGATCCTGCGTGCGGCTCTCGCCTGCCTGCTCGTGCCGGCGGGCGCGTCGGCGCAGTCACTGGCGCCCGCTCACTGGGACGACGAGCTGCGACTCACCGCGGCTGTCGATCGCAATCCCGATCCGGCGATCGTCGAGATCGACCTCACCGCCAAGCTCGCCGATGTGCAGGTCGATGGCAAGACCGTTCGGGCCTGGACGTATGACGGCGGCATACCCGGACCACTGATCAAGACCCGCGTCGGCGATCGCCTGATCGTCCACTTCAAGAACGAGCTCGAGCAACCGACCACCGTGCACTGGCACGGTGTCCGCGTGCCGATCGAGATGGACGGAGTGCCTGACATTTCGCAACCGGAGGTCAAGAAGGGCGAGTCGTTCACTTACGACTTCGTAGTCAGGGACGCCGGGTTGTATTGGTACCACCCACACGTCATGTCGGCCGCGCAGGTCGGCTTTGGTCTGTACGGCGCCCTGCTCGTGGAAGATGCCGCTGACGGCGTTGGCGTCGAGGACCAGTTGACGATGGTGCTGAGCGACATCGGCTTCGACGCAAAGGGCCGGCTCGACCCGGCCGATAGCGGCGGTTCAGCGGGGATGGTCTTCGGCCGGGAAGGCGACTACGTGCTCGTCAACGGACGCCGCCGGCCCACGCTTCGCGCGCGCCCGGGAGCGCCGCAGCGCTGGCGGATCGTCAACGCGGCCAAGAGCCGCTTCTTCTTTCTCGATCTCGACGGCCAGCCCTTCACGGTGATCGGAGCCGACGGCGGCATCCAGGAGCGGCCGGTGACGACCGACATTTTGCTGGTCACACCCGGCGAGCGAGTTGATGTGATCGTCACACCGAAGGGCCGCGCCGGCATGCCGCTGCCTCTGCGGGCGATGCTCTACAACCGTGGCTATGGCAGCGTCGAGTACCGCGCGGTCGAAGAAGTGCTGACGATCGACTTCACGAAGGACGCGGCGGTTACGGCAAAGCCCGTGCAGATCTCGCGCGCGCTCCCGATGCCATCAGTAGAAGGCGCCACGCCAGTTGAATTCGTGCTGACGCTGCCGCCGATGCAGAACAACACCTCGGAGTTCCGCGTCAATGGCGTGCCGTTCTGGAAGGCCAAGCCGTACGTCGCCAAGCTTGGTGAGAAGCAGTTGTGGATCGTCAAGAACGATTCCGATTGGGATCACCCGTTTCACCTGCACGGTTTCTTCTTCCACGTTGTCGACGAAAAGGGCGTTCCCGTCCGGCCGCTGGCGTTGAAAGACACCGTCAATGTGCCGATGAAGTCCACGGTGCGCCTGCTGGTGACGTTCGACGAGCGGCCCGGCCAATGGATGTTCCATTGCCACATCCTGGACCACGCCGATGGCGGCTTGATGGGGACCGTGCTGGTCGGCGACACGCCCGCGAAGCCCCACTCCCACAAGGTCCCGTAGCCTGCGGTATAGTCCGGGCATCGTCACCCGACGGTCCCGGATGTCCAACCAGGCGGAACGACTTAGCGCAATCATCAACACCACCGTTGACGGCATCATCGTCATCGACGGCCGCGGTCTGATCGAATCCTTCAATCCGGCTGCCGAGCGGCTATTCGGCTATGCCGAGGCCGAAGTCGTCGGCCGTAACGTCAACGTCCTGATGCCGTCGCCCTTTCACGAAGAGCACGACGGGTATCTCGAGCGCTACCTGCGCACCGGCCACGCCGCCATCATCGGCACCGGCCGGGAGGTGCGCGGCCGCCGCAAGGACGGCACGGTCTTCCCGCTGCACCTGTCGGTCGGCGAAATGGTGATCGACGGCGATCGCAAGTTCACCGGCGTGGTCCACGACCTCACCGCGCGCGTCAGGATCGAAGAGCAGCTGCGCGCCAGCGAAGAGCGATGGCGCGCGGTCATCGAGTCCGCGATCGACGGCATCATCGTCATCGACGAGCGCGGCTGCATCGAGTCCTTCAACCCTGCTGCGATGCGCATGTTCGGCTACAGCGAAGACGACGTGATCGGGCGCAACGTCAACATGCTGATGCCGGAGCCGTATCACCACGAGCACGACCAGTATCTGTCGCGCTACCAGGCCACGCGGCAGCCGAAGATCATCGGTAAGGGACGCGAGGTCACCGGGCGCCGCAAGGACGGCACGACATTCCCGCTGCATCTGTCGGTGGGCGAGACGGTGACGAAGGGCGAGCGGCGTTTCACCGGCATCCTGCACGACCTCAGCGCGCGCGTCGAACTCGAGGCGCGGCTGCGGGAGCAGTCGGCGCTGGCCAGGCTTGGTGAGATGGCCGCCGTCATCGCGCATGAAGTGAAGAACCCGCTGGCCGGCATCCGCGGCGCGGTCCAGGTCATCGGTGGCCGGCTTCCGGCCGAGAGCACGGACGCGGCGATGATGAAGGAGATCGTGGCGCGGATCGATTCGCTGAACGGGATGATGAAGGACCTGCTGTTGTTCGCACGGCCGCCCCAACCCCACAAGACGAAGATCGATGTCGTGCCGCTGGTCACCGTCACATCCGACCTGCTGCGTCGCGACCTGGACGCGAAGGAACTGGAGGTCGAGATCAACGGGACCTCACCCAGTGTCTCGGCCGATGCCGAGATGCTGAAGATGGTGATTCAGAACCTGATGATCAACGGCGCCCACGCCATGCAGGACCGCGGCCGGCTTCTCGTCGACGTGTCTGCCGACACGGACTGGTGCCGCATCGCGATCCGCGACAGCGGACCGGGGATTCCGGCCGACATTCGCGACAAGATCTTCGTGCCGTTCTTCACGACGAAGAGCCGCGGCACCGGCCTTGGGCTGCCGACGTCAAAGCGTTTCGTGGAAGCGCATGGCGGACACCTGACGATCGAGAGCCCGGATACGGGGGGGCACGATCGCCACCGTCGAGTTGCCCCTGGCCTGACATCACGCACTGGTCATCGCTGCTGGATCGACTCCACGTACCACGCAATGTCTTCAAGATGCCGGGCGGCCATGAACGCCGTCCACCCCATATGACGTAGCGTGCGTTCCCACGCCGGCATCCCGGTGTCGTCGGAACCGCATCGCGCAATGGACTCGTACAGGCGGCGCATGTTCATGGTCCCATCGCCGCGGGCGGCAATCGTGGAAAGGTCGGGAATGGCGATACCGACGACGTACGAGTCCGGCCGGCGGCCGCGTCCGTCGTCACCATGACAGGACGCACACAGCGTCTTGAAGAGCGGCGCACCGAGGCGCGCCTGATCGCTGATCGTGATGCCCCGTGTCGCACCGTACGGCGAGCGTTGCACGGATTCCAGGTATGCCAGCAGCGCGTCGAGGTCGCTTGCCGGCACCCCGGGCCAATACGGCATTTGACTCGGCCACTGCGGCGGCACGCGCCGCATGTGGCCGGTCACGAGCGCCCGGATACGTGAACGCTCGAACGGCCGCTGCGGGCCCTCGAGAATGGTGAGGTCGGGAGGCGGTTCCCGCAGCAGCGGCCACGCCGGACCGTAGCCGGTCGCCGCGTTACCGTGGCAGGAGGCGCATTCCCGCAGGTAGAACTCGCGGCCGGCTGCGGCGAGTGCGTCCTGTGCCGCCGGCGTCTGTCCCGCGAACAGGAGCAGAGGCGTGATCCACAGGACCACGCCTCTCCAGGTCGGATGACGCCGCGAGAGCATTGCTGACTCCGCGGTCAGCGGAGGGCGGCGCCGCCTCGGGGCAGCAGCATCATCATCTTCGTGACGCCTTCTTCGACCTGCTTCTCAAGGCGCTGCTGGTTGTCGATCACGCCGTTCATCGTGTCTTGCGACCAGCCGCGCCACACGACCTTGTTGGTCTTCGCGTCGACAATGTCGACCACCAGTGTGCCCTGTTCGTAGTCGCTGACCTGCGGCTCGCAGTTGCCATAGCAGTAGCCGTAGCGGTTGTCGACGGTGTAGACGTCGAGCCGCTGATTGACGCTGGCGTGATAGTGCACCAGCAGGTCGGCGCCGCCCTTGGCGGCGCGTTCGTAGCCCTTGGCGGCCAGCTTCTTCTCGATCGCGCCCTGCAGGTAGTCGTTGAAGAACGGGTTGTTGTCGAGCCGCGGATCGCCGACCGGCAGGTTGTCCGGTGGGCCCCAGTCGTAGGTCACGAAGTTGGCAAAGTTGACGCCGCGTTCGACATGCGAGCTGACCATCATCGTCGCGCAACCAGCGAGCGTCGTTGCCAGAATTACAGTGAAGAGCCCGGTCAGTTTCCGCATGATGCGCCGCCTTCTCTCGAGTCAGTACCCGCCATGGGCCTTTCGAAATCTGCCATTCGCGTCGGCCTCGAGGAAGCGGGTGGCGACGAGCGAGTGGAAGATGTTCGCGCAGGTGTCACGGTCGAGCGTCCACAGCCGTGAGGCTTGCTCGATCGTCAGGCGCATCCCCGGCATCTCGCGGAACTCACCGCGGACTCTTCGCAGCACGGCATCGTCGTGGATGGTGGTGAAGAGTGACACTGTGCACGGCTCGGGCCTGTGGTCTGCATGTCCATACTCGCTCGTCGCGCCCATCTCAATGCCTCGTGGTCAGGGTGCCCAGCGCGTCGCGCAGCACCGCGATAATGAGATCCGCGGTGAAGTCGCGAATCACCAGGTCGTTGTTGATCAATCGATACTCGAGTCCAGGCGGCAACGCCGGCAGGGCGTCGCTGAGCACTTTCGGGAATTCAACGAGCTCCCTCGCGGGTATCGGCTTCAGGATCTCGGGGTGTGGCGCCGCCGCGAGGCCGTGGATCGCGGTGCCGGCTGGTGTCGCCACCGCGCGCGCGATCAATTGTCGAAAGACCATCGCCACCGGCGGCGTGAAAACATTCGGCGCTGGCGTGCGCGCAGACACTGCCTCGGGGATCATGGCAAGGCACATGTTCTGCTGCGTGTATTCCACCAGGCTCCGCTCGAAGTCACGCAGGATCTGCTCCCGCTCCACAGCCGTTTGCGCGGCTGCCCCGTTGGACAGGAGCACGAATCCCAGAATGCCGATGGCGATGGTTGTTCTCATGACGTTCCTTGCTCCCGTCTTGAGCATCGTTCGTGCCAGCGAGGTGGTGTGGTGTTTCCTGCGGAATTGCGGGACTTCGAGGGATCGCGAGAGCGCGGAACGGGGAGTTTCCCCAGGCGTGGGGAAACTTCCCCGGCTCCGTCCTGGCTCAGTTCTCTCCGTTGAGGACCAGGTTGGCGAGGTGCGGGAGCTCGAATGGCTTGTTGAGAACCAGTGCGCCGAGCTGTAACGCCTCGGCAAGGATTTCGGGCGTTCCGAACGCCGTCATCAGGATCAGGCGAGCCTCGGGCAGCAGCTGCCTGAGCGTCGCGAGTAGCGACAGATCGCGCATGTCAGGGAGGCGCAGGTCGAGCACCACAACCTCAAACGGCAGCATCGCGGTTGTGACAATTCGTAGTGCGGACGCCGCGTCACCTGCCTGCTCGACGTCAAGCCCGGCGTCCGCGAGGGACTCCGCGACCGACCAGCGGATCAAGGGCTCGTCATCGACAACCAGGACGTGCAGTGCGCACTTCTCCACGCCGACCGGGAAACTTCGCAGGACGGCTTCGACCGCCGGCGCAGAATTGTCCGAGGAAAACTCATAGACGCGGCATGTGTTGGCAACCATGCGCCTCGACAATTCAAGATTCGCGCCAGCCGCGACAGGCGGAACCTACTGAGCGCGCGCCGGCACGACGCGCACCGTCATCTCGCTCAGCCGGTCGAACAACCGTGCTTCGGCGCGGACGGGCCACCAGTCGTACAGGAACACTTCGAGCGGGCGCCACATCGCGACCCACCCGCCGATCAGCAGGCTCTCGCTCGCGATGCCGGAGAAACGCGTGTCGCGCAGCAGGTCTTCGGCGAGATTACCCAGCGCGATCGAGCCGGCGAGGAAGACCAGGCCGATGACGAGGCTGGTGCGTCCCCGCTTGAACAACAGGCGGAGCTGGCGGCGCGTGACCGCGGCCCGCTCGGCAAAGTACTCGTGGATCGCGTCCCGCACGACGGCGATGTGATCGGCGGCCGCGCCTTCCTTGTCGACATGAATCAGCAGCCCGAGCGGACGTTCAGACGGAATTTCGCGCGCCCACCCGGCGATGAACTCCTCGGCCCTGGGGTCGAGGTCGCGCTCCCGGAACGGCGTGGGATCGAGCGAGTGGAAGATCTGCTTGAGCTCGCCGATATGCACTTCGATCAGGGCGCAACCCGGCGGGAAACCATCAGCCGCGGACATGGCCGCAGGATATCCTGCCGGGGCGGTGTTACGCAGCACGCCGGGCGCTGCGTCGTTCGGCCGCGCGACGCAGCGGGCGCAGCATAGCCAGCCGGATCAACTCGACGCCGGGAGCGACGAACGACCAGTAAGTGCGGAAGCGATCGCGCGCATCGGTATCGGTCGTGCACACCCGCGTCTCCGTATGGAAGACGGACCGCTCGTGATCGACTGGGTCCGCGCGCAGCGTCCAGGCGATCTTGACGTATCCCGGTTCCGAAAACTCGCGGAACTGGTCTGCCGGGATTGACCGGAACACCGGCTTGGCATCCCACGGTTGCGTGACCGCACCGAGGACGACCTCGCGCCCCGCGCGTTCGGAAAGCACCACCCATCCGATCGAGAGCATCTGTGGCAGCAGTCCTGCCGGGTGCGGCCGCTTGTCAGCCTCACCGCCAAGCGCGATTTCGCGGGCGCGAATGATCGCCCTGACCACCGGTGACTTGAGCAACTCCATCTCCTTCGCCGTGGATAGGACGACGTCGGCTGGCGCGTGTATTTCGATCTGGTGGTGCTCGAGCACTTCGGGTTCGGGTATGAATCGATCCAGCAGCGAGTCATTGCCCGGGTCGGCAAGGCCCTGCGCCCCGCCGTACTTGGCGCGATTCATCACGACCATCGCGGCATAGCCGGCGGCGGCCAGCGCCGAACCGGCGGCAAGGCCATACTTCGTGAACCTCACCATCTGCCGCGCGTTCATAACGCCTTCCGATCAACCTGTCCGCGCGATTCTCGCGATGCCGATTGCTGGGCGCTGCCTTCCGCCAGCGACTTGATGCGCAGCATCATCTTTCGCTCCATGATGAAGTGCGGCAACTCGAAGGCAATCATGTCGAGCGGCGCGGCCCATGCCGGGATGCGCTCGTGTCCCACCGTCGTGCGAATGATGAATCGCGTATTGCCATCGGGCATCCGCTCGAGCACGAAGGCGCCCCAGTAGTCGAGGACCATTGCCCGATTCGGCACGACTTCATTGACCCTCCAGCCAAGCTGGTCGCCGAACAGGCCGCCGAGATAATTTGGCTGCGTGGCAATCACGCGGTCGCCGGCCTGGCGCTGCTGCCATTCGGGCCGCACTTCCGCGACGTTGCGGACATCGACGCCGAAGGCGCGCTCCAGCCAGTCGTAGCTATAGAAGCCGGCGCGATCCTGCCCGAGCTGGACGACCCACTGCCACACTGCTTCGGGCGGAGCATTGACGGTGACAGCGTGCTGCAACTCGAAATTGGGGTTGCGATCGGGGCGATCGCCGGGCAACGCCAGTGCGTGCTCGACCGGCGTCGAACCCCACGCGCGATACAGCGGCCACAACACGACGGCGCAGACGGCGTAGGCCAGCATCGCAAGGCCCATCGTCTTGCGCGCGGTTCGCCACCACGCGGGTGGCGCGCTCGCCATCGCAGGCAGGTATCGATAGGCGCCACTCAATCCCGTGAGTAGCAAGACGACATCAAGGCTGGCGCCCCACCACACACCGCCCTGTCCAAAACGGAAGATGGCGATCAGCGAATACGCCGACGCGAGCACCATGGCCGGCCGCATCGCCGACGTGAACGGCCGGACGCTGAGGACGCCGAGCCCCGCGATCGTGAAACCCACCACCGCCACCGCGTAAAGGATAAATGGCATGAAGTCCATCGACAGTCGTGCCGGATCGATCCAGCCGCGCATCGGCAACACCGAGTGCGCCAGTCCATGGGCGATGATCAACAGGCCAAATGCCGGTCTCAAACCGGCTCGAAGAATCCGCATCTCAAACCTCCAGCGGACTTCTCCCACAGCGAAATCCATGCCGCAGGCATCGGTGGAGTTACGGCTGAAAACACGTCTCGCGGGACGGAATAATTCCCGCGATGCGGCATTTTCACGCACGGCGAGGTGGCTCACCTTCGTTCGCCGTTGCTGGATTCCAGGACTTATAGCGGGCACAGCCCTTGCGTTTGGCCGAGACAGGACATGAATGTGACCGTTCTCGCCGCGATCGATCTTGGACCATTTAGTGAACGCGTGTTGCGTCACGCAGCCGGCTTTGCGCGCATGTCGCAGGGCCAGCTCAAGGTACTGCACGTCACGCCCGACCCGTCGCCGGGCGATCTTGCGCGCGTGCTCGAATTCTGCGCGGAGCGGGGACCGTACGAGGTCGACCTTTCCGACGAGGACGTGCTGGTCAGGGCGGGGAGGGTCTCGGACGTCATCTACCGAGAAGCGGGGAAACTCAACGCCGGGCTGATTGTGATTGGCTCCAGGGGGCATGGCGGCCTGGCGCGGCTGGTGCTTGGCTCGACCTCGGAGGCCGTTCTGCGAAACGCGCCGGCGCCAGTCCTGCTCGTGCCGCCGATCGACCTGGACATCGTGAACATCACCGATCGCGCGACGCTGTCGAGCGGACCGGTGCTCGCGGCCGTCGACCTCGGTGAATGCAACGGCCGCCAGATGGAGGTGGCTGCCGCCATGGCCCGCCTGTCTGGACAGCCGCTGTTGCTGATGACCGTGGCCGCGAGCAAGTTTGACGATCATCAGGCCGGCGCCATGCTGCGCGAGCGCGCGCACCAGCTGGCGAGCGTCAAGCCGCGGGCGATGATCGTGCGGCGCGGCCGCGTCGCCGACGAGATTTCGCGGTGCGCCATGGCCGAAGGCGCAGGGTTGGTGGTGATGGGGTTGCGCGAACGGGCGCGTGGCAAGCCCGGCGCGGTCGCGTCAGCGGTGCTGGAAACGAAGCGCGCGTTCGTGCTTGCGGTGCCGGGAGCGAGGTGAGCTGTGACGAAGCGAACTGGCGCACGCGTGGTGACTACCTGCCTGGCGGCGTGGCTGCTGCTGTCGATCGACGCCAGCGGCCAGGCAGCCTCCGACAGCACGGCGATTCAACAGTTTCAGCGAGCCGCGGACTCGTATGCGTTCTCGCATCGCCAGGTCGAACGCCGGAGTGACGCGATGCCGCTGGCGGCCGAGGGCCGCTTGTTCACGCCGGTGGCGGCCGCAGCCTTCAGAAGCCGGATCGCATCCGCCGTCAATGGCAATTGCCGGGCACCCGAACCCGCGCCCGGCAATTTTGCGGTTCCGGTCGTAAATGGATCGATCGCGGAGACGGCGTCGCTGCCGCCGTGCATCGCCGCCAGGCTTCCCAAGTTGCCTGAGGAACTCGAATACCGCGTCGCCGGTGCCGCACTGGTGCTCGTCGACAGCCACCTCCGCGTCGTCGTGGACGTGCTGCACGGAGCCTTTCCTCGCCGCGACAATTGATTGCATGCCCGCAAGTCGGGCCGGGCGAAAATGCCCATCCGCATGCCGTTTGGTTTCACTCGCGCTGCCTGCGCGGCCGCCATCGTTGCCATCTGCGCAACGCATGCGTTGGCGCAGGCCTCCTTCGACATCAAGACCGTCGATCCCGAGACATTCAGGGCGATCGCGCACAGGATCAGCGCCGAGGAGCGGCCAGACATCGACGGCAAGTTGACCGATGCGGCCTGGTCGCTGGCGCCGGTCCAGGGCAACTTCGTCCAGCGCGAGCCGAGCTACGGCGCGCCGTCAACCGAGAAGACCGAGTTCCGCATCCTGTACGACGAGCGCGCGCTCTACATCGGCGTGTGGGTGTTCGAGAGTGATCCGGCCGCGATCATGGGCAGCGAGATGAAGCGCGATGCCGGCTTGAACAAGGGTGATCAGCTCAAGATCACCATCGACACCTTTCACGACCATCGCAACGCGTTCTACTTCAGCACCAACCCGCTCGGCGCCTACAAGGACGCCAATACGATCGAGAACGGCCGCACCATCAACTACGACTGGAACGCGGTCTGGAACAACAAGACGTCGATCGATGACAAGGGCTGGTACATCGAGATCGAGATCCCGCTGAGCCAGCTCCGGTTCAAGACCACGATTGGTGAGTCCACGTGGGGGCTGAATCTCTGCCGTATCCTGTTCCGCAAGAACGAAGAAGCCTATTGGGTGCCGTTTCCCCGTGAGTGGGGACCGAGCGGATTCGCGCGCGTGTCGAATGCCGGCGTGCTCCAGGGCCTGAAGGACCTGAAGGCGCGGCGCCGCATCGAATTCGTGCCATTCGTGTCGCCATCATCGTCACGCGACTACGTTGCGGCCTCAAAGTTCCACAACGACGCCAAGTATGGCGGCGACTTCAAGATCGGCCTGACCAACGACCTGATTGCAGACTTCACCTATCACACTGACTTCGCGCAGGTGGAAGCGGATCAGGAAGTCGTCAACCTGACGCGCTTCAGCTTGTTCTTCCCGGAGAAGCGGCAGTTCTTCACCGAGACCGCGGGCATCTTTGACTTTGGCAAGTCCGTGTCTGCGGGGCTCGGCGGTGAGGCGGCAGCCAACGATCCGGGGCTTCTGAACCTGTTCTACAGCCGTCGCATCGGGCTCGTCGACGGGCAGCAGGTGCCGATCATCGGCGGCGGGCGTGTGACCGGACGGATTGGTGACTATGCGATCGGCGTGATGAACATTGCGACCGAGGAAGAAACGCTGGCGACGCGCGAGCTCGACAACGCGAACTTCACGGTGGTGCGCCTCAAGCGCAACGTGCTCAGAAACTCGAACATCGGGGCGCTGTTTGTGAACAGCGCCGACGGGATCTCAGACTACAACCGCGCCGTCGGCATCGACGGTGGGTTTGTCCTCGGACCGCGGGCGAGCTTGACGACGGTTCTGGCGAAGACGTTCTCTCCGGGAGCCGGGAACCGGGAGCCGGGAACCGGGAGGGACTGGGCAGGTGTCGTCGACTTTGCCTGGAAGAACGACAAGGTCAATTACAGCGCCCAGTACCTGGATGTCGGCGAGAAGTTCAACGCCGAGATGGGCTATATCCCGCGTCTCGACATTCGCGCCGGCAAGCTCAAGGCGCAGTGGACACCGCGTCCGCGGTGGGGCGGCATTCGACAGCTGATCGTCAACGCCAACGCCGACTACTACGAGAGCCACGCCGGGGTCGTGGACTCGAGGACGCAGAACGTCTATGTCAACGCATCGCGCCAGGACACACAGAGTCTCTATGTCGGGACGACACGTGAGTACGACAACCTGACGGTGCCGTTCGCCACCGCGGGCACGGCGCTGCCTGTCGGTCAGTACGAGTGGCAGTACGCCACGATCAGCTACAACTCCGACCGCACCAGGCGCGTCTACGGATCATTCGGGACAGACTTCGGCGGCTATTACAACGGCGATCGCCAGAGCCTGCGCGCCAATCTGACGCTGCAGATCGGGCAAACGCTGCTGTTTGAACCGCAGTACGTGCACAACCGCGTCACGCTTGCCGGCCGGTCGCTCTACACCAGCAACGTGCTGAACTTCCGTGTCAGCCACTCGTTCTCGCCGGACTTCTACCTCAAAGGCTTCGTCCAGTACAACGACGATCGCAAGACGGCGAGCTTCAACTTCCTGTGGTGGTATCACTACAAGCCGGGGAGCGACCTGTACGTGGTCTATAACCAGGGACTCGACCTGGACCTTCCGCTGACCTCACGCGTGGCGCTCGATCGGTCGTATCGCGTACGTACGCGTTCGCTTGCCGTAAAGATGACTTACTGGCTGGCGCGCTGAGCGGCGCTGGCCGGGAAGCAGACCGTGAAGCAGCTGCCCTTGTCGGGCTCGCTTTCGACCTCGATGGCGGCGCCCAGGCGGTCGGAAAGCAGCTGGCACAGGTAGAGGCCGAGCCCGGTTCCTCCCGCAATCGAGTCCTGTGCCTCATGCAGCCGGCTGAACTTCATGAACAGCCGGCTCAGTTGATCCGTGGCGATCCCGATGCCGCTGTCGCACACGGCCAGTTCGAAGCGCTTGCTGCCGCGGACCGTACCCGTCGATATCTTGAGTTCAATCACTCCGTGCGTCGTGAACTTGATCGCGTTGTTGACCAGATTGCTGAGGATCTGCCGCAGCGCCCGCTCGTCCGTGTACAGCACGAGCGGCGTGTCGCCCAGCCGCGTTGCGAGCGTCAGTCCCTTGCTATCAGCCAGCTGCGCCTGTTCGGCGGCTACGCTGCGCATCAACTCGCGCACATCCACCGGCGACTCCGCGTAGTCGCCGTCGCCGCTCTCGATGCGGGCAACGTCGAGCACGTCGTTGATCAGCAGCAGAAGGTTGCGGCCGCTGGACTGCACGATGCGTAACTGCTGCTCCTGCGACGCGTTGAGCGGCCCGGGCAACTTGCTGAGCAGGGTCCCGGTGAAGCCGATAATGCTGTTCAGCGGGGTCCGCAACTCGTGCGACATCGTGGTGATGAAGTCGGTCTTCAGGCGATCGGCGGATTCAGCAAGTTCCTTGGCCGATTGCAGTTCCGCCGTGCGTTCCTCGACGCGATGCTCGAGAGCGGCGGTCAGCGACTGCAGCTCCGCTTCGGCGCGCTTGCGATCGTCAATATCGGTGTTCGAGCCGTACCACTTGATGATGCTGCCGGAGGCGTCGCGCGCCGGCATGGCCAGGGTCCGGAACCAGCGGTACACGCCGTCGTGCCTGCGGATGCGGAACTCGACATCAAAGGGCTCACCCGACGTGACGGTCCACGCCCATTGAGCTGACGCCTGCTGGAGATCGTCGGGATGGACGCTGGCCGTCCACCCATGCCCGAGTGACTCAGCCTGCGACTCGCCCGTGTAGGCCATCCACTGCGGGCTCAGATAGTCACACCAGCCGTCGGGCCTGCAGGTCCAGATCAGCTGCGGCAGCGATTCGGCAAGCGTCCTATAGCGCAGCTCGCTTTCCGCGAGTGCCGTCCGCGCCCGATGTTCGATGGCTTCCCGCTGTTCGTCGAGCTTGTTCAGCAATCGCGCGATCCACCAGATCAGCACCGCGAACGTGATGATGTTGCTGCAGGCGTAGATCGTCAGGCCAACGCGCGTTCCGTACCAGCCGGCGACCTCGAGCTGCAGCCGGATCCAGCCGAGCAATATCGGCATCGCGATCACGGCAGGCAGCAGGCGGCGGCCCATCGCACCACCGCTGTGGCGTTTCATGAAGGGCGCGAGGACGGGCTGGCCGGGTTGCAGACCCAGAGACCCGGCACCCACGAGCAAGAACAGGATGGCTGCCGGCCACGAAACCGTTGAATAGCCGGCGATGCCGAACAGCGTTTGGGCGCCGTAGAGACGACCGACCACACCCGTCAGGCCGGCGACGATTGCGAGGAGCGCGGGAACCGCGGCGAGTCCAGACCGCACCGGCCACGACATCAACACCAGCGAGAGCCCGAGCAATGGCTGCACGATGGCGGTGATGGGGGACATCTGTCCAGGCGCCACCTTCGAGTGCGCGAGCACCGCGTCCTTGAACAGCAACAGGTCCAAGCCTGACGTCCAGCCGGTTGCGAGTTCGAACTGCCCATGCACGCCCAGCGCGACGACCAGGCCGGCACAGCCCATGGCCAGCCGCCGCCGGTGTCGGGATGGACCCTCGAGGCGTCGAGACTCTCGCCCCTGGATCCACAACGAGAGTCCGAGCAATACGAATCCAACCGCGGTCCACGGCATCATCAGCACCGCGTTGCCGATCACGCCGTTGAACAGGTCGACGTTGAGCGACCACCGCAGCAGGATGAATGCTCCGGCCGCCGCCGCGACGATGCCGAGCGTGGCGGTGTGCGGCAACGACCGGGGTTCGATGCGGTTCATGCCGCCGGTTCCAGCCAGCGTTTCAGGATGGTATCGAGTTCCGCGGTGTTCACTGGCTTGCTGATGTAATCGTCCATGCCCGCTTCGAGGCAGTTCTCGCGGTCGCCGGCGAGGGCGTTGGCGGTCATCGCGACGATCGGAATTCGGCGGCCGCGCATCGACCGGACTCGCCGGGTCGCTTCAAACCCGTCGACCTCCGGCATCTGGCAGTCCATCAACACCAGGTCATAGGGCACGGCGCTCAACGCCGCTATGGCTTCGGCGCCGTTGCCCACGGCGTCGGCGATGTACCCCAGCTTACGGAGCTGCAGAAGCGCCACCTTCTGATTGACGGAATTGTCTTCTGCGACCAGGATGCGGGCCTTGCTCAGTGGCTGCAGCCGTTGCGGAGCGATGGTCGCAGGACGGCCGGGCGAGTTGCCGGACGACAACGCGTTCGCCAACGCCGCGCGCAGCTGCGACGCCTTGAGCGGCTTGAGAAGCTTGGTGGTGATGTCGAGCGCCGTGAGGCTCGCGCGATCCGTGAGGTCGCCAAGCGACGACATCAACACGATGGGCACGGTGGCGCAGGCCGGCAGCTGGCGGATCGCTGCGGCGAGCCCGAACCCGTCGACGTCCGGCATTTGCACGTCGACAATCAGCAGGTCGAACGGCGGCTGCGTCTGCAACACCTCAAGTGCCGCGACGGCGCTGCCGACGGAAGTGTCTTTCGCTCCCCACAGGGCCAGCTGGTGATGCAGCACCTTGCGGTTGGTTTCACTATCGTCAACGACGAGCACCCGCTTGCCGTTCAGGACGCCGGAAGAATCCGCTACCGGACCGCGGTGCGCGCTCCGGGCGAACTCCGCGGTGAACCAGAACGTCGATCCGCGGCCCGGTTCGCTGTCAACGCCGATGGCGCCGTTCATCAGCTCCACCAGCCTCCGGCTGATCGCCAGCCCGAGCCCGGTGCCGCCGTACTTGCGCGTGGTGGAGCCGTCAGCCTGCACGAACGCCGTGAACAGGCGCTCCTGGACGGCCCGCGAGATGCCAATCCCGGTGTCGCGCACTTCAAAGCGCAGGGCGACGACGTCGGGACGCGACTCGGCCGCGCGCGAGACCTGCATCACGACCTCACCGTGGTCGGTGAACTTCACGGCGTTGCCGAGCAGATTCAGGGCCACTTGCCGCAGGCGTCCCGGATCGCCCTTCACATACTCGGGCACATCGCTGTCGACCAGCACGGCCAGTTCGATGTTCTTGGCGGCCGCCTTCTCGGCCAGCAGGTCCACCGTGGATTCGAGAGCCGGCCGCAACTCGAAATCAATGCTGTCGAATTGCAGCTTCCCGGCTTCCACCTTCGAGAAGTCGAGGATGTCGTTGATGATCGTCAACAGGCTGTCGGCGCTCATCTGGATCGTATTGGCGAAATCACGCTGCTGTGGCGTCAACTCGGTTTCGAGCAACAACCCGGACATGCCAACGATGCCGTTCATCGGCGTCCGGATTTCGTGGCTCATGTTCGCCAGGAATTCCGACTTCATGCGCACCGAATCCAGCGCCGCGTCGCGCGCCGAGGCGAGGCTGGCCTCGATCTGCTTGCGTTGCGTGATGTCGTGAATGACAGCCGTGATCGCCGGCCGGCCCCAGAACGTCGTCGGCGTCAGGCTGCAGGAGGCCTCGACGACCGAACCGTCGAACCGTTTCAGCGTGCGCTCGGTAATCACCGGCTGCCCGCTCGCCATGATCGGCGCGATCTCGTCCTCGAGCGAGAGCCCGCTGGGGCCGCCAACCATCGCCTTCGTCACATAGCGGCCGCGCAGTTGCCCCGCGGTCAGCCCGGCGCGCCGCGCGAAGGTCTGGTTGAAGTCGAGGATCTGGAGGCTCTCGGCGTCGAACACCACGACGCTTTCGGCAATCTGGTCAACAGTCGCGCGGTAGCGGTCCTCGCTCGCCTCGAGATGGGCGGTGCGCTGCGCCGTCGTCCACAGGTCTCGTTTGCCATGAACGCACGACAGGACGAGAATGACGTCCTCGAAGAGGATCCAGGCGACGTGCTCCGCCGTTCGCCATTCGCCGGCCACCAGCACGCCGTAGACGGACTGCGGATAGAAGAGTCCGCGCAACAGGTGATCGGCCGTGATCACGAGCGTCGCGGGGATCAGCACCCGGTAGTCACGGTAGAACGCCAGGAAGGCGAGGGAGCCGAACACGTGGAAGTGCGTCTCGATGCGGCCGCCGGTCAAGTGGATCAGCAACACCGACGCCAGCATCTGGCACACTGCGACGACGTAGCGCGTATAGGGCCGCCCGGCAAACATCAGCGTCGCGACCAGCGCCGGTGCGGCAATCACGGCCCCCAGGACGATGGCCGCGATGACGTGCGGATGGATGCTGCCAGCGGAGCCCTCCCATGTCCGGGGCGCGATCCAGAGCGCCGCCAGGACCCCGAACACCCATTGCAATGACAGCAGCACCGCAAAGATGCGGTCGGTCCTCCGGAAGATCCCCTGCCAGTGAGTCTCGAAGATCTCGACTGCGCGCCGTTCGATGGCGGAACCACAGGTCATGAGACGACCTGGCTGCGAAGCAGGCAGCCGAATACGGGAGTGGTCTGCAGTGGCGCGCGACCACTCTTCAGGGCGGTCAGAATCGCGGTCGCGCCATCGTTGTCGCCGGCGTGCCCGCGTGATGCGGTGATGCCGCCGCTGAACAGCAGCACACCATCGCGGTCGAACAGCAGCGTCTGTCCCGAGACGAGCGCTCCAAACTGGCGGACGATCTCCCCGCTCGCATCGACTTCGAGCGCGACTCCGGGGAGCGAGGACGCGCGGTGCCACAACCGGCCGCCAAGCGGATCAGGGGCACCGTCCACCGGTGTGAAGAAGATGCGGACGTCCAGCGGTACCCCGGAACGCGCCATGATGCGCGACAGTTCGTCGAGGCTGGCGTTCGAGCAACCGCATTCGGCGTGAATGAGCATGACGAGGGTCGGCCGGGTTGACTGTCGCGCGATCCTGGCCGGCCAACGCTGCGTGACCGCCGACACGGGACCTGGCGTGAACGCATGGCGCCACAGCGCCCCGAAGCCCAGGCCGACTACTGCCAGCCAGGCACAGGTCCCCAATAGCAATCCGGTGGTTGAAAATGCAGCCTTGCCCACGGCGACAGACGGAGCAAGATTGCCGCCGCGTGAGCCATCCCAGATTCAGACCAGAATCTTGGAATGTGTGCGCCTATTCCTCGGAAGAGGTGTGCGGAATTGGCACATGCGCCAGGACGAGAGAGAGAGAGGGGGCGGCTACGAATCTTGCGCGCGGATCCGGGTGAGGTCCAGGTCGCGGGTGACGGTGGAATCCGCCACACGGATCACCCGATCGAGGTGGGTGAGCTCGAACATCGATTGCACCTTGGTCGACAGTGAACAGACCGCGATGTCCCCGCCGCGACCCATGCGCTTGATACCGGACATCAGGGCGCCAATCCCGGAGCTGTCCATGAACTGCACGCGCTCGAGATTGACCAGCACGCGATGGTGTCCCTGGTCGATGCGATCGATGATCGCGTCGCGAAACGCCGTCGCTACGCGGAAATCGAGCCTGGATCCGAGCGGGGTGATCACAATCAAGTCGCGCTCAAAGCGCGTCTCGAACAACATGGCGTCCACCCTTGCGAACGATGTGCCACTCACCTTACCGGTTTTTCTGCCGATTTCAGGACAGGGCGTGCGCGCGCGGCAATGCGACTGTGTCTGAAACGCTCAGGGCGCACACACCGCGGCGGGTCACTACGTCTTGATGTCGAGGCGATCAAGCCATCGGTACAACGAGCGCCGGCTCACGCCCAGCCGCTTCGCGGCCGCCGCCTTGTTGCCGCGCGACTCCTGCAACACCCGCCGGACCTGTTCCTTCTGCGCCGTCGTCATCAGGTCAGGGTCGACTGGCGATGATTCCGGTGATGCCGAGAGGCGCTGAGAGGAATCGGCGGCCGCTGGTGGGCCGGCCATTGCGCTCTGAAGATCACGCTCGGATATCAGCCGGCCATCGGCCAGGATGCACGCGCGCTCGATCACGTTGCGGAGTTGCCGGATGTTGCCGGGCCAGTGGTGCTGCAGCAAGAGGCGTTCGGCGCCGGGCGTGACGCCGGAGATTGGCCGCTCGAAGCGTGCCGCAAGATCGCGGACGAAGGCGGCCGTGAGATAGGGGATGTCTTCGCGCCGCTCGCGCAACGCCGGCAGGTGAATCTCGATCACGCTGAGGCGGTAGTACAAGTCCTTGCGAAAGCGATCATTCGGTTCGGCCGGAAGGTTGCGGTTGGTGGCGGCCACCACGTGCACGTCGACGTTGCGAGAGTCGACGGCGCCGACGCGCTGCATCTCCCCGTACTCGATGGCGCGCAGCAACTTTGGCTGCAGCGAGAGCGGCAGCTCGCCGACCTCGTCGAGGAAGACCGTACCTTGGTGCGCGTGTTCAAACAGGCCAACCTTGTTGTCGGCTGCGCCGGTGAACGCGCCGCGGACGTGACCGAACAGTTCGCTTTCGAACAGGGTCTCGACCACCGCCGAACAGTTCAAGGTGATGAAGCGCTTGGCGCGGCGCGGACCGCTGGCGTGCAACGCCCGCGCGACCAGTTCCTTGCCGGTGCCCGTCTCGCCGGTCACGAGCACGCTTCGGGCGTGCGGCGCGACCCGCCTGATCAGCCCGAACAGTTCGTGCATGACCGGCGTTCGGCCGACGATGCCATGGAACACCGCCTGCGTCGCCACCTCGGCTTCCGCGGCCAGCAGTGACTCGCGCCGCGTGATGCCGTCACGCACGTCAGTCAGGATTTCGCGCAGGCGATCGAAATCAAAGGGCTTGCTCAGATAGTCGAGGGCCCCGGCCTTGACGGCGGCGATCGCGGTGTCGACCGAGGGGTTGCCGGTCATCAGCACCGTTTCGCATTCCTCGCCGGTCGCGCGAATCGCCTTGAGAACCTCGATGCCGTTCAGCTCCGGCATCTGCAGATCGATCATCGCCAGGTTGGGCCGGAGTTCGTTCATCAGCGTCAGCGCCTCGGGGCCGTTGCTGACGTGCGTGACGTGATACCCGAGCGGTCGTGCCAGGCGCTCGACGACCGGTGCCACTGTCGGATCGTCATCTACGACCAGCAGCCGTGGCGCCGGCCCCTGCGAAACCTGCGGCGATGTCATCGATCGAGAACCTCGCGAATCTTCTGCGTCAGTGATTCGACCGTGAAGGGTTTTGCCAGGAAGACCGTGCCATCCTCCACGGACATGTTTCCGAGCGTATCATCCGGGGCGTAGCCGGACATAAAGACGGCAGGTAGATCCGGCCGGCGGGTCCGCGCGTCCGCCACCAGTTGCGGACCGAGCCCGCCCGGCATCAGGACGTCGGTCAGCAGCACATCGATGGTGTCGAGGTCGACCGCGAGGGCTTCGGTGGCGTTGCTGACTTCGATGACCTTGTAGCCGACCCGGGTCAGGATCGTGCAGATCAGCTCGCGAACCGCGTCACTGTCTTCCACGACCAGGACCGTTTCATCACCGCCCATCGATCCAGCCGTACGCTCGGTCGGCGTCACGGCGGCGGTGACCGCAGGCGGCAGCAGGATCGTGAATGTCGTGCCGCGGCCCAGCTCGGTGTCCACCTCGATGCGTCCATGGCTCTGCGCGATGATGCCGAACACCGTGGCGAGGCCGAGCCCGGTGCCCTTGCCGTCGCCTTTCGTGGTGAAGAACGGCTCGAAGATGCGGGCCTTGGTGTCCTCGGTCATTCCAGAACCGGTGTCGCGCACGACCAGGCGCACCCAGTCGACGCCGTCCAATGCGACGCGCGACGTCTCGATGGTGATCGTTCCGCCAGCCGGCATGGCGTCGCGGGCGTTGACGACCAGGTTCATCACCACCTGTTCGATCTGGCCGCGATCGTTTTCGATCGTGCCGGCGTCGCCAAGCGACGTTACCAGCGAGATGTGTTCGCCGATGAGCCGTCCGAGCATCCCGGCGATGCCGGAAATCAGGAGGTTGAGATCGAACACCGCGATGTCGCGGGGTTGGCGGCGGCTGAACGCCAGCAGCTGCCGCGTGAGCGCAACGGCGCGTGTGCCGGCCTCGGTGATCGACTGCGCATCGCGGCGCTGCTCTTCGTCATGCGCCGATTCGAGCAGAAAGCGCGAGTAGCCCTGGATCACCGTGAGAATGTTGTTGAAGTCGTGGGCGACTCCGCCGGCGAGCTGGCCGATGGCCTCCATCTTCTGCGCCTGTCGCAACTGTTGTTCGAGTCCGCGACGTTCGGTCATGTCGATCAGGACGCTGAGCAGGCGCTGCGGTGCGCCGTCGGCGTCCTGGATGCGGCCGCGGGCTTGTAGATAGCGTGGTGACGCGGTGTCCCGCCCGATTGCCAGGTCGAACGTAAAGTCGCCGCCGGTCGTCGTCGCGCGGTCGACCAGTTCCTGGCCGGCAAGTCGTTCGTCTTCCTGCAGGAGCGAACCGAGTTCGTGCAACGGGTAATCGGCCGTGACGCCGAGGAGCCGTCGCACGCCTCCTGAGACGCGAATGCGATCGTCGATGAAGCTGCGCTCGTAGACGCCGATCCCGGCGGCATTCAGGGCAAACTCGGTGGTCTCTTCGCGTTCCCGCAACTCCGCGGCCTGCGCGCGAAGGCGCTCGATCAGGAGCGCGTTTTCGTACGCGGTGCCTGCCTGCACACCGAGCGTGACGGCGAGTTGTTCATCGGCCGTGCTGAACTCCGCGCCTCCGAGCTTGTTGACGACCGCCATCAGGCCCAGGACCTGGTCAGCGGACATCAACGGCACGATCAGGAATGAGTCGAGATGGAAGCCGAGATCGAGGTGTTCGAGCGTGCCGTTGGTCGTGCGGCCGCGCAGCGATTGCCGGTCGTGCGTCACGCGTGAGAATGCGGCCGGCAGTTCCGGAATCGCCAGCAGTCGCGCCTCGACCTCCGCGTTGCCACTCGGTGTCGTCACAAAGGTGAAGCGCTTGAGATCTGTCGACAGTACGCCGACCATGGCGCGGCTGGATTCGGTGGCGCCGCGAAGCTCATCGCCCGCCCGCCGCAGCAGCTTGGCCGGGTCGCGTTCGGCCATGAACTGCTGACCGAGCCGCACCAGCGCCGCCATGCGCCGCTCGCTCGCCTCGAGCTTTCTCACCTTGTCGATCAGGGTCTCTGACGTCAGCCGGCCGTGGCGTTCACCGAACGCTTCATCGGTCATGGCCTGGGTCATCAGGTCGAGCGCAGCGCCATCGCGCTGCAGCACGGTGGCCACACGGCCGAGGATGACTTCGGGTTCGCTGGGCTTGATCAGCACTTCGAAAACGCCGCATTCTTCAGCCAGCTGGCGTGCTTCGGTCTCGTGGTACGTGGCGGTGTAGAACATCACCGGCACATCGGTGCAGTTGGGCAGCCGTCGCAGCCGGCGGACAAACTCGTAGCCGTCCATGTTCGGCATCAGCACGTCGCTGATCACCAGATCCGGACGCTGTGCCGTTGCCGCGGCGAGTCCGTCCTTGCCGCTCGTGGCTTCGAGGATGTTGAAGCCGCCGTAGCCGAGCAGCGTGGTCAGGTACAAGCGGTCGGCGTCGCGGTCCTCCACGACGAGGATGGTGCGCGACGATGGGCTCATGGTCGTGGCGTCCGGACGGCTCGCTGAGCAGCCGGCAGGTAGGCTTCGATTTCCGACACGAACGTTTCGGGCGTGATCGGCTTGGACAGATAACCGTCGAAGCCGGCGGCGAGCACGCGATCTCGATCGCCCACCATTGCAAAGGCGGTCACAGCGATGATCGGCACCGGGTTGAACGCCTCAGCCGCGCGAATCCGCGCCGCTGATTCAAACCCCGTCAGCTTGGGCAGCTGAAGGTCCATGAGAATGAGATCGGGCCTTTCACTCAGCGCTACCGCGATTCCCTCTTCGCCGTCGCGGGCGGACAGCACCTCGTAGCCGAATGCCCTGAGGAGATACTCCATCAACGCGAGGTTGGTCTGGTTGTCCTCGACGATCAGGATGCGCGTCGTCATGCAACGCTTGGCAGGGAAACGCGGAAGGTGCTGCCGCCGCCAGCTGTGTGTTCGTGGGCAATTTCCGCTTGCAGCAGCTCCGCGAGTTTGTGGCTGAGGTGAAGTCCAAGCCCGCTGCCTTCATGACGCTGCGCGGCGGTCGTTTCCAGCTGCTCGAACGCACGGAACAACCGCTGGCGGTCCGATTCTCGGACGCCCACGCCGCTGTCGATCACGCTGATCTGCGGACCGTTTGGCGTAAGCGAGGCCTCAAGGCGGACGAAGCCTTTTGGCGTGAACTTGATGGCATTCGACGTCAGGTTGAGCAGGATCTGGTTGAGCGCACGGCGGTCGGTACGGAGACGGAGCCCCTTGTCCAGGCACGCGAACTCGAATGACAGCCCCTTGGCGTCCGCGAACGGTTTGAGTGCGGCCGCCACCTCCTCCATCACCGAGAGGCACTCGAGGGTCTCAAGATGCAGGTCGACTTTCCCCGACTCCACCTTGGCCAGGTCGAGCAGGTCGTTGATCAGTGCCAACAGATGGCGCGCACTATTGCGCACGGTCTGCAGTTGCTGTTCCTGCTGGGGTGTCAGCGGGCCCGGCAGACGCATTAACAGCGTGCCGGTAAAGCCGATCACCGCGTTCAGCGGCGTCCGCAGCTCGTGACTCATGGTCGCCAGAAAGCGATCCTTGGTCCGGTTGGCGCGCTCGAGTTCGACGTTCTTTTCGGCAAGCGCCTGCTCGACGCGCTGCCGTTCCGTGACATCGCGGATCGCCGCCGTGACGAGACGGCCTTCCCGCGTTTGCAGCGGGCTGAGGCTGATTTCGACGGGAAACTCGCTGCCGTCCTTGCGGCGGCCGTAGAGCGTCAGGCCCTCGCCCATGCGGCGCACGCGCGGCTCCGCAAAGTACTTGGCGCGGTGCGCGGTATGACCGGTCCGAAAAGACGACGGAATCAGGATCTCGACCGGCTGGCCAAGAATCTCGCCGCGCGGATAGCCGAATAGCAACTCGGCCTGAGAGTTCACGAGCACTACCCGCCCGCTCTCGCCGACGATAACGATGGCATCGGGGGCAGCCTCCAGGAGGCTGCGAAATTTTTCCTCACCCGACGCACCTTGCGGATCGACGCCGTCAAACTCGGAGATACCATCCTCCCGCAAACAGTCCGTCGCAGCGAGCAATGCTCAGCCGCTCAGACTGCAGGCGGCGACTCGGTGGGGGACGAGCCGCTGCGAAAAAGTCCGCACTGACTTTTTGGGTGGTTATATTGACAGTTACGTTCAATTACAACGAAAAATGCACGCCTCCACGGAGTTCCAGCGCGACGGCATCAGCCGTAGATGTGCTAAATACCTGCAGTTCGGTGACTTAACGAATCTTCGCGAGGGTCCGGAGAGCGCTACTTCCGACGCGCCCTGAGCATCTCGAAGGCGATTGGCAGGACCGAGACAAACACGATTCCGATGGCGACGAGTGAGAAATTTTCCCTAATGATCGGCACGTTGCCAAACAGGTAGCCCGCGCCGGCGCACACCCCTACCCAAATCACGGCGCCTATTACGTTGAAGAACACGAACTTCGACGCCGTCATGGACGCGGCCCCGGCCACGAAGGGCACGAAGGTACGAACGATGGGCACAAAGCGACCCGAAACGACGGCCATACCGCCGTGCTGTTCGAAGAACGCGTGCGCCTTGTCGAGGTGATCGCGGTTCAGGACCTTGTGCAGGAAGCCCTGATAGTCGTGCGCGGAAAAGACCTTCGGCCCGACGAACCTGCCGACGGAGTAGTTGACGGCATCGCCGGCAATCGCCGCCACGATCAGCAGCAGCAGAACGAGCCGGATGTCGAGTACGCCGGTGGCAGACAATGCGCCGGCCGCAAACAGCAGCGAGTCGCCGGGAAGGAACGGCCAGATGATCAGGCCGGTCTCGATGAAGATGATCGCAAACAGCATCGCGTACACCCAGACGCCGTATTGCGCGACGAACTCTACGAGGTGGACGTCAAGGTGTAAGAAGAGGTCGACGAGATATTCCATTCCCGACAACGATAATATCCCGGCGCGCGCGGACTCCCAGGCAAGAATCAGCGCCCGGTGATTTCGGAAAAAGCGATGTCGGTGATTGGGTATTCCGTCCAATCCTTGTAGTTGAAGTGCCACCACTCGTTGGACTCGACGGTGAAGCCGTGCCGCTCCATGGCCTGACGCAACAGGTCGCGGCGCGCGCGCTGCTCGGCCGTTCCGCCGGGGAAGTCCGGATACGAGCGCGGTGTCATCTCGTCATAGTCGCCCGGCATCTGCACGGCCGCGCCGGTCGCAAGATCGTAGAGCGTCAGGTCGACGGCGCAGCCGCGGTTGTGTTTTGAACCGGTCTTCGGATCGGCCACAAACTCGCGCTGCACGCCCGAGGTCATGTCCCAGAACAGCTTGGTGATGGCCCACGGGCGATAGCCGTCGTGGATCAGCAAACCGTAGCCGCTCCTCGCCAGCTCCTTGTGCGCATCGATCAGCGCCATCGCCGCCGGCCGCTGCAGGAATGCGCGCGCCTCGGGATAGACCTTGCGGCCGAGGAAGTTGTTGGTGCCCGCATAGCGGATGTCGAGCTTGATCGTCGGATCGAGCTTTACGAGCTCGACGAGGTCAGGCTTGCGGGTCGCTTTTGGATCAACCGGCGCCCTGTCTTGAACCAGCACGCTGGCCGACACCAGCGCTACGAGAATCCACTTCATTGTTGACCGCCCTGATCCCTGGTCCCTGATCCCTGCGCCCAGATATAGCGCGTGAACCAATCGAGGTTCTGTTGCATCGCGGCGCGATTCGCCTTGGGCTTGTTCAGCCCGTGACCGAAGCCCTTGAAGATCGACAGCTGCACCGGCACGTTCTGATCGCGAAGACCCTGGTAGAGCTGGAACGCATTGGGGATCGGCACCCGCGCGTCCTGATCGCCATGTTGAATCAGCGTCGGCGTCTTCGCCTGCTTGATGTAGGTCATCGGCGACGTGTCCGCATAGATCTTCGGATCGTCCCAGGGATTCGCCTTGAGGTACTGGCGCGTGAACGGATGAATGTCGGTGTTGACGTAGTAGGTCATCCAGTCCGAAATGCCCGCGCCGACCGAGATCGCCTTGAAGCGATCGGAGTGCCTGGTGGTGAGGAACGCTGAGATGTAGCCGCCCTGGCTCCATCCCATGCTGCCGACGCGATCGCGATCCACCATGCCTTGCTGCACGAGCGCGTCGATGCCGGAGAGCACGTCCCAGGCATCGCCGATGCCGAGGTTGCGCACGTTCAACGAGCGGAACTTCTCGCCGTAGCCGGCGCTGCCGCGATAGTTCGGTTCGAGGACCAGCGCGCCGCGTGCCAGGAATGCGTCGAGCGGATACGCAGTGCCGCTGCCGTATGGACTGGGCCGCGACACGCCCGTGGGGCCGCCGTGAATGATCACCAGCAGCGGATAGCGCCGGCCCTGCTGGAAGTCCGCGGGCTTGTGCAGCACGCCTTCGATCTCGGCGCCGTCCTGGCTCTTCCAGCGCATGACCTCGCGCGCGTGCTTCGGCCACGCCGCGATCTGCGCGCCCGCATCGCTCAACTTCTTTGCCGCCATGGTCGCGACCGGGGCGACGAAGACGTCAGGGAACTCGGTTGGACCAGACGCCGTGAAGGCGGCCTGGGTGCCATCGGCAGAGAGCGAGAAGCCGCTGCCGATCCAGGTGTCGCGAGGCGCATGCCTGGTGACCTGCTTCGACTGCGGATCGAGCGTGAACAGGTAAGCCCATGTCCTCTGCGAGGCGGCGAAGTGAATGCCCGCCTTCGTCCACGCGATCAAGCTCGGATCCTCGTCGAACGCGTCGGTCAGGCTCTGCGGCGTTGTCGATCCGATGGCGACCGTCGCGATGACACTGTTCTGGAAGAAGAAGAACGGCTTGCCCATGGACGACACGAACGCGAGCCGCGAGCCGTCTGGCGCCCAGCGCGGGTTGGTGTCCGGACCAGCGAGCGCCACCACCACCATTGAGCGCCCATCAGCGGGCGTGAGGACGGAGATGTCGGCTGTCCCGCTGTCGGCGGGATCGCTCGTGGCGCGATGGTCGTACGCGATGTGCCGTCCATCCGGCGACCAGTCGAAGCTGCCCACCACGAAGTTGCCCTTCGTAAGCTGCTTCGAGGTCTTGGCGGCGATGTCGAACACATGCAGGTGCGAGAAGCGCTGATCCTGGTCCTCGATCTTGACGTCGCCCCAGTTGCGCTCGCGTTCCTTCATCGCGTCGGTCTGTGGATCCAGCATGGTGTAGGCGATCTCTTTCGCGTTTGGCGACCACGCGAAGTTGTTCACGCCTTCTTCAGCGCTGGTCAGCCGCTCCGCCTCGCCGCCGCGCAATGCGATGCGATAGACCTGGCGCTTGCCGTCCCGATCGGAAATGAAGCCGAGCCACATGCCGTCGGGTGAGAACACCGGCTGGCTGCTCGACTTGCGGCCATTCGTGACCTGCCGCGACTGACCGGTCGCCGCGTCGGCGACCCAGATCTCAGTCTCGTAGGCGTTGTCGTCCCAGTTGGTCTCGCGAATCGTGTACGCGACGTGTTGCCCGTTGGGTGAGATGACCGGTGAGCCCACCCGCTTGAGGTTGATGACCTCGTCGATCGATGGGCCGGAAGGCGATTGCGCGTGCGCGGCCGAAAGGGCGAACCCGACAGCACCGACAAGTGAAGCGGCGAGCTGAAACCTTGAGTTGCGCATCCTGTACTCCGTCCTTGCCAAGTTTCCGAGACGCAGCAGTATAGTAGCTTCCTGTGGGCCTGTTGGCCCGGTCGCCTGCAGGCTTGTTCCAAGGAGTCTTACCTATGCGTAAAGTTATTTCGATGCTGTCAGGCGCGGCGTTCGTGATCGCCCTGGCGATTCCGGCGTTTGCCGCAGACATGACGGTCAAGGGCGAGGTGGTTGACATCGCGTGCGCGACCAAGCTGAAGGACAAGGGACACGGTCCCGATCACGCCGGCTGCACGATGGACTGCGCCAAGAAAGGCCAGCCGGTCGGCATCCTCACCGCCGACGCCATCTACACCGTGACCGGTGACTACGCCGCCAACAAGAACGCCAAGCTGCTGGACTTCGTGGCCAAGAACGTGATCGTTACCGGCGAGGTGACGGAGAAGGACGGCCAGAAGATGATCAACGTCAAGTCGATCAAGCTGGCGCCGGCCACGAAGTAGGCGAACCGGCCAGCAGGCCACAGGCGAAGTGTCATGGCGTATCCTCGCGCCGTCGTCGCAGCATCTGTTTCAGTCGCCGGTCTGATCGTCGCGGTCACGACCGGCGTCTCACCTTCCATCTCCGCGCAAACGCCTGCCGCGGATCTCGTGACGAAAATGCGGGAGCAAGTGCTTCGCCTCCAGGCGGATGCCCCGTCGATCGTCGCTCGCGAGCAGTACCAGCAGACCGTCAGCTACCGCCGCGCCGACCCGTTTGGCCCGCAAGCGTCGAGCCGCACGCTGGTTTCTGAACTGGTCATGGTCAGGCTGCCAGGCACCGCAGGATGGATCTCGTTTCGCGACGTGTTTGAGGTTGATGGGCGCCGGCTTGACGACCGGGAAAAGCGTCTGGTCGAACTGCTGCAGAATCCCAATCCCTCGGCGCTCCAGCAGGCCAGGCAGTTGGCCGCCGAGAGCGCGCGCTATAACATCGGTTCGCTGCCGCGGACCCTCAACGTGCCTGACATCGCGTTCGAGTATCTGTCAGCGCGACACGCCGAGCGCATCTCGTTCAAGGCGCCCGAACGCGCGAAGATCAATGGCGCCGACACGATGGTGCTTCGCTTCACCGAACACACCGGTCCGACCATCCTGCGCAACAGCGAAGGCCGTGATCTGCAGGTCAACGGCCGCGTCTGGGTTGAGCCGGACTCAGGCGCCCTGGTGCGCACCGAGGTGATCGTGCGGGATCGCAACAGTGCCGGCACTTGCACCGTCGACTTCGGCGTCGATCAGCGGCTCGGGGCACGCGTGCCGTTGAAGATGACCGAACGCTACGACCTGCCACGATCGGCCTCGACGATCGACTCCGTGGCGCAATACTCCGACTTCCGGCGGTTCGGCGTAGTTACGGATGAGAAGATCGTCAAGCCGCCTCCGTTCCGTCACTGACGCGTCGCGTGAGCCGTTTTCCGCGAAACGGATACTAATCACTCAAGAGAAGTTCTGACCCGGCCGGGCAGACGTTCAGGCAAAAGGAGAGTCGCATGCCTCGCGATCTGTTCGGTGATGTCACGCGCCCGTCCATTTCAGTCGGCAGCCGCAAGTGGTACACGCTGCCGCTCTCGCTGTTCTCCCACTCGGCGATCGTGCTGATCCTCATCGCCATTCCCATCCTGGCGCCCGCGATGATGCCGGCCGTCTCGGCGGATGATGACCTGGAGTACATCACCAGGCTGATTCCACCTCCGCCGCCATTGCCGAAGTTGAAGAAGGTCGAGATCGACCAGCCGGTGATGGATCGCAACATCGCGCCGACCGACGCGCCAAGTGGCTTTACGAAGGAGCCGGAGATCTTGAGCGACCCAACCGGCGACTCGCCGATCGGACTCATCGCCGGTGATGTCGACACCGACACCTCGGCGGTTCTCGCGCCGGCTCCCCCCAAGCCAGTGGTGCAGGCGCCGGCGGCGGTCCGTCCCGGCGGTGCGATTCGCACGCCGGTGAAGACCCGCCACGTCGCCCCGGTCTATTCCGAAATGGCGCGCATCGCGCGAGTGGAGGGACTGGTGATTCTCGAAGCCACGATCGGCGTCGATGGTCGCGTTGGCAACCTGCGTGTGCTGCGGTCGATTCCGCTGCTCGACCAGGCGGCGATCGAAGCGGTTCGCCAGTGGGAGTTCACGCCGACGCAACTCAACGGACAGCCGGTGCCCGTGATCATGACGGTCACGGTGCAGTTCAACCTGAGGTGACGACCATGGTGAAACCCTCGACGCTCCGTCCATCCTCCGAGATGAACATCACGCCGATGATCGACGTGCTGCTCGTCCTGCTGGTGATCTTCATGGCCGCGCTGCCGATGTCGCAGCGTGGCCTCGACGCGCACCTGCCGCCGGAAACCACGGCGAGCGTGTCCGCCCCGCGCCTCGACGAGCAGATCATGGTCGAGTACTTCTCCGACAAGCGCATCGAGATCAATCACGAACCGGTCACGTTGCCGGAACTCCAGAATCGCTTGACGGAGATCTATCGCTCGCGCGCCAACAAGACGCTCTACATCGCCGGTGACGGCACGCTGCGCTACGGGGAGATTGTGGCGGTGATCGACGCGAGCCGTGGGGCGGGCGTCAGCCGCGTCGGCATCATCACCGACGGCATGCGCCGCGCAGCACGCACCCCGAGTTGAAGACGGGGTCAGACCCCAATCTCAACCTCTCGCCGAAATGAAAAAGGGTCTCGAGCGTGAACTCGAGACCCTCATGAAACGATGGTGTGACTAGATCGACTTCAGGAGCGCGGCGACCTTGTTCGTGGCTTCCCACGTCAGGTCCTTGTCGCTCTTGCCGAAGTGACCGTAGTTGGTCGTCTTGCTGTAGATCGGACGGCGCAGGTTGAGCTGCGCGATGATCTCCGACGGCTGGAAGTCGAACACGCGATTGACGGCGCGCTCGATCTTCGACTCCGGCACGGTGTTGGTGCCGAACGTGTCGATGTGCACGCTCACCGGATCGGGGTGACCGATCGCGTAGGCGAATTGCACTTCGCACTTGGCGGCGAGCTTGGCCGCGACGACGTTCTTCGCCACCCAGCGGCCCATGTAGGCGGCGCTGCGGTCGACCTTGGTGGCGTCCTTGCCCGAGAACGCGCCACCACCGTGACGGCCCATCCCGCCATAGCTGTCGACGATGATCTTGCGTCCGGTCAGGCCGGTGTCACCCTGGGGACCGCCGACCACGAAGCGGCCGGTCGGGTTGATCAGGAATTCGGTCTTGTTGCTGAGGAGACGCTTCGGGAGGACCTTCTTGATCACTTCCTCGATGCAGAACTTCTCGATGGTGGAGTGCTGCGCGCTGGCGGCGTGCTGCGTCGAGATGACGACGTTGGAGATGCCGACCGGCTTGCCGTCCTCGTAGATCACCGACACCTGCGACTTCGCGTCGGGACGCAGCCAGTCGGCGGCACCGGCCTTGCGCAGCTGCGTCAGCTTGCGGCCAAGGCGATGCGCGAACATGATCGGTGCGGGCATCAGCTCCGGCGTCTCGTTGCTCGCGTAGCCGAACATCAGGCCCTGGTCGCCGGCGCCCTGCTTCGAGGTCTTCTTGCCCTTGGCCTTGCGCGCATCTACGCCCTGCGCGATGTCCGCCGACTGCTGCGTCAGCAGCAGGTTCACGAACACGCGGTCCGCGTGAAACACATCATCGTCGTTGACGTAGCCGATCTCGCGGATCGCCTTGCGCGCGATCTGTTCGACGTCCAGCTTCGCCTTGGTGGTGATCTCGCCGCCGACGATGACGACGTTCGACTTGACGTAGGTTTCGCACGCCACGCGGCTCATCTTGTCCTGCGTGAGGCAGGCGTCGAGGACCGCATCCGAAATCGTGTCGGCGACCTTGTCGGGATGACCCTCGCCGACGGATTCCGAAGAGAAGATGTAACGGTTAGCCATTAACGCTCCAACATTCCGTAAAAAAACGAATGCCCGCGAATGGTCGCGGGCATGTTCGCGACTTAGGCAGCATTTCTTGCCCGGCCTCCGGCCGGGCGATCTGCTGGCAAACTCACGCGGCCTACCAAGTCGGAGAAATTGCCGCGTGAAACGACCCTTCAGTATCGCTGGAGGGCCACCGAACTGTCAAACCGCCTTACTTCTTGTGCGCGGCGATGTAGCTGAGCGCAAACTTCTCGAGCGGTTCGCCGCGCAGGCCGATCGCCTTGGCTTCTTCGGTGGCCTTTTCGACCGTCCATCCGTCCTGCATGACGCGCTTCACGAGCCACAGCGAGCCCACGCGGCTTGCCGAGCCGCAGTGGATGTAGGCGGGCTGGTTGCTCTTGTCGGCCACGGCGGCCAGGAACGAATCCACGACCTTGGTATCTGGCTGAGCCGGATTAAAGGGAATGTGGATGTACTTCATCCCGAGCTCTTTGGTACGCGCCGCGTTCTGCTCGATGTTGGCGTTCTGCTCGGAAGCCTGGCGCAGGTTGATGACGGACTTGAAGCCGTCCTTCGCCAGGGCGTCAAGCGCCGACGTTTCGGTTGCGCCACCGCAGGCCACGACCGCATCGACCTTGCTGAAGTTGACGATGCCGGCGCGTTCCTGCTTGGTGACCTGTGCGGCGACGGGAACGGCGAGCGCGAGAACGAGGAGAGTAGTGAGCGAACGCATGATCAGCCTCCGCTGCCGATCATAATGCAACCACACGAAGGCACGAAGGAGCACGAAGGCATTTGGGCAGCCCTCGTGTTCTTCGTGAGCTTCGTGGTTAATTCTTCTGCACGGTGACAGTTACGGGCGCCTGCATGCGCACCGTCACCGTCGTGCCGGCTGAAAGCGTCGCCGGGTTGCGGTCGTTGCTCATCGCTGCGGCCGTGCCGCCGGCCGCGCCAACCGCGCCACCGATAGCCGCACCCTTGCCGCCGCCGAGGATCGCGCCGAGGATCGCGCCGCCGATGGCGGCGCCGCCAACCTTGGCGGCGCTCTCACCGCCAGGCGACTGGCCTTCGCGCACGACCGGATCGGTCTTGAGCGCGAGCTCCGTGCCGTCCGCGAGCACGATGGTGTGGAAGCGGATGGCGAGGCGCGACTTGCCCTTCACGCGGCCGCCGCGATCGACGTCGGTCACCGAACCGCGAACCGTCGAGCCCGCCGGGATGGCAATGCGATCCGACACGCGGACGTCACGCGTTACGCGCGCGTCGACGCGATCTTCCACACGCGCCAACTCGCTCGACACCGTGCGCTCGATCTGCAGGCCAAGGACCGCATCCGACGGCACGGTGAGGTCGACATACTCGACCGCCGGCGCCGGCGGTGGAGCAGGCGGCTCGGGTTCACGGTATTCAGGCGTCGCGGGCTGCACGCTCGGTCGCGTCTCCCACATGGTGCCGCCATTCGCGGCAGCAGTTGCGGCCGTGGTGTCCGACTGTCCCGAGCGACCGGCCACATTCGAATCTCGCGTAATAACGGGAGCCGATGGGCGAGTCGCAGGGGCCGTGGTCCTCGCGTCCGCCTGACGTGTCTGCCGGTTGACAATGCGCGACGCGGGACGCGCCGGCGCGACCGGCTCGCTGATCTGCGGCGCAGGCTTCGCCGCTTCAGGCGCGATCGTTCCTTCGCTCTCGGTGACCGGCTTCGAGCCGGTGGCTGGCGCCGTCGCGTTGGCGTCAGGCGCACTCGCGGCACTGTAGGCACTCGAGGCACCCGGGGCATTTTGATTCTGCCGGACCGCCAGGTACGAGCCACCGGCCGCAGCCGCCAGGCATCCCACCGACAATCCCGCGAAGACCAGCTTGTTGAACTCCATAAGTAACTCCGAAGTGAGAAGTGAGAGGTCTGGAAGTGAGAAGGAAGTCCGTCCTTCTCACCTCTCACTTCCAACTTCTCACTCCCTGGGAGAGCAAGGCCCGTGCCGTGTAACGCACCCCAGAACCCCAGATTTTACGCCTGTTTTTGACGAATCCGGACGGACTGTACGTCCTGTTCCGTGGAAGGTGTCCCCTCTATACTTGACGATCGTTCAACTAATGCGTCCGAAAACGCAGTTCATACGTACCGTTCGCCGTTCGTTCGAAATTCTCGGAGGAAATCATGAAGAACTACATGGCAGCGCTGGTCGTGGCGGCCATTTCTGCAACCGGAATCACGGTTTTGCAGGCCCAATCGAAACCGGCGGCCCAGAAGATCGACGCCGAATATACCGCGAAGATCAAAGAGGCACTGCAGGATCCTCGCATCACCACCGAACTGGTGGATCATCTTCCGGCATCGGATACCGTGCCGTCGCCGCTGAAGTTCCTCGGCCGTTACGTCGGCCAGCCGGGTGAACTCACGTACGCCAAGGACATTCATCGTTACTACGAGCAGCTCGCGAAGGTCTCGCCGCGCGCGCGCTACTGGACGATCGGCAAGAGCGAAGAAGGCCGCGACATGGTCGCGCTGGCGATCGCTGATGAAGCGACGATCAAGAACCTCGAGAAGTATCGCGATCAGCTCGCCGCGCTGAACGATCCGCGCAAGACCACCGACGCGCAGGCCCAGGCCCTCATCAAGACCGCCAAGCCGATCTACTACCTGACCAGCGGCATACACTCGCCGGAAAACGGCGGTCCCGAGATGCTGATCGAGCTGGCGTATCGCCTGATCGTCGAAGAGACGCCGTTCATCCAGAACATCCGCAACAACGTGATCACGCTGATCACGCCCGTCATCGAAGTCGACGGACGCGAGAAGCAGGTCGACACCTACTACTACAACAAGACACGCGCGCGCGGTGATGCGCGCCTGCCGCTGATGTACTGGGGCAAGTACGTGCAGCACGACAACAATCGCGACGGCATGGGCCAGTTCCTCGAACTGACCAAGGCGGTGACGCGCACGCAGCTGCAGTGGTACCCGACGATCATGCACGACCTGCATGAAGCGCAGACCTATCTCTATTCATCGACCGGCACGGGCCCGTACAACGACGCCCTCGATCCGATCGTCATTGGTGAATGGTGGCAGCTGGCGCAGAACGACGTGGTCGAAATGACCAAGCGCGGCGTGCCCGGCGTGTTCACCTACGGCTTCTACGATGGCTGGGTGCCGAACTACATGTTCTTCATCGCCCACTCGCACAACTCGATCGGCCGCTTCTACGAGGTCCAGAGCTACGGCCCCGACAACTATGAAGTGCGGCCCGGCGCGACGACGACCAGCAAGGAGTGGTTCCGTCCCAACCCGCCGCTGCCCTTCATCAAGTGGGGGCCGCGCAACAACACCAACATCCAGCAGTCCGCCGTGCTGTTCTCCCTGAGCCACGTCGCGAAGAACAAGGAGACCTTCCTCGAGAACTACTGGCTGAAGAACAAGCGTTCGATCGCGGAGGGCGTGGACGGCCCGATCAATGCGTGGGTGATGCCGGCTGCGCAACGCCGCAAGGCCGACGCCGCCGACGCCATCAACGAACTGATGCGCCAGGGCCTCGAAGTGCATCGCGCCAACAGCGCCTTCAAGGCCGGCAACGTCACCGTCGCGGCGGGCGACTATGTGATTCGCGGCGACCAGCCCTACCGCACGCTGGCCGAGATGTACTTCTCGATCCAGAACTATCCGCCACAGAACCCGAGCCCGTACGACGACACCGGCTGGACGTTCCAGTTGATGCGGAACGTCAAGCTGCAGACCGTCAACGACAAGTCGATCTTCACGCAGCCGATGACCAGGGTCACCGGGCCGGTGAAGGCGAACGGCGGCATCGAAGGCACCGGCACCACGCTCGTCGTCGAGCACACCGCCGACAACAATCTCGTGACGTTCCGCTTCAAGAACGCGGACACGAAGATGATGGCGGCGGAAGAAGACTTCGAGTTGAACGGCCGGAAGTTCCGCGCCGGCGCGATCATCGTACCGAATGCCGACCGCGCGAAGCTTGAACCGATGCTGCGCGATCTTGGATTGTCGGCGTGGGCCGTTGCCGCGGCACCCGCGGTGCGCACGCACGATCTCGACCTGCCGCGCATTGGCTACATCCACAGCTGGACGCGCACGCAGGATGAAGGATGGGTGCGCGCGGCGCTCGACACCTACGGCATTCCCTACACCTACTTCGCGGATCAGAAGCTGAAGACCGAGGCCAGCCTGCGCTCGAAGTACGACGTGCTGATCTTCCCGCACGTCGGCGGAACGGCGCAGTCCCAGGTCAACGGCATGGCCATGACCGGCGCGGCGCCGCTGCCGTACAAGAAGACCGACAAGACGCCCAACCTCGGCTTCGTCGATCAGAGTGACGACATCCGTGGCGGCATGGGCCTCGAAGGCCTGGCCAACCTTGCCAGGTTCGTGCAGGAGGGCGGCACGTTGATCACCGAGGGGTCCACGACGACGATCTTCCCGGCGTATTCCGTGACGTCCGGCATCACGGTGGAAACGCCAGCGTCGCTGTTCGTGCGCGGCTCGATCATGCGCGGCAAGTGGGCCGACACGAAGAGCCCGCTCTCGTATGGCTACGAGAACGCGGACCTGCCGATCTACTTCAGTCAGGCGCCGGTGTTGAACGCCGGTGGCGGTGGTATCCCAGCCGAGTTCGCAGCATTTGCCGGTGGCGGCGCCGCCAACGCGGGAATGGGGCAGAACATCACGCCGAATGCGCAGCCGTTGCGTATCCAGCCGCTCGAAGCCGATCCGAACGCACCTGCTGAACGTCCCCAGGCTGATGCAGCCGCGGAATTCCGCCGCATGGCCGGGCAGTTCGGCATCGCCATCGACGATGCGCGACCGCGCGTCGTGCTGTCGTTCCCGTCGAATCCGAACGAGATGTTGCTGTCGGGCACGCTGGCCAATGGGCAGTTCCTCGCCAATCGTGCGGCGCTGGTCGACGTGCCGCTCGGCAAGGGCCACGTCGTGATGTTCGCCATGCGCCCGTTCTGGCGCTGGCAGACACAAGGCACCTATTCGCTCGGGTTCAACGCGATCATGAACTGGAATGACCTGGACGCGGGTAGGGGCGGCGAGAAGCCGTCCACGACCTCGCAGCAGCAGTAGCAAAGGCGGTTGCATCCTCCATCGCGCAATTGAACTTCTCAAGTGTCGAGGCGCGGTGGCTGCTCGTATGCAGCTTCAGGCACTCCGCTTCGAGCCGCACTTGATCTCGCGACAGCCACGTCGCAGCCTTCCGGCCCAGATGCCAGCCATAGAGCGAACGCGACAGCCGTTCGGTGATCTGCGCCGGGCCGAGCGAGAGAAGGCGTTCAGCGAGGGGCTGATGGACGCAGGGGCTTAGGGGCTTGGGGTGCGGAAGTTCGAAGTTCGGGTAGTAGCTGCGGACGAAGCCATTGGCGTTCACGAAGCGCTCGAACACGGAGTGGCCGGAGAGCGGCCGGAGGTGAATGATCTGGTTCGCAGAGAACAGATCTTCAGGCCCGATCTTCATCGCATGCTCGGACACCACGTAATTCATGCAGACACGCTTGCGGCACCCGAGCAGCTTGGTCAGGAGCAGCGTGACCACGGTGACGCTCCACACGCGGCGGGGCGCCGCGATCACAAACAGGTCCAGGTCCGCTGATCCTTCGGCGTTGAGATGCGCAAGGCTGCCAGACAGCGCCACCATCCGCACGAACGGCAGGCCGGCGATCAGCGCCAGGATGCGTTGATCGCGCTGCAGCAGATGGCGACTGACCAGTTCCCGCCGAGCGCGCGTGGCGATCAGATCACTGCGCCCCGCAGGGAAGTACCACCCATCCTTGTGTTCGATCGCGGCTTGCAGTCGATCGCTGTTGCGCCACCAGGCGGCCACCGTGTCTGCATCCGCGCGCACGCGCACCAGGCTCGCCTGCAACTGCTCGAGCGACAGCGGGTAGTCGAACAACGAGGCGTAGACCACCGATTCAATGACGGCCAGCTCCTGGTCGCGCGTGGGCGTCATGGCGTGGGTTCCGCGCGAGGGTTCACGGCCACGGGTTCGCGGGACGGTTCCGCTCGAAGGCTCAGGAACGTCAGGCAGCCGGCAGTGACCACCACTTCCGTCAGCACTGTTGCGATCGCTGCGCCGACGATGCCCTGCGACGGCACCAGCGCGATGTTGGCGGCCACATTTGCCGCCAGGGCCACCGCGGCGACCAGCAAGTACGCGCGTTGCCCATCCCACCCGATGACCTGGTGGGTCAGCGCGTAGTTCAGATAGAACAGCGGCAGTGCCAGCGCCAGGATCGAAAACGCCGGGGCCGCATACGCGTAGGTCTCGCCGTACAGCAACGGCATGATCAACCCGCCGCCGGCGGCACACAGCGCAGCGAGTGCAACGCCGGCGAGCGTGAGTCCTCCGCCAATGCGCTTCAGCGCGTGAAGATCCGTCGCTCGAACGAGCACCGGGAAGGTCACCGCCATCACCGCTGCGGGAAGTAATCGCAGCGCTTCGACCAGCCGGAAGGCCGCGTTGTAACCGCCCACCGGCTGAAAGCCGTGCCACTGTTGGATGAAGTAGACGTCAATGCGGAAGTAGATCGCCGAGATCAGGATGCCCGCGCCCAGGGGCAGGACATCGCGGATGAACACCGACGGTCGCAGGCTGTTCATTGACGCCGCTTCCGCTGACTCCGTTGTCAGTCGCAGCGCGACGGCGATTGACACGGCAACCGCGATCAGCGCCGGTGTCAGCATCGCGATGCCCAGGTAGTCGAGCCGGCGCCACCACCACAACACCACGAGCGCGAACACCAGCGTCGCGATGCGATAGGAGGAGTGAATCGCCGCCTCGATCTCCGTCCGCTGCATGCCGCGGTAGTAATGCGCGATCGTTTCGACCACTGCGGCTGCCAGCTGCGCGAGCACCAGCACGACGAACTGAATGCGCCAGTGTTGCGGGACCAGGTAAGGCGACGCAATCGCGAGCACGGTGGCGGCAAGAAACGCGAGCCCGGCGCGAAGGCCGACCACTTCGACGAGCAGGTGCCGGCTGCGCTGTGGATCCCGCGCGGTTTCGCGGGCGAGATGCATCGACAGGCCGGCATCGGTCGCGACGCCGATCAGCCATCCAGTCGCCATGGCGTACGCCATCACGCCGAACGGATCGGCATTCAGTCGCCGCGCCGCCACCACCGTGATGATCAACGTCGTCGCCTTGCCAACGACGTCGGCCATCGCTTTCAGCGCGACCGGCATTACGTATCGCGAAAACAGTTTCACGTTTCGGAAGGCCTCCCGCGTCATCCCGCCGCGAATCGCGAGTGTACGCGCAAGCAACCGCCTGGAATGCACTGACTATGCCGGGTACTTGTCTTGCACTTCGAGAGCCGCTCTTGGCAGAAATCGCTGCTCTTCGCATGCCCCGCGTGTCGGCGTCCGCTATGACGGGCGCCGGGATAGTGCCCGCGAGTGTGGTGCTGGTGGCGGCGGTGTCTCCATTCGAGGCGCCGGTGCCGGGTTCGTTGTTTGGCCTCACCGTGACGACGGTGGAACTGGCGATCGCCGTGGCGCTTGGCGCCGCGTTGGTGTTCTGGCTGCGCGGTGCTGTTGCCCTCGATTGGCGCACGCCCATTACGTGGCCGCTCGTCGCGCTCGTGGCGATCGCTTTTACAGCATCGCTCGCGGCGCCCGAGTTTCGTGGTCCCGCGGCTCGCGTGGCAGCCCGGCTCGCGGCGGCGACCCTGTTCTACTTGCTGATCGTCAACGTGGCGTCGCCGCGTGTGGCGAGGCGGATCGTTGCGGCGTTGCTGGCCGCCGCCGCGATCGTTGGCGCGATCGCGGTGCTCGAGCTCGCGCAGGTGCCATGGGTGCTGTCGGCGCTGAAGACGTTCCGGCCCGGCTTCCACGTTGTTGGCGGGCAACTGCGCGCGACTGCCACGTTGTCTTATCCAACGATCACGTCGATGTTCCTCGAGATCGCGTTTGCGCTGGGCCTGGTCTGGCTCGCCTCCAGCAGGATCGCCTTCGTGGCGCTGGTGCTGGCCGGCGCCGGCGTCATCGCCACGTTCACACGTGCAGGGTTGATCACGATGACGGTCAGCATGGTGCTCTACGGCGCGCTGCTGTTCACGCGGGATCGCCGATGGAGCGCCGCGCATGCCCGGCTGGCACTGCTCGCCGTGGTGTTGGTCCTGCTCGTGCTGGTGTCGCGGTCGCCGCAGATGCTCGTGGCGCGGATGAGCGCGGAGGGTTCGCAGGAATGGTACGGCGCTTCGTATGAAGTGCCGGGGCGGCTGACGTTGACGCCGGACAGCTTCAACGATGTCGCGGTGACCCTGAGGAACCAGGGGCGGCTGACCTGGCAGTCGTCGTCGGTGCCGCCGTTCGCCCTGTCGTATCACTGGCTCACGCCGGACACTGAAGAGATCCTGATCTTCGACGGATTGCGGACGCCGTTTGCCGACCCCGTGGCGCCGGGAGAGTCCGTCACGATGTCGGCGCGAGTGCGCGCGCCGGACTATCCAGGCACTTACGTGCTGATCTGGGACGTCGTGCAGGAGCACCGCACGTGGTTGAGCCTTGAAGGCGTATATCCGGGGCGCAGCGTTGCGGTGGTTGCGGGCCCATCGTCGGGAGCACCGTTGCCAACGCGCGGGCGGATGCCGTCGACGGTAATGCGGATGCCGCGATCGGTACTCTGGTCCACCGCGTTGCAGATCACCCGTGAGCATCCGCTGCTTGGCATTGGCCCGGACAACTTCCGCCACACTTACGGCCGGCATCTCGGCCTGACCTCGTGGGATACCCGGGTCCATGCCAACAACACGTACATCGAGGTGCTGGTGGGGATGGGCATCGCCGGCCTCGCCGCCTTGATCTGGCTGGCAGTCGCCGCGCTACGGGCGGCGCCTTCGCTGTTGGCGACGGCGGATGCGACACTGCCGCTCGTTGCGGCCTCTGCTGCGGCATGCCTGGCGATCGCGGTCCACGCGCTCGTGGATTCGTTCCTGACGTTCACGCCGACCTATGTCGCGTTCGCCATCGCGGCTGGATTGCTGTTCTCAACGCTGCGCGCACCCGGGGCAGCATGCGCATAGCGTTTGACGGCACCACGCTCACCCCGGGTCGCACCGGTGTCGGCTATTACACCGAGCACCTGTTGCAACACCTCGCTCGTGAGGTCGTTCACACCGGCGACGAGATCGTCGTGGTGTCGAACAAGCCGATCGATACGCAGGCGCCGCTGCCGGCGCACGTGCGCGTACACGACGGGCATCGCTTTCCCGTACGCATTGGATGGATGCAGTTGCGTGCGGCCGCCGCGCTCGAGTCCCTGCAGCCCGATGTCGCACACTTCACGAACGGCATGATCCCGTACGGGTCGCCGGCGGCGACGATCGTCACGGTGCACGACATGAGTCTGCGCCTCCATCCGCGGTGCCATCCGCTCAGGCGTCTGCTGTTGAACCGGCCGTTGATGCACCTCGCGATCCGGCAGGCAGCATCGATCGTGACGGTGTCCGACAGTGCGCGCCGCGACTTGCTGCGGCTTCACGGCATTTCGCCAGACCGCGTGTCGGTGGTTCATGAGGCCGCCAGCCCGGCGTTCCGGGTGATCAACGACCGGGTGCGCCTCGAGGATGTGCGCGCGCGATATGGCCTGCCGCAACAGTTCGTGCTGTATGTCGGAACCATCGAGCCCAGGAAGAACCTGCTGCGGCTCATGACCGCGTTTGCGGCGGCGAGGCGCGCCGGTATTCCGCAGCACCTGGTGTGCGTGGGTCCCTACGGCTGGTCATCGAGCGACCTGTCGGGTCATATCAAGAAGCTCGGAATCGAGCGGGCGGTGCACTTCACCGGCTACCTGCCCTTCGAGCACCTGCCAGCGATCTACAACCTCGGCGACTTCTTTGTCTTTCCGTCGCTTTACGAAGGCTTCGGTCTGCCGGTTGTTGAAGCGATGGCATCGGGACTGCCCGTGCTGACGTCGAACACGTCATCGCTTGGCGAGATTGCCGGTGACGCCGCGGTGACGATCGATCCGACCGACACGGACGCGATGATTGCCGCCATTCGGCAGCTCGCCACGGATCCGGAACTGCGTCGCGAGCGATCTGAACGCGGGCTGCAGCGCGCCCGCAGTTTTTCGTGGACGCAGACCGCCCGGGAAATGCTGTCGGTGTATCACCGCGTCGCCGGGGTGGCGGTTGCGCCACCTGCCCAGGCCCCGCCCGTTGATTCGACCGAGCGCACCGTCGCGATCGAGACCATGTCGCGGAGGCAGCTGTGACCGCCGCGGATGAACGCATGAGCGCGATTTCCAGGCAGGCGTTCGATCGGCTGGCGCCGACCTACGATCAGCTCACCTCGGGCGAGACATTCCAGTTGCAGCGGCAGCAAACCCACTCGGCGCTGGCGCGCTGGATTCGCCCGGGATTTCGCGTGCTCGAGATCGGATGCGGCACCGGCGTCGACACGGAGTTCCTCGCCCGCAATGGCGCGCGCGTCGTCGCCTGTGATCCGTCCGAGGAGATGTTGAGCCGCACGAAGCGTCGTCTCAGCGTCGCCGGAGTGGGCGATCGCGTGAGCATCCTGTCGTGCGGGCTGCAGGACCTGCCGCATTTTCTCGATGCGCTCGATCACGCGGAGGGCTTTGACGCGATCGTGTCGAACTTTGGCGCGCTCAACTGCGCCCCGTCTCTCGAAGCGCTTGGCGTGCTTGGCCGGCAGCATCTCCGCGCCGGTGGCGCGATGGCGATTGGGTTGATGGGCCGGACCTGTCTGTGGGAAACGGTCTACTTCACGGCCCGCGGCGAGCGCGCGCAGGCCTCACGGCGGCGGACCGCCAATGCCGCGGTGCCGGTCGCCGGCATCGACGTGCCGACGTTCTATCACCGTACCAATGACGTGGCGAGGGCGCTTGGTGCCGACTTCACCCGCGACGCAGTAATCGGCGTCGGCGTCATGGTGCCGCCGCCGTTCCTCGAACCACGCTGGAGGCAGATGCCACTGACCTTGCGGCGGGCGGCTGCCGGTGTCGATCGCATCGCCGGCTCCTGGCCGTTGCTCAACCAGCTCGGGGACCACACGCTGTCGCGCTGGGTGAAGAGGCGTGGGAACCATGGCTGACGTGCTGCTCGGCCAGGCCTACTACTTGCGGTTCGACCCAAAGCTGTATCAGGCCCAGCAACCCTATGCGCCGCTCGGAACGCTGTACGCCGCCTCATATCTTCGCGAGCGAGGCCACACGCCGGCGTTGTTCGACGCGATGCTGGCCGAATCCACCGCAGAGTGGAAGAACGCGCTCGCGCAGCATCGGCCGCAGATCGCCGCGATCTACGAGGACAGTTTCAACTATCTGAGCAAGATGTGCCTGCTTCGCATGCGCGAGGCGGCGCTCGAGATGATCGATTACTCGCGGGCTGCGCGCGTGCCGGTCGTTGTGTCGGGCTCGGATGCGACGGACCATCCCGAGTTGTATCTCCGCCGTGGCGCTGCGGCGGTCATGCTCGGCGAGGGTGAGATGACGCTCGCCGACCTGGCCGATCGGCTGTCGGCGCACGGGTCGGTCGAGGACGTGGCCGGCATTGCGTATCTCGATGGCGCCGCCGCATTGCGCAGAACGGCGGCCCGGCCGTTCATCAAGTCCCTCGACGACCTTCCGTTCCCGGCCTGGGATCTCGTCGACGTCAGCCGCTACCGTGAGATCTGGCTCGCGCGTCACGGCTACTACTCGATGAACCTCGCCACCACTCGGGGTTGCCCGTATCACTGCAATTGGTGCGCGAAACCGATCTACGGGCAGCGGTATGCGACGCGCAGCCCGAAGAAGGTGGTCGAAGAGATCGCGTGGCTCAAGCAGCACTTCACTCCGAGTCATCTTTGGATGGTCGACGACGTGTTCGGGTTGAAGCCGGGTTGGGTCGAAGAGTTTGCCACGCTCGTGAACGAGCAGGACGCCCGCGTCCCATTCAAGTGCCTGATGCGGGCCGATCAAGTGACGGAGCCGGTTGCCGCGGCGCTCGCGTCGGCGGGATGCCGGATGTTGTGGATGGGCGCCGAATCGGGATCGCAGAAGGTCCTGGACGCCATGGACAAGGGCCTGCGCGTCGAGGACATCAAGTCGGCGAATCGGCTGCTCAAGTCTCACGGCATTGATGTCGGTGTCTTCCTGCAATTCGGGTATCCGGGTGAGACCTGGGCGGACATTGAAGCCACGCTGCAGCTTGCCCGCGAGATCGAGCCGTCTGACATTGGTGTCTCCGTGTCGTATCCGCTGCCGGGCACGAGGTTTTACGATCGCGTTCGCGAGGAGCTGGGCGCCAAGCAGAACTGGGTCGACTCCAGCGACCTGTCAACCATGTACAGGGCGACCTACGAGCCGGAAGTGTACCGGCGCGTGCACGGCCTGGTGCATCACGAGTTTCGCGCCCGCAAGTCCGCCCATGCCCTGAGCCGATTGCTGCAGAGCCCGATGGACCTGCGGCCCGTCCACGCACGGCGAGCGGCGTCGTGGCTCTACAACCGTGCCGCACTGGCGATCGCACGCCGGCAGATGGCGAACCTTCGCCCCGAACCATCGTCTTGAACCTTCGCCCTGAACCGCTGTGCTGAACCGTCGTCCGAGAGTCGTCCTCTACAACCCGAAGGCGGTGTTCTACACCATGCCGCTGGCGCTGATTGCGCTCGCGTCAGCGCTCGATCGGGATCGGGTGGACGTGGTGATCATCGACGGTCGCCTTGAATCTGATCCAGTCGCCGCTGTTGTCCAGGCGTCGAAGGGGGCCGTGTGCGTCGGCATGACTGTCCTCACCGGCGCGCCGATTCGCGACGCCCTTGCGGTGAGCAGGGCAGTGAAGGCGTCGGCGCCGTCACTGCCGATCGTGTGGGGCGGATGGCACCCGTCGCTGTTTGCCGGCGAATGCCTCGCCGACCCGTCGGTGGATATCGTCGTGACCGGCCAGGGCGAGGAGGCGTTCAGGGAGATTGTCGATCGCCTGCTCGCGGGTGAACGTGTTGACCAGGCGCAGTCGCGGCCGATCAAGGACCTGAACCTGTTCCCGGCACACGACTATTCCCTGATCCCAGTCGAACGCTACTTCGCGCTCAAGGGCGCGAGGCAGATCGACTACATCTCGTCGCAAGGCTGCAGGTTTCGCTGTGCGTTTTGTGCGGATCCCGCGGTGTTCGCTCGCGGATGGACCGGCCTGCAGCCCGAGCGCGTCGCGGATGAAGCCGCGTTCCTGCAGCGTCGCTACGCCATGGCGGATCTTGCGTTCCAGGACGAGACCTTCTTCACGAGCGCGCCGCGCGTCGAGGCGATCGCCGAACGGTTCCTTGCGCTCGACCTGCGCATCACGTGGACGGCGACGCTGCGCGCCGATCAGGCCTGCCGGCTCGGCGACGACCTGTTTGCGAAAGCGGTTCGGTCCGGCCTTCGCCGCGTGATGGTGGGCGTGGAGTCCGGATCGCAGGAGATGCTCGATCGCCTGCAGAAGGACATGAAGCTCGAACAGGTCCGCCGCGCGGCGGAGATGTGCACGCGTCACCACGTGGGCGCGATCTTCAACTTCATCGTCGGATTCCCTGGCGAGTCGGAAGCGAGCATGCAGGCGACCCTGTCCTTCGCCAAGGAGCTCAGGCAGGCGAACCCGGAGTTCGAGACGCCGATCTTCTACTACCGGCCGTACCCCGGCAATCCGATGGCGGACCTGTCCGCGGCGAGCGGCTACGTGTTTCCGCGCGGACTCGAAGAATGGGCGGACTTCGACTACGTCGGGGGACGAGGTCCGTGGATCACGCCGGCGCAGTGGCAAAAGGTCGAACGCTTCAAGTTCTACACGCGCCATGCGTGGAAGCCAGGAGCATGGCGCTGGCCGCTGCGCGCGACCGCGCAGTTCCGTTGTCAGCACGATTGGTACGACTTGCCCGTCGAGAAGTTGATCGTCGATTTCGTGCGGCCTCCCCAGCAGGTGTCGTGAACATGGATCTGCTGTTGACCCACGGATACTTCCTGTCGCTCGACGAGGCCGAGCAGAAGGTGATGCGTCCGCATCCGCCCCTGGGCCTGCTGTATCTCTCGTCTCATCTAAAGGCGCGTGGCTTTGCCATTGAGGTCTTCGACAGCACGTTCAAGACCGTGGATGAATTTGCCCGCGTGCTCGACGCCGTACGCCCGCCCGTTGTTGGCATCGCCGTCAACCTGATGACCAAGCGCACGGCGCTTCGCATGATGGCGATGGCCAAACGCGCCGGTGCGCAGGTGGTGATTGGCGGACCCGATCCCCCGCATCATGCCGAGGCTTACTTGAACGCCGGCGCCGACGTGGTCGTCGTCGGCGAGGGCGAGCAGACGATCGAGGAACTGATCCCTGCGCTGCAGGCAGGAACGCGCGATCTGTCCTCGATCAACGGGATCGTGTTCAAGGGATCGGACGGGACGATCGTCCGCACGGCCGGCCGTTCGTTGTTGGCCGACCTTGATCAGCAGCCCTACCCGGATCGGGCCGCGATCGACCTGCCGTCGTATCTCGACGCGTGGCGTGCGCGGCACGGCGTCGGGACGGTGTCACTGATCACGGCCAGAGGGTGTCCTTACACCTGCACCTGGTGTAGCCGATCCGTCTTCGGCGAAAGCCATCGGCGTCGCAGCGTCGGCAACGTCGCCGACGAGGTCGAAGGCATCGTCGATCGCTATCACCCTGAGCGGCTCTGGTACGCGGACGATGTGTTTGCGATTCATAAGACGTGGACGGTGGACTACGCGAAGGAGCTGGATCGGCGTCGCATTCGGCGGCCGTTCGAGTGCATCTCGCGCGCCGAACGCATCGATGAGGACGTGGCGGATGCGCTGGCGAGCCTCGGGTGCTTTCGTGTGTGGATCGGCTCCGAGAGCGGGTCGCAACGCGTGTTGGATGCGATGAAGCGCCGCGTCTCGGTCGATCGGGTGAGGGAATCGGCGGCCATCCTGCGCCGGCGCGGAATCGAAGTGGGAATGTTCATCATGCTTGGCTATGACGGCGAACAGGTTGAAGACCTCCAGGCGACCGTCGATCACCTCAAGAAGACCGCGCCGGATGTGTTCCTGACGACGGTGTCGTATCCCATCAAGGGGACGCCGTATTACGCACAAGTGGCGGATCGCCTGGCTCCCCAGCAGTGGAGCGAACAGACCGATCGCGACCTGGTGGTGCGCGGACGGCCGGTTCGCACGTATTACGACTTTGCCCGCCGATGGATGACCGCGGAAGTGGCCAAGGATCAGCACTGGAAGAACGGCCGCTACGCGCAGGCGGCGCGCTCGGCTTCGTCCGCGCTGGTCGGCCGGCTCGGGATGGCCGTGACGGTGAATTGGAGAGAACGATGATCGTTCTGTTCAACCCGTGGAGCACGCCGTCTCCCAAGAAGCCCCTTCCGATGTCGCTGCTCGCGGTGGGGTCGATGCTCGAAGGCGAGTTCGACTATCGCATCGTCGACGGCAACGTCGAAGCGGATCCGGTCGGCACGATCCTGGCGCTTGCGCAGCGACAGCCGCTGACGGCGATCGCGGTGACGGTGATGCCGGGCCCGCAATTGCGGGCCGCGGTGCTCGGCTGCCGCCAGCTGAAACGAATGCTGCCTGCCGTGCCGATCGTGTGGGGTGGCTACTTTCCGTCGCAGCACGCCGACGCCTGCCTCAGTGAAACCACGGTCGATATCTGCGTGAACGGCCAGGGCGAGCAGACCATCCTCGAACTGATGCGGGCCCTGCGTGCCGGGGGGTCGCTCGCGTCGATTGCCGGCCTGACCTATCGCGATGGCCATGCGATCCGTCGAACATCGGCTCGCGCGTTGACGGCGCTCGACGATCTTCCTGAGTGGCCGTATCACCAGCTCCCGATGGAGCGGTACTTTCACTCGCACTATCTCGGCCGCCGCGTGGCCACGCATCATTCGTCGTTCGGCTGCCCGTTCGCGTGCAATTTCTGCGCGGTGGTCGGCATGGCCAATCGCAAGTGGGTCGCGCAATCGCCGGAGCGCGTCGGGGCGGTACTCGAAAAGTTCAAGTTGATGTACGGCGCGGATGCGGTCCAGTTCCACGACATGGATTTCTTCATCAACGAAGCGCGCACGCAAGCGATCGCCGATCGGCTGGCGCCGCTCGGTATGGCGTGGTGGGCGCTCGGTCGCGTCGACGAGCTCATGCGGTATCGCGACGCGACGTGGGCGGCCATGAAACGCAGCGGCCTGAAAATGGTGTTCTGCGGCGCCGAGTCCGGTTCGACCGACATGCTCAAGCGGATGAACAAAGGCGGCACCGCGTCGGCCGACCTGACGGTGGAACTCGCCGCACGGATGAAGGCCCACGGCATCGTGCCGGAGTTCTCGTTCGTGGTTGGCAACCCGCCCGATCCCGAAGCGGACCTGGCGCAGACCTTGTCGTTCATTCGGCGCATCAAGGCGGTGAACGATGCGACCGAAATCATTCTCTACGTGTACTCGCCGGTGCCGATGGACGGCACGTTCTACGAGGCCGCGCAGAGCGAAGGCTTTGCGTTCCCCACCACGCTCGAAGGCTGGGTCAGCGACCGGTGGCAGACCTTCGCGTTGCGGCGGGATCCGAGCACGCCGTGGTCGCGCGGTGACGTGCGTCGCAGGGTGCGCGACTTCGAGAGCGTGTTGAACGCGTATTACCCGACGGTCACCGACATGCGGATGACGCCGGCGCGGAGGCGACTGTTGCGCGCCGCATCGGCATGGAGATATCGCACGCAGGCATATGCCCGGCCGGTGGAGCTGAACCTGCTGCAGCGCGCGTTCCGGTACCAGCGTCCGGAGACGACGGGGTTCTAAGGATGTTGCCGTGGCCCTTCCGCCGACCTGGTCGAGTCGAGAGGCTGGATCCTCAGTCAGCCTACTCGCGTTGGGCGCCGACGTATCCTCCGCATCCACACAACCGGTTGATGGAGATCGAGCAGCAGACGGTGCTCGAGTTGATGCCGGACGTGACCGGCCGCACCGTGATCGATGCAGGTTGCGGCACCGGCCGCTACCTGCGTGAACTGCGCGCGCGGGGCGCTCATGTGGTCGGCATCGACCTGTCTACCGAGATGCTGGTCCGGGCGCGGTCGGTGACCTCACGGCTGGCGCGCGCGGATCTGCGCGCCTTGCCGTTCGACGCGATGTCCGTCGATGTCGTGGTGTGCGCGCTGGCACTTGGTGACTTCGTCGAGCTCGAACTGGCGCTAAGCGAAGTCGCGAGAGTGCTGCGACCCGGTGGCGACGCGATCTATTCAGTGGTGCACCCGGCCGGCGAGGCGCAGGGATGGTCGCGCACGTTCAGCAGCGACGGGCGTCAATGGGCGGTTGATGGCGTGTGGCATTCGCTCGATCGTCATCGCCGGGCCTGCGGGGCGTCCGGGTTCACGATCGTGGAGTGGCGCGAGCCCGCGTTGCCGGAAATGCCCGGTGAGCTGGCACTGCTGGTCGTCAGGGTGCGCAGCGATCATCGGACGTCCGCCGAGCGTCCGTCGAACGATCGTCGAACGTCTGTCGAACGTCCGTAGAGCGACTGTCGAACGCAACCACATGTTCAGGTCGAAGCCGATCACATTCGTCAACGCACAGGCCGTTACGGCCGGTGGCCGGCTGGCTCGTACACTCCGCGTGCGACGGGGCCGTATTGACGGCATCGATGTCGCGCCTGACAAGGGCGACGAAGTCGTCGACCTCGATGGCAGTTTTGTGTTTCCTGGATTGATCAACGCACACGACCATCTCGAGCTGAACTCGCAGCCCCGCCTGAAGTGGCGCGAACGCTACGTCAATGCGAGTGAATGGATCGCCGATTTTCAGCCGCGGTTCGCCTCCGATCCGGACCTGGCCGTGACTCGCCCGGAGACTCTCGATGATCGGGTCTGGATCGGCGGATTGAAGAATCTGCTGGCGGGCGTGACCACCGTCTGTCATCACAACCCGCTGCATCGAACGCTGCGCAAGCGCTTCCCGGTGAAGGTGGTCGAACGGTTTGGCTTCAGTCACTCACTGCACATCGACGGCGACGCGGTTCGGTCCTCTCACCACCGCACACCGCCTGCCTGGCCGTGGATCATCCACGCCGGAGAAGGAGTCGACGAACGGGCGGCGATGGAGCTCGACGAGTTCGTTCGCCTCGGCTGTCTTTCCGGCAACACCGTCTTCGTGCACGGCGTCGCATTCGGCCCCTCCGCCGATCGCGTCATTGCCGCCGGCGCAGGACTCATCTGGTGCCCCTCTTCCAACGAGTTCCTCTTCGGGGAAACAGCTGACGTGCGCGCGTTCGACGATGCCGACCGGTTGGCGCTGGGGAGTGATTCGCGGCTGAGCGGGGAGGGCGATCTTCTCGACGAGTTACAGGCTGCCTACGCGACTCGTCAACTGAGCGCTGAAGGCGTGGCGCGGACGGTGCTGACCGGTGGCGCCGCGCTGCTTCGCCTCGGCAACTCAGCCGCGATCGAAACCGGCGCGCGCGCCGACCTGACGATACTGCGCGCCAACAGCTCCTGCCCATTCGACACATTGGTCGGTGCGGCTCGGACAGACGTACGATTGACCATGATCGACGGACAGCCCGGTGTGGGCGAACCCGCCATGTCACGCGCCTTTGACGCGGCCGGCGTGCCGCACGCATCCGCCACCCTCGACGGGTCGCCCCGTATTGTCGCGCGCTGGATCGCGAAGCATGTGGCGGGAATGCAGCTGCAGGAGCCTGGGTTCCAGGTGCACTAGTGGTTGGACCCGGTGAAATCGCCCGTCGCGTGCGCAGCCGCAGGAGCGGCAGACTCGAGAGCCTGCCGATCCTGGCGCTCAGCGTGCACAGCGCCTGCAACTGCCGCTGCGTGATGTGCGACATCTGGAAGGCCAACGCCGACAAGCGCGACATCTCGTCGGAGGACCTGGCTCGTCACGTCGAAGACATTCGTGCCTTGCGAGTGCAGCGGGTGATGTTGACCGGCGGCGAGCCGCTGTTGCATCGCAACCTGTGGGCGCTCTGTGCGCAATTGCAGGCGCTGCGCATTCGCATCACGCTTGTGACCACCGGCCTGCTGATCGAGCCGCATGCGTCCGAGATCGCCAGTTCGGTGGACACGGTGGTGATTTCGCTCGACGGCGATCACTACGTGCACGACGCGATTCGCCGCGTCAAGGGCGGATTCGAGCGCATTGGCAGGGGCGTGATTGCGCTGCATGCCGAGCATCCGGCCCCGCGACTGATTGCGCGCTGCGTCGTGCAGAGAGCTAACTTTGCGACGCTGCACGAGACTATCGCCGCCGCGCATCGCATGGGCTTCGACGAGATCTCGTTTCTGGCCGCCGACCTGGCGACGCCGGCGTTCAATCGCCCGGAACCGTGGTCCGAAGCACGCACCAGCGAGGTGGCGATCGAAGGTGAGGATCTCGATCGATTCGACGAGTCGATCACCCGCGCGCTCGCCTTGTCGTCCGACCTGTTTGCGAACGGGTTCGTGGCCGGCGGCGCGGATGCCATCGACCGGATCCGTCAGTACTATCGCGCGCTGTCGGGTCGAGGAACGCTGCCGTCGGTGCACTGCAATGCCCCGTGGGTCTCAGCGGTGCTCGAGCCTGGCGGCGCGGTCCGGCCGTGCTTCTTTCACGAGCCCTATGGATCAGCGTCTGGCGGATTCGAACGAGTCCTGAACGCGCCCGCGGCCATCGAGTTCAGGCAGACGCTCGATGTGGTGACCAACTCGACGTGCCGGCGGTGTGTGTGCAGCCTGAACCTTCCGCTCACGCGGACGGTCTAGCCTTTCAAGCCCCGGTACAACCCGTCGAATTGGGCGGCGACCCAGGTCGCGTCTTGCGCGATGGCGGAGGTTCGCGCCGCCGCTGCCATCGAGCGGCGGCGATCCCCGTCGGCATGCAAGGTCAGGACGGCATCGGCAAGCGATTCAGGTATCGCGTCGCCGAGCGCCATGGCCTTGAGCGGCGTCCAGTCTGCAACGTAGCCGGCCCGCGTCCCGAGAACGGGCACGCCGGCCGCGGCGGCTTCAAGCACCGACACGCCCGCGGCTTCATGCAGCGACGTCTGCACGTACAGGTCTGCGGTCGTGAGCACTTCCGCCACCCGGTCCTGTGGCAGGAAGCCATGGAAGGTCACGTGCGGCCCCACACCAATCGCCTCGGCGTGATGCTGCAGCGATCCGTTCAGCGTGTCTTCACCCACCAGGTCGAGCTTCGCGTCCACTTTCTCGCGAACGATACGAAGCGTGTCGAGCAAGAGCCGCTGATTCTTGACCTGACTCAGGCTGGCGACCTGCACGATCCGGAACGGCGCGTCCGCGGCGCGGCGCGACGCGGGCTTGAGGGTCGCCGCCCGCGACGTGACCGACGTGAGCGGAATGATCGTGGACTTGATATCGCGAGCCGCCGCGAGGGCGTGCATGTACCGCGAGCATACGTGCACGACGGTGGCGAGGCCGCAGGCTTCCTTGACCGCGTGGCGGCCCCTCCACGTTCGTTGCGAACCGTACTTGATCGCTGGCAGCGACACGAATTCGCCGCTATCGCACGTGACCACGCTCGGGATGCGCCGCCGGCGCCCGGCCCGGGCGGCGAGCTGGCCGGCGGGATCCGCCCAGAAGCCATGAATCACCTCAAACGGACCACTGGCGTCGAGCGCGCGCGCCAGCGCGCGTTCCTGCGCCCATCGCGTGAAGCCGATCGCCGCGGATGGCCGCCCGAGGTCGTGCACCGTGAAGCCGCGCAGTTGATAGGTCTGCGGCTCAGGTAAGTGGCGGAGCACGAAAGCGTGAATCTCGTGAGACTTGGCCAGCCGCTCGAACAGCGCCAGCCAGGAGGGAACGACCTGCTCGGTGCCGGACGGATGTAGTCCGCCCGTCACGACCATCGCGATCTTCATCCGGCGATCCGCTTCGACTCGACCAGCGCCGTGTAGTCGCGCACCGTTTGCCCGGCGAGTGCCGTCCAACTGAGCGCGCGTTGGAAGTGATCGATCGACGCCGCGCGTTGCGGTTCAAGGCCGCGACCGACGACGTCAACGAGCGTGCGCGCCAGTGCGGATGCGTCTCCGGCCGGCCATCGGCCTCCGCAGGATCCGGCAATCGTCCGGAACGCCGGGATGTCGGTCACGACCGGGACGAGCCCCGACGACAGCGCTTCGATGAGCGCGTAGCCGCTGCCTTCTGAATGACTGCCGCTGACGAACACATCCGCCGCGCCGTAGTAGTTCGGCATCTCGTCGTGCGAGACGCGGCCGGCAAACGACACCGACCCCGACAGGATGCCCGAGCTGCGCACGCGGGCTTCGACGCTGTCAAACAGCGTGTCGTCGCCGAACACCATTACCACCCGCGCGCCCGGCAAGTTCGGCAGCGCGATCTCGAGGCCGTCGAGCACGGAGAGTGGATCCTTGTTGGTGGTGAGCCGGCCCACCCAGAGGATCAGCGGATCGCCGCCCAGGCCGAGCGCCGATCGCGCACGGTCGCGGCTGACGGTGCGAATGGTGGTGCTTGCCTCGACGATCTCGAGGATGCGCTGATCGCCGAGCACTCCGGCCGAACGCCAGGGTTGTGCCTGTTCGCTGGCCGTGAATGAGATCGCGTCCGCCATCGACAATCCGCCGCGCCAGCGCCGCCTGCGCCACATGCCGACAAGTCCTGATCCGCGGATCGGAAACTCCCCGCCGTGGTGCTGCACGACGATTGCGGTGCGCGGGCCGACCGCGGCTCGAATCCCGGCGACCAGTTGCGGAAAGATCAGGCCGTTGACGTGGACGACGTCGGGCGCGCGTGCGGCGATCGCCGCAATGAACGGCTGTGGCGCGTCCTTCGTTGACAACCAGGGCGGCTGAGTGTCGTGGGTGAAGTGATAGGTGACGCCGTCTCGCGTGAGCTCGGCGGCGCTGCTGAAGCGCTGCACCACCGACACGTCGGCGCCGGCGCTGGAGACCGCGGCGCTCCACTCCGTCAGCGTGCGATACAAGTCAAGCAGCGCACCCGGCGTTCGGATCGCCGGATCGTAGACGGCGTTAGCCTGGACAATCCGCACGCATCCTATTGTGCCTGCCCGCCGTCGCTTTAGCGAAGCGCGTCCGCAGCAATCGCCCGCATACCGCCCAGGGAGAATTCGGCAATGTGCGCGACGGTGCCCTCAATGTCCCGCGCGGCAGCACCGAAGGTCTTCTCGAGCGTTGCGGGCAACTGGCGCGCGGCCATGAAGCACTGCATCTGCAGGCTGCCGATGCAGCGCTGCACGCGCACGTCGTCGGGCGGAAGGTTCATCACCGCGCCTGCCACGTTGCTCAGGTAGACAAGGCGTGGCTTCACCACTTGCGTCATCACCTGGTCGAGCGCCTCTGTTGGCCGCTCGAACTCGCGTGCCATCAGGCGATGGATCCACGCCGTCGGGCCGTCGCCATTGAGCCGGCCCACAAACACACGGACGAAGCCACGGATCTGTTCTTCGGGGGATAAGCCTTCGCCGGCCTTCTGCGACAGCTCGTTGGTTTCGAGCATCGACGCGATCGCGACGGTGATCACGGCTCGATAGAGGCCCGCCTTGTCGCCAAAGTGATAGTTGATGGCCGCGACGTTGGCGTTCGACGCCTTGCAGATCTCGCGAACCGTCACGTTCTCGTAGCCCTCGGCCGCGAACAAGACCGCAGCCGCCTGGATGAGGCGCTGTCGCGTATCCGCAGAGGCCGAGTTGGTTTTGGGCGGCCGGACGAGAGTGAGCGTTGCTGATCCCATAGGGTGAAACGTATGTATAAAACACGTGTTTGAATGTGTCAACCCGCTTTCGCCAAGGCTTCGGCGCGGTATTCTCGGGACAGCCTTCATTTCGTTAGATCCGTGGCGGAAACCCTGACATCAATCGTGCTGCCGTCGGCCATCGCTCGCCTCGATGCCGCACGCGCGCGCGTTCTGGAGACCGAACCGCCGGTCCTGATCATTGCGGCGACCCGGGCAGCAGCGGATGAATTCGCATTCGCACTGGCGGCGGACAAGGGCGCCACGTTTGGCGTCACAAGGTCCAGCGTCGCCGAGCTTGTTGCGCACCTTGCGGTTCCGGCCCTCGCGCGACAAGGCCTCACGCCGAGCGCACCGCTCAGTGATGAAGCGGTCTCGGCTCGCGTCGCCGACGCGGCCCTGCGCAACAACGAGCTGGTGTACTTCGCGCCGGTCGCGGACATGCCAGGTTTTCCTCGCGCGTTGAGTCGCACGCTCGTCGAATTGCGAATGGCTGGAGTGGCGTCATCCGCGCTCGGCGGCCACGGGGCGAACGACGATCTGGCCACGCTCTTCGAGCGTGCCACGGACGAGCGCATCAAGGCGGGCGCTGTTGACTACGCCACGATGCTCGCGACCGCGACGGAGGAGTTGAAAGCCAATCCAGGCTCGATCGCACAGGCCACCGTCGTTCTGCTTGATGTATCGATCAACACGCAGGCCGATACCGACCTGATCGCCGCGGTCATTGCGGCCGCGAAATCGGTGATCTACACGATCCCCGAAGGTGACGCGCGTACGCGTGCCGCCTTTTCCCCTGCACCATCTGCTTCCCCCGTCCGCCCCGCCTCGCGGGCCCTGGACCGCCTCCAGCGTTACCTGTTCTCCGACGAGATCCCGCACGTGGCGGAGGCGAGCGGCGACGATTCCGTGGTGCTGTTCTCCGCGCCGGGTGAAGGGCGTGAAGCGGTCGAGATCGCCCGGCGGCTGCTGCAGGAGGCCGAACGCGGCGTGCCGTTCGATCAAATGGCGGTGCTGTTGCGAGCGCCGCAGACCTACCTCGGCGTGCTCGAGCATGCGCTCGACCGCGCTGGCATCCCGGCGTGGTTCCACCGCGGCACCAGGCGGCCTGATCCCGCCGGGCGCGCCTTGCTGGCATTGCTCGCCTGCGCTGCCGAATCGCTTTCAGCACGCCGCTTCGCGGAGTACGTCTCGCTTGGCCAGGTGCCGCTCAACGACGCAGGCGACGCGGATCTGTGGTCGCCGCCGGCCGACGAGATCGTGGAAGCCGTCCTGCCGATCGATGATCGCGCCGAGGACATTCAGCCCGAGGATGAAGCGAACGCGCAGGCCGCCCGAGGCGAATCCGCCCACGATCTGGCCGGCACACTGCGTGCGCCGTGGCGATGGGAAGACCTGATCGTCGAAGCCGCGGTCATCGGCCAGCTCGATCGCTGGCAGAGACGACTCAAGGGGCTCGAGCACGAGTACGACCGCCGCGTTCGCGAGGCGAGTTCCGAGGATCCGGAGGCATCGCGTGTCAAGGCGTTACGACGCGACCGGGATCAGTTGCGCGCGCTGCGCGCGTTTGCAGAGCCGATCCTTGCGGAAATGGCCGAGTGGCCCGACTCGCAGTCCTGGGGTGACTGGCTCAAGTCTCTCGAACGGCTTGCCCCTCGTGTCATCGCCAAGCCCGAGCGCGTCGTGCGGGTGCTGCGCGAGCTTGCGCCGCTTTCGAGCATTGGGCCGGTCACGCTCCGCGAAGTACGCGACGTGCTGACGCCGCGTCTCTCCACGTTGACGCACGAACCGCCACGGCGCCGGCAGGGCCGCGTCTTCATCGGCACGCCTGCGGCCGCGCGGGGGCGGAGCTTCAGGGTGGTCTTCGTGCCCGGCCTTGCCGAGCGCATGTTCCCGCAGAAGATTCGCGAAGACTCGTTGCTTCCCGATCAGCGGCGCGAAGCGGTCGACGAAGCGCTGGCGACGCAGTCGCGTCGCGCGGCAGATGAGCGCCTCCAGCTTGTGCTGGCGGTGGGGGCGGCATCGGATCGGCTGTACGTGTCGTATCCGCGCGTCGAGCTGAACGAATCACGCCAGCGCGTGCCGTCGTTCTACGTGCTCGACATCGCGCGGGCGATCGAGGGCCGCATTCCGCCCGCATCCGACCTGGCGGCACGCGCGGCGCAGAATGGCGGCGCCACTCTCGCGTGGCCTGCCCCGGCCGTCGCCGATACCGCGATCGACGACTTCGAGCACGATCTCTCGACCATGGCGGCGCTGCTGCGCAACACCTCCGAGAGCGTCAAGGGGCGCGGCCGCTACCTCTACGAACTCAGTCCCGAACTCCAACGATCGCTGTCATCCCGCTGGCTGCGATGGCATCGGAAGCAATGGGATCCGGCCGACGGCATTGTTCGATCCACCGAGCACACCAAAGCGGCGCTGGCCGCCCAGCGTCTCGGCGCCCGGCCGTACTCGCTGACCGCACTGCAGCGCTATTCAGCCTGCCCGTACCAGTTCCTGATGGCGGCGATCTACCGGCTGGCGCCGTTGGAGGCCCCAGCGCCGTTGCAGCGAATGGATCCGCTGACCCGCGGCGACCTGTTCCACCAGATGCAGGCGGCGGCCCTGCGTCAGCTGCAATCCGAAGGCATGCTGCCCTTGTCTGTCGACACACTGCCGGCCGCGCAACAGCGCCTCACTTCGGCAATCCGCGAAGTACACGACCGCGAGTACGACCGCCTCAACCCGGCGATCGACCGGGTATGGCAGGACGAGATCAGTGCCATGACGCAGGACCTTCGCATCTGGCTCGAGAAGCTGGCGGACGAAGGCGCGGAGTGGACACCCGAACGTTTCGAGTTCGCATTCGGCCTTCCCGAGATGGAGGGACGCGACGAACACAGCACGCCCGAACCGGCGTTGATCGACGGCCGCTTCAAGTTGCGCGGCTCGATCGACATGATCGAACGACACCAGAAGACCAGGTTCCTGCGCGTCACCGATCACAAGACCGGAAAGAACCGCACCCAGGAAGGCAAGACCGTGGTCGATGGCGGCCGCGTGTTGCAGCCGGTGATCTACGGACTGGCGCTCAAGGCGTTGTACCCGGACGAAACCGTCTACTCGGGCCGCCTGTTTTATTGCACGAATGCCGGCGGCTTTCACCCCTACGAGATCCCGTTGATGGGGGAGGCGCCGAAGCGCGGCCTCGAGGTGCTCGAAGTCATTGATCGCGCGATCGACAACGGGCTGCTGGCGGCGAAGCCGGCGCCGAAGATGTGCGAATGGTGTGACTTCCAGATGGTGTGCGGCGACCAGGAGGAGCGGCGCACCTCCGCGCGCCGCAAGGATCCGGCGAAGTTCGCCGACCTCGACTCACTGAGGAAGCTGCCATGAGCCCCGTCACTCGCGGCCAACGGCCGAAGGAGAACCGGGCGCTGATCGCAACGGCACTCGACGACACGCTGATCGTCGAAGCCGCCGCCGGCACCGGCAAGACGACCGAACTGGTGGGACGGATCGTGGCGTTGCTCGAGCACCAGCGTGCCACCGTCGGGCAGATCGTCGCGGTCACGTTCAGTGAGAAGGCCGCCGGCGAATTGAAGCTGCGCCTGCGCGAAGAACTCGAACGCGCCCGGGCGCGCACCGATGGCACGCCGGCCGGCGCACGTCTTGACGCCGCGGTGCACGACTTCGAAGAAGCGCACATCAGCACTATTCACACCTTCTGTGCCGACCTGTTGCGCGAGCGTCCAGTGGAGGCACGAGTCGACCCGTCGTTTGCCGTGCTCACCGACACGCTTGCGGACCGGTTGTTCGAGGAAGCGTTCAGCGGCTGGCTCCACGAACAGCTGGCAAAGCCGCAAGAAGGCGTGCGACGGTCGCTCAGACGGCCGGTCAAACGCAACTTTGGAGACGACGATTCGGAGGATGGGCCCGTTGAGCGCTTGAGAAGCGCGGCTCGCACGCTGCGTGAGTGGCGCGACCACGACGCGGCGTGGCGACGGCCTGCTTACGATCGCAAGGCGATGATCCGGTCGCTGATGCAGCAACTCAAGTCGTTTGCCGACGTGATCTCCAAGCCCATCAAGCGAGACGACCGGCTCTCGGAGTCGCTGTCGATGGCGCGTCTTGCCAGCATCGATCTCGAACGCCAGAAGCGCATGGTTGGCGACATGGTGCCCGAGGGCATGTGGGACGGGTGGGAAGCGGCGCTGGTGGCGCTGGCGCGCGACTGGAAGTTTGCCAACCCGAAGAAGGGCACCGGCGGGGCCTTCGCGATCGGCGTGACGCGCGACCAGGCGCTGCTCGCCCATGCTGAGCTGTTACAGGCGTTGAAGGAGTTCGGCGACAAGGCCGACGCGGATCTCGCGGCGCTGCTGCACGCGGAAATGCGGGAGTGCCTGGCACGGTATGAAGCGCGCAAGCAGGAAGCCGGCGCGCTCGATTTCCTGGACCTCCTCATCAAGGCGCGCGATCTCGTTTGCAACAATCCCGATGTGGCCCGCGAGTTCCGTCAGCGGTTCCGCGTCATCCTCGTCGATGAATTCCAGGATACCGATCCGCTGCAGGCCGACCTGCTGATGTGCCTCGCCGGATCCGATGACGGCGTGCTTCGTCCCGGCGCCTTGTTCATCGTCGGTGATCCCAAGCAGTCGATCTATCGCTTCCGTCGGGCCGATGTTGGCGCCTATCGCCGCATTGCCGAGGGACTGGGTGGCAAGGGTGCGGTCCCGGTCACGCTGCAGACGTCGTTTCGAAGCGTGCCGGCCATCCAGCACTTCGTGAACGCGGCGTTTCGCGACGACATGAACGGCGACGTCGAAGCGCTGCAGGCGGACTACGTGCCGTTGCTGCCGCATCGCCACGACGTGCCTGAGCAGCCGGCAGTCGTGGCGCTGCCGCTCGGCTATCCATACGGCAAGTACGCCTATGGACCGCCGCAGGTCACGCAGGGCGCGCTGAACGAGGCGCAGCCGGATGCGGTCGGTGCCTTCGTTGCGTGGATGCTGTCGCCTGAATGCGCGTGGACGGTTGCCGAGGGTGATCGTCGACGAAAGATCGTCGCCAGCGACGTCTGCATCCTGTTCCGCCGCTTCATGCACTTCGGCGCGGACATCACGCGCGGCTATGTTGAATCGCTCGAGTCACGCGGCATCCCGCACCTGCTCGTCGGCGGCAAGACGTTTCACGAGCGCGAAGAAGTCGACGTCATTCGCACCGCGCTCACGGCGATCGAGTGGCCCGAGGACGAACTGTCCGTCTACGCCACTCTGCGCGGCGCTTTGTTCGCGCTCGGCGAGGAGGAGCTGCTCGAGTATCACTCGATCGCGAAGGCCTTCCACCCCTACCGGGTCCCGAAGGAGTTGCCGGATCGGCTGCAGCCTGTCGGCAAGGCGCTGAATGCGCTTCGGGAACTGCATGCCGCCCGCAACCATCGCCCGGTCGCGGACACGATCGGCCGCATGATGGCGATGACCCGCGCGCATGCGGGATTCATCTTGTGGCGGGGAGGCGAACAGGTCCTCGCAAACGTGCTGCACATTTCCGACCTGGCGAGACGGTACGAGCTTGAAGGCGGCCTGTCGTTCCGCGGCTTCGTGGACATGCTGCACGACGCGTCGACGCGTGCGGATTCGCCGGAGGCGCCGATCCTCGAAGAGGGCAGCGAAGGCGTGCGCCTGATGACGGTCCACAAAGCCAAGGGACTGGAGTTCCCCGTGGTCGTGCTGGCCGATGTCGCGTGCAAGTTGAGCCGCGAGGACGCGTCGCATCACCTGGACCCCGCCCGGAAGCTGTGCGCCGTTCGCATTGGCGGATGGTCGCCCCTGGATCTGCAGGAGCACAACGCAGAAGAGGCGAAGCGAGACGAGGCCGAGGGTGTGCGGCTGGCGTACGTCGCTGCGACTCGTGCGCGCGATGTGCTGGTCGTGCCCGCGGTCGGCGACGGCCCCTTTACCAAGGGATGGCTGCGCCCGCTCAATCGCGCGCTCTACCCGCCTCGCGATCAGTGGGACGCGCCAGAGCCCGCTCGCGGAGTGCCGCTCTTCAAGGGCAAGCAGACGATCATGCCCGATGCGCGGCCGGATGGTCAGCCGGTTGAAGGCACCATCAGGCCCGGCACCTATCGCCTGACCGACCCGGCATCCGGTGAGATGTATTCCGTGGTGTGGTGGGATCCCTTGCTGCTCCAGGCATCGCCAGATGATGCCAGAGGCGTACGGCGAGAGGATCTGATCTCCAACAAGGCAGACGAGGCGAGCGTGGCGGCGGATCGTGCGGCATACGATCGCTGGCGCGCGCATCGTGCGGCCATGCAGCAGGCGGGCAGCAAGCCGTCAATGGAGATCACCACGGCGACGCAGCTTTCGGAAGGCGAATCGGCGCCAGCGCACGAGGTCGCGGTTGAAGACGCCGGCTTTGGCGCGCTCCGCCCATCCGGCAAGCGCTTCGGCACTCTCGTGCATGCGGTGCTCGCGATGTTGCCGCTCGAGGCATCCGGTGACGAGGTCGGCGAACTGGCTGCGCTGCACGCCAGGTTGTTCGGCGCCCCGGACGACGAGCGCGATGCCGCCGCGGCGATTGCAAAGAAGCTGCTGAAGCACTCGCGCTTCGAGCAGGCACGCCGGTCCGTTGCCGCTGGTCTTCGCGTCTGGCGCGAGGCGCCGGTCTCACTGCGGCTGGATGACGGCCAGGGTTCGACGCCGCGTCTTGTCGACGGCCAGATCGACCTCGCCTACGAAACCGCGGACGGCTGGGTGATCGTCGACTTCAAGACCGACATCGAGATCGCATCCGCGCAGGATGCTTATAAACAACAAGTGGCTTTCTACGTCGAAGCCGTGCAGCGCGCGACCGGCCAGCCGGCAACCGGCGTGCTACTGCGGGTCTGATCCGGGCAGGTCGTGATGAAACGTATTTGTGTGTTCTGTGGATCGAGTCTGGGGACCCGCGTTGAATACGCGGAGATGGCAACGGCGGTTGGCGGATTGCTGGCGCGAAGAGGGATTGGCCTCGTTTATGGAGGCGGCAACGTCGGCCTGATGGGCGTGGTCGCCGACGGTGCGCTGGCGGCCGGTGGCGAAGTCATCGGCGTGATTCCTCATTCCCTCGCCACTCGCGAGATCGCGCACCACGGGGTGACGGACCTTCGCGTGGTCGACTCCATGCATACGCGCAAGGCGATGATGGCCGAGCTGTCGGATGCCTTCATCGCGATGCCCGGCGGGGTCGGAACTTTCGAGGAGTTGTTTGAGGCGATTACCTGGACGCAATTGGGCCTGCACCGCAAGCCGTGCGGACTCTTGAACGTCGCCGGCTTCTACTCACCGCTCGCCGCCTTCATCGATCAAGCCGTGTCCGAGGGGTTCATCAACCCGGTCCATCGGCAGGCCATCGTGGTCGATGACAACCCAGAGCGCCTGCTGGACTCGCTTCACTCGATCGAATTGCCCGACGTGCCAAAGTGGATACGGCGGGACGAGACCTAAGCCCGCCCGTGCGCGGCTGGCACACTCACTGACACACCGCACACCGCCCGCATCTCCCGCCCCAGCATTTCAGGCCTGAATTCACTGGGCCTGTTTGGCAACGCTGTTGCTCAGCAGATATTCAGTGGCTGGATCGGATCCCGTAACGACTCGTCGCGGTGCGCGAGCGGATCAACCAGCCGCCAACAGTGCGGCCGGTCCGCACGCGAGATGCGTCGTCAATCCCGTCAGCCCCGGTCGGGGCTTTTGGTGACGCTGGTCGGCGGAGGCCAGGCAACGGAGATCGTTGTCGCGGTCGACGCCGCGGAGGTGCGGGTGTCGGGGTGGGGGCCCCGACACCTCGCTTCTTCTACCTTCGTCAGAAACTGAATCGCAGGCCGAACCGCGCGACGCGCGGTGCGAGGACCTCCTCGACGAAGTTGGCGCGCGTGGAGTTCATCTGGTCCTCACGCGACAGCACCACGTTGGAGTTCAGCACGTTGAACACGTCGAATGAGGCCGCCAGCTTCGAACGCCCGAACGTGAACTGCTTCTCGATGCGCATGTCGAGCTGGTAGAAGTTGTCGTAGCGCACGTCTCCCCAGCGGTCGATGTCGATGTTCACGGTGCCGATGCCGCCGGTGCGGCTCGGTGACAGCACGTAGCGGTTGAACGGATATCCCTGGCGCGCGTTGAAGAAGCCGGAGATGCCGATGTCCTGCCACGGCAGCACGTAGAGGCCGGTCAGCTTGCCGACCCAGCGCGCGTTCGACGTGCCCGTCTCAGCGCCGTCGAGCAATGCGACATCGGTGGGATCCTGGTAGGCCAGGTCCGGCTCGCCGTAGTAGTACTTCGTCGTCTGCAGGTTTGCGCTCGCGTTCATCATCCAGCGGCGGCTGAAGCGCTTGCGCGCCGTCAGCTCGAGGCCGTGATACTTGCGCGTGCGGTCGGCGTTGCGGCGCTGGCTCTGCGCCGGCTGGGTGTACGGCAGCTGGTAGTAAGTCACCGTGTATGACGGATCGGTGCAGGCGACGCTGGTGCACGGCACGGTGATCGTCACCGGCACGTAGTCGGCCGAGCGCACGCCGATGGTCGGGGTGTAGTTCTCGTAGTCGGGATAGTTGCGGAAGATATAGGCCGCGCCGACGCCGAAGTTCTCCATCAATTCATGCTCGAGCCCGATCGAGAATTCATCCGTGCGATCGTTCTGCAAGTTGGGATCGACGGTGGTGGGCGACACCGGAGAGGCGGGGTTCGCCGGGTCGTAGTTGCCGGTGATGTTCAGGCGGCGCGTGAGATCGAGCTCGTTGCGCTGCACGAAGCGATCGCCGTTGGCATCCGTCCAGGGATAGCGCAACGCCACTTCGCCGACCGGGGTCACATACTGGGCGGTGGTGATACCTGTGCCCCAGTAGATCGCGTAGTTGCTCTTGACGATCGTCTTGCCGTCACCCGACAGGTTGTAGGTCACACCCAATCGCGGCGAGACATCGAGGAAGCTGACCCCGGAGTCGGCGCCGCGGAAGTCCACCGCCGGCAGCAGGTCCGGGATGATCGGATTGGCCGCGACGCTTGACGCCAGTGCTTCGTCATCCTGGTAGTCGACGCGCACGCCGCCGTTCACCGTCAACTTGCCTCTCGTGAACGAGTCCTGCAGGTAGCCGTAGTACTGCTTGATCGCGCGCTCGGTGTTGCTGTCGCGATACAGGTCGGCCTCGACCGGCAGGCCGTTGCGGAAGCGGGCGCGCGCCCGGCCGCCACGAACTGCCGAGAAGCCCACCGGGTTGTCACGGTAGCCCACGCCGAACTTGGTCGCGTGATCGCCACCCAGGAAGTTCGTCAGGAAGTAGTTGGCATCGGCGCGCAATTCCGCCTGCGGACGACGGTTGTCGTTCATCTGGTTCGAGCGGCTGCTCACGTTGGTGGCCAGGTCGATGGCGCCCTGCACGTCCACGAGCGAGTCTTCGTGGAAGTCGAGCTTGAAGCCGCCATTCGGCATCGAGAATCCCTGGAGTTCAACGGTCAGGCGGTTGCTGGGGATCCACTGGTGCGTCGCCTTGATGTTGTGCACCGGGGCGGTCTGGCGGAACGTGGTCTCCGGCGGCATGTTCGGCGCTGCACCGCGCGCGTTGCGGACCTTGTCGTTGAAGAAATAAAGGAACGTCGACTTGTTGGTGCGCGACCACTGGTACTGCAGCTTGGCGTTGTAGGTCTTGAGGTTGGTGACGTCGCTGAACAGGTCATCGGGATTGTTCGGGTCGCCGCCAGGGTTCGTGAAGCCGACCACGCCGACTTCGATGTCGTTGAGACCGGCGGAACCCCAGAACCACGCCTTGTTGCGCATGATCGGTCCGCCCAGTTCAAACCCGTAGTCCTTGATGTTCTTGATCGGATTGCCGGAACCGGCGCCCTGTGCCTGCAGTTCCGGCGTGATGTTGTCGCCCTGCAGGTTGTTGTCCACGACGTAGAAACGGCTGGAGCCACGGAACTCGTTGCCGCCGCTGCGGGTCACGAGATTGACCGACACGCCGCTCGACTGCACCGACGCATCGCTGCCGCCGGTCTGCACCTGGATCTCTTCAAACGCATCGAAGTCGAAGTACAGCGAGGAGGATGACGAGGCCATGTCGGTGACGTTGCCGCCGTCGACGTTCCAGACTTCGTTGTTGCCGGTGCCGTGAGCGATGAAGGTGGACTGCTGGCCCGACTTGTTTCCGCCGACGTTCTGCTGGTTCATGATGATGCCGGCAGTCTGCTCGAGCACGACCCACGGATCGCGCGCGCTCGGAATGCGCTCCAGCATCTCGCGATTGAACGTCTGCCCCGTGGTCGTCGAGCGCGTGTCGACGACCGGACCGGCCGCGCTCACCGTGACGGTTTCCTCGACCGTGGATACGGCCAGCGCCGCATTGATCTCGGCATTGAAGCCCGTCTCGACGCGAACGTTCTCGCGAACCATTCGCTTGAAGCCCGGGATCTCGAACGTCACCGAGTAGGTGCCGATCGGAATGCTCGGGAAGCGATAGGCGCCGCTATCGAGTGAAACGGTAGTCTGCGGCGTCAGCGATGGACCCGTGAGCGTGACCGTGACGCCGGGCATCACACCGCCCGATGCGTCGGACACGCGGCCAAAGATCTCGCCGCTGGCTTGCGCGCTTGCCATCCCTGGGACGAACAACACGGCGGCCGCCGCCGTAAGTAGCACACGACAAATAGAAAGCATGGAACCTCCGGCAGGGGGACAGCATGGGCTGTGCCGGGAGGTGTCGTCCGTGTCCGTTGCGCCAGTGCGGCTGGTAACCGCCTGCCTGTCCCTGGTCACACGCGCGCGATGTTGATCCGCGCGGTTGAATTGCGAGATCTGGAAGTTTGGTTAACCCGCGAACTTATACCCGAGGCCGTGCACCGTCAGGATGTACTGCGGCACGCGGGAGTTGGGCTCAAGCTTTTGCCGCAGCCACGCGACATGCACGTCCACGGTACGAGTGGAGGGTGTGTTGCTGTAACCCCAGACCTCGTGCAGCAACTCGTCCCTGGAGACGGTGGCGCCGCGATGCTCGATGAAGTACTTCAGCAGCTGAAATTCCTTGGCCGACAGGTCGAGCATCTGGCCGTTCAGGCTGACCTCGGCTTTTCTCACGTCAACGGTAATGTCGCCAAACTGATAGCGCTCGAGCGAGACACCTGAGGCGCCGGACGGCGCGCGCCGGAGCAGCGCTTCGATGCGGGCCAGCAACTCGATCGTTTCGAATGGCTTGGTCAGATAGTCGTCGGCCCCGAGCTTGAGTCCGACGACACGGTCCACCACCTGTGTGCGCGCGGTCAGCATCAGGATCGGCGTCTGGATGCCTTGCTGGCGGATGGTCTTCGCCACGTCGAAGCCATCGCGGCCCGGCAACATCACGTCGAGCACGATCACGTCGAACGGCTCGCCGGTCGCGCGCGTGATGGCGAGGTTGCCGTCGCCGGCCGTCTCAACGGTGTAGCCCTCGGCGGTCAGCCGGTCGCTCAGCGCCAGCTGCAGGCCGGGTTCGTCTTCAACGAGTAGGAGTCGCTTGTCTGGCAAGGTCCAGGGACTCGTGTCCGGCTTGGCGATCGTGGACCGCCGGCAGGGACAGTGTGAAGGTGCTGCCCTTCCCGGGCTCGCTGGTGACGTGTACCGAACCGTCGTGCGCCTCGGCAATGCGGTGCACGAGGTTCAGGCCGAGGCCGCTGCCCTGGATCTGCTGAGAGACAGCCTCGCGGCCGCGATAGAACGGTTCGAAGATGTGCTTCCGGTCGTCGGCCTCGATCCCCAGGCCCTTGTCTTCGACGACGAACTGAACCTCGCCGGGAACCGGGAGCCGTGAACCGGGAACCGCGCGGGCGGAGACGCGAAGCCATCGAGCGTCACCGCCGTACTTGACGGCATTGCTGATCAAGTTCTGCAGCGCCGAGCGCAGCGCCGTCACGTCGCCGACGACGTGCGGCAGGTTATCGGCAATGCCGACTTCAACGTTGACGCCGGCATTGTCGATCTCCGTTCGGCAGGCAGCCAACGACTCGTGCACGAGATCTTCCGGGTTGACGGGTGTGCGGGCGGCGGCGGCCCTGCCGGCTGCGATGCCGGCAAGCTGCAACACGCGCTCAACGGTTTCGGCAAGGCGGCGCGCCTCACCCTGGATGGTCTCACCGTACTTCCGCACGCGCTGCGGATCGCCGACCACGCCGTCAGCAAGGTTGCCGGCCGCGGCGCCGATCACCGACACCGGCGTGCGCAGTTCGTGCGATACCGCTGCGACGAACTCCATTTGCTGTCGCGCTAGTTCCTGTGCGCGGCGGGCTGACACCACGATCAAGCCGATCGCGAGCGTCAGCAACAGCAACACACCGGAACTGATCCCGAGGTTGCGCATGCGCACGGCCCCGACCGCGGCTTCGAGTGAGCCGGCGCGGTGCTTGGCCATCAGCGTCCAGCGGCCTTCGAAGGGGAACTGTCCACCACGCGTGATCACGCGGCCACGCCCGTTGCCCGGGCCGCGTTCATCACGTTCGATCACCACGATGTTCTGGCTGCTCGATCCGGCCACGGAGAGCCTGGAACCGATCGCAGGTGCGGACTCCGTCGGCGCTGTGTAGCGGATCCCGGCGCTCGGCTCCCCGCCCCCTGCAGTCGGCAGGGGCGGCGGCACAGGCACCGATTCACCGCGCAGGCTTCTCGCGAAGACAAACATCTGGTCGGGCCGGGGACCCATGAATGCCTGAGTTGCGTCTGGCGCGGCCACGATCTGCGCGGCGATGCCGGGCTCGGACTCCCACA